>JASGJB010000022.1:0-31641 GCA_049840895.1 Nibricoccus sp. | reverse complement strand
AAGGTTAATAGGGAAACACGATAGAATCCGAACAGCACCTGGCTCCTCGCCCCCACGCTGCTGCTCCTCCTGTATCTGCCTCTGCGCGTGATCAACGAGGCCAACCCCGACTGGGTAAAAGTAAACGTCTACCTCACCTGCCTCACCGCAGGCTTCTCGCTTTCCGCGCTCTACGCCATGGGACGTCTGCGCTACGTCTGGCATTTCGCCTTCCCGATTTTCTTCGTCTTCACCGCACTGCCCTGGCCCGTCCAGATCGAGGAAAACATCGTCCAGACCCTCACCCGCTGGAACACGCTGGTCAGCGCCGACACGCTCACGCTCTGCGGCATCCCCGCCATCAACCGCGGCAACCTCATCCAGATTGGCGAAACCTGGGTCAACGTCGCCGAGGCCTGCAGCGGTATCCGCTCCCTTCAGACATCGTTCATGATGCCCTGCCTCGGCGAATTCTACCGCCTCAACATTTTCCTTCGCGCCCTTTTGATGGCCTCGTCCTTCGCCGTCGCCTTCATCCTCAACATCGCCCGCACCACCACGCTCACCTACATCGCGGGCACGCGCGGCGACGACGTCATGGAGAAATCTGCACGACCATGTCGGTACTGTCGTGATGATCCTCTGCCTCGCCGGTTTGTGGTTCCTCGCACTCGGCTTCGATAAATTCCGCGCCAAACTCGTCGCCCTCGATGAAGCCGATAAACTCGACGCGGCAAAAGCAGCGGGCGCCAGCGAAGCTTCAGCGCCAGTCGTTTCCGAAAAGCCCGCCCCTCCGCTCGCTCCCGTTCCGTTCCCGCTGGCATTCGTCATCTTCGGATTCGTCGCCATCATATCCGCCGAGATCACCACCGAAGTCAGATAGCCGCAGTCACCGAATCGCAGCTCCCGCCGCCTAAAGAATGGGCCGTCGATTTCGCCCAAGACAGCCCACGGCCTTCAAGATGGGCGAATTCCCCGAGCGCACCCGGGCCATCCTGAAATACAACGAGGGCGAAACCGCTTCCCTGGACTACCCCCGAGGGCTATCAATTTCCGATGTACTACGTTCGCTGGTATCCCGGCCGCGTATCGAAATTCCTTTCCAGCGCCCATCACCCGACCGTGTGCCTTCCTGCCACCGGATTGGTTTTTAAGGCCGAAACCGGTCCGTTTCGCGCCCACACCTCTGCGATCGATGTCCCGTTCTCCTCCTATATCTTCGAAGCGGGCAATCGCACAGTCTATGTTTACCATGCGATCATGGAGGATATCTCCGTGCAAGATGGCGAAAAAACCGGATACCACTTTGTAAATACCCAAGAACGCATCGACTCCGTCCTCCGCGGCCACCGCAATCTCGGTCAGCGCGTGATTGGCATCTCCCTCTCCGGTCCCTTCGCTCGCGACGAGGCCGAGACGATCGTCCAGCGTACACTCTCCGAATTCTTCCACCCCCTTAAAGCCCCCCAGTCCTGAACCAGCTCCTTCCGATGTTAAAATTCCTCCCCAAAAAACGCAGCACCCGGGCCGTCATTTATCTTTGCGCTGCCGTATTCCTGCTCGGGCTCTCGATCGTTTGCTACGTTTACTTCGGCAAACCCGCCTACAAAAACTGGCGCGAAAAACGCGCCAACAACATCGCCCGCGAACACCTCTCCCAAGGCGACTACCCCGCCGCCCTCGCCGCCGTTCGCAAGGCCATCCAGTACAACACATCCAACGTCGACGCCTGGAAACTCGCTGTCGAAATCACCGAAAAGCAAAACTCACCTCAGGTTTTCGTCTACCAGCAAGGTCTCGCCGGCGTCCAACCAACCCTCGAAAACAAGCTCAAGTTCATCCGCATCGCCGTTAAGTTCGGCGCCTACCCCCAGGCGCTCGAAGCCATCAATAAAATGGGCCCCGAGGCCGCCCAGTCGGTGGAGTTCTACGAACTCGCCTCCCAAGTCAGCCAGGTCATGCGCAATCAGACCAAGGCCAAGTACTACTTGATGAGCCTGGTGAAGCTGCAGCCCGACAACAACAAAGCCCGTCTCGACCTCGCCCAGATCCGCCTTACCGACGGCTTCGAGGACAATAAGCCCTCCATCCGCGCCGAAATCCGCAGCCTGGCCAACGACCCCGCCCTGCGTGTTCGCGCGCTCACACTCCTTCTTTCGGACACCATTCAGGCAAAGACCGATGGCGAAGCTCTCGAAATCGCGAACCAGCTCAGCCTCCTCCCCGACCTTCCTGCGCCCACCCAACTCATGATCGCAGAGGCCTACCGGCAGGCCGCCCCCAAACGCCTTCCTCCCTACCTCGAAACCTTGAAAACCGCCTACGCCGAGAAGCCCGACAGCATCGGCCTGCTGGTCATTTACATGGTTTCACACGAGATGAACGCGGAGGCCCGCGTGTGGCTCGAGTCGCTATCACCCAAGATACGGGAAAACGAGAGCGTCCAGCTCGTCTACGCCGCCTCCATTCTCTCGCTCAACGATTTCGCAGGCCTCCAGACCTACCTCAACTCCGTGAAGTGGACGGAAAATGAGTACATGCGCCAGGCCCTTCTCGCCTACGCCGCCCGCAAACGGGGTGACGAACGTGCGTTCAGCGAAGCATGGAAACTCGCGGTCATTGAAGTCGGCAGCAACACCCGCCGCCTCCAAACCCTCCTTTCCCGCACGATCACCTGGAACTGGCCTGAGCAACGCATCGAACTTCTCTGGAAAAAATTCTCCCTCGATCCCTCCGATAAAACCGCCCGCCAGCAACTCGGCGGCTGGGAGCGTTCCAAGAAAAACACGGCTGCGCTCAACCGGCTCTTCGGCCGCATCAATGAGAACGATCCCAACGATCGCGAATCCAAGAGCAACTACACCTACACCAGCCTCCTTCTTGGCACCTCGCTCGACCGCGCTCACACCGACGCCCGCGAGAACTATCAGGCAGACCCGAAGAACCCCTACTTCACCACCACTTACGCCCTCTCCCTCTACAAACAAAACAAACCCCAGGAGGCCCTTCAGGTCCTGGAAACCCTCGGTATCGGCTCCTTGGCATCCCCCGAGCGCACGCTCCTCCATGGCGTCCTCCTGATCGCCAATGGACGTATCGACGAGGGCGTGGAGCAAACCACCCACCTCAAACTCGATCAATTCCTCCCCGAAGAAAAGCGCCTCTACCAAGACGCCCTCGTCATCGTGGAGAAATCCCGTCGTGACACCGCCACCTCGGCCCGTCTGGCCAGCCTCGCGAATGCGGCCGGCACCAGTGAACGCAAAAGCTGGCTCCAAGCCCTCCCCGCCAGCTACCGCACTTCCTCCGTTCAGTTGAACCTCGCCGATTCCCTTTACGCCACCGACGACTATCGCGGCCTCGAATCCACGCTCAAAAACGAGAAATGGGATGAAAACGATTTCCTGCGCCTCACGCTCCTCGCCTACGCGCAGAAAAATCTCGGCAAAGAAGCCGACTTCCGCGCCACCTGGCGCCTGGTGACCACCACAGCCAACCGCCCCGCACAGCTCACCGTCCTGGAGGAAATCTGCGAACGCTGGAACTGGTCCGCTGAACGCGTGGACATCCTGAACCGCATCGTTCAGCGCGATCCCACCGACTCCAACTCCTTCACCCAACTTTCCGACCACTATCGTCAAAACGGACAGACGGGAGAACTCGCCCGTATCTATGCCCTTCGGGTCGAAGCCGATGGCGCCACGCCCGACGACAAGAGCCGCTTCGCATATTACAGCCTCCTCACCAACACCAACGTCACCAAGGCCCACGTCTTCGCGAAACAAGCCTACGAGACCGCCCCCGATACGCCTTTCAACGCCAAGACCTACGCGTTCTCGCTTTATAAGCAGTCCCGCCACGCTGATGCCTGGCGCATCATCGAAAAGCTTGTCGCCATGGGTGAAAGCGGCCCGGCACAGCTCAATCTGCTGCGCGCGGCCATCACGCTCGAACAAGGCCAGGTCTCCGAAGCCCGCAGCTATCTGAACAACTTCGACGCACAAACGGCCCTTCCTGAGGAATCAGCCCTCGCAGACTCTCTCGCCAAAACCATCGCGGCCAAAAACACCTGAGCGTTTGTCCGGCCGTTAGTTGCGTCTGACCGGCTGACGAATCGATCCACGTTCAAAAGCCTGTCTTCTCGCCCGAAATCTGCTTCCTGACGCCAAATTCAAAATATCTAGACCAATCTGGGGCACCGAGACGCGTTACGCGGTTCCATCTGCACACGTAACACTCCGTCAATGCTTTGGATTTGGTATCACGCCACCCGATCACACCTAGCCTAGACTATCAGCTATTCCCCTACACGTCTTTCCGCCAATTACTTTCAAAATGAGAGTCGCGATCACCAGTCCGGCCGCCAATAAAAGCTCCCGTCTGCCTTTATCGAACTAAGAACTCAGCCGCCCTCCCCGTGATCATCTCGCACCGCACCGCGCTCCGCGCCTCTCTACCCCTCCTCTTCGTTACGGTCGCCACCTCCCCCTGCTTCGGCTTCGCCGAATTCGCACGAAGCCTTCTTCTTCTCCAGACCACGGGCTCGGCGACTTATGACTCCTATTTCATCGGAACGGAGACCAACGAGCCGGACACCATTTATACCGTCTACCCCTCGCTGCGCTACCGCCGCAACGCCGGCCGCGGTGCCATCAACGCAGACGCAGGCATGGCTTTCAACCGGTACGACGTAAACAAGGACCTCGATTCCGACGATATCCGGGCAAATCTTTCGATCGAGCTGCCCACAGTCGAAGGCGAACGCCTCGACGGAAATTTCAACGTCGGCTACAATGAAGCCACCGTTGTCGACCTCTACGTCAACGATCGCGTCACCTCGCAGACCGTCAGCAGCAATCTCCTCCTCAACTACCGGCTCGGTGAACGCATCGATCTGGGCGAAACCTTCAGCTACAGCTCCGCCACCCGGGATATCTACAGCGATCAGGACATCTTCCAGAACCAGTTCGTCGTTAATTATAACGGCTTTCTCCGGGGCACTTCACTGGATTTCACTCACAATCTAACGATCGTCCAAACGTCAGGGGACGCCTTTACCGGCGTCGGCCTCGACCAGTATTCGAATAGCTTGAGCATCGGACTCACCCGCGCTCTCTACGGCGACGTCAAAGGTTCTCTGAACTACGGCTATACGGTGCTTAATCGCTCTTCCGGTGAGACCACCAATGGCGAAACCCGTAGCGCCAGCAGTTTCATTACCGCCACACTCGACGGTCCCTTTCTTCCCCGGAACCGCTTCCCCAGACTCACCAGCTCAGCGTCGTTCTCCTATTCCCAGTCCGCCATGGCCGGTCTTAACGATAACGCCAGCAAGTTCTTAAGCGGCCGCCTTAGCCTGTCTTGGGCGGCCCGTGAGCGCACCAAGCTCCATGTAAACGCGAGCCGTTCTCTTGACCTCTCGGTAACCAACGTAGCGGTCGAAAATACCCGTGTCGGAGCTGGCTTTGACGAACAAATTGGCCGGGGCACCAGCCTGGGCGGCACGGTTGGATATACGTGGAGCAGCTACCGGGGCGTTACACGAACCGACAGTGTCTTGGACGCCAGCCTCACCATTTCACGCACTTTCAACAAATACCTTAGTGCCAGCGCAGGTTATACCTATCAGTATAACCAAAACTCCTCCACAGGGTTTCAGCCCGGACGGTATTTGCCGACCAGTTACGAACGGCACACTGTCATGGGTTCAGTCACCGTCACCTTTTAATCGACCCGCCTTTTCATCATGCGCTCCTCACGTCACCCGCTTTTCATTCTCGCCGTGCTGATCGCCAGCGCGTCTGTCACTTGCGCCCAGGACGCAAATGTGTCCGGCAAAACAAATGCCGCAGCGTCCAAAAATGGGACCAACAATCCCTCCGCCCCGACCGCGGCTCCGCTTATCATGGCCACGGACCCCGGCTACCGGTTGTCGCTCGGCGACGAAATATCCATCAACGTCCACGGCGAGGAGGATCTGTCCACCGCACAGCGCATCGATAAGAAAGGCGCCGTCAGGATGTACCTGATCAATGAAATCACTCTCGCCGATAAAACCGTGCGCGAGGCCGAAAGTTTCATCGAGCAGACCCTCGTCGAGCGTAAGCTCCTCAAAAAACCTTTGGTCAGCATCACCGTCCGCGATTACGCGACCAATGAAGTAACTCTCACCGGCCGCGGCGTGCGTCCGGGTGTATTCCCGCTTCCGAAGGAAGTCGCCAGCATCGAGATCGTTGAACTCATCACCCGTTATGGTGGCTTCACGCCCAATGCCGAATCCGACAAGGTGAAGGTTTACCACAAAGACGAAACGGGCCGCGAGCAATCCACCACCGTCAACGTGGAGGCCATGCTGCAAAACCGTAAGAACGCCCTGAAAAGTTTTCCTATCTACCCTGGTGACCGTATCTACGTCGACGAGCGTTTGTTCTAACTGACGACCATTCATCCAGGCCCGACCATGTCCAAATCAGCTAAATCATCCTCCGCCAAACGCGGCTCAGACCAGCAAAGCCAGAACAAGCCCTCCGGCGGCGGCTTTTCACCGAAGAGCCTGCTCAATATGTTTCTTGAGCGCTGGTGGATCGGCCTGATCGTCGCCGCTGCAGGCGCCGCGGCGTTCGTCCTCGCCCAACCCAAGCCCGAGCCCATCTACAGGACCGAGGTAAAACTCCTCTTCGAACCACAGAAGGAAAAGGTCCTTACCAACATGCAGGACGTCGTCGATACCACCACGACCTCCGCCATGCAGCTCCAGCTCCACATCGAGCAGATGTTGAGCAACACCTTTTACGAATCCGTCCAGAGTTCCTTCACACCCAAAGAGGTCGAACAGATTCAAAACGCATACAGGAATCCTGACGTTCCGACGGCCCCGCCTCCGCAGCTCTACCAGATCATCCGTCCTGCCATCCGTATCGAGCCGCAGCGCAACACCACCATCCTGCGCATTTCCGTCGCCAACAAAGATCCCGAGGCCGCCGCTCTCATCGCCAATCGCTTCGCCCGCCAGTACATCACCTTCACCATCGACCGCGCGATGACCCAGACCAGCTCGGCCATCCTTTTCTTGCGCAATCAGGCGGATGAGAAACGCATCGAGATGGAAGGCGTCGAACGTCAGAAGCAGGACTTCCGCGCCAAGCACAACATGGCCGCTCTCGGCGAAAACAAGGGCGTGGTGCAGCAAAAAGTCGCCATGCTCGGCAACACCCTCGCCGAGGCCGAGCTCAAGCAGACCAATCTTCGCACCCTTCTCGAATCGATCGACGAGTACCAGAAGAACGACAAGAACCTCATGGAAATCGCTGAAATTGCCGCCTACGGCAATGTCACCGAGATGCGGAACCGCATGGATAACTTGCGAGCCAATCGCCGGCAGCTCGAAGAGCGCTATCTGGAAGATCACCCTCGCATGAAGGAAAACCAGATTGCGATGGATGACGCCCAGATGGGCTACAAGGCCGCCGTGGAACTCGCCATCGCAGAGATCAAGAACCGCTACAACTTCGCCAAACAACACGAACAGCGTCTTCGCGCTGACTATGCGGAAGCGGAAAAGCAGGCCCAGGAACTCGATAAGATCACCATTCAGTACAAGTTCCTCGAGGACGACTCCGCCATTAAGAACAAAAACTACCAGGACATTCTCTCCCGCCTGAGCGAAACCAGCATCGTCGCCCAGCTCGATAACGTTAACATCAAGATCCTCGATAAGGCCCTCGTCCCCTCCTACCCGGACACCGGCATGCCCAAGGAGGTCATCAAACAGGCCTCCGTCATCGCCCTAGTCATCCTCCTCGGCCTTCCCGTCGGTCTCGGCTTCCTCGATACACGTGTCAAATCCAGCCACGACGTCGAATCCGGTCTGGATCAAACCCTCCTTGGCGGCATCAAGGCCATGAAGAAGCTCAGCGAGACCGAGCGCCCCAATGTCTTCCGCCTCGGCAAGGACGAAGCCCTCTCCGAAGCCTATCGCGGCGTGTTCAGTGAAGTCGAAATTCGCTCCATCGTCCCCTACCCGAAGCGCATTCTCTTCACCTCCAGCATTCCGAGCGAAGGCAAGAGCCTCACCGCCTCCAACATGGCCGCCGTCTTCGCCGCCCACGGCAAAAAGACGCTCCTTGTGGACTGCGATTTCCGCCGTCCCACTCTGCGCCGCTATTTCGGCACGCAAGCGGGCATCGGCCTGCTCCCCTGGCTCCGTGAAAACGGCACCAACGCCGACGCCCAGGTTGACATCAAAAAAATGGGCGTCGTCACGATCGGCCCCAGCCTCGACCTGCTTCCCGCCGGCGACGCCATCAAGAACCCGACCGAGGTCATCGACCAGCTCGCCCATTGCGATCTCTTCAATAAACTCTCCAAGGTTTACGACCTCATCATCATCGACACTCCACCCGCCGCCGTCTTCCCCGACGCGCTGCTCCTCTCCCGCTTCTGCAGCGAGATGATCTACGTCTGCCGATTCAAGACCGTCCGCAAGGCCGTCATCCGCAAGGCGCTCGAGAAATTCCAGGAATCAGGCATCACCATCCTCGGAGTCGTCCTCAATTGCATGCCTCACGCCTCTGTCATGAACTACGGATACGACGGCTACGGCGCCTACAAGGCCGATTACTACAAGTCGTACCAAGGCGAAAAGGCCGAATCCAAATAAACTCCGCCGCCCGCCCAGGCCCGACCGCTGCCGGACATCCTTTTGTGATTTCCGGCAGCGCCGTTTTAGCCAGTCTCGCCCGCCAATCGCCCGTCCTCTACCAACCAGTCGCACGCAGTGAATCCCTCCCAGCCTCCAACTGAAATCGAAGTCCGCATCCGTCCCAACACGAGTTGGTTTCACATCGATCTCGAGGGACTCAAACACTACCGCGATCTCCTCTGGCTCCTCGTCCAGCGCGACTTCACCTCGAAGTACAAGCAGACCATCCTCGGTCCGCTTTGGTTTCTGCTGAATCCAGTCATCAACTCGCTGGCATTCACCGTCGTCTTTGGAAAAATCGTCGGCGTGGACACCGATGGTCTTCCACCGATGATTTTCTTTCTGAGCGGCCAGCTTGGCTGGACCTATTTTTCAACGGTTCTTGGCTCCACCTCCAACTCGCTCGCCGGAAATACACACCTCTTCGCCAAGGTCTACTTCCCCCGGGTCATTCCGCCGCTGGCCGTCACTGTCTCCAGCCTTCTCGCGCTGGTCATTCAACTGATCACCTTCCTCGGTTTCTACGCCTGGCATCAATTCACCTCCGAGCCTGACAAGCTCCTGGCATTCCCCTCGTTCCAGTGGGCTCTGTTCCCGCTCATCGTCGTTCACATGGCCGTACTCGCCTTGGGCGTTGGCCTGATCCTTTCCGCGCTCTCCGCCAAATACCGTGACGTCCAGCAGGTCCAGGGCTTCGTCCTCACACTCTGGATGTATTTCACCCCCGTAATCTTTCCTCTCTCCACACTTACCGCCAAATACCCCAACGCCGTCTGGCTCGCGCAATTGAACCCGATGACGGCCATTGTGGAAATGACGCGCCATCTCTTCTTGGGCGTCGGCACTGTCTCCACCATCGGTTACCTTACGTCGGTCGGCATAACCTTGGCGCTTTTCGCCATCGGTCTGTTCTCCTACCAAAAATCCGCCCGCACTTTCGTCGACACCGTCTGAGTCCCGCACCATGAGCAAACCAATCATCGAAGTCAGCGGCGTCTCCAAAAAATACCGTCTTGGTCAGATCGGGATGACCTCGCTCCGCGACGACCTCCAGCGTCTCGGCCGCCGCCTTCGCGGCATCAAGGAAGAGGAATCCGCCGAACGCGATTTCTGGGCCCTTCGCGACATCAACTTCCAGATAGAGCCCGGCGAGGCAGTCGGAATCATCGGCCGCAACGGCGCCGGCAAATCCACTCTTCTCAAGGTACTTTCCCGCATCACTGAGCCCACCACCGGCGAGATCGTCCTCCGCGGCCGCCTCGCCAGCCTCTTGGAAGTCGGCACCGGGTTTCATCCTGAACTTTCCGGCCGCGACAATGTTTTCCTCAACGGCGCCATCCTCGGCATGCGGAAATCCGAGATCGCCCGGAAATTCGATGAGATCGTCGCCTTCTCCGAGATCGGCAAATTCATCGACACGCCCGTGAAGCGCTACTCAAGCGGCATGTACGTCCGTCTGGCCTTCGCCGTCGCCGCCCATCTCGAGCCCGAGATTCTCCTGGTCGACGAGGTCCTCGCCGTCGGCGACGCCGACTTTCAGCGCAAGTGTCTCGGCAAGATGGAAAACATCTCCCAAGGACACGGACGCACCATTCTTTTCGTCAGCCATCACATGACGGCCATCCGCCGTCTCTGCTCGAAATGCGTGCTGCTCGAACGCGGCAAACCCAGCCGTCTGCTCCCCGTCGAGGAGGCGATCGACTACTACACGTCCCGCAATTCCCTTTCAGCCAACACAGTGGCCATCGAGGATCGCGAGCGCTTCGGCAAACAGGGCCGCTCCGCCCGGCTTCTCTCCATCGGCATCGCCGGCAACGAACAGCTTTCGTATGCACAACCCGGTTACATCGAGGTCACCTTCGAGCTGAAGGAATCCGTCAAGCAGGTCATGATCGGCCTCGGCTTCGACACCTTGGAAGGCTCCCGCATCCTCACACTCGACAGTGACACCAGCGGCACGGCGTGGGATCTTTCCGCCGGCCGGCACACCGTCCGCGTCGGCCTCGACTACTGGCCGCTCCAACCCGGCTCCTACACGGTCAGCACCGCCATCATCACCGGCCACAACTGCCTCGACTCGGTCTCCAACGCCGCCGTCTGGGAAGTGCAGACGAGCGCCGCCGACAACGTCTCCGACCGTGGCTTCGGCGGCACCCGCCCCAAGCCGTCGTCGCATCTGATCTCCAGCACCTGATTTCCGCTGCCGACAATCGATGCCCGCCGACAACTCCAGTCCACCTTCCTCTCCGGCTGTCTCCACAAAGCGCACCCGGGGCGTGTACATTCTCGGCAACGATGTCGTCCTCCAATTCGCCATCGGTCTTTTCCGCAGCCTTCGCCACTACAGCCCGGATATCCCCGTCCGCCTGCTTCCGTACGACGGTCGTCTCGAAAAACTCCGTCCGTGGATGCAGCTCTACAACATCGAGCTCCACGAAGATCCCGACTACGGTTTCTTCGACCGCCTCGGCGACGAACTCTGGGACACGGTCCACATCGGCCACCACATGTTCCGAAAGTTCGCCGCTTTCGCCGGCCCGTTCGACGACTTTCTCTACCTCGATATCGACATCGCCGTTCTCGCTCCGCTCGACCAGTTGTTCGACGAATTTTCCCGCTCTGGCGCGCAGTTCATGACGTTCGATAACGACATCGATAACGTCTACAAACGCACGCCGTGGACTTCCGAGCTGGCAAAAGCGGGCCGCACCAAAGGATTCAACGCCGGCGCATTTTTCGCACGGCGCGGTGACTTCACCCATTCCGAACTCACGGCCCTTCTGGCCGACGCGAAACGCCTCCGCGAAAACTTCGTCTATCAGTACGACCAGCCTTTCTTCAACTTCGCGGTCGACATGAAGGGGCTCCTCCAGATCCGCCTCCCCGAGTTCAACACGAACTACCCCGACAAGCTCTGGGGCGATCAAACGCCCATCGCCCATCGCGACGGTGCCTGGCGTCTGCTGGTTCCCGGTCACCGCGACTTCGGCAAAGCCGAACCACTCATCCACTGGGCAGGGCACCACGGCGACGACAACTTCCCCAATCGAGAGCTCTTCTACCACTTCCGCCTGATGGGCGAATCGCTTCCCACGCGTATCGCGTATCGCATCAGCGATCGCTGGCGCTGGTCCGTCGCGCGGCCGTGGAAGAAATTCAAAAAGTGGTCCGCGCACAAATGGATGCGCCTCCGCATGGAGAGCACCAAGCTTTTCCGCCGGTCCCAGCCTGGCCCCGCCGCTTGAATCAGTCCGCCCGCAGCATGACGCCCGTCCCCGTTTCACAAACTCCGGGCCCGCGTTCTCATGCCGCGCGCTTCATCCGGATCGACGTCCTTCGCGCGATCGCGGCAGTCACCGTCGTCGCGTACCACTTTTTCGGCTCGAAGATCGGCTGGCATTTGCCGTGGCGCGCCGACGGTCTCGCTGATTTTTCCGCGCCGCTTTCTTCGACGATTCCACTGCTCGGGCTTTCCGTCGGCTGGGCCGGGGTTCCGCTCTTTTTCGCATTGAGCGGCTTCTGCATCCACGGGGCTTTTGTGCGACAGCCTCACTTCGATGCGGGCGTCTTTTTCTGGCGCCGTTTCTGGCGCATCTACCCGCCTTTTCTGGCGGCCATCGCCCTGTTCTGCTTCTGGCCCATCTGGCGTTTGGGCACGGACGTCTCTTTCGCAGACCTCGCCGGACATTTAACGACGTCATTCGTGCTCACGCCCCACGACTTCTGGAGCGGGCTCAATCCGTCGTTCTGGAGTGTCGCCGTCGAGTTTCAGTGCTATCTGCTGTATCCGCTTTTCCTTCTTCTGCGCTCGCGCTGGGGCACGGCTCGCGTCGCACTTACCTGGTTCGTGCTGGGAGCCATCGGAAAAATCACTGCCTCCGCCTTCGCGGGCTGGCCTGACCACGCCATCAACTTCTGGTCGTGTGTCTCGATTTTCTCATTCGGAGACTGGGCGCTCGGCGCTCTCGTGGCCGAGGATATCGCCACGCAAAAACATCGTGGCTTTTATCGGATCCCCATCCTGATCGCCGCTATTATCGCCTGTCTGCTGAGCATTCTGTGGCGTCCTTCGTTAACCTTGTCGTTCAGCCTGACAGCGGCCGCCGGAGCTCTCCTGATCTATCACTACGCCTGTCGCGCCACGCCCGTCAGTCGTTCCGAAGCACTTCTCGCGCGGCTTGGTGTCGCCAGCTACTCGCTTTATCTTTGGCACCAGCCATTGCTCGGCCCGCTGGAAAGCATTGGTCGGGATCTATCGTCCATTTTCCCGCTGCAGGTGGCACGTATAACCACCGTGCTCGTGATCGCCATTGGCCTGACGGCGATCAGTTTTGTTTCCTACTACCTTCTTGAACGCACCGGTATCGCGCTCGCTGGCCGGTTTCGCGGCAAACCCACCCCTGTACGCTCATAAACGTCCACGGCTTGCTGCGCGAAAGAAACCCAGAAAACCAATACAATTCACTCCAACCAGAGACTTTAGACCCGTTGTCACTGTGCCGTTTACATTAGACTGGCATCACCTCATCGGCCCGACCTACTTGCTCCAAACATGAATCTGCACCGCTACCTTGCCCCCGCGTGGTCCGCCGACTGGCGCGAGATCAAGGCTGTCTACGAGCAACGAGATCGACCTCACCCGCGATCTCGAAAAGGCTCCGCCAGAATCAGTCGAGGCCCGCGTACTCGCAGAGACTCGCAGTGATTTGCGCGCGTTGATCTCCATTCCAGACGCGGTGAACGAGATCGTCGTCCTGGAGCGCAAGACAGGGTTTTTCTCCCTCGTTTTCATCGTTCTGTCCTATCTCGCGGTCGCCGAGAAAAGACGGCTCCGGCTCCGGGTTCACTTCGGCCGCGACTGCCTTTACGCCGATCAGTCCACGCCCGCGGAAAACAACGCGTGGGATCAATTCTTCGAACCGCTCATTTTCGTCCCCGACAATCAGACTCAACAACCCGCGCCGCTGCCTTCCCGTGCCAGCTTGGAGTCTGCCTGCGACACCGGCCGCACGCTTGAAAACGGCGAATGGATCACCCGCCGCAATCCAGCCCTCGCCGTCTCGCCCGGCCGCGTCGACGAAAAGAACCGCGCCTTCCTGGGCGGTCTTCTCCAACGCTTCGTCCGCCCGCGTCCGCACGTGCTCAAAGCCGTGGACACGTTTGTCCGCGATGCCTTTGCCGGTCGCGCAGTCATCGGCGTGCACGCGCGCGGCAATGAACACGACAGCGAACTCGCGTTCTTCCGTTTCGCGAGACTCCCGCTCGAAGCCTATTTTTCCGTGATCGACCGCGAGTCCGCCCGGCTCGGCGCCAGCCACGTTTTTCTGGCGACGGACCAGCGCAATCTTTTCGAGGCGTTCAAGCAGCGCTACGGAGAGCGACTGCTCACATTCGACGCTCAGCGTTGCGATCCCGGACAATCCCTCCACTACAACACCGGCGGCGCCAGAGTCGGTTTCGACGTTCTCTGCGAGTGCCTCATTCTTTCCCGTTGCTCGCATCTGGTGCATGGCATCTCGAACGTCCCGGCCGCGGCTTGCTATTTCACTCCCTCGCTCCCGCACACCAACATCTACGAGCATCACCGCCGGCGTGCTCGCTTCCAGTTTGAATATCGGCGCCTGCGCAGCCGCTGCGTTCAGCGGCTTCGTGAGATCAAGCTGGGATTTGATCGATGGAGACAACGATGACCTCCGACGCCGTCCGGCCGGTTTCTCCCGCTTCCAACACCACGCGTCCACGCTCTGGCCGGCCTCCGCGCATACTTTTTTTTACCCGCATCCTCCCGGAAAAAAGTTCGTCGGGCGCGGCATCCTACACGTTCGATCTGCTCTCCTACCTGCGAAACCAGGGATGCTCCGTTCGCATAGCGTGGACGGAATTGCCCTATGAGGCTCATTGCAGCTTCCGGACGCAGCTTCCCGAAGAAAGTGCGAGCGCCTTCGATATTCGCGCCCGCGACTTCAAGCGGTCCGGCCGCACGCTCTACAACTTCGACGCCGTCTGGCTTCCGCTAAAAGCCCGCACGCTTCACTCGATCAAACGCCTTCTCAGCCCCGTGTGGCGTCCCCGCTCCCGTACATCGACCCCTCAGGTCTCTTCCACCGCATCGTCTCCGGCGGCCGAAAATAATTCTTCGCCACCTCCTGCGCAGCGTTCTTGGAATTCGCCAAGTTCGCCTGCTGAGCTGAGCTTTCTTGAAAAACACATCCGCGATTTCGAGCCGGATGTCCTGTTCGTGAACTACACGTGGTTGCTTTCGGGCATCGCCAGCCTGCAGCCTCGTTGCCCAACCTGGGTGCTCGCTCACGATTTCCGCTTCCGGCGTTGCCGGATCCAAGAGGGAAAATTTCTCGAAACCTTCGACGAAGGCGCCGAGTTGCAGGAAGAGAAAGGCTGGCTGTCTGCGGCCAGTCTCGTGATCGCCATTCAGGAAACGGAGGCGCGCTGCTTCCGGCGTCTCCTGCCTGAAAAAGAGGTTACGACTGCGTACATGTCCACCGCGCTGTCCCCAGTGCTGCCTGACTCTTCCGCACCCATCTGCGCCTTTGTCGGCAGCTCCCACCAACCCAATAAAGATGCGGCCGGGTGGTTCATCCGGGAGATCTGGCCCATCGTGAGAGCGCGTTTTCCCGACGCTCGTTTTCGCGTGGCCGGCCGCGTATCAGACCACCTGAGCGCTTTCTCCAATGTGCCGGGTGTCGAGCTCCTTGGCTTGGTGCCGTCACTTGAAGACTTCTACGCAAAAGCCGCCGCGGTCGTTGTCCCTCTGCGCGAAGGCAGCGGCGTGAAAATTAAACTCGTCGAGGCAGTCGCTCACGGTCGCGCGTGCGTCACTACGTCAGTGGGCGCCGACGGACTCGAATTCCTAAAACCCGGCCTCGCGATGGCAGACCATGCGGACGCTTTCGCCGCGGAAACCATCCGTCTTTTAAATTCCAAAACTGATCGCGAAACGCTCGTGACGACCGCACGCAATCTGGCGGCCGACCGGTTGAGCCCGGATGCCTGTTATCACGAACTCGCCGAACGCGCCCACATCGTGGCGGGCCGCCAGCCATGACTCTCGTTCGCATCGTCAAATCCTGGACCAAGCCCGATCTCCTCCGGCAAACCCCCGGCGGCACCGGCGTCCTGAATGATATTCGCTTCACTCTCGATCCTGTTGAGCGATGCGATTACCTGATCGTCCTCAATCACGTTCCTGAAAAAATTTCGGTCGAGGTCCCGCCGGAAAACATCTGGTGCTTCATCCAGGAGCCGCCGCTTTCCGCCTATCGCTGCTTCGAAAAAGGATTTCCTCACTACAGCCGCGTTTTCACGCAAGATCCCCGCCTCCGCGGTCGTAAATTCGTCCACACGCACGGCTCGCTCCCGTGGCACGTTGGCCGCTCTTACGACGAGCTTCGTGCTTCGCCGCCTCCGGAAAAAACGAAGGATCTCGCCTGGATCACCAGCAATCTCGGCGCACACAAAGGACACCGCCTGCGCCTGCAATTTCTGGATCGCTTGCGCAAATCGGACGTGCCCTTCGATCTCTTCGGCCGCGGCTTCAATCCTGTCGCCGACAAATCGGACGGCCTCGCCGCCTACCGTTACGCGATCGCGGTGGAAAACCATTCATGCCCCGATTACTGGACTGAAAAGATCGCCGACTGTTATCTCGCCGGTGCGATGCCCATTTATTTCGGCGCCACCAATCTCAAAGAGTTTTTCCCCGCCGGGTCCTTCGTCTGGCTCGACATCACGGATCCCGATGCACCACGACGCGTCGCGGAAATCATTGCGTCGGACCAGGCCGAAAAAAATCGCGACGCCATCGCCGAAGCCCGCCGTCGCGTGCTCGAAGACCACAATCTTTTTCCCCGCCTGGCCCGCCTCATCGCCGACGACCTCGCCAACCGGCCGAAGCCCGCTTCCCGCCACGTCGAACTCCCGCACATACCCGACAGCAGCGTTTACCACCTTTATCACACGCCGCTCCAGCGTTTGGGCCATGCAATCTCACGCCGGCTGCACCTGCCCTTCGGTCGCGCGGGTTGACGCCAGTTCTCCGCCGACCAGCCTTCTCCCGCCGATGCAGACACCCGTCACCTTCCTCGTTTTTAACCGGCCCGATCTTACCGCGCAGGTGTTCGCCCGCATTCGCGCCGCCCGTCCGCCCAAGCTCCTCATAGTCTGCGATGGTCCGCGCGCGCATCGCCCTGACGACGCCGAAAAAGTCGCCGCCGTCCGCAAGCTCATCGAGGACGGCATAGACTGGCCCTGTGAAGTCCTTCACAACTTTGCCGAGAAAAATCTCGGCTGCCGCAACCGCATCGCGTCGGGCCTGACCTGGGCTTTCAAGCAAGTCGAAGAGTCCATCATCCTCGAAGACGACTGCCTCCCCGATCCGAGTTTCTTTGGTTACGCCGAGGCCATGCTCGCACGCTATCGCGACGACACGCGCGTGATGCACGTCTCGGGCAACAATCTCACCGCTCCTCATCGCCGCTCATCCGATTCCTATTGGTTCAGTCACCATCCCTGGATCTGGGGCTGGGCCACGTGGCGCCGCGCCTGGCAGCAATACGATGCCGACATGCAGACATGGGATTCCCGTCTGCCCGCGCTCAAGGCCAGCTTCTCCAGCTCCTGGGAATGTGCGTACTGGATCGCCGCCTACGAAGAAGCCCGCCGCGATCTCACCAAGGCGGGCACGTGGGATTTTCCTTGGGTCTACACCTGCCGCTCGCTCGGAGGTCTCTGCATCTTTCCACGCGAAAATCTCATCGAGAATCTGGGCTTTGGCGGTGACTCCACACATACCAGCAACGAAATGAGCCGTCTCCGCCTGCCCACGCATGACATCGGCCCCATCACTCATCCCGCTGACAAAACGGTCGATCGCTACGCCGACGATCTCCTCACCCGGATTTACGCAGGCAGCAGCCTTTCCTTCTGGGCCAACATCAAAGCCCGCCTGCGCCTTTGGCGTGATGCACGCGTCTGATCGCCAACGGCCGACCGATGTCTCTCAAATCCCAACTACGCCAGACGCTCTACGCGCTCCGTTATCGCGGAGCCCGGATCGGCGCCCACAGTTTCATCCGGGGAGACTCGCGCATTCATTCCGGCGTTCAGGTTGGACAGGGTGCCCGCCTTGCTGGCACCACGCTTTACCCCGGAACGCGTCTCGGTATGGCCGCCACGCTTTCCGACGGCGTTCATATCGGCGCCTCCACACTCGGCGATCACTGCACGCTTGAAGCGGGCGTCTCTGTCTTCAACTCCACCTTCGAATCCTTCATCGGCATTCAGCCCGGTGCGCTTCTCGATCAGGTTACGCTCGGCGCCTATTCCTACGTCGCACGCGAAGCCGTCCTCAACGATGTCCGCCTTGGCCGCTTCTGCTCAATCGGCCCGCGCACCTACATCGGCGCTGGCGAACACCCCGTCGATCTCGTCAGCACGGCTCCTGTTTTTTATTCCACGCGCAAGCAATGCGGCGCGACTTTCGCCGCCAGCACCACCTTCACCGAACGCCGCACCGTCCACATCGGCCACGATGTCTGGATCGGCGCACACGTTTTTATCCGTGACGGCATCACGATCGGAAATGGCGCCATCATCGCCGCCGGCGCCGTCGTCAACAAAGACGTCCCGGCCTACGCCATCGTTGGCGGCGTACCCGCAAAGGTGATACGTGAACGATTCACCGCCGACATCACCGCCCGCCTTGAGCGCCTCGCCTGGTGGCAATGGGACGCCGAGAAACTCACGCGCGCCCAGCCCTACATTGTGCAAAATGCTCCGGAGAAATTTCTGGCCTGGGCGGAAACATCCGCCGCCTCATGAAGACGCCCGCAATCTCCGTCGTCATTCCCGTCTACAACGCGGCCACCTATCTCGAAAGTGCGATCGCCAGCGTGCAGGCGCAGACCTTCAGCGATTTTGAAATCGTCGTCGTGGATGACGGCTCCAAGGACAACTCGAAAGCCCTGCTCGACGCACTCGCGGCGCGGGATCCCCGCATCAGAGTCATCAGCCGGCCCAACACAGGCATCGTCGGCGCGCTCAATGATTCGCTCGCGGCCGCACGTGGCGAATTTGTCGCCCGCATGGACGCCGACGACCTTTGCCTGCCAGCGCGCTTCGAAAAACAAATCACGTTCCTCCGCGCGAATCCTGACTGCGTCTGCGTCGGCTCCGCCTTCCTCTACATCGATGCCGCCGGCGGACTCATCAAAGAATGCGTCCGCCCTTCCGATCACGAGACAATCGAGCGTGAGCTGATCTCCGGCAATGGAGGTGTCATCATCCATCCTGCCGCGATGTTCCGCCGCGCGGCGATCGAGCAGGCCGGGCGCTATCGCGAAAAGGCCCAGTGGATCGAAGACCTCGATCTCTACCTGCGCCTCGCGCAAATCGGTCGGCTGGCCAATCTCCCCGAGGTGCTTTTCCACTACCGCTTTCACGAGCAGAGCGTGAACTTCACCCGCAATCAGGGCCGCCATGAACGCAAACTTATCGTTCTCGCCGAAGCCCACACCGCACGCGGCCTTCCATTCGATGCAGCCGGTTTTCCTCCGCCCGATTTCAAGTCCGCCATCTCGACCGATGATCTCCGCGACTTTGCCGTGACATCACTCCAATACGGTTCTCTCGGTCGTCCGTGGTATTACGTTTTCCGCGCCCTCCGTGCCGAGCCCGCCTCCCGCAAATCCTGGCGCACCTTCACCTACGTCCTCAAACACCGGCTGGGCCTGATCTCAAAGTGATTTCCAGCCGTTCTACTCCTCGTCTTCCTTTCCGCGTTTCCGCGATTAAAAACTTCATACGTACTCAGCGCGATGTCGCTTAAACACCAACTCCGCCGCCTGCTCTTCGCCACGCGACTCGACCGCGTGATCGACCTTTCGCGGCGCAACGTTCCGCGCGAAATCAAACTTTGCCACTCCCGCACCATTCATCGGGGTCCCGACGCCCACACGCTCATCGGTGACATGCTGCGCTCCGGCAAACCCGCCGCCTTCGGCAAGCTCGGCGATGTCGAAGTCAAGGCCCTCAGCTGGCACCTCGGCATTCCACG
This sequence comes from Nibricoccus sp., assembly GCA_049840895.1. GTDB lineage: Bacteria > Verrucomicrobiota > Verrucomicrobiia > Opitutales > Opitutaceae > Nibricoccus. Next base: position 11,890 of record JASGJB010000022.1, on the reverse strand, counting down.
CTACTACGCTGTGAATCGCGCCGTCCCGAGTTACGGTGAACAGGAGCTCTTCGAGCAGGCCGGCGTCTTCCCCAAAAACGAGGCCACCTATCATCGCTTCTGCGATGTCTTCGCCGAACGCCTTCCCGATCTCGATCTTTGCGCCCTCTGGCACAACCCCGGCGAATTCGAGATCACCGAGCTCCTCTGCCCGCGCGCCCACTGGACTGACCTCACCGCACTCGAGCCCTACTTCAATCCTGCGGCGCCCTGGTCCGCCGCGCTGGCTGGCAAACGCGTGCTCGTTGTCCATCCCTTCGAAGACACGATCCGCGTCCAGTATCCGAAGCGCGGGCACATATGGTCCTCGGTCCCCGGCCTGCTGCCCGATTTCGAACTGCTCACGTTGAAGAGTCCGTACGGTTTTTCCGCCAATTCGTTCTCCGACTGGTTCGCCATGCTCGGCTGGCTCGAAGAACGCGTGACCGCTCTCGCCCGTGATCCCGGCTTCGACATCGCGTTGATCGGCTGCGGCGCCGCAGGCATTCCGCTGGCCGTTCACTGCAAGCGCCTGGGCAAAATCGGCATTCACACGGGCGGCCCCACCCAGCTTTTCTTTGGCATCCGTGGCGGACGCTGGGACACCCGCGCCGAGTTCCAGCGCTTTTTCAACGATGCCTGGGTCCGGCCCCGTCCTGAAGAAACGCCTCAGGAAGCGAAGAAAGTGGACAAGGGAGGTTATTGGTAGATGAGCGCCCGCCGCACCCTCGTCTATTTCGGCCACGTTCCCGCAGAAGGCGCCGGCAGTGCCATCATCGTTTATCGCCACCTGCGCCGTTTCGCGGAGGCCGGCTGGGATGTCCGTGTCGTGGCCGATTGGGGTCAGACCGACGAATGGTGTCGCAAGCACGGCTGGCCCGTTCTCGAACTCAGCCACCGCAAAAAATTCTGGCCTCCCTTCAACCCTGACCGCCCGCTCTCCCGCGCCTTTCGCGCCTGGCTCTGGGCCGGTGAAGCCCGCAGCTGGCTTGGCTCCACAAAACCGGACGCGGTTTTCACCTATCTCTCCGCCTTCAGCGACACACTTTCCCTCGCCGCTGTCGGCTTCGCCCGTCGCTACAAGCTCCCGCTCGCAACGATCATTCATGACGACGCCCGCGACTTCGTGAAGTCCGCTGACGAAGGAACCCGCGCCCACGCGCGCCGCCAGTGGATCGTCGAGAATTCGACCAAGGCGTGGTTCGCTTCTCCCGGCCTCGCCGCTTGCTTCACGCTCGATCCCAAAATCGTTGGCGTCCTTCCCCCGATTCCCGAAGGTGTCGCATCTGCCGCGGCGACTGATCCTGCTCCGGCCTCCGCTCCAGGTTCTCAGCTTTCCGAAAGTACGCCGCTCCTCGTCTACGCCGGCAATTACTGGCCGCCCCAACTCCCGGTACTCGCCGAGCTCTCCGCAACCATCCGTGAGGCCGGCGGGACTTTGCTGGCCGTGCTCAAAGAAAATCCCGAGCACGTCTCCTTCCTGCGTGCTCATCACGTCGACTGGCGCGCCCCGTTCCCCAAGAACACCGAAGCCCTCGACTACTACCGCGATCACGCCTCCGCCATGGTGGTCAGCTACGCACGCACGAGCGACGACATGCCGTGGACGCGCACCAGTTTCCCCAGCAAGCTTATCGAGTACTGTCACCTCGGGCTGCCCCTCGTCATCATCGCGCCCGAAGACACCGCCATCGTGCAATGGGCCCGTGCACGTAATTTCCCGGACGTCTTCGCTCCCTCCGATTCCGCCGGCATCGCGCGCTACACAACCCAGCTCCGCGATCCTTCATTCCGTCGCGACCGCGCCGCGCTCTCACTCTCGTTTGCGCGCGGTGAATTTAATCCCGTCACCATCCAGCAACAACTCGTCAAGAGCCTCAGCCCATAACGTTCTTCTCTCCTGATTCCAGCAAACCATCAGGCTCTCCACTAGCCCTCGTTCAGTTACTTTCCGCCTTCCTGTCGCTCCGTTCTGCTTTCAGCCTTCAATCATCTCTTTTCAGCCCTCGTCCTCCTCATGTCCGTACCCGCTCAATCCTCCGAACCAGTGCCCGTCGTCGTTGCCGGCTGCGGCGCGATCACCAAATTTTTCTACGCCTCCGCCCTCTCTTATCTGGAAAGAACCGGTACCGTCCGCGTGGTTGCGCTCTGCGATCCACATGAAGCCAATCGCGCAGGCATTCACGGCCGCTTCCCCAACGCCCTGAGTCTCGCGAAATTCGAAGATGCCCCGCTTAATCCCGGTACCGTCGTTGTCGTCGGCACTCCGCCGAAACTTCACGCCGCCCAGTCGATCCTCGCCCTTGAACGCGGTTGCGGAGTCCTCTGTGAAAAGCCGATGGCCGCCAGCATCGCGGACGCCGAAGCCATGGCCGCTGCCGCACAACGCACGGGCAAGCCCCTCGCCATCGGCCTCTACCGCCGCTTTTTCCGGGCCACCCAGTTCATCAAAGATCTCTGCGTATCCCAATCCCTTGGTCCCATCGTCTCCTTCGAAGTCGAGGAAGGCGGGCCGTTTCGCTGGGACGCTGCTTCCGATTCTTTCTTCCGCCGCGATATCACACCGGGCGGCGTACTCTACGACACCGGTGTCCACACACTCGATCTCCTCCTCTGGTGGTTCGGCGAACCTGCTTCGCTCGACTACCGCGACGACGCCGCCGGCGGCCTTGAAGCCAACTGCGAATTGAAACTCAGGTACACGGGCGGTTTCACCGGCGAGGTCCGCATCAGCCGTGATTGGGCCACAAAGAACGTCTTCCGCATCAACTTCGCCAAAGGCTCCGTCTCCTGGCTGGTCGGCAACGCCGGACAGGTCGCTCTCAGCATCAACGGCGTCGATACCGTACTCAGCGGGGATGTCCTTCCCAAAACTGACGACGGCCTCCTGCTGCACACCGGCCGCCTCGCCGAGGGTTCTCCGCAAGCTTTCATCCGCCAGCTCATGAATGTAGCCGCCGTGGTTCGCGGCACCGAACCGCTTCACATCCCTGCCTCCGAAGGCCTCCGCTCCTTGAAACTCATCGAAGCCTGCTACCGTCAACGTCAGCCGCTCACACTTCCCTGGCTCTCTGCCGAAGAAGCCGCCGGTTACGCCCGCCTCCAGAAAGGAGCCGCCGCATGAAAATCGCCATCATCGGAGCTTCCGGTTTCGTCGGCCTGCGCCTCGTCGAACGTTTCCACCTCGAAGGCAAAGCCGAGGTCGTGCCGATCGTTCACGCCTATCGCAGCCTCGCAGTGCTCGCCCGTTTTTCCCTTCCGTGGCGCGTCACCGATCCGACCAACGCTGACCAGCTCGCAGAAGCGCTCAAAGGATGCGACGCCGTTGTTCACGCCGCTCTCGCCGACGCCGGTCAGATCGTGACCATGGCTGAGGCGCTTTATCCCGCCGCGCAGAAAGCCGGCATCAAACGCATCGTCGCTCTCAGCAGCGCCGCCGTGCACACGCTCATGCCCGCCGTCGGCACGACCGACGAATCGACACCGATCGTTAAGCAGAAATCCGAGTACAACGTCGCCAAGGCCAAAGCCGAACTCATCCTCACGCGCGCCCGCGAATCCGGTTCGGTTGAACTTGTTCAGCTCCGCCCGAGCATCATCCACGGTCCGCGTTCCCGTCTCGTTGCCGATATCGCCCAGCAACTCCAGGTCGGCTCCGCCTGGCTCGTCGGTGACGGTTCCGCCATCTGCAACGCCATCGCCGTCGACAATTTGATCGACGCCATCTGGCTGGCACTCACCAAACCCGAGGCCGATAAAAACGTCTTCCTCGTCAACGATCGCGAAACCATCACCTGGCGCGATCTCTACGCATCCATAGCGACCGCGGTCGGTACCGACCTCAGTCGCGTCCACAGCATCACGCCGCCTGCGTTCCCTGACAGCGCCAGCCAGAAGCTCGCCCGTCTCGCCGCGAAAAAATCCGCCATGGCCGTCATGCCCGCGATTCCCAAGGTCGTGAAACGCCTGGCCAAAGCAGCAGCCGCCGCCCTCCCCGAGCCCGTGATGGCCGATGGCTGGAAACTTCCTTCCGCCACGTCGCCGCAAATCTCCGAGGAAATGTGCCAGCTCCAAAGCTGCCAGTGGCGTTTACCCATCGCCAAAGCGGAACGTGTTCTCGGCTATGCGCCCGCACTCTCCTTCAACGAAGCGATGAAACGCACGGCCGCCTGGCTCCAATTCACCGGTATCGCGCGAAAATAATGTCCGCCCAGCGCCGCCTTCTCTTCTTCAGCCCCATGCTCGCCATGCCTTCACAGCATGGCGGCTGTGTTTATCCGAATGCGCTGCTGACTGAGATCCACCGCCAGGGCATCGCCATCGACTACGCGTGGCTCGGAAAACCCCTCGTCAATGGCCGCCGCTGGATGCGCGATCCGCTCACCGCCACCTACGTATCGACCGGCTGGGTGCGCGGGACCACCAAGCTGCGTTCGATGCGCATCCCCTCCACACTGCGCGGCTGGCTCGGTGAAAAATCGCCCGACGCACAACAGGAAAACGGCGGCGAGCACACCGCCACGTCCGACGAACAAGCCTTCGCCGCCTCCACCATCCGCCGGCTCAGGCCTCACCATGTCCTGATCGACAGCACGCCAATGCTCACGCTGCTCGACACGCTCACGCCTGGCGAACGCGCGCGCCTTCACGTTTCCGTGCTCACGCACAATCTCACCTGGCGCCGCGCCGAGCTCTACCGCACCGCCGGCCAGCCACTTGATTTTCTGCCGATGACTCCCGCCGAGGAGGCCGCGTTGCTGGCTCGCGCCGACACCGTGGTGGCGATTCAGGACCGTGAAGCCGAGGCCTTCCGGGCAATGCTGCCGGGCAAAAACGTGATCACCGTGCCGATGCCTTTCGCGCCGCAGCCACAACCATGGGCCACGGCCATTCCCGGTCGCTGCCTTTTTGTCGGCGGCTACAGCGGACACAATATCGAGGCCGTCAAATGGCTCGTATCCGAGATCTGGCCACGCGTCATCGCTCAATATCCCGGCGCGGAACTCATCATTGCCGGCACCGTGGGCAAATCCCTCAAGGAAAGCCCGCCGGGAGTCCGCGTGCTTGGGCCGGTTGACGATCTGAAGGCCGAGTACGCCAAAACCTCCGCCTGCCTTGTGCCGCTTCCGCTCGGAACCGGCCTGAAAATCAAACTCGTGGAAGCCATGAGCTACGGCCGCCCCGTCATCACGACGCCCGCAGGGGCGGAGGGCTTCAACGAAATCGAAGACGGCCAGGTGGCCATCGTCGCCAATGACGTCGCCACTTTTGCCGATGCTGTCCTTCAAACGCTCCGCGCTCCTAACGAGGCCGTCGCGAGATCAACCCGGCAACTTGAGTGGCTGGCAAATAATCTGAACGCCCGCGCAGTTCTGCGCCCGTTGACCGATCTCATCTGATCGCGGAAAAATGCATCCACGGCGCCCTGGCGAAGCATCCAGGGGCCCAAAAAAAAGCGCCGCAGTTTCCTGCGGCGCTCGTGATTGGAAAAGAAGGAGCGAAGTCTTGGTTAGAATGCGACGGTGAGACCGCCGCGCACGCCCACGCTTTCATCAGCAGCACCACCGCGTTCGGTGATGCAACGGACCGTGAGGCTGATTGCCTTGGTGACATTCCAGTCAACACCTGCGTCGACACGGAAGCCGTTGGCATCGATGCCTGGCGCTTTGATCGCAAAGGTGCTGCCAAAGAGTTCGGCGCTCAAATTACGTTCGCCATCCTTGAACTCATGCTGCCAGGCGAAGTTGACGAAGGGACGAAGCGTGCCTGCTTGGATATCGAAGCTGCGAGCAATGCGGAAGCCGACGCGGGAGGCCAGAGATGCCTCGCTCTGGTACTTCACGCGAAGATTCGCGCCGTTTGATCCAGTCTCGGTGAATGCCTTGGCATCCCAGCTCAGCCATTGAGCACCCACCGTCGGGGTGATATCAAAGAACGGCGTAGCGATATCATAGGCGGCCGTTACGCTCGCGCCATACCGTGTGCCATCAGTCTCGGCGAGAGCCCACGAACCCAGTCGTGTCCGCACGATGCTGCGCTTGGACTCATACTCATCCATGCCCGCGAAGGCGGTGGCGGTGGCGTTAAGCTTGCCACGTGTGTGACGGGCATAGAGGCCACCGGTGATGCTTTCGGCCGTGCTGAGACCACCCGCGACATCGAGATCGAAATCCGTGGTCTGGTAGTCGACGAAAGCGCCGACCACTAGTTTCTCGCCGAACGCATAGTCGAAGCCGCCCAGCGCTGCGATCGTATCGTAGTTGGAATAGGGAGCGTTTTCATCGGCATCCTTGGACGACTCCTGACGATAACCCTGGAAGAAGGTCTGCATGGTACCGTTCCGGCGTCCGATGCGTGCATCCTGGAAGAGCTGGTCGTCGATAGTCTGCACCATTGAATTGGTGCGAACGACTGCAGACGGAAACCAGGACTGATAGGTCGTGGGAGAAAGCTCATCGAGCACCTGACGGAACAGAATGATCGAAGGCTGACGATTCAAGGTATCCAGCAGGCTTCCCGGAGCGGTTCCAGCCGCAACAGCCTTGTCGATATGAGCGGCAATCAGCTGATGGTTGCCGACCAGCAAAGGATTCGTTCCGAAGGCCAGCTGGTTGAAGATTACGTCCACATAGTTCGATCCAAGTACGTAAGAAGCAATGAGACCCTGGCTGGACGGGAGGGCAACCGAGCCGAACGTTCCGACGATCGGCTGACTCGTGGTAAGAACACGGAAGGTACCGGGCTGAAGCGGGAAGCTTTCAGCAACACCCACCGCAAGATTACCGGTCGCTCCAATCGTCAGGATACCGTTGACCACAAGCCGGTCGAATTCGGTGGGCGAAATCAAATCGATGCTGAGCGTTCCACCAAGTCCCACGTCACCGTTAATGGTGAGTGTCCCGGTAGTCGTGCGGCCGCCCGGAACGATGCTACCGTTAACGTTGGAGGAAACCGCACCGTTGATCGTGCCGCTTCCGCCGACGGCCGTGCTCGCATTCACGGTGATAGGCCCGTTGTGCACGCCGTCGATCAGGTAGGTACCTTGACGCATGTTCCAGCGGGACGGCACGGTTACAACGCCAGTGGTGGCCACGCGCGTAATACCCTGACCCCACATCTGAATGTCGGGGGTGACTGCGGTCTGCGTGATTTGACCCGCCCAGATCGCGGTCTGCCCTGCCTGCGTGGCGCCATTGATGTTGAATCCCTTGTTGCCCAAAAGAACCTGCGTGCCCACCTCGGCGTTCAATCCACCGAGTTCGACACGAGTGCCGGTCGCACCCGTGATGTCGAGGATGGCGTTACCCATCAGGCTGACCTCGGCATAGAGCAACCCGGAGGTCGCTCCGCTGGCGAGAGTGGAGGCACCATCAAAGCTCAAGCGGGTGTAGGGCCCGACATTGAGGTAGAACGACAGACGGTTGGCGGCATTACCCGTGCTGGTCGTGTTAGGCTCGGTGTTATAAGGATGGGTGCCGCGACCAACGATATTATAGTTCAGCCAGCCATTTTGGTTACCGGCTATATTCATCGTGTAACCGAAATTCACAGCCGTGCGAAAGGCGTTCACGTTATAGATAACGTTACCCGTGCCGGTGTAATTGAGGTTGATAACACGATTGGTGATCGTGGAATTGAAACGGAGTGCAGAAGTACCGTTCGGCACCGTACCACTGCTCCAATTGGCGGGGTTTAAATAATTGGAATCAACACCCAGCCAGTCGACGTTGGTCTGGGCTTGCGCAGCAGCTGCCGAGGCCAGGCTCAAAGCAACGGTGCCGGCCAGGCGCTTGTAACTCTTTTGAGAGATCATGATCGGAAAATGAAATGAGGTGAAAAATGCGCATGACCGGCAGGAAACCGGTCATGCAGTAAAGAAGGTCAGAAGGCGGCTTTGATACCGATGTTCATGACCATGCCGGAGGTGTAATAGCCACCGGTGCGATTGAAGATACTGCGTTCGTCAGCCTCGTCGGTGACATTGCGCCAGTCGAAGTAGGCGCTCCAGTGGCTGCTCATCTTGTAGGTGAGGTTCAAATCCACGCGCAGATCGGAGGCCTGCATGGTGTGCGCCTTGGTCGCAGTGTTCGGAGTGCGGACAAAATCATCACGCCAGAAGGCAGCGACCGACCCAGAGAAACGTCGTCCGTTGTAGGTCAAACGTACGCTGGCTGACCGTTTGACGATGTTGGGCAGATCAATGGTATCGTACACCTGCGGGCTGTTCATGTACTCATTCACGCGCCGGACATAATCATCATAAGCAGGCGTTCCTGCGGCGGGCGTATCTTCATAAACAGGCGTTCCCGTGCGACGCAGATACTGGAACTCCGGATTTGCCGCCGAGAACACCGCGCGAAACTCGAGATCGCGAAGGTAGTTGGTGATGAATCCAAGCTTCTGCTTATACTCGAACTCTGCGCCTTGGTTCTGGCCTTTGCCCGCGTTTTCACGGGTTTCAACTGTCCAAGGCTCAAGTTGACCGGTCACGCCGTTCTCGTGCTGCTCCGAGTAGATGGCGGTATAGATGTAATTTTCGATCTCCTGATAGAACACGTTGACCGAAACCAATCCGGACCGCGGCAGATAGTATTCGACACTGAAATCGTAGTTGGTGCCTTCCTGGGGCATCAGCTTCGTGTTGTTACGGCGGATAAGGTTGATGTGCTCGTATACCGTATCGCTGGGAAGAATCGCCGTGAAGTCCGGCTTGCCCATGTTGGTCGTGTAGGCAGCACGGAAAATCAGGTTCTTCGTCGGCTCGTATTTCAATTGAGCATTGGGGAACACCTTTTCATACGACTTGCGCTTTTCGATCGGCGTGAAAAGCAGGCTGGCAAGATACTGCTGATCGGTAATTCCGTAGTAAGGAGATCCGGGCGTGACGGTGTCGAAGCGACGTCCAACGCCGAAAATATTGCTGGTGCTGTCATACTGAACACCGGTCGCCATCATCTTTGTGAATTCATAGCGGGCACCGCCCAAAAATACGAGATTAGGCCGCAGCTTGGCCGTTATCATTCCGTAACCGGCGTAGATTTGCTCCTGAGTATAACGATCGCCGTAGCGTTCGCGGGAGTAGGATCCCTGAATGAATCCGGCACGATCGTTGGTCAGCACGCCATCGATGTAGTTATTATAAAACTGACCGCGTTGCGTGGTGAAGTAATCGTACACCAAGTAAGGGCTGATCCAGTTCGGGATAGGAACGTCGAACTTCCACTGATCACCGAAATAAGGATCGGCGAATTGTTGAAGATTAGGTTCCGCAGCAGTGAAGAATGCGCTCGATGCGCTATTCCCGGTGAGATCCCATTTACGATAGTAGCGCTCGATATCACGCGTTTGCTCGTTGTAACGGCCGCCGAGTTGAATTTCCACCGGAACGCCCCAGAAGGAGAATGGCTTTTTGCCGTCAATCTTGGCACCGCGTTGCTCATCAATGCCGGAGGTGTAATCCTGGGTCATCGACAGCGCATGATAGTTCGCGATATTCTTGTAGTTGGGGCCTGATGTTTGAGTCAGCACACCCGTGGCATTTCCAGAAATGCCATCAATCGTCAGACCAAGAGCACCCAAGCTATAGCCGACTGAGTAATTGCGATCGTGATCGGGCTCATACTCGGAACGCGAAAGATACGCGTCATAAGCGATCTCCAGATCGCCAAAGCGATGTTTGACGCCCGGATTAATTCCAAACGTTTTCGTGTTATTGTTAAACACGCTGGATCCCATGCCAAGCGAGGCGCTTGCCGAGGAAGTCATCTTGTCGAAGCTGGCGTCAGCCCCTTGATTTCCACCGGTCACGCGAACACTGTGCGCATAACCGCCCAGACCACGGTCTATGGTGAGTGAGTTATAGAGGAAGACCGAGGTGGAGTCTGACAGCTTGTAGTCAAGATTGAGTCCTACGTAGCGCCGTTCATCCGCCTGTCCGCGCTCAGTCCACAATACGCTGGGAATCTGTCCCTTCATCTCAGGGGTGGCGATGCCATTGTTGGCAGCCAGCTCCGTCGTGCTGAATGCGTAGCCACCAGGCAACGTGTAGGAATTGTTGAAGCGATAACGCTGACTGAAATTCGCAACGAGCGAGACGCCGATCGGGTGGTTTTTGCCAAACGCCTCGCTGTAGGCCAGCGTGAATCCAGGCATCAATTTACGATCGGGAGTGCGAGCACCGCCAGGCGTCTTTTGATACTCAAGTTCGGCCGTATTAAGGCTCAGATTGGCGTCCAAACGAATGCGACGTCCCTTCTGGTTAAACGCGCTTTTGGTTTTGAAGTTGATCGAACCACCCATGCTGTTGGATGGCTGCTCTGGCGTCGGCGCAAAGTTAACCTCGATCGTCTCGATATTTTGAACGGCGAAGTCACGAAGCGAGAAGCTGCGCGTATCACCGCCGGGAGACGTCGCGATCGGATTGCCATCCATCGTCACGCTCGCAAGCGCGGGATCCATACCACGGAAGCGCATCGCCGATGCATCTTCACCATCATAGTCCACCGTGATACCCGGCAGATTCTTCATCAGTTCGCCGATGTTGCCATCGACCATGTTTCCGAAGGAGTCGGCCGCGACGATGTTCTTCATGTTCGTCGCTTCGCGCTTCTCCTGAACGGCCTTCGCAGAACCTTCGCGTTCCGAGGAAACAATGAACTCGCCCAAAATATAGATCTCAGAGCCCAGCTCGAAATCCATCAGCTCGTTCTTTCCCTCGGTGATGACTACCGTCCTGGTCTCGGTATTCAACCCACTGAATGCCACCGTCACCGTATACGTGCCGGGAGCGAGACCGGAAATCCGGTAAAAGCCGTCTGACGCAGTTCTGGCCTCCGCCGCAGCTCCGTTCACAACAACCACCGCGTTTTGAAGATACTGGCCGGTACCTCCGTTGGAGACACGACCGGTGATAACACCGCTGCCTTGGCGGGCCTCGGTGGTTTGGGCGAGCGCCGACGACATCGGCAGGATTCCGCCGAGCAACGCACAGGCGAGCGGCAGAACGGGGACGGCACGGCGCAGCCGACTGCTGCGCGCGACGGATAGGAGCATGTCCTTGTGGGGTGTGTTCATGGTGTAGGAAAGGCTTTGCTATGAAAAAGAAAGGGAAGCCCCACCTGTGCGCGATGACGCGATAGGGGTGAGAACTCAGGAAGCAGTGGAGGACAGGGGTAGGCCGGATCTCGGAAAGATCGCGACACAAGGGGTGTACAAACCAGCCCCACTGGACTGAGCGACTATCGACAAAAATTACAGTAAGAATTTGAACGATTCTTCTCCATTGTTCGCATACTCACTCAGCAATCCTGACAACAGCCCCGCTCCTTTCGCCGCACTGCGATAAATCCCTCTCGGACCGTCTCGAAAATCACCTCACCAACACGCAACAGCACGCCCGCCATCTGCCTCACAATACTGTCATATAAAAACCGCGCCCCTTCTGGAGGCGCGGTTCGTGTAGGAAAACGATCAGAAGTTCGAATCCGCTCAGGGCTTCTTTTCTTCTTTTTTCTCCGCCGGACATTTGTCTTTGCAGCAGTCGGAGCAGGATTTGCCCTCTTCTTTCTTGGTTTCACCCGCTTGGGCGGCACCGGCGAAAAGCATGGAGGCAAAACCAAGGGTCAGGAGGAGTCGGAGGAATTTCATAAGTATCGTTGACGATTTTTTGGGATTAAACGTTTCCGGCATAACCACCGGTCAGGACATGCTACGTTGAGCCTGGCCAATCCCTTCAAGTTTTTCGCCTGTGCGTGGCGCTATCATCGTTGGTGCCCAGAGTCGGGGTCGAACCGACACTCCTTGCGGAACAAGATTTTGAGTCTAGCGCGTCTGCCAATTTCGCCATCTGGGCTCACCTAACGAGGCCCCGACC
>JASGJB010000021.1:0-72241 GCA_049840895.1 Nibricoccus sp. | reverse complement strand
GGGATACGTCTCGCCGGTCCCCACCACGATGGTAGGCCAGTTTGTCACTGCGACCCAGGTCGTCCGCAATCGCAACGGCCAGATCCTCACTCCGGTGCAGGTCTACACGATGTACGATCCCGCTGTGCATCCAAACCCCGACCTCCGCCGAATCACCGAGGTGGATCGTGGTCTCGTCGATCACTACAAGCCGAAGCGCGAGGACTACTACATCAATTACCAAGGCTCCTGGCTCGAGGAAAAGCTCACCACCTTCGCCGGCTGGCGTCATGAAAAACTGCTGCCCAATGGCGGCCAGATGCAGGATGCCAATGCTCCTTGGTATGTCGGCTTCCCCGACATGGTCTACGTACTGGATCCATCGCAATACTCCGCCAACGCCGTCAGCGTGCCCCTCGCGTATGACTTCTTCCGCTGGTACGAGAGCGATTCTTACATGGGCGGTCTGTCCTTCGCGGTCACCAAGAGCATCAACGTGTATGCCTCATGGAGCCAGACGGGCGTCATCAACACGGGCAGCAAAGGCAACAACTACAACGAGGACGCCGTCCGCACTCGCGCCATCGCCATCGGCCTGAATCCCGATGTCGAGGTGGCACGCCTGCTGGCTGAAGGCGGCCGCGATCAGTTCGTGCCCGAAAAGGGCATTAACTACGAAGTGGGCGCCAAGGCCGACCTTTGGAATCAGAAGCTCGTCGGCACCGTCTCGGTCTTCCGAGCCGAGCGCCAGAACCGCAAGCTCGACGACACGAACCGCCAGACGAACGAGCCGCTCAACTACAGCGGCCCGAACAAGACCGGCACTTACAACCGTTCGATGGTCCGCTGGTACAGCAACGACGCCGAGCAGCGCACGGAAGGTTTTGAGGCTGAATTCATCTGGACGCCCGTCCGCAATTACCAGGCTGTCATCAACGGCTCGTGGATGTGGACGGCCGAGACGGTGTCCGATCCGAGCATCGTGCCCAGCAACGTGCTTTATCCAATCATCACCAACGATCGCCTGCCCGGCGCTCCGGAGTTCCGTTTCAACACCTTCAACAAGTACACCTTCAGCAAGGATTTCTTGAAGGATCTCAGCGTGGGCCTCGGCGCCCGCTATTCCTCGGAAATCATCATCGCCAATACTCAGGACTACAATCCGGACAAAGGCGGTCTCACCGCAGGCGACTACCTCGTGTTCGACGGCAGCATTTCCTACCCGTGGAAACTGTTCGGCATGAAGGTCACCAGCAGCCTCATGGTCACGAACATCCTCGACGAGGACTATTCGGAAGGTGGCGCCAATCTCGCTCCGTCCCGTACATGGTCGTTGGCGACCACGCTCAAATTTTGAAGCCGAAGGGCTTCAACTAGTGGGTTAGGTTAGGTCAGGTTAGGTTAGGTATCTGTTGTTACCCGGCGGCGGCCTTCAAGGCCGCCGCTTTTTTTGACACATGAAACACGCCTCTTCGCATTCCCAGAGGGTTACGCTCAGGCATATTCGCGCCGCCGCGAGACGCATAGCAGACAGCATCCTGTTCTCGCCCTGCCCCGCCTCTCCGGCTCTCAGTGCCCTCACCGGGGCGGAGCTCTATTGCAAAATGGATAACCTGCAGCGCACGGGTTCCTTCAAGGAGCGGGGCGCACGCAATTCGCTTCTCTTGCTTTCTCCAGAACAGAAGAAGTCCGGCGTGATTGCGGCCTCAGCCGGCAATCACGCACTGGGGCTCGCCTATCACGGCAAACTTCTCGGGATACCTGTGACGGTGGTCATGCCCGACTACGCGCCGCTGATAAAGATCACGAGCTGCGAAAAGCTGGGGGCACACGTGATAGTCCAAGGATCCGATTTCGCCCAAGCACGCCAGCACGCCGACGGCCTGACTCATGAGAAAAGGCTCACCTATATCCACGGATTTGACGATCCCAACATCATCGCGGGTCAGGGGACGCTGGGACTGGAGATCCTCCAGCAAGTACCTGACGTCGAAGCCATCGTCATTCCCGTGGGAGGCGGTGGATTGATTGCCGGCCTCGCTGTCGCCGTCAAAGCCCTACGCCCCCAAGTTCAGATTATCGGCGTGGAAAGCGAAGCGACTGCCAGTTTCACGGCCGCACTCAAACAAGGCCGGCCGGCAACGGTGCCGCGCATGCCCACCCTCGCCGACGGACTTGCCGTTCTACGGGTTGGCGATCTCGCATTTGAGCTCGCACGCACACGCGTGGACCGCGTTGTAACCATATCCGAGGACTGGATCGCTCTCGCCATACTGCGCATGCTGGAGGTGGAAAAAATTGTCGTCGAAGGCGCTTCGGTCGCTCCTCTCGCCGCTTTTTTAGCCGGAAAGCTCAACGATTTGGCGGGAAAGAAAACCGTGCTGGCTGTGTGTGGCGGGAACATTGATCCCATGATTCTCGGCCGCGTGATCGAGAAGGGAATGGTCGCCGACGGGCGGCTCAGTCAGATGACTGTCGTCATCAGCGATCGCCCTGGCGGCCTGGCCGCACTGGCCCGCGTTCTCGCCGAAGCCAAGGCCAGCATCAAAGACATCACCCATGATCGCGCATTCAGCGGACCCGATGTCAGCGCAAGCAACGCCCTCTGCACAATAGAGACCCGCGATCAGTTTCATCTGCGCGAGGTCCACCATCGCCTGCATGCCGACGGCTTCAAAATACTGAACGCCCCCAAATAAAAATTCCCCGCACCGCATGACTCGAAGAACCCCGCCCAAAGCGGGCCTGCGGGTGGGATCAAAGTCACTGAAATCCGGGAGGGGATGATGCATCCTTAAATTTCTGCAAAGGAATGGCCGCCGGCTCGTTGATCGGCATCACCAGAATTTGCACATCGTCATTCGTTTCCTTCTCCAAGAGTTGCACCGCGGCTGAAGGATTATCGATGCACTTCGGAGGAAGCTTCAAGGGGTGCTCAAGACTGCCTTGAAGACAGTCGAAGTGAATAGGAACCACAACCTTGGCGCCTGTCCTTCCGACCCACTCGTTGATGTAATCGATCTTTGTGTCATGACGCTGGCCATCCAGATTCCCGATACTGAGAAATACCGCGTCAATTTTTAGCCTGCCTTCTGCGATGCGGGCAATCATCCCCTCGAACGCTTGGGAACCTTTGCCATCGTCCACCGAATTCTGATCACCTTTTTTCGGACACTTTTTCGAAAGACCGGCGCTGGGAACCACCAGAACCGCCGAGGTTTTCATTTCGATAAGGAACGCAAAGGACCGGTCGTAATCAAACTGCCAGTTCCCCGGCAGAAAAAAAACGCCCTTGATAAGGCGCATAGCCCACGAGTCCGGTGAATGATCCGTCTCAATGGGAGTGATCTTAAAACCAGCCACATTGAATGCTTTGCCGTCGGTGAGCGCCTCACCGATCAATCCCTTGGAGATAAAACGCTCCGGAACCCCCTCGATCGTCTTTACGGAGCCATAAATCTTTTTTTCCGTCGTTCGACTGGCGAGAAAAGCTGAATCCAAAGAGTGATCGAAGTGATTGTGCGCAGTCAGAATGGCAGCCGGTGGCTTGCCCAATTTGTCCCATGAAAAATCCACCCGGCGCTTATTCGTCCAAAAGCCAATCAGGTGCCCTCCGATCACGCTTCGGCGCGTAAAGTATCCATCGATCAAGATACTCTGGTTGCCGTCCGAAATTTCCAAAGTGGAAACACCAAAGAACCTGACGTGCGGTTTACCGGCAGTCGCCTGCACCAGTTCAACAGGAAACAGCGCTTCGCCCTTCTTGGGCGTCGTCGTGCAGCCGACCGAGAATAGCGCCCCGCCGAGACAAGTTATGCCTACGAATAGACCATGCAGTCTCATTCAACCTCTGGCTAGCCCGCCCCAGAACGAGGTGCAAGAGGCCGATCAGAACATGGGATTTTTCCGGCAAACATCCCAATGAGCTGAGGCGCCCCTGAAACGTAACAAGAGGGCCCATATACACACAAAGCGGCACAGGTATTTTGCCTCACATGGCATACGCTCAGCCTCAAAACACATGTCTCCCTGTCTGCATCTCCAAATGAGTCATTTTTAAATCCCTAAAAATATAGGGGTTTAAATTCCTCATTACGTTTTTATTTATTCCTAGTTATTAAATAGGAGTTGACGGGAGGGAATTCCCTGCCTCAGTTCTGCACCATTCACCACCGCGACCGGGCTACTGGAGCGATCACGCAAACCGTGTTTCATGCTCCCAGTACAAATCATCTCTTCCATTCCGGGCGGTCGTTCTGAGCGCTCGTTTTCGCAACCGAAATCCAGCGTTAAGCCTCGCGCCATACGCTCCAAAAACGGCCTGCCGCTTGGCCTGGGCCTCAGCCTCGGTCTGGCATTAACGGCTCCGGCTTTTTCGCAGTCAGTACGCCCCGAAAGCGCCCCGACCTCTGAACCGGTTCAAGTGGCCGCACTCGACCGCGACGTCATTCAACTCGCGAAGTTCGAGGTCACCGACAGCGGTGTCTTTTCTGACAAAAGCATTATTCCGAATCGCCCGGTCCGCTCCGTCTACGGCTTCGACACCTCCGTCCAGGACACACCGCGTTCGATCGTTCAGGTCACGCCCGACCAGCTGAAAAACGACATCATCACCACTGGTCAGGAGATCGCCCGCTACGCCCCCGGTCTCAGCTACAATTACAACAATGGCCGCGCCTCCGCTCCGTACATTCGCGGCCAGACGCCCGACCAATACCAGAATGGCATTCGCGCGCTCCGCGGCGGCACCAACGTTCCTTACAGCAACAACGCCATCGACCGCCTCGACATCGTCGGCGGCCCCGCATCGTCCATCTTCGGTCCGTCCGTAAACACGGCGGGCTACGTCAACTACATCAGCAAGCGCCCGTTCTTCGACAAGACCCGCGGCCAGGTGACGCTCGAGTTCGGTGACTGGCGCGTGGACGATCAGAGCAGCCAGGACTTCAAGCAGACGCTCGACTTCGGCGGTCCGCTGGGCGGCGACAAACTCGCTTACCGCGTCAGTCTCCAAGGCCGTGAGGGCGAGCCCTTCTACGGCACCGCCGACCCGCGCACCACCAACGGCCAGAATCATTTCAACAGCTACTTCGCGCTCACGTGGCTCCCCAACGAGCGCGTGATCGTCGAAACAAATGTTGCACTCAACAACTACGACTACGCCACGTCGCGCGGTTTCAACCGCGTCACACAGGACCTGATCGACAACGGCAACTACCTCACCGGTATCGCCACGCCGATCCTGCGCCGCGGAAACACTTTCTTCGCACCAGTCGTCAATCCCGCCGGGCGCACCGACGCCAACCCCACTGGCCTGCTCGCGGACGCGGATCCAAACACGGCGGGTCTTCAATACCGCCAGGTGCTCCTCAACGGCCCCATCGGCGGCACGCGCTCCGTTACCGTCACCAACAACCTGATCACCCCGGGAATCACCTCTGGCGCCGCACCCGGCTCTCAAACCACCGCCGCCATCGTCGGCTACGTCTTCGAACCGCAGAATTTCACCACCCGCCAGATCAAACAGAACCGCAGTTACACCTACGGCGACGTCAACCACACGAAGCAGTTCATCGGGTTGAACACGATCTCACTGAAAGTCTCCGACGATGTGCAGGTCCGCAATTCCGCCTACATCGAAGCCATCGACGCGCGCAGTTCCCAGCTCTTTGAAACAACGGGTACAATCAACCAGGACTTCCTTGTCGACGACCGCATCGAAGTCCTCGCCCGCAAACCGCTCCGCCTCTTCGGCCGCGAGATCGGCTGGCAGAGCAACAGCGGCGTCGAGTTCCGGTACAACCGGCTCAAGTCCTACGGCATGACGCTCCCGTACACGGACGCGTCCGACCTTTTCGACCCGCGGTCAATCACGTCCTTCGGCGTATACGGCATCAGCCTCTACGACGCGATCGCCACGCAAACCGTTCCGCGCACACGCAATCCCACGACCGGCGCCTACACGAACAACGCCTACCTCAACACCGCCTTCGGTGACGTTACAACGCCCGCCCGCCAGACGCCGTATCCGATTCCTGGTGAGCCCGACTACCGCACCAATCCCGCGAGCGCCACGCTGCACGAAACGCTTCAAAGCGGCTTGTTCACCCAGCACGAGTTCGCCTTCGGCGAAAAAGTCCTCTGGACCATTGGCGGCCGCATCACCGTCTTCTCGGTCGAAGCCACCGGACCGCTCATTCCGTTCACCGGCGAGCAAACCTTCTCCGATCGTACGTCGCCGGTTCTTCCCTCCGGAAACACGAGTCTCGTCTACAAGGTCACGCCGGAAATCTCCACCTACGCGACCTACAGTTACACGCAGGCCGCCGCCGACACTCCCGCGCTCACAAACGATCAGCTCGGCAACGACCAGTTCCGTCAGGCCGCGTATCTCTATGAGCTCGGTGCCAAATTCGAGGTCATCCCGAACAAGCTTTTCAGCAGTCTCGCCATCTACGAGCAGACGCGTTCCAGCACGGCGTTCATCGATTCGACCACCAACCAGACCATCACGCCCCGCCTGAAGGTCCGCGGCTTGGAAGCCTCGCTGCAGTACCAGCCGAACCGCAACTTCTCGCTCAACACCAACCTCACGCTCTTCCGCGGCCGCAACATCGACACCACGATCACGTCGAACAAGAGCGAAGGCGCGAACGTCTCCGTCGGCGAACTCACCTCCGCCGGTGTCGTTGCCATCATCAATCAAGACCAGGGCAACGCGGCCTTCAGCCAGGCCTCAAAACTACCCGGCGCCGGCAACAAGCCCTACTCCCTCGTTCCCGATTATCAGGTGAACATCGTGCCGTTCTACCAGTTCGACAACGGCTTTGGCATCGGCGCCGCCTTCTGGGTCTGGGGACCGTGGGACTACTTCCTCTACGCCGACATCGAGATCCCCACGCAGTACAACCTCGACCTCACCTTCTCCTACGGGCCGCCCAAGGGAAATTGGGGACGTCAAGGTCGCCGTCACCAACGTCACCGACGAGTGGAATTTCCAGCCCAACGGCGCCGTTAACGTGAACGACTTCATCGGACCGCTCCCACCGCTCGGTGTGCGCGCCGCCATCACCTACCGCTTCTGACCGCTTTCTAAAAACCAGAACAGCTACGCAACGAAACGCAGATCCCAAAAAACAAAACCATGAGCAATCGACTAAACGAAAATGGCCTCGAACTCACCACCGACGTCCTCGTGATCGGAGGCGGCCCCGCAGCTTGCTGGGCCGCAATCTCCGCGGCCGAGAAGGGCGTGAAAGTGGTCATCGCCGACAAAGGACACCTCGGTTCCAGCGGCGCCCTCGCCGCCTCCACCGCCGGTGCCCGCGTCATCCCGCCCGTCAAGGAACTCCGCGACAAGGTGAAGTTCGAGCGTTACGCGCTCGGCGGCCACCTCGCGCAGCACGCCTGGTGGGACCGCGTCCTCGACCAGACGTACCGCAACGCTCCCCGCATCTACGAATGGGGCGGCTACGAGATGCCCGTCTTCAAAGACGGCCGTCCGGCCTACGGCGGTCTCCAGGGCCCCGAGATCATGAAGATCATGCGCAAGCAGGTCAAAAAACTCGGTATCCAGATCCTCGATCAGAGCCCCGCGCTCGAACTCCTCGTCGATGAAGAGGGCACCGTCGGCGGAGCCCGCGGCATCGATCGTCAGGAAAATCGTCCGTGGACCGTGAAGGCAGGCTCCGTCGTCCTCGCCTCCGGCGGCTGCGCGTGGCTGAGCAAGGCGCTCGGCTGCAACACCAACACCGGGGATGGTCTCCTCATGGCCGTCGAAGCCGGTGCCGAGCTCTCCGGCATGGAGTTCTCCGCGCACTACTCGCCCGCTCCAGCCCACTCCTCCGTCACGAAGAGCGCCTACTATCGCTACGCGACTTTCACTGACGAAGCCGGCGATCCGATCGGCGGCGCCAACAAGGACGGACATCGCTCCACATCCACGATCGCGAAGGCTCTCCTCAAAGGAAAAGTCTACGCGAAGCTCGACGTCGGCACCGAAGATCCGCGCGTCCGCCAGATGCTGCGCCTCGGCCAGCCGAACTTCTTCAACGCCTTCGACAAAATCGGTCACGATCCGTTCGAGAAGCGTTTTGAAGTCACGCTCCTCCTCGAGGGCACCGTGCGCGGCACCGGCGGCATTCGTCTCATCGACGAGACTGCCGCGACGACCATTCGCGGCCTCTACGCCGCGGGTGACGCCGCGTCTCGCGAACTCACGTGCGGCGCCTTCACCGGCGGCGCGGGGCCGAACATGACCTGGGCCATCGGCAGCGGTAACATCGCCGGCGCCGGAGCCGCCGAGCATTCGCGCACGGTCGGCGAAAAAGCGAAGACCCGCACGCTCCGCCCCGTCGGTCGCGCCGGCCTCGTTTCTTCCACTCCTTCGTCCGCGACCTTCGACGCCAATCAGGTCGTGAAGGAAGTGCAGGGAGAAATTCTCCCCTACGACAAAAACATCTTCCGCACCGAGAAGGGTCTCCTCGATTCCCTCGGCAAGCTCGGCCAGCTCTGGAGCGCCGTGCAGACCGCGCCCGCGCAGGAAACCGCGCAGCAGGTTCAACGCTCCCGCGAAGCCGCGTCGCTCGTCGCCGCCGCCCGTTGGTCGTATTTCTCCGGCCTCGAACGCAAGGAAACCCGCGGCATGCACAAACGCCTCGACTATCCGAAGCTCGACCCCGAGCAGCGCCACTACCTCGCCGTCGGCGGACTCGAAAAACTCTGGACGCGCCCCGTGCCCGTTCCGGAGCCGATCCATGTCGACGAAACGAATTCGCTGCACACGTCCTACGCGAGTCCCGACGTCGTGAAGGTCGATCCGACCAAGTCCGAAACGAAAGCGGAGGCCGTCGCATGATCGAGCTCGTCAGCCAGTCCCGTTGCGTGAGTTGCAGCATCTGCGTGGATGTCTGCCCGACCAATGTCTTCGACATTCAGCCCGGCGAGGCGCCGACCATCGCGCGCCAGTCGGACTGCCAGACGTGTTTTCTGTGCGAGGCGTACTGCCCCGCCGATGCGCTCTTCGTCGCCGCTGAAGCGCATCAACACGTCGAGGTCAACGAGCAGGAACTCATCGAAAAGGGACTGCTCGGCGCCTACCGCCGCAATCTGGGTTGGGGCAAAGGCAACAACCCCGGCGAGCGTCTGAAAGAACTCCATCAACTCCGTCAGGAGCTCAACGCCGCGCGCCCCTGAGCTCATCCCGCAAGTCACGCAGAAGGGCGTCGTACACCGGCGCCCTTCACCACCTTCTAAAATAAAAGCATGAGCAGTGTCGCCGAACTCTCCGCACCTGCCCGCGAGCGGACCAAGAGTCTTCGCGCCGCTTCCGGTGCGCTCGACCTCCGCAACGTCAGCAAAACCTATCAGGTCAACAAGCAGCCCCTTCAAGTGCTGCAGGACATCAACCTCGTCGTGCGCCCCGGCGAGTTCGTCACGCTCGTCGGCGCTTCGGGCTGCCGGTAAATCGACCATCCTCCGTCTCGTCGTCGGCCTCGATACCGAGTACGAGGGCGACATCCTCCTCGATGGCCAGTCGATCACCGGCCCGGGCCTCGAACGCGCGATCGTTTTTCAAGAACACCGCCTGCTCCCCTGGCTCACCGTCGAACAGAATATCGCGCTCAGTCTCGACACCGACAAACGCTCTTCCGAAGAAAAAGCCCGCACGGTCAACGAACACATCGGCCTCGTCGGCCTGAGGAATTTCGAAAAAGCCTTCCCGCGCCAGCTCTCCGGTGGCATGGCCCAACGCGCCGCCATCGCCCGCGCGCTCGTCACGCAACCTGAACTTCTGCTCCTCGACGAACCGCTCGGCGCGCTCGACTCGCTCACGCGCTCCTACCTGCAGCTCGAACTGCTGCGCATCTGGCGCCAGGAGCAGGTCACCGTCGTCATGGTCACGCACGACGTAGAGGAAGCCGTCTTTCTCAGCGACAAGATCGTGATCCTCGCGCCTCGCCCTGGCCGCATCCGGAAAATCGTGAACGTCGATCTTCCGCACCCGCGCAATCGCGTCGATCCCGCCTTCGGAGCCTATCGCAAGGAAGTCCTCGATCACCTTTCCAACGATTACTCGATATGAGCCAGACGCTCGAACTCAAAGACGTCGCGCCCTATCGCGTGACCGATGCCAGTGCTCTCATCAAACCCGCGCGCATTGGCGAAGACAAAAACCCCAAGGTCCCTGCGCGGTCGTCCACATCCCGGCCTTTCCTGAAACACGCTCTGCGTGCGCTCCAGTTCGTCATCCTGCCGCTCACCGTCCTCGCCGTCTGGTGGTTTGCCAGCTCCCGCGAAATCCTTCCGGCGAATATTCTGCCGAGTCCGCCGCAGTCGTCACCACAGCCGGAGATCTTTGGACCAACGGCGACATCACCTCCAACGTCGGCATCAGTCTCTGGCGCGTAGCCCGCGGCGCCGCCATTGGTCTCTCGCTCGGCCTCACCCTCGGTGTCGCCCTGGGTTTTTCACCCGCCGCTGAAAGCTGGATCGGGCCCGCCTTCCGCACCATCGCGCAGATCCCGTCCATCGCGCTGATCCCGCTGCTGATGATGATCCTCGGCATCGATGATAAGCTGAAGCTTCATCATGGCGAAAGCCGCCGTCATCCCGCTCACGCTCGTGACGGCCGATGGCATCCGCAACATCTCGAAAACATACCTCGAGGTCGGCTCCGTTTTCCGCCTGAGCCGCTGGACGTTGATCCGCCGCATCATTTTCCCCGGCGCACTTCCCTCGATCTTCACCGGCATCCGCCAGGGACTCGCCAGCGTCTGGGTCTCGCTTGTGGCGGTTGAGGTCCTCGCTTCCGCCGAAGGTATCGGCTATCTGATGACGTGGGGCCGCCTGATCTTCCAACTCGATGTCGTCCTCGTCTGCGTTGCGATTATCGGTATCGTCGGTTTCGCGCTCGATTTCTCCCTGCGTAAACTCGAATCACGGCTCCTCACCTGGCGAGGGACAAACGCATGAGCGCAACGTTGAAAGCCGTCTATGTCAGCCCGCGCTTCCGCGCAGTCGTGCCGCTCCTTCTGCTGCTCGTGCTCTGGCACTTCGCTACCACTCATGGCTGGGTGAGCACACTTGTTCTCGTTCCCTTCAAGGACCTGTTTCGCGCCGCTCTCGATCCCGAGATCCAGCACAGCCTGCTCACCGGTCTCGGCGCAACCTTCTCACGCCTCATTCAAGGCACGCTTATCGGCGTCGCGGTCGGACTCACACTCGGCGTCGGCATGGGTCTCTCCAACGTGTTCGACCGCATCATGGGCCCGAGCTTCCACGCCGTGCGTCAGGTCGCTATCTTCGCGTGGATTCCGCTTCTCACCGCATGGTTCGGAAACGGCGACCTCTGCAAAATGGTTTTCGTCGCAGTCGCCGCGTTGAAGCCCGTCGTCATGGGCACCTACGAGGGCATCAAGAGTGTCTCGCAACAGCACCTCGAAGTCGGCCGCGTGCTCTGCTTCTCGCGCTGGAAAACGCTGCGCAAAATCATCCTGCCCTCCGCCGCGCCCGCAATCGTCACCGCGCTTCAGCTCTCGTTCATCTACTCGTGGTTCGCCGCGATCGGCGCCGAATACGTCATCGGCGCGATGTCCGGCGGCATCGGATCGGTCGTCATGGCCGCGCAGGAACACTTCCGCACCGATGTCGTGCTCCTCGGCGTGATCCTCATCTCTGCCGTCGGCATCGCGCTCAACAAACTCCTCCGCCGCCGTCCCGCGCTCCTCTTCCGCTGGAAGAAAGCCAACTAACCACGCGCGCTACCAGCTCTCCGCCCATTTCACCCTTCACCCCTCACTCTTCAAAATTCTATGTCCGCCACCCTCACACCTCCCACGCCAAAAACGTCCCGCAAGACCGACCACGCCGTCCACGCACTCTTCGTCGATCGCTGGTCCCCACGCGCCTACACCGGCGAAGCCATCCCCGATTCGCTGCTCAACACCTTCTTCGAAGCCGCCCGCTGGGCACCATCTTCGAGCAACGCCCAGCCTTGGCGCTTTCTCTATTCGAAACGCGGCTCCGCTTCCTGGCCGGTGTTCTTCGACCTCCTCGCCGAGGGTAACCGCAAGTGGGCCGTCAACGCCTCCGTCCTCGTCGTCGTCGTTTCCCAAAAATCCAAGCTCGACCGCAACGGCGTCGTGCAGCCCAACAAAACGCACTCGTTCGACTCCGGCGCCGCGTGGCAGAACATCGCGCTTCAAGCCCATCTCTCCGGCTGGGGCACGCGCGCCATCGGCGGTTTCGACCGCGAAAAGGCCCGCACCGCACTGAACGTCCCCGATGAGTTCGCCGTCGAGGCCGTCATCGCCATCGGCAAGCCGACCGACAAATCCGTTCTTCCCGCTGAGTTCCACGAGCGCGAAGTGCCGAACTCCCGCCAGCCGATCACCGAGCTGATCTTCGAAGGCGGTTTCAAGAAAGCCTAAGCGCTCCGCCGCTCGATCCCTCACCGCACGCACCCGCAGCATTTTCCGTTTAACATGGGCAAAGACATTCTTCTCCGCGTCGAAGACGGCCATCTGCTGGGTGCGTACGAATCTGGCGATCCCGTCACAAGCAGCGCCGCCATCGTGCTGCTTCAGGAAATTTTCGGGGTGAACGCACACATCCGCAGCGTCGCCGACGAGTATGCCAAGGCCGGCTACTACGTCGTGACGCCTGCGTTGTTCGACCGCGTTCAAGCGCGCGTGCAGCTCGACTACTCGCCCGCCGAGCTCGAGCTTGCACGCGGCTACGCCTCGCGTCTCGAACCCGAACTTGTTCTTCGCGATATCGCCGCCGCCATCGCTCACGCCCGCGCGCGTATTGCCTCCGGAAAGGTCGGAGTTGTCGGTTTCTGCCTCGGCGGCACCTACGCATTCCTAAGCGCTACCCGCCTCAATCCCGATGCTGCCGTCGGCTACTACGGTGGGAAAATCGTCCAGCACGCGCACGAGGTTCCGCTCATTCCGACAATCCTGCATTTCGGCAGTCAGGACCGCGGCATCTCGCTTTCCGATGTGCAAGCCATCGAGCACACCCGTCCCGAGGTGCCTGTCTACATTTACGAAGCCGGCCACGCCTTCAATCGCACCGGCGGCGCCAACTACTCCGAAGCCGCCGCGTCTCTCGCCCGAGAACGCACCCTCGCATTCCTGCGCACCACGCTCACCGAACAGGTCCCGGTGCCCATCCACGCCTAAGCCCTTTTTCCGTTTCTCATGATTCGTCCGCTCGCCTTCATCGCTTTTCTCTTCACGTCGTTCGCGACCGCGCTCACCGCCGCCGAACCGCTTCCCAAGGTCATTCGCTTTGGCGAGGTCGGCGGCGTGAACGTCAAATCCGTCGGCGGAAAACCTGCCAGCGCCGGCCTCGTCGCCCTCGGGCAACACCTCGGTTACTTCGACGAGGAATTCACAAAGGACGGGATTCGCATTGAACAGATTTTCTTCGCCAACACCGGCCCCGCGCAAAACGAAGCGCTCGCCCAGGGCGAAATCGAATTCGGCAGCTATGGCGGCGTTCCCAATGTCATTGGCCTCGCCGGCAAAATTCCCGCCAAGATCGTCGCCGCGCGCCGCCTCACCGGCGCAGGCAACAGCTACTACATCGGCGTGAAGCCCGGCTCCGGCATCAAAACACTCGCCGATCTGAAGGGTAAGCGCATCGCCGTGCAGAAAGGCACCAACCCGTATCTCTCGCTCATCACCGTGCTTGAGGCCAACGGCGTCCTCGAAAAGGACATCACGCTCGTGAACCTCATCGGCGCCGAGGCGCTCGTCGCCTTCAACGCCGGCGCCATCGATGCCGTCTTCGGCGGCGTGAATCTCCTCATCCTGCGCGACCAGGGTAAGCTCGAGGTGCTCACGAGCACGCGCGACATCAAGATCCCCGGCAACTCCAGCGGCTTTCTCGTCTCGGATCGTTTCGCGAAAGCGCATCCCGACCTCGTCACGCGCGTCCTCAAAGTCCTGACACGCACATCGTGGTGGGCTTCGCAGGAGGAAAACCGCGAGCCGCTGCTTCGCTTCATTTCCGAACGCAGCTGGGCCTACGAGTACATCAAGGCCGACTACGAGGGCTCCCTGAAAATTCGCTACAACCCGATCATCGATGATTCCGTCGTGAAATCCTACGAGGAGCTCGTGCGCTTCGGCGTCGAACGAAAACTCCTGCGACGCGCCCCCGACGAAAAAACCATCCGCGGCTGGTTTGATCCGTCCTTTCAGCAAGCCGCGCTGAAGGAACTGAAACTCGAGGGCTACTGGAACGACGCGAGCGGCGAATAACACCGAAGGTTTAACCATGAGGAAAACCATGATCCTGCTCTACAGTCTGGCGTTCACCGGACTCATCCACGCCCAGGAACTCCCGAAGCGCATCCGCTTCGGCGAGGTCGGCGGAACCAACGTTTCCTCAGTCGGAGGCAAACCCGCCGGAATCGGCTTGGTCGCACTTGCCAATCATCTCGGTTATTTTGAAACCGAGTTCGGCAAGAACGGCCCCAAGGCAGAACAGATTTTCTTCGCGGGCACCGGCCCCGCTCAAAATGAAGCCATGGCCCAGGGCGATCTGGACTTCGGTACGTGGGGCGGTGTGACAAACGTCATCGGCCTCACCGGCGGCATCCCCGCAAGAATCGTCGCCGTCCTTCGCTCAAGCGGTTCAGGCAACAATTACCACATCGCAGTGAAACCGAATTCACCGATCCACACGGTCGACGATCTTCGCGGCAAACGTATCGCCGTCTCGCGCGGCACCAATCCCTACCAGTCACTCGTCCTTCTTCTCGAAGCCAACGGGATCCCCGAGAGCGAAGTCACGCTCGTGAATCTTACCGGCTCCGAGGCACTCGTCGCGATTCAGGCAGGCGGCGTCGACGCGGTCTTCGGTGGCGCCAACTTCTTCATCCTCCGCGACGAGGGAAAACTCCGCCTGCTCGAAGGCCTCAAGACCCACCGCCAGGCGCAGAGCGTGAGCGGCTTCATCGTGAACGCGCGCTTCGCCCAGGAACACCCCGATCTCGTCCGCCGTGTCGTGAAGGTGCTCACAAAAACCGCCCACTGGGCCTCACAGGAGGACAACCGCGAAGCGCTCATCCAATTCATCTCCTCGCGCAGCCTTTCGTACAAATACACCGCCGAGGACTTCGCGCTCACGCCGCTCATCGAGCGCTACAATCCGACGATCGATGAATCCACGATCCACGCCTACAAGCGCATCGTCGCCTTCGCGGTGAAACATAAACTCATCCGCAAAGCGCCGCCCGAGGAAACCATCCGCGCCTGGTTCGACACGTCCTACCAACAAGCCGCGCTCAAGGAACTCGGCCTCGAAAATTTCTGGAAGAACGCCGAGTACGCCGGCCCCGTCACCGCCGCGCTCGCGCACTGAAACGCCGCTCCGCCACGCCATGATCGAGATCGTCTACGAAGATAAATGCATCCGCTGCTCGGCCTGCATCCGCGCGTGCCCGACAGATGTCTATGAAGCCGGTGCCGACGGCCTGCCGTTTATCGCGCGTCAGGACGACTGCCAGACGTGCTTCCTCTGCGAAGCCTACTGCCCGGTCGACGCGCTCTACGTTTCTCCTCTGAAAAAACCGGTGCGCAATCTCGATGCCGCCGCGCTCGAGGCCAGCGGCGTCGTCGGGAGTTTTGCCCGCGACATCGGCTGGGTACGCGGCCGCCCCGCGCCCGCTCCCGCCAAAGCCGCCACCGCCTGATCGCCAACCACGACTCTCCGCCATCATGCCTTCCGCCTATCCAACCTCCGACCGCGTCGCGGAAAACTCCCACGACCAGAATTTCACCGCCGACGTCCTCGTCATCGGCGGCAGCCTGTCCGGCGCTTGGGCCGCGTACACCGCCCGCGCCGCCGGAGCGGATGTCATCCTCGCGGAAAAAGGCTACGTCGGCACCGCCGGTGTCGTCGCCGCGGCCTCGTGCGGCGGCGATCACATCGTCCCCGGCGACGCGGAGCAGCGTCACAAAGTTCTTCATCAGCGCCAAAAAGCCGCCTGCGACATCGACGACCTCCCGTTCTTCGAGCGCGTGCTCAACGAATGCTACGCCGTCGGCAAAAAACTCCAGGCACTCGGCTACGCGCCCGGCGACGGCCCGCGCTCGCTCACGTCGTTTCCCGGCGCCTACAGCATGAATTTCCTGCGCAAGCTGCTCGTGAAATCCGGCGTGCGCATCCTCGACAACAGCCCCGCGCTCGAGCTCCTCACCAACGGCGGCACGGTCTCCGGCGCCGCAGGCGTCAACCGACAGACCGGCGCGAGCTGGTCGGTGCGCGCAGGCGCCACGATCCTCGCCACAGGCGGAAACGCCTTCCGCTCCGGCGCGATGGGCACCAACGGCAGCACGGGCGACGGCTATCTCATGGCCGCCGAGGTCGGCGCGAGTTTCACCGGCCTCGAATACTCCGGCCACTACGGCATCGCCCCAATCAACAGTTCCTGCACGAAAGGTTTTTGGTACGGCAGCGCCACGTTCTTCAACGCACGCGGCGAAGAGTTGAACGGCAACGGCTGGGCCTCCGTTCCGACCGTTGCGAAAGCCATCATCGAAACCGGTGCCGCCTACGCGCGCATCACCAAGCCCAGCCCGCTCGGCTCCGGCGCGCGCAACACCGCCTTCCACGTTTACTGCCGCCGCCTCGGCATCGATCCCGAGAAGGAAAAATTCCAGGTCGAGCTCCTCCTCGAAGGCACCGTGCGCGCCACCGGCGGCATTCCCGTCGATGACACCGCCGCCACCGAGATCCCCGGCCTCTTCGCCGTCGGCGATGTCGCCGACCGCACCAAGCTCACCGGCGCCGCCATGAGCGGAGCCGGTCCCGCGATCGCGTGGTGTCTCGCGTCCGGCGAATGGGGCGGCCACGGCGCCGCCGCTTACGCCACACGCCGTCGCCGCGAAGATCTGCGCGGCATCCTCGAAGCAAACGGCCGCGTTGGCCTGCGCCCTTCGCGCGCCGACGTTTCAGTCGCACACCGTGAAATCGTGCAAGGCGTGCAAAACGAAATTCTCCCGCTCGATAAAAACTGCTTCCGCCGCGAGGGCGCTCTCCGCAGCTCGCTCCAGAATCTCGACGATCTCTGGGCGTCCTCACGCGCCGGTCTCACCGGTGGCGATGCCCGCGAACTCTTTAAATCCCGCGAGGCAGCCGCACTCGTCGCCACCGGCCGCTGGATCAATCACGCCGCGCTCACGCGCACCGAAACGCGAGGACTGCATCGGCGTTCCGACTACACCACCGCCGACTCCGCACAGCTTCACCAGACGCGTATCGGCGGACTCGACCAGCTTTGGACGCGCTCCGAGCCGCTCAGCAAAAACGCACCGGTCGCCGCCGTCGCCTGATCTTATGTCGCACATTTTATCGGACGCTTCCCTCCAGCAAATCCAGCTCGCCAAGAGCCGCATCACGCAGGTGCCGCCCGATTGGGCGATCTCGCTCGTGCAAAACGGCGCCGTCCTCATCGACGTGCGCGAGCGCGAGGAGTTCGAAAAGGCCCACCTGCCCGGCGCGATCAACATCAGCCGCTCCGTCCTCGCCGATCACATCACCTCGCTCGTGCCGAACACCGCCACGCCCGTCGTGTGTTATTGCGCGGGCGGCAATCGCGGCGCCCTCGCGACCGACGCTCTCCAGCAGCTCGGCTACAAGAACGTCGTTTCCATCCAGGGCGGGCTCAACGCCTGCGCACTGCCCGCCTCCTGAAAAATCTCCGCGCAGGCCTCGGGGTCCGCGCGTGTTCGTTAGCTGAACCCTCAAACAGAAATAATCATGTCAACCGCCACACTCGAAGCTCCCGCTTCCTCGAAAACTCAGTCGACTGAGTCCGCGAAATTCAAAGCGCCCGATCTGACGCAGCGTCCGCCGCGCAGCCCGCGCCAGAAACTCGGCGGCTACGTCATCCTCCCGCGCGCCATCGACAAAGGCCGCGCCAAGGTCGCCAACACCATCGGCGAATACCACTTCGCTTGCCCGCTCGATCAGCGTTTCCTGAAGTTCGTCGGCCTCGAAGGCGACGCGCTCCTCGAACAGATCAAGGCGGACAAAGGCGACGCCGAGATTCTCGCGTGGGTAAACGAAAACGCGAAGTCCAAGCGCGCCGACTGGGAAATCGCCGCGTGGTCTGAATTCCAGACCGCAAAATCTCCCGACACACCCGCCGCGAAGGAAAAGCAGGCCAAGCAGATCTCCGCGATCAACCCGAACCGCAACGACATCATCACCGGCTTCGACCTGCTCGATCTCGACGATCACGTCACCTTCGGCGGCCGCGCTTGATTTGATCGATTAAACGCCTCGAGCAAAACCCTGCGCGTCCCGGGTTGGGTCGTGCGGGGTTCTCGTCGCGTCTCCACCATGCGCGCTCTCCGCAAACTGCTGCGTTTCCTCCGGCCCTACTGGCTGCTCGCCCTCATCGCACCGCTGCTGATGGTCGGCGAAGTCGTGCTCGATCTGATGCAGCCGCGCCTCGTGCGCCACATCATCGACCAAGGCATCGCCAATTCCGACCTCACGCTCGTCCTGCACACCGGCGTGCTCATGGCCGTCATCTCGATCGTCGCCATGCTCTGCGGCGCGGGCTGCACGTACTTCGCTGTACGGACCGCGTATCGGATGGGCGGCGACTTGCGCGAGGCCTTGTTCCGCCACGTGCAGACACTCTCCTTCGCCAACCTCGACAAACTCGAAACCGGCGCGCTCATCACCCGGCTCACGAGCGACGTGAACCAGGTCCAGGAAATGATCGCCATGCTCCTGCGCGGCATGGTCCGCATGCCGCTCCTCCTCGGCGGCAGCCTCGTCATGGCCGCGATCATCAGCCCGAAACTCGGCACGATCTTCCTCATCATTTTCCCCGTCCTCATCGTTTCGCTCATCCTGATCATCCGCGGCTCGTTCCCGCTCTACCGCGCGGTCCAACAGAAGCTCGATGCCCTCAACACCGTCCTCCAGGAAAACCTCGCCGGTGTCCGCGTCGTCAAAGCCTTCGCCCGCGCCGCGCACGAATCCACGCGCTTCGGCCGCGCCAACAACGCCCTCATCGGCTCTATGACCGACGCCGTGCGCATGAGCGCGCGCACCACGCCCACCATGATGCTCACGCTCAACTGCGGTATCGTCGCCGCCCTCTGGATCGGCGGCGGACAAGTCTCCACCGGCGGCATGAAAGTCGGCGAGGTCGTCGCCTTCATCAATTACCTCATGCAGGCGACCATGTCCCTGATGATGTTCAGCAACCTCATCATCCAGGTCTCCCGCGCCCAAGCCTCCGCCCGCCGCGTCGTCGAACTCCTCGAGAGCAAACCGATCCTCAGCGTCTCTCTAATCGAAAATTTCCCCTCAGGCCGTCTCACCGTCGAAAACGTCACCTTCCGCTACGCCTCCAGCAGCGGCGATCCCGTTTTCAAAAACCTCTCCTTCACCGTCGAGCCCGGCCAAACCGTCGCAATCCTCGGCGCCACCGGCGCAGGCAAATCCACCTTGGTTCAACTCCTCTCACGTTTCTACGACCCGACCTCCGGCCGGATCACGTTCGACGGCGTCGATCTCCGCGAAATCCCGGAGGATGACCTTCGCCGCCACATCAGCGTGACCCTGCAAGAGTCGATTCTCTTCAGCGCCAGCGTCCGTGAAAATATCGCCATGGGCCGTCCCAACGCCTCGCTCGACGACATCGTCGCCGCTGCTCAACAAGCACAGGCCGACGACTTCATTCGTCGTCTTCCCGATGGCTACGACACCGTGGTCGGCCAGCGCGGCGTCGATCTCTCCGGCGGACAAAAACAACGCCTCGCCATCGCCCGCGCACTCTTGCCGCGCTCGCCCGTGCTGATCCTCGACGACAGCACGAGCGCCGTGGACGTTCACACCGAGGCTCGCATCCAGTCCGCCCTGCGCGCGCAGGAGTTTTCCCAGACGCGCATCATCGTCGCGCAACGCATCACCAGCGTCCTCCACGCCGACAAAATTCTCGTGCTCGACGACGGCCAGATCGTCGGCGAAGGCACGCACAGCGAACTTCTCGATTCGAACGCGGTGTACCGCGAGATCTACGAATCGCAGACCGAACACGGAGTCCTCGTTCACAGTGGCGACTAATCATCCGCGCAGACTGGCCACCGTCCAGATGCCCCACATCGCAGGCCGCGCCGGTCACGGCGGCCACACTCCCAAAGGCGAAAAAGCGAAAAACTCCCTCGAGACACTTCGCCGTCTCTGGGGCTACCTCCGCCGCCAGAAAGGCGCGCTCGTCCTCACCGCCGTGATGGTCGCGGGCACCGTCAGTCTCGATCTGCTCGGACCGATCCTCCTCGGCCGCGCGATCGACGGGCACATCGTCCCGCGCGACCTGCCCGGCCTCTGGCGCATCCTGCTCATCATGCTCGGTGTGTACGCAGGCAGCGCGTTGCTCAACTACCTCCAAAACTTCGTCATGGCTGGCGCCGCCCAGCGCACCATGCGCGACATCCGCGGCGATCTTTTCAACAAGCTCCAACGCCTGCCGCTCCGCTTCTTCGACAAACGCATCCAAGGCGAGCTCATGGCGCGCCTCACGAGCGACGTCGAAAGCATCAACCAGGTTCTCAGCAACAGCGTCACGCAAATCGTCACCGGCTGCCTCAGCACCGTCGGCGTTGCCATCGCGATGTTCATCATCGATCCGCGCCTCGCCGCCGTGAGCATCGTCACCATCGCGGGCCTCACCATCGTCGCGAACCGCTGGCTCGCCGCAAAAACCCACGCGCGTTTCCGCACGCAACAGGCCGCGCTCGGTCGCATGTACGGCATGATCGAAGAAACCATCAGCGGCCAAAAAGTCATCAAAGCCTACGGCCAGGAAAACGCCGCCATCGCCCGCTTCGACAAGGCCAACGCCGAGTACCGCACCGGCGCCATCGGCGCGCAAAGTTTCAGCGGACTCACGGGCCCGCTCATGAACACGATCAACAACACCGCGCTCACCGTCGTCGCAGGCGTCGGCGGTCTCCTCGCAATCCGCGGCCTCACGAGCATCGGCACCATCGCCACGTTCATCAATTACACGCGCCAGTTCGGCCGCCCGCTCAACGAAATCGCCAACCTCTACAACACGTTCCAGTCCGCCCTCGCCGGAGCCGAGCGCGTCTTCGAGATCATCGACGAGCCCGCCGAGGTGGACGCAAAACCCGTGCTCGTTCCCGCGCGCATCCGCGGCGAAGTTGTCTTCGACGACGTCACGTTCTCCTACCGGCCCGACGTGCCCGTGTTGAAACGCGTCAGCCTCCACGCCGATCCCGGCCAGACGATCGCACTCATCGGCCCGACCGGCGCGGGCAAAACCACGATCATCAATCTCCTCACGCGCTTCTACGAAATCGACAGCGGCACCGTCACCATCGACGGCCGCGATCTCCGCGAAATCTCCAAAGACGAACTCCGCCGCCAGCTCGGCATCGTTCTTCAGGACACTTTCCTCTTCGCCGGAACCGTGAAGGAAAACATCCGCTACGGCCGTCTCGACGCGACCGACGCCGAGGTCTTCGAGGCCGCACGCCTCGCAAATGCCGACACTTTCATCCACCGCCTCCCGAAAGGTTACGACACGCCGCTCACCGAGCGCGGTGGCAACCTCAGCCACGGCCAGCGCCAGATGCTCGCCATCGCCCGCGCCATCCTCGCCGACCCCGCGATTCTCATTCTCGACGAAGCCACCAGCAGCGTCGATACGCGCACCGAGAAACACATCCAGGAAGCCATGCAGCGCCTCATGATCGGCCGCACGAGTTTCGTGATCGCGCATCGCCTCAGCACGATTCGCGGCGCCGACCAGATCCTCGTGATCAACAACGGCGAAATCCAGGAACGCGGCACGCACGCCGATCTCCTCACACAACGCGGTTTCTACTGGCGCCTCTCCGGCCAGCCAAAAACGCACGCGGAAACCGATCCCGTTTCCTCGGCCTCCGCCCTGACGTCGCGCTGACATGTCACTTTCGAGTTCCACCGCCGCCGTGCCCGTGCCTGTTGAAGTCGTGGAAAAGCACGATCCCTACGCCGCGCTCAAACATCGCGCCTACCTGAACTTCCTGTTCGGACGCGGCGTGTTCATGATCGGCACGCAGATGCAGACCGCCGCCGTCGGCTGGCAGATTTACGAGCGTCTCGGGTCGATGATCGCACTCGGCTACGTCGGCCTCGTGCAAATCATCCCGGTGCTGTTTCTCGCGCTGCCCGCGGGCCATGTGGCGGATCGCTTCAATCGCAAGGTCATCATCATGCTCGGGCTCGGCCTTTTCCTGAGCTGCTCGCTCGGCCTAGCCGTCCTCTCGTGGGCCGACGGACCGCCGATCCTGATCTACGCATTTCTCTTCATGCTCGCCGTCGCGCGATCGTTCACCATGCCTGCGATGGGCGCGATTCTCCCGACCGTCATCCCGCGCGAGATGTGGGCCAACGCCGCGACATGGAACAGCTCGCTCTTCGAACTCACGGGCATGATCGGCCCGGCCATCGCCGGTCTGCTCATCGCCGCCACGAAAGGCGCCACCGCCGTCTTCGTCGTCTCCGCGACCTGCTCCGCACTCGCGATCGTTCTCTTTTCATTTCTTAAGCCGGCCCAGCACATCGCGCCCAAAAAGGCCGCACGCTGGCACGACGTGCTCGGCGGTCTGCGCTTTGTTTTCAAAACGCGCCTCATGCTCGCCGCCTCGAGCCTCGATCTCTTCGCCGTTCTCCTCGGCGGTGCGACTGCACTTCTGCCCGTGATCGCGAAGGAAGTTCTCCACGCGGGCCCCGAAGGTTTCGGCTGGCTGCGCGCCGCTCCCGCGTTTGGCGCCGCCGCGATGGCGCTCGTCACCGTGCATCTGCGTCCGTGGAAAAACGCCGGCCGTGTCCTTTGCTGGGCCTTCGTCGGTTTCGGCGCCGCGATCATCGTCTTCGGCCTTTCGCGCAACTACTGGCTCTCACTCACGATGCTCGTGTTCACCGGCGTGTTCGACAACCTCAACGTCGTCATCCGGCAGACACTCGTGCAGTACATCACGCCCGATGAGATGCGTGGCCGCGTAAGCTCGGTGAACTTCATTTTTATCGGCTGCTCCAACGAGCTCGGTGCCTTCCGCGCGGGTGCCATGGCCCAGTGGATCGGCGCCGTTCCCGCGATCCTCTTCGGAGGCGTCGGTACGATCGCCGTCGTCCTCGCCGTCATGCGGCTGTCTCCGCAACTCCGCAAACTTGGCCGTCTGCACGACATTCAGCCCGCGCCTGCGCGTTGAGTTTGCTTTCAGCACTTTCGAGAATCTACGGAAGCGCCACGCTCATTATCCCGGCAATCGACAAGGCGCCCACGACAGCCACGGGCAGAAATCTCGGTCGGTATGTGAGCAACAAGGTCACTCCGAACCCCGTTGCCGCGAGCGCGAGCAACCAGAACACAACACCAACGCCCCAACTCAATTTCTGCACCACCAGCATCAGCGTCAGCGCAACCAGCAGCCACCCCGCGCCTTTCCACGCAGTCGTCACCAAGGATTTTTTCCAGCGCTCGCCAATGAACGCCACCCGCGCATGCACCGGCATGCCAAGCGCCAGCAATCCCGTCGCGGCAAACGCGGTCAACAAGGTCACCGTCTGCATGATCAAATCGCCTCCTCCAGCCGGGCTTCCGTTGGCGGCTTGATCTTCGTCGAAGATGTAACAGGAGGCTTCGTTTTCGTCGCAAGCTTCGACACTTTCCACGCTGCCATCGCGAGCCCGGCTCCGATCACCAGCATCGTCGCGTGAAACGCCAGATACGCGGCATTTCCATCAGACCAGGCACGTGAGAAAAACGGCCCGGTGAACGCATCAACCAACGGCAGTGCGCTGAAGAGCATCGCGCCCAGCCACAGTTGTTCGCGCCACGCTTTCATCACCGGCCGAACCAATGTATGCAGCAGCATCGCCGCCCACGTGTAGAGAAACACCCGCTCTTCCCAGTCACCGCGCGACGTGAGGCCGACCGGCAGCAGACGGTTTGCCCAGAAGATCGCGCCAATCGCCACAAAAAATCCTGCGATCGCCGCGATGTTCAGCCGCTCGACCAGACCGTGACCAAAACTGAAGCGCCCCGCCTTCGTGTATTTGGGACGGCGCTTGATCGTCCACATCACGAGTCCAGTCGCCACCAGCGCCGACCCGAAGAATCCCATCACAAAAAACATCCAGCGCATCGCCGGTCCGGCAAATCGCGCCATGTGCAGTCCGTAGAATGTACCGTGAACTTTGGTCGCGATTCCCGTCGCTTTCTTTTCTTCGGCAAGAAGCGCACCCGTCGCACCATTGAAACGCAGTTGTTCACGGTCCGTGATCGAGATGCTCCCCGCGTCGGCACGCGTGAACGTCACGACCATTTTCTCCGTTCCGCGATCGGCCACATCCAAACGCTTTACGGTCGGATGCTTCCTGCCCCACTGTCGCTCTACTTCCTCGAGCATCGGCCCCACTGGTGCAGGCGCCACCCACGTCTTTTTCTCCGCGTCTGATTTTTTCGCGGTCGTCGCAGCATCGCCTCGCGCCGCCGGTCGCGCCTGTGGGTCGGTCAACACCTGACGTCCCCACGGCATGTACATGCCCATGAAGATCACCAGCGCCGAGTAGCTGATCATAAAATAAAACGGCAGCGCCAGCACCGCGGTCACGTTATGAAAATCCAGAAACGACCGCAGCGAGGTCTTCCCCGGACGGAACGTGAAGAACTCTTTGAAAAACTGCCGGTGCGTGATCACGCCACTGATCAGCGCGACAAACATGAACATCGCCGCCGCGCCCGCCAGATAACGCCCCCACGGATGCGGCAGCTGGAGTTGAAAATGGAAACGATAAAAAAACTCCCCGCCGCGACTGTCGCGAGCGGTGATCTTTTCTCCCGTCACGGGATCGAGCGTTGCGCTGTCCGAACGCTTCCCTCCAGTGCCCGGCTGCCAGAACGCGGTCGTCGCCGACACGCGATCATCAGGCAAACCGACAAACCAGCGCGTCGACTCCGGCGCGATTGTTTCGATGCCTTTCCACGCCGCCGCCGCCGCATCGACCGGAGAACCGCCACGACGCAGCTCCGGCTGCATCCACTGAGTGATCTCCGCTTTGAAATAGGTCGCCGTGCCCGTGACGAAAATCGCGAAGAGCACCCAGCCGAGCAACAGGCCCGACCAGGTGTGAAGCCACGACATCGAAAGCCGAAACGTGTTTTTCACGACGCGCTCCCTCCGCTTCGAAGAAACCAGATCACCATCGCGACCACGACTCCTGGCACCGCGACTCCAAGCCACGCGCGTACGGCCGTGCGTGCAGTGAACACCCAGATCACCGCACCCGCCCACACGAGGAAGCTCGGCATCGTCGCCAGCATGATCACGTCTTCTTTTGGTCCCGTGTTCTTCAACGCCAGCGTCAGCGCAACGTTAGTCCCCGCCGCGACCGCGTAACCGCCGGCAATGGCGGCCAGCGCGCGTGACGCGATTGCGAGACGATAGCGAAGCGATCCCCGCTTGGCGTGAGACTGGGAAGGCAACGTGTGGACAGAGAGACTCATTCCGAAAGACGCGAATCAACGACCTCGATCAATAATTCCAGCGCAGTGAAACAGTGATGTTTCGCGGCTCGCCGTAGTTCGGATAGTCGAGCGTCGCCCAGTACTTGTAATCGGTCAGATTGCGCACGCTCAGCGATGCCGTGAAATGCTCCGTGATGCGGTAGTTCGCAAAGAGGTTATACAGCGCATAGGCCGACTGCTCGGCGGTCGTGAGGCCGGACGGGCTCGAAATGCCATAACCGATCTGCTCGCCCTGCCAGTTCACGCCCACCCCAATCGACAGATTCCGCAAGGCGCCGGGAAGCTGGTAGTGCGTGGAAAACTGAATCAGATGCTCCGGCACATTGGCGTAGGTGAGATCGAGCGGGTGACGCTTCGTGTTGATGTTCGAGTAGCCGAGGTTGGCCGACCAGCCGGTCTGGATGTAGCCACTGAACTCCACTTCAAACCCGTTGCTCTTCGTACCATCCACGCCGAAGTAGGCGAAGTCGGAAGTGCCGGGGATCAGATACTGCGGCGTAATTTGGACCGCATAGTTGTCCTGCTTCGTTTCAAAAACACTGACCGTCACTTGGAAGCGTTTCGCAAAAAATTCCGCCTTCAAACCGCCTTCGATGTTCTCGCCCATCACGGGCTCGAGCAGGTTGTTGTTCACGTCCTTGTAATTTTGAGGACGGAAGACGTCCGTGTAGCTGGCGTAAGCGGACCACACCTTGTTGATGTCATAGACAACGCCCAGGTAAGGAGTGATCTCGTCGCTGACCTTGTAAGCGCCCTGCGTGCGATTGTACGTGCCGTCAGTGTTATAGACATCCGTCCTCGTCTCCCAATCGCTGATGCGCGCGCCCACGATCAACGAGAGTGGATCGATCACGCGGAAACGCAGCGTTCCGTAGAAACCGCTTTGGTCGGTAATGGCGACCTGCTTGGCGCCGGTCTTGGAAACAACAGGAGCGGGCGCGTTGCCGTCGAACGTGCGGTAATCGGGAATGATGTACTGCCAGGCGGCGACCGACGTGTAGGTCGGCGAATCCGCTTCGAGGTTGTTCAAATTCCAACCGAGCACGAGATCGTGCTTGCGGCCCATGAGCTCGAATTTGCCCGTCGCGTAGATGTCGATGTTGTCGCGCACGTCTTCGGTTTCGCCGAGTCCGGCGAGGAGGCGAAGACCGGCGCCGGTCGATTTGTCGGGGAACGCCGAGGGCGCATTGGCAACCGACGTGGCGAGGCGCGTTTGATAAACGCGCAGACTGAACACTTCGCCCTTGGTACGATTAAACGCCGCGCGAACCTGCCAGTTCTCACCGAGCTTTTGATCGAGCGTGACGAACGCCGTGCCCGCCGTGCGATCCCACTGCGTCCAGTTGGTCGAGTAGTTGGTTCCAACCGGCAGATCGAGCTCGGTACCATCCGAAGCGAAACGCGGGAGCGTGCCCCACATCGGCGAGGCAGGATCGTTGTCCTGATATTGGTAGCCGGCACCGAGCGTTGTGGTCTTCGTCACGTCGCCTTCCACCGAAGCGAGCCAGGCAAATTTCGTCTCCTCGTAGCGATCGCGGAAGCTTTCTGCATCCTGAGCTGCGATCACAAAACGACTGCGGATGCGGCCGTCCTTCGTGAGCGGCACATTCAAGTCAGCCTCGCTGCGATAGAAATCCCACGAGCCGGCCGTTCCGCGCACCGAGGCAGCGAATTCTTTGCCCGGGCGCTTGCGCACCATATTGACGGTCGCAGAAGGAATGCCCGCGCCGCTGAGCAGGCCGTTGGCGCCGCGAATAACGTCAACGCGTTCGTAGAGCGCCGTGTCGTATTCC
Source organism: Nibricoccus sp. (assembly GCA_049840895.1). Taxonomy (GTDB): domain Bacteria; phylum Verrucomicrobiota; class Verrucomicrobiia; order Opitutales; family Opitutaceae; genus Nibricoccus. Next base: position 44,890 of record JASGJB010000021.1, on the reverse strand, counting down.
TGATTGGTCGAACCGCTATAGGTCGGAATGCCGTCCACCTGAAAATCCGTGATCTGAAATCCGCGCGCAAAGTAGAGCGGACGCTGCGTGTCGTAGAAAGAAACGTACACTCCCGTCACGTTCTTCAGCACATCATTCACACTGAAAAGCGACTCATCATCGATCCGTATGCGGTCGATCGTGCTGATCGACTGCGGCGTCTCACGCGGCGTGAGCGCGATACGTGTCGACGCCACCATTGGCACGTTCGAAGCCACCTGCGTTTCGCTCACTTCGAGTTTATCGAGAGCCACCACCTCCTCGGAGGAGCCGGCCGAAGACGCCTTGGACGTCTTGGAAGTTTCCTGGGCTGACGCCGAAAGCGCGCCAAACGCGATAAACACGGAGCCCGCAACCGACGCCGGCCGGGACAATTTTTTGAACGATGGCTTCATGGAAAACGCCGATTATCCCAAGTTGCGGCTAAAAATTTCCACCTGCACACGGCCAATAGCGGCCTGCGGACGGTCAAACACCGTCCGCAGGCCGAAACAACTTACCAGTTGATCTTCGCACTCACCGCGAACGTGCGCGGCTGGCCGAGGCCGGCAGACATCCAGTGTTCCTTGTCCGTGAGGTTGTTAACCTCCGCACGAAATACCACCGGCTGCGCAAACACCATCGTCGAGTAACCGAAGCCGGCGTTCGCCAGCGTGTACGACGGAATGAGCATCGCGTTCGTGTTGTTGTAATAGCAGTCGCCGAAGTATCGGACGCCACCGTGCACCTCGAGTCCCTTGAGGAACGGAACGTTGTAGATCGCCTGAAGGACCGCCTGCTTTTCGGACGAGCCGGCGATACGTTTGCCTTCGAGATTGGCCGAGGTCGTGGACAACTTCTCGTACGTCGCCTCCATCCAAATGAAGCCGGCGGATAAGGTCAGATCCTTCGCGGCCTTCACGGATGCGTTCAACTCGACGCCCTCGTAGAGATTGATGCCGTCCTGCACCATGGTGACCGTGCCGTCGCCATTGTCGCGCGTGATGTGCGCGCCGCGTTCGAAGCGAAACGCCGCCACACCCGCTCCCCAGCGCATGCCCTCGTATTTCACGCCGATCTCCGTCTGCTCGCTAATCAAGGGATCAAGCACCTGGCCGACATTGGTGTACGGCTTTCCACCGCTGTTCGCACCGACCGTGCTGCCACGCTCAAGCGCTTCGATGTAGCTCGCGTAAATCGTCGTCGAAACCGCCGGCTTGTAGATCAGCGCGTAGGTCGGCGTGACCGACTCGCTCTCATAGAGGGAAAACGGAGTCGTGCGCCACGCCGGTGTCTCCTGCCGGTAGTCGTCGTAACGCAGCCCCACCAGCGCCGAGAGTCCTGGCAGCACTTCGACCGTGTCGCTCGCGAACACCGAGAGTTGATCCGTGATCTGCCCGAGGAACGATTCATCCGAATGCGGCGGGTAGGGAGCGATGGCATTGTTGCCCGTGTAGAGATTGCCCGTGCCTATTTTTATCCAGTCGTAGGCGGTGTGATAGGAGCGGCGGTTCTGGAATGAAACACCCCCGACGACTTGATGTTTGAAACGACCGGTCTCGAATTTCCCTTCGGTGAGCGACTGCACGAAGTGGCTGTCCGTCTCGTCCCAGCTGAGTTGGTAGTCGTAGATGTCGTAATTCCCCGCTGTGCCGACGAGCGAGTACCACACTTTGTTGATATCATTCGTGCCACGATAAAATTGATACACTGCGGACGTCTTCCAATCCGGACCGATCTGGTACTCCAGACCGGTCATCACGACGGTGTTCGTCACATCATCGAAGGTCCCGTCGAGGCCGCGCACATCCCTCGCGTTGATCGGCGGCGGCGGAACCGAGCCCACCGGCACTGTGGCGTTGCCGTAATCATAGCCAACGATCGGCGCTTCGTTTTCGTGGCTGCGATCGATGTGGAGGACCTCCGCCGTGAATCGCAGGTCCGAGCGGATGCGCGCCTCGAATGCCACCGAGCCGAAAAATTTATTGATGTCGCCGCCGTTGTAGAGTTCGCCGAGCTCCTGCCCGAGATTCACGCGATAACCGTAGCGCCCGTCTTTCCCCGCGCGCCGGCTCACATCGATTCCCGCGGTGAACGCGGCATCCGAGTACCAGCCAAGCGTGAGCGCCGTGAAGGCGGACGGCAGCGGCTGCTTCGTGCGATAGTTAAACATGCCACCAGGCACGCCAAAGCCGTAGAGGAAACCGTTCGGTCCTTTGAACAACTCGACCTGCTCCATGAGTTCGAACGGCCATTCGAGCGTCGTCGTTTCGACCGGAAGTCCGTTGAGGCGGTAGTTGTTCCAGTTGAGAGCGGAGCCGCGCACTTTCACGCGCTCGCGCCAACCGGAGGCATAGGAGTTAACATTCGAGACAACGCTCGCGTCTCCGAAAAACGCCTCGCCGAGCGTCTTTGGCTGGTGCCGCTCCAAGGACTCGCGATCCACGACCGAGATCGAAAACGGCGTGTCGAGCACACTGCGTTCGCCGAGTGCGCCGCTCGATGCGATCGCCGTGATTTGCTGCTCGTTCACCTCCACCCGATCGAGATGAATCACTTCACCTGTGCTGGAAGCCGCTTCTTTGGAAGCAGCCGGCTGGTTGGTCTGAGCGCTTGCAGGAATCGCCGCCAGCGCGGCCGATCCCAGAAGCAGGAATAATTTCGGTGTTTGCATGATGTTGGGTATGGACCCGCCACTATCCCAAACCGCCTCCTCGCGAATCTACCTGCACACGGCCAATAGCGGCCTGCGGAAGGCCAAAAAAAGCGCCGGTCAGACGACCGGCGTTTTGTACACCAACAAAAAATCCCTGACGCGCGGGATGTCCGCTCGCGAAATGACCGAAGATTACTTCGCGACGTCGAATGTCAGCGTGAATACATGGCGGATGCCTTCGTATGCACGGCCGTCTTTTTCGCCGGCCTTCTTTTCGAGGTGGCCGACCTCGATCACTGCCTGGCCGGGCCAGGGAGTTTCGATCGTCACTTTTCCGGCAGCATCCGTCTTGAAAGTGCGATTCCAGCCTGAGGAGGTGAACAGGGTCACGTCGGTATCGGGCAATGGTTTGCCATGGAGGAAAAGTGTGAAGCTGTTGCTGTTCGCTTCGACCGGCACGAGTTCGAGATCAAACTTAGCAGTGGTTTCCGTGCGCCCGAGTTTCGCCTGATAGAAAGAAACGCTCTTCGCCTTCTCGCCAAAGTAAGTGTCGGTCAGACGGAGATCCCCCTTCGCGTCGCCAGCAGCGATGTTGAGACGGTCGTTGGCGCGCGTGACCGCGAGTTCCTTGCCATCCGAGGAGAACGCCTTTGGGTGCGCGATGAGCTTGAGGTAACCTTCCTGCGTTTCACGCAGGTTGGCGTTCCATTCGCCGAAGTAAGCCGCGGCATTGCCCTGGGCGTCGCGCTCGATCCAGACAAAGTGCGCCTGCAGTGGCAGCGCGACCGCGATCAGAAGAAGGATTTTCGAGAAAAGGGTTTTCATGGGAGTTCGGATTATTCCACGCGAAGACCGCCCGTTTCCACCTGCGGGCGGTCAATTCCTGCCTGCACGCGGCCAGCACTCAGAAGTTTATCGTGGCTGAAACACGCAGGGCGCGCGCAGCACCGACATAGGTGCTGTTGAGCCAGTAGTTTTCATTGGTCACGTTCGTCACAGCTGCGCGGAAGGTCGTCGCCCGCCCAAACACGGTTGTCTGATAACGCGCACCGAGATCACCGGTGGTGAACGACGGCAACTGATCCGTGTTCGCCGTGTCCACGAATTGCTCACCCGTGTAGAAAATGCCGCCAGTCAGCGTGAGCCCTTTCACGTAAGGCAGCGCATATTCGAGATAGAGCTTCGCGCTGCGCTCGGCGACGTTGGTCGGCTGTTTGCCCACGAGCGCGGGAGTCTGCTTGTTTTCTTTGATCTCTGCGCGCAGCCAGGTGAAACCGCCGACCACGGTCAGGCCGCTGACCACTTCGCCCGACGCGGTGAATTCAAAACCGCGGTGCACCTGCCGGCCATCCTGCACGTAGGTCGGACGCGTCACCGTGCTCACGTCGTAGTATTGAAGTCCTTTGTCGATCTCGAAGGCCGCGCCCGTTAGAAACGCGTTCCCGAGCTGATATTTGACACCGGCCTCGACCTGCTCGCTCGTGAGCGGAGGCATGATGGCGAAGGCATTCGTCACCGGATAGCCGCCAAACGTCGCCGCAGCCGCGCCGCCTTTTTCGAAGCTCTCCATATAACTGACGTACGTCGACAACGCCGGCACGGGCTTGAAGATCAGCGCGTAGGTCGGCGTAAACGCATCATCATCGTAGTCGGACGTGATCGCGCCATTCGCACCAAACGCCGTGTCTCCGATTTTCGCGTAGTTCACCCCCACCAGCGCCGCCCAGTGCTCGCCCCAGCGAATCGAATCGCCGATGACAAAATTGTCGTAGGTTGACTCCTGCGCCTTGTACTTCGGTCCGGCAGGAACCAGCCCCGGATTCGCCACATACACCGGCGCGCTCAGATTGAAGCCGCCGCTGTAGGTCAGCGTGGCCCAGCCGCCAGCCGAGCTGGCAAAGTTCGTGCGTTCATCCGAGTCACCATACCAGCCCGTCGTCAGCGTGTGCTTCAACGCGCCAGTCTCGAATTGCGCGTCGGCAAATGCAAAGCCGCCCCATGTCTCGACTTCCGGATATTCCCATGCGCTCGCCTGCACGCCATAGGTCCCGACCGGCCCCGGAATGAAGGTGTTATTGACCACCACCAGATCGATCTCGCTTTCGCGGGTGACCACACCCGCCCGCACGGATATCTCCTTGCTCATCTGCCATTGAACACGCGCGCCAAGGTGATGCTGCTGCGTGTCCGTCGACGTGAACGGCTGGCCGTAGAAATTATCGGCATCAGGCGCAGCCGGATAACGGATACCCGCACTCGTCGACCAGAAGGGTTCCGTGCCTTCCATGCGGTAGTCCGTGAACGAGCCGTCCACCTGCAGCCGCAGACTTGGCGTAAGATTCCAATCGAAGGCCGCGCTCACGAAGCGGCGCTCGATCGACTGATAGTCCACATCGGTGTCGCCATCCTGCCCGACGACATTGATCCGGTATCCGAACTTTCCGGCGCCATCAATCGGGCCGCCAAAATCGCCATGCACGTAGGCGTTCGTTCCGCCGTTCAGTCCGGCAGTGACCTGGTTGAAGCGCTGCGCCGTGGGCCGCTTCAGCACATAATTAAGCGACCCGCCGACATTCCCCGCTCCGTTGAGAAACCCTGAAAGACCGGTGATGACCTCAACGCGCTCCTTGTCCTCGAGATCGACGTTCATGTACGTGCTCGTGCTCGGGATGCCGTCGATGCGCTTGGTCGAAGCCGAGCTGAAGCCGCGCATGGTCACCGCAGTGAAAAATCGCGTCTGCGGCGTGCTCAGCTGGGTCACGGGATTAACCCGGTAAAGATCGTCCGGCGCGACTGCCTGAAGATTTTCGATCAACTCGCGGGACATCACGTTGATTGAAAACGGCGTGTCGATGAGCTCGACCTTCCCCAAAGGCCCGACCTGGCCGGCGCTCGTGGGCGCATATTGGGATATCTGGCTCTCCTCGATCGTAAGTCTGTCGAGCTCTACGACCTCTTCCGCCTTTTTGCCCGGCCGCGCAGCGGCGACATCAGTCACCTGCGCAGAAATCACGCAGGCGAACGGAAATAAAAGCACGCCCGCGGCTGCGAGGCGCACGGACACAACAGGTGAAGCGGAAGGCAGGGCTCTCATGACAAAGCCCTCATTATCGCAGTCCGCCGTCACGCGATTCCACCCATGGACGGCCAATTGTCACCTGCGCGCGGCCAGCTGAAACTCCTTGGGATTGAGCCCGAATTTTTTTCGAAACGCAGAAGCAAAGTTGCTCGGGTTGCTGTATCCCACGAGAGTCGCCGCCTCTATCACCGTCGCCTGCCCGGACTGCAAAAGCTCTCTCGCGCGTTCCATGCGCAGCGTTCTCAGGTACTCAAAAACAGTGGTGCCGAAGACCTGCCGGAACCCGCGCTTGAGCGTCGTCTCGCTCAGCCCTGCCTCCCGGGCGAGCGCTTCCAGCGAAGGCGTTTCATCAATACGCCGCCCGATCGCCGCAGCCGCGGACCGAACACGTTCTTCGGTGTCCGACATGGCCGCCGGGCGGACCGGCCTCGCCTCTTTCGCGAACACAAACTCGACCAGCAAATCATGGCACCGCGCCGACAGCACGAGCATGCGACAGGCGCCAGCCAGGGGACAACGCCGCACTGACTCCACCGCGAGCCGTGCCGCCGGAGTGAGGGGAAAGAACTCCAACCCGGCGCTCCTTTTTCCGGAAGACACCTGCGAGGTTTCCACCGAATCCTGCGAAAAAATCTCCCGGGACACTTCACGGCCAAGTTCGACGACCAGCACAAACGAAACTTCCCTCATTTTTTCGGAGAGCAGGTTAAGCGCGCCTTTCCGGACAGAAACCATCCAACCCGTGGCGCCAAAAGGATTCTCCCTGGATGCCTCGGCCGCTCGGGAACGAGGATCGAACAACGCGAAGACGTAGCAGTCCGCCTCCATTTTATTGCCGGACAGAGAAGCGATCTCTCCCGCACCCAGCCCCCCGCTTTGCCAGCGCATCGTCATGCCGGGACGCAAGGTATGCACCCCCTCCATGCGATTCACCGCACAGGCGGGCAGCACCGGTGCAGAACCAATGGCGGTCTGCAGCGAATGCGACGTGGGACGTTCCGGAAAAACGTCTGCGCGGGAAAGTGTCGTCGAGTTCATGGCTTCGGTTTGCAAGGCGCGATGTCCCTTCCCGCGCTACGCGCCGTTGCCATCCAGATATTAATGCAGGGAGAGAACGAATACGAGAAGCAGCGCCAGCGACACCGCGAGGCAGAGCGCGAAGCGCAAGGAATCGGTGGCGTGCGTTCTCATCGTCGATGGCTTCAGGCGGATGGCATCGAGGTTTCGCGGATGGCGTCAGCAACAAGCGGGAACACGCGGTTTTCCCACTCGGCGTAAGTGTCATCGAAGTCCAGGTCGGCCTCGATGCGGTCGTGCAAACGTTGCGCGCCGAGCGAAGCGAGACGCTCGTCCAGCTTGCGCGCAAAGGCGTTGAAGTCCTGGTAATCCTTGTCGCCGAGACCAAGGATCGCAAAGCGCAGCGCAGGCAGGGCCGGCGCAGAATCCTTCTCGAGATCGTAATGGAAATCGCAGGCATCGGCCGGAGGCTCGCCGTCGCCCCAGGTGCTCACGATGAACAGCGCGAGCGTTTCAGCGGTGAGATCCGCCGGCTTGACCTCCGAGAGATTGATGAGGCGCGCGCTCCAGCCTTCGTTGAGTGCGCGTTCGTGCGCGCGACGGGCGAGCGTCTCGGCGTTGCCGGTCATCGTGGCATAATAGATGGCGAGTGAGTTCGACATGGTTGGGTGTGGTTAAAATGAAAACGCCGAGCGAAGGGCCGACTTCCACGCATCCTGCGCCGCGACATCGGCAGAAGCCGTGAGAGCGAGAAGCGAGATTTCACCCGGGCCGGCAAAATGAAGCATCCAGCCATGCGCGGACATGCTGAGCATCAGTGACCGCACCGCCGGCAGACCGATCTGCAAACGAGCGCCCTTCTCGCCTGCTGTGAGAACCCCGTCGGTCACGTCGACATGCGAGGTTACGAATTCCCGGCTGTGAATCGCTTCCGCCGTCCGCATCATACAACGCAGCGGAATGCCATCATCGCCAAGCGCACTCAGAAGCGGCACGATTTGTTCGGCCTGATCGCTCAGAACACGCGATCCAGAGGGAACACGCGGGAACGCTGCCGGCGCGTTTCCATGATTAGCGCTCCCCACTGCCATCGGCGGAACTTCGCCAGTGGTGGTCGCGGCAAGGAAATCCGCCCACGCCGCCGGTTCGCAGCCGGGGATCGGGCAAAGCTGAAAAAACTCCAGCGCGTGGTCGTTGTGAACCTCCAGCCGTCCCGGTGTGCCGCAGCAGTCGCACTCGGCAAGCCGGCCCCAGGCCCGGCTCCAGTTTTGAAAATAGAACCGCAACGAACCGTCGGCCGCCTGCGCGTATCCGCCTTCAGGGCACGTCAGAAACTCCGGTACTTCGCGAAACGCCACGAGCCGGGCGTAGGCGTGACGCGTCTGGATCGCCACGCGGCCGAGCGAACGGGCGGCGGCGAGTAATTTCAGCCAATCCATCGTCAGTGCGATGCGGCCGTCGGCGCTGGTGCGAAAACACCGCGAGGGTTTGCGCGGAGCGTCGATCGCGGAAAGCCGCGACATGCCGGAGAGCGAAGGATCTTCGTAAAGGCTCATGAGGGAAACGTCAGGCGGTGCGACGGCGGGACACCCGCGGCGGTGCGGGCGCAAAGGTGGATTCCCCGCGCACGAGAACGCTCACACGCGCGCTCGGGCAGAAGCAGGCGAGCCGGCAGGCAAGGCACCACACGCGGTGCTGATCAACCGCGAGTTCGACGGGCAGATGAAGCGTCAGCGATGGCTCCGGACAATCTGCCCCGATCGCGAGCGTGCGGGAAACAAGCGGCTGACCGACATCGCGCGCACACACCGCCGCAATCTCTGCCAACGCCGCCGCTTGAGCCGAACGAGGAGCGTGAATTTCGCAAACGATCGGCAAGGTTTGGACAGGCGCCTTCATGCGATTTCCCCCCAACCAAGCCAACTCGAGCGGTGCATGAATAAGAGTCGTTGAGCACACGAATCCCGGCGGAAGTGACCGCACGGCTTGAGCACTTCGAAGTGACCAGTAAATAAGATCGAGTCTCATTTTCACAGATAATGAGACACAGTCTTATTATTAAACCGTCAACGTCTTATTTCGAAATTTGATTCTATAAACTAATAATCAGATACTTACACACTTCGATTCTCATGGCGCACGTGCCGTCGCGGCGCACTCACACCAGCGCGTTGCGACGGATGACTTCGCTGTACCAGCGAGCACTGAGCTTGGGCGTGCGGCGCTGGGTCTTGAAGTCGTTATGGACAATTCCGAAACGCCGCTCGTAGCCGTCCTCCCATTCATAGTTATCCATAAACGACCAGAGAAAATAACCTTTCACGTTCGCGCCGTCCTTCATGGCTGCGCGCAATTGATGGAGATAGTTCCGCACACACTCGCGCCGGTGCAGATCGGCAAACTCGGTACCGGGCACCGCATCCTCGTTGTAGCCCGCACCGTGCTCCGTGATATAGAGCGGGATTTTCCCGTAGAGCTCGGTCACAAACTTCGGCGCCCAATAAATCGCCTGCGGCAATAGATAGAGCCACGTGCAATCACTCCTGGGATAACTGGGTGGAAACGGAATCCGCTCAAACGCGCCTTTTTTCGTTTTCGCCGCACGCGCGAAATAACCCGTGTAAATGTTCAGCCCGAGAAAATCCGTCTTCTGCGAGATCAGCTTGAAATCGCCCTTCGCCACTTTCGGCGCGGCCGCACCGGCCGACTTGAGATAACTTTTCGCATAGCGCCCATGGAAGAGTGGATCGAGCACGCGGATGTTATCCTCAACAAACGCAGCGCGGGCCGCGGCCACATTTTCCGGGCGCAGATCCACCGGCACGGGGATCGTGGCATTATCGGTGAGCCCGACGCGCGCCCCACGGCCGCCATGCGCACGCACCGCGCGCACGCCATGACCATGACAGAGCAAGGCATGATGATAGGTCTGGTTCACCACCGCATCGCTTTCCTTCGCGCCAGGCGCCTTGCTGCCCACGCCGTAACCGAGCTTCGTGAAACAAAAAATCTCGTTCAGCGTGATCCAGTTTTTCACCCGGTCGCTGAATGCCTGCACGATCGTGTCGGCATAAATCGCGAACGCGTCCACCACGCTCCGGTTCCGCCAGCCGCCCTCGTCCTCGAGCGCTTGCGGCAGATCCCAGTGAAACATCGTCACCCAGGGCGTGATCCCGTGCTTCTTCAACGAATCGAAAAGCCGGTGATAAAAATGCAACCCCGCCGCGTTCACCTCACCGCGTCCCTTCGGGAAAATCCGCGGCCAAGCAATCGACAGCCGGTAGTGGCGGATGCCAAGCGAACGCATCAATGCGAAGTCTTCGTCGAAACGGTGATAATGGTCGCACGCCTCATCAAGCGTGTCGCCATTCGCAACCGCGCCCGGCTTGCGCGCAAAAGCATCCCAGACCGACGGACCTTTTCCCTCGGTGAAAGCCGCGCCCTCGATTTGCGCAGCAGCCATGGCGGTGCCCCAGACAAAGTTGGATGGAAAACGAACAGGTTTCATGGAGTAGTGGATAATTCGCGACAATCAGGCGGAGCCATGAATCGAAGCGGCAGAGGGGCGGGGTCGGCCGGTCTCCACACTGCGGCGCGCGTCTTCACAGACAACGCGCGCCACACTCTATCGGTTGCGTGCGGCAGTTTCCGCCCAATGGCGGCCCGCCGGAAACTCAGGGCACCATCTTCGCGCCGAAATACAACACCACCGCTGTGAGAACACCGCAGACCAGCGTTGCCGCAATCGCACCGCGCGCATTGCCGCGGTAATTTTTTTCACCGCGCGCATCCGCTTCAGCGATCGCGGTTCGGGCGATGCTCACGGTCTTCCATGACAGCCACGCCTTCAGCAAGGCGCAGCCGACAAGCACCGCGTAGAAAATCTGCCCGGCACTCGCCGTGCCTCCCGAAAAAATCCTGCCGAAAAAGAGGAATCCTTTTGCGAAGAACCCTGGGGCAGATCCGTGCAGGTTCCCATGCAACCAGCCCAGCACCATCGCATCGAGCACGAGGAGGACCAACACAGTGAGAATCGCGAACATCGAGGCACGCCCGGCGATGCGTTGCACAGTCAACTCGCCATCACTGAGACGGGTCGGATCGTCCACCGTGATCACTTCGTGACCATTGCCCGAATCGCCATTCGACGTTTTCTCCTCCTCCGCTTTCAGCGGAAACGGCGCTTTGAATGCCGCCCAGACCGACGGCACCGACGCGAACATCACCACGATGAAAAATGTCGAGAAACCCAACAGCTCCGCCAGCGGTCCCGAGATCATGTTCGTCGGCACCAGCATCAAATTCATCAGCGCCGTCGCGAACGCATAGTGCGTCATAGTCCGCCGTCCGGGCGCGAGTTGCTGCATCATGTAGATCATGTTGCCGACCATGCCGAAACCGTAGCCGAACTTTTCCAAGCTCACCATCGACGCGATGAACGCGTAACTCGCACCATGCCCGTCGGCCGCGACGTGGCTAAGCGCCACATAAGTGAGGTGGGGCACGTTTAAGCAAAGACCGAGAATCCAGAGCGAACGCGAAAGTCCCATCTTCCCGGCAAACCATCCGCCGAGCAGTCCGCCTGCTATCGACGCACCGGTCCCAAACATAGCATCAATCTGCCCGACTTCGGCCGCCGACAATCCAAGTCCACCTTCGGCTGTCGCAGAGCGCAGGAACAGCTGCCCTTCCATCAAAATCAGCCCTTCGCCTAGACGATAAAGACAGACAAATGCCATCATTCCCCAAAACGCGCGCTTGTGAAAAAATGTTACCGCTGTGTGGCCGAAATCCTGAAACACCGCCCCGAAACTTTTCGGACGCTCAGTGACCGAGCCGTCGGGCAGATAAAAATTATGCCACAAAAATAGCAGTACCATCGCTGCCCCGCACGAGCACATCACACCTTGCCACATTCGTGCGTCAGACCAGCCAAACATTTTCTGAAACAGAGACATCAGGAAAATGAATCCCCCGGTCGCGAGCACTTTGCCGCTCACCCAGAACATGCCTTGCACGCCGGCGTACTTTGCCTGCCTCGGCTTTTCGAGCGTGGTGAGATAGATGCCGTCCGCACAAATATCCTGCGTGGAAGACGCGAATGCCGCCACCCACAGAAGCGCCAGGCTCACCTGGAAAAATCCTCTCGCCGGAATCGACATGGCCACGCCCACAAACAGCGCCGCCAGCATCAGCTCCATCAGCAACACGAAAAACTTCTTCGTGCGATACATGTCGAGAAACGCCGCCCACAGCGGTTTCAGGGACCACGCCACGCCAATGCTCCCCAGCGCGATGGTGATCTCGGCATTCGAATAGCCGAGCGACTTGTACATGTTCGCGGCCGTGCCGCTCATGATGACGTTGAACGGAATGCCCATTGCCAGATATAGCGTGGGCACCCACAGGAGCGGGTCGCGGCGGAGTTTTTCCATGGAGTAAAGAAGCGGGAAACGAACGGACGGTCGCGGGGTCGGCGGTTACTTGTCGCTCATCAGCAGAAAACATCCCGCGCAAAAAATAAACCCGCCAGATATCGGCAGCTTCCGAAGGCCTACCCCTAGACTTTTCGATCTGCTCAATATCTGGCGGAAAATAAACCTGTCCCACTCATCCGCCGCAGCCCCGCCGTTCGCACGTCCACAGGCAGTCTGACATTGGACCAACGGGAAAACATGCGCAGCTAAGGGGAGCATCGGGGGGTATGCCGTGACAACGCCGTATCTTTCCCCGCATGAGAACAGCGCGCCCACTCTATCGGTAGAACGCCCTTCCTCTAATTCATCCGCTCGTCACCCCGGTTTTCCCTCGTAAAAGTGCCTAAAAACCCACCCGATTTCGGGTTCGCACTAAACGTTAGAGTGGGCCTCATGTTGTGAGCACCGCCCGGAGACTTTCTAACTCCACGCCACACAAGCGCCACCCCTCCGCTACCCCCCAACGTCAGTCACCCCCGCCCCGTTTCTTTTCCATGAGTCCGTCCATCGATGCCGACCCGGCCAGCTCGCGCCGCCCCACGCTCAAAGACGTGGCTCGCGAATCCGGCTACCACATCACGACGGTCTCCCTCGCGCTCCGCGATCACTCCAGCATCCCCGACAGCACCCGGCAGCGGATCAAGGAAATCGCCACGCGCCTCGGCTACGAGCGCAACCCCGTGTTTCACGCGCTCAGTCGTTTCCGGCAACAAGGCTCCGTCTGCGCTCCCGCGCCACGCATCGCCTACCTTGAAAATTACAACATAGGCTATGGCCGCGAACGCCCGCACTACATGCGCGAGATCTACGAGGGCGCACAACGTCAGGCCGGGCTTCTTGGTTATCAGCTCGAAGCGCTTGCGGTCGGCGAGGACGACCACGATTCCCGCAGTCTCACCAAGCATCTTCGCGACAACCAGATCACCGGCATCGTCGTCGGCGGCTTCGTCCCCGGCTTCGCCGAAATCGCCCTCAACTGGGACGACTACGCCGTTGCCAAGATCCACTCGCGCCACACCGAGCCCGACGCACCCACGATCGGTAACGACCACATCCGCGAGGTCCGCCTCGCCTTCCGCCGTCTCACGGCACTGGGCTACAAACGCATCGGCATGGCCATCGGCCGCGCCGATGAAGACGCCTGCGGACACCGCCACTCCGCCGGTTATCTGATGGAGGAAACGTCCATTCCTCCCGAGCGCCGCGTGCCTCCGCTGCTCTTTCCCTACAACAGCGACGCCACCTCGCTCGGCGGGATGATCGCCCGCTGGGTCCGGCGCCACAACGTCGATGCCGTCCTCTGCAACTGGGCCAACATCAGCGAACTTCTCGAGACCGACGGCCTGCGCGTCCCCCAGCACGTCGCCTGCGCCTGCCTCTGCCTTTGCAACCCCATGCCTCCGGGGCTCGCCGGCATTCGCCCGCATCTCCATCTGCTCGGCGAACGCGCCGTATCCACAGTCGTGGCACAACTCAAATCCGGCGAACGCGGCATTCCCGAATTCGCCTCCTCTCTCTATGTCCAAAGCGTCTGGCAAGACGGCCAAAGCGCCCCGGCCCTCGGTTGATCAAACCGCCCGCCCCAAAAAATACCACACCCTGGCCGACATCGCGGCCAAGGCGGGCGTGCATGTCACCACCGTCTCCCTCGCCTTGCGCGACCACCCCAGCATCCCGCCCGCAACCCGGGCACGCATCCGTGCAGTCGCGAAGGAATTCGGTTACCAACGCGATCCACTTCTCGACGCACTGAATTTCCATCGCGCCCGCCAGACCCAGCAAACCCGCTCCGTCAGCTCCGCCTTCGTCGTCCACGCAGGAGCCTCGCGTCTGTTCGGCGGCTTCGGCGGCAACCATTACCAGCCGCTCGTCTATGAGGGCGCCAAGGCCGCCGCCGAAGCCCGCGGACACACGCTCGACATTTTCGTCGTCGGCCACGGCCACCTCGCACCGGCCCGCCTCAACACCATTCTCACAGCGCGCGGCATCACCGGCGTGCTGCTCTCCACCTTCGAAATCGATATCGAGCAGCTCGACCTCGACTGGGCGCAATTCTGCGCCGTGAAAATCGAGTGCACGCACCTGAGCCCGCATCTCGACGCAGTCTCAAACGATCAGCTCCAGGTCGCCCGCCTCGCGATGCGCCGCCTGCGCAAGCTCGGCTACCGCCGCATCGGCCTCGCCACCGCGCGCGAAGACCAGACCCGCCTTTCCGAGTCCTTCGGCATGGGAGTGCTCCTCGAACAGGCGTCTCTCCCCGAGACCGAATGCGTGCCACCGCTCATCTTCAATCTCGCCGACGTCCCCAAACTCCCGAGCATCATCTCGGACTGGATGCGCGAGCATCGTGTCGACGTCATCATCTCCAACTGGAACGAGCTCTTCGACATGTTCGCCACCGCCGGCATCCGCCTCCCGCAGGATGTCGCCTTCGCCTGCCTCGATGTTCCACCGAGCATGCCGCATGTGGCCGGAGTCGTGCAAAACCACCGCCTCGTGGGCAAACGTGCCATGGAGCAACTCGCCATCATGACCGACGCCTATCAACGAGGCGTCCCCGAAGCGCAGACCATTACCTACGTGCCCGGCTACTGGCAGGACGGCATCACTGCTCCCGAGCGTCCGCATCACCATCCGACCTGGGTTTGATCCGGCGCGAATCGGATAACCGGATACCGCTGGCCCGCCATTCACGGATGGCTGCGGTTTGATCCGGACACGAACGACTGCTAATGGCGGCACTCGCTTTCGTAGATTCACCGCGTCGGGCACTGCCTACGGGACGCAGGTGAACACCGCGGATGCACTATACAGTTAGAGCCGCGCTAGCTTTGTCTACACGCAGCCGGTCGGTCCTTCATATCTCACACGCAGCATCACCGCGTCGCCGCCGGAGCTATCCCCCCACCCGACCTCCCCGATTTTTTCGCGTCCCCTTTTGCCTACCCCAATAGTCGCCGCACCCCGTGTGGCGTCGTCAGCAAAATGCCAGTGAACATGAAAACACCAACACCCGCATCATACACCCCGCGTCGATCCAGCTTACGCCGGACCGGCTTGTACCTGCTCCTTCCCGCTCTAGGCACGGGCGCGTTCGCCCAGGAAACTGCCGCACCCGTCAAGCCGCCAACCGAAGACGATATCGTCAATCTGTCTCCCTTCACGGTCGCAGGCGAAAAAGACTCCGGCTACAAGGCCTCAAACTCCATCGCCGGTACGCGCTCCAATACGCCGATCAAAGAAATCCCGCTGAACATCCAGGTCTTCACGAAGGACCTCAGTGACGATCTCAACATCACCAACCAGATCGATCTCGAGCGTTACAACGCCGCCTTGGTTAACGGCAATTCCGACATCCGCTCCAGCAACCCCATTCAACAAGCCTACAACGCCTTCCTTTTCCGCGGCTTCGTTCAAAACTGGGGTCTGCGTGACGGCATCCGCCAGTACGACCCCATCGACACGCAAGGCCTCGCCCGCGTTGAAGTCGTCAAAGGCCCCGCCGGTCCTCTCTACGGTCTCTCCTACGCCGGCGGTGTGATGAACAGCGTCACCAAGGAAGTCGATTTCCAGAGCAACTTCACGTCACTCCGCTTCTCCCTGCAAAACGAGGGCGAATACCGCGCCGCGGTCGATGCCAACTACACCGGCTCCGGCAAGGGCGGCAAATTCGGCATCCGCTTCAACGGCGCTAACGCCGAGACGGTCGACGAACGCGAACACTCCGACGGCTCCGTCCGCTATTCACAGATCAACCTCGCCTGGAAGCCATACTCCGGCACCGAGCTGAAATTCCTCATGGAAAACGGCTATCGCGGAAAGACTAACGGCCTCGGCTATTTCACCCGCAATGAAACCGACGGCGCAGGCAATCCGCTCAACAACGGCGCCTCCATCCCGCTCCAGGTCGACCATCCGGAGATTCCATGGGAATGGAACTGGGCCACCGGCGGCAATATCCGCTCCATCGATACCGATCTCTATCGCGGCACCATCAATCAGGTCATCACCGATAACTTCAGCGTCACCGGCTACATCCAGTTCGCCGAGCGCCTGAACATCGACTCCAACGGCTGGGATGCCCAGGGCTCCGGCGGCGGCGCCAGCTGGGACGTCAACGGCAACACCGGCTGGATCAATCCCAACCGTCCCGGCGAAGTCATCCGCCTCGGTTATCACTACCGCGACTGGGGCAATCGCATGCACGGCTACGGTGCCACCGGCATCTACAAGATCGATCTCGGCCCCATCAAAAACGTGATCACCTTCGGTGCCAACGTCTGGTCGGAAAAATTCCTGACCCGCCGCGGCGCACAGCCCTCAGCAACGACCAACGTCCTCGACTTTGCCGTGCGCCAGGGCGTCGCCACCAACACCACGCCAACCGTTCCTCCGGGTGATTTCGGCTCCAACACCGGCAACGGCGGCTGGGGCACGGAGAACAACTCCAACGATTACTACTTCATCGCCTGGCAGGGATCGGCTCTCGAAAACCGCCTCCGTATCAACGCCGCGGTTAACCACACCAACCTGAAACTCCTTCAATGGGGCGCTGGTGCCGCAACGCCAAATCTCACCGAGGAGTCCAAGGACTCCCCGATGTTCGGCGCGATGTTCGACATCACCAAGCAGATCTCCATCTTCGCCGTGTATTCCTCGTCGCTGTTCCCTTCGACCGATAAAAACAGCTTCAGCCAGCAGATGCCTCCCGAAGTCGGCGAAAGCTACGAAGCCGGTGTGAAGATCGAAATCCTCAACGGCAAAATCAGCGGTACGATCAGCGCCTACCAGATCACCAAGGAAGGCGGCGGCAAACAAGTCACCCCGGCCTACAACTTGAACGTGCAACGCTGGGACGCCATGTCGCCCGCACAGCGCGCCCTCGAATTCCCCGGCCAGACCCGCACCACGCTGCTGGCCGCTGGTGACTTCTATCCCGCAGGCACCCAGGAATCGACCGGCTTCGAAGCCGATCTCGTCTTCCAGCCCACACCTAGCTGGCAGATCCTCCTGAGCTATGCGAACAACAACACCGAGGTCACGGAATCACCCATCGCGAGCGACATCGGCCGCACCACGACGGGCCACATCGATCAACAGTGGGCCCTCCTCACGAAGTATTCCTTCAATGAAGGCGGCGCCAAAGGCCTAAGCATCGGCGCCGGCTTCCAAGGATCAGGCGAAGCGCTTCAGGACTACAACGGCCCTGGCAACACCGGCCGCTACAATCCCGCGACCTTCTACGGCGAACTCTTCGCCGGCTATCGCACCAAGCTCTTCGGCTACAATACGCTCATCCAGCTCAACGTGAAAAACATCACCGAGCAGGAAGAATTCGTCGGCTGGAAAGCCACTGGCTCCGCCAGCAAGATCGCGACCGATCGCTATGAAGTCTCCACGCCCATGGTCTACAGCCTGACCTTCGGCATCGATTTCTAAGCGAATTCCGTCGGACCAATCTCGTTGTTGTCAGGTTTGGTAATGATCCAAGGCGGGCGAGTTTAACTCGCCCGCCTTTTCATTCTCTGATCTCTGCGCCTCTGCCTAATCTTCCCTGAAACCGCCCCATGCCCCGACACCGTCTTCAGGCGACCCTCGCAGTTGTCGTCACCACCAGCCTCTGGCTCTGGCGCGGTGGCTCTCTCCCGCAACCCTCGCAATCATCGCAGCGGCGCTCGCGCTCGTCGCCTGGCTTTCTCCGCGCGCCTACACCCCATTCGCCCGCGCCTTTGAAAAACTCGGCCACCTCATCCTCGTCGCCTTCACCTGGCTCGTCCTCGGATTGATCTACTTCGGCGTATTCGCTCCTTTGCGACTCTGGCACGCCCTCCGTCGTCACGATCCGCTCGCCCGGCGTTTCGATCTCGCAACGCCGACCTATCTCCGCCCGCTCCCAGCAAACTCCACCGAACTTCGAGCGCCAATTCTAACTCAGCCCG
The DNA here is from genome assembly GCA_049840895.1 of Nibricoccus sp. Lineage (GTDB taxonomy): Bacteria > Verrucomicrobiota > Verrucomicrobiia > Opitutales > Opitutaceae > Nibricoccus. Next base: position 26,704 of record JASGJB010000021.1, on the reverse strand, counting down.
TTTCCCTCAGCCAATGGCCACTGGTCATTGATCATTGGTCATTTCCCCATGCGCCTCCTCGGCCTCAGCGCCTATTACCACGACTCCGCCGCAGCCCTCATCGAGGATGGCGTCATCGTGGCCGCAGCCCAGGAAGAGCGCTTCACCCGCATCAAGCACGACGCTTCGTTTCCCCGGGCCGCCACCAAGTACTGCCTTTCCCAGGCGACCGGCCCGCTCGATGCCGTCGTCTACTACGAAAAGCCCCTCTTAAAATTCGAGCGTATCCTCAGCACCGCATTCGCCGTCGCCCCGCGCGGTTTCCGCGCTTTCGCTGCCGCGATTCCCGGCTGGCTACGCGAAAAACTCTGGCTGCGGTCCGTCATCGCCGACGAATTGACAGCCCTTGGCCAGCGCGATGTGCCGGTGCATTTCTCCGGCCATCACGAGGCGCACGCCGCCAGCGCTTTCTTCCCTTCTCCCTTTGAGCGACGCTGCCATCGTCACGCTCGATGGAGTCGGAGAATGGACCACGACCACGCTCGGGTCACGGCAGGGACAATCGTGTAGAACTTCTCCAGGAACTCCGCTTTCCGCATTCACTCGGTCTGCTCTACTCCGCGTTCACGTACTTCACTGCGGATTCCGAAGTCAACTAGCGGCGAGTACAAGCTCATGGGCCTCGCTCCCTATGGTGAACCTCACTTATCGCGAAACTCATCCGCGACAAGCTTCATCGATCTCCAGCAGGACGGCTCCTTCCGTCTCAATCTCGACTACTTCGCCTTTCATCATGACCGACCATGACCAACAGCACGCTTCGCTGCGCTGCCTCGGTGGCCCTCCGCGCCGCCCGGAGGCCGCCGCTCGACCCAACGGAATGGACCTCGCGCGTCCATCCAATACGTCACCGAAGAGATTGTCCTCCGCATCGCGCGCATGCTTCCGAGCGCCTGACAGGCGAAGAAACCTGTGCCTCGCCGGTGGCGTCGCGCTCAACTGCGTCGCCAACGCGCCGGCTTCTCCGCGAAGGCGCGTTCCGCGAGCTCTGGATACAACCCGCCGCCGGTGACGCCGGCGGCGCCCTCGGTGCTGCTCTTGCCTATCACCATCACCAGGCCGCCGCGCAGACTCCTCCACCGTCACGCGCACACGTCGCCCGCAAAACCGATTCCATGCATGGCAGCTTCCTCGGCCCCGCTTACAGCGACTCCGAAATCGCAGCTACGTTGTCTTCAACGGGCCTGCTCAACCACGCAGAAAAACTGTCGCCCGAGATTCTCAACGCCCGCATCGCCCAGTGCCTCGCCGCTGGCAACGTCATCGGTTTCTGCCAGGGCCGCGCCGAATTCGGCCCGCGCGCGCTTGGTGCCCGCTCCATTCTCGCCGACGCCCGCTCGCCCGACATGCAGCGACGCCTGAATCTCAAAATCAAAGCACGCGAATCATTCCGCCCCTTCGCCCCCATCGTCCTCGCTGAACGCGCCTTCGAGTTCTTCGAAATCGCGGCTCCTTCACCTTACATGCTCTTCACTGCGCCGGTTGCCTCCGCCCAGCGTCTCGCCGCCCCCGCCGCCGACACTTCCTGGCAGCAGCGACTCGCCACTCCGCATTCAACCATTCCCGCCGTCACCCACGTCGACTACTCCGCCCGTCTGCAGACCGTTGCACGCGACGAAAATCCTCCGCTTCACGCGGTCCTGACCGCATTCGCCGACCTCACCGGCTGCCCCGTCCTCGTGAACACATCCTTCAACGTCCGCGGCGAGCCGCCCGTCTGCCACCCCCGCGAAGCCATCGCCGGTTTTCTCGCCACCGACATGGACGCCCTCGTATTCGGCCCCTACTTCCTCGAAAAAAAGTCCATCCCGCCCAATCTCCTCCCATCAGCCCCCGCTCGTAACTTCGCCCCCGATTAGGCAGTCGCGCCCTTTCCAACACTTTCACTCTTCACTTTTCACCCTTCACTCTTTCTCCCGTGAGAGCGCTCAAAAACCTACTCGATCTCCTGCGCGAACTCTGGGCTTTCGCCCGCGCGCACAAAGCCTGGTGGATCATCCCAGTCGTCTGCCTCCTGCTCATTGTCGGCGTTCTGATCGTCGGCGTCTCTACCATCTCGCCCTTCATCTACTCGCTCTTCTGACATGGCGGAAAACTTTCCCACGCCCGCGCACGACGCTCCGCCCGCCTCAACGCCTCGTCTTTCGCTGGGCCGCAAACTTCTCTACGCCGCCATCCTCACGTCGTTCGCCTTCGCACTGCTGCTCGGCGGGCTTGAGCTCACGCTGCGACTGATCGGCTACGGCCACTCCACCCACTTTGCGCGCCTCGAAAAACTCCCCGATGGCTCCGTCGTCTGGCGCGAGAACCGCGACTGCACCGCCCCGTTTTTTTCCGAGGCACTCGTCCGACGCCCGCAATCGTTTCGCCTCACCGAAAAGAAAAAACCCGGCACCATCCGCATCTTCATCCTCGGCAGCTCCGCTGCGATGGGTGATCCGGAGGCGTCGTTTTCCATCTCCCGTCTCTTAGAGACCCAGTTGCGCGCCGCGTATCCGGATAAATCCTTCGAGGTCGTCAACGCCGCCGTCACCGCCATCAACTCCCACATTGTCCGCGGCATCGCCGAGGACTCGCGCAACTCGAGCCCGACCTCTTCATCGTCTACGAGGGGCACAGACGAAGTCATCGGTCCCTTCGGCCCCGCCGGCGTCTTTACCGGATTTCTCCGCTCCGAACGCGCGGTTCGCTTCGCGATCTGGCTCAAATCCACCCGCACCGGCCAGCTGATCGCATCCCTCGGACAGCGCTCCTCCCCGGAAAAATGGGGCGGCATGGAAATGTTCCTTCACCAGCAAATCCCTGCGGACGATCCACGGCTCGACATCGTGCGCGCCCACTTCCGCGACAATCTCCGCGCCATCGTCGCCTCCGCCGATCGCGCCGGCGCGTCCACGATTCTCTGCACCACGCTCGCCAACCAACGCGACTTCGCGCCGTTCCTTTCCCTTCACCGGCCGGGCCTCACCACCGGGCAACTCGCCGAATGGGAAAAAGGGTTCGCCACCGGCAACAGCGCGATTCTCGCAAACGACACCGCCCGCGCCGAAACAGCCTACCGAGCCGCACTCGCGATCGACGACCGCCATGCCGAGCTAAACTTCCGTCTCGCGCGCGCCCTGGTCCCGACGGGCATGCAACAGGACGAAACCCGCATGCGCTTTCAGCGCGCGCTCGATCTCGACGCCCTGCGTTTCCGCGCAGACTCCTCGCTCAACGAGATCATCCGCACGCTTCCCGCTTCGCTTACGAACAGCCGCGTCCGCGTCATCGATCTCAACTCCCCTCTTGGCGAAGCCGTCCATTCACGGCTTCCACACCGGCAACAAACTCCTCTACGAACACGTTCATCTCACGTTCCTCGGCGCGCAGGCCGTCGTCGAAGAACTTTTCCCAGACGTCGTCGAAGAACTCGCAGCGCTAAAGCGTCTGCCCAAACCCCCACCGTCGTCGGCACCGCCTCTCGACGGTGGCGCTCTCCGGAGTCGCCTCGCCTTCACGGCCTATGAACAGGCGATGATCTTTGCCGAACTTCAGAACCGCTATCAACGCGCACCGTTCATCGCGCAATCCGACAGCGCCCTTCGTCTCGAAACTGTCGGCAAGCAACTCGCCTCGGCCCAAAAGCTCCTCGCTCAACCCGACGCCACCACCGCCCTCCGGACGTCGTACGACTACGCGATCACCTTCACACCCGACGACTGGATCCTTCAGCGAAACGCCGGCATGATGCTCCTCGCCCGCGGTGCTCCTGCCGACGCGATCACTTATCTCGAAAAGGCCGCAGCGTGGATTGACGATGATGCCGACACGCTCCTCGCCCTCGCCCGTTGCTACCGCGCCCTCGAACGCACTGCCGACGCCGATCGTGTCACCGCACGTGCACGCCAGCTGGAGCCGCGACATCCTGAATTCGCTTCTCTATCAGCGCCTTCCAAGCATTGAGTCGCTGGGATTTTCGCCGGGAAACGGCCGCTTTTTACAAGCTCCGTACTGAGGATCATTCCTCAAGGCCCAAGGGTAATGTGTCGATCAACCAGCGGTGCCTTCCCTCTGGCGTCCATCTTCCCCCCTGCGGTGCTGGGCTGCGGCTGCTCTTCTGCTCGGAAGCGTCGCGGCAGGCTTCGCATTGGACCCAAACCGCCCGGTCAATCAATTCGCCGCCTCCGGCTGGGACGTCTCCTCCGGCCTTCCCCAAAACTCCGTCCAAGTCATCAAGCAGACTTCCGATGGTTATCTGTGGGTGGGTACCGGAGACGGTCTCGCGCGTTTCGACGGAGCTGCCTTCACCGTTTTCACCCACGCCAATACGCCCGCGTTGATCAGCGACACCATCACGTCGTTGTATGAGGCGCCGGATGGCCGTCTCTGGATAGGCACCGACGGCGGAGGCACCATCTACTACGAAAAAGGCGTTTTCACGCGCCCCAAAACCAACGGCATCGACCGCGTCACCGTCCGGTCAATTCAGGGGAACGGCGCAGACGTTCGCGTACTGTTGAGCAACCGCATCGTCAGTATGACAGAGGGAAAACTCCGCGCGGAAAACCTTCCGGATAGCGTCCCGACACTGCGCGGATTGCGGGCCTGGATTCATCGAAAAAACGGTGAATGGTGGCTGGGCGGCGAATCCCTTTTCGTACGACTCGCGGCCAATGGTACCTATCTTGGCGGCCGCCCGGACGGCTTTCCCGATGTTTATGTAAGAGATATGGTCGAAGATTCCGATGGCGGCATCTGGGTTGCCTCCAATCTCGGTTTGATCCGCTGGAAAGACGGCCAGTCTCACGTCTACACCACGGACGACGGCCTTTCGGTCAACGTGGTCCGGCTGCTCTACATCGATCGACAGGGCACGCTCTGGGTGGGCACACCCAATGGCCTGCAGCGCTTTCGCGACGGCAAATTTGAGGAAGTGCTCTCACGCACCGGCGAGCGAATTGGCTCCGCCCTCGCCATCGAGGAAGACCTCGAGGGCTCTCTCTGGATCGGCACTCACAGCGGGCTTACCCGCCTGCGCGACGTAAAGTTCCACACGATCACGCGCCGTGACGGCCTCATTCAAAACTCTGCGCTATGCGTCCTGGAAACGCGCGACCAGACCCGCTGGGTTGGCACCGTTGGAGGCGGCGCGATTCGGTTCCGCGATGGCCAGGTCCTGCCGCTTGGACGCGACGACGGCCTACTCGACGATTCCGTCAACGCCCTCGCCGAAGACCACGAAGGCGGTATCTGGATCGGCTACCAGGAGCCCGGACTGTCTCGGTGGCACAAGGGAACGATCCGGCACTTCGGCCCGAACGATGGGATTAAAAACAACCGCATCCGCGCCATCGCCATCGCTCCGGACGGCGACGCATGGATCGCCACCGACCGGGAAGGCCTTTTCCGCCACGACCGGAAGACCGGCAGATTCACGGCTGTCGACTGCACCGTCGTCGGCAATCGCCTCAACAATCTTCTCTTTGACCACAAGGGCCGGCTCTGGATCTCCGGGAACAACGGCATCGCCCGCCTTGACCGGGACGGATGGAAGTCCTGGCGTCTGGAAGACGGACTCAAGGGAAGCACCGCCACGTATTCGCTGCTCGATGACGATCGAGGCTCGCTCTGGATCGCGCGCAAGGATGGCGGCCTGCAACGGATCCGCGACGACCATCTTGAATCGTTCGCCATCCTCGACGACACCAACGCCAGCCTCTACGGCATGGTGGTAAGTCAGGGAGAAATCTGGCTCAACTCCCGCCAGGGCGTGCTCCGCGCCCCCCTCGATGAATTCGACGCCGTCGCCGCCGGCCGCCAGCCCGCGGTGAACTTCATCCTCTACAGCGAGAGCGACGGCATGAAACCCAGCGGCCCGGTTTTTGGCAGCCAGCCCACCTCCAACGTCACCCAATCCGGCGAGATCTGGATTTGCACCAATTTCGGTGTGGCCGTCGTCGATCCCGCCAGAATCCGCCTCAACACACGCCCTCCGCCCGTCCTCATCGAAGCGATCATCTCCGATCACACCGCCCACCCGCCTTCGGCCAGTCTCGTACTCCCGCCCGGCCGCGGAGAAATCGAATTTCGCTTCACCGCACTCAGTCTGGTTGACGCCACCCAGGTCCGTTTCCGCTATCGTCTGGAGGGTCTCGATACCGCGTGGACCGAAACCGGTCCACGCCGCTCCGCCATCTACGCCGGCCTTCCCCCGGGCCGTTATCGTTTTGAAATCACCGCGTGCAACAACGACGGCGTCTGGAATCCTCAACCCGCCTCGATATCCTTCGAGCTCCAGCCGCATTTTCATCAGACATTATCTTTCTGGATCCTTTGCGCGATTGCCGGCGGCCTCGTGATTTTTGCAGCGATCTGGCTTCGCACGCGCGTCCTCCGCCGCCGCCAGCACGAACTGGAAGCCATCATTGAAACACGCACGCGCGATCTCACGACCGCCAAGGAGGCCGCCGAAGCCGCCAGCCGCGCGAAGAGCGAATTCCTGGCCAACATGTCCCACGAGGTCCGCACGCCCATGAACGGCGTCCTCGGCATGACCGAACTGGCCCTCGCCCACTCCGCCAATCCCGAGCAGCGCGGCTATCTCGAAGCCGTCCAGTCCTCCGGCGAGGCGCTCCTCGGCGTCATCAACGACATCCTCGACTTCTCCAAGATCGAGTCTGGCCGCCTCACGCTCGACCCCATCGATTTCAGTCTCTCGAACTGCCTTAAGAAATCCCTCGAGACGCTCGCCGCTCGCGCCCGCGAAAAGCATATCCCCCTCCGCCTCGATGTTGCTCCCGGCACGCCCGACCTGCTCGTCGGGGACGCCGGACGCCTCCGCCAGGTTCTCCTCAATCTTATCGGCAACGCCCTCAAATTCACCGAGTCAGGAGAAGTTGTCGTCAGCGTCGCTCCCGGGCCCGCCTCTTCGCCAGGCCTGCTCCTCCACTTCTGCGTCACCGACACCGGCATCGGTATTCCCGCGGACAAAATCGGCCCTATCTTCGAATCCTTTGTCCAGGCCGACTCGTCCACCTCACGTCGCTACGGAGGCACCGGGCTCGGTCTTACGATTTCCCGCATGCTCGTCACCCTCATGGGCGGACGCATCTGGGTGGAAAGCGAACCTGGCAAAGGCAGCCGCTTCCATTTTACCGCCCGTTTCGAGCCCGCGACTCCCTCCGCTGTCCAGATTGAGAAAACCTTTGCACAACTTTCCCCATCCTCCACTCGTCAACTCCGGGTACTGCTCGCCGAAGACAATCCCGTGAACCAAAAAATCAGCCGCACCATGCTCGAGAAAGCCGGACACACCGTCGTGTCCGCGTTCAACGGCGTCGAGGCCCTCACCAAATACCAGTCCGAACCTTTCGACCTCATCCTCATGGACGTGCAGATGCCCGACATGGACGGTCTCGAGGCCACCCGCCGCATTCGCCAGCTCGAAAAAACCGGCAGGCAACGCACCACCATCATCGCCCTCACCGCCCACGCCATGAAAGGCGACCAGGAACGCTTTCTCGAAACGGGCATGGACGCCTACATTGGAAAACCCGTCCGTTCGCCCGATCTTTACTCAAGCATCGCCCGTCTGTTCCCAGATGGCCCCGCCGCTGATCAGGATCAGCCGGCAATTCTCCGCTCGTCTCCGTGACCGCCCGCGCCCGCCTCCTTTTCCTTCTTCTCGTCTGCGTCTCATCCCTCTCCCAAGCGCAAACCAAAGAAGACTCCGACCTCACTGTGCTTGATGCGCTCACAATCGGCGCCGAAGCCGACGATGGTTTCGATGCCACCGGCATGGGCGGACCAGAGGCCGAGATGAACGAACCGCCCTTCTCCAACGACCTGCTCGCCGGCCCGCAACGCGAAGAGGACTTCACGCCCGAGATCAACGCCGAGCTTTCCCTCGCCACCGGCGCCAGCCCCGTGGACCTCGCCACCGGCGTCAATCGCATCAATCTCCGCGGCTTCCCCACGCCACGTTTGCGCAACGGTTTTTCCCAGACCGGCATCCCCGAGGTGCTCGCGGTCGAGCGCGTTGAACTCATCCAAGGTCCGCTCACTCCCGTCGCGGGACGCGCAGCACCCGGCGGCATTCAAAATTTCGTGACTGCCCGGCCTCGCGCGAAAAACTACGCGCGCCTCGAATTCCTCGCCGACACCCAGGATTCACAACAAGTCCGCGCAGAAACCTCGGCAGCGCTTAAACCAAAAAAAATCTGGTATCGCCTCGCCGCGGGCGGACAACGCCGCGAGGGCCCCGAGGAATATTCCCGCAGCGAAACCCGCTACGTCAGCGGCGCGCTCACCTTCCGCCACAACCGCTCGGCCAGCACTATGGTGATGATCGACTATTCCGACCTCTCCGCCAATCCCGCTCCCGGCGTCCCGGAATTCCGCCTCACCTCTTCGGATAAAATTGTCGGCCCCTACCGCCCGCTCGCCGGGTTCCACACGTACGGCCCCAACGCCGGCATCGAGAAAAAAATCGCCAGCGCCAGCGTTCAGTTTGAAGGCCAGCTCAGCCGGCGCGTAAACGTCCGCGCCAATCTTCAAGGCTGGCTCCGCGAACTCGCCGAGGATCGGTTCACCACCAGCCAGTACGTTATCGACCTCGGCCGGTTCGGCGGTACCCGTGAACCTCAACGTATCGAACAGCCGCTCCGCGCAGTCAGTGCCGGCGTCGAAACCACCGCGCGCCTTGTCACCTTCAAGGTCGACCACAAGGTCACGCTTCTCCTCGAGTCCAATCATCTCTGGTACGATCGCGAGCAACGCGCCTTGCCCACCGCCATCCGCAACGCACTTCCGCAGGATGTCCGCGAATTCGATCCCGATTCGCCCAACTATTTCCGTCCGGCCTATTCGCCGGAGCTCTACAGCCGCATCCTCACCGATCGTCACGAGGCCACCAGCTACAATTCGATCTCGCTCAGCGAACGAGCCGCCTTCTGGCAGGGTCGCCTTGTCGGCACCGCGGGCGTTCGCGAGGACTTCGTCCTTTTGGACATCGACGACAACCGTCCCGGCGCCGTCCGCCCGCACGTTACCGACGACGTACGCGAACTCACCTGGCACCTCGGCGGAAACTACCAGCTCACCCCCGGCCGCCTGCTCCTTTTCGCCAACACCAGCTCCGCCTTCGAACCCTCCACCCGCGTCGACGCCCGTACGGGCCGCGTTCAGGGAAATGAAACCACGCTCGGCTACGAAGCCGGGATCAAAGGCTTTTTCCTCAACCGCCGCCTCAGCGCCACGGCCCTGATCTTCCAATACTACAACCAGAACATCTCCCGCCGGAATCCTCTCTACGAAGATCCCATCGCCGACGCCGGCCAGACACAGCCTCAACTTGTCGCCGCAGGCGAAGAACGTTTCACCGGCGGCACCCTCGATCTGAAAACGGCGGTCTCGTCCCTCTGGACTCTTTCCGGCCGCCTCACGATTACCGAGGCCATCACCACGGCCTCGCCCGACCTTCCCGAAGAAATCGGCCGCCCCCTGACCCGCCTCCCTCGCACCACCGTCGGCATCTCGACCCGCCGTTCCTTCACCGGCAAACTCTCGGGCCTTTCCGTCGGAAGCACACTCACCTACGTCAGCGATTTCGTCGCCTACTATGAGAGCGCAAGCCGCTACTATCTCGCATACCCCGACAACATCCTCGTCAGCGTGAACGCCGGCTACAGCTGGAAAAACGGCCCCAAGAAGCGCCCCTGCACGCACACCGTCGGCATGGGCATCCGCAATCTCTTCGATCGCGACGTCCTCGCCTCCCACGCCCGCCCCGGTCAGGAACGTGCACTTAGCGTCTCCTACACCTTGGGTTTCTAAGGGTCCGGACGGCGGCCATCGATTTTCGCTTTTCCTAAAATTTCCCGTTCGGTTTTTTCCCCGGCGGTGTTATCGAGGGAAAAGCCATGGAGGAGAATAGCCCCGATCTTCTACGCAGCTACGCGCAAAAGCGGTCGCAGTCCGCGTTTGCCACTTTCGTCAGAAGGCATTTCGACGCCGTCTACTCTGCCGCCCTTCGCCGCTGTTCCGGCAGGGTCGATCTCGCAAAGGACGTCACCCAGGAGGTCTTCATCAAGGCCGCGCAACACGCCGCGCAGCTGAGCCGGCACCCTGTGCCATCCGCCTGGCTGCACATGACCACGCGCAACAGTGCACTCAATCTCTTGCGCGCCGAGACACGCCGGCGCGTCCGCGAGCAGGAAGCTCAAGCCATGCAAGACACGCCTTCATTCCAGGAGCAGGAAAATGTCTGGACCGAACTCGCGCCCATTCTCGATCAATCGATAGACTCACTCTCAGAAAAAGACCGCCGGGCATTGCTGCTGCGGTTTTTTGATCAACAGTCCTTCGCTGAAATCGCCGGAGCCTTGTCGCTTTCCGAAGACGCCGCACGCATGCGCGTCGACCGCGCTTTGGAAAAACTCCGCCGTGTTTTGTCCCGGCACAGGATCGCCACCTCCGCGAGCACTTTGGGTGTGGTGCTAGGAAGCCACACGGTGTCCGCCGCACCTGCAGGAGTCACCTTCACCGCCATTCCAACGGTGCTCAAAACAGCCGCCACCACTCAACTCGCTTCTCCATCGTGGCTGGAAGTCAATGGACTCGCTTTTCCCGCCACCGCCGCACTCGTTTCTTTTCTCGTGACCGGCGCCGCATGGATAAATTTCTCCCGCGCACAAACCGACTCCGCACGCATCCGGCTCACCGAGGAAAAAGAAATCGCGCTCCTGGAAAAATCCATCCGTCTCCTCGACATCCGACAGAGTTCTCCGGCAACCCAGGCAACTTCTTCATCCCAGACTCCGCAACGTCACACCGCGGCACCGCCTCAGCCGATCAAGCTCGCCGTTTCAACGGCTCCCTCGGAAGAGGACGATTCTCCCGGATCACGCCTGGGTGGCGGCCGGCGTCTTTTTCTCTCCGCCGCCTACGAGCCACTCTACCGGGCTCTCGCGCTCGATCCGGAAGAGATCCAGTCGTTCGAGGATCTCTGCCTTCAAGGACCCAACACGGGCCTCTGGCTTTCGTCGCAAGCAAGCGATCAGTCGAACGCAGCCACTCAGCCCGAACCAACTCCTTCCGAGATCAACACCCGCCTCGCCGCGTTGCTGGGACCGGACGGCTTTGAAAAGCTCCAGTCCTTCAACCGGACGGTCCCCGCCCGCTCCTTCGCAGCGCAACTCGCCGGCGCGGTCTATCTCTCCGATCCTCTGTCCCAGGAAACAGCCGCACAACTTTCCCAAGCGATCGCACAATCCAGCAGCTCCTACCAAAAGGGCGGCCCTGTCACGCTTCACGAGGTAAACTGGGATCAGGTGCTTCTCCTTTCCCAAAGTCATCTTTCCGCCGCCCAGCAAAACGCTCTCGTCGCGCTCCGTGCCCAACAGGCATTCGAGCATGCACTCGCCATGAAATCCGCGCGTATTCGCCAATGAATTCCGTCCGTCGCATACGCCGTCTACTATACGCCGCCATCGCGTTCTCAACCGTCGCGTCAGTCACCTTGCTGCACGCGAGTTTCTCCGCCCGGCGATCTGCTCGTGCACTCATCACGAAACGTTCACTGCTCCAGGAGCAGCTTCAGATAAAACACCTGCAGGCGATCCACGCCGCATCACTTCCGCCGTCACACGACCCGGCCTCCGCCACCGACGGGGCCGCCACCGTCAACAAACCGCCGGCAACCCAACGCTCCGCGCAGGACGTGCTCGCAGATGAACCCACGCTGCAAACGCAGCAACTCAAGTCACGCCGGGCTCTGTTCGCCGTTCGCTACGCGCCATTCCTCCTTCGTCAGTCTCTTTCAACGGCCCAGACATCCGCTCTCGAGGGATTGTACGCACGACGCGAAGAACAACGTCTGGACCTCGCTGCAGTGATGCGTTCACACCGGCTTTCCTCGAACGACCCCAGCATTCAACAGTTGCGCGCCCAGACCGATCTCGAATTCCAAAACGGTCTTCGCCAGCTCGTCGGCGATATCCCCGCCGGGACATTTATCGAGTTTGAGCGGAAACTTCCGGCGTGGAGCTCGCTGAGCAATTTCGCCGGCACCTCCGCCCTCGAGGGCCAGCCACTCACCGGCGATCAGGCCACTGAACTTGCAAACATCATCGCCAGCGCAAGTCCGTCTTTCCAGGCAGGCAACGAGGTCGCGCCCGACGATGTGGACTGGCCTGCGGTCATCACGCAAACCCCCGCCGTTCTTACCCCGCCGCAAAGCCTTTCGTTCCGCAATATGCTGCCCAGGTATCCGATCGAGGCTCCTTCACCGCAATCAGCGCCCTGACGTTTTCCTACCCCATGAAAAAAAATGCCCTCCTCCTCATCACCGTTCTCTGCACCGCCGCTTCGTTGAATGCGGCCGGCGCAAACAAGTTCTTCGCGCGCCCGTTCGCGATGTTTCTCGAGTACACGGATGAGTACTTCGAGTCGGAAGACGGCTACGGAATCGCCGCGGGGATGTTCCTCGACTCAAACCATTCACACGAACTCTCCGTGGAGTTTAGCAGCACGCACTGGGAATTTTCCCAGCCGTTTATGAGATTCAACAACGCAACGCTCAACACCACCGGCAACGGCGATGCGACACCGGTTCAGGCCAATTACCGCTACTACCCTTTCGCCTCCACCGCACGTTTCCGTCCCTACATCGGCGCCTCCGCCGGTTTCGCGAAATTAAGCGGCGACATCGAACGCATACTCTCCGGACCGTGGTATGAGGGAAAAATCGACGACTGGAACTTTTCCTTCGGCGCCTCCGCGGGCGTCTCTGTGCGGATCACAGACAACTTCTCTGCCGAACTCGGCTATCGCTACCTCCAGATCAACGGGAGCGATGTTCAAACCTATCACCACGGCTCCGGTCACCTCGGCGTCGTCATCCCGTTCGAAGACTTGAAGGCGCATATTCTCACCGCCGCCATCACGATTCACTTCTGAGTCTGTTTCGTCACTGCCTTCAGAAACCACTCGATCGCAAACGCGCTGACCTGACCACCGGGTCCGCGCGGATTAAAATCGAACGCGTGCACGGCCCACGGCAGTTCGATGAGCACGCACGGCACACCTTCGCCCTGCAGTTTCTCCGCCAGCCGCTCGCTCTGCCGACGCCACACGAGCGAATCAATCACCCCATGCATCAGCAACGTCGGCGGTACTCCGCGCTTCGCATGAAGATACGGGGACGCGCTGACAAAATTCTCCCGCGCTGACTCCGGTGTGCCACCCGTCAGCTGCCGGATGAGTTTCTTCGAATCCAATACATCGCGCTCCGGCGTATGACTCCACGCGAACTCCATGTCCGCCGGTGCGTACAACGCGATCACGCCGCGCACCGCCGCATCGGGCTGATTATAAGCCACCGCCTCCGCAATCTGCCCGCCCGCCGAGCGCCCAAACAAAACCAGACGCTCCGGATCGATCCCCAATTCACCCGCGCGCTCCTTCAGATACGTCATCGCCGCGTATAAATCATCGCGTTGCGCCGGCCAGATGTGTTTCGGCGCCAGCCGGTAGCTCACCGCCGCCACTGCAAAACCTCGCCGCGCCAGCCGCGAGTTAAACGCCGCCATCTGCGAGCGGTCGCCGCTATCCCATCCCCCGCCGTGCACCACGATCACGCACGGCGCCTTCGCGACACCTTGCGCGCGATAAAAATCCAGCGTCAGCGCCTCGGCCGTCCCCGCATGGGCAAACACCCGTGATTCAGCCGCCACCTCACTGCCTTCGTTCGAAAAAAATCCCGCGACCGAAAATACCTCACGTCCCATCTCCACTTTCCCAAACGCCTTCTCCAACAGCCCTGGCAATTCTCTCACCATCGCCCGTGCCTCCACCGCCGGCTTCAAGAAATGCCCCGCCGCAATCCCGCAAAGGCCCAGCGTCGTCACAAAAAAGCCAATCCCGCCAACCGGCCCTCTCACAACCGTCCAGATCACCACCGACACCGGAAGCATCACCAGAAAATGCCCAAACTCGCCCGCGAGGATCGCCAGCTTCCATGTGCCTACCGTCGGCGCCTTCACCGTCGTAAGCGACGCCACTCCCGCCAAAGCCATCGCAATCCCAAGCAATACGAAACGCATCATTCACCTTCTACGTGCCATCGCTGCCGCGAGATGCAACCCATCCCACCCGAACTCCGCGCCCTTCGCGTCTCCGCGGTGAATTTCTCCGCTTCTTTCCTTTCACCCTTCACCATTCCCTCTTCACTCTTCTTCCGTCCATGCGCCGTCTCGACCAACTCCTTGCCAACCTCGGCTACTGCTCCCGCCGTGAGGCCCGCGACTGGATCGACGCCGGCCGCGTCACCATTCGCGGAAAAATCGCCGACGATTCTGGTGCCAGGGTTCACGATGCCGATGTCCTCATCGATGGACAACCGCCCGATCACCCGGACGGTATTCTCCTGCTGCTCAACAAACCGCTCGGCCTCGTCTGCTCTCACGACGAACGCGAAGGCCCCAATGTCTACAGCCTGCTTTCGCCCCGCTGGCGCGCCCGCAATCCCCAGATCACCAGCATTGGCCGCCTCGACAAAGATACCTCCGGACTACTCCTCCTGACCGACCAGACTACCCTCGTCCACCGCCTGACTTCCCCGAAGCACAAGGTCCCCAAGCTCTATCACACCACCCTCGATCGTGACATGCCCGCAGGCCTCACCGAACTTTTCTCCAGCGGCACCCTTCTCCTTACCGGCGAAAAAGATCCCTGCCTCCCCGCCGACCTTCGCATCATCGACCCGCGCACCGCCGAGCTCACGCTCACGGAAGGGCGCTACCACCAGGTCCGCCGCATGTTCGCCAGCCAGGGCTGCGAAGTCCTCACCCTCCACCGCGCCGCCTTCGGCAACCTCACTCTCGACGATCTCGCCCCTGGCCAGTTCCGCGAACTCCCACTCGACACCTTCGGTCAACAATAAGCCCGCCTACCCTCCGAAATCCTGCCCTTCCTGCAATCCTGTCCAAAAAATCTCCGTGCTCCGCGCCCTCTGCGCCTCCGCGGTAAAATCTTTCTCTCTTCACCCTTCTCCCTTCACTCTTCCTCCATGTACGACTTCCCACTCACCGGCGCGCAACGAACTTTCCTCCGCGGCCAGGGCCAGACGCTCGATCCCATCATCAAGGTCGGCAAAGCCGGTCTCACGCCCGAGTTTTTCAAGGAGCTTCAGAAGCAGCTCAACAACCACGAGCTCATCAAACTCCGCTTCGTCGGCATCGAACGCGACGAACGCGCCACTCTCACCGAACAAATCGCCGACGAAGGTCGCTGCGTCTGCGTTGGAGCGGTCGGCCACACCGCCCTCTTCTACCGCCAGAACTCCGATCCCGCCCGTCGCCAGATCGAACTCCCGTGAAAGTTTTCACCCATGCGCGATACCCCTACCGCGCATGGGGGCCGTTCCGCCTTACACTTCCGCTCTTTCCAGCTTCGGCGCGAGCAGCTGCAACGCGACAAAGCCGGCACCGTACGCGGCCACGCAGATTGTGAAGAGCAGCGCATAGTTGCCGCTCCTCTCCAGAATCCGGCCCGCAATCTGGAAGAAAATCATTCCACCCACCGAACCGGCCATGCCGCCGATGCCCACGACCGAGCCCACCGCGCGCTTCGGAAACATGTCGGACACCGTCGTGAACAAATTGGCCGACCAGCCTTGATGCGCCGCCAGCGCGATCCCGATCAACGTCGAACCGATCCAAAGGTCCTGCACGCGTGACACGAACAGCACCGGCAGCACGCACAGCGCAAAAATCGCCATCGTCGTTTTTCGCGCGGCGTTCATGCCCAGTCCGCGTTTCTGGAAAAACCCGAAGACAACACCACCGCCCACGCTACCAACGGTCGCGATCGCATAAACGTATACGAGCGGCAGCGCCACGCCCTTCGGATCCACGCCGCGCGCCGTCAGCCATTTCGGCAGCCAGAGCAGATAAAACCACCAGACAGGATCGGTGAGAAATTTTGCGAGCGTAAACGCCCACGTCTGCCGGCGCTGCAACAACAGCCACCAGCCCGTCTTTTTCTCCGCCACGTCATCCGCTCCCGAACCTTCCGCGATCAGCGTCTTTTCTTCCGCACTCGTGAAACGCGATTGCTGCGGACGAGCGAACAACGGTGTCCACGCCAGCAGCCACACAAAGCCGAGCGAGCCGATGATGATAAACGTCCACCGCCAGCCCAGCGCTGCCGCCAGCGGCAGAATCACAATCGGCGCGAGCACCGCGCCGACATTGCTGCCGGAATTGAAAATTCCCGTCGCGAGCGCCCGCTCCTTCTTGGGGAACCATTCCGTCACCGCTTTGATCGCCGCGGGAAAATTACCTGACTCACCGAGCCCAAGGAAAAACCGCGCGATCCCAAAACCCATCACCGTGTGCGTCGCCGCATGCGCAATCGCCGCCACGCTCCAAAAAATCATCGCGGCCGCATAGCTCAGCTTCGTCCCAAAAACATCGATCACGCGGCCCACGCACAAGAGCCCGATCGCATAGGCTTCCTGAAACGCCGTGTTCAAATTCGCGTAATCGATCTCCGTCCAGCCGATGTCCTTTTGAATCATCGGCGCGAGCAAACCGATGATCGAGCGATCCATGTAGTTGATCGTGGTCGCGGCGAAAAGCAGGCCGCAGATGGTCCAACGAAAACCACTCTTCGCCGGCGGGGTGACTGCAGGGGACGACATAAGCGCTTCACCCTGCACAAACGACTGGTGTGCGCACGCGTACCTCCACGAACGGTCAATTCACCTGACGAACGGCCAGTCACACCCCGCCAACCCCTTCCTCAATCCTGTTCGTCCTCTCAATTCCTGTCCCCCAAATACCCGCTCAAAGACTCATCCGTTCGCGAAAAATCTGTGCCTGCCGCCGCGAGAATTCCACCTCCGGTCCTCCGCGCAGCGCGATTTTCATGCTGCCGCTAAACCAGGCTCCCGCGGTTTCAATGAAGTTCATGTTCACCAGCTGCGACCGGTTCGCGCGCAGAAAAATTTTCTCCGGCAGCCGCGCTTCCATCGCCGTCAGCGTCCGGTAAACGAGCGGCCGTTCATTCTGAAAATAAACCCGAGTGTGGTTTCCCTCCGCCTCAAGCAGCCGTATCGAGTTTACAGGCACGAACCAGCAACGCTCACCTTCACGCACAAGCACACGATCATCCTCGGCCAGCGCCTCCACCTTGGGCGGATGCGCATCTCCACCGGCCGCACCAGGCCGCACCCGCGCAAGCGCCGCCGCCAGCCGTTTCGGGTTCACCGGCTTCAACAGGTAGTCGACCGCCTCGACCTCGAATGCCTTTACCGCAAAATGATCGTGCGCCGTCGTGAAGATCACCCGGGGCCGCGGTTCCGGCAGCGAGCCCAACAACGAAAATCCGTCTCGTCCCGGCATCTCAACATCGAGAAACAACAACTCCGGCTTCAACTCCTGGATGAGCTTCACCGCCTGCGTGGCGTTGGCCGCTTCGCCCACCACGTCGATCCACGGAAACTCCCGCAACAACGCCGTGAGCTCCTGACGCGCCAGTCGTTCGTCATCGATCAGCAATGTCCGGAGTGTGGTCATGGGCGCGGCAAATGAAGACTGTAAGGAACCGTCGCCTCGGCAATGACGAGATCCGTGTCCGCCTGCTTCAAAGCCACCCCCGCTTCAGGGCCGAAGAGGTGGCGCAGGCGCGTGCGGATATTCTTCAATCCCAGACCTGTGGAATCCGATGCCGCCGTGATCCGGCCTGGATTTTTCACAATCACCTTCAGCATCCCGTTCTCCACCTCTGCGCGAATCACCACCTCGCCGCCCTCCTCGCGCGGCGCGATGCCGTGCTTCACCGCATTCTCCACAAGCACCTGCACGAGAAATGGAGGCACCTGCCGTTCACGGGCCTCCGTCGTGATTTCGTACGTTATGCGCAGCCGGTCCTCAAAGCGTATTTTCTCCAGCGCGAGGTAGGTCCCGACTGTCTCCATTTCCTGCGCGAGCGTGATCGCCGTCTGCTCGCCCACGGTAAGCGCAGCCCGCAACAAATCCGCCAGCAACGTGATCGCCTCGCGCGGACGCGCTTGCTCGAGCGGCACCAGCGCGCGCAGCGAGTTCAGGCAGTTGAATAAAAAATGCGGATTGAGCTGCGCCTTGAGCGCCCTCACCTCCGCGTCCTTCAACGCCGCGTCGAGCTGCACGCGCGCGAATTGCTCGCGCTGCACGTTGCGCAGATTCGTCAGCGCAAAATAAAACCCCAGCCACAAAAGCTGAAACGACGTCGTCTGAATCAGCCGCATGAAATATGTTCCAGGATTGTTGAAAGGCGGAGTCAGCCACGCCACCACCGCCGCCATTCCAAGCATTGCCATCGATGAGCCCAGCAATGCGAAAGCGACACCCGCAATACGGCTTCCCCACCCCTTCAGTCTCGCCAGCACGATCCAGACTTCGATCCGCAGCAGATGGGATCCGATAATCCCGGCCAGCCCGAAGCCAAAATGACGGATGATCATCGCCTTCACGTGGACAACGCCTACGTCGAAACTGCCCGCTGTCCACGTCGCCACCAACCCGCCCCATCCAGCGAGTTGGCAGAGCCAATAAACCCGCCCACCAATCCACTTCCGTCTCCAACCCGCATTCGCCGCGGCACCCGCATCCTCATCCCCCAGCAAAAAAATCGGTTTTGCCGTCGCGCTCTTCATCAGATCACGCGATCAACGAACTCACCGCGATCTCCGTCATGTTCAAATGCCGCGAGATTTTTCAAAAAATGCCGGACCAGCGTTTCATCCTGGTCATGCCGGCCGCCCGCCGTGTGCGGCGTGATGAAACAATTCCGCGCCGTCCACAATGGATGAGACGGAGGCAGCGGCTCGGGATCCATCACATCGAGATAAGCCGCACCCAGTTTTCCTGACTCCAGTGCGTCGATCAGCGCCTTTTGATCCACTGTCGTCCCGCGCCCGATGTTGTAGAACTTCGCGCCACGCTTGCACCAACTGAGACGTCGCGCGTTCACATAGTTTCGCGTGCTCTCATTGTCGGGCAGTATGTTGATCACGTGATCCGCCTCCGCGATCACCGAGCTCAGCTTTTCCTCCGGGATGATATGCACACCGGCCTCGCTGTAAGCTTTGCGGCGAACCGCGAACAACTTCATCCGAAACGGCGCGAGCAACTCCGCGAGCCGTCGGCCGATCGCACCAAATCCGAGCATCAACACCGTTTCTCCTCCCATCAGCCGTGAATCGCGCCGCAGCTCGGTGTAGAGCCAGCGTTTTTCCCCGCGCTGCTCGTCGAGCGCACCCGGCAGCTGCCGGCCTAGCGCCAGCATCATCGCCAGCGCATGCTGCGCACACGGCTCTGCAAACACCGACGATGAATTCGTGAACACCGCCGCACGCCTGCGCATCGCTTCGCGAAACGGTTCGTTGTCGTAGCGCGTATAACCCGCGCTCGTGACTTCGATCCATTTCAGCTGCGCATTGCGCGCACACTGATTCGCGTCCGGCTGGCCAAACGCAACGTCCGCCGCATCCAGCGCCGGATCCTCGCCACCCGCCGCGAGCACAGACGCGTCTCCCGAGGACTGGATGAGCCGGTGCCCGCGCGTTCCTTCAACAAGGAGCTTTGTCGCGGCCCCGGAAAATTGCGCGTTGCACCAAATCGTGAGCGATCGCCCGGCCATGGATAAAATCACTCCGTCTCCGAATACTCACACAGCGCATGCACCTTCAAACCGGCGTCGCGCAGTTTCTTCGAGCCGCCGAGCTCCGGCAGATCGATCACCGCAGCGACACCGATCACCTCGCCATGCAAAATCCGAAACAGTTTCGTCGCCGCCAGCAGCGTTCCGCCGGTCGCGATCAGGTCGTCCACGATCAAAATGCGATCACCCGCCTTGCACGCGTCCGCATGGATCTCCACCGCCGCCGTGCCGTACTCGAGATGATAGTCCTCCGACACGGTCTTGTAAGGCAGCTTTCCCTTTTGCGCACGAGCGCGAACGGCTTGCCGAGTTTGTAGGCGAGCGCACCGCCGAGAATGAATCCGCGCGCGTCGACCGCCGCGATGATGTCGATCTGCTGCTTCGCACAGTCCTCGGCAAACGCGTCGATGGTCGCGCGAAAAGCGCCGGGATCGTGAAAGAGCGTCGTCGCATCACGGAAATTCACGCCCGGCTTCGGCCAGTCGCGCACAGTGCGGATGCGGGATTTGAGAAGAGCGGAGACAGACACGAGCGAGAACGACACCGAAACACGCCGCACTCCGCCAACTTATTTTTCCGCCACGTCCGTACCACCCGGCACTCAGCGCTCACTCAATGCCCGCACCGCTGCATGCTCCGCAATCAGACCCAGCGATTTCTGCAGCAGCGTTTTCCCCGGCTCCATTCGATGCCAGGTCGAAGCACCCGACGGATGCGGCAGCGGAATCAAATCGAAGGATCGCCCGTCGCGCTCGATCGCAAAACGCCGCCCCACCACCTCCGCAAGCGGCGCATCCGGCAGAAACTGCGCAATCGCCAGTTTCCCCACGGGAATCACCAGCTTCGGCTCGATCAGCGCAAATTCCCGCCGCATCCAGTGCGCGCAATTTTCGATCTCATCCGGCGCAGGCACCCGATCCCCGCCGCGCGGATTTTTTCCCGGGAAACACCGGCATACCGCCGCGAAATAAATCCGTTCACGCGCCTGTTCCTCGCGCCAGCCAAGCGCTGCATTGAACCAGCCGAAGAGTGTTTTCCCCGCCGTCCATGCAAAGGGACGTCCGAGCTTCGGCTCTTTGTCTCCCGGCGCCTGCCCGACCAGCATCACGCCACTATTCACCGGATTCCCCGCCACTGGCGGCGGCACCATCCGCGGACAGCGCCGGCAGGCTCGCAGCGCGCGAAGGTGTTTTTCCAATGCCGACGAGGACTCCATGTTAGACACCACAATCGGTGCGTCACCCGTTCGCTCACGCAACCCGCTTCCGCTTTTCGCCCGGCCCAAAAAGAAAAGGACGAAGCCCGTGAAGGCTTCGTCCTTGGAAATTCAGTTCGTTTAGAGACGAGACTGACTGGTTTGTCGGAGCTCGAAGAGCTTAGCGACGGTCACGACCGCCACCGAAGCCACCGCGATCGCCACGGTCACCACCGCGACCACCGCCGAAGCCACCACGGCCGCCGCCGCCACCGAAGCCACGGCCACCGCCGCCACCGCCAAAGGAACGGCCAGCGCCTTCTTCCTTCGGACGAGCTTCGTTAACAGTCAGCGTGCGACCACCGAGGTCGACGCCGTTGAGCTTTTCAGCTGCGATCTTGGCTTCTTCTTCAGAACCCATGGTGACGAACGCGAAACCGCGTGGGCGGCCGGTCATCTTGTCCATGGCGACGTACACGTCAGCGACGGTACCGAACTGGCTGAAGGCAGAGCGGAGCTCTTCTTCAGAGGTCTTGAAGGACATGTTGCCGACGTAGAGTTTGGAGTTACCCATTGTTGATTTCGTAGATCCACCGTCCGCTGCCAGTCCGTTCCCGACCATCGGGTTTCGAAATCATCCTTGAACCACTGTGGTTCTCCTGACGACTCACCAGTTCCTGTCATCTAACGCTTTCTCTAACGAGGACCGCGACAAAGCACTCAACGGCCCTTAATAGCAAGGGCATTCTGACAGTGCGCAAGCGAGTGGCGGGAGGGTTGTTAGCCCGCTTCAGACACTATACTTCGCCCGCACGTCCGCCGGAATCGGCACCGCCCGGCCGTCCGCGAGCGTCACCAGCGTATAGTCACTGTGCCCTTCGCAGCTGCGTTTGCGGTTGTCGGCCCGGTCGATCTCGAACCCGACCCGTACGCCGTCGTCGAAGAATTTTTCGATCCACGTACGAACGATCATCCGATCCCCCAAACCCAGCGGACGCCGGTAATGAATCGTCGCCGACTTCATAAACCAGCCGAGGCCGAGTTGTGCGAACTCCTTCATCCCCATGCCATAGCAGCGCTCCATCTGATCGAAACGCGCCGCCATCACGTAATCGAGATAACGCGTGCTGTGAACGTGCTGGTACAGGTCGATGTCGTCCGGCCGAACAGTTAGTTCAGTTTCGAAACGGGCGAAGACGGTCACATTCGTACTCATGGATGCAGCCAAAGAACTTACTCGTCCATCAATCGGTCAAGCGCCCGCCGGTCTCGCTTCGTCGGCCGCCCGGAGCCTTTGTCCCGTGCCAGTACCTGCTGCACGCGTTGCAACCGGACTTTTTCAAATTCTTCCGGCGGCGTCCGGTCTTCGCAAAATTCCGCAACCCGTTTCGCGCCAACCCTCGCCAGCGGCGCACCGCGCACGATCAACGTCCGCACGATCAGCCCCTGCCGCACGCTCACCGTTTCACCTGCGTGCACGTCCCGCGCCGGTTTCGCAGACTGTCCATTCACCTCGACTGAACCGGCACGGCACGCATCGGTGGCAAGGCCACGGGTCTTGAAAATGCGCACGCACCACAGCCACTTGTCGAGACGGCTGCCCAAGGGTGTTTCGGGCGGAATCATGCCGGGACTTTCTGAGGAAAATCCCTTCACCTGCGAGCGGCGAATCACCCAGACCTCGGGCACCGCTGTTAATTATTAAATTTTCTCGCCGATAAGATAAAAACGCCCGCATCTTACCAACCCGGCCAAACGTCACGCATTCGATCGGCGTAGTACTGCAGTCTGATGCGAGGCCGCCGGGCTGCGTTGTTCACCGTTTTGCTTACATGAAAATCTCCCGCCTCTGGATTCTTCCCATGCTCGGACTGGCCGTCGCTAGCAGCGCGGTTCGGCTTCCTGCGCAATCCTCGAGCGAGACTGTGTATGATCTGACGGTTGTGGACAAAGCCCCCGCGCCCAAAAAACGCATCAAGCCCGACTACCCCTCGTCCATCAAACGCCGTGACACACCGGGTGAAATCACCATCCGCTTTGTCGTCACGTCCGAAGGCAAGGTGACTGAGATCAATATCGTTAAGTTTAACGACCCCGATATGGTCGATCCCGTGTACACCGCCTACGAAAAAGCCAAATTCGAGCCCGGCGAAAAAAAGGGCCAGCCGGTAAACACGCGCATGGAAGTCACCGAAATTTACCCCGAGCCAAAGCCACCGAAGAAGGAAAAAGAAAAGAAGAAGGACTGAACCGCGACGCGCGCATAGGGCGCGTTTCACTCAGAATCTGACGGGGTTTCGGACACACCGCGATCAACGGAACGTCCGAAGTCCGCAGGCCTGACGGCCTTTCTCCTCTTCCATCAACCGGTCACCGGGTGTTTAGGTTGAACAGGATCGGCATCTGCATCCGCGTCTTCACGGGTTTGCCATCCTCCAACGCTGGAGTGAATGTCCACTTCCGCACGCACTCCACCGCGGACGCCTCGAACTCCGGATGCGTTGACCGCACCGCCTTCGCGTCCGTGACATTGCCTTTCTCATCGATGACAAAACTAACCAGCACCTCGCCACTGATATTTTGCTTCAGCAACTCGCGCGGATAGTTGGGCCTCTCGCGTTTTTTCACCTGAGGCGGGGTTTTGACCTTCGGCACCGCCTTCTCCGGGCCCCAGATCATAAATGGCACCGAGATGTCCGACGACACCGCGACACCTTCGCGTCGCGCCGGCGCAAAACGCCACTGCCCAAGCGAAGCCTCCACCTCGGGCCTGAAACGTTCCATCTCCGCCTGATCGAAAACCACCTTCGTCACCTTCGCGGTCTCATCCAGCGAAACCTTCGCCCCAACTGACAACGGCAGCTTCAAGCTGCCCGATTTTTCCTTTTCCACCGTCACCGGCGCCACTGCCAGCAAACGAGGCGACGCTTCTGCGCCACCACGGGCGCCGACTTCGGATTGAAAATCACCCATACCACACCTTCACAGGCACCGCTTTTCCATTCTCTTTCGCCGGCGTGTACTTCGCCCCGCCCATCACCTTCGCAGCCTCGTCGAACGCCGGATGCGACGCCTGTCGGAACATCCCCGTCCGCTCACCTCCGCGCTCACGGTCACGCGCAGCAACACATACCCCGGCTGAGTGGCATCGCCAGTGCGGCCGGAAAATTACACGCCACTTTGCTCCGGAAGGCCGGCACGACATCCGCCGGCGGACTCTCCGCATCGAGCCACGAGGATGCGTGATCGTGACATCCTGGGCACTCAGGCGGAAACCGGCCAACACCGCGATCAGACCCGCCAGCCTGATCGCACCGGAAACGGCGAATAATTTCATAAGGGGTGCAGACGCGATGCCGTCGCCGCCGAACACTGGCAATCGCGAAACCGCGCGCATTGTCGCATATATCGCACCTTCTCTCCAATCCTGTCCTTCCTGTTAATCCTGTCCAAAACTCCGCCCTTCTCCAACTCCCACGCCCGGCATTGACCCACCGCGCGCGCTCCGCCTAATTCTCGCGCCTTATGTCCACGTCCGCCGCCGAACTCCGCCAACCTCATGGAAGCCCTCGTGTCGCTCGCCAAGCGCCGCGGCTTCATCTTCCAGTCCTCCGAAATCTACGGAGGCCTCAACGGCTTCTTCGACTACGGTCCGCTCGGCGTCGAGTTGAAGAAAAACATCCGCGACTGCTGGTGGAACGACATGGTCCGCCGCCGCGACGACGTCGTCGGCATCGAGACCTCCATCATCATGCACCCCAAGGTCTGGGAGGCCTCCGGCCACGTCGCCGGCTTCTCCGACCCCCTCGTCGACTGCAAGGTCTCCAAGAACCGCTACCGCGCCGACCAGCTCTTCTTCGCCCCCGTCGTCGTCACCGGCGCCGATGGCGTCGCCCAAACCGTTGGCTACGTCTCCGCCCTCGAGAGCGAAAAGCACCACCGAGGAACTCCAAGCCGCCGCCGAACTCTTTAAGCGCAAGAAGGCCATCCAGGGCACGCTCGCACCCGTCAAGCCCCGCGACTTCACCGAGGCCAAGCCCGAGCGAGATCGCGCAAATCCCCTCGCCCGCCACCGGCAACCCCGGACCTCACCCCGCCCCGCGCCTTCAACATGATGTTCCAGACGAACGTCGGCGCCATGACCGACGCCTCGTCCGTCGCCTACCTCCGCCCCGAGACCGCGCAGGGCATGTTCGTCGACTTCAAGAACGTCGTCGACACCGGCCGCGTGAAGCTCCCCTTCGGCATCGCGCAAACCGGCAAGTCCTTCCGCAACGAGATCACACCGCGCAACTTCATCTTCCGCTCCCGCGAGTTCGAGCAGATGGAGATGGAGTTCTTCATCCACGAGGACGACGACTGGGCCAAGTGGCACCGCTACTGGATCGACTGGTGCAAGAGCTGGCTCAAGAGCATCGGCCTTCCGGATACGCACCTCTCCGAATACGACACACCTCAAGGAGAAGCTCGCGTTCTACTCCAAGGGCACGACGGACATCATGTTCAAGTTTCCCTTCGGCGTGCAGGAACTCTGGGGTATCGCCGCCCGCGGCAACTACGACCTCGGCCAGCACGAGAAGGCCAGCGGCGTCCCGCAGGCCATCTTCGACGAGGCGACCAAGAAGAAGTTTGTCCCGCACGTCATCGAGCCCGCCGTCGGCCTCGACCGCATCTTTCTCGCCATCCTCACCGCCGGCTACGCCGAGGAGCAGGTCACCGACGAGAAGGGCAACTCCGAGATGCGCACCGTCCTGCGCCTCAGCCCGCGCATCGCCCCGTCAAGGTCGCCATCCTCCCCCTCCTCAAGAACAAGGAGGCGCTCACCACCCGCGCCAAGGAGCTCTACAAGAAGCTTCAGCGCCGCTACGCCGTGTTCTACGACGAGGCCGGCGCCATCGGCCGCCGCTACCGCCGCCAGGACGAGATCGGCACGCCGTGGTGCGTCACCATCGACTTCGACACCATCGAGAAGCCGGGCGACACCTTCACCTTCCGCGAACGCGACTCGATGACCCAACACCGTATCACCGAGTCCGGCTCTCGCCCTCCTCGAAGAGACAGGTCTACTAAACCGAGAACAAAGGCGCGTTATCCCAAACGCGCCTTTGTCGTCAGTAAGGGATCGTCCCGGATCCCCGCTTTTGAGCCGCCGGTCCACACCGCGATGGTGGTGCGTCTGCCCTGCTCGTCTTCACGCGCCGGACCGCAGCCACAAATTCTTTCGCTGACTCGTGGCACGTCCGCTGCACGACGCGAGGACACTCATTCCTCGCATGTCCCCGATCTTCCGTCCGGTTTTTCTCCTGCTGCTCGGCTCCTTTCTCTGCACCATCGCACCGGCAGCCGCCCCGAAAACCTTCGAGGTCCAGGAAGCGACCATCGCCGACATCCACGCCGCGATCCTCGCCAAAAAGCTCACCTCCACGCAGCTCGTCGAACTCTACCTCAAGCGCATCCAGGCCTTCAACGGCCCCGCCGTCGAAGAGCCCAATGGCATTCTCGGCGTCGTAAAACCGGTCGCGCACGCCAAGGGCATCAACGCCCTCATCACGCTCAATCTCCGCCCGGCCGCCCGCAAGCACTGGGGCTTCGACGACCGCAAAGCCCGCAGCCTGACCGATCTCGCCGACAACGATCCCTCCATGCCCGACGCCCTCGAGGTCGCCGCGCAACTCGACGCCCACTTCGCAAAAACCGGCAAACTCGTCGGCCCTCTTCGACGGCGTCGTTTTCTCCATCAAGGACCAGTACGACACCTTCGACCTCCGCACCACCGGCGTGTCC
>JASGJB010000020.1:0-39629 GCA_049840895.1 Nibricoccus sp. | reverse complement strand
GTGTTATGTGCCTGTACACGTTTGAGTTACGTATTGCTAAGGTTAATAGGGAAACAGATAGAATCCGAACAGCACCTCGATCTCACCAGCGGTGGCGTGAATAACGTCATCATCCAGAATCTGAAGATCACCAACCCCAACGGCGACGGCATCACCTTGATGAACTGCACCAACGTCTTCGTGACGAAGTGCGAGGTCTACGATTGCCGAGACGGCCTCATCGACATGGGCGATCGCGCCGACTATCTCACAATTTCCTGGTGCAAGTTTCACTACCCGAGCCAGAGCGAGCACCGCTTCGCTAACATCCTCGGACGCACCGCCGATCCCGCCGGCTACCTCCGCGTGACCATGCATCACAACTGGTGGAGCAACCGTTGCGATCAACGCATGCCCGCCGGCAGCAACAGCCAGGCCCACCTCTACAACAACTATTTCGATTGCTCAGGTAACTACTACTGCACCTCCGGCAGCATCAGAAACAACTGGCTCGTTCAAAACAACTACTACCAGGGCGTGAACAGCCCCATCGGAGAAACGAGCGGCGGCAAACTCAAGATCACCGGAAACACCTACAACAGCTGCGCCGGCAATCTGCCCGGCACCGGCTCCGGCTTCACGCCCAACTACGGCTACACGCTGGATCCCACCGCCAATGTCCCCACCCGCGTCAAAAACGGCGCCGGCAACAAATGACATGGCTCCACGCATCCCCATGAAATCGCTAATCACATTTTTCTCCACGGCCATCCTGGCCGCCTCCGCACCTCGCAGCGACGCGCAACGTCCCAGCGCAGTACTCCACCGTTCAAGCCGCGATCAACGCAGCCGCCCTCCAACGACACCATCAGCATCGCCAACGGCACCTACAACGAGATCCTCGTAGTCCCCAGCAACAAGACGGCCTCAAGATCGTCGGGCAGACGCAGACTGGCGTGAAATCCAGTCCGGCGCCAACAGCACCACGCTCACCATCCACGCAGCCGACACCACCGTCTCCTACCTGTCGGTGATCAACACGTATCGCGAAGGCTCGACCACAAATCACGCCGTCGAGGTCAACGCCAAACGCGATCCAGTTCCACCGCTGCTACATCAACGGCATGCAGGACACCATGGCCATCTGGGAAGCCGGTCTCGTCTACTGCTCCTACTGCGAAATCCGCGGCAGCGTGGACTTCATCTACGGCGGCGGCCCAGCTTTCCACAGCTGCAACATCAAGCAGGAGCGCGCCACTGGCAGCGTGAACACCGCTCCACGGCATCCGTTGAGCATGCCCTACGGTTTCGTCTTCAACGCCTGCAAAATCAACAAGCCTCCAGCATCAGAACCCAGCAACTGCACGCTCATGCGTCCTGGTGCGATTACAGCGCGACGAGCCTACATCAACTACACGATGGACAACCACATCACCGCCCACCGGCTGGGCCGCGTCGGGCGGTCGCGAAGCCAGCCTGCCGCGCGGCCGAGTATGGCAGCGAGACGCTCGACGGGAGCGACCATCGATCTCTCGAAACGCGCCTCGTGGGTCAGACGACTTGACCGCCTCGAAGGCGACGGGCTATTCGGCGACAACGTTCTCAGACAGCTGGGTGCGCCCTCTCTGATCCATTTGTACACCCCCCTCCGGTGAACCTCTGTTCACCGAAGAGGTTTTTATGCTGCGCACCGCGTGTCACCGAGCGATGGTGCAGAAGCAGCATTGGACCAGATGAAAAACATCACACCCACAATGCGGCATGGACACCGTTGTCTGATTTCGCGCAGCTCCTGCTGTGACGTGCTTCATCCCGATCAGCGCACCCCCCACGCGATCATCCCCAAGCCTGGACGTCACACTCCTAACCCAAAGCAAAATGAATTGTCGCACACTGGTCCTACCCGTACTTCTGCTGACGTCTCCAGCTGTTTCGGAGCACCCGCAGGAGAAACATCCTGCCACACTGCCACGCCTGCCGCCACCTCCGGCGTCGTCACGGGCAGAGTCATGAACGCCGCCACGCAAAACTACCTGTCCAACGTCGAGGTCCGCCACACCGGCTCCGGAGCGGTCACGTACACCAATCCGGAAGGTTATTTTTCCCTCAGCATCCCCACCGGCGGACAGTCGCTCACCATCAGCTATAGCGGCCTGGAAACCCTGGAGAAATCCATCGTGGTGCAGTCAGGCCAGAATAGTCTCGGCGACATCTCGCTCACACGCAGCGAATATGAGGAGACCATCATGCTGGGCGAGTTCGTCGTCGCGACTGAACGCGAAGGCCGCGCCGCCTCCATCACGCAGCAGCGTCGCGCCGAAAACATCGTCAACGTCGTCTCCAGCGACGAATTCCCCAACGTCACCAGCGGCAACATCGGCGATTTTCTTCGAAAATCTCCCCGGCATTGCGGTCGACTACTCAGACGCCGATCCACGTTCGGTGCGCGTCCGCGGCATGGATCCCAACATGGGGTCAGTGACCATGGATGGCATGCGCGCCGCCAACGCAGCCTCATCGAGCACCAACCGCACCTTCGAAATCGACCAGGTCTCCCTGCAAAACATCGAGTCCATCGAAGTCACCAAATCTCCCACGGCCGCACAGGAAGCCGACCAGGGCGGCGGCAACGTCAACCTCGTCAGCAAAAGCGCCTTCAAGACCAAGGGCCGTCGCATCTCCTACGCCGCGCAGGCCAACATCAACTCGCAGGTCTTCACTTGGGACAAGAGTTCTACCCCGACATCACGGACAAACGCATGGTCCGCCCCGGCGGCAGCATCAGCTACTCCGAGTCCTTTAAAAACCGCCTCGGCGTTTCCGTGAATGTCAGCTCATACGAGTTTTTCGTCATCAACCAGAGCACGCAGCTGAATTTCAACCCGGCGACCAACTATCCCACCCGCAAGCTGACCGATCCCAACGGTGTCTACGTGGGCGAGTACGTGAACATGATCAGCCCGGTTCTCACGAGCCGCCAGTCGCTCGGCGTGAATCTCGATTTTCGTCTGAGCGACAGCACCACGCTTTGGTTCAAGGGACAGGTCAATCAAAGCTACCTCATGGCCGGCGGACGCGGCATCAGCATGAACGCTCCCAACCCGCGTCTCGTACCCGCCACCACCAATGAGACGATCA
Organism: Nibricoccus sp.; assembly: GCA_049840895.1. GTDB lineage: Bacteria > Verrucomicrobiota > Verrucomicrobiia > Opitutales > Opitutaceae > Nibricoccus. The sequence continues at coordinate 36,512 of JASGJB010000020.1, read as the reverse complement.
ACTTCAACGAAAACCACCAGGAGGTCATTGGAGACAACCCCGCCACATACAATCCCGTGACCAGCACGAGTGGAGTGCATGCGCGTGTGTTCACCGGCGAAGATCTCAGAAAACCTGGCACCGGCACCGTTTTCTCCCTCGGTGCGGATCAGCGCTTCGGACTCTGGACCTTCAACTATGCAGGCTCCATTTCCCAAAGCACCAATCACTACGAATTAAAAAGAGATGTCGGCGGCGTGAACTTCTATCTCCGCGGCATCGGCTTCAACTTGGACACTGAATCCGGCAGCCCATATACCAAACTCACGCAGACCGCCGGACCGAGCATCTGGGATCTGTCGAGTTACGTCAGTCGCAATCAGACCACGATCAATCAAACGCAGGGTGCCAACGAACCGAAAGGTACGTTCACCGTCCTCAAGCAGCGTGACGCGACCGGCATGGACAAGTTCTACACCGCCAAGGCAGACGCGCGGCGCGACTTCGAAACGCCCTACCTCAAATACATCAAGACCGGCGTCAATTTCCGACAGCAGGAGCGCGACACTACAAAGGTAGGCCGCCAGCGCTGGGGTTACGTCGGTCCGGACGGCATTGCCTACAACGCCGACGATACCGCGATCGACTATGACATGTCCAGGCGGAGGACGTTCCGGAAAACTTCATCGGCTCCAAGGCCCCCCCAATCGCCGATCTCGAAAAGGTGGAGGCGTACTTCCAATCACATCGCAACGAATTCCGTGAGGACGTCGGCTATCGCATCCAAGAGGAACTCAACGCCCGCCAGTCCATCACGGAGAAGTGTATGCGGGCTATGCGATGGCGAGCGCCTCGCTCGGCAGCTTCAACCTCCTAAGCGGTATCCGCTACGAACGCACCGAAGACGAGGGCACCGGCGTCGTCACACTGCCTGAAAACAGCGCCATCCTCGACTACGAGGCCCGCCAGCGCGCGCGCTACAGCCCGGTGACTGCCGAAGCTTCGTACGACAACTGGTTCCCCAACGTCCAGGCGCGCTACACGCTGTGGAAGGATCTGATCTTTCGGGCCAGCTTCACGAAATCGATCGGCCGCCAGAATTTCGGAAACATCATTCCCGGCTACTCCGTCGTGAATCCGAGCGGCTCCAACCCTGGTCGCGTGGAGAGCAGCAACATCAATCTCGATCCCATCCTCTTCACGAACTACGAGGCCAGCGTCGAGTACTACCTGAAACCCGTCGGCATGATCTCCGCCGGAGTCTTCGCCAAGGACATCGCCGACTACACTCGCAACGTCGATACCAGGTTAGTCTCCGCCGACAATCCCGAGTACCCGACTACATCCTCACCCGCAGTACATCGCTCCTCGGCGTCGTCGCGTCAACGTCGGCGAGGCCAAAGTCACGCGGTTACGAACTCAGCTACAGCCAGCAGCTCAGCTCCTACGCCAGACTACTTTCGGGCTTCAGCGTGTTCGCCAACTACACCCGCCTGCAGTCGGAAGGCAACAGCACCTACGGCGGCACAGCCACAGTCAGCAACGGAAAAGGCCCCACTGGAAGGCTTCGTGCCGATCACCACGAACGCCGGTATCTCCTACGCCGAAGCGGAGACTTCACCTGAGCCTCAAGTACAACTACAAGAGCCAGTACTTGAACAACACCGGGGACGTGCGCTGGTGGAACAGCCGCGGAGTATTCGACGTGTATGCCAGCTACGATTTATACAAAAAACACAGCTTCTTCGTTGATATCAAAAACGTCAGCAACGAAGCCCACCAGCCAGTGGGAGGGCGCCGAAACCCGCATCCGCCAGTACAACATGATCGGCGCGATCATCAACGTGGGCATCAAGGGCTCCTTCTGACGCGCGGCCTCAAATCCCCCGCCTGCCTCGGCGCATCCCGTCATGGGATGCGCTTTTTATATCCCGAAAGAAGCACCGCGCCGTCGGCCCAGCCGTTACTCCGCAGGTCCGCGCGACAAATACTTCGCGACCGCCTGCGCACGGGAACACACGTGCAGCTTGTCGTAGATATTCCGGATGTGCGTGGTCACCGTCGTCATGCCAATCCCAAGACGGTCGGCGATCTCTTTGTAGAGATAGCCTTGGGTGAGAAACTCCAGAATCGATTTCTCCCGCGGTGTCAGCTCGGCGAATTGCTGGCGCGCGACGGGTTTTTGCGCAAATGACTGCACCACCTTTCGCGCGATGGCGCTCGTCATCGGCGAGCCGCCAACCGCGATTTGCTCGATCGCCACCACCAGCTCCTCGCGCCTCGGATTATTCACAGGTAACCGGTCACCCCCGCCTTCAACGCGACGAACACATGCGTTGTCGATTGATACACCGTCAGCATCAGGAACTGCGTGTCCGGCATCTGCGGCTTCAAGAGTCGCACGCACTCCACGCCATTCGGATCGGGCATGTTGATGTCCATAAGCACGACATCCGGGCGATCCTTCGGGAGACGACTGAGCGCCTGCACAGAACTTCCATAATCACTCACATACTCCAGGGAGGGAACATGACTGATCACCTCCATCAGGATGCTCCTGGTAGGCCCGTCATCGTCCACGATCGAAACTCGCGTTTTCATGAATAAAATTTTGTCAGCGGATTTTCACGTTCAAGACCACGCGCGTACCTCCGGTTGCCGGTGTTTCAATACGCATTGTCCCGCCAAGGCGCTCGATGCGCTCAGCCACGTTCCTGACACCGTGCCCTGTGGACACCCGATCCGCCTGCGGTTCCATGGCTCCGTCCAACAGGATTCCGCGGCCGTTGTCCTCGATCACGATTTCCAACTCCGGCGGCGAAAACTCCAGCCGGATGATGACTTCATCCGCCGCTGCATGTTTCACCACGTTGTTGAGCAGTTCGCGGCAGCAAAGAAAGAGATTGTGGCGCACTTCGCTCGACAAGGCCGTCGCCGGCAATGACGCGGGGATGTGCAGCCGGCATCGCACGCCCGCGAGATCGAGAAACTGCTGGGCGAAATCCGTGAGATAACTCACGAAACTTTCCAGCGTGTCATCCTGGGGATCGATCGCCCACACAATCTCATCGAGCGAGCGCGTGATCTCCGACGCCGTTTCATAGATGCGATTCAACTGCGAGGTATCCTGCGACCGAGATGCCGTCGCCTGTGTGAGCAGGCTGATGCGCGTGAGACTCGCCCCGACGTCGTCATGGATGTTGCGTGCTATTCTCGCGCGTTCAGTAGCGACGGCATTCTCCCGCTCCAGCCGCTCCACCCTTAAACGCAACCGGCGGTGCGACCATGCGCGCACCAGTATCACAATGGCGCCGACTCCGGCGGCCACCCCGGCGAACTCGACCAAGGATGTCTGCCACCAGCGGCGGGCGATGTGAATTTCGATTTCCGAACGGCTGTCGTAAGCCGTCGGGCCGCCAAAGCCTGAGACAATCTCGAATCGATAGTTTCCAGGAGGAAGGCGCGGATAATGGACGGAGCGGCTGGAGCCGGCGTCCACCCAGTCGTTGTCGAATCCGACAAGCCGGTAGTGCGTTTGAACCCGGCTGGGCGCCGCCAAAAACAAGACCGAGAAGCGTATCTCCAGTTTGCCCGGATCCACCTGCACCGGACTGGCCGGCTCCACGAGCAACGTGCCCTTCTCTGTTTTCACCTGCTCGATCGTCACGACGGGGGCGCGTGGAGCGAGCGCTTCGGCATCGGGATCAATGGCGAGCGCACCCTGCCGGCTGGCAAACCAGATCCTCCCATCCCGGGATCGCAAGGCCCCGGGGCCGTAAATGCCCACACAAGTAATCGCACGCAGCCCCATGTCCCGCCCTAGGCGTATCGCTGAAAGTGTCTCGAGTTCCCCACGGGCCACTCGTTGAACATCCGCCACACTCACGCGAAACACCCCTTGGCCCGAGCCACACCAGATGTTCCCGCGTCCATCCTCCACAATCTGGGTGATGTTGTCGCTGGGCAGCCCCGAATGGCTGTTGATTCGCGCGATGCCCGACGACGATACCATCGCCAGACCATCGTTGGCTGTGGCCAGAAGGAAGGCGTCTCCCAGCGGCAGGATCATATTGACGGGACTTCCCACACCGGGGATCCGTCGCGAAAGGCGGCGCAAACCGGACGCCATCGAATTTTAGCAACCGGCCGTCATTCGTCCCGAGAAGTATCTCACCCTCCCCGCTCTCGCAGATAGTCCGCACACCCTCGACTGAAACACCCCGCTCCTTTCCGAAATGTTCACAGCTGTCGCCGCGCAGTCGTGCGACTTCTCGATCGGAGGTCGTAAACCAGAGTTCGCCGGTTCTCGCTGCGAATGTTATCGGATAAATTGCTCCGGCGGATGCCGGAAGCCTCTCGGCCACATCCGATTCCCCCCGTATGCGAAAGAGGTATGATCCGCCAACCGCCCAAACGCCGCCCTCAGGGTGAGGTGAAACGGAGCGCGCGCCAAAAACCCGCGAGTCGTGGGTCAAAACCCATTTGTCGATCTGCGTTCCTCGCATGCGCGCCACGCCTCCATCGCCGTTGGCGACCCAGATGGCGCCATCCACATCCTCGCAAACCGAGAGCGCCGCAATCGTCGTCAAACCCGTCTGCTTGTTGTAGAGCGTGTTGATTTTCGGCGCCACCGCATTGAGCCCGCCCGTGTTCGCCCCCGCCCAGACAATGCCGTCGCGATCCTGGATCAATGCCCGTATCGTTTCCGAGGACGTCGGCACATGCGTGATCGTGTTTTTTGAGATCACATGGATGCCGAGCGAACGCGTGCCCAGCCAGAGGTTGCCGCCACTGTCCTCAAAGCACGCATTGATGTAATGAGGGCCTATCAGCGGAGCGATCTCGGCAACCGTCTTCCAGGTGTCGTCGGAGTCCCACCTGAGCACGCGGGCAGGCGTTATCAGCCACGGCCCTCCCGTTCGCGAAGAAGCGATCCGAAGCTCGCTCGCGTCAGCAGGAAGAAGCACGCGGACCAGCCGGCCGTTTTCGTAGTAGAACAATGAGTCGTCAGTGCAGACCCAAAAACGACGGGCGCCATCCGTCGCGAAGCGCGCCCAGCCCTGGCCGGTCAGCCCGTCCTTCTCGCCAAAATACTCGATGGCCTTCCCCATCTGTCGCAACACCCCGCCCTTGATGGAAAACCAGCGGGCCCCGTCAGGCGCCAGCGCGAGATAACCCACCGCGCGTCCGGCATACGGATCAGGCAACGGCTCCTTGGTGAAAGTCTCTCCGCGAAATCGCACCGGGTCGCCATTGCGCGACGTCAAAAGCAGGCTGCCGTCCGGCTCCTCGACGATGTTATAAAATGTCTGCCGTGTTTCCGGAGCCTCGTAGGTTTTAAACGCAACTCCATCAAAACGCGAAAGGACGTTGCGGCACGCAACCCAAAGGTACCCGCGGGAATCCTGGAAAATCTGAAAAATATCCTCTTGGGGCAGCCCGTCTTCCTGATGCCATTCACGCACTGTAAACATCGAGCCGCCGGCTGGATTTTCCACAGCCATTTCTCCGGCGGCGAAAGTCAGGTGCCCCGTCAGGAGAAGCATCAGCCCGATTTTCCAGAAAAAGTCTCACAGGGTTTCGCTAGATAGCCGCGGGCCCGGCTCAAGCGATCAGAATCGCCGGCCGCCTCACGCTCCCGCGCATTTCATCAGCAAGGATTTTTTCCATGTGAAAATCCACTATTACACCACCAGCTCGGCCGGCCTTGCCGCACGCCCCGAGACGTCCGGCAATGTCCGCCTCGGACACCACTCCCCGGAAATAAGCACCTCGTATGGCTCCGAGGGAACGCCCTTTTCATTCCGGTACATAAGGCCGACCACCATTTCGACCGCCAGCGCGCCAATCTTGGCTGGATCGTAGCAGACACCTGAAGCACTGCCCTCAAGGCTGTCCTGCAATTCCACCAAGCCGACGTCCTCGGGAATTCGCAGTCCCTCCGACCCGATCCATCCAGCCACCGGCGCGGCGTGAGTGACAAGCAGCGCATCCGGACGATGGGCACGAAACCAGTTCAGAAAGGATTCCCGGTCCGCAAGAGCGCCCGCACACACCGGAACAGGGTCGTTGCGAAAATATTCCGCCCGATGCGCGAGATAGGCTCCTAGCCAGCGATCTCCCACACCGGGGCTGTCGTTGACCTCCGAAAAGACAAATCCCACGCGCTTGTAACCGAGACTCCGGCACTGCCGCATCGCAATCCCCACTGTATCGAAATGATTCTCCGTCACCCGATGCAGTCGCGGTGATTGCAACGTCATGCCCAGCGCCACGGTCGAAAAGAGACTCCAGTCCAACTCGATCTCAGTGACTTCCTGCGGCATTCTTCCGATGATCAATCCGTGAATTCCTCGCGCGAGCAGGGCCTGGCGGAACCGCTTGGGAGTCATCCCCGGTTCGGCATACCAGAAATGCTCCAGCTGATAGCCAAAGTCCTTTGCGCGATCCCTGGCTCCCGGGAAAAAATCCGGCCGATCGTGATGGGGCGGCCGCCATCCATACTCCGTCGAATGAGCAGTGACATACCCGATCACGGCGTCCCTCGTCGGCTGGCCGGAACGTCGCGACCGCATCAACGCCGCGACAAGCGGGTTCACCCTGTACCCAAGTTTTTGAGCGATCTGCTGCACACGCTCGCGCGTCGCGAGTGCGATGCGCGGATGATCACGAAGCGCCAGCGCAACGGTCGAGCGGTGAACGCGGGCCATCCTCGCCACGTCTTCTAAAGTAACGGTGACAGGGGAAACCATGATTCAGGCTCCGCGCCCGTCCTCCGCGGCAAATTCCCTCACCAACTCAACACCGCCGGTGGACCGTGCGCATGTGGAAAAAATAACTCGAGGGGTCTTCATATTCGGAAATCACCGAAGCCCGGAAAGCGAAACAAGCGGGCAACCCCACTGATCGTAACCGCATTTCATCGGGCGCAATCGCGCGCGCCTCCTCAAAATTGAGGAGGCGCTTTTTACCGCCAAACCTCCCTGGCGGTGACAGCCGTGCGTGAAAGACACCCCGGTCATCGCCCTCTATCGCCGTGGCCAGAAAAGCGCGGTACGTGATTTTCCTGCTTCATTGCTCCATCCGCCCGCTCAACTTCTCGGCCATCACGGGAAAAACCGGAGGACTCTATCGGGAAGCCACCGCTCGTTTTGTGCGCCCAGCCGCGGAACGGCGAAAATGAAGCGCGGTCGGTCGCGGCCTATGAATGTACTCCTGCTTATCATCATTCTGCTCCTTCTCTTCGGCGGTGGCGGCTTCTATTTCGGCGGTCCAGCCATCGGCGGCGGCGGTCTCGGCCTCGTCCTGCTGATCGTCCTCATCATCTACTTGATGGGCGGTCTTCGTGGTCCTCGTGTTTGAGGCAGCGTCCTTACGCCGAATAAGATTTCTCCGTCCCCGATTCACCGGCAAAGCATCCCAATGCTTGCCGGACGCCCCCGCGCCTTCTTTCGTCGGCTCTGCCGATGTTCACGCTCCGCGCCCTGCTCGACCGACACTCGACGATCCTCCTGATCGACTCCGCTTCTTCGCGTATCCAGGCCGGCTTGCTGCGCCGCGGTCACGATCCGATTTGGGAAGCCGCGACTGAAGAGGCGGGCACCGCACTCTTTTCGCTCACCGAAAAAATCCTCGCGCGCGCCGCGATCCCGCTTTCCGCGATCGACGCCTTTATTTTTTGCGACGGCCCCGGCTCCGTCCTCGGGATCCGCACCGCCGCCGTCGCCCTGCGCACGTGGAATGCGCTTCATCCGCGCCCCAGTTACGCCTACACGAGCCTCGCGCTCACCGCGCACCACCTCGCACTCACGGAAAATCTGCGTGATTTCTCTGTGATCTCCGATGCACGTCGCGAAACCTGGCACCGTGTCTCCGTAGATGTCTCCGGCACCGTTTCCGCGCTTCAGCGTGCTCCGGCAGCCGGACTCACCGGCGCGCTAATCCTTCCGGAAAATTTCCGCCACTGGTCCACGCTCCCCGCTTCCGTCCGCACCGTTCCGTACGACATCGCCTCCCAACTCCCAGCACTCGTCGAAACTCCGCTCTTTATCGAAGCCCCCGAGCCCGACGCTTTTCTCCACGAAGAACCGTCCTATCAAACGTGGTCCCCCAAAATCCACCGCGCTCCCGCCTGACGCTCTTCGCCCATTTTTCATTTCCGCGCTTCCGCCCTTCTGCGTTCCGCGATAAACCCATCCGCCTTTTCCGCGCTTCTTCACGTGCACACCCACTCCCGCCTTCCGCTCCGCTGCTGGGCTGAAATCGATCTCGCCGCTCTCGAGCGCAATCTGCACCTCATCCGCGCCTCGCTGCCTCCGCACATGCGCTATGTCGCCGTGGTAAAAGCCGACGCCTATGGCCACGGTCTTCCGCAAGCCGCCGCGCGCCTCATGCACGCCGGCGCCGATCTTTTCGCCGTCGCCAACCTCGCCGAAGCCGCCGCTCTCCGCGAGATCGGCCCCGGCTGGCCCATCCTTCTGCTCAGCCCGCTGCTCCCCGACGAGGACCGCTACGTCGCCGAGTACGACCTCACCGCCACCGTCTCCACAAGCGACGAAGTCCGACGGCTCGACGCCGTTGGCCGCACCGCCGGACGCCCGATCCAGATCCACTTGAAGATCGACACCGGCATGGGCCGCCTCGGCGTCTGGCACGAGGAAGCCGAAAAACTTTACTCGGAGATCAAGGCCGCGACGCACGTGAAACTCGCCGGTGTATTCACTCACTTTTCCTCGCCCGACGACGATCCCGCATTCACCGCCGAGCAACGCCGCCGTTTCCTCGCCGCCCTGTCCCGCTGCCCAGACATCGAGTTGAATCAGCTCTTCGTCCACGCCGACAATTCCGCCGGACTCGAGACCCTCGAGGCCGCCGGCCCCTTTAACGCCGTCCGCATCGGGCTCCTCCAGTTCGGCATCATTCCCCGCCGCGAATCACTCCTCGCCCAGATGCGCGCCGAACCGGTATTCAGTTTCAAGGCACGCGTCGGCATCGTGAAAAAACTCCCGCGCGGCACCGCCATCAGCTACGGCCGCACCTACACGCTCAAGCGCGACAGCATCGTCGCCGTCCTCACCGCCGGCTACGGCGACGGAATTCCCCGCGCCGCCAGCAACCGCGCCCAAGTCCTTCTCCGCGGCTCCCGCTGCCCCGTCCTCGGCCGGGTCACCATGGACCAGACCATCGTCGATGTGACCGACATTCTCGGAGTCACGAGCGGCGACGAAGCTGTGATCGTCGGCCGCCAGGGCGAAGGTGAAATCTCCCTCGCCGAGTTCAGCCGCTCCGCCGACACGATCCCATGGGAAACGCTCTGCTCCGTCACCAAACGCGTCCCCCGACTCTACAAAACCCAGCTCGGGCTCTGAATCCACAGACCGCAATCATGCCTATTCCCCCGCTTCGCTCATTCCTCTGCCTAGCCACGTCGCTGTTCGTTTTTGCCGGATGCCAGAGTTCCAGCCCACCTAAGGAAGAATTCGTCTTCACGAAGTTAGACAAACCTCGTCCACCGATTCGCACGCTGGTGGTCATCCAGTCCTTCGAGTACCAAGGCTGGAAAGGAAAAAACCAAACTGATCTCGTCACATTTGTCGAAGTGGAGACCGGCATCAAACGTCAGGTGCGGGTGCTGACCGAGCCCTACGTCGAACGACGAAAAGCCGAGGGGAAAAAAGCAACCTACGTGGAACACGCGGATCCTTCGATCGACCGCGCGGCTCGCGACAAAGCGTACATCCGGCTGTTTGATGACGCCTTCAAGCTGATAGATTAGTGCCGGCGCGAAAAGCCCCGCACGCCAGGAACCTCGATGGAAACGAGGACAAGATCTCCAATCCGCTCCTCGCGACTTCGATGACTTGGGTTTGAGTGCTCAGCAACGTCGCTGCACTGCGCAGTCCCTGTTTCGATTTTCTGGTCTTCACACGCCAAACAACGCCGCGAAATTTCGCACATACCCGCGAAACCTCCGCTCAATCCCGGCGTCTCTCCTCCCATGGAAACGCCCGCCTCTGCGACGCCCCCCGCATCCATAGCATCCACAGCGCCCGCCAACGCCCCGACGCTTTCCCCGGCAGACGCCTGGCAGCCACTGCCCGCCTCCGCTTTCGACGCCGCGGCCGCCCGTCACCTGCTTCGGCGCGCGACCTGGTCCGCCCAGCCCGATGAAGTCGAGCGCGCCGTCCGCGATGGGCTTCCCGCTACTCTCGCCCGCTTGTTTCCCGCCGAGCCAGTGAGTCTCGCAAAACCTAAACTCGTTGAGCGCCTCGAGGATGACACTCCGGACTTCGCCAAACGCCTGAAAGACGCGCCTCCCGAGCAAAAACGCGTTCTCCAGAAAGAAGCGCGCGACCGTTCGCAGCAGGCCATGCAGGACATGAGCATCAAGTGGCTGCAGTTTGCAGCCAGTCCCGCCACCGCCGCGCAGGAGAAATGGGTGCTTTTCCTCAGCGACGTCTACGTCATCGGCTACGAAAAAGTGAAGAACGCCGCCCATGTTTTCGATCACAACGCCACGCTCCGCCAATACGCTTTCCGCAATGCACCCGCACTGACCAAGGCGGTTTCGCGCTCACCCGCGATGGTCCGCTACCTGGACTTGCAGGAGAGCAAACGCGACGCGCCCAACGAAAACTTCGCCCGCGAACTCTTCGAACTCTTCGTCCTCGGTGAAGGAAATTACTCCGAAAAGGACATCAAGGAAGCCGCCCGCGCCTTCACCGGCTACCGCCAGCGCTACGGTCAGTTTGAATTCGTCCCGCGCCAGCACGACGACCGCCCAAAAACCGTTTTCGGAAAGACTGCGCCGTTCACCGGCGACGGCGTCATCGATCTCGCCTACAAGCAGCCCGCCGCCGCCACGTATCTTCCACACGAGCTCGCACGTTTCTATCTGACCGACGATCCGCTCCCTCCGGAATACCTTCCCGCGCTCGGCGCCTGGTGGAGCGCGCAATCGTTCGATCTCCGCGCGCTCACGCACCGTTTCTTTGGCAGCCAGCTTTTCTTTTCTCCGTCTTATCGCGGAAACTACATCAAGAGCCCGATTCAGTTTTACCTGGCGCTCACGCAGGACCTCCAGCTCGACGTCGCTCCGCTCGCCCGCCAGGTCCTGGGTTCGCTCAGGCAGATGGGCCAGACACTCTACAATCCGCCGAACGTCCGCGGCTGGGTCGGCGGACGCCAGTGGATCAACTCCGCCACCCTGGGCTCCCGACGCCAGCTCGTGCAGACCCTTTTCAACCCGATCAACGAGGCCAACCTCAACGCCGACGAGCAGGTCGAGATCGTCGCCGCCCGCGCTGAAGGCAAAGATCGTTTCGTGGTCGACAGCGACCGGCTGAAAACCTTCGCCACACTCACGCCGGAGCAGATAGCCAGCCGCTTCCTCGATACATTCCTTCCTGGCACGGTCGATCCCGCCTATCGCAGCGAGGTCACCGGTTTTCTCACAACCGACGGACGTTCCGCCGCGCAGCTCGCCCCGCGCATTCGCAACACCGCCATCACACTCCTGCAATCTCCCGAATATCAGCTCTGCTAAGGCCGCGCGTCATGAAAAACCCTCTCAATCACCTCCCCACCACCCGCCGCGAATTTCTCCGTCTCTCCGGCAGCGGCATCGGCCTGCTCGCGTTCAGCAATTTCGCCCCCTCCTTCCTCGTCCAGTCCACACTCGCCGCCACGCCGCGTCCCGAAAAGGACCGCAGCATTCTCGTTCTCGTCCAGCTCGCCGGCGGCAACGACGGCCTCAACACCGTCATCCCGTTCGAGGACGCCAACTACTACCGCCTGCGCCCGACCATCGGCATCGCCAAGGATCAGGCTCTGCGCCTCAGCGACACGCTCGGCCTCCATCCGTCGTGCACCGCCATGCACGAGCTCTTCAAGAGCGGTAAACTCGGCGTCATTCAGAACGTCGGTTACCCCAATCCCAATCGCAGTCACTTCCGCTCCACCGAAATCTGGGAATCCGGCAGCGACTCCAATCAAATCCTCTCCTCCGGGTGGATCGGCCGTTTTCTCGACAACACCTGCTCGGGCACTCCCACCGACGCCGATCCCACGGCAGTCCATCTCAGCGGTGAAGTTCCGCAGACGTTCCTCGCCGACCACACGCACCAGACGTTCGGCCTCAATCCGAATCTCATCAACCGGAAGGAGAACAAGCAGAACATGGAGTTCCTCGAACGGCTCGTTCATCAGCCTTCGGCCGACCACGACGAACACGGCAACAACTCCTTCCTGAAACAAACGATGATGGACGCACTCGTCACCGAGAAGCGCGTGCAAAAAGTCCTCGGCGGCTACCAACCGGCATCCACTTATCCGGGCAATCCCTTCGCCCAATCGCTCAAGAGCGTCGCCGCGCTCATCGCTGCCGGACTTTCGACCCGCGTCTATTTCGTTTCTCTCGGCGGCTTCGATACGCACGCCAATCAAACCAATCTCCACCAGAATTTGATGAAGACCCTTTCGGACGGCCTCGCCGCTTTCCAGAAAGACCTCGAGGCTCACAAGCTCGATGATCAGGTCACGACCATGACCTTCTCCGAATTCGGCCGCCGTCCGATGGAAAACGAAAGCAAGGGCACCGACCACGGCACCGCTGCTCCGCTCTTCGTGATGGGCTCAAAAATCAAAGGTGGTCTCCACGGCACGCCACCTGCCCTCAATCTTGCACGGAATCAGGATCTCACTTTCAGCACCGACTTCCGCCAGGTTTACGCGACGGTGCTCGACCGCTGGTTCTCCTGCCCAACCGATCAGGTTCTCGGGAAAACGTACCAGCCCCTCGACTTCATCTAGTTAGGAAACAGTCGTCCCTGGCGTTCATTCACCCGCCCGCAGGGCAGGCGCCTACTTTCCTCGAGTACTTTTCCTTAAACCCGGGCGCTTGGCGTGCCGTTGATGATTTTTTAGCGATATTGGGACGTCTTACCTGTCGCAAAAAGATGATCCCGCCACGCCACAACCGAAATAGTGCCTCACGCCTGTCCGCGAATGCGGTTCCTTGCGCGTACGCATCGGTGCTGGCCGTTCTGATCGCACTGGCGTTCACGTTGATTTTGGCGCCGTCGCAGACCTACGCCGCAGACGGAACGTGGAAAACGAACGGAAACGGCAACTGGAGCACCGCGTCCAACTGGACCGGCAGCGTCCCGAGTTCTACGACCGATACCGCCACCTTCGGTAACGTCATCACCGCAAACCGTACGGTCACGCTCGACAGCAACCGCAGCGTCGGAGCCATTTTCTTCGACTCGCCCTACACTTACACGATCAGCGGATCCAACACTCTCACGCTCAATGGCACCACGGGCCTCGCGCTCAACGGATCGGGCGGAGCGATCATCAACGTCAACACACTCACGCTCGGATCCAGCCAGACGTGGACCGGCGCGGGCACAGGCAATGTAACGGTTCAAAACGCCATCGCCGGCTCCGGCGCCGCCCTCACCAAGTCCGGCAATTTCACGCTCACGCTCAACGGCGCCAACACATTCTCCGGCGGCCTCACGGTTTCCGGCGGCACCACCGAGTTCGGCAGCAACACCGCCGCCGGCTCCGGCACACTGACGCTCGCCGGAGGCACGATCCGCGCAACCAGCGCCAGCCGCACGCTCGCCAACACCATCAACGTCACCGCCGACACCACGATCAACGGCTCGCAGGCGCTTACACTTTCCGGCCCCATCACGCTCTCCGGCGGCTCGAAGGTCTTCACCATCGATAGCACGGCCGCCACCACGTTCTCCGGTTCGATCGGCCAGCAGTACAATGCCGGCTTCACCAAGGCCGGCTCCGGCCAACTGATTCTTTCCGGTGCCAACACCTTCACCGGCGCAGTCAACGTCAACGCCGGCACGCTCACTCTTCGCAATCAGTCCGCCCTCGGCGATAACAGCACGTGGGGCAATACCGTCGCCAGCGGCGCGACCCTCGCCCTCGAAAATAACATCACCGTCAAAGAAGGTGGCTTCACGTTCAGCGGCACCGGCGACGGTGGCGTGGGCGCCCTCCGGAATGTCTCCGGCAGCAACACGCTCAACAGCGCTATCGCTCTGGGCGCGGCAACCACGTTCGTCTCCGACAGCGGCACACTCACACTCACCGGAGGAAATATCGACGCCTCGCAAGCGCTCACGCTCAACGGCGCGGGCAACATCACGATCGACAGCTCACTGCAGGGCACCGCATCCGTTACCAAGACCGGCGCAGGTACGCTCACGTATTCGGGTTCCAGTACCAACGTCTTCAGCGGCACCACCACCGTCAACGCCGGCACGCTCGTGCTCGCCAAGAGTTCCGGTGCCGAGGCCATCTCCTCCAATCTCACCATCAACAACGGCGGCACCGTCCGCCTCGACGCGTCCAATCAGATCAAGGACTCCGGTGCGATCGTCACCGTCAACCAGGGTGGCACGCTCAATCTCAACAACAACTCGGACGCCATCGCCGCCCTCAATCTGACCGCCGGGACGGTCACCACGGGCACCGGCACGCTCACGCTCGCCAATACCGGCAACGGATCCGTCACCACCAACGCCTCCGCCTCCTCCGCGACCATTTCCGGTAATCTCGCCCTCGCGGCCTACAGTCACACCTTCTCGGTCGCCAACGGCGCGGCCACCAACGATCTCACGCTCTACGCCACACTCTCGGGCTCCGGCAATCTCATCAAAACCGGCGCCGGCACACTCGCCTTCGGCGGCGCCAGCTCCGGCTACACCGGCTCCATCTTCCTCAACGAGGGCGCGATCAGTTTCCTCGCCGACAACATCTTCACGTCCTCCACCGACCTCACCATGGCCGGCGGCACGCTCTTCCTGAACGACACGTCGCAGATCTTCGACGCGCTCGCCATCACGGGGAACTCGATCATCGATTTCGGCGCTTCCTCTCTGCTCAGTATCAATTCCCTCACGATCGCCGAAGGCTCCACGCTCACGATCACGAATTGGACGCAGAGTATCGACTACTTCTACTCGCAGTTTGCGCCCGGCTCCGCCGATCTTTCGCGCATCATCTTCGCCAACGCCTCCTCGTCAGGCGCCGCCTGGCAGAGCTACGACAAGCAGATCACGCCGGTTCCCGAGCCGTCCACCTACGGCGCATTACTCAGCGCCGCCGCGCTCGGCCTGTATTTCTGGCACCGCAAACGGCAGGAATCGAAGCCTGTGCGATAACGCACTGCTTAATGGATCAGGCGCTTCCCCGACTACGCGCCATCGCAAATTTTCCCCGTCGATTTCCGGCACGCGATTCGCTTAAGTGCGCGGCGTGAAACCCTCCGCCCTCACGCTCGATCTCGGCTCGCTCCGTAATGCTCTCGCCAGCGGCCTTACGCCCACCGCGCTCGTGGAGGAAATCTGGCACCGTGAACAGGCGTGGGCTGACCCCGCGCTCTGGATCCACCGCCTGCCGAAGTCCGCGTGGCTCCATTCCGCCGCCTCACTCGAGCAGTCTGGCGCCGCAGCCCGCCCGCTTTTTCCGCGCCGTTCGCCATCAAGGACAACATCGACCTGGCCGGCGTTCCCACGACTTCCGCCTGCCCCGCCTACGCCTACACGCCCGCCACGTCGTCCCCTGTCGTCGAACGTCTCGTCGCCGCCGGCGCCATTCCACTCGGGAAAACCAATCTCGACCAGTTCGCCACCGGTCTCGTCGGCGTGCGCTCTCCCTACGGCACGCCGCGCAACGCCTTCAATGCCGCCTACATTCCCGGTGGATCCAGCTCTGGTTCGGCCACCGCCGTCGCCGCCGGATTGTGTAGTTTTTCACTGGGCACCGACACCGCGGGCTCCGGCCGCATTCCTGCGTCGTTCAACAATCTCGTCGGCCTCAAACCCACGCGCGGCCTGCTCAGCACGCGCGGCCTCGTTCCCGCCTGCCGCACGCTCGATTGTATTTCCATTTTCACGCGCAACATCGCCGACGCCGCCGAAGTCCTCTCCGTCGCCGCCGCCTACGACGCTGAAGATCCGTACAGCCGCCCGGCGGCTCCGCCTGTCACCGACGAAGCCTGGCCGCCGCGCATCGGCATTCCGCGCGCCGATCAGCTCAAATTTTTCGGCAACACCGACGCCGAAAAATTATTCTCCGACGTCGTCGAACGCTGGCGTCACTTGGGCGCGACTATCGTCGAGATCGACTATGCGCCTTTTGTCGACGCCGCCCGCCTGCTCTACGAAGGCCCGTGGGTCGCCGAGCGCTTCGCCGCCATCCGCGATTTCATCGAGAAACATCCGGGTGAACTTCATCCCGTGACCCGGAAGATCATCGAAGGCGCGCGCGCGCAAACCGCCGTCGGTGCCTTCGAGTCGATCTACAAACTCGCCGGCCTCCGCCGTCGCGCTGAAGCGGTCTGGGACGATATCGACGTGCTCCTCACACCCACCGCCGGCACGATCTACAAAGTCGCCGAGCTCGAAGCCGATCCGATCCAGCTCAACAGCAATCTCGGCTACTACACGAACTACATGAATCTGTTCGACCTGTGTGCCGTGGCGGTGCCCGCCGGTTTTCTTCCGAGCGGCCTGCCTTGGGGCGTCACACTCGTTGCGCCTGCTTTCCATGACGACCGCGTGCTCCGCCTTGGCGCACGATTCCTCAACGAACCTGCACCGACCCGCGCCCTCCGCCCCGTCGGCCCCACCGTGAAACTCGCTGTCTGCGGTGCGCATCTGAGCGGCCTGCCCCTCAACCACCAACTCACCCGTGCTGGAGCCCGCCTCGTCCGGGCCACGCAAACGGCGCCGCTCTACAATCTCTTTGCCCTTCCCGGCACCACGCCTCCGAAGCCTGGCCTCGTCCGCGTCACCGATGGCGGCGCGCCCATCGAAGTCGAAGTCTGGGAAATCCCCGTCGCCGCCTACGGTCTTTTCGTATCCGCCATTCCTGCACCGCTTGGCATCGGTCCGGTTGCTCTTGCAGACGGCGAGACAGTCCAGGGGTTCCGCTGCGAAGCAGTCGCCGCGATCGGCGCGCGCGACATCACGAGCTTCGGGGGCTGGCGTTCCTTCATAAAAAGCGGGCACTGAGCCGGTCATTTCGTCCAACGTGTTTGAGAAGCAACCTCGGTCGGATAATTTTCCGGCATGAGCACGCGTTCCCTCGATTCCAATCAGTCCGCCTCCGCTGCGCAGTTCGACCGGCAAAGCGACCGCTACGGCAAGTCCCACATCCTCGCGGACACGACCGACGTCGCTGCTGCACTCAAAGGCATCGTCGTTCCCGCCAACGCACGCGCGCTCGATATCGCGACCGGTGGCGGGCACACCGCGCTCTATCTCGCCCGCCAGGGCTGGCGCGTCACCGCAGGCGACGTCTCCGCGCGCATGCTGGAGAACGCCACCAAGCTCCTCGCCGGCGAAGGCCTCACGCTCGAGGCCAAACTGTTTCCCGCGGAAGACATCCCGTTTCCCAACGAAACCTTCGATCTCGTGTCATCCCGCGTGGCTCCGCACCACTTCAGCTCTCCGGAGAAATTCGTGAAGGAAACCGCCCGCGTGTTAAAACCCGGCGGCTACTTTCTGCTCATCGACGGCAGCGTTCCCGACAACGATCCCGTGACCGAGGAGTGGCTGCACCGCGTCGAAAAATGGCGCGATCCGAGCCACGGCCGCTTTCTCTCCCGCGCCGCTTGGGAAACCCTCGTTCGAGACAACAGCCTCGCCATTCTGCACTCGGCTTTGCAGCCAATGAAGCAACCCGACCTCACCTGGTACTTCGAAACGGCCGCCACTTCGCCGGAGAATCGCGCCCGCGTGCTCAACGCCGTCAAAACCGCTCCGCCTCAAGTTCGAGACGCTTTGCGCCTCGGTGAAGAAGACGGGCGCATCGTCTGGTGGTGGCAGCGTCTCACGCTGCTCGCGCGGAAATAAACCGCAGTGGATCGCAACCGCCTCCGCGGCTGAAATCACAACTCGGCGCGCAGCCCGAACAACAGCTGCAGAACCGTCTCCAGATCCTTGCCAACGGCCGGTTTCCCACGCTTCGTAAAAACGAGAGACTTGCAGCGATGCCGTTTTAAAAGCGCCTCATTGGACTCGATCACCCGGATCTCATTCGGTGCGTAGCCCAGCAGCTCCATCGAGGTGAGCGGCGTCCAGGCGAACGGCACTCCCATTTCGTTAAAGCTCACCTCCCAACCCGCCACCAAGGTGCCTTCTGGCAACGGCTTTGTCTGCAACGCGGGATAACGCTCGATGAAGTCCGGCACCTTGCGCGTCGCTATCCGCAGACGCACGGCCGGGGTAAGCTGCGCATAGTATTGTTGAAAGGTATCGACCCGGCGCGCGCGCAGCTTGTCGTAGAAATCCAGCGGATCGATGCCGATGAGATTCATGCCGTTGAAAAACCCGTGCTCGTTGGCGCTCCCGAATTTTTTCCAGCCGTACCACCCCTGAAATTCGCGTGTCAGCCACAGGCCGATTTCAAAGTGGAGATGAGCCCGGTCCCGCGGAATCGCCGCGCCGCTTGAACTACGCCCCATCACCGCGATGGTCTGGTCGCGCTGCACCTGGTCGCCGATCTTCAGGCCGGGCTCAACGCTCGCGAGATGCGCGTACAACGTGTAAACCGCCGGCTTCTGGTCGGGATGTTCGATCACGATGTAGCGGCCGTAATTACTGTTTCCCGGGTGTCGGCTGATATATTTCACCACACCCGGAAGCACCGCGAAAACGGGGTCGGTCGGCTCGCCTTTGCGGTCGCGCTTCACCGGCCTGATATCGATGCCTTCGTGAAACTGCCCGCCACTGCTGCGCACACAGCCATACAATCCCGATTCCGGAACACCCGACGCCGTCGGCTGGACAAAGGTCTCCATCGGCTTCCCCTCGAGATAAGCCATGCTCGGTGTCGGCCAGCCGATCTCGACACGCTGCGCGGGCAGCGTGGCTGCGCCGGCGGCTGCGAATAAAAACGTCACAGCAAGAAGACGGGGAGAAATCATGGTTTTAGTTTTTCGATGCGAACACTCCAGGCCGCTCCGCTGTGGATATCGTGGGCTTTGGCGAAATCGCCCATGTTCAAGGCGAGCGCGATGTTCATCAGGCTGTTCAAGTAGAGAAGCGGCTGCCCTTCTTTCACGTCACCGAAGGTCCGTGCGTAAGGGATTTCGCCACGAAAAACCTCCCGGCCGTCTTTGGCAATCGTGACGCGGAAGACGTCATCATACTTCGGCGAGAGCCGGGCGAACAATGCCTCGTCGATGTTCGTCCACACATTCCCGTACTGATAATCCAGCGCCGGAATCGTACCGATCAGCACCGCACCCTCGAGGCGCGCTTTCTCGTAAGCCAGAGCGACCACTTTCGGCTCAAGCAACGGCCCGACCTCGTCAAAGGCGATCACACCTGCCGCCAGACGCGCGCCGACAAAGGCATAAACGTCGCGCCCGTGAAACGTGTAGCTGCGCTCCGAGCCTGCACGCCGGTTCTTGGTCTCGTCGATCTCGCGCAGGGCGTCCACGCCGAGAGACTCCGCGATCAGAGTCCAGGAACCATTGTCCGGCCCCACGAAGAAATGCCCGCTCTTCGTTTTCAAAACGACCGACTTCCGCGCCGTGCCAACGCCCGGATCCACCACCGAGACGAACACCGTTCCCGACGGCCAGAACTGCGCTGTCTGGTTGAGCCGGTACGCCGCCGCCCAGATATCATACGGCGTGTTCTCATGACTGAGATCGAACACCGGCAGCTTCGAACTCACGCCAAACGCCACGCCGCGCATCGCCGCCACCGCACCGTCCTTCGTGCCAAAGTCCGTCTGCAGCACGAGCGCGTGAATCTCCGCACGGACCGTCGCCGCACAAAGCAGCAGCACCGCACACAAGTTCCTCAGCCTGCCGACGACGTTCATTTCAATTTTCATGATTCAAATGCCAGCAGAGAGCGCGCCCATCACTTCACTGCCAATCGCATCGGCCACCAGCCGCCCTCGCAACGTGAGCCTCAACCGCCCGCTTTCGAGCGTCGCGAGATCATCCGCCACGAGCCGGTTTGCCAGCGTCGTCATCTCCCTCGCCGCACCCGCCGGCACGCGTTTCTCCAGCGTTCCAAGGTCCACGCCTTCATTCATGCGTAGTCCAAAAATCAACGAATCCTCCGCCAGCAGTTCCGGCGTGAGCACGGTGCGATCCTCGGTCGCACGTTCGCCTCGCTCCAGCCCAGCCAGCCATTTTTCCAGATCCGCGACATTTGTGCCGCGCCAGCCCGCATGCTGGGAAGCGGCCGAGGGGCCAAGCCCCACCCACGAATGCATGCGCCAGGTGTTCACGTTGTGCTGACATGCGTGCCCCGGCCGCGCGAAGTTGGAAACCTCATACTGCGCGTAGCCAGCCGCATCGAGCTCCGCCCAAGTGCGTTCGTAGAGCTGGGCCTCCCGCTCGGCATCCAGCTTCACCTTACCCTGCGAAAGTTTCACCCACAGCTTGGTGTCCTCCTCAAACGTCAGGCAGTACGTCGAGATATGATCCGGCTTCAACGCCACTGCCTTTGCCAGATCGTCCAGCCAGGCCGCTTCGTCCTGGCCCGGCAGCGCAAACATCAGATCGAGATTCACGCTCTTGAACGCCGCCCCCGCGATCAGTTCATGGGCACGATAGATCTGCTCACGCGTGTGCTGACGTCCCAGTCCTTCGAGCAAGGCAGGCTGAAAGCTCTGCACGCCCATCGAAATCCGCGTCACCCCGATTTCCTTGAGCGCCGCGAGCCGCGCCTTCGTCACCGACGCCGGCGCCATTTCCACGGTCCACTCGCTCACTGAATTCCCCGCGCGCTCACGCACCACCGCGCCAAGCCGCCGCATATCGTCCGGCGCGAGCAGTCCCGGTGTGCCGCCGCCCCAGAAAACCGTGGATACAGGAGTCCCCCAGTCCACCAGCGCCGCCTCTCGCGCTATTCCCGCCATGTAGCGGTCTACCGAATCTCCCGTCGGTTTCTCCTGATAAAAGGCGCAAAAATCACAGGTCGAAGCGCAAAACGGTACATGGACATACAGCCCCAGCGGGTTCGCTGACTGATCGCTCCGGGATGCTGAGGCGATTTCGCTCATTGCAATGGCAGTAGGATTATGTTGCGTTGCGTTCGATTTTTAATCGGAAAAATCCACATGCAAAACACCCGTTTCTCCCAAGCGAGACGATTCTTCCTCGGCTTTGGCATTATTGCCAGCCTCACTCTAGCCGGTTGCAAGTCGACCGCGGTGACGAATCTCACCCCGGCCTCGCTGCCCGCCAATCCTTCGCAGATCTACACGATCTCCGCCCGGATCAAGCCCCCCGTCTCGAGCTTTGTGTCCGGCTCCGTGTTGCCGTACATCGTTATCGATGCCCAGCGGTACCGCATGACCAAGAGCAACCTCGGCGAGGACATCTTTGAATTCGACTACCAGCTCGCCTCCGGCCGCACCGAGCTCGCTTACTACTTCGAGTACACGTATCAGGTCAGCAACAACGGCACGATCAGCTCCCGCGAAGGATACACCCAGGTCCAGCGCGCCACGATTGTCGGTCGCTACGTCCTCTCGCTTGAAGCCGTCCGCGGTCCAGTAGGCGCCAAGATCAGCATCCTCGGCCGTGGTTTCACACCCGCCGACGTTGTCTATTTCGACTCCGCTCCTGTCCGCACGGTCTTCGAGTCCGGTAGCTCGATCAGCTTCTACGTCCCCTCCGTCGAAGCGAACCGCAATTACAAGGTCTCGATTGGCGGATCCCTCGGCCAGTCCGCTGCGGGCACGTTCCGCGTCGACGGTATTGGTGGCGTATCCGAAGGCGTGACCCAAACGTTCGCCGCCTCCCCTGCCGCAGCCGCCTCGGCCGCATCCTCCGGCGGCACGCTTCTCGTCAATCCCACCGCCCTCTCCCTCAAGCAGGGCCAGAAGGTAAGCCTTACCTTTACGACCCCCGTCACCGCTTCTGCCGGTGGAATCCTCATCGATATCACGACCGATATTCCCGAGAGCGTGATCATGCCTGAGGTCATCGTCCCCCAAGGCAGCAACACCGTCACGATCTCTATCGAAGCCGGTCGCGCAGGCAAAGGCAGCCTCTTCTGCAAAGGCCCTGGCGTGAAAGAGCTCGTGATCCCCGTCACCGTTCGCTGAGCGACCGGTACGATCTAAACCTTCCGCTTTCCCAAAAGCCGGTGCGAATTACGCACCGGCTTTTTTATTATCCACGTCAAACAGCGTCACGCCTGCACTTGCCGCGGCATGTTCGTGCTCAGCTCTTTCGCCGTAACAGAAACGCCGCAGCCCCGTCGTGCCCGCTCTCCCAAGGCTTCGAAATCGCGGTTTTCTCCAAGGTAAAACTCCCGCCTGCCGGGGTTTTCAGAAACGCCTGCACGACCTCCTCGTTCTCGTCCTCATCCAGACTGCACGTGCTGTAAACGATCCGGCCACCCGCCGCCACGATCTCCG
The DNA here is from genome assembly GCA_049840895.1 of Nibricoccus sp. Classification (GTDB taxonomy): domain Bacteria; phylum Verrucomicrobiota; class Verrucomicrobiia; order Opitutales; family Opitutaceae; genus Nibricoccus. The sequence goes on along the minus strand of JASGJB010000020.1, from coordinate 14,105 downwards.
ACGCCGCGGACAACAGCGCGAGTTGCTGATTCGCGTGCTTGCCAAAGTCGCCCGCCTGCAAGCGCCACTTCACGTCCGCCCGATGCCGCATCACGCCTGTGTTCGAGCACGGGACGTCGATCAACACTGCCGCGTACGTCGTCGGGAGCGACTGCCCTTCAAAAATCTTCGTCCCGGCCACGAGAATATCTCCCTGCACCAGCGCCGTCGTCACTCCGGCCACCCGGCCGAGATTTTCCTTCAACCGGTCCACACGCACGCCGGGCAGGTCCACCGCCACCACTTGGCCTGAGCCAAGCGCATCCGCGATCGCCAGACTCTTTCCACCCGGAGCCGCGCACATATCCAGCACACTTTCGCCAGATTTCAGCTCCAACAACTCCACCGCCAGCCGCGTCGCGGGATCCTGCAAATAAATCAAACCCGCCGCCAAGGCAGCCTCCACCTGAGGCCAGTGGCCCTGCTTCACCTCATAAAATCCTGTCCAAGTCGTCGACGTGAGCCATCCCAACTCCTCCTCACCTGGAGCCCGTTCGCGGTTGCGCCAGCGCGCATAAACCGGAGCCGGCTTTTGATTCCATTCCAGCAAAGCCCGCGTCGGCTCCGGGCCAAACTGTGCCAGCCAGCGTTTCACGAGCCACTCCGGATGTGAAAAATAAACGGCCAGTTCTTCCGCGGCGGCCTGCTTCGTGGGCGCTTTTTCCATACCCAGCCCCGACGCCAGCTTCCGAACCACAGCGTTAACCAGCCGCGCCTCGGACGGGCTCGCCAGCAGCTTCGTCTGTTCGACCGCATGGTGCCCCACGCGCGCCGCATGCCCTTCCGTCCCGCCTTCGATCAGTTCGAACCCGGCAACCAGCAAAATGCCCTGCACACGAGGCCGCGGCGTCAGCGTGATCAACTCCTTCAAATGCGCCTCGACGCGACCACGATGCCGCACCGCGCCCAGAAAGAGGTTCTGACACCGCCCGCGTTCCACGCCGCCCACCGATTTCGGGATCGTGTCCAGCAGCGCATCCACCCGCTCCCCCTTTTCCACCCAACGCGCCACCAGGCGGGCCGCATGTGACCACGGCGTCAGATTTCGTTCAGCGTTCAAGGGAGGATTCATCGCGCCAAGCTCCGCACCGCGTCTCGTATGGCAAGACCTAAGCCGCCTCCACCCGCAACCCGTTTCTCCTCGGGAAAGCGCTGGTTGACATCCCCCGCCTCCGTGCCCTCAACTGAACAATTCAGAATCGCATTATCACCTTATGAATTCGGAAGCTGTCTCTGCGCTCATCGCCAAAAATCCGACGCTCAAAGCGTCCAAAGCCAAGTTGGAGGCCATGGCTCCCGGCAGTTACGTCATTCACCGCAGCTGGGGTTTCGGTCAGATCAAGTCCTACGACGAGTCCACGCAGAAGCTCATCATCGATTTCCAGTCCAAGAAAAACCACCCCATGGATCCCGCTTTCTGCGTCGGCACCATGGAAGTTCTCCCGGCGAAACACCTCATGGTCCGCAAGCAGACCGACGCCGCCAAGATCAACGACCTGATCGCCAACAATCCCGCCCAGCTCGTCGTTGAAGCGCTCCAAGGTTACGACAACAACGCCACCACCGCGATCGACCTCGAGATCACCCTTGCCCAGGTCATCGGCGAAGAAAAATTCAAGAAATGGTGGTCCACCGCAAAGAAGGCCATCGCCAAGGATCCCCGCATCGCCGTCCCCGCCAAGAAGACCGAATGCTACGTTCTCCGCGAGACGCCTGTCTCGGCTGAAGACGAAATCCTCGAACAATTTAAGAACACCCGTTCCGCCCGCCGCCGTATCGCTCTTGCCGAGCAGCTCATCGGCACCATCGAGTCGAAGGAAGTCCAGGCGCACCTTCAGGATATCCTCACCGGCGTCGCTGAAGCAGTCAAAGACAGCAACCAGATCGACGCCGCCGAGCGCCTCGTTGGCGCCGCCATCCGCGACGATCTCGCCAAAGCCGTCGGCGTCGATGCCGCCACGCTCGAGCCTTCGCAGGCTTCCCTGATCTCCAACGTCCGTGATCTCCCGACCATCGCGGAAAAGATCCCGGTCCAGTTCCAGAGCCGTTTCCTCGAGCTCGTCAAAGAGACGCACCCTGTCGAAGCGCGCGACATCGCCTTCACGCTCCTCAAGACGAGCCAGGGCAAGTTCACCACCGAGTGCATCAACTTCCTCGTCGAAAACGGCCACGCCGACGAACTCGCCGCCTCGCTCAAACGCTGGCAGGTCGAGCAAAACCTCCGCGCCCCGGTTCTCCTCTGGATCATCAAGAACCGCCACTCGAAGAAGTTCGCCAAGCTCCTCAACGACCTCATCACCCCGCGCCTGCTCAGCGCCATCTTCTTCGCGATCGACTACGAAGCCCTTCAGGCTTCCAACGCCCGCCGCATCCCGCTCGCCGAAATCCTTAGCGACGACGCCGATCTCATCAGCGACCTCCTTTCGACCGCCGATCCGGAAACCGCCCGCGATCTCGCAAACGCGCTTCTCCTGAATCAGGGCTTCGAAGAGCTCACCAAGAAATCGCTCCTCGCCCGCTTCATCAAAATCTTCCCCTCGATCCAGACGCTCGTCGCCGCCGAGGCCGAAGGTAAAGAAGAGCAGCTCCTCGTCTCCCGCGAGTCCTACGAGCGCAAGCGCGAGGAGTACGAGACCATCAAATCCAAGAAGATCCCGGAAAACTCCAAGGCCATCGCCATTGCCCGCGAACACGGTGACCTCAAAGAAAACTCCGAGTACAAGATGGCCAAGCAGGACCAGCAGGTCCTCGCCGCACAAAAGGCTCTCCTCGAGAAGGATCTCGGACGCGCCCGCATCACCGACTTCAAGGAAGCCGCTACTGACCAGGTCAGCGTCGGCTCCGTCGTTGACGTCAAAACCGGTGGCAAGACCGCCCGTTATACGATTCTCGGCGCCTGGGATAGCGTGCCGGACAAAAATATCATCTCCTACAAGACACCGCTCGGCCTCGCCCTTCTCTCGAAGAAAGTCGGCGACACCGTGAAGGTGAAGATCGGTACCTCCGAAGAGAGCTACACGATCGCCTCGATCGCTCGTTACGCCGACGCTTGATAACCGGCGCTCACGGCGAGCCCATGATCAGCCACTCATCCAAGGCCAACGGAATTCCGTTGGCCTTTTTCATGGCCGGACGCCGAGGGCCGCACTCATGACTGAATTCCTGTTCAAGGGATTCCTCATCGGATTTTCCGTCGCCGCTCCGGTCGGTCCAATCGCCCTGCTTATCCTCCGCCGTACACTCGCGGAAGGACGCCTCGCCGGTTTCGTCTCCGGCCTCGGTGCCGCCACGGCCGACACACTTTGCGCCGCAGTCGCGGTCATTGCGCTTTCCACCGTAACCGCCCTCCTCGCTGCACATCACGATCTCGCGCAGCTGATCGGCGGCGTCTTCATGCTCGGCCTCGGAGTTCACATCTGGCGCACCGCGCCTCCCGCTTCAGCCGCCCCACGTCCGCTGCACGAGCGCAACCTCGCCATCGCGTTTCTCTCCACCGGACTGCTCACCCTCGCCAATCCACTCACGCTGCTCGGCACCACGGGCGTGGTCGCGGCAGCCGGCCTCGACTTCGACGCCAATCATCAAATCAGGGAAACAACTACGCTCGTTCTGGGCGTGTTCTGCGGCTCCGCGTTCTGGTGGCTGATTCTCTGCTCCTGCGCCAGCCGTCTCGGTCGCAAACTAGGTCCGCAAACCCTGCGCACACTCAATCACATCGTCGCTTTGCTCATTCTCGGCTTCGGTCTCTTCCAGCTAACCGATCTCGCATGCCATCACCTGCCGTAGACAACCTGCCGTGACCCACTTTTTCGCGCTCTTGTAAAAAGCACCCTGCTCCCCAGCCTCGACCGCAATCGCATGAATGCCTCTTGGGACACCCTTAAAATTCTCTCGGACCCGACACGCGTGCGATTGCTCGCATTGCTCCTCACCGAAGAACTTTCCGTCGCCGAACTTCAGGAAGTTCTCGGCATGGCCCAATCGCGCATTTCCTCGCAGCTCGCGCTTCTCCGACAAGCCGACCTCGTCTCCGACCGCCGCGAAGGAAAAAAAGCGTTCTACTCCATCCGCTCGCAGACCGACCCGCGCCAGCTCGGCCTCGTCCGATCAGCTTGCGATGCCGTATCCGACCTTCCCGAACTCGCCGAAGATCGCGCCAACCTGAAACGCATCCTCGCCCGCCGCCGCCAGCAGTCCGAAGCCTACTTCAACTTCATCGCCGGCAAGCTCGGCAAAAACTACTGCCCCGGCCGCTCGTGGGAATCCATCGGCCATCTCGCGCTCCGCCTCACGCCCGCGATCACCATCGCTGATCTCGGCGCCGGCGAGGGCCTCATTTCCCAGCTCCTTGCCCGCCGCGCCGAACGTGTCTGGTGCATCGACAATTCACCGCGCATGGTCGAAGTGGGCACCGAGTTCGCCGATAAAAACGGCCTCGCCAATCTCACCTATAAACTCGGCGACATCGAGTCCGTCCCTCTCCCCGACGCCTCCGTCGATCTCGCGATTCTGAGTCAGGCCCTGCATCACGCGCAGCACCCGCAGAAGGCGGTCACCGAAGCGTACCGTATTCTCAAACCCGGCGGACAAATCCTCATCCTCGACCTCAAAGCGCACAGCTTCGAGAAAGCCCGCGAACTCTACGCTGACGTCTGGCTCGGCTTCAAAGAGAGCGAGCTCCACGCTTTTCTCCAAAAGGCAGGCTTCCAACACCTCGACGTTACGATCGTCTCGAAGGAAACCACCGAGCCACACTTTGAAACCCTCCTCGCCAGCGGCGCGAAGGTCTGACGTGAAATGCGCTCCGGCGCGCGTGGACGTGGATTTTGATCACGCCTCCAGCGCGAGCTGACGGGCCGTCTTCAAATCAATCTTTCCCGTCCCGAGCACCGGGATCGTTTCCACACGTTTGATCGTTTTCGGAATCCACAACGCAGCCAGACCCGCTGCCTGCAGCTTTTCACGCAATTGATCGCCCGTGATCTCCTGGGTCGTCAGCAGCACGAGCGCCTCGCCTTTCACGGCATCAGGCACACCGACGACCACTGCGACCGGCGCGTCTGACTGATCCCAGCCAAACGACGAGATGATCTTCTGCTCCACGGTTCCATGCGGCACCATCTCGCCACCGATCTTGGAGAACCGCGACAGCCTCCCTTCGATAAATAAAAATCCGTCCTCGTCGAAACGCGCCAGATCGCCGGTGACAAACCAGCCATCCCGAAACGCGCCCGCCGTCTTTTCAGCGTCTTTCAGGTAACCTGTGAAAACATTCGGCCCGCGAAACAGCAGCATGCCGGTTTCGGTGAGTGCCTTTTCGGCAAAGCTGTCGGGATCGACAATGCGCGCCGTGATGCCCGGCAACATGCGCCCGACCGATCCCAGCCGTTTCCCTTCCTGCGGTGTTCCCGTGTCGGTGATCACCGGCGGATGATGCTGGTTCACGTTCGAAACCGGACTGGTCTCCGTCAGGCCGTAGCCCTGCATGATCTCAATGTGAAACCGTTCCACGAACGCATCGTATAAATCCCTCGGCATCTTTTCCGCACCCGAAACCAGCAGCTCGAGCGAACGCAGTTCCCACGTCTCGGCGCGTTTGAGGATCGGCCGCAAAAACGTGGGCGCGCCGATCATGATCGTGACTTCCTCGTCGCGGATTGCATCCACGATCTTCCGCGTGTCGAGCGGGCTCGGCACCGTCACCACATGACAGCCGCGCAGAAGCGTGTACCACATCGTGACCGTGAAACCGAAGCTGTGAAAAAGCGGCAGGCACGCCAGCAGCGTTCCAGAGCCCGGCAGAATCGAGAGAGAGGAAATCTGCCAGCAGTTCGCGAGGATGTTGCGATGCGTCAGCATCACGCCTTTGGGATCACCAGAACTCCCGCTGGTGAAAAGCATTCCCGCTTCGGCATCATCGCCTTTGCAGGGAATCCCCAGCAGACAGGGCAACAGTTGATTCGGAACCAGCCACGCGGCGATTGTCCAAAAAACAACGGGAAGCTTTCCAATAACTTCGAACTCCTTGCGCAGGTCCAGCGAACGCTCCGGCCAGGGAAATGCCGGCAGCTTCGCCTTCACGACGTCCGCCGTGATCACCGTGTCGATTTCTGCCGCGCGCAAGCTCGCCTCGATCGCCGCCTTGCCTGCCGTGAAGTTCAAATTCACCGGCACTTTGTTCGCGCATATCACCGCGATGTTCGCGATAAACGCGCCTGCGCCCGGTGGCAGCACGATGCCCACGCGTTTTCCCGGGATCGTTTTCCGCAGATGCCGTGACAATGCCGCACCCGCCCCGAGAAGTTTCGCCGCAGAAAATTCGCGCCGCTCCCCCGTCCGGTCGATGAGTTGCACCGAGCCAGGCCTCTTCGCCAGCGAGCGAACAACTTCGCGCGCCAGATGCCGTTTCAACACCGGCCGCTCCATGAATGCGCCATAGCCAAGATCCAGCAGATCCCGGCGAACCCGGTTCGCATCCGCCTGCTCCGCCGGAATCGGCTCGCCGAAACACACGCACACCGGCGTCGGCATGAGCCGCGGCGATTTGAAAAGATACTTGTTACCCGAGAACGAAAACACCGAGCCCCACAGTCCGTCATGCGCAACAGGCACGACCGGAACGCCCGCCTTCTTCGCCATCACCTCGAAGCCTCGCTTGATCTGCATCAACTGCCCCGTGCGCGAAATCTCTCCCTCGGGGAAGAGACACACCACTTCGCCCGCCTGCAGCAGCTTGATGATCCGCCGCATTCCCTCGACCGAGCTCGTCGGCGAAATCGGGATTGTCCCGCTCAGTTTAAAAACAAGCCGCATGAACCTGCTTTCCTTCAACCCTGCATAACCGACAAAATGGAGCCGCCGCGGACACGCCAGTTGCAGGACGACCGGGTCGGCATACGAAAGATGATTCGCCAGCAGCAGCAGCCCACCCGTCTCAGGCACACGCTCCTCACCACGCGCGCGTACGCGATAGAGCAGACGAGCGATAAAAACGGCCAGGAGTTCTACGACACGAGGCAGATACGAGTACCGCCTGAAAACGGGGGATTCCATGTGGGTTGAAACGTTATGCGGAAATACGCGGGGCCACTTCAAAGCATTTTCGCCGGCAGCCCGCCGGGAGAATAAAAGAGGTTATACAGTTCATACATCACTCCCTGCCTCGCCGCCGACGCGGCCAACCGCGTTTTCTTCCAGGCGCTGCATAAGATCGACCCCCGCCTTCATCTGAGCCGCGGAAAAACCGCTGGTGACCTCGGAAACCCGCGCCAGGTAACGCGGATGGACTTTTCCCCAAAGCTTCCGGCCCGCCGGCGTCAGCAATACCTGATAAACCCTCCGGTCCGCCGGATCGTCCGTCCGTTTCACCCAGCCCGCCTTCTCCATCCGGTCCAGCAACCCGGTCACGTTCGATCGGTCGACAACCAGCACGCCGCTCAACTCCCGCTGACTCATCCCCTCGGGTCGCCCCGCGAGCACATTCAGCACATTGTACTGTGCTCCGGTAATCCCGTACGGACGAAAGAGCCGGTTGCTTTCGCGCAAAAACGTGTCGGCCGTGGACATGATGGCGGCGATCAGATCGGAACCGGCGGCGGGCATGGCCGGCTGTTCTGATGTCGATTGTTTATATGTCAACAAACTTATCCCCGCCAGCTCCGCAGATCCTTCGCGAGCGAAGCAAAGCCCGGAAAGTCGTTCTCCAGTCTCCGAGTATCCCTTCGATGTCGCGCCACTTCCTCGAGCGCACACTTGATTTCATGGGCCAGACTCGGGCGGTCTGTTCCATAGACACGCCACTTCAATTCGCCGCGCGTGTACGGCATTACCCCGCTCTCCTGCCCATTTGTCCAAACCGCCTCGGTCACACGCTCATCGCGACCGCACAGATACCACGCTTCCACCGCCGGTACCGCGACACCCACCGCCCTCAGTACGCGATCACGTCCTCTTGCCGGCGGTAGCTTCTTGGTCGTTTGCCGGTAGACCGCGCGTAGCTGGCATATCCGGCACTGTGGATGGAAATAACCCGGCGCATCATGCTCGGCCGTATGAACCAGTGAATCGTCCGAATCCACCACGACCACCACGCCATCCGCATCCGTGTTGAAATGAAGATGCCGGATCACCGCGGGCAAAACCTGGGCCACCGAAGGCCATCCCCTCGCACGCAAGGTTGGCGTCACCCACGTCACACGTTCCTGCAGCACCGCTTCCACGAGCACCTTGATCGCCGCTTCGTCAGCGGGCGATTCACTGATGATCGCGAGTTTCAGCCCCGCGCGTACGTCAGTCATTTTTCTCCTCCGGCACGCCACCCAGAATTCCCGTGAACCACATGTCACCGAGCGTCCCCTCCTCCAGCAGCTCCTTCAAATCACCGCGATCCGCCAGACGCGAGAAGGTCGCCGAGGCCCCTTGCTTCTCCGAGATCACGATCTCCTCCGGATGATCGCGAAAGAGATCCAGCAGGTAAGGCGAATGCGTCGTCGCGATCACCTGGACCGGTACGCGCTTGAGTCCAAAACCATCGGGATGACTCAGCCGGTAAAGTACATCGCGCACATCGCGCAGCAGTCGCGGGTGAAATCCCCGGTCGATCTCTTCGATGCAAACGACGGATGGCGGCGCCGGATCAAACGCCAGCGCCAGCATCGTGAGGAGGTAGAGCGTTCCTTGTGAGACGTTGTCCGCCGGGATGCGCTCCCCGCCCTCGCGGAGAACCAGCACCAGGCCAGCCAGACCATCCTTCTCCACGACGCAGTCGAGTTCGGCGTACTCCGGCAAGATCCGGATCAACTCCGCCTGCAGCGCCGCAAAATCGGCCGGATGATTTTTTCGCAACGTCGCCAGCACGGCGGCGAGATTGGCGCCAGTCGTCAGCAGCTCCGCGCCGTCCCTCGCCGGGGAACGCGCGGCAATCGCATGATGATCGAAAACGTAACTCCGCATGCCTTGCAGGCGCGCACGCAACGCAGGCCAGTCGGCTCCGAGCGGATCAACCTGCAGCAAATCACACTGGGTATCAGACACGCAGCTAATCACCGCTTCCGACGAATCGTGCGGCGGAAGAAATCGGAAAACGACCTCCGGTCCATCGACAATCTCCCGATCCGACTCCGGCACCGGCTCGCGCAACGGCAGTTTCGATAGTGACCGCAACCTCATCAATGCCTCGATGAGGCTCGTCTTCCCCGAGCCGTTGGGGCCGATCACCAGATTGAAAGGCGCAAGTTCGAGCTGGGCATTGCGCAGCGCCTTGAAATTCCGAAAAGCGACGGAGGCGATCACAGGCAAACCGTCGCGGTGTCCGGCTCGTGTTGCAACCAGATTGGTCCCGCGCGTCACACAAGCTTCACAGTCCGCCGCCCTATGCATCATCGCCAGACGGCATGATTGGCGCTCAATTCGAACTTCATGAGACCAGCCTTTCTGCTGAAAAGCACCTTCACATTCCTCCCCGTTTTCACTCTGGGTTTTTCGCTCCTTTCAACTCCCGGCCAATGCCTGGCAGCAACGGTCGAATTCAACGGTCTAAGTTATGCGAACCTCGGCCTCGTCGGCGTCGGCCGCCTGCCCGCGGATCAGCGCGACAAGTTTGGCGAAACGTTCGGCTCGTTCTCCGATTTCACTCTCGATGCGTCTTCATGGAAGCGAAACGACGACGGCAGTTACACAGGCACGCTCTACGCCCAGCCCGACCGCGGCTATAATCTCACCGGCACGACCAACTACATTCCACGGCAAAACCGTCTGACCATCCGTCTTGTTCCCGCGTCTGGAAGCGAAGGCAAAGCAGACAATCTCTCCCTCACGCTTGCCGACACCGTGCTTTACACCGAGGCCGATGGTTCTCCACTCACCGCTTTCGACCCAACACCCGCAGGCGCGGCCGCCCGTCCCAATTTTCCACCGCTTCCCCAAGCTTACAACGGTCGCATCAGTCTCGACGCCGAAGGTCTCGTGCGTCTGGCCGACGGCTCCTTTTTCGTCAGCGATGAATACGGCCCGTACGTCTACCGTTTCTCGGAAACCGGAAAACTACTCGCCGCAATTCGTCCACCCGAAACATTCATTCCCAAACGCCGTGGCGTTGACTCCTTCTCCTCCAACAACGCCGGTCCCGATCATGCGCCACCCTCACCCGCCGAGCCCGATTCCGGGCGCGCCAATAATCAAGGCTTCGAAGGACTCTCCCTCACCCCCGACGCAAAGACGCTTTTCGTTTTGCTCCAGTCCGCCACGCATCAGGACGGCGGCACCGGCGGTTCGGCTCCGCGTCGCCACACACGTCTCTTAAAATACGATATCTCGGCCGATACCACTCAACCCCGGCTCACGGGTGATTATGTTGTCGCGCTGCCCGAAGTCCAGCAACCGGGTAAACGCGCACGAACCGCGCCGCAGAGCGCCATCGTTGCCATCAGCCCGACTCGCCTTCTCATGCTCTCCCGCGGCAGCGGCGGTGCAGGAGGCGAAACGCCTGCGTCCAATTTCCGGCAGATCACGTTCGTTGATTTCACCGCAGCCACCAATCTGCTCGGCACTCCCTATGAACAAACCACTGCCGTGGCTCCCGGCGGGACGTTGGCGGCCGCCGTCACACCCGCGCAAACCGCTCCATTCATCGACATCAACGACGATGCCGAACTAAAAAAGTTCGCGCTCTCCAATGGTCCGGTTTCCGGCGCCACCAATCTCGCAGAAAAATGGGAGGCACTGACACTCGCGCCTGTGCTCGATCCGAAAAAGCCGGATGACTTCTTCCTCCTCGTCGGCAACGACAACGATTTCCAGACGATGCGCGGCTTCCAGGACGGACAGGCCTACAAAGCCGAGAACGAAATCGACAGCATGATCCTCGTCTACCGCGTCACACTGCCTGGACTGAACAGCGCGAAACCCTGAGTGCGCAGCACCTCCACCAAAACAAAACCCGCGCCGTGAAGCGCGGGTTTTGTTTTAGAAACAGAAATCAAGCAGGCCAGGGCCTGCGTTCATTTTCGGCAGCCAATTCTCAAAGCTGCACGAATTTCGCCATCTTGATGGCATCATTGGCCTTGATCGCCGCGCGAGCCTTCTCGCTCGGCTCGTGATCGACCCCGACCACCATGTACGCCGTGCCGCCAGGCGTGAGACGCGAGAGCGACATGTCCGCGATGTTCACGCCATCCTGACCGAGCAGCGTGCCGACCGCGCCGACCATGCCGGGCTTGTCTTGATTTTCGAGGACCAGCAGTGATCCCGTCGCAGCGACTTCGACTTCGCGGCCATTGATGCCGACGATACGAGGCTCATTAGCTTTGCCGATGAGCGTGCCGCGAGCGCTGTGCACGCTGCCGTCGCCCGCCGTCGCTTCGACTTCGATAAGATCGGTGTAGTAGTTGCCCGCGTCGCTGTTCTTCACGACTTCGAACTGCACGCCAAGACGCTGGATGAAGGTCGGTGCATTGACCGCATTCACGCTGTCGCCGCTGATGCGGCGGAGATAACCGCGCTGAAGAGCGCGCGTGATCGCGTTGACGTCGAGCTCGGCGACCTTGCCCTGATACGTGACACGCAGTTTCGCGATCTGCTTGGGAGCGATCTGCTGAACGAGTGTGCCCAGCTTCGCGGCGAGATCGAGATAGGGCGCGATGACCTTGGCGGCCGCCGCGTCCATCGAGGGAAGATTGACGGCGTTGCGCACCGCGCCGTGCACGAGAACGTCGGCGATCTGCTCGGCAATCTCGATGCCCACAGTCTCCTGAGCCTCTGTGGTCGAGGCGGCGATGTGCGGGGTGAGCACGATGTTGGGCGCGGAACGGAGCTCGCTGTCTTTGGGAAGGGGCTCGGTCTCGTAAACATCGAGACCTGCAGCGCCGACCTGGCCGCTCTTGAGGGCTGCGACGAGGGCCTTCTCGTTGACGATGCCACCGCGGGCGCAGTTGACGATGCGAACACCCTTCTTGCACTTCGCGAGGGCGGCCTCGTCGATCATGTTATTCGTTTCGTCGGTCAGCGGCATGTGGACCGTGATGTAGTCAGAACCGGCCAGAAGCGCGTCGAGCGAGACGGACTCGACCTGCATGGCGCTGGCACGGGCGGGCGTGAGGTACGGATCGTACGCGAGGACCTTCATACCAAAAGCCTGGGCACGCTTGGCGACCTCGCTACCGATGCGACCAAGGCCGATGACGCCGATGGTCTTGCGGAGAAGTTCGACGCCGCTGAGCGTCTTGCGATCCCAGTTGCCAGCCTTCATCGAGGCCGCGCCTTGAGCGATCGGGCGGGCGCAGCAGAGGATATGGGTGAACGTGAGTTCAGCGGTCGAGATCGTGTTGCCACCAGGAGTGTTCATCACGACGACACCGCGCTCCGTGGCGGCCTCGACATCGACATTGTCCACGCCGACACCGGCGCGACCGACAACCTTCAGGAGCGGCGCCGCGGCGAAAACTTCCGCCGTGATCTTGGTCTCCGAACGCACCGCGATGGCGTGAACATCTTTGACCAGCTCCAGAATCTTGGCCGGAGAAGAGCCGTAGGCCTCGATGACTTCAAAACCTGGCTGCTGGCGCAGGTATTCGACTCCTTTGGGCGAGATCTTGTCGGCGACTAGGATTTTCATGGGAAAAGGAAGGGAGAGCGAACAACCCGGCCGCGCATGGGGCAAGGAAAAGGTTGTTCGCTTTCAGAGCGTTCTCACTGGCCGAAAGATGCCACGACTGCCACCGGAACACGGCGGCTTCACTGCGGTCACGAGCGCGCACTCAAAACTCGCCAGACGCGGACGCTGCGACTCATCGTCCGGCATGAACCTCGACCGCCTTTCCCGGCAGATTCGCTTCATCGCCGAAGTCGATAAGCTGAAAGAAATCTTCCGCCAGACCCTTTGCACCCAAAGCCGTCGCCAGGAAAACGACGCCGAGCATTCCTGGCATCTGGCGCTGCTCGTCATCGTCCTCGCCGAACACAGCAACCATCGACCGCTCGATATTCTGCGCGTGCTCAAAATGGTGATCATCCATGACACGTCGTGGAGATCGATGCAGGCGACACCTTCGCCTACGATACTGCGCGCATGGCTGATCAGCATGAACGCGAAGCCCGCGCCGCGGATCGGATTTTCGGCATGCTTCCCGACGACCAATGCGCGGAGTTTCGCGCACTATGGGACGAGTTCGAGGCGCGTATCGCGCCCGAATCCAAATTCGCAGCTGCCGTGGACCGCTTCCAACCGATGCTGCTCAACTGCCTCACAGACGGTGCTGCCTGGAAAAAACACGGCGTTACCAGCGACCGCGTCATCGCCCGGAATCAGCACATCGCAGACGGCTGCCTCCCCTTGTGGGACTACGCTCGTCGCATGATCGACGAAGCAGTTACCACCGGCGTGCTGCCGAAATAATCAACACCAACCGGAGTCGACTACGGCTCAGACGGCACTGGCACGTTGGCGGCGTGCGTCACAGGCGCTTCGCTTTTTCCGGAGTGACGAGTTGGCTGCGGCTGGAGCAATCGGGGTGTCGTCCGCCCACATCTCAAGACTCAGATCCGCAGGCTCACCGAGATAAAGAATTTACGTCGGTCCAATGCGTGCCAGGAACGCTCGACCGAAGGAAGTTGGTCCAACTTGAAAATACGCCGCTCCACCAGCATGCGACGCTTCACATCATAGAGCATGATCCCTCGTACGTCACCGGCAGACACCGGTATTGCGATAACTCCCTGCGCGGTCTGGGGAGCGTACGGCGCCAGCAATTTCTGTCCGTCGATCAAGGCCGTCGCTACCTGTTCGGGAGACGGCTTCGCATAACCGCGAACCGCAAATGCCGGCGCCTCGGCAGGCTCCACGAAGCTCCAGTTCACATAGACGGAGCGAGGATCGCTGAAAAACCGCTCCTCCGGGGTAAGCAATATTTTGGCCTTTTTCCCCGACGTCCCTGTCCCCTGGATGCTGGCGCTGCTCGGCAGTTGAAAACCTTGATCGTCGATGGGGAGATTTTCAGCTGAAGGCAGTTGCGACAAACCGGTCCAGCCCAGTGCCATCAATGCAAACACCCATCCCGCCCCCGAACCAAGCC
>JASGJB010000019.1:0-63448 GCA_049840895.1 Nibricoccus sp. | reverse complement strand
CTTGATCCCACCACGCGCCAGCTTCTGTTGCGCGGAAATCAGAAACTCCTCGTCACCGACACCGTTGGTTTCATCCGCCGCCTTCCGCACCGCCTCGTCGACGCTTTCAAGGCGACGCTCGAGGAAGTGATCATCGCTGACTTCCTGATTCACGTCATCGACGTCACCAACCCCGATTTCGAGAAACACCACGCCACCACGCTCGGTGTGCTCGCCGAACTGGGAGCCGCCGATCAACCGATAATCACCGTCTTCAACAAGACCGACGGCGCCGACGACACCATGCGCGCCCGCGCCAATACTCCTGGTGTCCGACGCCATCTTCGTCAGTGCACGCACCGGCGAAAATCTCGATGGGCTTCAGGATCGCTGTATCGAACAAATCGCGCACCAATTCGGCGCCACAGAGCTCTTCATCCCTCACTCCCGTTACGACGTCGTGGCCAAGCTCCATGCCGTCGGCCACGTGCAGCATGAAGAACAACGCGACGACGGCGTGTTCATCCAGGGCCGTTTTCCGGCAACCCAAAGCGCACTCTTCGCCCCATTCGTGGTGGCGAAACACGCGTGAGCGTGACTACCCGCGCATGCCGCGGTCTGATCACAAACCTTCTCAGGAGGCCGCCACCGCGTCCAAGATCCCAAGCAAAATTAAAGGCGGGGCATAAAGCACCCGCCTTTTCTGAAAAGTCCTGACCAGCTTCGGGTAAATCGCCCCGTTCAGTTGGCCGCGTCGTAGATCTGAACCTTGTCCCACAGCGGTCTTGTTTTTATCCACGAATGCCCGATGTGTCGGATCGATCTGATAGGCATCGTGCCCCGCGATATCCTTGAACGTGATCGAGAGCGCGAACGTGTAGCTTCCGTCCACAACCGGTCGCGGCACAATCGGCGCCGGACGCCCGACGAAAAGCGACTGGACACTCGGGATCGTGCGGAACGTTTCGGCCGCCGCCACAAATCCAGTGCGCTGCGCGTCAGTCAGTTCAGGTTTCAGCCAGAAGAAGACAGAATGGATAATCATGAGCGCGGGTTTCTCGATCACCGCGCCGTTGCAAGCCGCGAAACATTCGGGAACAACCACCACCCCGACTCTTTGTAGCCACATCATTTAAGACGCGGATTTCTCCCAGCCCGGAAACGCCCTTCGCGCCCTCCCATCTCGGGCCTTGACGGACCTCTGAATAGAGGCAATTTCCACCAACTCTTTGCCTGATGGTGTATATGGTATCACAGGCGACTTTGACTCACCTAGTCATGGTTCGAATCCATGTCGGGCAGCCAAGTTCAGTGGTTCGCGGGACGATGTTTCTCCCTCCGGAATCGCTTCTTGCGCAAGAACAGTAAGGCGAGTGAGGAGTTCGCGAAACTCCACTCGCACATCAGAACGCACACGAGCTTGTGAGTTGCTTTGTGCGTTTCCGATCCACGGCAGTTTTCTCACATCTTCGTGAAAAGCGGGAAGATGTGAGCGACATCTGTGTAAACGTTCGCCGTCAGCGCCGGGTCCGAATGCCCAAGCAGCTCTTGAGCGGCCCGCTGACTGACACCGGCAACAACACACCATGTCTGAAAGGTTTTTCGGAACGCGTGAAAGTGAACCACCCGACCGGACGAGTCCTTGCGATCAATCCCCGCCTTGCGGAGGTCGGCGTGCAATGCGTCATCCGAGGGAAACACCGAAAAAAACAAGGTCCTCAACAGCCCCCCCCAAACCTCGATGCATCCCCCGGAGAATTTCAGCCAGCTCCGCACGCAACGGAATCGGACGTTTATCGCGATCCTTGGCATTTTCGGCCCGGATCAGGACTTCAGGCCGCTCGCCGAGCCGAACGTCCGACCAACGGAGCAACCGAGCCTCCTTCTTTCGCGCACCAGTGTAAGTGAGAAACAGATACACGGCGCGGCGATAATCTGGAGTGACCCGGCACAAAGACACGACCTCATCCATGGAGAAAGCCCGGCTCTTACGGACGGCGCGCCCGCGCACGTCCACCGGATCGATTTTCGCAAGCGGGTTAACCGCAAGGCGGTCCATTTTCACCAACCAATTCAGGAAGGCATTAACCGAAGTCTGATACTCCTTTTTGGTCTTTGCGGATCGATCACATGAAGCGCGCCACTTGATAAACGATTCCGCTTTTACGTCCTGCAAATGAACCCACCCCGCGGCTCGAATCACCCTGGCAATACGTCCCGTTGTTTCTTTCACGTGAGCACCGCTGCGACCAAGGCCAACTAGGTCCACGCGGTAGTCCGCCAGCAACTGAGTAAGTGGAGAAGCAGCTGCATCACGCACCGACGCCGGAGCGACAATCCCCTCAGCCTCCCTTTGCTTTGCTGCGACAATATCGCGAAGACGTTTTTCTGCGACTCGTCGATCAGTCGTTTCAAGCGCCACAGTCACAATTGGCGCCCCTCGCCGAATGCTATATCGACCACTAAAATACGGAGAGATCACCCGCTTTCCGCTCACCATCCGTTTAGGTCTGTAGACGAATTCAACCACTGGAATTATACAGAAGTAATTGATTCTATAAAATGCAAGTGCATTTCAATGCAACTTGTGCGTCTCGTTGTGTGTGTCTGAGAAACAAAAATTCAGCATCACACTCCCTGAGCACATCGCTTCAGAAATCGCAGAGCACGCAAAGCGCCTGAACACTTCCCCCACCCAATACGTCGCGCTAATCGCGAGCTGGTGGTACGGACAAGGGTCGCCAGCAGTCACGGAAGAAGAGAAGCGCGTCATGTCCAAAAAGGCCGAACGAAACCGATAGCTCAGCTACGCTCGTCAGCCGCGTCAGAATCCGCCTCCTCCTGCTCGTCCATTTCTACGACGGAAGGATCGGTATTCAGGATATACGACACCTGATTTCGTTTAACGGGGACTTTTAAAGCCTCCGCCAACCAATCCGCTATTTCTTGGTAGCTGTAGTTCTTAGAACGCAGCGTCACCATTACGCCACGGTAGTTCGCGAGGGGAACTTTCACAGGCATCGCATCCGCAATATCTTCCAACTCATCCGGCGTAGGAAGTTCGTGTTGCTCAGAGTTCATGACTTATGACATTTCAAAGCTTTTGAACAATTTCAACATATTTATCACTTTGAACGAAATTCTTTTTTCGCAATAAATCCACATCAGACCCATTCAACGCAGGCGAAATTCCAGTATCTAAATACGGAATACGCTTTTGGGGGCGAAAAATTGCGATTTTTACAGGTAAATTTGTCCACACCACCATACCCGTAAATGACCATACATCTAACCCCATTTATGGATATACCCCCTATAGACATTTTCGACCACTAAAGTAGAGGAATACTTTAAAGTAGACACAATGGTACTTAGAAGCATAGTCCATAGAAGCAGCCAACCAATTTTCTGCAGCTTGCTGAAACGCCTCCACACTCACACAAAAGCTCCATGACAACCGAAACCGCCACTCCAGCATCGAAGTTCACGTTCAGCGAACGTTGGGACGCAGAGCTGAAACGGTTCGGGCATGTACAAGTGAGCAGCTTTTTCCTCGAGAACTACCACCGCCTCAAACCCTACGATCTTACCCACGGAGAAGCGATGTTCGTCATTCATCTCATGCAGTACAAGTGGAGCGCTGACGCGCCATATCCCGCATATAAAACTCTAGCCCAAAAAATGGGGGTCACGCACAAGACCGCTCGCCGACTCGCTGCTAGCCTCGAAGCCAAAGGCTACCTGGTAAGGGAAAAACGGAAAAACATGACCAACAGATTTCACCTCAAGAAGCTCATCGATGCGCTGCTGGCATTGAAGCGCGGCCAGCCAGCCGCAGTAGCAACGTAACCTTGAGGCATAAAAATTTAGCCGCACTGAATAAACGTAGTCTAGAAACAAGCCCCGAGTCCAAATCGGTAAGCTTGGCACCCCGTCTATTCAGGGGGAGCTTCCAAAACTCCCCTGCGGCTTCCCTTTCAACGTACCATCGTAGCTAACCAAGTAAAGCCGCCAAATCTAAGCGATTCGGTCGCATTCACTAGCACAAGTAACCAAAGCATGACTACGACGCGCACGACGACTTGTGGCGCGAGCTTTAGCAGCAGCAACCTTTCGGATGGAGGATGCTGCTTTATCCGTCGCATGACCTCTCCGAGAATCCGTGTCGATTACGAGGGATGGAATCGCCTCCCTGAGTAGCATTAACTTTTGCCTCAGCGCAGGAGGAGTCACACCCATACGCCGCGCAGCGTCCACAGTAGACTCACCATTCAAAAGATCCGGACGCAGAGCGTAGAGAAGGACCCATGCCCGATGCTCTAGTGAGTGATTCGCGAGACCTGCAGGCGTAGCGAGGCCATCAGCCAAAAAGCAAAAAACAACGCCGAGCATATCAGTGAGAACGCGTAGGGCTTCACTACTAGTTTCGACTCTGAGCGATTGCTGCCATTCCCGAAACGCACGCCGATCCTCACGTTTCCGCAAAATTTCTTCCTGATCACGCCAACCAGAATTTATGGTAACCATATAAAAACTACTGCTTGCCCAGTGAAATCTCTGCCTGACGGCAGACGTTGATGACTTCGCTGAGATGTGGGCGCATCTCAGCAGTCAAGTGGGCGATAGCCAGCGCCTCCGTGACTTCCCACAAGAGGACATTGCTACAGCCCGGAGGTGCGCTGACCAAACGCCCGTGATGGAAATCGATTTCGGCTGAGAGCCTGACGAGTTCCCGGAGGTGCTTATCCGATATCACGGGCGGACAGTTAAGGTTGCACTCATCAAGTTAAGGGAAGCAGCCGCGTTACTCATGCGCCGCTAGCGCGGCGCATGAGCCTCCCCGCGGCAGCTTCCTTCATGATGGATAGGAATTCTTCCTGAGAAACGCGGCGAACGATCAGCGACTGCACAACGCCATCAATCTCCATCTGATAGCCAGCGATTTTCTCATCCATGATTTCCATGGCAAAGAGCATCATCTGGACAGCTTCCATCTGAATGAGCCGCGCCTGCTCGCGCTCGATGTCTTTAGGCGGCTTGGACATCGAGAACCTTTCCAGAAAGTCGCTCGACCATTGTGCGGCCCGTTGCTTTGTCGCGCATCGGCGGATTACGGCGGAAGAGAACGCGGTGACCAATTTCAAGACGGCGAATCGGGTCACCGCGCTCCGTGATCGTATCTTCCTGCGGAGATTTCGCGAAGACGGTATGCTCGTAGAGCCCGCCATCAGCGTGAAATGTAGTGACAAACATCACACCGGACTTGCCGTCTTTTGAGAATTCGCGGCGTTCGGTTGGGACGGCGCAGCGACCGACGAGATAAAGCCCATCCGGGAGTGATCCCAGACTGAACGTTTGCGGTGCGGGTTGGGCGGCCTTTGCGGCTGGTTTGGTTTCCATGGCAGTATGTATTCCTCTATGTTTTCGATTTGCAGGGGGACGTGATAGGCATCCAAAGCGCGCGCCCCTGATTCGACGCGTTGGATGAAAATTTCCGGGTAGGTGGCGCGCAGATCGACGGCCACACCCCGGTAAGAAAGTTCACGCACGCGGATGACGCCGCGCACTGACCACTCCGAAAACTTCACGCGGAGGGTTTTCTTTTCGCCGTCTTCACGCTCCGGAGCCGCTGAGCGCTCCGACGATGAAGGCTCGCCATAGAAGCCCACCGATGTCTGAAAAACACGAATACGGCGCGGGTAGTCCAAAACCCATTCAGGCAACTCGCCGTTGTCTTTGACGACGTACTTGAAGAGGTAACGGAAATCGCGGGTTTTCCGTACTCGCTTGGTCTTCGTAAACCCCAACCCCCACGCGTCCTCTACCTCGTGATTCGGGATGCACTCGCGGCAGTCGAGGCCAAGGTGCCAATGGGGAAAGCCAGACTCGTGGAGTTCCAGTTTCGAAAAATAACGATGGATCGGATAGCCCAGCTCCCGGAGATTATGCACCATCCGGCGCACTCGATCCGCGCCCGCCTCGTAGGCCTTCGCGGGGCAGTCGAACTCATCAGGATCGATTGTCAGCGTGAGGAAGAGCCATCCCCACAGACTTGGAAATCCTTTTGCCTCCAGCCGCTTAACCATCGATCGACGGCCCTCCGCATGCCACCAAGAGTGTGGCTGATATGGCGAGAGGAGCATGCTTTCACCGGAGGCGACCATGCGACGGAGATAGGGCGATGACCGGCGAAGACTCACTTGCGACCTCCTTTCCGCCGCTCCCGGCGTTCCTTTGCGATTTCCGGGGCAATCTCGACCATTCGCCTACCCTGCCAGTCCTTCATCGACATCATGCCGAAAGTGACCTTCGGACCCGAAAGGCTGACCTCCGGCGCTTTGTCCATCCGCTGAACGAACCGGCCTAGATTGGGATCGATCCACTTCACGCGGCACCTCCGGATGGCTGTTGATGGGGTGCGCCTGCCTGATTCGCAGGTGCGTCGCCGGATTCGTCGCCTTGCTTCGCGCCGGACTCCGGCGCTGGCTCCTCACCGTACAGGCGAAACAGGGCGCAAATCGCTACCTGCGCCGCAAGAGCGTGTGAGTCCAGCTGTGCGTAGCCCTCCCGCTGGAGGTAGGAGGTAAGCTGGTCATCAATCTTTTGCCAATCCCTCGCACATGGTTCGAATCCATGTCGGGCAGCCAGTTCTGTCGAAAATCAAACGATCGACCGGATTGGTGAAATTCGCTGCCAGTAAGGAGCTTTCAGAGCGGGAGTTTAAACCGATCGACACAAGCCGCCTTGGTCGGCCGCTCGCGTTCTCCGCCCCCTGCGCAGTCGGTTGCGCTTCTCACTGGCCTAAAGCTGACAGATCCAGATCGCCCTCGGTCGCAAACTTCATGGAGCCAAAAGGAGAACCACCCAGTTTGCCCTTCAACTTGTAGTGGAGCTTTTCGGGAGCCTTGCCGTCGCGCACATGCCCGAACGCCTGAAACGCCAGACGCAACGTGGACATCGTCACAGGAACATCGATCACGGCTTCCCCAAAGCGCGGGATCGTGCCGCGCGCGTCACTGACACCCGACGCATAGGTATCGCCTTGCACGTCGAGTTTCAGGGAGACGCCGTTATAGTCGATCGCGGTGTCATTCGGGTTTTGGACTCGCAGCTTCACTAGCATTCGGACTTCCAAGCCCTCGCCCGGAAGGGATTCGATACCCGCCACAGAAACCTGAATTGGCTCGTGGTCCCGCAGATTTGCACAGGAAGCCAGCATGAGCATCGCTCCCGTCAGCAGCAGAAACAGGCACGATTTTCCCACAGCCATTCCCCATCCCACTCGGCGTTCGAATGATCGCGTCGACATAACCGGATACCCGACATTAGCAGTAACCCGCGCGCTGGCGAGCGCCGTCTGATGACTGAGCTGACTCACCCATCCAACAGAAACGAAAAACCGTCGGGCGCGTCTTCAATCGCAATGCCGGCAGCGATGCAAAAATCATCGCCAAGCCGTTATTGGGGGGCGATCGGCTCAATAGGATAAATTCACGCGGCACCATCGTCGTTTCCTGGCGTCTGTGGCAGCGCAGCCAGCAATGGCTTCTCACAAAACCACAACCCGGCCGGCGCCTTTCAATTTATGGAAACACACTTCCCGCAATTCGACGAAACCTACCATAGCGTGCGCCGCCGTCTGATGGAGGACTTGGGAGCCGTCGCCATCGATGCCGAGGCATTGCTCAACGCCACTGCCGGCGAAATAAGCTCCCAGGCGAAGGTCGCCCGCACCCACCTCGCCGCTGCACTCGACAAAGCCAAGGCCACTTACGCCGAGTTCGAAGCTCACGGCATCGCCGTTGCTAAAAAAGCCGACGCCACCATCCGCGCCCATCCCTACAAATCCACCGGAGTCGCGTTGAGCATCGGCGTAGTCCTGGGGTTTCTTCTCAGCCGCAGATAGAAACCCCATTAACGGCCCGGCCGCTCACCTCGAAGAATTTCCGCGCGTCTGGCGGGGCGGCCACGCGTGCTGGCTCCACATAAGAGGAAACGATTTTCGCCCCTCGCCAATACGATCAATAGCCGGGGCTCACAGCTGACGCCGCACCCAATCCGCAGCCGTTCCGCTCGCAGGCTTCTGCAACAGCTTCCGCAATTTCCCGGCCAGAGCCGCCGTCTGCTCGCGACGCACCGGCTCGTTCACGCACTCGCGTAACTCCTTCGCCAAAGCCTCCGGCGTCGCCGCGCCTTGAATGTACTCGGGATACATCGGCTCCTTCAGCAGCAAGTTCGCGATGCCCAGATACGGCACCTTCACCAGCATCCGCCCCAAAATGTATGTCAGCGGATTTGCCCGATAAACCACGGCGCCAGGAATTCCCGCGAGCGCACAGTGCATCGACATCGTTCCCGAACTCGTCAGCACCGCCGACGCCGTGACCGCTTCGCCCTCAGCCGGTCGCAGCAGCGTCACATTTTTCGGCGGATTCGCCGCCTTCAATACCGCCTCGATTTCGTCGCTCGGATAAATCACCACCGCCGGACGTTCCGCATACTTCTCAAAGCCGCGCAACATCACGGGAAAAATCCGCCCCACCGCCTGCTTCCGGCTGCCCGGCAGCAGCAGCACCGGCCCGGCCGGGTCGTACTTCACCGGCGCCACATGATCGTCCGCTAGGAACGGATGTCCCACAAATTCCGGTCGCAGCGTCGTGTCGGCATAGCACTCGACTTCGAAAGGAAATATCACCGCCAGCGCATCGAGATGCTCCGCCATCGTGAACCGCCGCTTCGCCTTCCACGCCCAGATCTGCGGCGAAATATAGAACAGCAGCTTGATCTTCCCTCCGCCCTTCACCGAAAGCCCGCGCTCGTGCAGCGCCTTCGCCAGCCGCAGATTCAACCCTGGATAATCCACAAACATGACCGCGCGCGGCTTGTACTCGGCAATCCACCGGAGCGTCTCGGCAAACAGCGCCTTGAAGAAGGGATAATTCTTCAGCACCTCCACAAATCCCACGACCGAAGACGCCGTCATGTCCTGCAACAACTGCGCCCCCGCCTTCTCCAGCTCAGGCCCGCCCAGTGCCGCAATCGCCAGACCCGGCTGCTGCTCCCGCAGATCGCGCACAACCTTCGCCGCGTGCTGATCCCCCGAGTGCTCACCCGCGATGATCAGCAGATCCACGTGGCCATCTTCCGGCGGCGAAAACTGAAGCGGTAATTTTTCCTGACTCATAGTTTTAACCACAGAGGCAACGAACGCGGACCTGCTCCGAAACTACCATTCCGATCTCTGTGCTCTTTGTGTCTCCGTAGTTCAATTTTCTATCACCGTTTCGCATTCTTGATCTGCTCCGTGATCGTGATCGCCACTTCAAGCGCGCTTTTGCCCAGGGCCGCGCCGACTTTTGGCTGCTTCGCTTCCTTCACGCTCTCGACAAAGTGCGCCAGCTCCAACGCCAGCGGTTCACCTTTCTCGATCGGAATGTCCTGCACCGGCACCGAGCTCGTGTCTCCCGGTTTCGCCAGACCGATCTTCATCTTGAGCCCGTACGCGATCAGATCGCTCTTCTTCACCAGGTGCCCTTTCTGATTCATGAAATCCAGCGACAGGTAGGCATTGTCCTGAAACACGCGGATCTCCCGGTTCTTTTTCATGCTCATCCGGCTCGCGCTCAAATTCGCCACGCAACCATTCTCGAACTCGATGCGCGCATTCGCGATATCCTCGGTCTTCGACAGGACGTTGATGCCCACGCTGTCGATTTTGCGGATCGGTGATTTCACCAGCGCCAGCACGATGCCAATGTCGTGGATCATCAGATCCAGCACCACGCCAACCTCGGTCCCGCGTGTTTGATAAGGCGCCAGCCGCTCTGTCGTGATGTACGCCGGACGATCTGCTTCCTTTTCCAAAAAGCTCATCACCGGATTGAAGTGCTCGATGTGTCCGACCTGGACGATGCAGTTATTCTTCTGCGCCGCCGCGAGCACGCGCTCCGCTTCTTCAAGCGATGCACACAACGGTTTCTCGATCAGCAAATGCGTCTTCTGCTCCAACAACGGAATCGCCACGTCCGCGTGTTTGTCCGTCGGCACCACGACCGAGACCGCATCGCACGCATCGCCAAGCTCCGCGATCGTCGCGAAACGGCGGCATTTGAACTTCTCGCAGATCTCCGCCGCCCGTGCATCACTCGTCTCAAAAATGCCTGCGAACTCAACGCCCGGCAGCGTCGAATAAATGCGCGCATGATGCTGTCCGAGCGAGCCGACGCCAACGACGCCGCAAACCACCTTGGGAGAAGAAAAGCCAAACATGCCGCCCATCGCAGGCATTAACACCCTCGCTGGCAATTCCCTTGTAGGGCCGCACCTCTGGTGCACGCCAAAGCATGGCCGCGCACGTCAGAACGCCACCTTCTCAGAAATCACTGCCGCCTCGTTCCCTCATCCACCACTCCGCGTCTCCGCTCCTCCGCGATCCTCTGTTCACTCCGCCGCATTCAACACGCCTTCATGCAGCACATACCGACGCGCACAACGCGCCGCGTGGGCCACATTGTGCGTCACGAGAACCAGCGCCGTCTGCGTTTCCGCGCAAAGTCCGAGCAGACTCTCGATCACGCTCTCCCCCGTTTTCTCGTCGAGATTCCCCGTCGGCTCGTCGGCCAGCAGCAACTTCGGCGAGTTGATCAACGCCCGCGCCACCGCCACGCGCTGCCTCTCTCCGCCCGACAACTGCGACGGCACGTGATGCGCCCGTTCGCCCAAGCCTACTTTTTTCAAAAGCTCCACCGCGCGCACCTTCTCCGCCGGGCCGGCCTTCCCCGCCACACGAGCCGCCATCAGCACATTCTCCAGCGCATTCAGCTCCGAGATCAAATAAAACGACTGAAACACGATCCCGATCAACCGGCCGCGTGCTGCGTGGTCGATCGCCGTACTTCCACCCAGCTCGATCCGGCCTGCATCCGCTGCGTCCAGACCCGCGAACAGATTAAGCAGCGTCGATTTCCCGGATCCTGACTCGCCGCGGATGCTCACGCTCTCACCCGCCGCGATCGCGAAAGTCACCTCGCGCAACACGTCGATGCGGCGGTCACCGCTCGCATAGCTCTTCTTTACCCCGGTCACGTTGAGAATCAACTCACTCACTGCGCAACGCCTCCACCGGTTTGAGTTTTGCCGCACGCCACGCAGCGATGAATCCAGCAAGCGTGGCCATGCCGATCGCATATCCGCCGATCATCACCACTTCACCGCCCGTGATATGGGCCGGCACCTGCGTGAATTGATAAATCGCAACCATCTCCTCCAACTCCCGGTAACACGTCCAAGCGTACGAAAAATCGTGTCGATATTTCCCAGCGTCAGAAACCCGGTGCCGATCCCCGCCACAGTGCCCAACGTGCCGACCACGAATCCTTGCAGGCAAAATCCCGCCGCCGTCTGCCACGGACTCGCTCCAAGCGCACCCAGCAACCCGATCTCACGCGTCTTCCGCACCACCGCGATGAGCAGCAACGCCGTGACCAGGAACATCGCGATCAACACCACGAATGACACCATCAGCGTCACCATGATTTTCTCCATCTGAAGCGCGAAAAGAAACCCGGGGAAAGCCTCCATCCATGTCTGCGCCTCCAGTCCATTCATGGGAGAGAACGATGCATTGATGCGCTTCGTTGCCTCAACCACGTCCTCTCCCGGCGCGAGCTTCACGTTGAATCCATGCACGCCTTTGCCGAGGTCATAGAGATCCTGCATGCGGCGCAACGTCACGATCGCCACCGATCCATCGAGCTGCTGATGCCCGATTTCAAATATTCCCACCACGGTCAGCTCCGTCGGCAGCATCACTTCGTCCTGCTGCATCTTCTCCAGCGTCGCCGGAGACACCACCTGCACCTTGCTGCCGATCCACGCCACCGACCGAGTTCGCCAGACCTGAGCTTAAAATAACGGTGTCGTCGTCCAGGTCATCCAACGATCCGCGGACGACATAGCGCCTCAGCGGAATCACGCTCTCCACGCGTGCGGGATCCACGCCTTGGATTTCGGGAAACGACGGCTTCTTTCCATTGCTCAACATGACAATGCCTCGTGCAGACGGCGTCGAACCCACCACACCCGGGAATTGCCGAGGTGCTTCATGACCGCCGCTGAATCCTGCACGAGCACGCTCGCGCGCACTTGAACATCCCCCTGCGTATCGACGATCAACCCGCGGTACTTGTAACCAAACCCGCCCATCACGCCGGTGACCACGACGAGCAGCCAAACGCCCGCCGCCACGCCCAGCACCGATATCACCGTGAAAAACGTCAGCCGTTTCCCCGTCGGGAAAAGCTGTTTCAGGGCGAGGTACAGGTACCAGGGCATCGAGGGAATGCAGAATTAAAAATGGAGAATTAAGAATGACACGAGCCAACAGAACCCCGCCCCATTCATAATTCTTCATTCATCATTCTTCATTTTTCGTCCGCAGCTGCGGATAAAGAATCACGTCGCGAATACTTTCCGCTCCCGTGAGCAGGATGCACAGGCGATCGATGCCGATGCCCATGCCACCCGCCGGCGGCATGCCATGCTCGAGCGCGAGCAGGAAATCCTGATCGACCTTCTGCTGCTCTTCGCCGGCCTGTGCTTCGAACATCTGACGCTGCACATCCGGATCGTTTTGCTCCGAATATGCCGGCGCGATCTCCATGCCACCGATGATCAGCTCGAACACATCGATCGTGCTCGGATCGTTTTCCGTGATCTTCGCCAGCGGGCAAAGTTCCTTCGGCAGATGCGTCACAAACGTCGGCTGGATCAGCGTCGGTTCGATGAGCTTTCCAAAAATTTCATTCGTGAGCTCGAAGTCTTCCCACTTCGCATCCGCGAAAAGCCCGAGCTTCTGCACACCCGCGATCTTCTCTTCCTTCGAGCGCGAAAACCACTGCGCGTCGCCGGTCTTCTCGATGATGAGATCCTTGTACTTCACTTCGCGCCAGCCGGCGTCGAAGTCGATCCACTCGCCCGATGCCGCGTGCTTGATGCGCATCGACGGCTTCGAGCATTCTCGCCTTCGCCATCCGGCTCGGTGGGCTTCACCACGTCGCGCACGAGATGACGCATCAGATCCTGCACCAGCGTCATCATGCCGCGGTAGTCGCTGTAAGCCTGATAAACTTCCAGCATCGTGAACTCGGGATTGTGACGGCGCGACACGCCTTCGTTGCGGAAATTCCGCCCGATCTCGAACACACGGTCATAGCCGCCGACGAGCATGCGCTTCAGATAAAGTTCGAGCGAAATACGCAGCACGAAGTCCATGCCGAGCGCATTGTGATGCGTCTGAAACGGCCGCGCCGCCGCGCCGCCCGCCACGCCTTGCAGCACCGGCGTCTCCACTCGAGGAACTGCTTGTCCTCGAGGAACCGGCGCACCGCCGACACGATCTTCGAACGCGTCATCAGCCGCTTCCGCGACTCCACATTCACAATCAAATCCAGGTAACGCTGGCGATAAACCTGCTCGGCATCGCTAAGCCCATGCCACTTTTCCGGCAGCGGACGCAGCGCCTTCGACACGAGCGTGAACGCATCCACACGCACCGTGATCTCGCCGGTCTTGGTCTTAAACAACGCGCCGGTCACCCCGATGATGTCGCCCAGATCGAGCGACTTCTTGAACACGCCATAGCGTTCCTCACCGATCACGTCCTTGCGGAAATAGAGCTGAATCTGTCCCTGCTGGTCCTGAATCTTCACAAACGAGCTGCCGCCTTGCACGCGAAACGTCACCAGTCGCCCCGCCACCGTCACCGTCGCCGCATAATCCTGGCCGTCGACATACAGCGCCTTCGCGTCCTGTGAGAAATGCGTCACCGCCACATTCGCGCGAAACGGATCGAATCCACCCGCGCGCAAATCGGCGAGCTTCTGCCGGCGCACGGCATGCTGGTCATGGGAAATATCAGTCGGAACGTCGCTCATAAAACCGCGCAACTTGCCCGCGCCCTTCGCCCCGCGCAAACGGAAATTAGCCTCCCGCCTCCACCGGGGGGATTTACGGCGCCGTCACCGCATCCCCCGGCGTCTTCGTCGAATGCCACCGCAGCACATAATACGTCGCCGGCACATCCCCGCCATTGCGCATGCCGTGCAGTTCATTCGACGCATAAAAAATCACCGAGCCCGGCCCGGCCGTCTGCGTCTTCCCTTCGATCGACACTTCAAGCGTTCCTTCCTTCACAAAGATCAGCTCCTCCTCCGGATGCCGGTGCGGCGGATGCGACGCCTCGCCGACTTTCACCGTCGTCGCATGACACCGCAGCCGCTCCAGCGTCGCTGTCGGCGCATCGAAAATCTCCCGCCGTTCACCCACCGGCGTCGGCTTCACATCGAGTTTCGCCCACTCGAAAACCGACGACATCATCCGCTTCGGAACACCTGTTTGCGCCCAGCTCATGACCGCCAACGTGCTGCACGCGACTACTCCCGCAACGACCAAATCCCTGCGAAAAATCTTCATGTCAGAACGCTCGCAACAAACTCCCGCGCCTTCAACGCCGCCCGCATCTGACAGGACGCATGGTTGCGCCGTCCTCAAAACCCGCCACGCTTTTCCTTCGTCTCGATGAATCCGCCCGCCACCACTCCCGCTTCTTCCACGTCTGAGCCCGCACTCGCGCCCGCCACGCTCGACTGGGGCCGCACTCGCTATGAAGCCGCCTGGCGGTGGCAGGAGGAACTGCTCGCCCAACGCCAGGAAAACAAAATCGGCGACACGCTCGTCTTCACCGAACACGACCCCGTTTTCACCCTCGGCCAGCGCATCGGCGCTGACACCAATCTCGTCTGGACGCCCGAACAACTCGCCTCCCAAGGCATCGAGGTCGTCAAAACCAACCGCGGCGGCGATATCACTTATCACGGCCCGGGCCAGATCGTCGGCTACCCGATCGTCTCGCTCCTACCGCGCAAAGATCTTCACGAATACCTGCGTTTCCTCGAACAGGTCCTCATCAACTCCGTCGGTAACCTCGGCCTCGCCGCCGCCCGCCGTCCCGGAAAAACCGGCATCTGGCTCGGCCCGCGCAAAATCGCCGCCATCGGCGTCGCCGTGAAACGCTGGACCGCCTACCACGGTTTCGCGCTCAACGTGAACGCCAACCTCGCTCACTTCGGCGGCATCGTCCCATGCGGCATCAGCGCGACCGACGGCACCGTCACCTCCATGCAAGCCGAGCTCGGCGGCAAGCCGCTCGATCTCGCGGAAGTGAAACGCGTCATCGCTCAGGAATTCTGGACCCTCTGGCCCGGCTTCCTCGCCGGAAAATAATCCAACGCCGTTCCTCCTTGGAGTGCGGTGCCTCGGCACCGCTTTTAGGGTCCGGGCTCGCCCATTCCCGGCGCACTCTCGTCGCACACAAGCGATTGTTCGTCGTTTCCGCCTGCCTGCGAAACACGTTTTCCGTAACCACCGAGAAAAAATACGTGCGTTCGGCCCGCGAGACCCGACACTCTCGACTTCTTCGCATGAAACTTCTCCCGACCTTCTCGCTCCTCCTCGCGTCTGCGATCCTCGCTTCCGCGGCGTTGAACACCCGCACCTACAGCACCGGCGCCCAGTCCGTCGCCCTCAACGGCTTCGTCTGCCCCGAAGTCACCGGCTGGTCCGGCGGCGACATCGCCGGCACCGTCACCCAATCCAACCTCGGCGGCGTCACGAAGAAACATATCTCCGCCATCAGCTACGATCCCATCGTCGTCGAAAGCGCTCTCCCGCTTTCGCCCGCTCTCGCCGACTGCCTCGCCAATTTCCTCGCGGGAAAAAGCACCCCGCGAAACCTCATACTCACAACCGCAGACGCCTCTGGAAAACCGGAATCCTCCCTCGTCGCCACCAACGCCATCCTCGAAGAGGTGCAGTTTCCCCAACTCGACGGCAGCTCGAAAGAGCCATTCCGCGCCCTCTTCATCTTCCGTGCCGACGCCGTGAAAGCCTCCACCCCCGAGACACTGCCCTCCGCTGGAAAAGCCATGAACCGCAACGCCAGCCTCGCCTCCAATTTCCGCCTCTCGATCGACGGCCTCCCCACCAGCCGCGTCGCCTCGATCGAAGCCTTCACGATCAAGTCCGCCGCTCGTCCCGCCGGCACCTTCAACGCACAGCCGCAGCCAATCAGCCCAAATATCTCCAACCTCACGCTCGCGATCAGCCAGGCCGACCGCGCCGGCTGGACCGCCTGGCGCGACAGCTTCCTCGTCCAGGGCAACAGTCAGGACACCGCCGAAAAATCCGGCACACTCGAACTCCTCGGCGCCGACATGAAGTCCGTCCTCTTCACGCTGAAATTTTCCAACCTCGGCCTCATCCGCCTCTCCACCCCACCCGCCGAATCCGGAGGCCATCATCCGCCTCCAGGCCGAACTCTACGTCGAAACCGCCAGCCTCCCCACCTCCTCCGCCACGACGCCTGCCCCCCACCAAGGCCGCTGTCGAAGTTCCCGCCGACCTCATCAAACGCCCCGTCATCAAACCCTGCACGGCTCCACCGCTCACCATCGCCCACCCGCCCTCCAGCCGCCCGCGTCCCGCCGGCGGCTTTTTCATATCCGCCCCAAGATCGCTCCCCCTTCCCCGAATCCTGTCCATCCTGCAATCCTGCCCGCACTTCCGCATATCCTCACTCCATATCTCCCGGCCGGCTCCGACCATAAGTCCTATAGTCCCATACGTCCCATAAGCCCCATTCTTTTCATCACCTTCTGCCTCTTCTGACCCAGAAAATAAGTGTACACCGCTGGCCGGATTCCCTTTTTCTCACACCCTTCCGTTCCGCTTGGCACCACTTCATGGACACCGCTCGCAAACCTTACTGGCTCCGCGCCAAGCTGCCCTCCGGCCCCGGCTACAACGCCACGCGCACGCTCGTGGACGAGCAACAAGCTCCACACCGTTTGCCAGAGCGCGCAATGCCCCAACCTCGGCGAATGCTGGTCCCGCGGGACAGCGACGCTGATGATCCTCGGCAACATCTGCACGCGCTCCTGCAATTTCTGCGCGATCGCGACCGGCCAGCCCACCGAACTACGATCTCGGCGAACCCGCCCGCGTCGCCGACGCCGTCGCCAAGATGAACTTGAAGCACTGCGTCATCACTTCGGTCGCCCGCGACGATTTGAAGGACGGCGGCGCCAGCGTCTGGGCCGCGACGATCCGCGCCATCCGCTACCGCAATCCCGACTGCGCGATCGAAGTCCTCGTGCCCGACTTCAAAGACCACTGGACGCACGATCTCGACATCGTGCTCGACGCGAAGCCCGATATTTTTAACCACAACATCGAAACGGTGGAACGCCTCCAAAAGCCCGTGCGCGTGCAGGCGCGCTACGACCGCTCGCGCTCGGTCCTGCGCCATGCGAAGAGCCGCGGCTTCACGACGAAGACCGGCATCATGCTCGGCCTCGGCGAAGAACGAGCGAGATCGAACAGACGATGCGCGACATCGCCGCCGACAAGACCGACATCCTCACCATCGGCCAGTATCTCCAGCCCACTCCCCAACACTGGCCCGTCGCCCGCTGGGTCACGCCGGAGGAATTTGTACGCTGGAAAGAATTCGGCCTCAGCATCGGCATCGGCGTCGTCGAAACCGGCGCCATGGTCCGCTCCAGTTACCACGCCGACGAACAGTCGGAAAAGTACACCGGCGCCGACCACCTCAACACCGACAACGCCCTCGCCAGCGCCTGACCGCGAAGGTGCAGCGCGCACTCCGAGCGCGCTTTCTACAGCCCCCCGGTCGTAGCTCCTGGTCCGCGCCTCCCGTAGCCGCGCTCCTTGGAGCGTGGCTGCTTTCTCCACGTAGGACCTCACACCGGTTTTCTTTTCGCGCGAACCGCACCGCTCTAGCGACTACATCCTGCCCTTGAACGCTCTGAGGTAGGCATTGGGCGTTGAACGTTCGCCCCATTCCCCAAATATCTCCCGCGTTTCTGCTCCTCCGTGTTTTCGCGTTTTCCCAAGTCGGATTAATTTCGCCCGCACCCGCACGTATACCCCACATGCGCAACCACCCCATTCCGCTTTCCACCCTTCGCATCGACAAACCTTGCTCGCAGAACTGGGAAAGCATGGCCGGCGACGACCGCCGTCGCTTCTGCGCCCAATGCCAGCACCACGTCCACAACCTCTCGCAACTGACCGAGCGGGAGATCCAAAAAATCCTCAATACCGACGGACGCGTCTGCGGCATGCTGGTCCGCGACCCGTTCGGCCGGTTGATCACCAAACCCGAACGCGGCTGGCGCGCTTCGCTTCGACGCCGCTGGACAACCTGGCGCCTTGGATTCGGCTCCGCACTCGCCTCTCTGCTCACGACCACCGGCTTCGCGGAAAAAAGTGCGCCTCCAGCCCCTCCCGCCGCCACATCGTCAGATTCAAAACCCAAGCCAGCCTCAACTCCGAAGCCCCCGGCATCCACATCAACAGAAGAAGAAACCATCGTGCTCGTCGGCTTTGTAGTAAACACGGCC
Source organism: Nibricoccus sp. (assembly GCA_049840895.1). Lineage (GTDB taxonomy): Bacteria > Verrucomicrobiota > Verrucomicrobiia > Opitutales > Opitutaceae > Nibricoccus. The sequence continues at coordinate 44,987 of JASGJB010000019.1, read as the reverse complement.
CCAACCTCAAAGTCACCGCAAGCAAGTGCACCTTCCGATGAAACAATCACGCTGCCCGCTTTTGGCGAAATGATCTGCGAAAAACCAAAGCCCCCGCCTCGCAAAAAATATAAAAAGTGACCGGTCACCGCCCGGCTCAACCTTATCTGAAGGGCGCCGCTCCGTCGGCGCCTTTTCTTTTTTCATTTTCGCGTCTCAGCCTTTCCGCGTTTCCGCGATACTCCCCCGATCCGCTCAGCCCATTTTGGATTTCGACGCCACAAACAACACATTCCCGTAAGGCGTCCCCCGCCCCATCGGCCAAACCTCCACACTGAGTCCATACGACTCCAGTAACCCACGCCAGGCGTCCAACGCCCGAAAGCAAAATCCCTTCGACGAGTAGCCAAAGAAAAACGCCTTCATCCGGTTCGCGAAATTCACCGCCCAAAACCTCCACCCCGCCGCCGCGTCCACATCGCGCACGAGCAACACGCCTCCCGGCTCCAGCGCCTTCACGAGCCCGCGCACCAAGGCCTCCTGATCCTCCGCCGGCATCATGTGCAACACGTCAAAAACCAAAATGGTCCGCGCCGCCGGCAACGCCTCCGTCCGCGCATCCGCCGCAATAACTTCCGCCTGACCAGTCAGCGCCCGCCGCGCGATCTCCGCCACCTTCGGCCGCAACTCCACGCCCACCAAACGCCCCACCTCGTCATGCGCCAATCCTGTTAATCCCGAAATCCTGTCCAAACTTCCGTCCCTCCGCGCCGCCATCGCCCGCCCCTCCGCGATCAACGCCAGCATCAGCCCCTGCCCGCAGCCCAGGTCGATCACCGTTCCTCCACGTTTGAGCCAAGGCCCCTCCCACACCGCGCGATAAACCGGATCCCCCCGAAGTTTCCCACGCGCAAAGTGCCACGCCGTGCGCCCAAGGCGGCGATACCGCTCTGCTGCGTGTTCCATGACCTGTTCATACATGCCGCGACGCTGCCGGCGCTTCGCCCCGTCTCAACCAATAAGTCCGATAAGCTTCCGTTCTTTCCCTGTCACCGAAAACTTCCAAATCGACAATGCCAGTAATTTCAGTTTTTTCTGAAATTACATAAATTACGCGCTATGAAACTCACCTCAACCACGCAAAAATTCGTGCTCCACTGGGGCGAAATGGGCGCCCGCTGGGGCATCAGCCGTTCCGTTGCCCAGATCCACGCCCTCCTCATGATTTCGCCCGAGGCCATTCCGGCCGACGAAATCGCCGAGACACTCGATATCGCCCGCTCCGCCGTCAGCGCCGGCATCAAGGAACTCCAGGGCTGGGGCCTCATCCGCATCGTCCACCACATGGGCGACCGCCGCGATCACTTCACCACTCTCGATGACGTCTGGGAGATGTTTCTCCTCATCATGCGCGAACGCCGCCGCCGTGAACTCGATCCCACCGTCACCGTCCTCCGTGAATGCGCTGCCGAAGCCGCTTCTTCAAAAACCATTCCCGCCTCCACGCTCAAACGTTTCGCCGACCTCGCCGAGTTTATGGAGCTCACTTCCCGCTGGTGCGAACGCTCCCAGTCCCTCTCCCCCGCCGGCCTCAAGCGCCTCGCGAGCCTCGGCGACAAGGTCTTCAAACTTCTCGGCTGAGTCCGGGAGCGCCACACACCGGCCAGCGCCGGCTCTCACCCTGTTCACTCTGACACCCGTAGAAAAGGTCTCCACATGAACCGCCCAGTCCGTATCGCACTCAACATTGTCGGTCCTCCGCTGATCGCGTCGCTCCTGCTGATAGCGACCGCTTTACTCGCGATTCCCTTCACAGGTTCATCCAGGCCGGGAGAGCTGGCCGATGCCGCCGGAGTCATTCCCTTCGTTTTATTCTTCGCCTACTTTATCGCCGGCATCCCGAGTATTATCCACGCCGCGCTGATGGAGTGGCTTTACCACCGGTATTCCGCACACACGTGGAAAGCCTGTGCCGTTTCCGGAGCCAGCGGCGCATTCGCCGGTATTCTCATCGACGTCACCTTCCTCATCGCCTCGTGGCGCAACGGAATCGACGGATGGCTTTTTTTCTACCCCACGATCGGCCTGATCGTCGGCTTGCTGCTCGGAACAGCCGTCAAACTCCTCTCAGAAAACACCGCACTCCCCGGCACAACGTCGCTCCGCGGCTGCGAATGACACTGGCCGCCCGTCCGTCTGCATGACCCACACCGGCAAATATTCCTATGTGACGCCAGCGACTCGCAGCCCGCGCCTCAGTCGCTGGGCCACGCTGGCGTTCACGCCACCGCTGGTCGTGGGCCTCTCCATTTCCCTCGGCGCCGTCTTCATGAGTGGCGAACACCTGCTGCGGGCGATCTTCAGCGTCCTTCCAGCCCAGTTGTTCATTTTCCCCGTCGCCTTCGCCTACTGCCTCCTTCCCTCAACGCTGCTTTGGTGGCTCTTACGAAAAAGACCCCATCCGCGGTCTCATTGCAGCAAGACGCTCCACGTTTGTCATCTGGGGTTCGGTCTTGGGCTCCTTGTTGCACCACCTACGTTCGAACAGTATTCTCGCTCCCGATGAAATCCGCCGGCCTTAACTGGTCCCTCTTCCACCTCATCACCGGTCCGCTGGGTGGAGCAATCGCAGCCTGGCTCGTGTTCCCCAAGTACAAGAATCCCACCCATGAAACTCATCCTCGCCGGCGCCACCGGACAGATTGGCCGCATGTTGTTGCGCGACTTTGCCAATGACCGTGCCGTCGCGACGCCACACGACATTGTCCTTCTCACGCGCTCGACGAGTTCACTTCCTCCCGAGGCGAGTCTGGCTGGCGTCCGGAGTCGTTCCGTGGGATGCCCGCACGCTCGGTCCATGGTCCGCTGAAATCGACGGCGCCGACGCCGTAATCAATCTCGCCGGCCGCTCGGTCAACTGCCGCTACACAAAACAGAACCTCGACGAGATGCTGTCTTCCCGCGTCGATTCCACCCGCGTCATTGGCGAAGCGATATCCCGCGCCACTCGGCCGCCGCGCGTCTGGCTGCAGATGAGCACGGCAACCATCTACGCCCACCGCTTCGACGCTCCCAATGACGAGGCCACCGGCATCCTCGGCGGCTCCGAGCCCGACGTTCCTCGCTACTGGGACAAATCCATCGAGATCGCCCGCGCCTGGGAAGAAATCCTCGCCGCCGCTCCCACGCCTCACACCCGCAAAGTCGCCCTTCGCTCCGCCATGGTCATGAGCCCGGATCGCGACGGCGTTTTCGATACGCTCGCGAAACTCGCCCGTCGCGGGCTTGGTGGTGCGCATGGCAACGGCCGCCAGTACGTGTCGTGGATCCACGAACACGATTTCACCGCCGCCCTCCGTTTCCTCCTGGCACGCGAAGATCTCTCCGGCCCGTTAAATCTCGCAGCACCCGGGCCTCTCACGAACCGCTCCTTCCAAACCATCCTGCGCCACGCGCTTCTCGCTCCGTCTGGCATCAGCTCACCTGCCTGGCTCCTGAAAATCGGCGCCTTCTTTCTGCGCACCGACACGGAGCTTCTGCTCAAAAGCCGCCGCGTCATTCCCGGCCGCCTCGTCGAAGCCGGCTTCCAGTTCCGCCACCCTGATTGGCCCTCTGCCGCGATCGCAACTTGCCGGACGCTCGCCCCGCCATGCCCGTTAAAAACCCTTCGCACACCCCTCGTTCTTTTTCCGCAAACCGTCGCCTGAAACCATCGAGGAGTTTCGCGCGTACAATCAAACCGCTGCCTTCAGCTACACCGCCCTCGGTCAGTCCGCATCCGGCCGGCCCGCCGGCTACATCGTCGATCACAACCGCATCCTGCTCGGCCACGGCGAGGAGACGTGGCTTCGCGCATGCGCTGCACTCCGTGTCTGGAAAATGTTTCCGCAACCGTGGACCGCGATCGTGCCCGCCCATGAGCCTATCGTCCCCGGCCTCACTCTCACGATGCTCGCCCGCGCCCACGGCATTTGGTGGATGAATGGCTGCCGTATCGTCTATCTCGTGGACGAGCCTGCTCCGTCCGCCAATGCGTCTCGCCGTTTCGGTTTCGCCTACGGCACGCTTACCTCGCACGTCGAGGAAGGTGAGGAACGTTTCCTGGTCGAAATGCTGCCCGATGGTTCCGTCTGGTACGACTTGCGCGCCTTCTCGCGTCCGTGCTTCTGGCCTGTCCGCCTGGCCAGACCGCTCGCGCGCCGCCTGCAAAGCCGCTTCGTTCATCAATCGCTGCAGGCCATGCGCTCGGCGGTGGGCGCGGCAATTGCTTAGTCTGATGCCATGTATTCAACTTCACGTTTCGCAACGCGCCCGCCGCCGCCAGACAGCACTTCACTTTCAGCCGTGCCATTCGTCCGCGACCCCGCATATTTCTCCGCATGAAGACCCGCCGCGAAATCGTCGAAAACTGGCTGCCTCGCTACACCGGCGTCCCGCTCAAGGAGTTCGGCGACCACATTCTCCTCACGAATTTTCAGAGCTACGTTAAGCTTTTCGCGAAGTGGCATAAGGTCCCCGTGCGCGGCAAGGACAAGCCCATGTCCAGCGCCACCAAGGGCCGCATCACGATCATCAATTTCGGCATGGGCAGCGCCACCGCCGCCACCGTGATGGATCTTCTCAGCGCGATTCATCCCAAAGCCGTCCTCTTCCTCGGCAAATGCGGCGGCATCAAGCATCGCGCCGAACTCGGCGATCTCATCCTCCCGATCGCAGCCATCCGCGGCGAAGGAACGAGCAACGACTATTTCCCCCCCGAGGTCCCCGCACTGCCTTCATTCGCTCTTCAAAAGGCCATTTCCACGTCGATCCGCGATTTCGCCCGGGACTATTGGACCGGCACCGTTTACACTACCAACCGCCGCGTCTGGGAACACGACGCCGAGTTCAAAGCCTATCTCCAGAAAATCCACGCCCTCTGCGTCGACATGGAAACCGCCACGATTTTCATGACCGGTTTCTTCAACGAAATCACCACGGGCGCACTCCTGCTCGTAAGCGATCAACCCATGACTCCCGACGGCGTGAAAACCGCCAAGAGCGATCGCGCAGTCGACGCCACCTACGTCGAGGATCACCTCAAGATCGGCATCGCCTCGCTCAAGCAGCTCATCAACCAGGGCCTCACCCTGAAACACCTGAAGTTCTAAAATCCAAAGGTGGAGCGCGCACTCCGAGCGCGCTTTTTGGCGTCATTTTTCTCCGCCGTCTTCACGATCCCTAAAGGTTCGAATCGGTATCTTCGGGCACAGTTCACATGCCCGACCGATATCCACGCTCCTCCCGCTTCCGCGCGCTCCCGCCCACACTCGCCGCTCTCGCGTCGATGCTGATCACCGCCGGCTGCGTCTCATCCACATCCACGAACGCCGCTGGCTCCGCGCAGCTCGAAACACCCGCCGCGTGGAAAAATTCCACGCCCGCCACAACGGCTGCTTCCCCTGCGCCATCGGTTCTCGACACGACCGCCCTCCGCGAATGGTGGCGTCAGTTCAACGATCCGGTCCTCAACCAGCTCGTCGCCGACGCGCTCGCTTCCAGCACCGATATCCGTACCGCGCTTGCCCGCATTGACGAATCCCGTGCACGCCACGGCGTCCAGCGCTCCAGCCTGTTTCCTTCCGTCACGGGATCGGCCTCTGGTCAGAACGTGCGTCAAAAAGTTCGCGCATCTGACACCACCCAGCAGGCAGAAAATTATTCCGCGTCGCTCGATGCCAGCTGGGAGCTGGATCTTTTCGGCAAGCTTCGCGCCAGCAACGCCGGCACTGCCGCCGACCTGAAGGGCAGCATCGAGGATTTTCACGCCGCACAAGTCTCTCTCGCTGCCGAGGTCGCCACCAACTACGTCGCACTTCGCTCCGCCGAGGCCCAGGCCGTCGTCGTCGAAAAAAGCCTCAAATCCCGCGGCGAAACCATCCAGCTGCTCCAGTGGCAGCAACAGTCCGGCGGCAGCGACGCACTCGCCACGCAGCAGGCGGTCAGCACGTACGAACAGGCCCGCGCCTCGCTGCCCTCACTTCAACAAACCATCGCGCAAACCCGCAACGCCCTCGCGCTCCTGACCGCAAAAACTCCCGGCGCGCTCGACACGTTGCTCGCCACCACCGGCAAACTCCCGCCGTCCCCCGCGGCCACAGCCACCGGCATTCCCGCGGAAACGCTCAACAACCGCCCCGACGTCCGCTCCGCCGCCGACGCCTACGAAGCCGCCGCCCTCCGCACCACTGCCGCGCAACGCGCGCGTCTTCCATCGCTTACCTTGAGCGGCTCCATCGGCGTAGAAGCCCTCAAGGCCGGAAAACTCTTCGACCCCGTTTCCACAATTTCGAGCGTCGCCGGCAGTCTCACCGCTCCGCTCTTTGACGCGGGCCAGCGCAAGCAAACCGTCCAGATCCAGGACGCTCTCCAGCGCCAGGCGTTGCTCAGCTACCAATCCACCGTGCTCACCGCGCTGTCCGAGGTGGAGTCCGCTTTGATCGCCGTGCAACGCACCGCCGAGCGTCTCGATATCCTCGACCGCTCAGTCGCCGCCGCCCGCGAGGCATCCCAACTCGCCGACATGCAATATCAAGCCGGCAGCGTCGACATCCTCACCGTCCTCGACGCCCAGCGCACGCTGCTCTCCGTCGAGCAGCAACAGGTCACCACCCGCGCCGAACAGCTCACCGCACACATCCAGCTCTACAAATCCCTCGGCGGCGGCTGGACCCCGCTCAACACCACCCACACCGCCTCTCTCTAAAAATTTTCACGCAATGAAATCCGCCACGCTCAAATCTCCGCCCGACCTCGCCGCCATCGTCCAATCAGCCAAGCCCGGCCGGTTCCGCAAACTCCGCACGCCGCTCATCGTCGTCATCGCGCTTCTTATCCTGCTCGCCGGATTCCTCCGCAACCGCGCACGCGCCGCCGCCGAGCAAGGCCCGTCTTTCGCCACGACGCCACTCTCGAAGGGAAATATCGACCTCACCATCACCGCCACCGGCAATCTCGAGCCCACCAACGAGGTCACCATCGGTAGCGAACTTTCCGGTACGATCCTCGAGGTCTACGTCGACATCAACGACCACGTCACCAAGGGCCAGCCGCTCGCCAAACTCGACACGACCAAGCTCTCGCAAGAAACCGACGCCAAGCGCGCCAGCCTCAAGATCGCCGAGGCCGCCGTAGCTCAGGCCACCGCCACGGTGAAACAGACCGAGGCTACGCTCAAACGCGCCCAGGATCTCCGCCAGCTCAGCAACGGCCGTCTTCCGTCGCAGGCCGATCTCGACACCGCCGAGGCCGCCGCCGATCGCGCCAAGGCCGATCTTCTCTCCGCCGAATCCAACGTCGCCCAAGCCAAAGCCAATCTCGTCGCCAACGAAACCGATCTCGCCAAAGCCATCATCCGCTCGCCGTTGGACGGCATGATCCTCACGCGCGACGTCGAGCCCGGCCAGACCGTGCAAGCAAGCTACGCCGCGCCCGAGCTCTTCGTCGTCGCCGAAAATCTCGAGCACATGAAGCTCGTCGTCACCGTCGCCGAGGCCGACATCGGCCGCCTCACCGCCGGCCAGAACTCCACCTTCACCGTCGATGCCTGGCCCGACCGCACCTACACCGCGAAAGTCCTCCGCGTCTCCTACGGCTCGTCCGTTACCAACAACGTCGTCACCTACAAAACCGAACTCGAGGTCTCCAACTCCGATCTCACGCTGCGTCCCGGCATGACCGCCACGGCCGACATCCACGTCGCCACCAGCAAAGACGTCTTCCTCGTTCCCACCGCCGCGCTCCGCTTCGATCCAGAAAAAAGTCTCGCCGCTCCCGCTGCCAGCACCGCGCAGAAAAAGAGTTTCATCCAAAGCCTCACGCCCATGCCGCCGCGCCGGCAGTCCGGCCGCCCCGAGGGCGAGACCGCTAAAAAATCTTCCGCAGAGTCCGCCAGCCGCTCGCGGATCTGGGCTCTTCGCGACGGTCATCCCGAGCCAATCTCCGTGAAGCTCGGCCTCTCCGATGGCTCGCACACCGAGGTCACCGGCGAAGGTCTCTCCGCCGATCTTCCCGTCATCACGTCCGTCTCCACGCCTCCCGCCCGATGAAACCCGCCGACTCCACTCCGCTCATCGAACTCCGCGATCTGACCAAGACTTACGGCCAGGGCGACGCCGCCTTCCAGGCGTTGCGCGGCGTCAATCTCACCATCAACCGCGGTGAATTCGTCGCCGTCATGGGCCCCAGCGGCTCGGGAAAATCCACGTTGATGAACACGCTCGGCTGTCTCGATACGCCCACGACGGGCAACTATCGCTACGAGTCCATCTCCGTCGAAACACTCGATAACAACCAGCGCTCTCTTCTCCGCCGTCACGCGCTCGGTTTCGTTTTCCAGGGTTTCAACCTGCTCGCCCGCACCAGCGCTCTCGAGAACGTCGAGCTCCCGCTCCTCTACCGCGGCCTCAGCCGCAGCGACCGTCGCGAAAAAGCCCGCCAGGCCCTCGCGTCCGTCGGCCTGCCCGACAAGCTCCGCAACACGCCCGCCGAGCTTTCCGGCGGACAACAACAGCGCGTCGCCATCGCCCGCGCCATCGTCACCGAGCCCGGCACGCTTTTCGCCGACGAGCCCACCGGCAACCTCGATTCCAAGACGACCGTCGAGGTCATGCAGTTGCTCACCCGCCTCAACCGCGACCTCGGCATCACCATCATCATGGTGACGCACGAGGACGAAGTCGCCGCCTACGCCAAACGCGTCGTCCATGTCCGCGACGGTCTCATCGCCTCCGACGTCCTCAACTGATTCCCCGCCATGATCTGGAACGCCTTCTCCATCGCCCTCCGCGAAATCCGCCGCAACACCATGCGCGCCTTCCTCACTGTCCTCGGTGTCATCATCGGCGTCGCCGCCGTCATCACCATGGTCACGCTCGGTCAGGGCGCGACCGAGGCCGTGAAATCCCAAATCTCCAACCTCGGCAGCAATCTCGTGATGCTCCGCCCCGGCATGGGTTTCGGCCCGCGCGCTTCGTCCGCCGGCGTGCCCAACTTCACCATGGCCGACGTCAACGCCGTCGCCCAACAGGTCCCCGGCATCGCCGCGCTCGCGCCCGTTCGCAGCAGTTCCTACAGCACGATCTACCGTCAAAACGCCCGCTCTACCTCCGTCACCGGCACCACGCTGGATTATTTTCAGATCAACAAGTGGACGCTCGCCGAGGGCCGTTTCTTCACCGATCTCGAGTACCGCTCCGGCGCCGCCGTCGCCGTCATCGGCAACACCGTGCGCACCGAACTTTTCGGCAGCGAAAATCCCATCGGCAAAAAAATCCGCGTCGGCAACGCCTCCATCGAGGTCATCGGCGTCCTCGCCGCCAAGGGCCAGGTCGGCATGGGCGATCAGGATGACACACTGATCGCGCCGCTCACCACCGTGCAGCGCCGCCTCGCCGGCATGACGTCCTCGCACGACATCAGCACCATCAGCATCTCTGCGAAAGACGACGCCAACAGCGACGCGCTCCTTGCCGATCTCACGTCGCTCATGCGCCAGCGCCGCAATCTCCAGCCGAATCAGGACAACAACTTCAACGTCTTCGATACGCGCCAGATCGCCGACACGCTCAGTTCTTCCACGCGCATGATGACCATGCTCCTCGCCGCCGTCGCCGGCGTGAGTCTCTTCGTCGGTGGCATCGGCATCATGAACATCATGCTCGTCTCCGTCACCGAACGCACCCGCGAGATCGGCATCCGTCTCTCCATCGGCGCGACCGCGAAAGAAGTTCTCCTCCAGTTTCTCGTCGAAGCCATCACGCTTTCCTGCATCGGCGGCCTCGTCGGCATCGCCCTCGCCGTCGGCCTCTGCGCGCTCCTCGCCCAAATCATCCATGTGAACTACGTGTTCAATTCCCAGATCAACATCATCGCATTCATCTTCTCCGCCGCCGTCGGCGTTCTCTTCGGTTTCACACCCGCCCGCCGCGCCGCCGCCCTTGATCCCATCGTCGCCCTGCGCCACGAATAAACACCGCCATGCGCCTCCTCCTCATCGAAGACGACCCGCAGCTCCGCCAGAGCCTCGCGGCATCGTTGCGCGAGGAGGATTTCGCCGTCGACACCGCCGGCGATGGGCAGGACGGCCTCTTCAAGGCCCGCGAGTACGATTACGACGCCATCATCCTCGATGTGATGCTGCCCAAGCTCGACGGCTGGGGCGTCCTCGCCGGCCTGCGCCCGCAAAAACGCACGCCCGTCCTCATGCTCACCGCGCGCGACACCGTGCCCGACCGCATCAAGGGCCTCGATGGCGGAGCCGACGATTATCTCGTCAAACCCTTCGACCTCGATGAACTCCTCGCCCGCATCCGCGCGCTCATCCGCCGCTCCGCCGGACAAACTCAGTCGTCGCTCAACATCGGCGACGTGCAAATCGACACCGCCGCCCGCCGCGTTTCGGTGAACAGCGAAGAGATCCCACTCACCGCCCGCGAATACACCCTCCTCGAATATCTCGCGCTCCATCGCGGCGAAGTCGTCACGCGCACCACGCTCTACGAACACCTCTTCGACGAAAACGACAGCACGCTCTCCAACCTGCTCGACGTCCACGTCTCCAATCTCCGCAAAAAACTCGGCCGCGATTTCATCTCCACCCGCCGCGGCCACGGCTACTGCATCGAATGAGCAACTTCCTCCACTCGATCCGCTGGCGCATCCAGGCCTGGCACGGACTCATTCTGCTGCTCGTCATCGCCGCCTTCTGTCTCACCGCCTACCAGCTCGCCTGGAACAACCAGCTCCGCCGCGCCGATCGCAATCTCCAACACGTCGAGCGCACGCTGATCCGCAGCCTCATCGAGTCCGTCAACTCGCGCACTGAACAACCCGGCCCACCCTCGCCCGCCCGTGTCCTCGCTGCAGTCCGCGCAAACTCTCCCGTCATCCCTGAACACGTCGCTGATCTCTTCAAGGGCACCGAACCCGGCTACGCCTACTTCAGCCTCCGTGACCCATCCGGCCAGGTCCTCCTCCAGTCCGATAATTTTCCCGCCGACGTCGGTCCGCTCCCCCAGCCTCCAGACGGTGAAGACACCCGCACCTTCCAGCACCGCCGCGAATCGATTCACCGCAATCCCGAGGGTCTCACCAGCGTCTTCGGCATCGACCTGACACCCGAACGCGAAGAAATGCGCCGCTTCGCACTTTCGCTCGCCGGCGTCGGTTTTGGCGTCTGGATCGTCGGCCTCTTCGGCGGCTGGTGGCTCGCCGGCCGCGCCATCAAACCCATTCGCATCATCAGCGAAACCGCCACCCGCATAGCCGACGGCAATCTCGCCGAGCGTATCAGCACCACGGGCACGGAGAGTGAACTCGACCAGCTCAGCCGCGTCCTCAACGCCACCTTCGAACGTCTTCACACCGCCTTCGAGCGCCAGAAACGTTTCACCGCCGACGCCTCCCACGAACTCCGCACGCCCGTCACCATTCTCCTCTCCGAGACGCAGCGCATCCTGAAACGCGAGCGCACCGTCACTGAGTATCGCGACGCCATCGAAACTTGTCACCAAACCGCCGAGCGCATGCGCCGCTTGATCGAAGCGCTCCTCCAACTCGCCCGTCAGGAAGCCTCCGCCAGCAACACACCGCGCGAGCAATGCGACCTCGCTACTATCGTCCGCGACTGTGCCGCTCACCTCGCACCGCTTGCCGCCGAGAAACAACTCACGCTCGCCACCGATCTCCAACCCGCGCCCGTCCTCGGTGATCCCGCCGCGCTCGCCATCCTCGCGACCAACCTCATCGCCAACGCGCTCCAGCATCACGACCGCCCGGGCGGCACCGTTCGCATCCGCACGATCGTCGACAATAATCACGCCACGCTCACCGTGACCGACGACGGCCCCGGCATTCCCGCGCCCGATCTTCCGCATCTCTTCGAACGTTTCTACCGCGTGGACAAAGCCCGCACCGGCGGCACGTCTCACAGCGGCCTCGGCCTCGCCATAGCCCAAACCATCGCGCTCAACCACCGCGCCACACTTACCGCAGCCAACAACACGACCAATCGCGGCGCCACCTTCACTCTGAAGGTTCCCGTTTCTTGAACGAAGCAAACGCACACCGCCAGTCACCCCTTCGCCCGCTCCCCAAGATTTTCCACTGGTCATTGGTCACCGGTCATTGGTCACTAGGCGCCTTCCGTGCCGACATCTCTTCCAGCGACCTCTCACTCCGCCGCCCGTAGCCCGGTCGCCTTTCGCCGCCCCCTTTCCTTCCGCCTCTGGCTGCTTTCAGTCCCTCTCGCCAAAATCGGCGGCATCGCCCTGTTTTTTTCCGGCCATCGCGCACTCGGCACCGGCATATTTTTCAGCCCGTCACTTTGGCTGCTCTGGCAATTTGTCATTCCCACTTCGCACGGTTTCGGTCCGGCAATACGACGCTTCCGCACAAAACAACGCGAGGTCTGGCTCACCATTGATGACGGCCCGGATCCCGCCACCACGCCTCGCGTACTCGAACTTCTCGATCAGCATCAGGCTCGTGCCACTTTTTTCGTCATTGGTGAAAAAGCCGCGCGCTATCCGGAGCTGATTCGCGAAATCGTCCACCGTGGCCACGCGCTTGGAAATCACACGCACACGCATCCCCACGGCTCCTACTGGAGTGCATTGCCTGCACGGACCGGGCAGGAAATCGACACCTGCGCCACGGCGATCCGCAACGCCGGGGAACCGACGCCGCGCTGGTTCCGCCCTCCAGTCGGTTTGAAAAGCCTCGCGCTTCACCAGGAGCTTGCCCGTCGCGACCTCGAGCTCGTGGTGTGGAGCGCCCGCGGCTACGACACCCAGGTCCGCGATCCCGATCAAGCCGTGCGCCGTATCCGCCGATCACTGACAGCCGGTGTCATTATTCTCGCACACGAAAGCGGCCCGCCCGGCTCTCACCGCGTGGAGGTCATCGCCCGGCTTCTCACCCATCTCACCCAGGATGGCTATCGCTGCGTCATTCCTACGTCTGAGCAGCTGATACGCGACTGAGCCGGAGAAATCCGGTTTTCTTAGGGTTTTCCCGCAACCGGGCACTGATGCTCTCCCCGGTTTTCATCGGACAGTCACAAACAAGCTCGGATTACCCGCTGTTCACGAGTTGGGTGCACGTACCCCGGCGGTCACCGCCATGTTTCGTTTTTCCCCATCATGAAAACATCGAAATGCCTCCTCGCACTTGCCGCGGCAGCTTTATCGCTTCCTGCGTTTGGTCAGATCAACATCAGCGATTTCTCAACGGCCAGCGGACTTCAGTTAAACGGTAATGCCGCGGTTGTCGGTTCCGTCCTCCGCCTCACCCCGGCGGCCTATAACCAAGCAGGCAGCGCATTCTCCACTTCGTCCATATCCCTGAGTTCCAATGCGTCTTTCAGCACCTATTTCCAATTTCGCATCACGGGCAGCGGTGGCTCGGCCGATGGCGATGGCTGGGGCGCTGACGGCATCACCTTCGTCGTCCAGACTGTCGCCAATAACGTGGGCGGCGCGGGCGGCGGCATCGGCTATCTCGGTATCTCCAACAGCCTCGGCGTCGAGTTCGATACGTGGGACAACTCAACTAGTTGGGGAGATCCGAACGGCAACCACGTCAACTTCGATTTCGGCGGAAGCTTCGCTTCTTCCGCAACTGCAGTCGCCATCGGCAATCGCATGAACGACGGCACCGTCTGGAACGCCTGGGTCGATTACAACGGCGCAACCAACGCGCTCGAACTCCGTCTGCTCGAGGGCTCCAATCTGCGTCCGACCACTGCACTCCTTTCCACGACAGTCGATCTCGCCGCTCAGCTCGGTTCGTTCGACGCGTTTGTCGGCTTCACCTCCGGCACCGGTTCCGCCTTCGGCAACCACGACATCCTGGCGTGGGAATTCCGCTCCACGTACAACCCGATCGTCACGCCTGGCCAAGGCAACGTGGCGGTGCCAGAACCATCGACCTACGGCCTCATCGCAGCCGGCATCCTCGGCGCGGCCACTCTCTGGCGCCGCCGCAAGGTCCGCAGCTGAGGCCAAAACCCGTATCCCATGCCTCTGGGCGCAGCCGGAAATTCCCGGCTGCGCTTTTTTATTTTTCCCGCGCCGCTGGTGTCCGTTCGAAAGTCGCCGATTCCCTCTCGACGCATCTTCACCTGCTCGCACAGTTGCGCCACGCATGACTGGCCCCGCCCGCACCCCTTTTCCAAAATCTCCGCAGTTCATCCGGACGATCATCCTGATCGTGTCCGCGTTGATTCTGACTCTCGTCGCCAGTTACGCCGCCGGCCAGCCAGGTACACGCTCAACGTCTCCTTCTCAGCAGCGCGTGAAGCCCAGCCGGTCGACGGAAACCGCAAGCCCGACCGCTCCGACGACAACACCGTCGCCCGCACTTTCAGCCCCCACCGCCCCGGCCACGCCGCAAAACTCAGCGCCTTCCGTGAGTTTTCCCGCTCCGCGCTCAGGCCCGCCCGTCCTGCTGGGCATCGACGTCCTCGCCGCGCAAAACTTCGCTCCCATTGCCGGAAAACGCGTCGGCCTTCTCACACACCCACCCGGTGTGAACCGTTTCGGCGTCAGCACTGTCGATGTCCTCCGCGCGGCACCCAACGTCAAACTCGTCGCCCTCTTCGGTCCCGAGCACGGAATCTACGGCAAGGATGCGGCATCCGTGAACATAGCCGACACGATTGATAAACGCACCGGCCTGCCCGCCTATTCGCTGTACGGGAAAAACCGCAAGCCCACCAAGGCCCAGTTAAAGGGCATGGACGCCATGGTCATTGACCTGCAGGACATCGGCGTCCGCTCCTACACATTCTCGGTCTGCATGAAATATGCGCTCGAGACCTGCTTCGAAAACAATGTCGAAGTCATCATCCTCGATCGCCCCAACCCCCTCGGTGGCCTGAAGGTCGATGGCCCGCTTCTCGATAAACAATTTTTCAGCGGTGTGGGGCAGTTCGCGATGCCTTACGTCCACGGCCTCACCATGGGCGAACTCGCCCGCCTCGCTGCCGGCACCCCCGGCGCACTCGACATCAGCGAAGCCGTCCGCCAGCGCGGCCGCCTCACGGTGATTCCGATGCAAGGATGGCGCCGCTCCATGCGCTGGCCCGAAACCGGCCTGAAATTCGTTCCAACCTCTCCGTACGTTCAGGATTTCGCCGCCTGCGTTGGCTACGCCATGACCGGTCTCGGCTGCCAGATTGGCGGATTCTCCCACGGCATCGGCACCCAGTATCCGTTCCGCGGAGTCTCCACCAAGCTTCGTTCGATGGAACAGGTGCAGAAGGATCTCACCGCCCTCCGGCTCCCCGGCCTCGCCTTTAAAAAGGTCGCCCTCACTTCGCCAGCCGGCGCTCCGATGGGTATCGGCATCTACGTTGAAGTGAACGATTGGGACGACTGGAATCCCACCGAACTCAGTTTCCACCTCATGCGCCTGGCCGCACGCTACAATGCGAAAAACCCATTCGCCGCCGCCAAAGCCGACGACGCCCTGCTCTTCAATAAACACACCGGCTCGCTTGAATGGTGGAACGCCTTGAAACGCGATGGAGCTTCCGTGGATCTCGAAGGCTTCCTCCGCAAGTGGAAGCAGGATGCCCTGATTTTCCAGCAATCCAGCCGTCGCTTCTGGCTCTACAATTAAGCCGGTAATCGACGACCGGACGCACGCCCGCTTCGCGGACTGCGAGCGCACTCTGCAGCATAAAGATAGTAGGCACCCAGCTTGACTCTCAGTTGGTTGAGGAAAGCTGTCTTGCCTCTCCACTCCCTTGCGATCGCTCTTTCGCGTCGCACCCAAGAGAATAAAACACATTACCCCAGAAATGTTTCCGTGATTTTGTTGTCTGATAGCGCCTCTTTCTATGGGAAGAGATGTTAACCAAGGCTTTGCGAAATACGTCCTTTCCACAGAAAAAATCTCGCTTTCGGACAGTTCCGGCGGTCTCGTGTCCGCGCCAGAAGATCTCACCCGCTTGGTTCTCCTCCCCTATGGGAAAGTCGAGCGTGCTGCTGGTGCCACCCCATTACCCTTTGTCCCCTCCGCCTCGGAAAGTCTCCCAGGCCCAGATTGCTCGCGATCTGGGCGTGTCCCAAGCGCTCGTTTCGCTCGTCCTCAATGGCCGGCGTGACGGCATCAATCCCGCCACGTACGAGCGCATCTGGCAGCATACCGCTCTCTGCGGTTATCGCGCCAAGGGCATGAATCCAGCGGCCGCCACAACCCTGCCGCCGCAAATCGGCGTGATTCTGCGTCCCTCACTCACACTGTCGCGGCTGGGCAACTACTTCAGTCATATACAGCACGGCCTCCACGCCGCCCTTGAAGAATCTGACGGCACCACCGTTTTCCTCGGCTCGGAACCCGAGCTCGACGCCGACCGTCTCGCACGACTTTTCCCCAGCGGACACCTCTTTCAAGGCATCGCTCTCTTCGGCGAAGTCACACGTCCGTTCCTCGAAAAACTGCTCTCCCTCGAACCCAGGCTCGTCAGTATCTCCGCCCGCCCCACTGGCCTAGGCCACACGGTCAATGGCGACGAAACCCAGGCACTCCATTTGATCGTGCGCCACCTCCACAAACTCGGCCATCGCCGCATCGGCTGGCTGGGCGGCAAAGCCGGACAGGGTCGCCACGAAGCTCGCCACGCCTCCTTTCACGCCGCGCTCACCTCCACCGGTCTGACTCCTGATTCTCGCTACGAAATCAACCGGGCCGACGCCGATCGCGCCGAGGGAGCCGAGGCCATCCACGCGTTGCTCCCGCTTTCCAGCCGCGCTGATTTCCCAACTGCTTTCGTCTGCTACAACAGCCTCATGGCCGCCGGGGCCGCACGCGCCCTCAACCACGCCGGATGGAAAACGCCGGAACACTTGAGTATTGTGGGCGCCGATCTGCCCCGCCCCGCTGCCGTGGGAGAGCCTGTCGTCACCGGTGCCGGCACATGCGCAGAATCCCTCGGCCACGCCGCCGCCCGCCTGCTCATCGCCCAGCCACCCGCAGCCGCGATCACCTATCAGCAACTCACGTTGCCTGCCCGCTTGGTAGCCGGTGAAACCTCGGGACACGCACGGCGCGGGGCCACGCCCACGCTCGCACTGGCCTGACGCCAAACGCTCATTCATTTCACTTCCTTTTCCGCGAAGGGTTTCCTCCGGCGGACCCATGAAATGGTTCCGCCACCATCCGGCTATTTCCCTAATTAAAGAAGGGGACTTCTCTGCGGAACCGGCCGCGGCTCTCAACCTCCATGGTGCAGCCAATCGCTTCACACCATGTTCTACGAAAAAGACATCACCTCCGACTCGGGATCCCTTGAGGCGGGACTTCCGTCCAGCTCCGCCGAAAGTGCAACGCGTCACCTCATCAATCGCCTCCGCCTCGAGTTCCGCACTGCCTCCCAGCGTCAGCTGGAAGACGCCGTCAGCGCCGCCATAAATACCGCCACGAGCCATTCGACGGAAAAAATTCTCCAGCTGGCTCGTGCCAGTCTGGAGCAACTCCTTAAACCCGGTCTCGAACGCTCACTCGAAGAGCCTTCAAACTCTGAGCCGCCATTCAGGACCGAGACATAAAGACGGACTCAATGTTTTTCCTGCTTCTTAAATTCCTTGTGTCCGTCCTTCTGCATTGCACCCAGCGCCGAGAGGATTTTCGCCGCCTCTTCATTCTTGTCCGCCTTTAGCGCGGCTTCGAGTTCGATGATTTTCCCATCGAATTCCTTCAACTTCGCCTGATACGCCGCTACGAACTTCTCGCGATCGGCTTCCGCAATTTCCGCCGCCTTCGTCGGAACAAGTTTCTCTGACTCCGCCACTGCGCTCCGCATCTGCGCGACAAGCTTGAGCGATTCCGCGTTCTTCGTCGCATCAGTCACCTGCTTGCGAAGTTTGCGAAACGCACTGTTCAGCGAGTCCATCTTGCCGCCAAGTTCAGTCTCCTCATGCGCGGGAGGTTGTGCGTTGAGAACCACAGGGGAAACCACCGACGAAGAGATCAGGAGGGCGAAACAGGCCGTGCGAAGTGTCATGGGAAAAAATACCGGGTGCTTGGTTGTAATAGTTGCTCATGACCACCCTCGCGAGTCCTCCACCCGCCTCGCAATTCCATTTTAGCCGCACTGTCCGCCCGGGTCCGCAAATCCCGATCATGTCTTGTCCGAAAATTTTTCGTGCTCATCGCCGCCTCAAAGATTGCCGCCAACGCGCCCGCCACCCACCGTCCCGCCATGCTCGCCAACCTCGTCATGACCGTGATCAGTCCGGACCGCCCCGGCATCGTCGAAGCGCTTGCCGCCCGCGTCGCCCGTCACGGCGGCAACTGGCTCGAAAGCCGCATGTGCCGTCTCGGCGGCCAGTTCACCGGTATCGTTCGCGCCGAAATCCCGGCATCCAAGATCGACGAACTCACCCAGGCGCTTCGCGGGCTCGAAGCCGATGGCCTGCGCATCCACCTCCACATCGAGAAAGCCGACCGTCCTTCGGTGGCAGGCACACTCGCCAGCCTGGCATTCGTCGGCCAGGACCGCCCGGGTATTCTCCTTCAAATCTCGAGCGTGCTTTCCTCCCACCGCGTCAACGTCGAAGAACTCGCCTCCGAACGCATCAGCGCTCCCATGGATGGCAGCATGCTCTTCCAGGCGCGCGCCACGGTTCTTCTTCCGCCCGATCTTTCCCTCGCCTCCTTGCGCACCGGTTTGGAAAAAATCGCCACCGACCTCATGGTCGACGTGCAGCTTCAGCCGAAGTGAAATGCGGGCGACCGCGTCATTTAAGACGCGGAGCACATCGGATCACCGCTAGTTTCCGAAACCTCGTCCCACTCGACGCTCAGGCTCCAGCCGTAGCCTTCGTGTGAATCCAAAACCGCGACACAACCAAATGATCGCGTTTCAGATCGTAGCCAAACTCGGTGTCGATCACGTGCCAGCTGGACGTCACTTTTTCCTCGGGGCCCGCAGCCGTCGCCGCCATCGCCCGGAGCCGCTGCCACTCGCGCACAGCGAGCAATCGCGCCGATGTGAACGCCTCTTCGATCGAACGATACACGCCGCACGAATGAGTCTTTTGCATGGGCTTGCCCTCATCCGACGGAACCAGCGTGAAATGCAAAACCGCGTAGTCTTCAGAGGAGAAAGGTGCAGCGCTCATGTTATAGGGAGTTTAGCCTATTCCATGCCACCAGACCAGCGGGCTTAGGCAGAGTTCCGCACCGGGTTTTCACCTACAACGCGCAAACAACTCCCACATCAACACCGCCGCCGCCACCGAAACATTGAGCGACTCCACCCGTCCGCTTCCGGGAATCGTCACCAGCCGGGTGCACGCCTTCGCCACCTCCGGTGCCATTCCGTGCTCCTCGTTACCCATCACAATCGCCACCGGTTTCCGCGATGCCAGCAGCTCTGTCGCGACTTTGCCCAGTGGCACCGCGCCGATCACCGCCGTGCCCGCGACTTCGTAACCCGCCGCCGACAACTCGCGGCAAAACAACGGCAACGATTTCACCGTCAGAATCTCCAGTTGATCCAGTCCGCCTTCCGCCACGCGATGCGCTGCTTCTCCGGGCAGCGCCTGCTGCGTGTGCTCCGGCACGATGATGTGCCTCACTCCGAAAAACGCTGCCGTCCGCGCGATCGCGCCGAGATTGTGCGCGTTGCCCACGCGATCGAGCAACACGAGCGGCGCTTTCGCTTTCGCCCAGTTTTGCACGTCCTGTGACCGCGGCGAACGCAGTGCCTTCGCCTCCACGATCGCCACGATCCCGCCGTGATGAATCGTCCCGGCGATCTTCTCCAATTCCGACGGCTCGACCTGACGATACACACGACGCGACGCAGCAAGCGCCTTGCTGATCGCCCCGACTTTTTTGCCCGTCTGGAAATCGAAGAAGAGCCGGATGATCGACGCCGGCTCGCGCTCGAACTTTGCCTTCACCGCCGCCAGCCCGCAGATCGGAGTCTCCTTCGGCTTCATGCCTTCACCTCGCCGACAATCGTGAACTCCTCGCGATCATGATAGAGATGCCGGATGCGCAGATTCGTCGTGTGCGTCGCCAGCACGCTGCCCGGCGCCGTGATCTCCTGAAGCAACGCGATCGGATCCACGCGCCCGAATTTCAAAATCACCACGAACCGCCGGCACCAGCCCCGCGTGATCCACGGCTCGATCAAATTGCGCATCACATGATGCGGCTCCTCGACCAGATCGCAGAACAACCAATCAAACCGCTCCCCTTGCCCCGGCTCGAAACGAAAGGCGTCTTCCTTCCGATGGTCGATAAGCGCATGCCCCAACGCACCGCCTTTCAACGGCCCGTTGTCCACCGCCACCACATGCGCCCGCCGCTTCGCCGCGCTGTAACTCCAGCCACCCGGCGCCGCGCCCAGATCCGCCACCGTTTCCTCCACGTCGGGCTCGCGCCCGAGAAGCACATACGCCTCCTCCACCTTCAGATACGAACGCGACGGAGCCATTTCATCGTCCGCCATCCGTCGCTGCCCCCCAAATACGCACTCACGCGACACAAACACGCGTTTGAAATCCGCGAAGAACACAAACAGCCCGCGCGCCCGCCCCGGTCCGCGCGGCTTCTCGGGCGACGCCAGTTTGGCCACGCGCCCCATCTTTTTTTTCAAGAGCTCCTCAAACGCTTTTTCCACTCCGCTCATCCGCCGCCCGAGTCCATCGAGCCCTCCCGCCGCCTCGAAGATCAGCGGCCACGCACCTTCGAAGCGCTCCGTCCGTGCCGATTCCAAAAACGTTTCCGCCACCGCGCCCGCCAATGCGTTGACCGACTCCCCGGCGACTTCCTTCGGCTCCAGCAGCACCGCATGCGCGAAACAAAGTTCGGGCAGTTCCCGCCCGCTGGCATTCACGCCACGAAGCCAGCCTTCCCCCATTTCGGCCGAGGTAAATCCATGCGTGCGCAGCTCCTTTTCCAAGAGGAGTTCGAAGCCTGGCTGACAGCGAAAAATCATGCGCCAATACCTGCGCCACCTCCCAGCTCACACAAGCCCCAAACTAAATGCCGCCGCTCCCACGCCGGATCTTGCTAACGGCCTCTGTGATGCGCCCACTCGTTGAACTCCTCTCATCGCCCGCTGTCGGAGCGATCAGCCTCTTTCCCATGAAGCTTTTCATCTTCCTCCTCGGCATCGTGGTCGGTGCCGCCGGTTATCACTATTACCACATGCCGGCCTGCCCCGCGCAAAACCGTCCGCCGGAAAAAACGCCGGGCGCCAGCCAGCCCGCTGCTCCGGCACCCGACAACCGTTCCTTCACCGACAAAGCCCGGGACGGCGCTGTCGCCGCCAAAGAGGGGATCTCCCAAAAAATCGTCGAGTGGCATCTCACGCCTGCAGAAATCAATCAGGAGCTCGAAAAGACCGGCCGCGTCGTCCGCAGCAAAACCGCCTCCGCCAGCCAGACCCTCTCCAACGTCCGCATCATCGCCGTCATCCGGGGCAAGTACGCCATCGAGGACGATCTCTCCACACGCACCATTTCCGTCGAGGCCGACGCCGGCAAAGTCACCTTGCGCGGCACCGTCAAATCCCCCGAGCTCATCGCCAAGGCCATCGCCATCGCGCTTGCGACCGAGGGCGTCACTTCGGTCGATTCCCATCTCACGGTTTCCAACTCGTAACCAATTTCCCGATGCCCACCCCCGCCCCGCGCCTCCAGCCCGGCCGCTACCGCCACTATAAAGGCAAAGACTATCAGGTCATCGACGTCGCCCGCCACAGCGAGACGGAGGAGGAACTCGTGGTCTACCGCCTCCTCTATGGCGACCACAGCCTCTGGGTCCGCCCGCTCGCCATGTTCACCGGGGAGATCGAGCACAACGGCGTGCGCCAGCCGCGTTTCGCATTCGTCGCCGAATCGTAGGAACTCCTCCGCGCCCGCACACGCCGGAAAAGCCGTTGAACATTGGACGGTGATCTTGTGTCGTTTCGTTCCATGTCAGCCCTCTCGCGCGCCGATCTTTCCGACTCGCTCATCAAACGCCTCACTTGGGACGACCTTGATCTCGCTCATGCACGCAAGCTCATCGAACTCGCGCGCGACGAGGATCTCTCCGGCCTCGGCTTGCGTCACCGCCCGCGCACTACCGGCGATCGTTCCACCGCCTGCTTCCTGACCACTCCGCGCCAGGGCTCCGCCGATCTCGTCGCCCGCGAACCCCTCGTCGCCTGCGGACTTCCGCTGCTCTCCCTGATTCTGTCCGTCTATGGCGGCGGCGCCACCGCCCAGCTTCGCGCCAAAGACGGGGCGTTTTTGGAAAAAGGCGCCGTTCTCGCCACCTTGAGCGGTGACCCCCGCGTGCTTCTCACCGCCGAACGCGTCGCGCTTAACTTTCTCCAGCGCCTCAGCGGCGTCGCCACGCAAACTCGCCGGTACGCCGCCGCTCTCGGCAAATCCCGCACCCGCCTTCTCGATACCCGCAAAACCACGCCCGGCTGGCGCATGCTGGAAAAATACGCCGTCGCCTGCGGCGGCGGCTGGAATCACCGCCTCGGTCTTTTCGACCGCGTCATGCTCAAGGACAACCATCTCGCCCTCCTCGGAGCACTCGAGGACCTTCCGGCTGCAGTCGCCCGCGCCAAAAAATCAGCGCCCGATCTCCCCGTTGAGGTCGAGGTCGACCGGCTCGATCAAATCCCGCCCGTCCTCGCCGCCGGAGCCGACATCATCCTCCTCGATAATTTCACCCCCGCCCAGCTCACCAAGGCCGTCACGCTCATCGCCGGACGCGCTTTCACCGAAGCCAGCGGCGGTATCACCCTGAAAACGCTCCCAAAACTCGCCGGCCTCGGCCTCGATTTCGCCTCCACCGGCGCCCTCGTCCATCAAAGCGTGTGGGTGGATATCGGTCTCGACTGGAGAAAATAATCATCCCTTCGCATCTCCGGGGCTCGCTTGCGCGTCTTATGTTTATTAATCCCCTCATTTCCGTTCCTTTCCCTTCGACTTAACACGCCCGATGAGCAGCACCGAGACCACCATCCTTCGCGCCCTGATTGAAAAAGAAAATGGCTTCGTTTCCGGAAGCATCCTTGCCCGCTCACTCGACATGAGCCGTGTCGCCGTCTGGCAGCACATGGAAAAAATGCGCCGCCACGGCTTCGAATTTGAGGCCATTCGCGCCCGCGGCTACCGCCTCACGAAACGCCCCGACGCTGTCTACCCCGATCTCATCCACGCCTATCTCTCCTCGCGGAAACTCAGCTTCGACCTGGTCTTCAACGAGGAAATCGACAGCACCAACGACGAGGCCGCCCGCCAGCTCGCCGCCGGACGCGAAGCTCCCTTCGTCGTCGTCGCCACCAAGCAAACCAAAGGCCGCGGCCGCTTCGGACGCGTCTGGCACAGTGAGGCCAACGGCAATCTCTACATCAGCTTCGCATTCCGCCCCAAGCTGGAGCCCGCGCGCATGCAGACGTTCACACTCTGGATGGGCGTCAACCTCTGCGAACTCATCGCCAACTTCACCCGCGTCACGCCGGGCCTGAAATGGCCAAACGACATTATCTTCGATGGCCGCAAAGCCGGCGGCATCCTCACCGAGGCCCGCATCGACTCCGACCAGATCCGCGACCTCGTCTTCGGCCTCGGACTCAACATCAACAGCGATTCCGAATCCTGGCCCGCGGCCCTCAACCGCCGCGCCATTTCCCTCGCCGAGCACACGCAGACCCCGCTCGACATCAATAAATTCACGGCCGCCCTGATCGGCCGCGTACTCGACGCCTATGAGCAGTTCGTCTCCGGCGCCTACTTGAAAACCTTCGCGGAACGCTGGCACGAATACGACATCCTCCGAGGCAAAGCCATCAAGCTCCTGCACGGCAGCGAAACCATCGCCGGCACCGCCTCGGGCATCGACGACGAGGGCTCGCTCATCATCAAAACCGACAAGGGCCGCACCGAGCGTTTCCGCGCCGGCGAAGTCACCATCGAGAAAAAGTAACCCATAGGCCGGACTTCTAGTCCGCGCCTTCAAGGTGGAGTGCGCACTCCGGGCGCGCTGTGCAACGCCGCCAGCCATCCGTCCTTCCGGCTTTCGACCTTCAGTCTTCGTATTTCGGGTTTCAGGTTTCCTCCGCCCTCATTGGTCATTGCCTCACTGGTCACTGGCCATTCCGATTGCGTTCTTCGCAATCGGCCATGCTTCTCTGCATCGACATTGGCAATACACACACCCACTACGGCGTCGTCGACACGCTCGGCTCCCGTTTCCTGCGCCAGCTGCCCACACGCCAGCTCGATCACGCCGACGACGGCTTTGCTCTCCGATTAAGCGGCCTCATCGCTGAATGCCCGGGCCTGCGCGGTATCGCCTTCTGCTCAGTCGTCCCCGAAGCCACGGAAAAACTCCGTCGTATCCTCGAAAACGCCCGCCCGCCTCTTCCTGTTTTCCAGCTCACCTACGACAAAAAACTCGGCATCCCCATCGGTTATCCGAGACCCGCTGAAATCGGCCAGGACCGCCTCGCCAACGCCGCCGGCGCCCACGCTCTTTTCGGCACACCCGCCATCGTCATCGACATGGGCACCGCCGTCACCTTCGACATTGTCACCAAGACCCATGGTTACGAGGGCGGCATTATCGCCCCCGGCGTCGAAGTCATGCGCCGCTACCTTCACGAACAGACCGCGCTTCTTCCCAAACTCGACGATTCCCTCCAGATCGACCGCGCCATCGGTCAATCCACGATCGAAGCGATGCGCATCGGCACCGTCATCGGCTTTGGCGGTATGATTCAGGCCCTTCTCGACGGCGTGCTCGCCGAACTTTCCGCCCGCGGCGAGCCCGCTCCGCACGTACTTGCGACCGGCGGCACCGCTGAACTCCTGAAAAAAACGCTGCGCACGCCTTTCGTGGTCGTCCCCGACATCACGCTCCGCGGCCTCGCCGCCGCGTGGGAACTCAACCGCTGAATATTGCTTCCGAGGTGGAGCGCGCACTCCGAGCGCGCTGTGCACCGCCGCTAGCCATCATCCTCCTTCATCATTCAGGCTTCATCCTTCGAGTTTTCCCGTCCAATGGTCACTGGTCATTGGCCATTGGTCACTCCAGCGCACGAAGTGCGCCGGCCATTTCCAAGCTTCCCATTCTGTAAAATTTACATGGATTAGAGCCATCGCTTTCCATGTCCGAAGCACTCTCGCCCGCCATCGAAGTCCAGAACCTCGTCAAAGCCTACGCCGGGGTCACCGCTGTCCATAACATCAGCTTCACTCTCAAGCGCGGCGAAATTCTCGGCTTCCTCGGCCCCAACGGCGCGGGCAAGAGCACGACCATGCGCATTCTCACCGGCTACATGCCCGCCACCTCGGGCAGCGTCAGCCTCTGCGGAGTCCCGGTCGCCAGCCAGCCCGATGCCGTCAAACGCCTCATCGGCTACATGCCGGAAAACAATCCGCTGCCGGAGGACATGCGCGTTTCCGAGTACCTTTACTACCGCGGCCGTCTCAAGGAGATCCCTCGCAAAAAACTCTCCGACCGCATCAGCGAGGTTCTCGAGCTTTGCGATCTCACCCGCGTCCGGACCCGGATCATCGGCAAACTCTCCAAGGGTTTCCGCCAGCGCGTCGGCATCGCCGAGGCCATCCTCGCCGAACCACCCGTCATCATCATGGACGAGCCCACCATCGGCCTCGATCCGCACCAGATCCTCATCGTCCGCGACCTGATCGCGAGTCTCCGCGGTCGCATGGCCGTGATCATTTCGTCCCACATCCTGCCCGAGATCGAGATGACCTGCGACCGGGTGCTCATCATCAATCAAGGCCGCGTCGTCGCCACCGGCACGCCCGGCGAACTTCGCCGCGACATCCTCGGCCACTCGCTCTACAAACTGGAAATCTCCGGCGACATGAATGCGCTTCCTGAGGTTCTCGTCTCCGTCGAGCCCACGCTGAAAATCACCGAGCAAAGTGGTCCCGACCCCGTCGGTTTTTATACCCTGCGCCTGGTCACCGATCGCGACGACTCCATCGGCGAACCGCTCATGCGCGCGCTCGTCGCCGACACCCGCTTCCGTCTTCGCGGTCTCAACCGCGAGAGCCCCACGCTCGAAGACGTCTTCCTCGCCGCCACCCGCCGCACATGGGAACTCGTCGACGCGCCCAAGCGCGCGTCGAAATGACCAGTGACCAATGAGCCAATGACCATTGCTTCAGAACCACACGCACACGCGATGACCTGCATTCGCTCCGAAGGTGGAACGCGCACTCCGAGCGCGTTGTTCACCCCCGCACGTATGCAGCGCCAATCTTCCCGCCACACCATCACGCACGCCTGCGCTCCGTCGCCGTCACTGGTCATTGGTCACTGGTCATTGGTCATTCCCTCCGACGCTCTTCCGCTTTCCCGCTGATCCGCTCCACCCATGCGACACTTCCTCACCATCCTCAGCCACGAGATCCGCATGCTGCTGGTCAGCCCGAGCACCTACATCGCCGGCGTGCTCTTCCTCATCGTGATGGGATTCATGTTCACCTCGCTGCTCGAAGACTACAGCCGCGGCCCCATGGAGATCTCTCCGGCTGGCGCCTTCTTCGCCATCTTCCCGCTTCCGGTGCTTTTCATGGTCCCGCTGCTCACGATGAAAAGCATCTCGGAGGAACGAAAAAACGGTACCCTCGAGACACTGCTCACCACCCCCGTCACCACCTTCGAGGTAATCCTGGGCAAATTCGGCGCCGCTTATTTTCTCTACATTCTCCTCTGGGCCTCAACGGCAGCCTTCTTCTATCTGCTCCGGCGTTTCGCGGGCGATTTCGATCCGGGCCCGCTTATCGGAGGCTATTTGTTCATCGCCGTCTCAGGACTTTTCTTCATCGCAGCCGGCATCTTCGCGAGCTCTCTCTCCCGCAATCAAGCCGTCGCGGGAATCCTCTGCTTCACGATTCTCTTCCTGCTCCTGCTCGGCACGCACTTCGCGCATGATCTGGAAGCCCTCAATCACCCGGCGATGGCGCCGGTGAAAACATCGATCGAATACGCCCAGGTCCTCCAGCATCTCAACGATTTCAGCCGGGGCATCGTCGATGTCCGCCAGCTCCTGTTTTATGTGAGCGGCTCCGTGCTTTGCCTCATCTTCAGCATCCTCGGAGTCGAGGCGAAGCTCATCCACAGCTGACCCAGCAACCATGTCCCGTTACGCCAGCCACTATAACCGAGCACTCACGCCGCCTCCGACATTGGTCATTGGTCACTGGTCATTGGTCATTCCCCTCCCACCCCACTCTTCGTAACACGCCCCACCGCTCCGCCCGCTTTTTCCAGGATGTCACTACCCACCAGCTTCCGCGCCGCCCGCTGGCTCCGCACCACCAATCTCGTGCTGCAGGCCGTCCTGTTTCTCTCGTTCTTCGGGGGGCTCAACTACCTCGCGCTTCAGCTAGATGTCGGCCGGTTCGATCTCACCCGCCTGCGCAAACATTCCCTTTCCGCCGAGACACTCTCCTATCTCGGCCAGCTCAACAAACCTATCCGCATCATCGTCACTTTCCCCAAGAAAAGTGACGACGCCAACAAGTCCCAGGCCTACCTCGATATCTCCGAGCTGCTCCGCGAATACACCTACGCCACCGAGACCCGCCCCAACGGCCGCATCACCGTCGACTTCATCGACATCTACCAGCGCCCGGCCGACGCCCGGCAATTCGATCTTCAGGAAGATACGGTTCTGTTCCTGTGTGGCGACAAGCGCCGCGTCGTCACCTTGGGCGAGCTTTACCTGATTAAAAACAATCAACGCGAAGCCTTTCTCGGCGAACAGGCTTTCACCGCCTCCATCCTCGACGTCTCCAACACCGAGCAGAAAAAAATCTATTTCCTCACCGGTCACGGTGAAGCCGACATCCTCAATATTTCCGCCCGGGGCATTTCCGATCTCTACTCCAATCTTCGCGCCCGGAACTTTGCCATCACCACGATCGATCTGGCCCGCGCCCGGAAAATTCCGAACAGCCCCGCCGAGAGACCCGACCTAATCATTTCCGTCGGCGCGACCAGCCGCTACGACCCCCTCGAACAGGAGCTTCTCCGCAAATACCTCAGCGAAGATGCAGGCCGTCTCATGGTCTTCACCGCACCGGGCCTGTACCCCACAGGCCTAGAAGACCTCTTCTACGACTGGGGCCTGATCGCCGACAACGTGTGGATCTACGACGACGCTCCCGGCGCCCAGACTGATTTCGGCGGCCTCATCCTCAACGGCTACTGGCCGCACGACATCACCAAGCTTCTCATCGAAAACAACGCCCAGCTCTTCTTCGGCGCCGCACGCTCCATCCGCCCCAATCCCAGCGCGGTCCCCGACCCCAGCCGCTCGGTCTCCAAACTCGTCGGCGCGAGCCTCACCGCCTGGGGCGAACGCAACTACGCCAAAGGCGAACGCAAATACACGCCCGGGGTCGATCTGCTCGGCTATAAGGACAAGGAACTCTCCCTCGTCGTGGCTGCCGAGCGTCTGGCCGCCAAGGACAACCTGCCCTTCAGCGTTCCCGTCGGCCGCCTCGTCGCCTTCGGCTCCGCAGACTTCGTTACCAACGAACACCTCCCGGTCCGCGGCAACCCGGTCCTCTTTTCTCCGCCCTCAACTGGCTGGTCAAAGGCGACGCCCAACTCAGCGTCCCTCCGCGCAAGATCGACAAATTCCAGCTCTCACTGAGCCGTCAGGAACTCGTCCGCCTCCGTTACAGTCTGCTCTTCGGCCTGCCTGCCGCCGCGGCCCTGCTCGGAATAATCGTCTACTGGACCCGCCGCCGCTAAAGCCGCTCCCGCCGCTTCATAATTCTACATTCATAATTCTTCATTTTCCGCTCCCGTGAGAACCAAAGTCACGCTCGTCCTCATCTTCCTGAACGTCGTCCTGTTCTACGTCATCTTCGTCATGGGCGGCCGCATCGATCCGGCGAAAGACACCACCGGCGTTCTCGGCCCTGAGGTCGCCAACATTCAATCCCTCACTGTCACCAACGCCAGCGGCGAGACCCTCACTCGTATTGAACGTCGCGTCGACAAGTGGTTTCTCACCCAGCCTTTCGCCTGGCCCGCCAACGAATTCGCCGTCCGCAACATCGTCAACGAGCTCCAGTTCCTCCGCCCCATCTCGTCCTTCGACGTCGACGCTCTCGAAAAGAGTGGCATGAGCCTGGCCACCTACGGTCTCGAAAAACCACAAATCACCCTGTCGTTCACACCCGCCGCCACCACCAGCGTGCCCAATCCCGCGCCCGTGCTGGTGCGACTCGGAAAATCCACCGATGTCGAAAACCGCATCTACATCCTCTCCCCTGACGGCAAACGTATCCACGTCGTCCCGCGCAGCCTCGCCGAAAGCCTGACCCGCACACTCCAGGCCCTCCGCTCCAGCGAGCTCTTCACCATCCAGGTCTTCGAAGCCCGCTCGCTTAATCTCGAACCCGCCGGCGGCAGCCGCATTCGCTTCCGCCGCGAAAACGATCGCTGGCTCATCGAGGGTCTGAGCGCCAGTCAGACCCGTGCCAGCAAAGTGAATACCGAGCTTGCGCTCGGCGGGCTCCGCGAGCTGCGCGTCCATAGCTTCGTCCCTCCGGCCGAGGGCGAAGCCGCCCGGAACGACCTCGCCACGCCTTCCCTTCGCATCACCATCGAGGGTAACAACCGTCGCGAAACCCTCCTGCTCGGCCGTCCCGCGCCAGCCGAGCCTGCCGCCGCGGCCACTCCCGCCGAAACATCCCCCTCGGCCCCGGCTCCCGAGCCGGCGACCCTCTACTACGCTTTCATGGAAGGCGAGGAGCCCGGCAGCACCACCGCCGCCCGCGCCACGTTGTTCACAGTCTCCGTCCCCGACAAATTCCTGAAGGAAAAACTGCTCAACGCCCAGCGCGAGCTCCGCGAGAAACAGATCCTCGACCTGGATCCCGCAACCCTTTCCTCCATCACGCTCTCGTCTTCCCAAGCCCAGGATGAACTCGTCCTCCAACGCCTGGAATCACCCGCCCCGGCCACCGCCAGCGCCTGGCAGGTCGTCCGCCGCAGTCCCGACCAGCCTCTCCAGACCGAACCGGCCGACCGGGTCATTGTCGAACAACTCATCGCAGACCTCCTGCGTCTTTCCGCCGAGGCGACCGACGAGATTCCCGCCTTCATCGATGTGCCATCCGAAGCGCAAAAAGAAGCACTGGGGTTCACCCGCCCGATCCGCAGCATCACGTTCACCACGACCGGCCCCGGCAACCCCGCCCCCATCCGCCTGCTCATCGGCTCCAGCCAGGACCGCCACACCTACGCCCGGCTGGCCAGCCAGGAAACCATCTACCACGTCTCGGACGAAATCCTCCGCGAGACGCCGGTTGATCCGCTCTATTACCGCCAGCGCCTTCTCCGCGAACTGCCCGCCAGCACCACGATCACATCCCTCAAGCTCACGGATCTCTCCAACGATAAAATCCTGCTCGAAACACCTCTCCCCCTGCCTGCCGAAACGACGCTCAACCGCGACGTCATAGAAGCCCTCGCCGGTCAGCTTCGCGTGCTCCGCGCCAAAACCTTCACCTCCGCCACCTTCACCAAAACCATCCTCAACGCCGGCGAGGAACGCGGATGGAAATACCGGCTCGACGCCAGCCTGATGCCGGCCGCCGCCGCCGCCGACACCCGCCCCATCATATCAACCCTCTTCTTCGCCGACCGCACGGGAGGAGGCACCCAGCTCGCCGGATCGACCGACCTCAACGTGGTCTTTGAAGTGGAACAGCCACTACTCGACGCCCTCTTCGCCCTGACCTACGGCTCCCGCGACCCCGGCCCTCCACCCCCTCCAGCACCCGCTGCCGTCCCCACGCCCTGACCCCAGGCCCGTGAACCGATGCACTCAGGAGTGAGCAGTCCCGCCGCCCGCATGCCGGCTTTTCCGCCGCCGGCCGCTTCCTTCGCAGATCAGGGACTGCAGGCTGCCGGTCATTTTCTTCATGCGCATGCCGCATGTAACGCATGAAACTCGGCCGCTTCTCCTGGTTTCTCTGCAAACAGTGCGTCCGTTGCACCTGGAGCTTCGTGGTCTGGACGCTCTGGCTCGCGCTGGTCGCCCTCATCGTCTTCCAGCTCAAAATCGGCCTCTCGCGCGAACTCACCGTTCCCGCCTGGATTGTTCAGCGCATCGAAAACAAACACGCGGCCCGCGGCATCATTTCGCACGTGGGCTCGGCCACCATCGACCCGCACGGCCACGTCCTTCTCCGTGACGTTAAAATCTACAGTAAACTATACGCCGAACCATTGGTCACCGCACGCAGCGTCGAAGCGGCTCTGAGTCCCTGGGCGATCCTCGCCGGCGATTTCGGCGCCTCCAACATCCGCCTGCAAGGCGTCGATCTTCATCTCCCGCCCATCCTCTCCCCTTCCGGTCGTGATGAATCCGTCCTGACCGACATCAATCTCTCACTGGAGATCAACGATCGCGACCTGACCATCCACCAGTTTAACGCGCGCTATTCAGGCCTGACCATTGCCGCGCGCGGCACGCTCCGGCTGCCGGCGGATGAAAAAAACGTGCAGCCCGAGACCGGCGTGATCGTTGAACACACCCTCAAAAATTATTTTCAGGCCGCGCTTCAACTCGCGAACCGGGCGCCCTCCATCGCCTGGTTCGACACGCCTCACCTCGATGTCACCCTCGACGCGAGCTCCGACCGCGTTGCTCTCGCCTGGATCCTCCTGACTGCCCGTGGCGCCCGGCTTCCCGCCTCGCTCGTCTCCGGCCTGCCGCCCGCCGAAAGCATCGACCTCGGTCCATTTACGCTTTCAACCACGCTGCCGATCACCAGCAACCAGCCTTGGGCCGCGCGTATCCAGCTTTCACTTGCCCAGCTCGCAGCGCCCGGCGGCGTTCAAGCCAGCGACGCGCACTTCTCTCTTCTGGCGGGGATTGCCCCCGGATGGAAAACAACCGCGCGATCCCTCGATCTCGCCCTCGGCCGGCTCGACTTCCACGAACTCACGGCCACCGCAGTGGCCGCTCGTACGACGGGTACATTTCCTCGCCTGCACACCGCTCTCTCCCTGAACCTGCTCGATGAGCCCTGGAGCCTGTCCGGCGATCTGGATCTATCCGACCGCAGCGGCACCGTTGAAGTCGCCAGCAGGCTGTCGCCCGCGGTAATCGCCACCGTCAGCCGCCGGATCCGTCGCGACATCTCCGCGATCATCAAACCCGCCGCCCCCGCGCCTTTCGCCGTCACCGCCACGTTCGACCCCGGCTGGAAATTTTCCCACGCCAGCGGCCGCATCTCCTCCGGCCTGGTCCAGGTCGGCCGCGTCGCCATCTCGGCCACCGCCGCCGAGTTTTCGTACGCCGGCACCGCACTCGATGTCCGGCGCATCCTCCTGAAAACCCCCGAGAGCGAAGCCCGGGGAGGTTACACGATGGATACGCAGACCAACGACTTTCGCTTCCTGCTCAAAGGCGCGCTCCGGCCACCCGACATCGCCGGCTGGTTCAGCGGTTGGTGGCCAAGCTTCTGGAGCCACTTCGATTTCTCCGGCTCTTCTCCACCGCGCGCCGATATCGTGATCTCAGGCCGCTGGGGGCGCCCGTACGACACAGTCATCTTCCTGCGTGCTGACGCCAACAACCCGGTCATCAACACTGTCCGCTTCGACTACCTCGGCACGTCGCTGTTTATCCGCCCCGATTTCTACGATGGCCTCGACCTCGTCGCAACCCGAGGCGGCGGCTCCGCCCGGGGCACCTTCACCCGCAGTGTCGACTTCGCGAGAAACGCCCTCGAATACCAATCCTTCGACGTCACCACCACCGATCTCGATCTCCGTGAATGCGCGCGCATTTTCGGCACCGTAGGCACTGATATCGTCGAGCCGTTTATTTTCGAACGCCCGCCTCGCGTCACCGCTGTCGGTCGTCTGACCGGCCCGGCCTCTTCGGAAGGCGCACACGATCGGGCGGACGTTAAAATCGAGTCCGTCGGCCCGTTCACGTTCATGGGATTTCCCCTCTCGAGTCTGTCCACGCACGCGGTCCTCAATGACGACGACCTGAAACTGGACAATCTCCGGGTCGGCTTTGCCAACGGCCACGTCATCGGCAACGCACGCCTCAGCGGCCGCGGCGACGATCGCCGTCTCGGCTTCGATGCCGCTCTCGAAAACGGCTCCCTTGGCCAGGCAATTCAGACGCTGGAAACCTTCGGCGCCTTTCGCAAAAAGGAATCCATGCCCCAGGCCAGCAAATTCCAGGATCGCCTTGCCTCGGGCCGTCTCGACCTGCGCTTGTCCGGGGACGGTAACTACCGCGATCCCTACAGTTTCATCGGCAGCGGCAGCGGCGAGATCAACGGGGCCGAACTCGCCCAGATCAACCTCCTCGGGGGCCTCTCGGACGTCCTGCGCGCCGTACGCGTCAATTTCACCTCTCTTCGCCTCAACTCCGCCCAGGCGAACTTCAAACTCGACCGGCGCCTGCTCAACTTTTCCGAGGTCAAGATCAGCGGCCCCTCGGCCGCCATCGACCTCACCGGCCTCTACCGCCTCGATCTCCAGCAGATGGACTTCAACGCGCGCGTCTCCCCGTTTGAACTGAGCCAGAACC
Organism: Nibricoccus sp.; assembly: GCA_049840895.1. GTDB lineage: Bacteria > Verrucomicrobiota > Verrucomicrobiia > Opitutales > Opitutaceae > Nibricoccus. Next base: position 11,383 of record JASGJB010000019.1, on the reverse strand, counting down.
CCTTCGCTTCCGCCGTGGAATTCGTGCTCACCCCATTCAGCAACATTCTCGAACTCAAGCTCTCCGGCAGCATCGACAAACCTCACTGGCGCTTTGCCTACGGCCCCAGCAGCCTTCTCCACAGTCTGTCCGGCAAAAAGACCAATTTCCAGGAAACGCCCGCGACTCCCCCAGCCTCACCCACGCCTCCTTCCGGACCGCAACCACCTCCGTCACTCCGGCGCCGATGAGCCCGGCTGCAAAAAGCACGTTGCCGGCCTGAGCGCTCCTGCCTTACTCCGCCCCACACGCGAAGCCGATGGTCCAGCCCCCCTCTACCGCCGTCCCCTGGCCAAAAAAACTCTCGCGTGCCCTTGCCCTCACACTGCTCACGTTAAGCACGCTCGTGCTTTCAGGATGGTGGTTTGGCATTCAACCGCTCGTCTGCTGGTTTCCCGGCGCCGCTCCGGTCGATCCCGGCACCGCCCTCGGTGTCTTCATTTTTTCCCTCGCCCTCCTGGGATTGGAGATCGGGTGGCGCCACGCAGGCTTCGTCGCCCTGGCCGCCGGCCTCCTCGGACTGCTCACCGGATTCGAAAATCTCTTTTCCATCCAGCCGTGGTTCGATCTTTGGATCGCTCACGACCATGCTGACACCGGTCGCATGGCAGCCGCCACCGCGATCGGGTTTGTCGGCGCGGCCGCCCCCATCGCCTGGCTCATTTCACCCCGGCCCGCCCGCTACCGCAACCTGAGCATCGCCCTCTCCGCATCGCTTCTGATGTCGGCAAGTTTCGCCACGCTGGTCGGCCACCTGCTCAACCTGCCTTCTGTATATCGATGGGGCGGATACGCGAGTATTCCCCCGGCCGCGGCCATCCTCCTGTTCCTGCTCGGCGCCGCGTTGCTGCTGCTCGCCTGGCGAGAAAACACGAAAATCCGCCCGGGCACCCCTTCCTGGATCACCGTCCCTGTCGTCATTGCCGCTTCGACCCTCACACTCATCCTCTGGGCGGGCCTTCGGGAGCGTGAACGCATCTACCTCGGCGTCACCACCCAGGCCGCCATCAACGGTTTCGCCAGCACGCTGAACAGCGAATTCACCCGCATCGGCACGGCCGTCGAACGCCTCGCCCGCCGCTGGAGCGAGGCCCCGGACCTTTCACCCCTGGTCCGCGAGGTGGACGCCCGCGCGCTTCTCGAAGAGGTGTCCGCCTGCTCCAGCGTAACCTTCGTGGATCCAGCCCTTCGCACCCGCTGGGTTTATCCCACCCGTGCCGGCACCGGGCTCCTGGGCCTCGATCATGGCTCCGTTCCCGCCCGCCTGGCCGCCCTCGAAGCCGCTCGCGCCAAAAACTCGCCCGCCGCCATCTCGGCCAGCCTCTCCAGCCCGCTCCCCAGCTTTGCCGCCTACGCTTCCGTCTACCACGACGATCAGTTCGCCGGATTTGCCGGCGCCGAGTTCCCCTACCACCGTCTTTTCGAGTCACTCGAACAACGCCTACGCCTCGGCTCCGTCTGGCATTTTTCCGTCCAGCTCGGAAACGAAACCCTCTACGAAACCGGCCCCGTTTCCGGCGCTGCGGAAGGCCACCGGCTGGAATCCGTTTTCAACATCGCAGGCCGGCGATTTCGTATTGCCATGAGCCCTACGGATGACGGCCTTGATCGGGGCCGCCATCGCCTGCCCGAACTCGCGCTCGCCGCGGGCTTCGGCATCACCCTGCTCCTCGGGCTCAGCGTCCATCTCGCGCGCACCGCCCGTTCCAGCCTGCATTCATCGCGCCTCGCCAACCAGCGCCTCGTCTCGGAAAACGACGAGCGCCGCCGGGTGGAGGAAAAACTAAAGCTCTCCGACGAACGCCTGCGCCTGGCCCTCGACGCCACCCGCATCGGCATCTCGGAATGGAACCTGCCCTCCAACGAACTCTATTACAGCCCGGGGCTGTGGACCATGCTCGGCTACACACCCACCGAGATTCCCTCCACTCCCCAGGCGTGGACCGCCTTGATCAACCCCGAGGATCTGCCGGCATACCGCAACGCCGTCGAACATCAGCTTTCCGGCGCAGTCACGTTCATCGACCACGAATACCGGGTTCTCACCGCTGCACGGGAATGGCGCTGGCTCCATTGCCGTGCAAAGACCGTCGCCCGCACAACCAGCGGCACGCCGGCCCGCATCATTGGCACTCTCCAGGATATCACGCCGCGCAAAGAGGCCGAGGCCGCCCTTCGCCTCAGTCAGGCCGCCACCCGCAAACTTTCCCTCGTCGCCGCCCGCACCGACAACATCGTCATCATCGCGCGTCCCGACGGATGCGTGGAATGGGTCAACGAGAGCTTCGAACGCGTCCTCGAATACAAACTACCCGACGTCGCCGGCCGCAGCCCCGCCGACTTCATGATCGGTCCGGACACCAATCCCCGCACTCTCCGGCGCATCCAGACGGCCATCGTCCGCGGCGAGGGTGTCAGCACGGACATCACCAGTTACTCCAAATCCGGCCGCAAATTTCATCTCCACCTCGAGGTCCAGCCTGCGCGCAACGAAAACGGCGTGCTCGAAAACTTCATCGCCGTTCTCGCCGATATCACCAGCCGCGTGGAAACCGAGCACAACCTCCGGCGCGCCAAGAGCGAGGCCGACGCTGCCTCCAAGGCCAAGAGCGATTTCCTGGCCTCCATGTCGCATGAGATCCGCACCCCGATGAATGGCGTCATCGGGATGACCAGCCTGCTGCTCGACACAAAGCTCGACCACGAACAGCGCGACTACGTCGGCACCATTCGCAACAGCGGCGAAGCCCTCCTCACAATCATCAACGACATCCTCGATTTCTCCAAAATCGAATCCGGCAAGATGGAACTCGAACGACTCCCCTTCGAGCTCTCCGTCGCCATGGAGGACGTTCTCGACCTCATCTCCGTCCCCGCCGCCGCCAAGAAACTCGAACTTGTCTACCATATTGAAGACGACGTCCCGGCATGGATACAGGGCGATGTCACCCGTCTCCGCCAGGTCCTCGTCAATCTGGTCAACAATGCCGTCAAGTTCACCCCCGCAGGGAGTGTTGCCATCACCGTGCGCCGCCTGCCTGCCGCCATCGCATCCGAAACAAGTCCCGATGCGCTCACCCTCGAGTTTTCCATAACCGACACCGGCATCGGCATCCCGCCCGATCGTCTCAACCGGCTCTTTCGCCCCTTCAGCCAGGTCGACTCTTCAACCACGCGCAAATTCGGAGGCACCGGCCTCGGCCTCGCGATCTGCCACCGCCTGGTGACGCTGATGGGCGGCGATATCCGGGTCACGAGCGAGCCGGGCGCCGGCTCCACGTTTGCATTCACGCTGCTGACCGAATCGATGCCCGTGCCCCCAGGCTGGGGCCTTCCCGAAATGCCCGCCCGGCTCAACTATGGTCCGGTCCTTTGCTTCGACGAAAATCCTGTCTCCCTCCGTCGCCTCCAGACATTCCTTCAATCATGGGGTGCACGCCCCCTCTGCGTCAGCACCGCATCCCAAGTCCAGCAAGCTCTTGCTGACGAAATCAGCCCTGTCGCACTCATCTTCGATCACAAACTGATCTCGCAGGAGTCCATGAGCGCAGTACGCGCGCAAGCCATCGCCAGCGACCACCCCATCCTTCTGCTGACGCCGCCCGGTTTGGGCGTCTCAGAACTCGAGGCTTTCGCGGGCCGTCGGGCCACCGCCACCGCCAACAAACCCCTCCGCACACCGTCCCTCCTGCGCGGTCTTCAATCTCTTTTCGGCGCCACTCCGGACAGCATCCCTCCTTTCGCGGGCGCCGAACGCCTGCTCGCACACGAAATCCCCCTCGATATCCTTCTCGCAGAAGACAATCCCGTGAATCAGAAGGTCGCGCTGCGTTATCTGGAGCGACTCGGTTACCGCGCCGATTTCGTCGGCAACGGTCTCGAAGCACTCAATACCCTCGAGGCCCGTTCTTATCACCTTGTGTTGATGGATCTCCAAATGCCCGAGATGGACGGCTTGGAAGCTTCCCGACAGATCCGCCTGCGCCTGCCTGCCTCCCGCCAGCCCAAGATCATCGCCCTCACCGCCAACGCCCTTCAGGGCGATCGCGAACTCTGTCTCAACGCCGGCATGGATGACTACATCACCAAACCGGTGAAACTCCACGAAATCGCCGACATCATCCGCCGGCTCTTCCGCCCTTCCTGAATCGAGCGGATATTCCCCTTACGCGGACTTCCATACAGCTGTCCGGTAAAGCCTGCTCAAGTAGACGTCCGGCCCTTTTCTCCCCGGCATTCCCCCTTGACGCCAACCGCGTCCAATAATTATTAATTGGCGCGATTCTCACTCGCTTGGCCTTCCCCAACGACACTGCCTTGTTTCCTTGTACCCACACATCGGACACCTGTCCGGCAACGTTGCGGCTTTTTGTCCGATAACCTTCGGCTTCGCATCGCGGCGTAACTGGCGTCGCGACACCTCCCTTTCTTGCCTGCGAAGAAAACAAACAGACACCAAACCATGATAACCACCAATAAAACCCAATCCATTGCCGGCCTGCTAAGCCGCTGGATGGGTGTTTGCACCCTGGCCATCCTGACCGCGCTCGCTCCGACTTTGCGCGCTCAAGGCGGCTCCACCGGTACCGTGACAGGTACTGTTCTCGACAGCTCCACCGGCAAGTACCTCGAAGGCGCCGAAGTCTCGATCGAATCCCAAGGCGTTTCGCTGCGTACCAACTCCGAACGCAGCGGCGAATTCAGCATCACCGGCGTTCCTGCCGGCCTGCAGACGCTCGTCGTTGCCTATCCCGGACTGGAATCCAAGTCCGAGTCCGTGACCGTCGTAGCCGGCCAGCCTGTCCGCGTTTCGGTCACCCTCGCGGCCGAAACCATCATGCTTGAAGCCCTCACGGTTAGCTCCGCCAAGGAAGGTATGTCCCAAGCTCAGGCACTCCAAAAGGCGTCCGTCCAATTCAAGGTGGTTGCCGCCAATGACCAGTTCGGTCCTGTCAGCGAAGGTAACATCGGTGAATACCTGAAATTCCTCCCCGGCGTTAACATCGACTACAACGTCAACGACGCCCGCGGCGTGAGCCTCCGCGGTCTGAGCACCGCCTTCACCATCGTCTCCGTCGACGGCACCCCGATGGCCGGCGCCTCCTCGACCGACGACACTCGCCGTTTCGAGTTCGAACAGATCGCCATGAACAACGTCGAGACAACCGAACTGTACAAGACGGTCACTCCCGACATTCCCGCCAGCGCAACGGGCGGTTACGTCAACTTCGTCACCAAGAGCGCCTTCGACCGCAAGGACGTCAGCGTCCTCACCTACGACCTCTCTTTCAATGGACCGAGCAGCAACATGTCGCTCGGCAAGGAAGACGGCGTGTGGGGTCACGACAAGGAATTCGTCGTCCGCCCCAGCCTCGAGCTCAACTACGCCCGCCGCGTGAACTCGAAGGTCGGCTTCAACGTCAACTACCGCTTCTCGGAGAAGTATGACGATTCACCACGCAACGAACTGATCTGGAACACCACCCAGTACACCTACGCGCAGGTCACCGCAGGCACCACCCCTGCCAATATTTTCCAGGCGGCTGCGCCCCGCCTCCAAGAGTACCGCTTCCGCAACGAGCAAAAACTCACCCATCGTGAGGCTTTCGCCGCCAAAGTGGACTACCTCATCACCGACCAGACCAAGCTGACCGTTTCCGGTCAGTGGAACTGGTACGACCTGATGTTCACCCAGCGCGGCCCGCAATTCGTCCTCGGCACAAACTCGACCGTTGCCAACGCCGCCACCCGCAACGGCGACAGCTTCCGAAGCGGCCTCGCCGGCGCATCCATCTCGAACGGTACTCTCCAACGCGAGAAGTACGGCACGACGGTGCACTTCAACGGCACCCTCGAGCACAGTTTCAACAGCGACTCGAAGGCATCCCTCACTGGTTACTGGTCAGAAGCCGATGGCCAGTATCGCGATTTCAACAAGGGCTTCATCTCGACCGTTCCTCAGATTGCCCAAGGTGCCTCCACCTTCACGAGCTTCACGGTCAACAACCCGATGTCTCTCGGAGATATTCCGACCATCACGCTCGATCGCAGCGGTACCGCCGTTCCTCTCGACTACGTCCGCTCGCTCTCGAACTACACCCTGAGCAACACCGCCACCGGCGGTAACTTCCAGTCCCGTCAGTGGACCGCCGAAGACACCAAGAAGGGCGTCAACGGCAAGTACTCCATCGACCTCGCCGGCCTGCCTTTCTCGTTCAAGGTCGAAGCAGGCTTCGCCCTCGACCAGACGGAGCGCAGCATCGATCGTCCCGACCTTCGCGCCGTCATTCCTGCCACCACAGGCGCCGCGCTCACCGCCCTCGTGGACGAGGGTTGGAATGGCGACGTCGGCTTCGGTTTCGGGCCGGTCGAAGCAATCGACCCTTACAGCGTCTGGAAGCAATTCAGCAACGTGACCTTCAACGTGAACGGTTACGACAAGCGCAACTTCGACGAAGATAACACCGCCGGTTATGTCCGCCTCGACGCCCAGGTCCTTCCCGACCTCCTCGTCGTCGGTGGCGTCCGCTGGGAAGAGCGTGAGATCGAGGCCTCCGGCGTCACCGGCAGCCCTGCCCGCGCCCGCCTCTCCGCGGCCAACCTCAGCTACGACAACTGGTATCCGTCGATCCAGCTCAAGTACACGCCGGCCTACGCCCGTGAGTTCGTCGCCCGCGCTGGTTACAGCATGACGGTTGGTCACCCCGACTACTCGGACCTCCTGCCAACCTTCACCGTTCCCGACACCGTGGGCGGCAGCAACGGCACGATCTCCGTCCCGTCGAACGAACTCCAGCCCTACACGTCGCATAACTTCGACGTGTCGGTCGACTACTACATCGGTCGCACCGGCGTGGCCGGCATCTCTGCGTTCCGCAAGAATGTCTCGGACTACATCACGCCCCGCTCGATGTCCCAAGCTGAGCGCGACGCTTACCTGACCTCCTACGGCCTCACCCCGTCGGATTTCGGCAACACCCCGGGCACCGTCAAAGAAAACGGCAGCAAATCCAGCCTTCAGGGTTTTGAACTCAGCTACGCCCAGCGCCTGAGCTTCCTGCCCTCGCCCTTCAACGGCTTCAACGTTCAGGCCAACTTCTCCTACGTTGACGTCGACTCGAAGGATGCTGATCCGCTCCGCGCGCTCGACACGCTGTACTCGCAGCTCCGCGCCGTCTCCCCGAAGACAGCCAACTTCATCCTCGGCTACCGCTACCGCGCCTTCTCGGCCACCGGTACGGTCAACTGGGTCGATGAGGCCCTCTACGGTGGTTTCGTGAGCACGAACTACTTCGTCGGCTCGGCCGCCACCGCGACCGCCCCGGATACTCGTCTCTCCGTCAACAAGGACGAGCTGACCACCATCAGCCTCAAGCTCGAGTACTCCCTCAGCCGCCAGTTCTCGATCTACGTGAACATCCGCAATCTCACCGCCACCGCCCGCAAGGAATTCCTCAAGGGCTACCTGCCTGAGAATCAAAGCGTGGTCCTCCCGAACCGCTACTTCGAGTTCGGCGAGCCTTCATACACCCTCGGTGTCCGCGGCACGTTCTAATCTGACCGCTGCAAGTTAAACCAACCGCAGCTTCCCGCAAAGGCCCGTCTGTTTCAGGCGGGCCTTTTTTGTGTCCATATTCTCCAGCGCCTACCGTCCCAATCCTGTTGATCCTGCAATCCTGTCCAAAACTCCGGAACTCCGTCTTTCGAAATTCCTGTGCCAGTTCAAACACACGCCGCCAACGCCCGAATCTCGTCCTGCCAATCCCGCTCACCAGCGAGATTCTTCATCTCCAGCGGATCGTTCTCCAAATCGAAAAACAGCCACGGCGCCCCGTCCGTATTCAAAACCAGTTTCCGCTTCGCCGTCCGCACGCCTCGCCACACCCGGTCACACTGATGCGGCAACGCCACCACGCTCGGCATGGAAATCTTCGCTGCAGTCCGCACGCCCGCTCCGACACCCACCGACCACTCGCCCCGGTCGGCACAACCCAGTGTCAGCGCCCGCAAATCCACCAGCGACACCGCATCCGCCCGCTTTTCACTTTTCACTCCTCGGTCTTCACGCGTCACCGGCAGCTTCACCAGCAACGGCACCCGCACCGATTCCTCGTGAGGCCAGCCTTTGCGAAACATTCCGTGCGCCCCGTGCATGTCTCCATGCACCGAGGTGAAAACGACGAGCGTTTCATCAAATCCACCGGCGGCATCTTCCTTCAACTCGCCCAAGAGTTTCCCCACCGCACGATCGGTCGCTTCAATATGCGCATAGTATCCCGCCAGTTCTCGCCGTGCTTTCGTTTCCGCATCTCCGCCTCGCGGCACATTGGGAGATAAAATAATTTCGCCGGGACCGCGCGCCGCAATTCCGTTCGCCGGTGCATCATACGGCGGATGCGGCGCCTCCAGACTCACGACGCAAAACCACGGCTTTGCTCCCGCTCGCTTCACAGCTTTCTCCGCTCCGGCATCGTGCATCCACTCCGCGGCGCGCGAACAAACAACGTCGCTCTGATAGCCTGCGAACGTCACCGGCTCCGGCAGACGTGTCCCGTGCAGCCACGGATCATTGAGCAAAAATCCACTCTCGAATCCTTCCCAAAATTCAAACCCTCCCCGCGCCTCCGGCGCTATCAAAGTCTTCGCGTGAATTTCCCCAACCAAGGCCGCCGACGGATCGCGTTTTCCCAAATGCCATTTTCCGAAAAACGCCGTGGCATACCCGCGATCCCGCAGTTCGTGCGCTATCGTCCGCGCATTCAACGGCAGCGGATCGAAATAATCCTTCACACCGTTTTCCGGTGAGGCCACGCCCGTCAGCAGCGCCGCCCGCGCAAACGGCCCGAACGGATGCGGCGTCACCGCCTGCGTGAAATTCACCGACTCCGCCGCCAGCGCATCCAGAGCAGGCGTCCGCGCATCCGGGTCGCCCGCATAACCCACCGCCTGAGCCCGCCACTGAGTTGTGACGACCCACAACACATTCGGCTTTTTCGCGGTGCTCTGACCGCGCGTTTGCTCGGTGACGCTCACGTCGGCTCGATTCGTTCCCGTCAGAACTTCTCCGGCAGCTTCGCCAGCGGCTCCACCGTGATCTCGCGAAAATAAATTTCCGCCGCCTCAATCTGCAGCGCGATCTTTCCACCCGTCAGCGCCTCGCCATTTTCCTTCCGCGATTTCGTGGCATGCACCGTCACCTTTCCGTTGAGCACCTGCACGATCTCGTCGCCCACGCAGAACAATTCCAGCGTGTTCCACTCTCCCAGCGCCGCCTCCTCGCCCGCACCGCGCAAGCATTTCGCCGCGTCCTTCACATTCCCGCGAAACGAAAACGCCTCGCCCGAGACATCGTATCGCCGCCGCTTGTCGTCGCCCGCTTTCGCCGGCGCATCCGCGATCACGGCACCCACGCCGATGTAATCGCCGCAACCGCCTTCCTCGACCTGATATTGATGAGCGTTCATCCAGCGGTCGCCCACTTCGCCATGCTTTCCATGCGCATGAAAAAGCAGACCGCCGTTGCGAGGCCGGTTCGCCGCACCGAACTTTTTCGTCCCCCACTTGAACTGCGCCTTCAGGTGATAATTTGAAAACGTCTCCAGCGTCGTGAGCGTGCCAAAGCCTTCGCCCGAAACATGGATCGCCGGCGCGCCGTCCACGATCTCGACCTTGAAGACACCCAGCGGGTCATTGTTCAGCCCAAGCGGCTTCACATAATTTCCTTTCGCGTCGCGCTCCATGCCCGGCACCTCGCTTGAAGCAAACGGCGTCCACAGCCATGTCTCCCAGCCTGTGAGATCTTTGCCGTTAAAGAGATCCTTCGCCATCACCGGCGTCCGATCAACCGAGACCACCGCCGCTCCGATCACCAAAGCCAGCATCACGCGTTTGAACATCATGCCCCGTGCCTAAACGCCGCATACTCCGCCCGCAATCGCTTTCCCCACCTGCCCGTTCCGCAGTTGTCTCGCCGGGCGCCTTCACACCAACTGCACATTTCTCCAAACTTTTCCCATGACCCTCCAGGACGCTTCCTTCGCCGACATCTCCACGCCCACCGGCCCGATGCGCACGCATCTCTTCCGCCCCGCCGCACCCGGCCGCTATCCCGGCATCGTTCTCTATTCGGAAATCTTCCAGGTCACCGCCCCCATCCGCCGCACCGCCGCCTTCCTCGCAGGCCACGGATTCATCGTCGCCGTCCCCGAGGTGTACCACGAGTTCGAACCCGCCGGCACCATCCTCGCCTACGATCAACCCGGCGCCGACCGCGGCAATGAACTCAAAATCACCAAGGAAGTCTCCGCCTTCGACTCCGACGCCCGCGCAGTCCTCGCGTACTTGAAATCCCACAACGCCTGCACCGGCCGTCTCGGCGTCATCGGCATCTGTCTCGGCGGCCACCTCGCCTTCCGCGCCGGCATGAACCCCGAGGTCTCCGCCACCACCTGCTTCTACGCGACCGATATCCACAAAGGCTCCCTCGGCAAAGGCATGGCTGACGACTCACTCGCCCGCATCCCCGAAATCAAAGGCGAACTCATGATGATCTGGGGCCGCCAGGACCCGCACGTCCCCGGCGAAGGACGCGCAAAAATCTACGCCGCACTGACCGCTGCCGGCACGAACTTCACCTGGCACGAATTCAACGGGGCGCACGCCTTCCTACGCGACGAGGGCTACCGCTACGACGCCGAACTCGCCCACCTCACCCTCGGTATGACCGTGCAACTCTTCCGCCGCACCCTCGCTACCGGCTGACCGCCGCTGCCACCACGCCGCCCGCCACCGCGGACGCCAGCTCCTCTTCAAACTTATCGATGATCGCATCCCACGTGATCGTCAGTGCGGTTGCCCGGCCCTCTTCACGGATCGCCGTCCATTGCGCCCGCCGGGTCATCGCCTTGCGCGCTGCTGCCAGCAGCGCATCCTTGTCGCCAAACGCCGCCGCATACCCGTTGAGACCATCGCGCACGTGCTGCCGGGTCGCCGCGTAGTCATACGCAACAACCACTAGTCCGCTCGCGAGCGCCTCGGTGACCACATTGCCAAAAGTCTCCGTCACGCTCGCGAAGACAAAGGCATCCGCAGAGGCGTAGTGCACCGCCAGCTCCTCGCCCCGTCTCATACCCGCATAATGAAACTGCGGATATTTGGCCGCCAGCGAAGCCTTCTCTGGCCCATCACCCACCAGCACAAATTTCGCCCGTGGCTCCAGAGTTTGCATCGCCAGAAACGCCTCCACCGCCTGCGCCAGATTTTTCTCCGCCGCCATCCGCCCCACGTAAATGATCACAGGATCATAGGTGCTGTTCGGATTCTATCGTGTTTCCCTATTAACCTT
>JASGJB010000018.1:0-7671 GCA_049840895.1 Nibricoccus sp. | reverse complement strand
AAGGTTAATAGGGAAACACGATAGAATCCGAACAGCACCTCGAAGAGCTTGTAGAGTTTTTCGCGCTCGATGAACGAGTACATGAACACCGACCACGCGCCGGTATCGATGCCGAAGGCGCCGAGGCCGAGAAGGTGCGACGAAACGCGCGCCATCTCGCAGCAGATCACGCGGATCGCCTGGCAGCGGGCGGGCACTTCGAGTTTCGCGAGCCGCTCAACGGCGATCGCGTAGGCGACGTTGTTGGCGAGCGGGGCGAGATAATCCAACCGGTCCGTGTACGGCACGAACTGGTTGTAGTTGATGTTCTCGGCGATCTTCTCGTCGCCGCGATGAAGGTAACCGAGGACCGGGTCGCACTTGGTGAGGACTTCGCCATCGAGCTCCATCTGCAGGCGGAGAACGCCATGCGTGGACGGATGGGACGGGCCCATCGAGAGCGACATTTTTTCGGTCTCGAACTCCTGGGCGGCGACAGCCGTCTTCGCGGCGCTGTCTGGGAAAGAATACTCGGTGGCCATCTGAAAAGTGGGTGTTGTTCGACGCGGCGTTTGTGCGGTGGCGTAGGTCGCGGTTTATTCGGGTTTCTCGCGTTTTTCGTTCCAGCTCTCGTCTTTGGCGCGGGGCTCGGCCTCGGTGAGGTTCATCTCGCCAGGAGAGGCGACGAACGGGCCGCCCGCCATTGGCGCAGCGATGACCTTGGTGCCTGTTTCCTCGGAGACTTCAATGTCGGGGAGCGCGGTCTCGATACCGGCCAGCGGGAATTCCTTACGCAGCGGGTGATACGGATAGCCGTCCCACATAAGAATGCGGCGGAGGTCCGGGTGATCGGTGAACTTGATGCCGAGCAAATCCCACGTCTCGCGTTCGTGCCAGTTCGCACCGGCCCAGAGGGCGACGACGGTCGGCGCAGCTGGCTCAGAATCGCTCGCGCAATCGGCGGCGACGCGGAGATAACCATGCGCAGTCGTGGAAAGCAGATGCCAGACAACCGTGAAGCGCGGGCTGGCGCCTTCGGCCCAGTCAATCGCGGTGACGTCCACGAGCATGTCGTAGGCGAATTCGTCGCGCAGCGTCTTGAGGACCGCCACGACATCGGCCATCGGCACGTTGATCGCCGGGTGGTCGGCGGACGCACGAGGCGTGATCTTTTCCGGGAATTTCGCCTGAAGGGCGGCAGTGACGTCGGCGGGCGCGGTCATCGTAAAGTGGAGGGCCGTGATCGTTAAAAAAGCGCGTGGGCGGTGGCGGTCGGTTAGACCGAAGTCGTGAGGCGTTTCAGCGAACGCTCATCACGGACTTTGCTTTGGAGTTTCATGAGCGCGTCGAGGAGCGCTTCAGGACGCGGAGGGCATCCGCTGACATAAACATCCACAGGAAGAATGCGGTCCACGCCTTGGAGAGTCGCGTAGCTGCGGTACATACCGCCCGAACTGGCGCAGGCGCCCATGGCGATCACCCATTTGGGAGCCGCCATCTGATCATAAATGCGACGGACATGTGGCGCCATCTTGTAGGTGACAGTGCCGGCCACGATCATGCAGTCGGACTGACGGGGCGAAAAACGCATCACTTCGGCGCCGAAGCGGGCGATGTCGAAGTTGCTGGCGGCAACCGCCATCAATTCGATGCCGCAACACGCGAGACCCATGGGCATCGGCCACATGGAGTTTGTGCGGATCCAGTTGATCGCAGCGTCGAGCGTGGTGGGCACGACATTGCCTTCGTTGGTCCGGTCGTAGGCGAGTTCGTTGTTGGCGGAAACCATGTTGATGCTGTCCCCGTGCTCCAGGTCAGTGAGCGGCAAAGACCGCGGCAACGTAGAGGCGGAGACGGGTCGAGCAAGGCGCTTTTGGGAAAGTTCTATGCGTGAAGCAGTCCTGATGCCTTCCTGTAGAATTTCCCGTTGACCAGCGCGGACGCGCCGCCCTTAGTTCGCCCCCTTCGATCTCGGGAAGCACCTGAAAACGGCGCTTACTGATACACCTGGAGAGGTGGCAGAGTGGTCGAATGCGCATGATTGGAAATCATGTGTACAGCAATGTACCGAGGGTTCGAATCCCTCCCTCTCCGCCAGTGTTCCCCAGGCCCCGCCCCGGATGTAGTCAAAATAGCGACACTCACCCGGCGGTATTTTAAAACCGGGCCACTTCAGCCGGCTGATACGGCCACGGAAAATACACAGTATCTAGTCTTCCGGCCGCACGTTTCGATCACCCGCGCCCCCGGCGTGTCCGCCACCGTTCAGGAGAATCCTGCCGTTGTGTGGCCGCTTCCGTCACTTGCTTGAGCCGGTCCGCATCCAGTTCGCTTTCGGCGATGCGCCGGAAATGCTTCATAAATCCGATCGACTGATCCCCCGCCCTCGCTGTCTCAGCCGCGCGATTCAGCCTGTCCAAAAGCTCGGCCGGTAAAAGCCTCCGGGCCGCTTCAACAAAGAGTGAGTTAAAACTTTTGGACTCGTGCTTTTCGGAGGAAGCAGAGGACTCGGTATCTTTGCCAGCAGCCACCGTTACTTCCACCGGTTTGGCCGCCACTGGCGCCACCGCCACAGGAACCGCTGGAACGCCTCCACGCAGCAGATCGGTCGCCTGCTGCTCGAATTGCCTCCACGCCCTCCAGACCGCAGCAGGTACCCGCGGTGTATGTAAAATAGTATTCGCGCGCGTGACCTCACTGGAAAGCCGGGCGCGGAAACCAGCCTTATCGAGTGCACCCGGAGAAAGCAGTGCCGGATCGGGAAGAACTCCAAAATTTGCCGGATCGCTGAGATCCGAGCCACTCGGCACCGGCTTGCTCGTTCCCTGACTAGCCGGCGCCACAACCGGAGCCGACGGCGAGGGCGTGAGGGCCGCATCCTCCTTCGACGTTTTCCGAGCCAGTCCTGCAGGCCCGGCTTTTTTTTCGAGAGTGGCTTTCAGAGCGGCTTCACGTTTGAGACCGAGCGCAGTCGCAATCGCCGAAGCTTCCTCGTCGGACATATCCCGATACCCACACTCGATGCGGGAGATTTCGGACGATGTCATTTTAACGAGTCGGGCCAGTGCAGCCTGGGTCAGTTTACGTTGAGCGCGGGCAGATTTAATCTCTTCGCGATTCATTCTTCTAAATTAGGGAAAACGTTCAGAACAGTCGCAGCCACCTACGACAAGCATTCGGTGCATCCGTACGGAAATTGAGACGTCCGGCGAAGGAGTTCTCCTCATATTTCTCTTCCAGACGCACGGCCCCGGCATCTTGCAATGCATCCTTTTTTCTGAGGGCTGCGCTTTTCGGGCATGATTTTGATGGCACACGCGCTTGCGACGCACGTCTAGGAATCCGGCTCTCCAGTGAAATCATTTCTCCGTCCAGCCAGTCCACTTCGTGTCCTTATCGCCGATGATGACGCGCCCGCGCGCCAGCGGCTGCGCACGCTCCTATCGGGCGAACGGGATCTGAAACTCATCGCCGAGTGCGCAGACGGCGCCGATGCCCTCGAAGCTCTGCGAAACCACACTCCGGATGTTGCACTACTCGATATCGACATGCCCGGACTCGATGGGCTCGAGGTGATCCGGTCGCTCCCCGCAGACCGGCGCCCTGCTGTCATTTTTATCACCGCTCATGGCGACCGCGCGCATGAGGCATTCGACGTTCAGGCCGTCGATTATCTCCTGAAGCCGTTCAAACCCGCCCGCCTCCGCCAAGCTCTCGCACGCGTGGCTGCGACGCGTGATTTGCAACGACTCGCCACCGGGAGCACGCCTCCAGTCCCTCCAGCATCCACCCGCTTGCAACGCGTCATCGTGCGCATGAACGACCGCATGATCATCGTTCCCGCCTCCGACATCGACTGGGTCGAAAGCGCTGGCAATTACGCGGTGCTCCACGTCCGGCGTGAAACCCATGTCGTCCGCGAAACGCTCACCGAACTCGAAGCACGCCTCGCCGAGGGACAATTTCTCCGCATCAGCCGCGGCGTCCTCGTGAACCTGGAGCGCGTGCGCGAACTCCAGACCGCCGAGGATGCCAGCCACGTGCTGGTGTTAAGCGATGGCACGCGGCTGGCCGTCACACGGCCGATCCGGGAGGTGCAGGCGCGGCTTGAATCGGGCTGATTGCCCGCGCGCCCGCACGTTCGAAATCAGACAGTGGCGCTAAAGAGATTCGTGCCGCCGTTCGTGTCCTCCGAACCGTCGGAAGAGTAACCATTCGCTTTCTGCGATTCCTGAGTGAGACGGGCGATCAACTCTTTGATGAGATCTTCTTTGCTGGTCGCATCGGTGGAATCCGTGGAGTCGCTATCCTTGTCGTCTTTCTTCAAGACCGCATCGATCAAGTCCCGAAGTTTGTCAGAACTGCCCGCGAAATCGAGTGAACCCATTTTCGCCTGGCGCTCTGCGTCCATCGCTTTGAGCCCTTCCTCATGTTCCGACTCGGTGATTTCACCGTCGCCGTCAGCATCGAGTTTTTCAAAGAGTTTGTCAGCGTCCGGTGGTTCACCGGCGCCTTGCGGACCACGGCCGCCTTGAGGCCGGTTGGCCAGAGCCTGGGTAAGCTCATCCTTGCTGATGGAACCGCTGCCATCGGCATCGGCATTCTTGAACATCTGTGTGCGCATCTCCGCCGGATCAGGCCGGGATGCACCGTTGGAGGAGGATATATTCATAAGGATTTGGATTCTTGTGTTGGTTGCGACGGCGCATGCGCACAGCCGCTGTTCGCTTATTAAAACGTCCGGCCTGTGCCGCATCTGGAGCCCGCTTACCCCGTGAAACCCCCTACTAATCCCAAATAGCTCGCTCAAACGCGCTTTTTGCCATCAAGCAACATTCCCGCGTCATGAAAGAAATGCGCGTGCGGCCCGCGTCTTGCTAAATAGATTCCGGCTTCCGCTAACCCATTTCACCTGCATGGCCATTCACGTCGCCCTTCATCACCGCACGTCCTATAAATATGACCGGCTCGTCACGCTCGGCGCCCAAATCGTCCGTCTGCGCCCCGCCCCGCACTGCCGCACGCCCATCCTGAGCTACTCGCTCAAGATCGAGCCTCAGGGTCACTTCATCAACTGGCAGCAGGATCCGCAGGGCAACTATCTCGCACGTCTCGTTTTCCCCGAAAAAGTCCGTTCCTTCTCCGTCGAGGTTTCCCTCGTCGCCGAGATGGCCGTGTACAACCCGTTCGATTTCTTCCTGGAACCCGGCGCCGAGGAATTTCCCTTCAAATACGATCCCGCTCTCGCCACCGAACTGGCGCCTTACCTGCGCAAGGACGAGGCCACCCCGAAATTCGCCGCTCTCTTCAAGTCCCTCGATTTCAAGAAACAGCGCACCATCGATTTCCTCGTCGCCATCAATCAACGACTCCAGGGCGATATCAAGTACCTCATCCGTCTCGAACCCGGCGTGCAGACGCCCGAGGAAACGCTGACCAATCTCTCCGGATCGTGCCGCGACTCCGCTTGGTTGCTTGTCCAGCTCCTCCGCCACGCCGGCCTCGCCGCTCGCTTCGTATCCGGTTATCTGATCCAGCTCCGCGCCGACCAAAAGTCCCTCGACGGCCCTTCCGGCGCCGAAAAAGATTTCACCGATCTCCACGCCTGGACCGAGGTCTACCTCCCGGGCGCCGGCTGGATCGGCCTCGATCCCACCTCCGGTCTCCTCGCCGGTGAAGGTCACATCCCGCTCGCCTGCTCACCCGAACCTTCGTCCGCCGCGCCTATCAGCGGTGGCGTCGACGAATGCGAAACCGAGTTCGGCTTCGAGATGTCGGTCGACCGCGTCTACGAATCTCCTCGCGTCACCCTTCCCTACTCCGACGAGCAGTGGGCCGACATCGACGCCCTCGGCGAAAAAATCGACGAGGCCCTCCGCAAGCGCGACGTCCGCCTCACCATGGGCGGCGAACCCACGTTCATCTCCATCGACGACATGGACGGTCCCGAATGGAACACTGCCGCCATGGGCCCGAACAAACGCCGCCTCGCCGAACAGCTCATCAAGCGTCTCTGGCAGCACTACGGCAAAGGTGGTTTCATCCACTACGGCCAGGGCAAATGGTACCCGGGCGAACAGCTCCCGCGCTGGGCCTTCAGCTCCATCTGGCGCCGCGACGGGCAGCCCATCTGGCAAAATCCCGCGCTCCTCGCCGACATCGCCAAACCGCCTCGGCCGCACCGCCGACGACGCCGGTCGCTACGCCCATGCACTCGCCGCCAATCTTCGTGTCGACGAGCAGTGGATCCTCCCCGGCTACGAGGACAGTTTCTATTACCTCTGGAAAGAGCGCCGTCTCCCGACCAACGTCGATCCGCTCAAGAGCAACCTGAAGGACCCACTCGAGCGCGAGCGCCTCGCCCGCGTCTTCGAACAGGGTCTCGAACAGGTCATCGGCTACGCCCTCCCGCTCGAACGCGGCTACGTCAAAGGCAATCCCGGCTGGGTCTCCGGCCCGTGGTTCCTCCGCCAGGAAACGATATATCTGATTCCCGGTGACTCGCCGATGGGCTTTCGTCTCCCACTCGATTCCATCCCCTGGGTCGCGAAAGGCGACTACCCGCTGGATCCTCATGCCGCCTGATCCCTCTCCTCAAAAACTTCCACCGCTTCCCGCGCACCTCGAAGCGGGCGCCAGTATTACATTCCGCGGCGCAGAGGCCGGCCGATCCGACGGCGTTCGCCGAATGTCGGCGACGGTCGGGGAGGCCGCATCTGCGCTCGCGCCGCACTCGATTCCACGCACGATCGCACCGTCTTCGCAGCATCCGCTTCATGGATCATCCGCACCGCGCTCTGCGTGCGAGCCGCGAGACGGAAACCTGCTCATCTTCATGCCACCCGTCGCACACCACCGAAGATTATCTCGATCTTCTCGCCGCCATCGAAGACACCGCAGCGCAACTCTGCGATGCC
The DNA here is from genome assembly GCA_049840895.1 of Nibricoccus sp. Taxonomy (GTDB): domain Bacteria; phylum Verrucomicrobiota; class Verrucomicrobiia; order Opitutales; family Opitutaceae; genus Nibricoccus. The sequence continues at coordinate 775 of JASGJB010000018.1, read as the reverse complement.
CGTCGTCATCTGAAGGTTAAATGCCGCCGCACGATCCGCGCCTGAACAACATCAAGGTCACCCCCGATCCCGGCGTCATCGAGGTGAACATGCACCCAGCTGCTTCGTGGAACGAACTCGCCGACAAGACCACCATTCTCTACGACCACGCGCGCGCAGTCGCGCCTCGGCACCGACAAGTTCATGATCGACGGCCGGCACACCGGCACCGGCGGCGGCAACCACATCATCATCGGCGGCGAGCGCCCGTCCGACTCCCAGTTCCTGCGCCGTCCGGACGTCCTCGAGAGCCTGCTCTCCTACTGGCACAACCATCCATCGCTGTCGTATCTCTTCTCCGGCCTATTCATCGGGCCGACCTCCCAGGCGCCGCGAGTCGACGAAGCCCGCAACGATTCCTCTACGAACTCGAAATCGCCTTCCTAACTCGATCGTCAGCAAATCGTGTCACTCCGCCGTGGCTCATCGACCGCATCTTCCGCAATCTGCTCACCGACGCTACCGGGCAACACTCACCGCGCCGAATTCTGCATCGATAAACTCTACTCGCCCGACAGCTCCACCGGCCGCCTCGGCCTGCTCGAACTCCGCGCCTTCGAAATGCCGCCGCACGCGCGGATGACGCTCGCGCAGCAGCTGCTACTCCGCGGTTTCGTGAATCGCTTCTGGGACAACCCGTACGAGCCCACCCGCCTCGCCCGTTGGGGCACCGACCTCCACGATCAGGTGCTGTTCGGATTCTATCGTGTTTCCCTATTAACCTTAGCAATACGTA
>JASGJB010000017.1:0-146177 GCA_049840895.1 Nibricoccus sp. | reverse complement strand
GTGCCGGTACGCGTTCGGTTGGTCTAAGGTTAATAGGGAAACACGATAGAAATCCGAACAGGCACCTGTGCTTCTGCTTCAACATCGCGCACCGCGGAGTGATGTCTGTCGGCGCTTTCGCGTTGCTGGCGGGCGGCATATTCGTAGTCACGGGTCTGTCGTTTCGCTCCGCGGCCATTTTTTTCGTCGGCACCGCGGTAGCAGGCATGGGCTTCGGCACCGGCTTCCAGGGTGCTGTACGCAGCATCGTGCCGTTCGCCGCTGCACATGAAAGAGCGGGCGTGCTGTCGGTGATCTTCGTGGTGTCCTACCTCGCCATGGGCTTGCCGGCCATGGTTGCAGGCTACTTTGTGTTGCGAGACGGCAGCATCTCCACCACGGCGCGCGAGTTCGGTATGGTCGTGATCGTGCTCTCAGCCCTCGCGCTGCTCGGGGGGCGGTTGCGGCGTCGGAAGTAGCGGACCAGGTATTAGCCAGGGACTGCGGCCTTCTCCCTCGAGGAGGTTCGGAGATGAGGGACGTCTATTCGATTCCCGTCCGCGACTCGATAACCAGGATCGGCGTCTGCAATAAATCACACCGTTGATGGCTCGACGCGCCGAAACCTGAAGCCCGTGGCGATTTCCACCAGAGACCCGTCAGCCAGCGGATTGAGATAGTTTCCGGTTTCCAGTCTATGCACTGCCCGCGTCACGATCGCCGGTTCTGCGAGGAATTTCAGGCCCGGTCGCGATTCCGTCGTGACGGTAACGCGCAATGTCCTGCCGGTATCATCGCTGACCTGGTATTTCGCTATGGTTTTCGCTTTCCCGATTGCCATGGTCGAACTCCCGTGTTTGAACCTGCATTTGCGACCAGAAAAAATCAGCAGTCCGCCAAAGGGGGAGGCAAACGGACTGCTGGGCCCCAGACCTAAATCCGCAATCGAACGATACCTAAATACTATGCTTTGGGAATATCGGACCAGAGCGCGTCCCACTGTCAGATATGTCTTACACTAAATGCAGTAGTCATCGTGGTCCTGCTGCGCAATGCTACTCAGGATGATTTGGCGCCTCGCCGGAGGTTAACGCTGATCGAAATGACAGGCTGATAGCTATTCCCTCGCAATGAGAGCTGGCCTCGCGATCGCGCTGCACCGCGCGCCAGCGGCTGAGGCCATTTGCAGATCTGCGCGGCGATGAACGCTCGCTGCTCGTGCTTGGCACGTGGCCGAATTTCCTTGCACCCGGCGGTCAATCGTGGGCGGTTTCGAAGCCTGCTCCACCATGATTTAAACTCTCCACCAGTCGGTGCGACGCGGGCAGCCCGCCAAGACCGGCCGCATCATCAGCCACCACCTTTGACTGGACTACCGCAAGACCGCCATGCTCAAGATCCGCTCCGCTTTGTTTGCCGTCGTTCTGGCCGGCTGTACCACGCTCGCGCAGGATTCGCTCGACCAGCGCTACGGCCAACCCGACCCGTCCCGCTTCGACGTACCACCGGCCGTGCCGGCAGGCGGCATGTCCTATCGCACCGACGTGCAGCCGATTCTGGAGCGCCGCTGCGTCGTCTGCCATGCCTGCTACGACGCGCCCTGCCAGCTCAAGCTGGGTCCGTGGGAAGGCATCGCGCGCGGCGCCAGCAAGGCGCAGGTCTATGACGCCGGCCGCCTGGTCGCGGCACAGCCCACGCGCTTGTTTGTGGATGCGCAATTGCCTTCGCAGTGGCGCACTTTGGGCTTCTTTCCGGTGTTGAACGAGCGGACGCAAACCCCGGAGGCCAATCTCGCGGCGAGCGTCCTGCACCGCAGTCTGGCGCTCAAGCGGGCCCATCCCCTGCCCGGCGATGCGGTGTTGAGCGCGCCCTTCGACTTCTCCACCGGCCGTGCCCAGTCCTGTGCACGGCTGGACCAATTCGCGAGCTATGAGCGCGACTTCCCGTTAGCCGGCATGCCTTACGGTTTGCCGGGGCTGAACGACAAGGAATTCGCCACCGTCACGCGCTGGCTCCAGCAAGGCGCCGGCTATGACGGTCCGCTGCCGCTGTCGGCAGGGGTGACGCAACAGATCCAGGTTTGGGAAACGTTCCTCAACGGCGACTCGCCCAAGGCTAAGTTGATGAGCCGCTATCTTTACGAGCATCTGTTCCTGGCGCATCTGTACTTCGAATCGGATCCCGCGCACAGGCCGCTCAAGCTGGTGCGCTCCGGCACGGCGCCGGGACAACCCGTCGCGTTGATCGCCACGCGGCGCCCTTACGACGACCCGGGCGTGCCGCGCGTCTACTACCGCATCGTCGCAGAACAAGAGGCGATCGTCGCCAAATCCCACATGCCTTACGCGTTGTCGCCCGAGCGCATGGCAAAGTTTCGCGGCTGGTTTCTGGACGCGGAATACGACGTCGGTGCCGAACCTTCCTATGCCATCGAAGTCGCATCGAATCCCTTCGTTGCATTCCACGCCCTGCCGCCGGAATCGCGCTACCGCTTCCTGCTGGATGAAGCGCAATTCTTCATCATGACTTTCATCAAGGGGCCGGTGTGTCGCGGCCAGATCGCGGTCAACGTGATCGACGATCGCTTCTGGGTATTCTTCAGCGACCCCAAGGTAGGCGCCGGCGACACCATCGAAGAATTGCTCGTGGCCGAAGCGAACAATCTGCAGCTGCCGTCAGAGCGCGGCAGCGACGCTTCGCCGCTCGCAGTATGGCTGCAGTACGCCGGGCTGGAGACGCGCTTCCTGCAAGCCAAGAGCCGCGCTCTCGATCAGATGCTCGGCGGCTCCTCGATGAAGGACGACCTGACCCTCATCTGGGACGGCGACGGACGCAACGCCAACGCCGCTCTGACCGTGTTTCGCAACTTCGACAACGCGTCGGTGGTGAAAGGCCTGGTCGGCGAGCACCCGAAGACGGCATGGGTCATCAGCTATCCGCTGTTCGAGCGCATCTACTATCTCCTGGTGGCCGGTTACGACGTGTACGGCAACGTCGGCCATCAGCTCAATACCCGCCTCTACATGGATTTCCTGCGCATGGAAGGCGAGTTCAATTTCCTCGTGCTGCTGCCGGAGGCCGCACGCCAGCCGACCGCGGAATACTGGTATCGCGGCGCCCCGCGCGAAGTGAAGGACTTCGTGTACGGCCGCAACGCCTACTTCGATCACGAGAGCGGCATCCAATATCACACCGAACATCCGCAGCGTGAACTCTACGACATGCTGCAGGTGCGCTTGACACCGGTACTGGATACACGCTTCGATCTCGCGGGAGTAACCGACGACGCACTCAGACGCGACCTACAGGCGCTGTCGGGCGTGCAAGGCGCGAGCACGGCATGGCTGCCGGAGGCGGTGGTCATGCGCGTGGAGAGCGGAACCTCGCCCGCACAGTATTTCTCCCTGCTGAAGAACACCGCACACCGCAACGTCGCGCATGCGATCCGGGAAAAGGAGGAGTTCATACCCGCCGAGAACACGCTCACCGTGACGCGCGGATTCATCGGCGCCTATCCGAATGCGATTTTCGACGTGCGGCGCGAGGACTTGCCGGCTTTGACCACGGCGATCGGCGGCCTGTCGTCAGAGAGCGATTATCGCCGTCTCGCTGACCGCTTCGCCATCCGCCGTACCAATCCCGCGTTCTGGAACACTAGCGACGCGATGCTCGACGCCTACTTCCAGTGGGCTCCGCTCGAAGCCGGACTGCTGGACTACAACCGGCTGGAGAATCGCTGATAGCAACTGGGACTTGCTCTTTACAGGTCGGCGTGCAGTCCAATACCATCGGCCAAGCCCGGCGTTCAGGGGAACCCGGGCGCATCAGAATGCGGAGAGAGTCATGAGAAGAAAACTGGCGACAATGGTGCTGCCGTTGATGGTTACTGCACTATCGACAGCGGCGTTCGGCGAAGGAACCGACGAACTGTGGGAAGTGACGGTGAAGATGGAGATGGCGGGCATGCCCTCCATGCCCGCGCGCACCACTCAGGTCTGCCAGAAAAAGGGCGAACGCGATCCTTCCAAGCTCGCGAGCAAGGACGCCAGCAGCGACTGCAAGGTGACGGACATGAAGCAGGCGGGCAACCGGACGACTTGGAAGATGGCTTGCACCAAGCCCGAAGCGATGACCGGCAGCGGGGACATCACCTATAGCGGCGACAGCTATCAGGGCACCATGACGATGTCGGCCAAGGGCATGGACATGACCAACACCATGTCGGGCAAGAAGGTCGGCACCTGCACCTACGAAGAGCCGGCCAAGAAGATCGAAGCGCTGCAGGCGCAGAGCAAGGCCGCGATCGCCAAGGAGTGCGACAAGCAGATCGAGGAATTGAATCCGCTGATGGTGTTCGGCGGCGCCAACCTGCCTGAGCAGTCCTTGTTGTGCAAGGATCGCAAGGCGGACTTTTGCGCCCGCTCCACCAAGCTCGCGCAACAGATGCGCGACCCGACCGCCTATTCCGACGCGAATCGCAAATATCCCGCGTGGCGCGATGCGATGAAGCAGTGCGGTACCGACCCCGCCACGATCAGCGGCCCGGTGTGCAAGAGCGCCATCGACAAGAAGGACTGGACTTTCGTCACCGGGAATTGCCCCGACGAAGGACGCGCCCTCGCCGTGCAGAATTGCGCAGGGCTGGACTATACGGCGGCGATGGCCTCGCCCTATCGCGAAATCTGCCAGAAGTACGGTGCCGACCTGGCGAAGAAAAAGGTCGCGGACGACAAGGCCAATGCGGCACAAACGCCCGCCACGACACCCGCCACGCCGAGCAAGCCCAGCGTGAGCGATTCGGTCAAGGAAGGCGCGAAGTCGCTCAAGAAGTTGCTGAACTTCTAGTCGCGGGCGCGCGGCCGCAACAGTGATCACGCATCACGGCTGGCGCATAGCTGTCGCAGCCCGGAGGAGCAGGCAATCTGGATTGGGGCTAAGCTTCTCCCCGCAGCGGCCGCGCAAGGCCAGCTGTGCAAGTAGTCAAACGCAGGAAGGGGATCCCGATGAGATCAAAATCGCCGCTGTTTTATCTAGCCGCAGCAACCATGCTGGCCGTGCTGGCTATGCTTCCCGGGCTGTCGCACGCCCAGAAAAAGCCGAACATCCTCGTCATCTTCGGTGACGACGTCGGGCAAACCAACCTCAGCGTTTACGGGCGCGGCGTGGTCGGCTATGAAACCCCGAACATCGATCGTATTGCCAGGGAAGGCATCATGTTCACCGACTATTACGCGGAGAACAGTTGCACTGCCGGCCGCTCTTCGTTCATCACCGGACAGTCGCCCAAGCGCACCGGCTTGTCGAAGGTCGGTATCCCAGGTGCACCTGTCGGCTTGCAAGCTCGCGACGTCACGATAGCGCAAGCCTTGAAGCCGCTGGGCTACGCGACCGGTCAATTCGGCAAGAATCACCTGGGGGACAAGGACGAGTACTTGCCGACCAACCACGGCTTCGACGAGTTCTTCGGCAATCTCTACCATCTCAATGCCGAGGAGGAACCCGAGCGCCCTTACTACAACAGTGTGACCAAAGCGGATCCGGCGTTCGGGAAGTTCTCAACCTCCGCGCGGCGTCATACACAGTCTCGCCGACGGCAAGATCGAGGACACCGGCCCGCTCAACAAGAAGCGCATGGAGACGATTGACGACGAAACCACCCAGGCCGCCATCGACTTCATGAAGAAGCAGCACGCGGAAGGCCGACCGTTTTTCACGTGGATGAATTTCACGCGCATGCACATCTTCACGCACGTGCGCGAATCCATGCGCGGACAAAGCGGCATGCCGGGCAATGAGTACGCCGACGGCATGATCGAGATGGACGAGACGTCGGCAAGCTGCTGAAGGCTATCGACGACATGAAGATCGACGACAACACGATTGTCGTGTTCACTACAGACAACGGTCCGAATCAGTTTTCCTGGCCGGATGCCGCCACTACGCCGTTCCGCAACGAAAAGAACTCGAATTGGGAAGGGGCGTTCCGCGTCCCGGCGCTCGTCAAATGGCCTGGGGGCATCAAGCCCAACCAGATATCCCGAGAGATGTTTTCCGGCCTCGACTGGTTTCCCACCCTGCTCGCTGCAGCCGGTGACAACACGGTCAAAGAGCGGCTGTTAAAAGGAACCAAGCTCGGCAGCAAGACGTTCAAGGTGCACCTCGATGGCTACAATCAGCTGCCCGATTTGACGGGACAGCAGCCCAAGGGCGAGCGGCACGAATTCTATTACTTCGACGATGACGGTCAGCTGGTGGGAACGCGCGTCGACGACTGGAAGTTCGTGTGGTGCGAGCAGCGCAAGCCCGGCAGTTTCGAGGTTGGAGCAATCCGCTCACTTGCCGGGTGCGCAAAATCGCTACGCTCTGGGTGAATTTCGCCGGATCAGGCATTCCCGTATCTTTGTCCACAACCGCGAACGCAGAAAGCAAACCGTACACCGTTCCGATCAGGCCGATCAGCGGAGCGCCCGTGTAGATCATGTCGAGATAACTCACACCACGCTCCATTTTGATCACCTCAAGACGCGCGTAAGCTTTCGCCCCGTCATCATCCCCCGGATGTTTTTCAGTGAATTGAATGATCCGCCCCAAGGCCGAATGCGGACCTCCCGCCAGCGGTTTTCCCTGCAGCACGGTGTCCGTGAGATCGGCCGGCATGATGGCGTCGCCACGAAGTGCCACCGTGCGCTCGCAGATGATGAAGATCGCTATGAACGAAAATAACCCCAGCGGCCAGATGAGGAAGCCAGCGCCTTGGACGATGCGTATCGGATCAACGAGAGCTAAAATCATAAGTGCGTGAGGGAGGTAAGTGCGCTCCTGTGACGCCTTCCAGCAAGAAAAGGTTCAGGAAATTTTCCTATGGACGCACAACACGGGCCAACGGCACCGTCGCAGGCCATTCGCCCGCACTGAGTCATCGCATCTGCCGCGCGCTCAAGCCATGCGCCAGATCCCGCGCAAAAAACGGCCCGCGATAGATCATGCCTGAATAAACCTGAACCAAGGTCGCGCCCGCATCGAGTTTCTCGCCCGCGTCCGCTTCACTGCAAATTCCGCCCACGCCAATGATCGGGAGCTTCCCACGTGTCGCCAGCGAGATATAGCGCACGATCTGCGTCGAACGCGTCCGCACCGGCGCACCGCTGAGGCCGCCTGCTTCGTTTACGGAGGCGAAATAGCCCGGGCGCGCCAGCGTCGTGTTCGTCGCAATGATGCCGTCGAGCCCATACTCCGCGATCGCCCCGAGCACCGCATCAATCTGACGGAAATTCAGGTCCGGCGCGATTTTCAACAACACCGGCACGCGCACCTTGCCCGGCTGCGCAGCCCGGTCGCGGTTAGCCGAGGTGATGGCACCGAGCAACTCGCGCAGCCGCTCTTCATCCTGGAGTTTGCGCAGGTCGGGCGTGTTGGGACTGCTCACATTGAGCACCAGATAATCCGCAAAATCCGCCAGTTTTGCGAAGCTCGTCAGGTAGTCCGCCACCGCCTGATCGAGGTCCGCGACCTTCGACTTGCCGAGATTCACCCCAAGAGGGATCCGCCGCTTGCCGACGCCCGGCTGCTTCGCGAGACGCGCTGCCACCGCTTCGCAGCCTTCATTGTTAAATCCCATGCGGTTCGATCACCGCTTCTTCCGACGGATAACGAAACATGCGCGGCTTCGGATTTCCCGGCTGTGCGAGGGCCGTCACGGTTCCGATCTCGACGTGGCCAAAGCCCAGCGCCGCCGCCGCGGGCCAGGCGCGGGCATTCTTGTCGAAGCCCGCCGCGAGCCCCACAGCATTCGGGAACTCCAGCCCGAACGCCTTCACCGGCTTCGCCGCCGCCGGAAGCTTGTTCAACTGTTCGAGTAACCGGCACACCGGCGTCACCCGCCCAAGCAGCGCCATGGCGGCCACCCCGCGTTCGTGCGCGTGCTCCGAATCCATCTTGAACAGCATCGGGCGGACAACCTTCTCGTAGAGAAAATTCATTTGGGCGCACGCTGGGTTTGCACTTCGCAAAAATCAAGCGCTCGCCCGTGCGGGCATCGACGATTTTGCACGTGTTTTTCAGCGCGGTTTTTGTGCTTGTTATTCAATTCCCCCCTCCCACCCTGCGCCTGTTTTTTAAGGTCTGGCGCGCAGGCAAACGTGTGGAGCCGCGAAAGTTTTAAGAAATTCACTTTCCCGGTTTGACTCTGCTAAAGCCCGGGCCTTTTGCTCCGAAAGTTTTACAAGCATCATGGCCAAATCCTCCACAACTCTCGACTGGTGCAGCGTTCGTCTCGGCGAAGACCACAACTGGTGGGTCACCGAAGTCAGCGACTCGGTCCGCTGGGACGCCGACGGCCTCAGTATCATCGATCCGCGCCAGGTCGCCCATTTGCTCGAACTCGTGGAGCCGCTCCGTGATTATGGTTTCGACCAGGACATCCTCGACGCCGCCTTCATCGCCTTCCGCATCGAGAAGGACCTCGGTGACGGTCGCGTCCGCCTCAAGCGTGTGAAGGACTCCATCGTCGAATCCGACGACAAACTTTTCGCCCTCGCCGACATCCTCGACGAGGAAAACGGGCCCTACGCCGACCTCCTGGACCATCTCACCCGCTGCCGCGTGAAGATGCTCAACGACCTCTTCAACTTCGAGTCGAAGCTCACCGTCGACGAAGTCGAAGACGAGATCCGCGAGGACCAGAACACCAATTTCATCGAGGGCAAAGCCGTGCACACTTTCGAGGAGATCACCGACATCCTCGAGTACGTTCCCGCAGGCTGGGATGTCGACGAAGAGACCGCCGAGAAATCCACGTCGGATGACGACGAGGCCGACGACGCCGATCTGCCCGAACTCGACGCCGAGGAAGAAGAGAAACTCAAGAACGACCAGTCCCTCAAATGGGACGAGGACGATGAGGACGGCGACAAAGACGACGACGATAAAGACGGCGACGACGATGATGATGACGACGAGGACTCGGACGACGATGACGAAGACTCGGATGATGACGACAGCGACGATGACGAAGACGAGAAGCCCAAGCGCTCGTCCAAGAGCAAAAAACGCTGACGTTGCCATCGACCGAGGTTTGACCCACTGAACCTCGCATCATGCTAATCGTTTCCCGGCCGCGCCTCTGTGCGCTTTTGTTGATTGCAGCCTGCACGTTCCTGGCAGGCTGCGAGACGAGTTCCTCCAACTCCGCCGGAAATCCGAAGCTGCCCGAAGCCTCGGCCATAGCCTCTCTGCGCCCCGGTGATAGTTTGATAATCATCCTGCAAGGCGTTCCCGACCCGAGCAGTAACTCCGTGCAGATCGACGACCAGGGGCTCGTGACCCTGCCGTTCATCGGCGCGATCTCCACCAGCGGCACCACGACCGCCACCCTCTCACAGCGCATCCGCGAAACCTACCTCGCGAAAAAAATCTACACCACGGTCGATGTCTCGGTCGCCGTGACAGAGCGCTACGTCTACGTTGGCGGCGAAGTCATCCGCCCCGGCCGCATCATCTGGACGCCCGACCTCACCGTCACCAAAGCCATCCAGTCCGCCGGTGGGTTCACGCTCTACGCCAAGGAAAATCACCTCACCTTGGTGCGCGATCGCGTCTCGCATGTCGTCAACGCCACGCTCGCGGAAAAGAAGCCCTCCGAAGATCCGCGCCTGATGCCCGGCGACGCCATCCAAGTCCCGAAGTCGGCGTTCTAAGGTGGAGCATCTCGTCCCGACGCGCTTTCCGCCCCCTGGAGGGACGACCTCCGTGTCGTCCATGCCTTGAATGTAATTCCGCTCACTTCCCCAACTCCGCCGCCATCTCCTTCGCGAAGTACGTGAGAATCATGTCCGCACCCGCGCGCTTGATCGCGAGCAGCGACTCGTAACGCACCCGCGCCAGATCGAGCCAGCCGAGTTGCGCCGCCGCCTGGATCTGCGCGTACTCACCGGAAACTTGATAAGCCGCCAGCGGTTTCTTCGTCGCCTCGCGCACGTCGCGAATGATGTCCAGATACGCGCCCGCCGGCTTCACCATCAGCACGTCCGCGCCTTCGCTTTCGTCGAGCAACGCCTCGACCACCGCCTCGCGGCGATTCGCTGGATTCAACTGGTACGTGCGTTTATCGAGTGCATGCGTTCCCGCTGCCTTCGCACTGCCGACCGCATCGCGGAAAGGTCCGTAATACGCCGAGGCAAATTTCGACGAATAAGCCATGATCGCCGTGTTCGAAAAACCGACCGCGTCCAAGCCACCGCGGATCGCGCCGATGCGTCCATCCATCATGTCCGACGGCGCGACAAAATCCACGCCCGCCCGCGCATGCAGCACCGCCATCTTAACGAGTACTGCCACCGTCGCATCGTTGGCGACATCCTTGCCGTCCGGCGTGAGCAATCCGTCATGACCGTGCGTCGTGTACGGATCCAGCGCGATGTCCGTCATCACGACGAGCTCCGGCAACGCCTTCTTCACCGCACGCACCGCGCGCAAAATCAACGCGTCTTCATGCAACGCCGCCGACCCGCTGTCGTCCTTGTACTTCGCATCCAGCTTCGGAAACAGCGCCACCGCCGGCACGCCCAGCTTCGCGAGCGCACGGCATTCCTTCACGAGGTCCGTGATGTTGAACCGCGCCACGCCCGGCATCGACGCGATCGGCTCCGGCGCACCTTTGCCATCCACGACAAACAGCGGCGCGATAAAATCCGCCGGCCGCAGCACCGTCTCCTCAACCAGTGCGCGCACGGAAGCGTTGCGGCGCAAACGACGGGGACGAACGGCAAGATCGAGTTTAAATGAGTCAGCCATGGCGGAAAGGCCGCCACCCAACACCATCCCACCCCTCCGGCCAATTCGTTTTTCACGTCCCTTCACCCCCTCCAATCCTGTCCATCCTCCAATCCTATCCAAAAATCTCCCCGCCTTCCTTCGCGACCTTCGCTTCTTCGCGAGACACTCGAGTAACCCTTCTGCTACTCCGCACACCGCGCATCCACCACCTGCATCAACAGCAACGGCCCTTTTCCATCTGGCCGCTGCGCCGCGAGTCCCACGATCCCCGCACTCGTCAGCAACGGCGGACGCGGTGCTGTCACCGCCATCTGACAGTTGAGCGCCGGCTTCCCGTTGAGACTCAGCTGAAACTTGAACGAGTAACACTTCACCTCCGGCGGCAGCCCCCACGTCGCACCCGGTAACTCCACAAACGGATTCAGGTATTGGAAATTCGGCTCCAGTCTCCCGCCGTTCTTGAGGACCGAAACCCAGGAAATATCCACGACGCTCTTCAGCACCTCATCCAGTCCCTGCGTCTGGGAAACGATCTGAAGAAACGTGGACAGCGCCGGAAACGACCCGACCAGCGCATTCTCATCCGCCTCCGTCACGCCCATCCGGTCCAGCACGCTGCGTGTCGCCGGCCATTTCTCTGCGGGAAACGGCTGCGTGCCAAATCCGAGCCCGAAACCATGCGGCACTTTTTCCGGGCTCACTTTGCCCAGCTCCGCCATGCGGATCATCATATCGCACGCGCGATCGAGCCCCAGCGCGAGATACGCCTGATTTACCGGCGTCCCCGACCAGCGGTCCTTCGATTTCTTCGCGCCATTTTCTGAATCAAAAAACGGTCCTAGCACGCGAATCGCCACCGCTCCCGGCTCCCCGTGAATCCGCAATTCACGCCCGGAACTCGAATACATCACCAAGTCGGGCGGCGCCTTGGCCGCATCCGCTCCAACCGGCGGATCGGCTTTAAGAAACACGACCCATTGCCGCGTTTTTCCGCCGTCGAGGTGACTCACCAGCGCCGTCACCGAATCTCCTTTGCGCAATCCCGTCCGCGCCACCCCCGCCTCGATCCCACCTGCCGGCACACCCGCCTTGGCCGCCGCTTCCACGACAACCGGCAACATCACCACGCGCCGCAACTCCGGGACGATCACCTCCGGCTCTTTCACTTGAGCAACACTGGTCATCGGACCCGCACACAACCCTGCCATCAACGTGACGCCCATTCTCCACCGCCGGAAACAAGGGTAATTCATAGAAAAGCTGCTCCCCAGACCGCCGCCTCGCACCAAATGTTTCAAGCCTCGCCTTACCCGTCGCCTCCCAACTCCCAATCCTGTTAATCCTGCAATCCTGTCCAAAAATCTCTCCTCAGTCCTTCGCACCCTTCGCCCCTTTGCGACCACCTCCTATCCAGAGTCCATCCACGTCGCGTCACGCTTGAGCCTTTCCTCCGGCCGCGTTTTCCTCCTGCCTTTCGTCCTTTCATGCCCATCACGCTCCACGACTCGCTGACCCGCCAGCCCAAGGTCCTCGCCCCTTCGCAGCAAGACGGCGTCTTCCGTTTCTACAACTGCGGCCCGACTGTCTACGCCCCCGCGCACATCGGCAATTTCCGCACCTTCGTGGTCAACGACGTCCTCCGCCGCCTCCTCGAGCTCGAGTTCGGCGCCGACAAGGTGAAACACGTCCGCAACCTCACCGACGTCGACGACAAGACCATCCGCCGCGCCCGCGAGGAAAACCGCCCGCTCGCCGACGTCACGAAACAGTGGACCGACAAATTCCACGCCGACTGCGACGCCCTCAACTGCCTCCGCCCGCACGTCGAACCCGCCGCCACCGACCCGCGCTACATGCGCGAGCAGGTGAACATGATCGAGGTCTTGATGGAAAAAGGTAACGCTTACCGCGCCGCCGACGGCTCCGTGTATTTCAAAGTCTCCTCGTTCGACGGCTACGGCGCACTCTCCCGCGTCAAGGAACGCGAACTCCAGCTCGGCTCCGCCCTCTCCGGAAAAACCCACGCCGCCGACGCCGACGAAAAAGAAGACATGTCCGACTTCGCGCTCTGGAAAGCTTGGAAAGCCGAGGACGGCCCAAACAAATGGCCCGGCCCGCGCGGCGCCAGCGAAGGCCGCCCCGGCTGGCACATCGAGTGCAGCGCCATGAGCAAATCCATCCTCGGCGACACCATCGACCTCCACACCGGCGGCGTCGACCTGCTCTTCCCTCACCACGAAAACGAAATCGCCCAGAGCGAATGCTGCAACGGCACCCAGTTCGCCAAGCACTGGTACCACAGCGAACACCTGCTCGTGGACGGCAAGAAGATGAGCAAATCGCTCGGCAACCTCTACACGCTCGACGACCTCAAAGCCAAAGGCGTGAGCCCAATGGCGCTTCGCTACGCCCTCCTCGCCGGCCACCCGCGCAAACAACTCAACTTCACGCTCGAGTCCCTCCACGCCGCTGAGAGTGCGCTCAATAGGCTTCGATTCCAGATTAAGCGCCTTCTTGATGAATCTAAACTGACAGAAGCTGACTGGGGTCGATTCACCGTCTCAAATCAGCCCCCGGAAAAACTTCAATTCGATGAGATTCTAGAAGCACGTCGGGCACTGAATGATGATTTAAACACGCCTGGCGCATTCGGAGCACTTTTTACCTTCGTCGGCCAATTGGGCACATCGAATTCGCATGATGAGGTTTTTAGATTGGAGCGGTTGCGCCAACTTGGAGCTCTCGTTTTCGCTTTAGGATTGGACGTCTTCCCGAAAGAAGAAAAAGCCGACGCACCCGCCGAAGTGAAAGCCCTCGCCGAAAAACGCTGGGCCGCCAAAGCCGCCAAAGACTTCAAAGCCGCCGACGCCCTCCGCGCCGAGATCGCCGCCACCGGCTGGACCATGCTCGACCGCAAAGACGGGTACTCGCTCGAACCGCTGAAGAAGTGATCTTCACCGCGGAAGCGCAGAGAACGCGGAGAAAAGGCCTCATGCACACTCCGATCTCCGCGTCCTCCGCGCCTCCGCGGTGAAATGTTCCTGCCCTCTCAACGCCCCGCACGTGAAAGCCATCATCCTCTGCCTGCTTCTCCTGCCCGTCGCCGCTTTCGCGCAAAGCCCCGCAACGCCGTTCGACGACGCGCTGAAGCAGATGGAAAAGATAAAGGCGGGCATGACACCCGAGCAGCGAAAACAATTCGAAGCCACCGGCACCGAAAAAAAGATGCAGGAGGCACGGCAGCAGTTTCTGGAGACCCAGAAAAAACAGGCGCAGGCCTCCTCTTCAGCCGCGATCCAGAAACTCACCACCGGACCAAACAAGATTCCCGACGCGCCCGTCCTCAGCACACCTCCTCAAGTACCGGCGAACAAAGAAAAGTTGATCGCCTACCTGAAGCCGATCTTCGCCGAAACCGGGAAAGCGATGGACCCGGCCGACGTCTCCGCCGTCGCGCCCTTCCTGAACCTCGGTCCGCAGACCGGCCAGATGGCCATGCTCTTTTGGGCCAACAACGAACTCGGCAAAGCGCTTTACCTCCTCGAAAACGCGTGCCTCTCCGCGCCCGAAGATACACTCGCGCTCAACAACCTCGGCGCGCTGCTCACACTCTCCGGCTACGCGGAAAAATCGCTGCCGCTGCTTCTCTACGCGCAAAAAATCGGCCCCGAAAACAGCACGCTGCTCAACAACATCGGCCAGGCGTGGCTCAGCCTCGGTTACGTCGACAAGGCCAGCCAGTCCCTCATGGCAGCTGTCGCGAAAAACCCCGACAACTCCGAGTCCCATTACTCGCTCGCCGCCCTCGCCGCCAAACAGAACGACGCCAAGGCCTGCGCGGCTCATATGCAGAGCGCCATCGCCGCCGGCGGCGTCACGCAAGAAAGCATCAACCTCCTTCAACAGGCGGCGCCGGATGTGAACATCGCCGATCTCATCCGCCCACGTTTCCGCCAGTTCTACAAAGACCACAGCATCACCAAACGCTTCACTCCGCCGTCGGTGCCGGCCAGTTACGCCGAGGCCGTGAGCCGCTACCAGGAAATCGAAACCTATTTCCGCAATCTCGAATCCACCCGCGACGCCGCACGAAAAACCGCCAAGGGTCTGGATGCGGGCTTCCAGCAGACCATGCTCCAGGCCGTGACCACCGGCGGAGCCGCGTTTGCGCAGAAAGCTAAGAATCCACTGCGCCTGCACGCCTCCGTGATGATGGCCAATCTGGACAATCCGAAGTTCAGTTCCTCCTACGTCAAACGCCTGCAACGCGAGGCGGACAACCGGAAGACAGCCGAACTCGAGGTGAAGAAGTCGCTGGCAAAATTCGATAAGCAGCTCGCCGCCCTGCGAAAAGAGAGCGGCAAGATCGAAGGCGGCGAGGGCGACATCGCCGGAGAAAAACGCCTCGCCGAGATCGAAGACCTGACCTGCCAGCTCACGAATGAGCGACAGACGCAATGGCTCACCGAGATCGCGAAGGTGAACACGCAGTACCTCCACAACGTGGAGGACCTGCTCACGCAGCGTCTGCAGGAGCAGACATTCTGGACCACAATCGTTTTCGCTCCCGCCGATTCCAGCGGACTCAACTACCAGTACTATCTCGCGTACCTGCAGGATCTCTACGCCTGCGCGCACTCGCTTTATCCCTACTATCAGGACGGTGGCCTGCCTGCGCCCTGCAAACAAAAGTCACCCGAGCACAAGTCCATCACCGGATCTCCGCAGTCCTGGGAAATGGAGCATTGCGATCTCAACTTCGGCGCCGATCTCCTCGTCGCGGGCGGAAAAATGACCTGCGACGGCTGGAAGGTTTATGCGGACCTGAAGTTCGGCGAATTCGAGTACACCCGCAGCGTCGATCCCGTGACGTGGGAAACCACCGGCCACAGCATCTCCGCGAAAGCCGGCCGCGAAAAGGAATTCAAAATCACCGACAATCTCGGAGGAAAAGTGGAGGCCGACCTCAAGACCACCATCAAGTTCGACGGCAACATGAACCCCGTCGATCTGGTGGTGGAAGCGTCCGCCGGAGCCGAAGTCAGCGGCCCCCTCGGCGGCAGCGCCTCAGTCGATCTGGGCTCGGCCGAAATCAGCGTGAACGGCGGCTTCAACAGCTCCGGCCCGTCAATCCCCGGCTTCGGCAGCGACTTCCTGAGAAACTAAGCGAGCCTTCGCTGCACTCTTCCGATCTTCGCGCTCTCCGCGTCCTCTGCGGTTGAAAATTCCGCCCGGATCGATCTTCGCCAGCACCGTCTTTGCGTCTTGGCGTCCTCGCGATTCTCCCCTCTGTTCTCCCCTCCGGCCCTGCAACCGTACGCAGGACCACAACCAACTCCCATCATGTCGATGACACCGCTCGAAGAACTCCGCCACTCCGGTTCGCACATCCTCGCGACCGCCGTCCTTCGCCTCTTTCCAGACGCGAAACTAGACATCGGACCTCCGACCGACACCGGTTTCTACTACGACATCGACCTCGATCACAAACTCACGGCCGACGACCTCATCAAGCTCGAGGCCGAGATGAAAAAGATCGCCGAGGAAAACCAGCCGTTCATCCGCAAGGAAGTTTCCCGCGAGGAAGCCATCGAGATCATCAAATCCCGCGGCCAGGAACGCTACAAACTCGGTCGTCTCGCCGACATTCCCGAAGGCGAAAAAATCTCCTTCTACCAGAACGGCGAGTTCATGGACCTCTGCGCCGGTACGCACCTCCGCTACACGGCCAAATTCAAAGCCTTCAAACTCTCTCGATCGCGGGCGCCTATCACCGCGGCGACGAGAAAAACAAACAGCTCCAGCGCATCTACGGCACCGCGTTTCCGACCAAGGAAGAACTCGCACAATACCTCGAGCGCCAGGAGCAGGCCAAGGCCCGCGACCACCGTAAACTCGGCAAGGAGCTGAAGCTTTTCCACATCGACGAAGACGTCGGCCAGGGCCTCATCCTCTGGACGCCCAACGGCTCCATCATCCGCCAGGAGTTGCAGGACTTCATCGGCGGCGAGCTCCG
Source organism: Nibricoccus sp. (assembly GCA_049840895.1). Classification (GTDB taxonomy): domain Bacteria; phylum Verrucomicrobiota; class Verrucomicrobiia; order Opitutales; family Opitutaceae; genus Nibricoccus. Next base: position 129,409 of record JASGJB010000017.1, on the reverse strand, counting down.
CAAACAGGGCTACTCGCAGGTCTTCACGCCCCACATCGGCAAACTCTCGCTCTATAAAACGTCGGGCCACTTCCCCTACTACAAGGAGTCGCAGTTCCCCGCCTTCGCCGAGCCCGACGCCCTCGCCAAGATGGCGTCCGAGGGTTGCGGCTGCGCCGAACTCACCGCGCGCCTCGAAGCCGTTTCCTCGCAATTCGCCGACCAGCTCAACACCCGCGTCGGCAAGGAAATGATCGGCAAGGACCGCGTCATGGATCCAGCCAAGCTCCTCGACGGCTTCATGCTGAAGCCGATGAACTGCCCGCATCACATCAAGATCTTCGCGTCGCAGCCGCACAGCTACCGCGACCTCCCCGTGCGCCTCGCCGAGTTCGGCACCGTTTACCGCTGGGAACAATCCGGCGAGCTCAACGGCATGACGCGCGTCCGCGGTTTCACGCAGGACGACGCCCACCTTTTCTGCACCGAGGAACAAGTCTCCGCCGAAATCCAGGGCTGCCTCTCGCTCGTGAAAACGGTCCTCACCACGCTCGGCATGGCCGACTACCGCGTGCGCGTCGGCCTGCGCGATCCGGATTCCAACAAATACACCGGCACCGCCGAAAACTGGGACAAAGCCGAGAACGCCTGCCGCGAAGCCGCGAAGACGCTCGGCGTTCCCTTCACCGAAGAGCCCGGCGAAGCCGCCTTCTACGGCCCGAAGATCGACTTCGTCATCAAAGACGTCATCGGCCGCGAATGGCAGCTCGGCACCGTACAGGTCGACTACAACCTCCCCGTGCGCTTCGACCTCTCGTACATCGGAGCCGACAACGCCGCGCACCGCCCCGTGATGATCCACCGCGCGCCCTTCGGCTCGATGGAGCGTTTCTGCGGCGTGCTCATCGAGCACTTCAACGGCGACTTCCCCGTCTGGCTCGCGCCCGAGCAAATCCGCCTCGTGCCGATCAGCGAGAAAGTCATCGACTACGGCCGCGACCTCCTCGCCCAGCTCCGCGCCGCCGGTCTCCGCGCGACACTCGACGAACACAGCGACAAGCTCGGCGCCAAAATCCGCCGCGGCGAAATCGACAAGGTTCCCTACACGCTCGTCCTCGGGCAGAAGGAAGCCGAAGTGAAATCCGTGAGCGTCCGCAGCCGCGCCAAAGGCGACGAAGGCGTCATGCCCTTCGCCGAGTATCTCGAACGCGTGAAACAGGAAGTCGCCACCCGCGCACTTCCTGTGAAAAAACCCGCGGTGCCTGCTCCCGCTCAAGGTGGCGGAAATCCCGCCGCGCCCGCACAGGGCTGAGTGACCGCGTCTTTCAAACAGTCCCAGTATCCAAAGCCCGGCTCTCCAGCCGGGCTTTTTTTTGCTGTGCCGATTTCCTCGCCCCGGCTTGTTCATAAATGCCTTGTCCCGGGGTTACATTCACTCCTTCGATAAATGTGTTCTTCAACCCTAACCTCTATGAAGACCTTGAAACGTCTGGCGGCAGTTTCAGTCCTGATCACTTCTGCGTTCGCGCAGACCCCGGGATTTTTCATCAGTGCAGGCGGCGGATATGCGAAAGTTCAGGCGGAGAGCTTTTCTCTCACCACGAGCTACGGCGAAGTGCTTCACTCCACGAGCGGAGACGACTCGGTCACCTTCGCGAACATCGAACTCGGCTGGCGTTTCAACACCAACTGGGCGCTTGGGCTCGGCTACGCCGATTACGGCACCGCCGAGTTGAATGTGAGTTTTCCCAAGTACTCTGGCTTCGTCTCGGTTCTCCCATTCCCTGACTACTCTCGAAACGTGCTCATCTATGAAAGCCATCAGTTTGAGTTGGTGCCCGCCTACAGTCACCCGATCGGAGAGAGATGGACGCTGCACGCACGCGCCGGCGCCACCTACCGTGAGACAACGGCTCATTTTGAGACGACCTACTACCAGTCTCTTTCCGGCCCGCCCAGTGGGAACGTGTCCCAAACCTTTCCCGAGGAAAAAACCACCACGTGGAGCTATCTCGTTTCGGTTGGCGTCGAATTCGAGGTCACCCCGCGTTTCAGCATCGGTCTTATGGGTACCTATTCACCGTCCAAGATGAAATTGCCGGGCGAAAAAATCGCTGGCATCGGCAATACTTGGGTGACCCCTTCGAAGAGCGAGATCGACGTCGATTACTTCGAAGTCGCGATCTCCATCGGCTGGCGCTGAGTCTCGCCACACCCGCGACGATAACCACAAAAACGAGGACAGGCAGTCGGCGCTCAAAGTTTCTGAACGTCGCACACTTCCCGCGTCCCATCGTCGTTGAGCCGCCAGCGAATGTTCCAGCCTGCGAGCGACACACCATACGTCCGGGCTGCATCATCCTGATAGGCCGGAGCAAGTTCGAGCCGGAGCACTTCGCGTATCAGATTGAGTGTATCCGGCCCCAAACGCTCTTCAAACTCCGCCGGGATTACCACCCTGCCCGCTTCGCTAAGCGGCGGGGGTGAATTCGCCCAATCGGCACGGGCATCGGACAACGCCTCGCACCACGGCAGATACGGCTTCACGTCGTACACCGGCGTGTCATCCACGCTGTCGACGCCACCCACGCGCAGCGCGCCAGGCTCGAGCGCGAGCAGTTTCACCAGCGAGAGTCCAAGGCCGTTGGGTCGATTCGGTGCGCGCGACGCAAATACTCCTATCCGTTCGTTGCCTCCCAGTCTCGGAGGCCGCACGACCGCACTGCCACTCCACGGAGGGTTCCGGTCGAACCCCGTCACCAGCCACACATGGGAAAACGCCTCAAGGCCTCGCACAAACTCCGGCGCGGCAAACTCGGGCAAAAACTCCACGCGCCCTTCCGCCGACGGCACAAGACCGCTTTGCCGCGGCACGCCGAACTTTTCGTGAAACGGCGTCCGTAAACGAGCGACTGGGCGAAGACTGATTTCCATAAGGCAGGACATCACGTCTCCCCAATATGGCCGTCGCGTCGATGTCATTTTCCGCCATCGGGCGGATCCTGCGGACAATAAAAAAGCCGGTCCCGAGGGACCGGCTTCGCAAAGGAGAAACTAAGGTGTCAGATACGATTGCTTAGATCGCAGCGTCACCGCGTTCGTCGGTGCGGATGCGAATGGCTTCTTCGATCGGAACCACGAAGACCTTGCCGTCGCCGATCTTGCCGGTCTTGGCGGACTTCACGATCGCGTCGATGGTCTTTGGCACGAGGTCGTCGGCGACGACGATCTCAAGCTTCACCTTGGGAAGGAAGTCCACGGTGTACTCGCTGCCGCGGTAGATTTCCGTGTGACCCTTCTGACGGCCGAAGCCTTTGACCTCGGTAACAGTCATGCCTTCGACGCCGATCTCGGAGAGAGCGGTTTTCACCTCTTCGAGTTTGAACGGCTTGATCACTGCAATGATGAGTTTCATGTGAATTGGGTTCTAGAATACGGTTAGTTGACGTAGCCTTCTTCGCCGTGCTCGTTGATGTCGAGACCCTGGCGTTCCGTTTCCGGAGAAGGACGCAGGCCGATGACCGCTTTGACGATGTAGGCGATGATCACCGTGGCGATCACGCTCCAGACGATGGTCAGACCGATCGCCTTGAGCTGGGCTGTCACGAGACCTTCTTTCAGCGAAGCAACCGCGGGATTGATCTTCTCGTCGGCAAAGATGCCGGTGAGCAAGGCACCGAGGGTGCCGCCCACGCCGTGCACGCCGAACGTGTCGAGCGCATCGTCGTAGCCGAGCTTGTTCTTCAAGTAAGCGACCGCGATGTAAGGCACGATACCGGCGAGTACACCAATGATTACCGCAGAAGACACGCTGACGAAGCCAGCGCCAGGAGTGATCACAACCAGACCGGCAACGATACCCGAGCAGAAGCCGAGCACCGAGGCATGGCCGCGGGTGATCCATTCAGCCATGGCCCAGACGAAACCGGCGATCGCTGCAGCGATGGTCGTGGTGGCGAAGGCGTTCGATGCGATCGAGTCGGCACCGAGAGCGGAACCAGCGTTGAAGCCGTACCAGCCGACCCAGAGCATGCCCGTGCCGACGGCGCACAGCACCATCGAGTGGGGGGCCATCTTCTCTTTGCCGTAGCCGATGCGAGGCCCGAGAATGATGCAGAGCACCAGTGCGGACCAGCCGGAGGTCATGTGAACAACCGTACCACCAGCGAAGTCGATCGCCTTGATGGCGGCGTTTGCGTTGAGAATGCCGCTCATGAAACCGGTACCCGACCAGACCATGTGCGCGAAGGGGAAATACACCACAAACATCCAGATCGCTACAAAGACGAGAACCGCCAGGAACTTCATGCGTTCGGCGATCGCACCGATGATGAGCGCCGGGGTGATGATCGCGAACGAGAGCTGGAACATCGCCCACATCGTATCGCTGATCCACCAGTAACCCGCACCGGCGGCCGTCGCATTGACTCCGTTCAGAAGTGCGTACGAGCCGTCACCGATGAACGCGTTGCCCGCTCCGAAGGCCAGGCTGTAACCGATGGCCCACCACAGGATCGTCACCAGTCCGGCGATCCCCATGCACTGGGCGATCACGGAAAGGACGTTCTTCTTGCGAACCAAGCCGCCGTAAAAAAGCGCGAGGCCGGGCAGTGTCATGAAGATGACCAGCGCCGTGCTGACCATCTGCCACGCGTTGTGACCGGGACCGGGACCCGCGATATTGGAGGTCCAGGTAACATCACCGTTTTTGCCGGGCTGGCTGTTCTTAACATAGGCCTCCAAATCGTAGAGGCGTTGCTCGGTCGTCGGGGCCGCGGGCGCCGCAGGGGCAGTCGCAGCCGTTTCAGTTTGGGCCCAGGCGCTCACTGCGCTGATACACGCGAGCAAGAGCCAGGCGAATGGTCGGATGGGTTTAAGCAAGGATCGGATCATGACGGACGAGCATTTAGCAGCATTAATGCCATGAGGTATTTTCATGCTTGGTTTGCGCAAAAATTTCGCCCGGACGCCTTGCTTTCCCAGAGAAAGCCATCCGCCCCGCCTCCACTGATCCAATAAAAAAGCCGGCCCCTAAGGACCGGCTTCGCAAAACAATAGGACTGACTCGGGCGCTTAAACAGCGGAGTCGCCGCGCTCGTCGGTACGGATGCGCACGGCTTCCTCAAGGGCGACCACGAAGACCTTGCCGTCGCCGATCTTGCCGGTCTTGGCGGACTTCACGATCGTATCCACCGTCTTTGCCACGATGTCGTCGTTGACCACGATCTCGAGTTTCACCTTGGGAAGGAAGTCCACGGTGTACTCGCTGCCGCGGTAGATTTCCGTGTGACCTTTCTGACGGCCGAAGCCTTTGACCTCCGTAACCGTCATACCCTCGATGCCGATCTCGGCGAGGGCTTCTTTCACTTCCTCGAGTTTGAATGGCTTGATGACTGCAATGATGAGTTTCATAGGGCGAAATCTATATCGGGTTGGATTAGTTGATGTAACCTTCTTCGCCGTGCTCGCTCACGTCAAGACCCGCGGTCTCAACCTCGGCGGACGGACGCAGACCGATGACAGCTTTGACGAGGTAAGCGATGATTACCGTGGCGATCACGCTCCAGACGATCGTCAGGCCGATCGCCTTAATCTGGGCCATCACGAGGCCTTCTTTTAGCGAAGCGACGGCGGGATTGATCTTCTCGTCGGCAAAGATGCCGGTGAGCAAGGCACCGAGGGTGCCGCCCACGCCGTGCACGCCGAACGTGTCGAGCGCGTCATCGTAGCCGAGTTTGTTCTTCAAGAAAGCAACCGCGATGTAAGGCACGATACCGGCGAGAACACCGATGATCACTGCGGAGTTAACGCTGACGAAGCCAGCGCCAGGAGTGATCACAACCAGACCGGCAACGATACCCGAGCAGAAGCCGAGCACCGAGGCGTGGCCGCGGGTGATCCATTCAGCCATGGCCCAGACAAAACCGGCGATGGCCGCAGCGATAGTGGTCGTGGCGAAGGCGTTCGATGCGATCGAGTCGGCACCGAGAGCGGAACCGGCGTTGAAGCCGTACCAGCCGACCCAGAGCATGCCCGTGCCGACGGCGCACAGCACCATCGAGTGAGGGGCCATCTTCTCTTTGCCGTAACCGATGCGGGGCCCGAGAATGATGCAGAGCACCAGTGCGGACCAGCCGGAGGTCATGTGAACAACCGTGCCACCAGCGAAGTCGATCGCCTTGATCGTGGCATTCGCGTTAAGGATACCGCTCATGAAGCCGGTGCCCGACCAGACCATGTGCGCGAAGGGAAAATAGACCAGGAACATCCAGAGCGCCACAAAGACGAGGACCGCCAGGAACTTCATGCGCTCGGCAATCGCGCCGAGAATAAGGGCTGGCGTGATGATCGCGAACGAGAGCTGGAACATCGACCACATCATGTCGCTGATCCACCAGTAGCCAGCTCCTGCGGCCGCCGGCTCCACACCTTTCAGCATGGCATACGAGCCGTCACCGATGAATGCGTTGCCCGCTCCGAAGGCCAGGCTGTAACCAACCGCCCACCACAGAATCGTGACCAGTCCGGCGATCCCCATGCATTGGGCGATCACGGAAAGGACATTCTTCTTGCGGACCAAGCCACCGTAGAAAAGCGCGAGGCCGGGCAGCGTCATGAAGATGACCAGCGCCGTGCTGACCATCTGCCACGCATTGTGACCGGGACCGGGACCCGCGATATTGGAGGTCCAGGTAACGTCACCGTTTTTGCCGGGCTGACTGTTCTTAACATAGGCCTCCAGATCGTAGAGGCGTTGTTCAGTCGTCGGAGCCGCGGGCTCAGCCGGAGCGGGCGCGGTTGTTTCAGTTTGAGCCCAAGCGCTCACTGCGCTGATACACGCAAGCAAGAGCCAGGCGAATGGTCGAATGGGTTTAAGCAAGGATCGGATCATGACGAACGCCCCTCTAGCAGCATGAGTGCCATGCACAGACTCCATGTCGGTTTACCTAAAAATGCGGACGAATGCCGGGAGACCACATCGACAAAATAGAATCCACCAGCCTCCATTTCCCCGAGGCATCCTGAAAACCCCAGCCGCCTCCCCCCGCGCCTTCGGGCCTTTGATGAAGCCTGTGCATAAATGCACCGCGTGCCTCCATTCGGGCCCGAATAATTTTAGCCCGCAGTCTACTTTTGCTCACTGGTAAGCTCGGACGACCGTCGCGTCATCCCCGGCCGGAATAAACTTCTGTCCCGATAATTGCCACGCTTCACAGCCGACGCCCTGGCACTTTCGAAATCAGCCGTCGCTTCATTTTCTCCGGCGTCGGCCGCTGAGCCGCCTCGCCCTGCTCCATAGCAGCGTCGTCGCCGGCCAGCTTTCACGCGGACCGTAACGCACGCGCTCCAGTTCATCGCACAATGTTTTCAGCGATGCGTCGCGCTCATCGAAAGTCCCGGCCGGAATCCCGAAGTCTGCGCAGCCACCGCCCCGCCTCCCGCCTCACGGGATCGATGCCGCCTCCGCGCACGCTGCGCCAGTTCAACCACCATGCACGGCCCCGGCGGCGCCAGCCCCACCACAAAACAACCAGACCCGCGCACAGGCCCGCCGCCCATACACTGCGGCCGCCGCTCCATGGACGCTCGATCCACGCGCGAGCACGCGTGAGCACTTGGTGCGCGAGCTCCTTTAAATTCTTCCCCGCTTCCTGCGCACCTTCCTTCAAGGAAGCCGCCAGCACTCGTTGATCGCTTTGATCAAAGCTCACGATCCGCCGGTACCAAAACAACCTCAACCGGTCCATGCGTGACGTCCAGCCGTCCTCCGCATCGCGCAGCCCTGCTGATCCATTTTGCACACTCAACAAATCCTGCGACACATCCCCGCCCCCGGCGGCCGCGGTCGGGTCAACCCGCATCCAGCTCCCGCGTCCGTCGAAAATCTCGCACCAGGCGTGGGCGTCGGAATTACTCACCGTGATATGATCCGTGTTCCACCTGCCTCCCACAAAGCCCCCGACCACGCGTGCGGGGTGTCCCGCCGTCCGGGCCAGCAGCATGAACGACGCCGGCAAACAGTTCACAATGTCCCCTCTCTTTCGATACGAGCCACCGCACCAGCGGATCGCCGCGTCCTTCCGGTATCGTCGGGTTCAACGAGTAGGCGTGCTGTCTTCCCAGCCAGTCCTTGGCTTTCAGTGAAAACTCGTCCGCGGGCAGATCGACGCCCCCGGTGATTTCCTCCACAACCTGGGCGAGAAGCAGACGATCCGGTTCGCTCAACCCCACCTCGAGCATCGTCGGCCGGTTCGGATTCCTCGTCCTTCGTTCTTCCTCGGAAAACAGCATCCACTGCGCGAACTCCGGGTCGCTCAGCAGTTCGCCGGCCGACATTCCGGTCACGCGATATGCCTTCATCGAGAGCGGCTCCCGGGTAAGTTCGATCACGCGCAGACTCGGGCTTGTCCGCAGGTTTTGGGGCTCCGTGAATCCGATCCGGCGAAAATCACCTGTCAGCGGCAGGTAGCGGCCGACGCCCGCCTCCACATAAAACGTCCATGCCGGCGCATTTCTGGGCGCCAGCCCGCCGCCGCGAAGCACCGGCACGATCGTGGCGGGAGTAAAAACCGCCGCTTTCATGCCTGGGGACAGCCGGAACGCCTGGTCGCGATATTCATCCAGTACGACCATACGCCAGTACAGCTCCCGGGGCACCGCCTGCCTGTCCTCGATTTCCACGGTTATCGCCACACTTTCATCCCGCAGGATTTCTCCCACGTCCGTGAATCGGAGCGTATCGGTGAATCCGGAATTCGATTTCCGCTTGATCAGCCCTTCGAGAAAAAGACCGCTGCCCAGCTCGAAACGCGGGATCGACACAAACAAGAGCCCGGACACCACCGCCACTCCGAGAAACAAAAACCCTCCGAGCGCCAGAATGCGCCAGTCCGCCACCGCTCGTAATTTCGCGAACAGCCGCCGCCACTCTGCTTTTTCCGCCCAGACGGGTGTTTGTCCCGTCTCGGATATTTTAACGCCCGCCGCCTCCGACAGCGTCATGGCCATCAACATCGCCAGCGCCAGGCTCGTGAACGCCATGATCTGCACCGCAAAGCCCATCGAAACCGTGAGCACCCCGGCCACCACGACGAGGAACAATCCCAGCACCACCAGTTGCAATTCGTCGCGGCGGCGGCGGTAACTGACCGCACGATACGCCAGCAGCAGCAACGCGAGCCGCGTCATCACCGGAAGCACCGCACCTTGCGCATAAAAGTCGAAGACGGCGAATGCCAGAATCGCCGGAAACGCGAGCCGGTGAATCAGTGACGGCACGCGCGCCGGCAGCGTGGGCTTCCAAAGCACGATCAACACCGCCGCCGTGGAAATGCCCAGAATCCACTCCGCGCCGACGTCGAGAAACGCCACGGCCCATGCACCGGTCAGCGCCGCCGCGCCGCCGAGAAGCCACCGCAGTTGCAGCAGTTCGTCGTGACTAAGCTGAGGCCGCTTTTTCTCCATCGACATAGGCGGCCACCCCGCGTGCGCCCTCGGGCGCGAAGGTGAGCACGTTTTTTCGTTTCAGTTTCATCTCTCCTCCGGCCGCGGAGCGCGTTTCTCCGTCACGCACTCCCGTCATTCGGGACGCCTTCGGCCCGTTGTCCGCGACCGGCTCCACCAACGCCAGCGCATCCAGGAACGCCTCCAGATCCGTCACCCGCCGCACCGGGACCGGCGGCTCATCATTGAGCGCAACCAGCAAAAGCCGGCCTGCCCGGAACAGGTCTTCCGCCAGCGTCGCGGCAAATCCGCACAGCAGTTCAAATTGCTCCGGCCGCGTCCACACGTCCGCCGGAGTCTGCAGCCAGAGCGAATAACCGTCCTCCCCATCCGCCGCCCGTCGCGTCACCATAAGCTGTCTCATGCGGGCCGTGGCCTTCCAGTGAACCAGCCGGTGCGAATCCCCCTGCACGTAACGGCGCAGCGAATGCAACTCCGCGCCTCCACCGGCACGCGCGAGTGCCCGTCCCGGCTGGGCGCGCTCCCACAACGCCGCCGGAAACCGCCGGTACTCGACCGGCGCCGGCCACACGATGCACTCCCGCGTGAGTTTCACCGGGAATGTTTTCCTCAAAAACCCGAAGGGAAACAACGATCCCACCGCTTCCAGCGAAAGCGTTTCCTTTCCACGTCGCGCCGGCCGCACCGCCCAGTCCAGCCGCGCCTCCCCGCCTGCATCCAGCCGTTCGCGCAACTCAAGCTGCTCCACCTTTGCCTGGCTCGTGCTCTTCAGCTCAAACCACACGCCGTACGTCGGCAGCACGCGCTTCGCGTTGTGAAGCTCCAGTATCACCGGATGGATCTGCCCCGCCCGCATCGGCGGCTCCGCCACCAGCCGCCAGCGCACACGCGCCAGGTTCAACCACGACAACACGCCGCTAAGCACCAGGCACGACAGCAACAGCGAGAGCGTGATGAACAAAATATTGCTGGCCGAGTTGTACGCCGCCAGCCCCACGCCCAGCGAGAGCGCCACCAGCACCGCTCCCGGCAGCGTCATCCGCACCCGCTGCCCGCGTTTGGGAAACACCAGCGCCCATAACACCCGCCGCCAGAAACGCCGGCGGTTATCCGCCGTGCCCGACGGCCCCGAAAAATCATTGGCACGTATAGCGCTCACAGCGGCGGCGGCAGCGTCCCGATGATCCGTTTCAGCACCGCCGTCACCAACCGTCGCTCCTCCAGCGAATCAGACCCCGGCCTGATCAAGGCCAGTCGGTGCGCGAACACCGGGGTCACCAGTTCGGTCACATCATCCGGCATGACAAAATCACGTCCCCGCAACAACGCCCGCGCCTGCGCCGCGCGTTTCAACGCCAGTCCTCCGCGCACACTGATGCCTGTCTTGAACTCGGCCTCCGTGCGTGTCGCCGCCACAATCTTGAGCAGGAACTCCAGCACGGAATCCTCGACGAACACTTGCGCGGATAGACCCTGCAAACGCAGGACTTCGTCGCGCGTGATGACCGGATTCAGCTCGATCGCATCATAAGCCGTCCGCGCCGAGCGCAGGATTTCGAGTTCATCGGCGCCCTGCGGATAGCCCATGTGCAGCCGCATGAGAAAGCGATCCATCTGGCTCTCCGGCAGCGGAAACGTCCCTTCGTAATCCACCGGGTTCTGCGTCGCGAAAACCATGAACGGCGTGCCCACCGCGTGCGCCGCACCATCGACCGTCACGCGCGCCCGGTCCATCACTTCGAGCAGCGCTGACTGCGTCTTCGGCGTCGCGCGGTTGATCTCATCCGCCAGCACGACATTCGCGAATACCGGGCCTTTTTTGAAAACAAACTCCCGCACCGTCTCGTCGTAAATCGCCACACCCGTCACATCCGTCGGCAGCAGATCGCTCGTGAACTGGATGCGCGAAAACGCCGAGTCCATCGACCGCGCCAGCGCGTACGCGAGCGTCGTTTTGCCCACGCCGGGCATGTCCTCGACAAGCGCGTGACCGCCGGCCACGAGACACGTCAGCACCTGGTCGATCACCTCGTCCTTGCCCTTGATCGTGCGCCGCATGTTCGCCCGGACGCGATCCAGCGCCTGCTTGCCATCCGCGATCAACGAGCCGGAAACAAATTCACTCATGTGCGTAATCTGCGCCTCATCGTTTCCCGGTCAAACTCCGCCCGGACTGACTTTCTGATTAGCGCCGTTTTCGCGAAGACTTCGCCGCACGGTCGGACCGTCCAGCCAGCGCGCAGAGACAGTCGTCAGCGTCGGCCACGCAGGCACACCCAATTCCTGGCGTTGCAACTGCCCGGTCAAAATGTCCAGCGAGCGCGCACCGATCAGTCGCGGTTGCAAATCCAGCGCCGCACAAGGTTCCTCCCGATAAAGCTCATTCAAGCTCACGAAGCCGTGAGTCTCCGGCACACGAGCTCCCAACGCCTTCATCCACTCAAGCGCATCGTTGAAATGGCTCAGCACCACGTCGGGACGGTGCTTGGAAAACCAGCGGGCAAACGTCTCACGATCACGCTCCGCCACCAGCAAGGGCGGCACGGTTTCCCGTGGTTTGCCGTCGCGCAGGATCGATTGAAACGGCGCACAAAAACGAAAGTGTGTGCGACTATCGCGCTCCCTCTCGATGAAAAGTCCCGGCCGCCGGTAGCCGCGCTGTGACAACCGCTCCAGCGTTTCCACCATCGATTTATACGGATCGGTGGTCACGCAATTCAGCGCCGGTTTCCGGATGATGTAATCGGTATACACCCCCGCGCGCCTCGACCAGTCGATCCCCGCCCAGTCCGGTTCATGCCACGATGGCAGCACCACGACGCCCTGAATACCGCGCGCGTCCAACACCGCGTTCAACCGGTTCATCGAAAGTCCGCCGCCGCCCACCACAAACTCCTCCAGACGATAGCCCAGTTCTCCTGCGCGTTCGCGTATACCCTTCACCAGCTCCGCGTGAAAGGGTCCGTGTGGCGCACGCTCGGGTTCGTTTCGATCCACCGTGGCGATCACGCCGCGAAAGGTCTGCCCGCGCGACTGCCTCAACTCCGACATCAGCGCCCCCGCGAGCGCGTTGTGCGCATAACCCGCCTCCGCAGCCGCCTTCCGGACCCGCTCGATCGTCTCCGCGGCCACCCGTCCTTTGCCGCGGAGCACGTTGGAAATCGTTGCGCGCGAGAGTCCCAAGGCCGCAGCCAGGCTTCGCACAGTCGGTCGTGGGGTAGGCATGGTTAACTGTCTAGCCGATCATTCATTCGTCAGCGCTTCCGGGACAAGCAGCCTTTGCATCACCCCTTCCGGCACTACCCCGTCCCCGCCGGAACCGCCCCCACCGGGCTCACGCCCGTTCGCTTTCACCCCAATCGTCCGACGCGCGCGCGCCGGATCATCTGCATCTCCCCTGATGTCGCGTTCACCCAAACGACTGTTTTTCACCTCCTTTTGGATCGTCCCGATCATCGTCGCCACCTGCCTGGCGGCACTCGCGCTCGTCTCTCAAAGCCGTCGCCCTTCTTTCGCTCGCGCTCACATGACGGAGCTTTCGCCGGCGTCGTTCGCTGAAAGTCCAGATGCGATCTCCGGGCCGATTTCGCGCAGCTTCGAGTCAGCCCGACTTCTCAACAAACAACTCTCGGTCGCCGATCCCGACGATCAAGGAGATCGCTTCCTCGAACGAGTCATCGCGCTCGCACAACAAGGCTCCCTCGACGCCGCCCTCGCACTCGCCGAGCGCAGCCCGTCCGAAACCCGCACCGAAACTCTCGCCATTGTCTTCCGCATCGCCGCCGAGCGCAGCTCCGAAACCGCACGCGAACTTGCCGCGCTTCTCTGCGAAACCCAGCCAGACGCCCTCTTCGCCGACGTCCTCCAATCCTGGGCTCGCGCTCAACCATCGCAGGTCGCCGAATTCGCACTCACGCTTCCACAGGGAGAAACCCGCTCGCTCGCTTTTTTCTCGGCGCTCGATCCGTGGTTGCAACGCGATCCCGCCCGCGCCGCCGGATGGATCGCCCGCTTGGAGAACTCCGCCGAACGCGACGCCGCGCTCTGTCGCTGGCTGCTCAAAACCGATCCGCTTCACCGCCCGTCCGCCGCGGCAGTCCAACAGGCGCTCACGATTACCGATAGCACACTCCGCGTTCAGGCCACCGCCCACATCCTCAACGAGTGGATCGTCAGCGATGCCGCAGCCGCACGCCGCTTCGTCGAAACCGCACCCGGCTTCACCGGCGAACAACGCACGACGCTGTTCGCCGCGCTCACGCCGCTTCCAACGGACTGCCCGTCTCCTCCGTGAAACCGCTCCGCCCCGCGCCTACTCGATTTTTCGTCAGACACCCATAACTATGAAAAACGTCACACTACCCCTGCGTGCGCTTCGCTTCGGCCTGCGCCGCCTTGCCCTCGTTGCATCGGCCTGCATCGCCGTCGCTTCTCTCGCTCCATCCGCGCACGCCGCATTCGGCCTCACCACCGCGACCGACTACTATCAGGTCGATACCGGCGCCGGCCTCGTCTTCAAAGTCCGCCGCACCGACAACGGCTCCAACACCCAGTCCGCCGGCGATATCATCGAGCCTCGTCTGGAACGGCGTCGAATACCAGAACCAGACCCGCGGCTCCCAGATCACCTCAGGCTTCGACTACCTCTACACCGGCGTCAGCGCCGTCTCCGTCAGCGCCTCCGTGATCAACACCAACTACATCAAGATCACCGTGCAGGCCGGCAACCTCACGCACTACTACATGGCGCGCTCCGGCTACCCGCACATCTACATGGGCACGTACTTCACGACCGAGCCCGACATCCACGGACTCGTTCGCTATATCTTCCGCATCCCCGCGACTCTCCTGCCCAACGGGCCGACGCCATCCGACATCCGCAACGTGACCACCACGATCGAGTCCGGTGACATCTTCGCCCTCAGCAACGGCCAGACACGCTCGAAGCACTACTCCAACATGCGCGTGAAAGACTGGTCCTACATCGGTGCCTCCGGCTCCGGCGTCGGGATGTGGGTCGTGCGCGACAACAACGAAGGCGCCTCCGGCGGTCCCTTCTACCGCTGCCTCCTCAACCAATGCGGCGGCGACCAGGAAATCACGTACATCGTCAACTACGGCGAGGCCCAGACCGAAGCCTTCCGCACCGGCATCCTCAACGCGTACACCTTCGTCGCCACCTCCGGCGGCACGCCTTCGACCTCGATCGATACCTCGTGGTTTTCGAGCATGGGCCTGAGCGGCTATCTCGCACCCAGCGGCCGCGGCACCGTCGCCGGCGTTGGCATCAACGGTCGCGACACCGCCTACACCTATACCGTCGGCTTCTCCAACAGCACCGCCCAGTATTGGACAACCGCAGCCGCTTCCAACGGCTACTTCAGCTGCGGCGGCATGCGCCCCGGCACCTACACGATGAAGTTCTACAAGAACGAACTCGCCGTTTACTCCGAGTCCGTGACGGTCAGCGCCGGCGCGACCACCTCACTCAACACACGCACCATCACCGCCGACCCGAGCTCCCAATCCGTCCTCTGGCGCATCGGCAACTGGGACGGCACGCCCACCGAGTTCCGCAACGGTTCCTCGATCACGACGATGCACCCGCAGGATCCGCGTCTCTCCAGCTGGACTCCCGGCACCTACGTCGTCGGCAGCAGCGGAAACTCGAATTTCCCCTGCTACCAGTGGAAAGGCGTGAACGGCTCGCAGGCGGTTCAGTTCACCCTCACTGCCGCGCAAGCCGCCTCCGCACGCACGCTTCGCATCGGCATCACCGTCGCCTACGCGAACGCCCGCCCAGTCGTCACGGTTAACAGCTGGACCTCCGCCGTCCCCGCCGTTTCCACGCAACCCGCCACGCGCACGCTCACCGTCGGCACCTATCGTGGCAATAACACCACCTACACCTACAGCATTCCTGCGAGCGCGTTCGTGACGGGCACCAACACGCTCACACTCGCCCCCGCCTCCGGCAGCGGCGGCAGCCTCTACCTCAGCGCCGGCTACAGTATCGACTGCGTAGACCTTTACTGAGTCGAAAATGCGAAGCGGTGGGCGACGCCTAGGGGGTTAGCTGCAACGCTTCGGTACTTACGCTCAGTTAACCAAGGGCCGGCCGCGCACGCCGGCCCTTCTTTATTTTCGAGAAATCGTTCGTTGGATTTTTCGGTCACCGTGACTACTCCGCACAATTCACACCCACTCATTTCTTCAACAGCCGGATCAGCGCCGAAAAATCCTCGTCCGCATAACCCGCCTGCGCCGTCGCGTGCAGACAGCCGCGAATCGTGTCGAGCATCGGCATCTCTTCACAGCCAAGCGTGCGCGACGCCAGCCGCATGTCCTTGAGCATATGCTTCACGGAAAACTGCGGCGAAAAATCGTTTCCGCGCAGCTTCGGCTCCTTCAGCGCCACGAGCCCTGAATTGCTCACGTTCTTTTTGATGACCGTGAAAAACGTGTCGTCGCTCACGCCGGCGTTCCGCGCAAACGTCAGCGCTTCGCCCAGTCCCTGCATCTGCACCGCGATATTCAGGTTCATGGCCAGCTTGATCGCCGTCGCCTGCTGATGCGTTCCGATATAAAACCGCGTCTCCGACACCAAGGCGAGCAAGGGCTCCAGCTCCGCGACCAGCGCCGCGTCACCGCCCAAAAAGAAAACGGTCTTCTTCTGCTCTGCCGCCGGTTTGCTGCCGGTAAACGGCGCCTCGAGGTAGCGCGCACCTTTCGCCGTCACTTGCTTCAAAAAACTGTCGCTGCTCTCAGCGTCGATCGTGCTCGACTGCACCACGACCTTGCCCGGCCCAAGCGCGGGCAGGATCGCATCGATCACCGACTGCACCGCCGGCGGATCCGCCACGACGATCTGCACCACATCCGCCGCCAACGCCACATCACGCGCCTCGCGCTTCCACTTCGGAAAATCCGGCTGCGCCGTGCGATTCCACGCACCCGCGAGCACGCCCGCCGCGTCATAGTTCTTTGCCCACACTGCGCCGATGATTCCAAGACCAATGACTCCGATGGTTTTCATGTGCGTCGACACGAAACACACGAACGCGCCAAACGAAAGCCCCGTTCGTCATTTGCAGGCCGGACCTCTGGTCCGCGCCTCCGCAACTGTAGGAGCGGCTTTACGCCGCGATTCCCGATTCCCCACCTTCACATCCTTCGCTCCTTCGCGAGAAAGTCCCTGCTTTCTTCACTCTGACAAAATCTCCAGCAACCGCACAAACAGCCGGTTTACCTTCGCCTGATTGCTCTTCACGAGCTCGGCAAACTTCGCGAAATCCACATCTCCGCCCGTCAGCCCGTTCGCATAATTATCAATCATCGCGATCGAGTTATACCGCAGCCCGATCTCGCGGCACAAATCCGCTTCATGCGCCGCTGTCATCCCGACAACATCCCCCCAGTCTTTGATGATCTGCACTTCCCTCTTCGTCTCAAAACGCGGCCCCCGCATCTGCACGTAGACTTTTCCCGTCTGAATCGAAAACTCAGGCGCCAGCTTCCCGACCAGCATCGGAATCAAATTATTATCGATGCCCGGCGCGCCGCCTTTGAGCTCATCGTCGAAAAACGTCTGCGGTCCTTGCTGCAACCCGACATAGTCTGCGCATGACACCAGCGTCCCCGGTGGCAGCTCCGGCTTCAGCGAGCCCACCGAGTTGACCGATACCACATCAACAAAACCAAGATCCGCCAGCGCCCGGATGTTCGCCCGGTAGTTGATCGCATGCGGCGGCTTCGGCACGCCATAGCCGTGACGGTTCATCAACACATGCTCGCCACGCCGCTTGTAGGTAACACGCCCGTACGCTGTTTCGAGCGACTTCTCCTCCCATGACGAAAACAAGTCCGACTTCACGATGCTCGTGCCGCTGACAAACGCGATTTTCATGCCGCCACCGTTCTACCGAAAACAAACTCCGGCCAGCTCTTTTCTCGACGCCGCGCTTTGCCGCTGCTGAATCGACGCATCCGCTTCCATGCCTCTCATCGACAAGCCCCTCGCTGAACTCAAAAAATACCGAGGCCTCAACCCGAAGCCCGCCAATTTCGACGCCTATTGGCGCGAATCACTCGCCGAGCTCGATGCACTCGATCCACAGATCACGCTGATCCCGAATCGTACGATCAAACCCCGCAACGCCGAGTGCTACGACCTCTGGTTCACCGGCGTCGGCGGCGCCCGCATCCACGCGAAATACCTCCGGCCCAAAACCGATCCCGCCGATGCCGGTTCACCGAAAGGTTATCCCGCGATCCTCAATTTCCACGGCTACTCCGGCAACAGCGGCGACTGGGCCGACAAACTCCCTTTCGTGAACGAGGGATTCTGCGTCGCCGCCATGGATGTCCGCGGCCAGGGCGGCCAGTCCGAGGATGTCGGCGGCGTCAAAGGCAACACGCTCCAGGGCCAGATCATTCGCGGTCTCGACGATCCCGATGCGAGGAAACTCCTCTTCCGTGCCATTTTTCTCGATACCGCTCTCCTCGCCCGCGTCGTCATGAGCCTGCCCGAGATCGACGCCGACCGCCTCGGCGCCACCGGCGCTTCCCAAGGCGGCGCGCTCACCCTCGCGTGCGCCGCGCTCGAGCCACGCATCAAACGCGCCGCGCCGATCTTCCCGTTCCTCTGCGACTATCAGCGAGTCTGGGAAATGGACCAGGCCAAGGACGCCTACGCCGAGCTGACCCAATACTTCCGCCGCTTCGACCCCCGCCACGAAAACGAAAAAGCCGTTCGAAAACTCGGCTACATCGACTGCCAGCATCTCGCCCCGCGCATCAAAGCCGAGGTCCTCATGTTCACCGGCTTGATGGACACCATCTGCCCGCCATCGACCCAGTTCGCCGCCTATAACAAAATCAAAGCGAAGAAGCGGATGATCATCTACCCGGACTTCACCCACGAGGGTTTGCCCGGCGCCGGAGACGAAATCTTCGAATTCCTCCGCGGCCTGTAAGGTGGAGCGCGCACTCCGAGCGCGCTGTTCGGTTTTGTCCGAGTTCGTCCGCGCCTCCACTTCGCCGCTCACACCCAGCTGATCTTCTCAAATCGCTTCGCCAGTCCCACGTCCTTCGCCGTGACCTTGCCGCCCGCATCATGCGTGTTCAACCGCACGGCGACACGGTTGTACACATTCGACCAGTCGGGATGATGGTTTAACTCCTCCGCTTCGAACGCCACCCGTGTCATGAAGCTCATCGCTTCACGGAAGGATTTGAACGTATACGTCTTCACCAGCGCGTCGTTTTCGAACTTCCAGCCGTACAGACTCACCAGCGCGTCCTGAATTTCTCTCATCGTCAGTGGATTACTCATGGCCGCACCGAACCCACGCCGCGCGTCAGGTCAAATCTCTCCCCTTGCCTAGCTCCGGCGCCCCTCCCTAAATCGCCGCACTTTTCGCAATGTCTTCTGCTCGTAACGCGTCCGTCTCAACGCCCCCCATCCCCACTCACGTCGCGATTATCATGGATGGGAACGGGCGCTGGGCCGAACAACGCGGCCTCCCCCGCATCGAAGGACACCGCCGCGGTGTCGAAACCGTCCGCAGCATCATCGACGCCTCCCGCGAACTCGGCATCCGCTACCTCACGCTCTACGCCTTTTCCGTCGAAAATTGGAAACGCCCGCAGGACGAGGTCGGCGCGCTGATGCATCTCCTGGAATTCTTCCTGAAAAAGGAGACCAAGACCCTCATCAAAAATCGCGTCCGCCTCCTGACGATCGGCCGCACGCAGGACCTTCCGCCCGTCGTTCGCAAGCAACTCGACGCCGCCATCGCCGCCACCGCCGAATTCACCGAGCACACGCTCGTGCTCGCGCTCAATTACGGCTCGCGCACCGAGATCGTCGATGCCGCCCGCGCCTACGCCGCCGCCGTCGCCGCCGGCAAAGAAAAACTCAACGACAGTTCGTGGGAAACCTTCAGCCGCTACCTCTACACCGGCGAAAACATTCCCGACCCCGACCTGGTCATCCGCACCTCGGGCGAAACGCGCGTGAGCAACTTTTTGCTCATGCAAAGTGCCTATGCGGAATTCGTGTTCACGCCTGTTCTCTGGCCCGACTTCACGAAGGAGGAACTGGCGGCGGCCGTTTCAATCTATTCGAAACGCGAGCGCCGGTTCGGAAAAACCAGCGAGCAGGTCAGCCCCGCGAAGTTGAACTGAAACCCTCAATCGTCATGCCCAAACGCATCTTCAGCACCATCACCCTTTGGGCACTTGTCTTCGCCTGCATCTATTTCTTCGGCTCGCCGGCGGCGTCTGGCTCATCACACTCATCGCCGCCCTGACGCTCCGCGAATTCTCGCACTGGTCCGCAAGATGGGCCACCAGCCCTTCGACTATTCCGGCATCCTCTGGGGCATACTCATCACCCTCGCGCCGCTCTACCTCGAGCCCCGCATCGGAGCCTCCGAACTCACGGCACTCGCCATCATCGTTTTCGCACTGCGCATCCTCAAGGAGCGCACCGGCGAAACCCGCGTTGAGTCCCTCGGCTGGTCGATCTTCGGCGTGGCCTACATTCCCTTCATGCTGCACTTCCTCGTGCGCATCATCCTGATTCAGGGACCGCACGCCGCCACCGGCCTCGCCTTCTGCCTCTGGCTGATCGCCGTGTCGAAGTTCTGCGACGTCGGCGCCCTGCTTTCCGGCATGGCCTTCGGCAGACACAAGATGGCCCCGGTCATCAGCCCGAAGAAAACGTGGGAAGGCGCCATCGGCGGCGTCATCATCTCCGCCGCCCTCGGCGCAGGCATCGCCCATTTTGCGGCCCGGTTTTATCCCTCGACCTTCACCCCGCTGGTCGCCGCTCTCGCCGCCGTTCCCATCGCCGTCCTCGCCATCGTTTCAGACCTCGTCGAATCCATCATCAAACGGCGCGCCAACTCCAAAGACTCCGGTAACACCATCCCCGGTATCGGCGGCGTGTTCGATCTCTCCGACAGTCTCATCCTGACCGCCCCCGTCGGCTACATCGTCTTTCACCTGCTGTAACGCAGGGTGCGAGATTGCCCCGGCCAACGAAACATCGTTCACTGCGTGCCCAGCAACGCCGCGACCGCCGCTCGAAAATCCCGGATGGCGAACGGCTTTGAGAGATAGGTCTTCGCATTGCGCTCAAGGAAGCGCTCGAACTTCTCGCTCATCACGTCGCCGGTCATGAAAAGCAATCTGCGCGCACTCTCCGGATCCTGGCCGCGCAGGTGTTCGTAAAATCGAGCCAGCCGGACTAAGATCGGCTGGCCGACCTTACTTGGCCGGGGCGGCAAGCACGGTCGACGTATTGCTGACCAGCGAGGCGATCGCGCCTGCATCTTTGGTCAATCCATCCGAGTGCAGCGTGATATAAACAACTCCCAGCAGATTGTCCGCAGTAACGAGCGTCGAGTCCGCCTTGCTGTTGTTGTACCCTTGGGCAACCCAGCCATCGGCCTTCGCTTCGATCAAGCGGTGGGCGACCATTTCGCCGAAACGGTTTTTATAGGCCACCACCATGCCCTCGCGAAGATCGGAGGCCTCGATTTTTTTAACGAGGAGAACCGAGCCTTCGCCGAAGAAAGGAAGCATCGAGCGGCCTTCGACTTTCAACACGCTCAGATCAGCGCGTTTCGCCGCGATCCGGTGAGCATCAGCAAGAGTCGTGTCGAACGATTCACCGGTCAGCGGACGCTCGGCAATCGCCGCACCCGCCACCGACATTCCCGCGAAAAAAAGCACTGCGGCGAGCAGGCTGCGGAATGTGGGGGCGAACGTCATGCCCTCACTCTACCGTTCCCTCTGAAAATTCTCTATTGAGTGTGTTCCTCAATCACCCAGCGGAGTTTTCCTAGCTGGTTTTCACAACCCTCCCGATCACGAATAGGAATAATTCCCTAGCACCTAGGGTGTGCCCGCAAAGACCGTGAGACACTGCCCGACGACGGTGCAAACTGCATCCGCTAATCGGCTTAAACCGTCACCTCTTGACGCGCTTTTTCAGCGAGCGCCGTGCTCAGATAACGCTCTCCGAAACTGCAGCCGACTGTGACAATCGTCTTGCCTGCGAACTCCGGACGCTTCGCCACCTGCAACGCCGCCCACACGTTCGCGCCCGTCGAGATGCCGCCGAGAATGCCGTCCTGCGTCGCCAGCAATCGCGCCGTCTCGAAGGCATCATCATCACTCACCGTGATGATTTCGTCGATGATCGCCGTGTTGCAGTTTTTAGGAATGAAACCCGCACCGATGCCTTGAATCTTGTGGCGTCCTGGCTTGCCGCCCGAAAGCACCGGACTCGCCGCCGGCTCCACCGCAAAGGTCTTCATCGCCCGTCGCGCTTTGATCACTTCGGAAACGCCCGTGATGGTCCCACCCGTGCCGACACCCGCCACAAACGCATCAATCTTCCCGCCGGTCGCCGCCCAGATTTCTTCGGCCGTCGTGCGACGATGCACTTCCGGGTTCGCCGGATTTTCAAACTGCTGCGGCATGAAACCGCGGCCGCCATGCTGCGCCAGCAACTCGCTCGCCTTGCGAATCGCGCCTGGCATTCCCTCCGCGCCCGGCGTGAGCACGATTTCCGCGCCCAGCATTCGCAACAACACACGACGCTCGAGCGACATCGTCTCCGGCATCGTGAGAATCAATTTATACCCCCGCGCCGAACAAACAAACGCGAGCGCAATGCCCGTGTTGCCCGACGTCGGCTCAATCACGACCGAGTCCGCCTTCAACTTTCCCTCTTTCTCCGCCGCCTCAATCATCGCCAGCCCAATGCGATCCTTCACGCTCGCAAGGGGATTGAAAAACTCCGCCTTCAGGTAAACGTCCGCATCGATCCCCGCCGCAATGCGATTCAGTTTGATGAGCGGCGTGTTTCCAATCGTGGCGGTGATGTTAGGGAAAGCGTGTGCGGACATAGTGCATCCAATCACGCGCCAGTCGCCGCCTCAGTCAAGAACTCGCCCATGCAGGAGCGGCTTTACGCCGCGATCTTCTCACTGCCGCGCGCTCGTCCAATCCTGTTCATCCTGTAATCCTGTCCAAAAAATCCATCCGAAATACTTATCCCCATCAGCGTTCAGCTGCGTTTTAAAATTCACCGGCCCAGCACATGCCGCAACGCCTCGTCCAGTTTTCCGTGGCGAAAAACATAACGCGAATCGTCCAGCCGCTTCGGCTCTGCTCGCACCCCGCCCAGCAACGCCTCGTCCGCCATTTGGCCAAATAAGAGCTTCAACACCCACGCCGGCACCGGCAGCCACGTCGGTCGTCTCAACACGTTTCCCAGAGTCTTCGTGAACTCCGCATTCGGCACGGACACCGGCGCGGTCGTATTCAACGGCCCGGCACAGCGCTGATCGAGCACTGCATGATAAATCGCCCCGACCAGATCGTCGACGGTGATCCAGCTCATCCATTGCCGCCCGCTTCCCATTTTTCCACCCAGTCCCGCGCAGAACAGCGGCAGCATTTTTCCCAGAGCCCCGCCCGCCGGCGTGAGCACCACGCCTGTCCGCAGAGCCACCGCGCGCAATCCGAGATCTTCCGCGGCCGCCGTCTCCTTCTCCCATGCCTTGCAAACGTCCGCAAGAAACCCGTTCCCGCGCATGCTCTCTTCGTTCACGAGTTCGTCGCCACGGCTGCCGTAGATTCCCACGGCCGAAGCATTCACCAGCATGAACGGCCGGTGCTTCATCCTCTCGATCGTGCTCACAAGCGTGCGCGTCGTTCCCACCCGGCTCGACAAAATCACCTCGCGCCGCGCCGCCGTCCATCGTCCGCCCGCCACATTTTCCCCGGCCAGATTGATCACCACGTCAACGCCACGGAGTTTTGCCGGATCAAGGACACCTGCCGCCGGATCCCAATGAATTTCATCCGGCCGCTTGGATTCACCTCGCACGAGTCGCACGACTTCATGTCCTTGCGATTTCAAAAACGGGACAAGCGCCCGTCCCACCAAACCCGACGCTCCCGCGATCAAAAATGTCATCCGACGGACAGCGCCATATTGGAATTTCAGCTCCAGATCGGTCTTCGTGATCTCATGCCGGTAGCTGAATAACCGCTCCAGTTTCTTCCGCACCCAGCCGCCCGCGATCAGATTTCCGACCGCGCCGCCCGGCAGCTCATAGACGATCTCATCCGTTAAAATACATTCCGCCGATCCCTCCGCTTCGATCCGATGCGTGTGCTCCCACCGTTTGAACGGCCCGCGAATCTGCACATCGCGAAACTGCCGGCCATCGATCACATCGCGATGCTCCACTTCCCACTCCGGCCGGAACGGGCCGGCTTTTGTCTTAACCACCACGCGCGCCCCCTCGTGCACGCCTTCGTGTTTCACAATTTCCGTCCGCTCCCAAGGCGGCATCAACCGCTCCAGCGCACCCGCACGCAGATGCCACGCGAACACCTCGCTCGCGGGACGACTGATGCGGACCGACCGTGAAAACTGCTGCAAACTCATGAATGAAACGCACGGCCATACGTACCCCCGCCGCACTCCGCAACCTCACTCTTCACCTCCACGTCGTTCTTATTCTCTTACTCCTACTCCTTCTCTCCTCTCCAAAATCCTGTTAATCCTGACATCCTGTCCAAAAATCCCGCCTCCGCATTCGCGTTCATTGGCGTCCATTCGCGGTTACTTTCCAGACATCTATCTCCTCAATGCTTTGAACGCCGCCAGCGCCTCGTCCCGCGCCGTCTTATGATCCACGATCGGCGCCGGATAACTTTTCCCAAGCACCACATTCGCCCTCAGCCGCACGTCCTCCGGTGCCTCCCATGGCGCGTGCAAAAACTTATCCGGCATCTCCTTTAATTCCGGTACCCACTTTCTCACATACGCGCCATCACCGTCGAATTTCGCTCCCTGCAACACCGGCGCGAAAATCCGGAAGTACGGCGCCGCATCCGCCCCGCACCCCGCGCTCCACTGCCAGTTGAACGTGTTGTTCGACAGATCCGCATCCACGAGCGTGTCCCAAAACCACTCCGCCCCCTTCGTCCACGACAGCCGCAGATGCTTCACCAAAAACGACGCCACGATCATCCTCACGCGATTGTGCATCCAACCCGTCGCCCACAACTGCCGCATGCCCGCATCGACAATCGGATACCCCGTCAGCCCGCGCTGCCACGCCTTTAACTTCTTTCCCCCCGGATCCGCCGCCCACTTAAACTCCGAAAACTCCTCCCGCAACGGCTGCGTTGGCGTCTTGGGGAAATGATACAACAGGTGATGCGCAAACTCGCGCCAGCCGAGCTCGCTCAAAAACGTCTGCACGCCCGCATTCGCCGGAAACACACCCGAACTCTTCGACAACGCCCGCGCCGCCGCCCAAACCTGCCGCGGCCCGACCTCCCCGAAATGCAGATGCGGTGAAAGTCGCGACACACCGTCCGCTCCTGGAAAATTCCGCTGTTCCCCGTACTCCGCCGCCTGCTTTGCCAAAAACTGCTTCAGCCGTTTCATCGCGCCCTCTTCCCCGGGCGTCCACGCCTCATAGAAACCCGCATCCCACTTAATCGTCGGCAGCAGTTTCCAACTCTCCAGTTTCTCCGCCACCGACTCGGGCCACTTCTCCGGCACCGGAAACGTCTTCACCTTCACCGCCACCGGCTCCGCAAACGTCAGACTCAGGCAATGCCGCCAGTACGGCGTGAACACCTGAAACGGCCCGCCCGCCTTGTTCGTGATCGTGTGCGGCTCGAACAAGAGCGCGCTGTTAAAACTCTTCGCCTCGACACCGTCTTCCGCAAGCGACGCCTTCACCACTTTGTCGCGCGCAATCACCGCCGGTTCATACCGGCGATTCCAATACACCGCCCCCGCACCCGTCGCCTTCACGAGCTTCCGCAAAACCTCCAGCGACTTCCCCCGCACCAGCACCAGCCGCGATCCCTTCTCCCGCAGCGCTTCATCCAGCGCCTTCAACGAGTGATGCAGCCACCACTTCGACGCCCCGCCCAATCCCCACGCCCCTTCGCCATCCTCATCCAAAATATAAACCGGCACCACCGCCCCGCCTCGCTCCAGCGCCGCAGCCAGCGCCGCATTATCTTGCAACCGCAAATCCTGCCGAAACCAGACAATCGTCGGAGATGAATTCACGCCGCCGAAGGAGTCCACGCCTCCGCGCAACGCAAGCCCCGCATCCATTCCTCTCCAACTACCAATTACCAACTACAAACGACCTCCGCCCTCAACCGCCCTTCGCAGCCTTCGCTCCCTTCGCGAGACAAAACTCATCTACCGCTTGCCGCCTCCAATCCTCCGAATCCTGTCCATCCTGCAATCCTGTCCAAAACTCCGACACCTCCGCGCTCCGCATTCATGTCTTCCTGGGACATCCAATTCCGCAACGGCCTCTACCTCCCGCAAATCGACTGGTGGCTCGACGCTCATCACCCTGTCGAACGCTCCTTCGTGTCCCACGCGCACTTCGACCACCTCGCACCGCACCGCGAAATCCTCTGCTCCGAAGGCACCGCCCGCCTCATGCGCGCCCGCATGCCCGCCGAACGCCTCGAACATATTCTCCCCTTCGGCCACACCGAACAACTCACGACCGACACCACCGTCACGCTCCACCCCGCCGGACACATCCACGGTTCCGCCCAAAGCATCCTCGCCCACCCCGACCACGGCACACTCCTCTATACCGGCGACTTCAAACTCCGCCGCGGCCTCTCCGCCGAACCCTGCGCCACACCACACGCCGACGTCCTCATCATGGAGACCACCTTCGGCCGCCCGCAGTACGTGTTTCCCCCGACCGAAAAAATCCTCGCCGACATCACCGCCTTCTGCCGCGCCGCCCTCGAAGACAAAGAAACGCCCGTCCTCTTCGGCTACAGCCTCGGCAAATCTCAGGAACTCCTCAGCGGCCTCGCCGCCGCCAAACTCCCGGTGATGCTCCACCCGCAAACCCACCGCCTCACGAAAATCTACGAAGAACTCGGCCTCACCTTCCCGCCCTACCGCGAATTCTCCCCGACGAACTCCCCGGCCACGTCGTCATCTGCCCGCCGCAAACCGCCAACTCCACCTTCCTCAAAAAAATCCGCGCGCGCCGCACCGCCGTGATCACCGGCTGGGCCCTCGATCCCGGTGCGATCTTCCGCTACCAATGCGACGCCGCCTTCCCGCTCTCCGACCACGCCGACTATCCCGACCTCCTCCGCTTCGTCGAACTGGTCGCCCCGAAACGCGTCCTCACGCTCCACGGCTTCGCCACTGAATTCGCGCGCGCCCTCCGCGACCGCGGCATCGAAGCCTGGGCCATCAATCAGGACAACCAGCTCGAAATGCCCCTGCCTCTTTCCGTCTCTGCCCCAACTACCAATTACCAACTACAAACTACCTCCCTTACGCCATCACCGCAGGACGAGACTTCTACCACCGACCTCACCCAATTCGCCGCAGTCGCCGACCGCATAAAGTCCACCCCGTCCAAACTCGAAAAAATCGCCCAGCTCCGCGACTACTTCGCCTCGCTCCCCACCGACGAAGACGCCGCCCATGCCGCCGTCTTCTTCACCGGCCGCCCCTTCCCGCAATCCGACCCGCGCACACTCAACATCGGCTGGTCCCTCCTCCGTCGCGCCGTCCTCGACGTCACACGCCTCAACGTCGCCGACTTCAAACAAACGTATCTGCGCTACAGCGACAGCGGCGACACCGCCGAAGCCATGCTCACCGGCCGCACGAAACCCGAACCCTTCTCCCTCGCCGAAACCGCCGCCTTCTTCACCGCGCTCGCCACCGCCCGTGGCCCCGCCGCGAAACTCGGCCTCTTCCAAACGCGCCTCTCCCACCTCGCCCCCGCCGCCGCAAAATACCTCATCAAAATCATCACAACCGATCTCCGCATCGGTCTCAAAGAAGGCCTCGTCGAAGAAGCCATCGCCGCCGCCACTGGACGCCCGCTCGAGTCCGTCCGTGAAGCCAACATGCTCAGCGGCGACCTCGCCACCGTCGTCCGCGCCGCCCGCCGCGACGAACTCGCCAGCATCTCGCTCCGCATCTTCAACCCGCTCCAGTTCATGCTCGCGAGCCCCGAGCCCACCGCCGAAGCCATCGCCGCCCGCCTCGCTCCTCCCATCTGGCTGGAAGAAAAATACGACGGCATCCGCTGCCAGCTCCACAAACAGGGCACCCGCGTCGAACTCTTTTCTCGCGACCTCCACAACATCACGGCGCAATTCCCCGACCTCGCCCGCGCCGCCGCCGCGCTCCCCGCCGATGTCATCCTCGACGGCGAACTCCTCGCCTGGCGCGACGGCCGCGCCCTCCCCTTCGCCGAACTCCAAAAACGCCTCGGCCGCAAAGGCGGCGACGACTTCTTCCTCGGCCAAGAGATTCCAATCTCCTTCTCCGCCTACGACCTCCTCTGGCTCAACGGCGAACCCCTCCTAAAATCCCCACTCTCCGCCCGCCGCACCGCCCTCGAATCCCTTTTCACCACAAACTCCGCTTCCGCTCCTTCACCCTTCACTCTTCACCATTCACTCCTCCATCTGGCGCCCCGCCAGATGGTCGCCTCAGCAGGCGACATCGACGCTGCCTTCCTCGCCTCCCGCCAGCGCGGCAACGAAGGCCTCATGGCCAAGGATCCACAAAGCCCCTACACACCCGGCCGCCGCGGACTCGCCTGGCTGAAACTCAAAAAAGCCTACGCCACGCTCGATGTCGTCGTGGTCGGCGTCGAATACGGCCACGGCAAACGCCGCGGCGTCCTCAGCGACTACACCTTCGCCATCCGCGACGACGCCACCGGCGCCCTCCTCACCGTCGGCAAAGCCTACTCCGGCCTCACTGACGCCGAGATCGCCCAGTACACTGAACACTTCCTTGCCAACACCCTCGAAGAACACGGCCGCTACCGCACCGTCACTCCCGACGTCATCCTCGAAGTCGCCTTCGATTCCATCCAGGAAAGCAAACGCCACCAAAGCGGCTACGCCCTCCGCTTCCCCCGCATCGCGAGAATCCGCACCGACAAAACCCTCGCCGACATCGATACCTTGGAAACCTGCAGCCGCCTCGCCGGCCCAAACGCCTTCGCCCCCGAAAAACCATCCTGAGGTAGGGCGCGTTATCCTTAACGCGCCGCTTGGATGTTGCCCACACACACATGCAAATTCCCAACGCCCACTCCCAAACAATTCCCAAAACCCGACCAACTCCTCCTCCCCGCTCCCTTCGCTCTCTCCTGTAAAATCCTAAAGACACCGCCTCGCTCGACCACTCAACCGCCAATCCTGTTAATCCTGCAATCCTGTCCAAAAATTCCGGCATCCGTGCCCTCTGTGTCATCTGTGGTTAAAAAATAAAAACCCCGACTCCTCCCTTCGCTCCGACCTTAGCGTCTTCGCATCTTTGCGCTTAACCTAACGACCGCCCGCTTTCGCCCCAGAAATGTTCACCCGCGTCTCCACCCCCGCCCTCACCGAGCCGCGCCTCTTCTCCGCCCTCCACCCCGAACTCTCCACCTGGTTCGCCAAAAAGTTCGAACACTTCTCCCCCGGACAGCTCGCCACCGTCCCCGAAATCCTCTCCGGCAATTCCGCGCTCCTCTGCTCGCCCACCGGCACCGGCAAAACCCTCGCCGCCTTCCTCGGCGTCTTCGACACCCTCGCCAAAGCCCACGACCGCGACGAACTCCCCTCCGGCCTCGTCGCCATCTACGTCTCGCCCCTCCGCGCACTCACGTACGACCTCCAGAAAAACCTCCAAGGCCCGCTCGACGAACTCGGCTGGAAACACATCCGTGTCGCCTCCCGCAGTGGCGACACCACCCCCAAAGAACGCGCCGCCCAACGCCGCAAACCCCCGCACATCCTGGTCACCACGCCCGAAAGTCTGACGCTCCTCCTGAGTCAGCCCACCTGGATAGCCGCCTTCAAAACCGTCCGCTTCCTCATCATCGACGAGCTCCACGCCCTCGCCGAAAACAAACGCGGCTCCCTCCTCATGGTCTCCGCCGAGCGTCTCGAAGAAGTCGTCGCCACGGCGCAACGCTCCCACTCCGCGCAATCCACCTCCGCTTTCACTCTTCACCATTCACCCTTCACTCTTCAACGCATCGGCCTCTCCGCCACCGTCGCCCCGCTCGAACGCGTCGCCGAATTCCTCGTCGGCGTAAACCGCCCCTGCCGCCTCATCGAGATCGCCCCGCTCAAACGCGCCCACATCGAGCTCTTCTCCCCGCTCCGCAAAAATCCCTACCCACCCGCCGGCTGGGGTGGCTCGCGCCTCCATAAAGAACTCTGCGCCCTCCTCGTCCAGAAACGCACCACGCTCATCTTCACCAACACCCGCAGCGGCGCCGAAAGCATCGGCCTCCGCCTAAAACAACTCCTGCCCGACCTCGCCCCGCAGATCGAAGTCCACCACGCCTCGCTCGACCGCGCCGTCCGCCTCGAAGTCGAAGACCGCCTCAAACGCGGCGAACTCCGCGCCGTCGTCTGCTCCACCAGCCTCGAACTCGGCATCGACATCGGGTCGATCGACACCGTCGTCATGGTCTCCGCGCCCAAAGGCGTCTCCCGGGCTCTCCAGCGCATCGGCCGCTCCGGCCACTCGATGAAGCAGACCAGCCACGGCGTCCTCTTCGCAACCAACATCAACGACCTCGTCGAGTGCACCGTCACCGCGCAGATGATGGAGCGCCGAGAACTCGAACCCGTCCGCCTCCACACCGACCCGCTCGACGTCCTCGCCCAACACCTCGTCGGCCTCGCCGTCTTCGCCTCGGTCACGCCCGACGAAGCCTTCGCCCTCATTCGCCGCGCCCAACCCTTCCGCGATCTCACCCGCGAAAAATTCGACCGCGTCCTTCGCTACCTCGAAGGCGGCGGCGTGTCACTGGAACGTAACTACCGCGACCTCTTCGGCAAAGTCCGCCTCGTCGGCGGACAACTCACGATCCCCACACCGCGGACCGCCCGTGATTTCTACCAAAACGTCGGCACCATCGCCGCCTCGCCTATGATCCAGGTCCGCCTCGGCCGCCGTAACTTGGGCCAGGTCGAAGAAAACTTCATGAAAGGCCTCCGCCCCGGCGACGTCTTCGTCCTCAACGGCCGCACCGTCCGCCTCGTCGAGACGCACCTCCTCACCGCCAAAGTCAAAGAAGCCAAAAGCGCCCTGCCCACCGTCCCCCGCTGGAACGCCAACAAAATGCCCCTCACCAGCGGCGTCGCCCTCGAAGTCGCCCGCTTCCGCACCGACCTCGCGAAATTCCTTTCTGACGAAACCGCGACGCCCTCATCACGCGAAACAGCCATCCTCACACACCTCACTTCGACATATCATCTCTCAGCGCCCAACGCCGAAGCCATCCTCCGCCACTTCCTCCTCCAGTCCCAATTTTCCCGCATCCCCACGACCGATCTTTTCCTCATCGAGCGCTACGAAGAACACGGTCTGCTCCACTACTTCGTCCACTCGCTCATCGGCCGCTCCGCCAACGACGCGCTCTCCCGCATCATCGCCAAACGCGTCAACGACACCCTCGGCGGCAACGCCCGCGTCACAATCGACGACTACGGCTTCCTCCTTACCGTCGCCCCGTTCCAATCCATCGACCTCGCTCTCTGGAAAAAACTCTTCGCCCGAGAAAACGCCGAGGAATCCCTCTGCACCGCCCTCTCCGAAGCCGACCTCGTCAAATGGCAGTTCCGCGGCGTCGCCCAAACCGGCCTCATGGTCCCCCGCCGCGTCCACGGCCAGGAACGCGGCGCGCGCTCCCTTCAATGGAGCGCCGAAATCATCTTCGACGTCCTTCGCCGCCACGAACCCGACCACCCGCTCCTCGAAGAAGCCTACGCCGAAGCCACGCTCCGCTTTCTCGATACACCGCGCGCCCTCCAGTTCCTCGACGACGTCCACCACCTCCGCTGGGAACTCGTCCCCACCGACCGCGTCAGCCCGTTTTCCTTTGGCATCTTCGTCAGCAAAATCAAAGAAACGATGACTCTTGAGGATCCCGAGACCACCATCGAGCGTCTGTACCACGACATGTATGGTTCCCTCGCCGAAGATCCCGCGAACTGAAATCCAGCCTGGCCTCTGGCTCGACGCCCGCCGCGCCCTCTTCATCGAGCCCCTCCGCATCCTCGTCGTCGCCGATCTCCACTGGGGCTACGTCGAATCCCACCGCGCCCGCGGCAACCTCCTTCCGCATTGGGGCGACGCCGAAATCGCCACCCAGCTCCGCTCCCTCATCGCCGACTACGAACCACGCGAAATGATCTGGCTCGGCGACTCCCTCAACGCGCCCACTGGCCGCACCGCCGCTGAAAAATTTCTCGACGACCTCTCCACCAGCAACGACCCGGAAATCTTCATCCTCGCGGGCAATCACGACCATCGCTGGTCCCGCGCCAACCTGCGCGAACTCCAACGTCCAGGCTTCTTCTTCCACCACGGCGATGACACTAAACTCAAAGCGCCGACCGACGTCATCGAGGTCATCGGCCACCACCACCCCGCCGTCTCACTCCACGACGGCGCCGGCACACGCCTGAAACTCCCCGCTCTCGTCGCCTCGTCCCACCGACTCATCCTGCCCGCTTTCTCTCCGTGGTCCGCAGGCACCAACTGGCTCAACTATGTGGAACCCAAAGAATTTCTCTGGGCGATTGCACCTTCCCGGATTTTTGCAGTCAAACCCCAGCGCCCCGGTTTCGACCGCGGCCCATAATGAAGTTAATCGCCTCCGCCCTCACACTCCTCTTTTGCCTGACTGGCTCTGCTCTGCAGGCCAGTCCCGTCTCCTTTGGCGACGGAGAACGATTTCATTTCCGTGTCAGCTGGGGACTCTTCAGCGAAGCGGCCGAGATCAACATCTCCGCAAAGTCTGAACAATCCGCCGGCCTCCCGCAGATTCGTGTCACCACCACGACGAGCACACGCGGCCTGATCCGAAAACTCTACTCCTTCGATGGACACGCCGAGTCCGTCTTCGACGGCACCGACGGCCGGATGCTCGCCGCCGTTGCCACCACGTCGGCAAAAAAGAAAAAAACGCACGCGATGGCCGTCTTCGACTATCCGGCCTCCGTTGTTCGCTACGAAGACTACCTTCGCCCCGATCGCAGCATCAACATCCCGCTGCCCGAAGGCCAGCCGATGGACCTCATCACGAGCCTCATCGAATCGCGCGCATGGAATCTCAAAGTCGGCGACCGCCGCCCCACCACCGTGATGTTCGACGACGAATTCTACGATCTCACGCTCGTCGCCGAGCGCATCGAACGCATCGAAACGCCCACCGGCAAATGACACCGCCCTGGTCATCGTGCCCATTATGGAGAAAGAGCCGAAAGGCATGTTCAAACGCGGCGGCACCGTTCGCGTCTGGATTTCCCAGGACGACAAACACCTTCCTGTGAAACTCGAAGTCTCGCTCAAGTACGGCACCGGCACCGCCTGGCTCACCGATTACAAACCGCCGGCGACTCAAACAGCCTCCGCACTGTAGGAGCGGCTTTACGCCGCGATTAATCTCCGTCCGCTTTTCAACGTCACCCTCGCGGCATAAAGCCGCTCCTACATCCCTCTCACGTTCCTCCGTCGCTCCGATCCCTTCGTTGCCTCTTGTAATAAATCCGCCTTCCGCAAGACAAACCGCCACGGCATCGCCGCCCACTCCGGTCCCGCAAAGTCCACTCCCACGCGCGGTGTCACTCGTATCCGACTCCGGGGCACGCGCTCGGGTGCTTCCTCAATCCATAGCCCGCTTTCTTCTGCCGCCGGCAATCCGTTGAGCGCCCGCCCGATTTCCAGCGCCTTCGTCAGCCGCCCGGGCCCGCCTGCATCCGCCACGCCGCGGATCAACACCGCCGCCGGAAAATCCTCCGGCCCTGTCACGAGATTCAACATCTCGTGAATCCCATAACACAGGTACACGTACCACACGCCGCCTGTGCGATACATCACATCCGTCCGCGCCGTGCGCCCCGCCCGCGCGTGACACGCCAGATCGTCCTCCCCGCAGTAAGCCTCCGTCTCCGTGATCACATGCCGCGTCTCGCGTCCATCTGCATGACGCCTCACGAGCACGCGTCCGATCAGTCCGCGGGCAATTCCAACTGTATTCTTTCCCTGAAAGACTTTCGCTTGGAGGACCTCGGACATGCTGGTTGAATGCGTCTCCATTTACTTCGCGTGAGCACCAACGCAACGCCCGCCCGCACTTCGCTTCTCCGACTCAATCTCCGTCGCTGCACCTACGACGGCCTGTCCGCCATGCCCGCGGTCTTCCTGCTCACTCCGGGAAACTTCGTTGCCGCCGCACTGCTCACCGGACTCTACGGACTTCCGCCCGGCAGCTACGGTATCATCGTTTCGATGCCCTTTTGGTGTAATTTCATCCAGCTCTGGCTCACGCCGCTGCTCACCAAAATGCGCCCGCAACGACTGGCCGCCCTCAGCGCCGGCGCGCAAACCGTTCTACTCGCAGTTCTCACTCTCGCAATGATCTGGCTGCCGGTGGATGCCCCCGCTCGAAGCACTCCATGGCTGATGGCCATTTTCGCGCTGTTGGGTTTCACCGTCGCTTTTGCAGGCGTCGGCTGGACATCCTGGGTTCAGGAATGGATTCCCGGCCAGGTCCGCGGAAAATATTTCGGCCTCCGTAATCAAATCATCCAGGTCGCGACCGCCGCATTCCTGATCGGCATCGGGTATCTCCTGCGTCGCAATCACGGCTCCGTTCTCGCGTTTCAACTCGTCCTGATCGGCACCGTCGCGCTCCGTGCGCTCTCATCGTGGTATCAATTCATCATGCGCACTCCGGCCGTCGCTTCGCAGGAGCAGGAATCGAAGCGCCCCTGGCGTGAACAGATCGCGACGCTTCGACGCCTGCCGTCATTCCTGCTGGTTCGTCGCCTTTGGCGCCGTGTGGGGATTCGCCGCCAACTGCATCGGTCCGTTCTACGCGGTGTTCATGTATCAACAGATCGGGCTCTCCGTGGAGTTTGTCGGCTGGCTCACCGTACTCACGAGCATAGGCGGCATCCTGTCTTATCCCGCGTGGGGCGCGCTCGCACACCGTTTCGGCAACAAGCCCGTCATCTTCTTCGGCATGGTCACCTGGCAGGTGCAGAATTTTCTGTGGTGCTTCATCCGTCCGGAAAACGCCTGGATTCTCTGGGGCATGTGGATCTTCGGCGGCGTGATGAGCGCGGCCGTCCTGCTCGGCATGTTCAACATCCTGCTCAAGCTCATCCCCGCCACAGCAAAGACCGCCGCCATCAGCCTGAACGTCGCCATCGCGTCGCTGGTCACCGCCGTCGCTCCGATGATCGGCGGTTACGTCCTCGAAAAACTCCTGGCCGCCGGACACGATCCCATGACCGTTTATCACCGTCTGTTCATCCTTCAGCCCGCGCTCGCGATTCTCGCCTGCATCTTCCTCCTCTCCCGCGTGCGCGAACCGCAATCCGGCGAGCTCACCACCGTCTTCGGCGCCATGCGCAACGTCCGCACCCTCGGCTCCATCTTCGGCCTCACCTACGTCGTGAACTTCATCTTCGTGAAAAACCCCAAGGACAAAGCATGAGCGCCGCCGCCACGCCGCACATCTACACGCTCACCGGCAACCTCCTCGCCGAGCGCACGCAGGACTTCGCCGCGTGGTCTCCCGGCAAAACCCAGCGCGCAACCGCCCAGTCATTCCAGGTCGGCGGCAAGGGGATCAACGTCTCGAAAATGCTCATGCGTCTCGGCACACCGAATACCGCGCTCTGCTTTCCCGGCGGCGCATCCGGAGCCGAATGCATCGCCTGGCTTCGCTATCACCACTTCACGGCCCACGCCTTCCCAGCTCAGAAAGCCACGCGCACCGGTCTCGTTGTCCGCGCCGCCGGCCAGCCCGAAACCACGTTCCTCGGCCCCGATTCCCCGCCCGACGCCGTCGCCTTTCGCACCTGCGCCGACTACCTCGACGCGCTTCCTGACAACGCCGTGCTCGCACTCTGCGGCAGTTTTCCCGGTTGGGACACTTCCGACGCTGAACCGCTCCGCGCCGCGCTCGAACGCCTGCTTTCCCGCGCCACTGTCTGCGCCGACACCTACGGCCCTCCGCTGGAGTGGATCGTCCAGCGCCCCGTCGCCCTCGTGAAAATCAACCGCGACGAATTCGACCGGCTTTTCACTGACCTTCAGCTCAACCGCCCGATCCAGTCCCGTCTCGTCGACGCCATCGTCCGCTGGCCCGTCCAACGCTGGATCATCACCGACGGCCCCGGAGAAGTCTCCTTCGTCGAGCAGCCCGCCCACTCCGCCTCGCCCCAGTCTCTGCGTCCTCCACCCGTCGAGGAAATTTCCGCCACCGGTTCAGGAGACGTTCTTTTCGCCTGTATCCTCCACGCTTTGCTCGTCGAGAAATTGCGCCTCGCCGACGCGGTCGCCTTCGCACTTCCCTTTGCCTCGGCAAACGCCGCCAGCCCGGGCATCGCGGATTTCGCCATGAACCAAGTCGCTCAATCGAGGTCATCTTTCACACCATGAACCGTAAAGTCGTTGTCATCGTAACCCTCCTTATCGCGCTCACCGGTGGTTTCTTCGGTTATCGCAGCTACAAGGCCAAGGCGGCCCGCGAACTCGCCGCCCGCCAGCAGGCCGACGCCGACGCGGACGCCGCCCGCAAAGCGGAAGAAGCCCGCAAACGCGCCGCCGCCGAAGCCGAAGCGCATCGTCTGGCCGCCCTTCAGGCCGAAAAAGACGCCGCTCTGGCCGCCGAGGAGCTCGCCCGCCTTCGTGCTGAGGAGGCCGCCGCCGAGGCAAAACGCCTCGCCGCCGAGGAAGAAGCCCGTCTCGCCGCCTTGGAACGCGAGCGCCTTACCGCCGAGAAAGCCGCCGCCGCTGGCGCCGCTCTCGCACTCGCCCAGGAACGCGAGCGCCAGGCCATCGAAGCCGAAAAGGCCCGTCAGGCTGCGCTGTCCAAGCTCGCCGCCGATGAAAAACTGAAAAAGGAAGCCGCCGATCGTGAAGCCGCCCGCCTGGCCGCCCTTAAACGTCAGCAGGAACTCGAGCGCCAGAAAGCCGCCGAACTCGCCATGAAGGCCGAACTCCTCTCCCGCTCCATTTATCCCAGCGATTATAAGCGCCGCACCCACTACTACCTCGACGTGGACATGAAAAACGCCGAGACAGAAGCCGCCGCAAAAAAGCCTCTCAGTGAGCCCGCGACCGAGAAAAAACCCTGAGTCTTTTCCCGACGCCGATTTTCCCAAATAAATCCTTGCTAGAGCGGGCTAAGATTCTCTTAGTTCGCCCCTTTATTTTATGAAAGCGACCATCAAAACACAGGGCCAGCAGTTCGCCGTTTCCGAAGGCGACATCCTGATCGTTAACCGCTATCCCAATTCCGAAGCCGGCTCCTCCGTCCAAATCAACGAGGTTCTCTCCGTCGGCGAAGGCGAAAGCTTCCGCGTCGGCGCCCCCCTCCTCAACGGAGCCAGCGTCACCGCGACGATCCTCGAAAACAAACGCAGCAAGAAGATCGTCGTCTTCAAGAAGAAGAAACGTAAGGGCATGGAGCGCAAGCAAGGTCACCGCCAGGACCTCTCCGTGATCAAGATCCAATCCATCAACGCTTAATCAAATCAGGAGACATTCGCCATGGCCCATAAAAAAGGTGCAGGTTCTACAAGCAACGGTCGCGACAGCCAGCCACAGATGCTCGGCGTTAAGAAGTTCGGCGGTCAGGCCGTTCTCGCCGGCAACATCCTCGTCCGTCAGCGCGGCTCCAAACTCCACGCTGGCAAAAACGTCGGCACCGGTCGCGATTGGACGCTCTTCGCCCTCAAGGACGGTACCGTCCAGTACGACAAGGCTCACCGCAAGGTCGCTGTTGTCTAAGCATTAACCCGCTTTCACATTTCAAACGCAGCCCGCAACGGCTGCGTTTTTTTGTGCCTGTTTGTCCGTAGCCGCGTTCATGGGAGCGTCGCCCTCCGAATTTTCTCCCCCTCCGTCATTTCCGGCCGAAGTTTCCCCTGATCATCCGCATGTCCGATCGCCTCAACGAACTTCTTCGTCAACGCGCCGCCATCCAGGCTCACCTCGACTGGCTCGACCGCGAGATCGCTCATGCCCGTTCCAGCGCACCCGCCCCGGCCGGCTCAACACCCACTCCGGCTTCGTCCGCTGAAACTCCACTGCCATCATCCGCCACCACGTCTCTGACGCCTCCGGAAGCCGGCGGTACCAACCCCGACGCGATTCTGGCGGGCTACCAGCAGGACCCTAAAAATATTCATACCGACGTCCGCAAGGGATGCCTCCTTTATTTTTTCGGCGCCTTTCTCGTGCTCGGGCTCCTCGTGGCCTCATTCTATTTCGTTAACCGTTTGATCCGCGAAGATTCCGCGTCTGTGACGTCAGAGCAGCCTGTCGAACCGGCCGCCGGCCGCTGAAAATCCGTCCGGATATTTGCGCGAACCATCCGCGCCTCACGCGGTCTAGCGCGGCGAGTTTTGACCGCCGTATCTGCCATACCTTTCGCTTCCATCGACGCACCGCGCGTCGAGCTCGCCCGTCTCTGCCGGCAGATCTGCCTTGGCTTGGAGGCTGAACCGTCTGCGGCGACGCGCTCACTCGACCACGATCTGTCGGACGCGCTCGCCACCGTTCGCGCCGTGCACGGCCCGGACAGCATCCACGAAAACGACCTGCTCGATCTGTTTCGCGCCGAACGTCTCCGCGTTTCCGACGCCTCTCTTCTCGCCGAACTGCTCGCACCCAAACTAGCCGCGTTTCTCCGCACCACCGGCCTCTCGGCTTCGCCTTTTGCTGAAACCGCACCGCGCACGGCTTCGATGCCGGCACCTGCGGCTTCGCGCCCGCCACTCTCCGCTTCGTCACCTCTGCCCGCCGCTCCGACCGGCCCGCTCGGTATCGCCGATCTTCTCGACGGCATGCTCGAACAGGACCGTGAAAATGAGCGCACCCGTCGCACCGGCCCACGCAGATAAACCGAAACCACCCGACCCAGAAAGTCATGAGCACCTCCGCAACACTCGAAAAACCTTCCTCCGGCATTCCCGCCGCCAGCGCCTCGCCGTTTCCCAATCCCCCGGCCGCCAAATCCGCAAAAACCAAAACACTCCTCGTCGGTTTTGACCTCGGCACAAACAAATCCTGCGTCCTCGCCGGCGCTCCCGGCACCAACGACATCGCCCTCAGCAAAGTCGTCCCCAGCGTCGTCGGCTACGTGAAGGAAGGCATCGTCGACGGCATCATCACCGGCAACGCCTCCATCCTCTTTGGCGAAGAAGCGCTGAAGAACGCGCTCCACGTCAATCTCGTCGCCCCGCTCGCCGAAGGCGTGGTCGCACATCCCGACGCCGCCCGCGATCTCTTCAAACACATCCGCAGCCTCGTCGATCCTTCGGGCACCGCCGAGATTCGCGCCGTCATCGGCGTCCCCGCCAACGCCGATCAGGCCGCCCGCGAGGATATCCGCCAGTGCGCGCTCGGCGTGTTCGACCGCATCCTCCTCATTCCCGAGCCGTTCCTCGCCGCACTCGGCTTCCGCGAAGACAACCGCGTCGGCCAGCCCGGCTACGTCGATCCCGTCACCAACTCGCTCTTCATCGACATCGGCGGCGGCACGAGCGACCTCTGCCTCGTCCAGGGCTACTTCCCGACGCGCGACGATCAGGCCTGCATCTCCTTCGCCGGCGACGCCATCGACGAGCTCATTCAAACCGACCTCAACCGCACGTATCCGAACAACGGACTCTCCCGCATGAAGGTCCGCGAGCTCAAGGAGTCACACTCCTACGTCGGCGCCATCCGCAAGCCGCTCGACGTGAAGGTCATCATCGGCGGCAAGAGCCACACGCTCGAGCTGGGCGACACCATCGGCAACGCCTGCAACGCCCTCATCGAGAAAATCTATCCGTCGCTCACCGCACTCATCGCCCGCGCCGGCTCCGACAGCGTCGTCGCGCTTCTCCAGAACATCATCATCACTGGGGGCGGCTCGCAGATCAAAGGTATCGACACCGTTCTCCAGCAACGCCTCGCCGCCGACGGCTTCGAGTCTCCGAAAGTACGCCTGGCCGGTCAGGACTACAAACGCTACGTCGCCATGGGCGCCCTCAAAGCCGCCCGCGCCGCCCGCGAAAACCAGTGGCAGCACCTGCTCGCCTGATCAATTAACAGCTCTCTCGTTCCCTTTCAGACCAAACGGTTACCCCTGCGTTTGGTCTGGAATCTCGGGGCGTCACCGCAAGGTGGCGCCCCGAATTTTTTGGTGTGCAAAGGTGAACGCATCTTCAACGGCTCGAAACGCTGAGGCTGCCTCAATCCTGTTAATCCTATAATCCTGTCTCAAAAATGAATTCAGACCGGAACTAACCCGCCACCGGATAACTGCCCAGCCACTTCACCATCGTGCAGAACTGCTTCAGCTCCGCGATGGCATCCTTCATGGCCGGGTCGTCGTGATGTCCCGCGACATCGACGAAGAAATAATAATCCCACGCGCGGCGTTTGCTTGGACGCGATTCGATCTTCGAGAGATTGATGCCGCGGTCCGCCAGCGGCTTCAGCATTTTCAAGAGCGCGCCTGAGTTCGCCGCTGCTTCATCACCGAGCGAAATCAACAGGCTCGTCATGTCGCGCCCATTGCCGACCGGACCCGACGGCTTTTTTCCGATCACGAAGAACCGCGTCGTATTGTTCGCCTTGTCCTGAATGTTTTTCGCCACCACCGGCACGTTGTAGAACGTCGCCGCAATCTCCGGGGCCACGCCCGCCGCGCCTTCTTCGTCGCGCGCGATCTGCACCGAGCGCGCCGTGCTGGGGGCATCGATCAGCTGCGCGTGCGGCAGATGCCGCTGCAACCACATGCGGCACTGTCCGAGCGCCTGATCCTTCGAATAAACCTTCGTGATTTTCTCCAGCGGCGACTTCGAGATCAGCGTGTACGAAATCTCCAGATAAAGCTGCGCCACGATCTTCAGATCCGAATTCACGAACTGATCCAGCGCGTCGCGCACCGAACCTTCCGTCGAGTTCTCGATCGGAATGATCCCGTAATCCGCTTCGCCTTTTTCCACCGCGGTGAAAATATCCGCGAACGTCGTGAACGGCTGATAGTTCACGCTCGCGCCGAATTTCTTCAGAGCTGCCTGATGACTGTTCGTCGCCTCAGGCCCGAGGTACGCGATCAGCAACGGCTGCTCCAACGCGATGGCCGCCGACATGATCTCGCGATAGATCGCGCGCAACGCGTCGTCCTTGATCGGCCCCTGATTCAGTCCGGTGACTTTGCGGAAAACAGCGTCTTCACGCTCGGCGACGTAAATCTGCCCGCCAGAGCCGCGCTTCACTTTCCCAATCTCGGCCGCGAGCGCCAGGCGTTGGTTGAGCAGCTCAACGATCTGCTGATCGAGTCCATCGATCTTCTCGCGAAATGGTGTGAGGTCCATGGCGTGCGTCGTCGTCGTTGTTGATTTAAACCGGTTTCTCTTCTCCAGCATCCGACCCAGTCTCCGCGCTCTCAGACGACTCATTCGTCGCCGGCGCAGAGACAGACTCTTCAACAACCGCCGCTTCTTCAACCGGCGCGTGCACATGATGCTCCACGGAAACCGGCTCCAGGTTCGGCGAAGGACCTTCGCCTTCTTCCAGCGGCAGGCCCATCTCGGCATCCGTTGGCGTCTTTGGATTGATCGCATTCTTCATCCACTCGTCGATCTGGCGCGGCGACAACACGTCCGACGCCGGCAGTTCCACGAGCGACTTCACGCCGACAAAATCAAGAAACTTGTCCGTCGTCCCATACTGCAGCGGACGTCCCGGCAGATCTGCGCGTCCCGTAATGTAAACGAGTTCGCGCTCCATCAACTTGTTCAATCCCGCCTCCGCCGATACGCCGCGGATCGTTTCGATTTCCGTGCGCGTCACCGGCTGGCGGTACGCCACAATCGCGAGCGTCTCCAGTGCCGACTGCGTCAGCTTCACCGGCGGCGGTTCATCACGTTGAATGCGGATCCAGCGCGCGAAACGCGGATGCGTCACGATGCGAAAACCCGTCGGCCCTTCGATGAGCAGGTAAATGTCGTTCGCCGCTTTCAGCTCTTCGCCGATCGCCGCCATCGCCTCACGAATCTGCGTCGCCGTGATCAGCGAGGGCACGTCCTGATAAAGCTCCGCGTCTTTCTCTTCCGGAGCGACCACGACTACTTCCGACTGCTCAGGATTTTCCGCCAGCGCGCCAGCTGCCGCCTCGGCAGACACCGCTGCAACAGACTCGGGCTGAACAGGCGCATCCGCCGCTTCGGCGCTTTGAGTTTCCACCGCCGGCGCCGCACCTTCTTCACCTTCGGTCGCGATCGGCAGCGTCGCCTGATCATGGAAGCGCGCGAAAACCGCCTGAACATCCTTAACCGACAGCGGCTGGCTCGAAGAAAAGAGCAGCGCCTTGAGCACCTTTTGCAGATTGAAAGCCATGCGTGAAAGCCGGCCAGTGAATGCGGCGCACTCCCGGTGAAGCAACCCCAATTTCCCCGCACCTAAACCTTCCCCGCCCTCAATCCTGTTCATCCTGTAATCCTGTCCAAAAATTCCGCCCCGTCCGTTCCCCACTTCCGCGCCTCCGCCCCTCCGCGCTTCCGCGATCCCTCCGAACTCCCGTCTTTTACCCACACAGCATCCGTCCATTTCCTCCCGCCACTGTTTCGTTCCGCCCCGCTTTCAATCCTTGCCCGCGCCGCCCCCGTTTGGTGTCCTCACCGCTTCTCTTCCATGAGCAACAACAAGCCCGCTGACCCACTGCGTCCACACTCTGCCGTCGTCGTTGACGGCAACGACCGCGCCCCCGCCCGCTCCATGCTCCGCGCCGTCGGCTTCACGGACGCCGATTTCAAGAAACCCCAGATCGCTGTCGCTGCGTCCGCCAGCAACATGACTCCCTGCAACGTCCACCTCGGCGACCTCAGCGAGCACGCCCAAAAGGGCGTCGACGCCGCAGGCGGCAAGGCCGTCTATTTCAACACCATCACCGTCACCGACGGCATCAGCATGGGAACGCAGGGCATGCGCTACAGCCTCGTGTCCCGCGATGTCATCGCCGACTCCATCGAGACCGCCGTCGCCGCGGAAGGCT
Organism: Nibricoccus sp.; assembly: GCA_049840895.1. Lineage (GTDB taxonomy): Bacteria > Verrucomicrobiota > Verrucomicrobiia > Opitutales > Opitutaceae > Nibricoccus. The sequence continues at coordinate 86,816 of JASGJB010000017.1, read as the reverse complement.
TCGACGGCCTCGTCGCCATCGGTGGCTGCGACAAAAACATGCCTGGCGCGATGATCGCCATCGCCCGCCTCAACCGCCCCGCCGTCTTCATCTACGGCGGCACCATCCTCCCCGGCTTCACTCCGGGCGACTGCGACCACAAAAAACCCCTCGATATCGTCTCCGTCTTCGAAGCCGTCGGCAAACACGCCAAGGGCGAGCTCAACGACGCCGGCCTCAAGGAAATCGAAGCCTCCGCCATCCCCGGCCCCGGCTCCTGCGGCGGCATGTACACCGCCAACACCATGGCCTCCGCCATCGAGGCGCTCGGCATGAGCCTGCCCAACAGCTCCGCCCAGACCGCCATCGGCAAAGAAAAACGCGAAGACTGCGAACGCGCCGGCGCCGCCGTCATGAACATGCTCAAAAAAGGCATCAAGCCGCGCGACATCCTCACCCGAAAAGCCTTCGAGAACTCCATCGTCACCTGCCTCGCCCTCGGCGGTTCGACCAACCTGATCCTCCACCTCCTCGCCATCGCCCACGCCGCCGAAGTCCCGCTTACGCTAGAAGACTTCAAGACCATCGGCGAAAAAGTCCCGCTCCTCGCCGACGTGAAACCGTTCGGCAAATACGGCATGGCCCACCTCATCCGCATCGGCGGCATCCGCCCGATGATGAAGATGCTCCTCGACCGCGGCATGCTCCACGGCGACTGCCTCACCGTCACCGGCGAAACCATCGCCGAGACGCTGAAGGACGTGAAGCCCTACCCCGCGTATCCGGCCGAACAAGACATCATCCGCCCCTTCGACCAGCCGATCAAACAGACCACCCACCTCCGCGTCCTCCACGGCAACCTCGCCCCCGGCGGCGCCGTCGGCAAAATCACCGGCAAGGAAGGCCTCTACTTCAAAGGCACGGCGAAAGTTTACGAAGGCGAAGAAGACGCCCTCCAAGGCATCCTCCGCGGCGACATCGTGAAGGGTGACGTCGTCGTCATCCGCAACGAAGGCCCCGTCGGCGGCCCCGGCATGCGCGAGATGTTGTCTCCCACCTCCGCCGTCGCCGGCCGCGGCCTCATCAAGGACGTCGCGCTTATCACCGACGGACGCTTCTCCGGTGGCTCACACGGTTTCGACGTCGGACACATCACGCCCGAAGCCGCGAAGGGCGGCCCCATCGGCATCGTGAAAACCGGCGACACCATCGAGATCGATGCCGTGAAAAACACCATCAGCGTCCTCATCCCCGACGCCGAGTACAAAGCCCGCATGGCCGCCTACAAGCCGCTCCCGCCAAAGGAAACGCGCGGCGTCCTCGCGAAATACGCCAAGCTCGTCGCCACCGCCTCCGAAGGCGCCGTGACCGACAAGTACCTCTGAGGTCTTTCTCAAAGGCACCGCCAACAAGCGGTGCCTTTTTATTTCTCCACGCGCCGCCCCACCCACATTCCTGCCGAGCTTAGCCGAACTCGTATCGCTCCACGCGCATGCATTCCGGGATAAAACGCCTGTTCATCAGCTCCGCCCAACGCGAATTCGCCTCTGAACGCGCAGCGCTGCGCGACTACTTGCGCGCTGATCCGCTGCTCCGCCGCTTTTTCGAACCGTTTCTTTTTGAGGAAGTCCCCGCCGCCGACCGTCGCGCTGACGACGTTTACCTCGATGAAGTCGCCCGCAGTGACATCTACGTAGGTCTTTTCGGAAACGATTACGGCCGCGAAGATTCTTCCGGTGTTTCCGCGACTCACCGTGAATTCGATCACGCCACGCTGCATCACAAGCACCGGTTGATCTTCATCAAGGGGCCCGACGATCACGCCAAGGACTCCAAGATGCAGGCGCTCATCCGCAAAGTGGACGGCGAGTTGATCCGTCACCGTTTCACGACCACCGCCGAACTCATCGCCGGTGTCTACGCCGCGCTCGTTCACTACCTCGAAGAAAACGAGTTGATCCGCCACGGCCCATTCGACGCCGCCGTTTGTCCCGATGCCTCGCTCGATGATCTCTCGCAGGAAAACATCCGCCGCTTCGTCGGCATCGCCCGCCGCGCCCGCGGATTTCCTCTCGCCGAGGACACCGACACCACCGAGGTGCTCGAGCACCTGCATCTTCTGCGCAACGGAAAACCCACGCACGCCGCCATCCTGCTTTTCGGAATAACGCCCCAACGATTTCTGATTTCGTCCGAGATCAAATGCGCCCGCTTTCACGGTACGGAAGTCGCAAAGCCCATCCCATCCTACCAAGTATACAAGGGCACCGTCTTTGAACTCGTCGATCAAGCGGTCGATTTCGTTCTCTCAAAACTCAACCTCGCCGTCGGCACGCGCGAAGAGAGCAACCAGGCCCCCGTCGCCTACGAGATGCCGCCCGACGTCGTCCGCGAAGCCATCGTCAACGCCGTCGCCCATCGTGATTACACGAGCCACGGCAGCGTCCAGGTGATGTTGTTTTCAGACCGCCTGGAAATCTGGAATCCCGGCACGCTCCCGCCGACACTCACGCTCGCCCAGCTTCGCGGCCCGCATGGCTCCGTGCCCGGCAATCCCCTCCTCGCCGAGCCGCTTTATCTCACCAAATACATCGAGCGCATGGGCACCGGCACCGCCGACATGATCGCCCGCTGCCGCAAAGCCGGACTGCCCGAGCCCGAATTCAAGCTCACCGACGGCTTCTTCCTCACGCTCCGCCGTAAACCCGAAGTCGCCTTCGCCGAAGTGGGCGGCCCCACCAGTGAAACAACCACTCCACCAGTCGCCCAGCCAGTCACCCCACCAGTCGCAGGTGAAGTCGCGGGTGAAGTCACAGGTGAAGTCACAGGTGAAGTCAGGAAGCTTTTGCTGGTTTGCCGGGGTGAGATGACCCGCAAGGAGCTTCAGCAGAGCCTGCTTCTCAAAGGCGACGACAACTTCCGGAATCTATACCTCATTCCCGCGATGGAGACTGGCTACTTGGAAATGACCATACCAGACAAACCCAACAGCCGCCTCCAAAAATACCGCCTCACCGCCAAGGGTCGCGCCTGGCTCAAAAAGAGTGATTCGTAACAGCCTGCGTCATTGCCCGGCCGCCAATCCCGTTCATGCTCTGCAGCGGTAACTTTCATAAACCGGCGCCTCTTTTTTCTCCGCATCTGCCCACCCGTTCGCGCATCATCGAAATCTTTCATCCCACATCATGAGCTGGAATCGTTTCAAAAAGTACTACTACCAAAACGCCGCGCTCGGCCTGTCGCTCGACATCAGCCGCATCCCTTTCCCGGATGACTTCCTCGCCTCGAAGGAAGCCGCGATCCAGAAGGCCTACGCCGACATGGGAGCCCTCGAAAAAGGCGCGATCTCCAATCCCGACGAAAAGCGCATGGTCGGCCACTACTGGCTCCGCGCCCCGCAGCTCGCCCCGACGAAAGAGCTGAGCAACGAAATCTCCAGCACGCTCGCCTCCATCAAAGACTTCGCCGCCAAGGTCCACACCGGCGCGATCAAAGCCCCCGGCGGCGCCAAATTCACGCACGTCCTCGTCATCGGCATCGGCGGCTCCGCCCTCGGCCCGCAATTCGTCAACCACGCCCTCGGCCAGCCCGCGACCGACAAGATGGCCGTCACCTTCTTCGACAACACCGATCCCGACGGCATCGACTACGTCCTCGGCACGCTCTCCGGCAAACTGGCCACCACGCTCGCCATCGTCATCTCGAAATCCGGCGGCACCGCCGAAACGCGCAACGGCCAGCTCGAAGCCGCCGCCGCCTTCAAGGCCGCCGGTCTCGACTACACCAAGCACTACGTCGCCGTCACCGGCGCCGGCTCGAAGCTCGATCAGACCGCGCAAAAAGAAGGCTGGCTCGCCACCTTCCCCATGTGGGACTGGGTCGGCGGCCGCACCTCCGAACTCTGCGCCGTCGGCTTGATTCCCGCCGCGCTCCAAGGCCTCGACATCCAGGCCATGCTCGACGGCGCCGCCGCGATCGACGTCGTCACGCGCAGCACCAAGACTTCCGAAAATCCCGCCGCCCTCCTCGCCCTCATGTGGTACTACGCCACCGACGGCCGCGGCTCGAAGGACATGGTTGTCCTCCCCTACAAGGACCGCCTCCTCCTCTTCTCGCGCTACCTCCAGCAACTCGTCATGGAGTCGCTCGGCAAGGAGCTCGATCTCAACGGCAAGGTCGTCAACCAGGGCATCGCCGTCTACGGCAACAAGGGCTCGACCGACCAGCACGCCTACGTGCAACAGCTCCGCGAAGGCGTGAACAACTTCTTCGTCACCTTCATCGAGGTCCTCAAGGATCGCTCCGGCAAATCCCTCGAAGTCGAGCCCGGCATCACCTCCGGCGACTACCTCCAAGGCTTCTACCTCGGCACGCGCGATGCGCTCTCCGAAAAAGACCGCAGTTCCGTGACGATCACGCTGCCTGACGTTTCCGCCCGCACGCTCGGCATCCTCATCGGCCTCTACGAACGCGTCGTCGGTTTCTACGCCTCGCTCGTCGGCATCAACGCCTACCACCAGCCCGGCGTCGAAGCCGGCAAGAAAGCCGCCGGTGGCGTCATCGCCCTCAAGCTCAAGCTCGACGCCGCACTGAAAGCCGCCGCCGGCAAAGCCCAGACCGCCGAAGCGCTCGCCACCGCTACCGGTGGAAATCCTGAACTCACTTTCAAGATCCTCGAGCACCTCGCCGCCAACGGCTCCGTCAAAAAGACCGCTGCAGCGAACGTCTTCGAAAGCACCTACAGCGCCTAAAAAACGCTCCACGTCTTCCCTCAGGCGGCGCTCAACCAGCGCCGCCTTTTTCACGTCCTCACCTCTCCGTCCATAGGTCCTATAAGTCCCATACGACCTATAAGACCTATTCCGACTTTGGCTTCCTCGCACGTCACCGAACCACCGCCCGCTTTCTTCCCACCGCGTGAGCGAAGCTTTTACGCGGAAAATCCGAAACCTTGCCACCGCCTCCGCTGTCGTTTCAGTTCGACCCAACAATCCATGAAGCCGTCCAAGTTCCTGCTCGCTCTCCTCACCCTCGCCCTAGGCGCCATCCTCACCGGTTGCACCACCAAGACCGGCAGGGACTCCACCATCCCGTGGAGCCGTCCCGCCAGTTGGGAAGGCGGCATCCCCGGCATGGGCAACCCCGAATCCGGCCGCTAACAGCAGCTCCCTTCAAATTGCTCCCTCCATCCGGCCGCCTCATCGCAGCCGGATTTTTTGTGCCCAAACGTCTCTAAATTCGTCCACTCCGCGTCCTCCGTGCCTCTGCGGTGAAATCATTCGCCTCACTCCGCTGCTTTCCCCTTTCACCCCTCACCCTTCACCCTTCACTCTTCATCACCTTCCGATGACCGCGCCCGACTCCGCACCGACGCCGCCCACCACCAACGCCTCGCTCACGCCCCAGCCCGGTCATCTCTACGTCGTCGCCACGCCCATCGGAAATCTCGCCGACCTCACCGAACGCGCCCGCGCCATTCTCTCCGCCGTCGACCTCGTCGCCTGCGAAGACACCCGCACCACCGGCGCACTCCTCACGCGCCTCGGCCTCCACCGTCCGCTCGTCGCCTACCACGACCACAACGAAACCGACGCCGCCGAACGTCTCTCCGCCGATCTCGCCGCCGGCAAATCCATCGCCCTCGTCAGCGACGCCGGCACTCCCGCGATTTCCGACCCGGGCTTCCGCCTCGTCCGCGCCTGCCGCCGCAAAAACCTTCCCGTCGTTCCCGTCCCCGGCGCCTGCGCCATCGCCGCCATCGTCAGCGCCGCCGGTCTCCCGACCAACGGCTTTCTCTTCGCCGGCTTCCTCCCGCCAAAAACGTCCGCACGCACCGCATTCCTCGAAAAGTACCGCGAGTTCGAATTCACCCTCGCGCTCTACGAAAGCTGCCACCGCATCGACAAGTTCGCCGACGAAATCCTCGCCACGCTCGGCCCCGACCGCGTCATCTGCATCGCGAAGGAGGTCACCAAACTCCACGAAACCTTCCTCGTCGGCCGCGCCGCCGACGTCCACGCCCGCCTCGCGAAGACCAGCCTCAAGGGCGAATTCGCCGTCCTCATCGCCCCGCCCGATTTCATCCTCTGACCTTTTGGAGGGACGACCTCCGTGTCGTCCATTTAACTCCTCACCTCCTTTCTCCATCCGTGCGCATCTGTGTCATCCGTAGTTAACAAAATTCTGCCCGTCTCCTTTGCGCCTTCGCGTCTTCGCGATTCAAACTCCGAATTCCGAACTCCGCGCCCTCCGCGTCTCCGCGGTTAAAATAATTCGCCGCTCATGCCTTCCCCCGCTCCCACTCCCTCCTCCAGCCGCGTGGGCAACGCCCTTTACGCGGCCATCCTCGATATCGGCAGCAACTCGATCAAAATCCTGATCGCCCGCCGCGACGCCACCACCGGTCTCCCCGTCGCCGAAAAATTCAAGACCCTCGACGTCCGCATCAGCGCCGGCATCAGCAAACAAAACCCGCGCCTCACCGAAGAGGCCATGACCCGCGGTCTCGCCGCCATCCAGGAACTTCTCGCCGACGCCGCTCCCTTCAATCCTGCGCGCACCATCCTCGTCGCCACCAGCGCCGTCCGCGACGCCGCCAACGGCCCCGAGTTCCGCCAGCGCGTCCTCACCGCCACCGGCCACGCCATCCGCATCCTCACCGGCGACGAAGAGGCCAGTCTCATCGGCCGCGGCCTCACCGCCGATCCCGCCCTCGCCCACCTTCGCGACTTCTACGTCTTCGACCTCGGCGGCGGCTCCCTCGAATGCCTCGCCTTCCGTGACCGCCGCATCGCCCAGGCCCTCAGCCTCCAACTCGGCTGCGTCCGCCTCACCGAACATTTCGTCACCGATCCTTCACGACCGCTCACCACGGAAACCCTCGCCCGCATCGCCGCTCACACGCGCGACACCTTCGCTCAATCCGGTTTCCGCTTCGATCTGCCCGCCAGCGCCGCCGCCATCGGCACCGGCGGCACCATCACCACCGCCCGCGCGATTCTCGGACTGCGCGCCGGCAAACAACTCGCCGACACCGACACTTTCCTCTCCACCGAAGACGTCCGCGACCTCCTCGCCTTCACCGCCCGCGAACCGCTCGAAACGCGCCGCCAGATTCCGGGCCTCCCGCCCGCCCGCGCCGACGTTTTCCCCACCGCCCTCGCCACAATTCTCGCCATCGCCGAGGCCGGCCGCTTTTCCGGTTTCCACAACTCCCTCTACAATCTCCGCTGGGGCCTCGCCGCCGAAGCCTTGGCTCCGTAGCCGCCCGCGCTCACTCCGAAATTGCAGGAGCAGCTTTACGCCGCGATCCCGCGCTTCGAATCCTGTTCATCCTGTAATCCTGTCCCTGTCCGAAGTGCTGCGCTCTCTGTGTCCGCTCTTCCGTGTACAGCGCTCCGATCTCGTTTCCCCTCACGCACTCTCTCATGACGCCCCGCATCACCACCCTGCTCGTTATCCTTGTCGCTGCCGTCTTCGTTCACGCCACTGAACCTACACTCACGCCAGCCGCCCCCACTCCGCCCGCGCCACTCCGCGCCCTCCTCATCACCGGCGGCTGCTGCCACGACTACACCACGCAAACCAAACACCTCACCGAGGCCGTCGCCAAAGTCGCCTCCGTCGAATGGACCATCGTCAACGAAGGCGGCACCGGCACCCGCGCCGAAATCTCCCTCTACAATAATCCCGATTGGGCGAAACCCTACGACATCATCGTCCACAACGAGTGCTTCGCCGACACGGACGACCCCGCCTACTTCCAGAAAATCACGGCCGCCCACCGCGCAGGAAAACCCGCCGTCGTCATTCATTGCGCGATGCACACCTACCGCGCCGCCAAGACCGACGACTGGCGCGAATTCCTCGGCGTCACCAGCCGCCGCCACGACCACCAAAGCCGTTACGTCGTCCGCAACGCCGCACCCACGCACCCGGCGCTCAAAAACTTTCCCGAGACCTGGCTCACCCCGCTCGACGAACTCTACATCATCGAAAAACTCTGGCCCACCGCCACGCCCCTCGCCGTTTCCACCAGTGAGAAAGACGCCCAGGCCCATCCCGTGATCTGGATAAACGACTACCACGGCACGCGCGTCTTCGGCACCACCTTCGGCCACGGCAACGCGACCTGGGAAGACCCCGTTTTTCAAAACCTCCTCGCCCACGGCCTCCTCTGGGCCGCCGGCCGTGAAAAGTAAGTTCCACGCACAATACTTCAAGGTGGAGCGCGCACTCCGAGCGCGCTTGCTTTTGTAGGATCGCACCTCTGGTCCACGTCTCTACCTTTGTAGGAGCGGCTTTACGCCGCGATCCTCACGTCTCCTTGTAGGGCCGGACCTCTGGTCCGCGCCTCCATACATCGCCCCCGCCAACAAACCGCGCAGGCGAAGCCTCACGCGGCGTCCAGCGGACTCCGAACCCCGAGCCCCGGCTTCTTCATCACGTGCAGATAAATCTGCGTCGTCTCCACACTCTGATGACCGAGTAGTTCTTGCACTGTCCGGATATCCGTCCCGCTCTCCAGCAGATGCGTCGCGAACGAATGCCGCAGCACATGCGGCGTCACCCGCTTGTCGATCCCCGCCTTTCGCGCCGAGATTCGTATCGCGTTCTGAAAAGCATTGTCGCTCAGATGATGCCGGCGCGTGACGCCAGAAACGGGATCGCAGCTCACTTCGCGTGAAGGGAACAACCATTGCCACTCCCAGCTCTCCCCGGCTTTCGAATACTTTCGGCTCAACCCCTCCGGCAACCACACGCCGGGCATCCCGTGCTTCCGATCTTCAGCATAAAGCGCCCTCAAGCGGTTCACATGCTCGCGCAGTTCCCCGGCTAGTTTCGCAGGAAGTACCGTCACCCGGTCTTTGTCTCCTTTGCCAGACATCACTCGCAACTGCAGTCGGTCGACATCGAGATGATGCACGCGCAAACGCAGAAGCTCCATCAAGCGCAAGCCCGCCCCATACGCCAGTTCCGCCATCAACCGCGTCGTGCCCGATAACTGCGCGAAAAGTCTCGTGCGCTCCTCCAGACTCAAAACGACGGGTACGCGCTCCTTGGGCCGCGCTTTCTCGAAATCGATTTCTCCTGGCTCCCGCCCGATCCCTTCGCGCACCAAAAAGACGAGTGCGTTGAGCGCCTGCCGCTGCGTCGACGGACTCAAGCGCCACCTCACCGCCAGATCCGACAGGAACGCACCGATGTCCTCCCCTGTAGCACTGTACGGAGACTTCGGTCGCATGAACGACGCGAACTTCGCCGCCCACTCACGATAAGTCGCCTCTGTACGAAACAAGAGACCCTTGCGCCGGATCGCGCGGATCAAGTCCCGCTCCCAACCCGCTCCCCCCAAATCATCCCTCGCCAGACGAGGCCATTTCACGGCCGGAAGCCTCCGCGGCTCGTCCGCAGACATAGGCACAGCTTCGCCGCGCCGCCTTCCCTGCGGATTCCGCCGGCTGGCCATAAACCACCAACGCAAAGCAGGCCGTGCTTCACTTGCCTCTTGAGCCGGCAACGACCCAAGGTATTGCTTGGCCGCATCAACAGCGGGCTGTAACCGACGAAGCTCGCAGGTCCCCAAAAATTTCAGAATTGCGCCCCGATACTCCGCACGTCTGACGAAAGATAACGCCTCCCGCTCTAGAACATCCCGCCAACCAGGAAATGAAACAGCATCCTGCCCCGACCAACCTCCCGTTTGATCATGCATGGACCCGAGTTGGTCTTTAGCCGGACGAAAATCAACCCCCGAAAGCCCAACCCAAGAAAACCACTCTTCACCATGAATCACTTATCCTCCCCAACGCCCACATCTCCCACTCTTGCAAAAGACCAACTGGGTTGCGGCCAATAAATACTGTTCGGCAGAAGTCATGAATCCCAACAGTCGTTGCGAACTGATGCGTGATCCACGCAAGAAAGAGGCCGCCAACAAGAAGGCCGCATCGATCGCAGGAGACTTGCCAGCAGGACTCGCCAAACCTGCGTTAAGAGCGCTCTATGCCCGCGGTATACGGACGCTTCGTGATCTTGAAAAGATCAGCCCGGAGGAGCTTTCGATGCTGCATGGGATCGGGCCCAAGGCGCTGACCGCCTTACGTATCGAGATGAAAAAACAGGGAGTTTCTTTTCGTGCGCCCTGAAAGGCCGAACCAACCGCCAGAGCCAATGCCGCTAAAGCGGCATGGCTCATCGTAATCGTTCGCCGAAAGACCATGGGCTATTACACGCGAGTTCTAACGACCGAAGAGCGATGCGTTCCGATTCGGGATTTGCAGCAAGCGCTGGCAAAAGCCGGTTTCGACGCCGTCATTGATATCGAAGACGGCGATTCCGACAGCTGGCAGCGGCTCACCCTGAAGCATCCAGACGGAATCGAGATCGCGGCCATTGAGCGCAATCCCGTCGGCGCTGATACCCTCGGAGCCGAAGAGCTCGAAGAGTTTGAGGCGGAGTTCGACGAAGCGCTGCCCCAGAGCGGAGCAGATTGGCTACGGTCGTTTTTCCCGCGTGTGCGTTGTATCTACGCGTTCCAGCACCTTAGCGGCGCCGAGAAGAAGCGGGGCTTTGAGATTCTGAGCGCTGCGAAGAATTCGATTTGGGCTAGGTCGGCTGCGATCATTCAGGCAGATGGCGAAGGATTCACGAATGAGGACGGCTATCATATCTTGTGGCAGTTCTCTGATCGGGTGAGCGGCACTTGGTGGATGGGCGTTTTGCGTGATAGTCGCTGGATTCACTTCCAGATGGATTTGGGAAGTCGCAGTCATCGAGAGGCATTCTGGCGCGGAGAGATTCCCGCAGGAGTGAAGATGGCATGAAGAAAGAAGGGCGAACCAGACGGTACAGCCAACTCCGGGGAGCTGGCGCTCCCCTCCGTGGCTGACCTTAAACGTTCGGCAGAAGATGAAGCGCATCGCAAAAAGAGAAGTTTCTGTGCCGGCTGATGACTCGGGAAACTCGGTGATCGCCCGGATTTTTTTCGGAGTGATGTCGTTGGCTATCTTGGCGACTATTCTGCGGCCGGTCTTAACCGGTTGTTATCGCGGGAAAGCAGGCACGGGTATTATCTATCGTGATTCAGAACCGGCGCTTTTCTGGATGATGATCGGCGCGACAGTGCTGGTGGCTGGGATGTTCGCTTACCTCGCGTTCCGGAACAAGCAGTCTTCCCTAAAATGAAGAAAGAGCCGAACCAGCCGCTACAGCGCAACGCCTCGACGGGGTCCGCTTCGAATTTCGAGTCGCCAGCTCGGCGTGGCTGACCAGTGATCGTTAGGCAGAAAGAATGAGCGGCGATCTTACACTTCTTGGAGCCTTATCGGCTGCAGCTTGCTGCTTGTGGGCGGTCCTTCGGCTACTTCCGATATTCTTTAGACCCAAAACGTCGATAGTTCTGTCGGCGAATGACGCCTGCGAGATTGCTCGTGCTTACACGGTCACTGGCAGCCGCAGTTTTCCAAACTGCGGGCGATATATTGCACCGTCTAAAGAAGACTTAATCCGTTTTCTAGAAAACCAACCAGAGTTCATCAACCATTGGATTAGGTGGTCGGAAGATAAGCGCTGGTCGCCAGCGTGGTTCTTCATTGATGAAGATACCGGCTTTAGAGTCGGTCGTACAGGCCCTGATGGAGCGATTGCACAGAGCATTTTATTTCACTCACCAGTCGAAGCCTGTGCTGATTTCATCCAGAAGGAACTCGATGAAGAAAGAGCCTAACCAGTCGCTACAGCGCAACGCCTCGACAGGGTCCGTTTCGAATTTCGAGTCGCCAGTTCGGCGTGGCTGACCAGTGATCGTTCGGCAGAAGATGAGAGCGCTATTCATCACTTCGTTTCTGGCATTCTTCGCAGGCTGTCAGTCTCCACACGAGAGTAGTTCCTCTCTGCAGTTGAACGAAGTTCCCGATGCTCAAGCTGAGGCGCTTCTCCGCACGCCTGCCCATACACCAGAAGAGTATGTAGCTATCGAACGACGTTGGAAATCAGGCGCTGTTATTTCGCTCACAAAGAAAGAAGATGAAGAGTTTGCTCGTATTATCTTCCCACGCATGGATGGAGTGAATCGGCAGATCAAAGAGGTAAGGATGGGGAAGGATAGTGAATACATTGTAGATGCTAGATATTGGGACGGCCCAGACGGGTTTGCGAATTTCCTGTTCATCCTGAAACGCGAAGGAGACTTATGGCATTACATCGACCATTATGTGATGATTCGAGGGTGAGAAGAACGCCGAACCAGCCGTTACAGCGCAACGCCTCGACGGGGTCCGTTTCGAGTTTGGAGTCGCCAGCTCGGCGTGGCTGACCAGAGATCGTTCGGCAGAAACTCATGAAGAGCATCCGCCTTTTTTCATTGGTTCTTTTTGCTGCTATTCTCAGCGGCTGCGCGACCCAGCGAGTCGTAGTTATCGACACCTTAAATCGGCCTGTCTCCGGCGCCATCGTTGAGCCGATTAGTTTGAGCATAAACTACGCGAAACTGACCACTGACGAGAAAGGGAAGGCATCACTGCCTCGAGTCATTCAGAAGGTTGAATGGGTGAGCGTGACTAAAGAAGGATTTAAGCCCAGTGGACACGTTCCGGTCGGCAGTGGAAGTCCGGTCGTTATCATTCTCGACCCGACGAAATGAAGAAAGAGCCCAACCAGTCGCTACAGCGCAACGCCTCGACCAGGTCCGTTTCAAATTTCCAGTCGCCAGCCCGGCGCGGCTGACCAGAGATCGTTCGGCATAAGTCATGAATCCCAACAGTCGTTGCGAACTGATGCGTGATCCACGCAAGAAAGAGGCCGCCAACAAGAAGGCCGCATCGATCGCCAGAGACTTGCCAGCAGGACTCGCCAAACCTGCGTTAAGAGCGCTCTATGCCCGCGGTATACGGACGCTTCGTGATCTTGAAAAGATCAGCCCGGAGGAACTTTCGATACTGCATGGGATCGGGCCCAAGGCGCTGACCGCCTTACGTATCGAGATGAAAAAACAGGGAGTTTCTTTTCGTGCGCCCTGAAAGGCCGAACCAACCGCCAGAGCCAATGCCGCTAAAGCGGCATGGCTCATCGTAATCGTTGGGCAGAAGATGAAAGTCGTCACAGGATTCAAAGCGGAAGTGCGTGGCGCGATCCTCGCTCTCGATTTCCTGCTAAAAGCCGACCGTCGCGAGCAGCATCGCAAGCGGATGCCGGATTTCAGTGACTCGGCGATCTTTCATCGGCTGTGGGATCTTTTTGGCGTCATTCGCGTGCCTCAATCGCAAGCGCAGCTTTCAGAAGAAGAGCAGCATGCCCTTCGAGATTTTTGCTCCGCGTTTGAGTCGCTTCCCTGGCAGCCCTTGGTATCCCATCCTCATGTGAGCGAGCTTGAGCCCGATGACCTCTCACAGCTTATTCCGGCGGCGAGCCAGCTTTCGTCGCTCTTGAAGCGCAGAGTGAAGAAACCATGGTGGCGGGTGTTTTCACGGTGATGAAGAAAGAGCCCAACCAGTCGTTACAGCGCAACGCCTCGACGGGGTCCGTTTCGAATTTTCAGTCGCCAGCTCGGCGTGGCTGACCAGAGAACGTTGGGCAATCAATGAAAACGCTTCTGGCATTCATAATCGCGACGACGGCGATTGTCTGTCGCGCAGGTGATTCGAACTTGCAGGCCTTTTTGGAGCAGCGCGGCAATCCTCTCGCCGTTGTGAGTGGATTTAAGAAGGAAGAAAAGAAACTCCGCACTGTCTCGCTATTCGGCCTGAACCAAAGCGCGCTCGGTCCATTAAAAGAGTCAAAAGAGCGCGTGCTCGTTTACAGTTCAGATCCCAGATTTGCCCGAGCCATCGGATATCATTTTCAGGACTTGGCCGATTCTTCCTCACATGTCGGCTGGACCATGTTCGCAACCATGGGATCCGGGACGACATTGGAGCTAGTTCGATTTTCCGCAGAGGGCCGTCTGATAGATCAGACAAGGCTGGTGATTGATGTCGCTTACCTCGAAGAAGTTGCCGAGGGGAATTTGGTCCGAATTAAACCAGAGAAGAAAGAGCCCAACCAGCCGTTACAGCGCAACGCCTCGACTCGGTCCGTTCCGAGTTTGAAGTCGCCAGCTCGGCGTGGCTGACCAGTGATCGTTAGCCGGAAGAAAGTATGAGCGCGTGGCCATTCGATCAGCCTCGGAACTGCGTCACCTTCACTACCACTCACGTGATGAAGGACGGATGCGACATCATCTACGTCTTCCACGATGAAGACGATCACGGCTGGCAGTTTCACTATGCAGGCGAGAAGGATATCGCCGACACTATGCTCGTAGCACTTGAAGAGATCGTGGCACATGACCCGACTGTGCTCGAAGTCGCGGACATAGCTCCCGGATGGAAAGCGTGGCGCGAGAAACGCGGAGCCCCTTGGCATAGGGAGAAAAATGAAAACGGAGGCTAACCAGCCGTTACAGCGCAACGCCTCGACTAGATCCGTTTCGAATTTCAAGTCGCCAGCTCGGCGTGGCTGACCAGTGATCGTTAGGCAAATGGCCATGATCAGATATCTTACGGCTGAGGATTTGAACGGCTCTGGACGGTATCGCCATACGCCGGGGCAAGTAGTCTTGCATCATCTAGATGGCCCCAAAGAAGACTACATTCTCGCTCGCTGGCACAAAAAAGAAGGCGATCCAATCACCTCACCTGAGGTAATTGCTACACTCGAGACCGCTTCAATTGTCGCCGAAATAGAAGCATTCGAAACCGGCGTGATAGAAGAACTGTTTTTTAAGATCGGTGACACCGTTCCTAACGGTGCAGTTATTGCGACGATCAGAACAAATGAAGAAAGAGCCTAACCAGCCGCTACAGCGCAACGCCTCGACGGGGTCCGTTTCGAATTCGAATCGCCAGCTCGGCGTGGCTGACCAGTGATCGTTCGGCAGAAGATGAGTGCGCATAAGTTCCAGCAAGCATTGGCCGGTCTGCGCAGTACAGACTCGCTCACATATGAGGAATCATATCACACGCTGCAGGGTGATTTTCTTTCGAAGCATCTCGATGAAGTCATCGATGTTTTGAAGAAAGAGGCAGATCCAGAAATTCGCGGTCGTTTGGTCGAGCTCGTTGGGGATTCAAAGGAAGAGCGCGTCGTTCCCATTCTGAAAGCAGAGCTAGATCATGCGACAGTCGAAATCAGGCGTTGGGCTTTACATGCCCTGGGCTGTGTCGATTCGCCCAGCGCACGAGAGATCTCCCGGTTGCATATTCAGCAACATCCGGAGGACGCGCCGTGAAGGAAAAGCCGAACCAGTCGTTACAGCGCAAAACCTCGACGGGGTCCGTTTCGAATTTCGAGTCGCCAGCTCGGCGTGGCTGACCTGAGAACGTTGGGCAGAAAAGCATGCGCCTTCTCTTAATAAGCTACACCGTAATTTTCGGGTTAGGCAGTCTTGTAGCCGCCGTAGCGGCTATGCTCCCAGCAGAAGCCGGTGAAGAAAAAGAAAGCGCGATTGAGCACGTGATAGACGGCGTCACCGCAGCAGTTCTTCTTTCTGGAATGATATTCCTTCTGGTAGGAGCAGAAAACCCGTTCTTGAAAAACACATGGAAGATCATCGTTCCTCTAATTGGAGGTCATCAGCTATGGTCGAGCTGGAGATCACGCCGAAAAGCTATTGTTGCTGGAGAGAAGCAAAAAGATCCGAAAGGCGTAAGATTCGCTGACGTAGCTACTCTGATTTTGCTTCTGCCAGCTCTAGCAATGAACCTGTTTTATTCGTATCGATGAAGAAAGAACCGAACCAACCGCTACCGCACAACGCCTCGACCAGGTCCGTTTCGAATTTCGAGTCGCCAGCTCGGCGTGGCTGATCAGAGATCGTTGGGCAGAAGATGAAGCGCATCATTTCACTTCTCGGTTTGGTCTTACTTTTCGGGTGCGCCGCGCCGCCAAAGAAAGAAGCCCAGTGGACGAAAGCGGATGGAAGTTCTTACGACCGCGCGTTTGTCATTCAGGCCCGTTCACAAACAGAAGGTATCGCAGAAGAGCGTTCGATTCTTGATCAGTTTTTTCCCGGAGCTCGGCAAGCTGAGGCCGAGTCTGTCGGAAAAGAAGAGATTGTCTTCGGCCACACGACTCAGGTTCGCGACAAGCGAGTGTTTAGTGTCCACACGCTTGTTCTTCGCGATGGCACCGTTCGAGAGGTTTACTTCGATATCACCGCTTACTTCTTAAAATGAAAAGGGAGCCAACCAGTCGCTACCGCACAACGCCTCGACGGAGTCCGTTTCGAATTTGGAGTCGCCAGCTCGGCGTGGCTGACCAGTGATCGTTAGCCGGAAGATGAAACGCCTATCTGTACTTTTATTGTCTGCAGTACTTACGTGCGCAGCGTTCGCTGCGGAGTCAGTGATTACCGCCGGAACACCGATTGCCACGGTTGAAGAAGCCCTGACCAAGAACGGTTTTCCCTACGGCAATCAGTATCAGTTGCAGTGGCTGCCACCCAAAGGGCACGAGTTCCTGTTTTGCAAGCTCGATGAGCGCTCCGTTTTGATAGTTGAGTTCGATACGAGGACTAAGAAGGTACATCATCTCATCGTTTGGTATGCAGCCCCAGTGATGCAGACTCGAGCGGACGGGATATCTATTGCACCGGTTGCCATAGCACTCACACCTCAAGAGTATGCTCTGATTTTTAAGAAAGAGGCTAACCAGCCGGTGCAGCCAACGCCCGCTCGAAGATTCGAGACTGAAGTTAGCCGGATTACCACTAAGCAAGAGTGCGTTTGCACGCTGCAATTTGAGCACTCCACCGGCGCCACGTATGCCATCACCAATCTACGCTTTCGCGTCGAAAGTCCTGCCACGTTTGCTGGCAGAGAGATCACCCTGCGATTGCGTGAAGCACCTGCGGTGGCCGATGCGTTTCAAGAAGTGTTCACGCATCGGAGATTCGTATTGATGCTTTCAGAGAGTGATCTTCGCGGTGAACCACCATCGGAAGAATACAATTTTAGCGGAATCCTTGTCCGGGCCCTGACTGATGTCGAAGAAAAAGGCTGACCAGCCGCTACCGCACAACACCCCGACGGGGGCTGTTTCGAATTTCGAGTCGCCAGCTCGGCGTGGCTGACCAGAGATCACTGGGCAGAGAAAAACTGGACCGCGACACTTCAGATTCTCCATGGGCAGCGTGGGGCGAGTCAGCGAAATACTGAAGATTGTATCATTGGGAATCGCGCGGGCCTTGAGGCGCTACGCGAGAAGATTAGCGAAGCCCTTCAGACAGGGTCCGCTCAGTTGCCCGGCAAGGTCACGACCTGCACGCGAGTTTTAGTTGTGGAAGCGCCAGCGAATCCCGAGTGGATACCTGAAAAGCACAGTCGATTGAAGAATGCAGCCGGTTTTACCGGATGTGCGATCATCGCTGTAGCCGTCGCTGCGATCTTCATCGTCGGTCTTGGCACAATCAACGGTTGGTGGAAGTAGCGGATGAAAAAGAAAGAGCCCAACCAGCCGCTACAGCGCAGTGCCTCGAAGGGGCCTGATTCGAATTTGGAGTGGCCAGCGTGGCGCGACCGATCAGAAGATCGTTCGGCAAATGAGAATCTGGCAGGCACTCGTCCTCTGTGGAATATTTGCCAGTGACTCCCGGGCTGCGGACATTGTTTTGGCATACAGCTCATTTGGCCCCCAGGTTGCCGCACACGAGCTGATCGGCATGGAATGGTGGCAATGGGAGGAACACGGAGAGAGTCATCCTCGCGATTACCCGATTCACGTTGCGGTCTACTGGAACCAGACTTTGGAGCAGACAAAGCAGAAATACCCGGTGGATCGATCGAAAGAACAAGATTACCGCTACGTTGAGTACTCAGCCGCAGTCGCCCATTTGAAAAGTACCATACGATTTATGAAGCGAGAGAGAATGGCATTCGAAGATCCTGGAGGATACCTTGAATCGAATTTTGTCGGAAAAGAAAAAGAAGCTGAACCGGCCGTTACAGAGCAACGCCTCGACGGGGTCCGTTTCGAATTTGGAGTCGCCAGCTCGGCGCGGCTGACCAGTGATCATCCGGCAGAAGAAGATGAGGGCGGTAATTCTAATCATCGCAGCAGTCACGACAGCGTTTCTGGCCGCTTGCCGGACACCAGACGCGGTCTTGATTCGAGAAGAGCTTAAGCGCCTTCCAGAATGGGCGACGGTGCGTAAAGCAGCACAGGCGGCGCTGGCGCAAAATGAGCCGACTTCGTTTTCTTTTAGAACGGCGATGTCTGAAAATGACACAGGGGCGATCTACCCACTGAAGCGCGACGGCGATTTGTGGCTCGTCCAGGCTTGCGACGACTATCCGCTCAATCGTTATGGCGTGGTTGTAGAGATGGAGATCACCGGCACGGGCGAGCTTCGCCGATACACACAGCTCTGGAAGAAGAACCCGGAGCCGAACCAGTCGTCACAGCCCAACGCCTCGACGCGACCCATTTCAAATTTGTAGTCGCCTGCGCGCATGGCAGACGAGAGAACGCCCTGCAGAAACCATGTCTTATCTACGTCAGATAATTTGCCTGGTCACCTGTGTGTTGCTGGCTGGATGTACACACTACGTCAAAGTCCCCGCGCCTACAGAGATCGTCTCGATTGAAGTGATGCGTAACGGCACGCAGGAGCGTACGCTGATTAAAGATCCGGAATCCATTCGGGAGGCGGTGGCGGTGTTTAGCTCCGTCCCTCCCTGCAAACCCGGTTTGCTGCATGCCCAGGTGACTTACGTTCCCTGGCCTTATCAGGTGTTTTTTCACGCCCGGGATGGGAGCTCTATGAGTTACGGTCTCGCGAAGGAGTCCATTCATACTCAAGAAGCGACATGGCCGATTTCAGATTCGGTCTTCGCCAGACTGGTTTTATTATTGAAAATCAAAGAGCCGTATCAGTCGCCACCGCGCAACGTTTCGACCACCTCCGCTCCAAGTTTGGAATCGCCAGACCGGCGCGGCTGACCAGAGAACATTGTGCAGAGAACGAATGGGTTCCGCGCTCTACATCGTTGCGAAGAAAGCAGTCCCCGAAATCGATATGACCATCGACGGGAAAACACTGGCGGCGTCTGAAGAAGAACTCAGCGCCATCTGCGCACGCGCAGGCGTTAAGGGCTTGATGGAATTTTTCAGCCAAAACCCCGAAGAACTGGCCGCCCTGCTTGGTGAGGAAGTTCCGGGTGTGCCGCCTGAGCAATGGTTCGACGCCGGCGATGGGCTGGTGACGGTGCGCACGCTCTTGTCACATCTGGAGTCCGACGGGAAATCGCACACGTCTGCTCGCGCGATAGAGGACCTCAAACGTTGTGATCGCGTGCTCGCCGAACTTCAGAAAAGAAAAATCTCATGGCACTTCGCGTTGGATATCTGATGAAGGCTGAACCCGACAACCAGTGGTCACCGTTTAACATCTCGGCCAGTCCCACCCCGAGTTTTGAGTCGCCCGCCCGGCACGACTGACCGGAGATCGCCCGGAAAATTCATGAAAACGATCTGGCTTACACTCTGTTGCCTCGCCGGACTTGCACACGTCTTTGCCGCAGAGTGCGCAGACGGGATCACTGTCGAAGTCTTCCACGTCGCGGTTTCCCAAAGTGGAAAGGAGTATAAAAGCGAAGGCAGCCCGGCAGGCGTTTCGGTTCTTCGCGACCGCTTTGAGTTTCTCGAGAAAGGTCCGGCGATACCGCTGCAGAAAGGTCACGGACTGGCCGTCATGTTCACCTTGGGCGGCAAGTATTCCGGCCTGGAGAGCGTGCGACTGGTCGTGAAATTTCCGGAGATGAAGTCTCCTGCCGGAGAGGTCTATTCCGGGATCGATCGGACCCAAAAAACGTTGCTGACCGAGGACGCGCGCATGGTGGCGTTCTCTTATGCGTTCGACGAAGAGTGGGAACTGATCGAAGGCGTCTGGACCGTGCAGATCTACGACGGAAGCCAGCTCTTGGGAGAAGCCATGGCCCTGACTATTGATCCGAAGAAGTTGGATCCGAAACGGCCGGCAACTCCGGCCGGTGCAAAGCCGGCGACGAATGATCCCATTGCGGTGCGTCTCATAGAACTGTGCACAAAACGCGACGTCACCGCGGAGGATGTCGCTTATCTTCGCGAGAGCGCCGCCGTCGGGGGCCCGGGCGAGTGCCTCTCGCGCGCGATTCTCTTCAAACACTCGGCGGCGGACCATGGCGATCAGTTCCGGCAATACTTCGCCATCGATCGTTCCTTGCCGGCCACAGTGCTCGAAAACGATGCCATCAATCTCAAAGTCAACGGCGTGATGACAGAGTTCAAAGGGAGACCTCCGGCGGAAATCGTGGCGCGCGTCTATCTCTCCATGCGAGGGGAAGGTTTTGTCGCGCGCAAATCCGACGGAACAGAGCTAAACCTTGAGGTGATGTTCCGCGCCTCGGTCTTTGCTGCGGTGAATGGCGGTTCAAAAGAGACGGTCCTGTTCTTCGCCGCGGAGGCCGATAGAAAGTGACGGGGCCGCATCCATCGCTGCAGCGCAGCATCACCGGAACTATCCCGAGTTCAGAGCCGCCAGCCCGGCGTGACTAAACGGAGAACGTTCAGCAAAGAAATCTCACCATGATCGACAAATCGGAAGTGCTTTGGCGCATGTTCAGCGAACATATGACGCAAGCTCGTCAGCAAGAGACCTTGCGCTCTTCAGTGACGACCGTGCTCACGACGATAGGAATTGGAGCAATCGGACTGATAACGTTCGACAAGGAGCTCAACGTTACTGACCTCCCAGTCGCGATTCTTCTTACAGCACTGGGCGGATTCGGTGCACTATTCAGCGCAAAGCACTACGAAAGGTTCCAGCATCACATCGCTCGGGGGCGCAGTTATCGAGACGAGTTAGAGGCCATGCTTTCGGACGTGGATTGGAAAGCGCTCAGAAAGCGAGCCGACGAAAAGCACGACGCTGCGTTTCCACGCTTAGTTCAAATGCGCCAATATAGGTTCTGGATGCTCTTCCATGGATTGATAGGAGCAGTTGGCTTGGTTTTGTCCGCACTGATTCTGATTTATTTATAGTTCGAAGCGTATGAAAGCCAGAAAGCGCAACCAGCCATTACAGCGCAACGCCTCCACGGGGTCCCTTTCGAGTTCAGAGCCGCCAGCCCGGCGTGACTGAACGGGGAACATCGAGAAACCATGAGTGCCCTCACACTTCAGGATACAGCGCGTTTCAACGGACGGCCGACTCTCCGGCTCGACGGTTGTGATTCGCTCGCGTGCTTAAAAGAGAGGCCCGAACTCGAGGTCCTGATCATCGAGAATTTTCCGAAGGTCACGTCACTTGAGCCCCTGCGTACGCTTTCGGAACTGCGCTATCTTTGCCTGGCGACACCCATTGGCTGGGACGGCACAAACAAGCATCTCTCAGTCGATTCGTTTGAACCACTGGTTTCACTGAAGAAGCTCGAGCTATTGAAGATTCTCGCTGTTGTCCCGACACACGGTCGCCTGGAGCCGATAGGTCGAATCACCAGTCTTAAAAAGCTGACGATTGGAAATAGTAATTTTTACCAGCTGGAAGATTTTGCGGCGCTTTCCGTCGCACTCCCTCGAGCCAGAGAAAGTTTGCGGCCGGTATGCCAGATGAATTTCGTCACCCTGTGCCGGCGGTGCAAAAAGCACCCGGAGCTTTTTCTCGAAGGTGCGAAACCCAGGTCTCCCCGCTTTGCCTGTCCATCGTGCGGAAAGACAAAAATCCTATCGCATCTTGAGCGCTGGAATCGCGCGGGAGGGACGCCTCAATTTTCGTTCACGAAAGACGTGAGTCCGTCTGACCTGCTCAAGGAGTTTGGAAATCCACAGGCAAGATAAGCGGATTGCCGAGTTCGCTCTCGGGAATTTGGAATCACCTGCCGGCATGGCTGAGAAAAGACCTAAAGCAAAACCCCATGGAATATCCGCTCATGATCAAATACCTGACGTTTCTCGTGGAACGTGCGGACACTCTTGCGAAGAAGGAGCCCGTTGAAGACTACGACGTCGCCGTGCTGAAACGGGAACTCGGGGATTTCAAGGCACGCATGAAAGGCGTTTCAACCGGCCACCCTGCGATCGATCAATCGATAGCGTCGCTGGAGCTGCGCGCGAGCGAGAAGGATGCGGACGGAGAAAGTGCGGGCCTGATGAAACTCGCGACAATGCTGCTTTTTCACCACGGGTTCGCCTGGCGGGAACTGGAGCGAAAGCGTCAGCTAAAAGTGAAATCAGCTCTCACCGATTTCAGAAACGAGGTAAGCCACATTCACTTTGCACTCGAAATCTAATTCCGCCGACGCTGCTGACGTTCGATAATCTGGCGGGCGCCTGCCAGTCCACTGGCCCTAAACAAACGTGGTGGCGCTAGCTAGAGCCTCACGTCGTCCGGGATTTCCAGGCACCGCGCGCCAAAGCGCATCAGCAGAGTCTGGCTGAAACCCATGTTTTCCAGCTCTTCGATCGAGGACTTCACGCAAAGGATGATCCGTGCGTGAGGCTTCGAGACATAGTTCTTGAGCGCGACCTGCGCCGCCACGGAAAGTTCAGCCGCTGACGGAATGATGATGACGTATTCCTTGGGCAGTCCGTCCAAAATATCCGCACCTCCCTCGGCCGGCAGATTCACGAGCGCTTGAGTCGAATCGCCCACCAGCCGGTTGATGATCTCGGCAAACGGCGCATCCGGTCCGCCCAGCAGCGTGAGCGTGTTTGGGAAATTGCGCACGCGCTCCAGTTCTTTATCGAAGGCGCTGAGAGTTGCCTTCTTGGCAGGCGTCGCGCCGGCGTTTCCGCGCAACAGCTCCTGAATTTTATCCCGCAGGATTTTCGGATCCACGGGCTTCCCGTAAATCTCCGCGACTTTCAACGTCTTGTATTCCGCCGCGAGGCTGGGCGAAACCGTTCCGGAAACGACGATCGCCGGGATGTCCGATTTTTGCCGCACTTTCTTCAAAACCGCCGTCCCGCTCGCGTGCGGCATGTCATGGTCGAGCAAAACCAGATCAAACGTCGTCCGCTCCAGGTGCGTCAACGCCTCGCGACCATCATGGGCCTGAGTGACCTCGTTGCCCTGGTTCGTCAGCAAAATGGAAAGCACGGTGCGGCACACCGTGGAATCGTCAGCGATTAGTATCTTGGCCATGAAGGGATGATTAACGCGCAGCCCGCCTCCCGGATGCAAACGATCCCGACGACAAGCCCGTAAAAACATTCAACGACACGTTTTGACGGCAAATGAATTGATCAATTTCTTCGCCACCTGCGTCGGGCAAATTCACCGTGATCCGCACCACCAGCCGGGCTGTCTCGGTTCAATAATCTCAATCCATAGCTCTACTTACGCGAGGTAAGCCACCGGCCGATGGAAAAACTCGCCGCTCATCGTCCATGCGCTCGTCCCCAGCTCCCCTTTCATCCATCCGCGAAGCGTTCACCTGCACCGTGCTCGGTCTGCGCGACGGATTTTCCCCGCGGATGATCGGCTTCTCGCTTGGCCTTTGGGCCGGCGCGCTGGCGTTCTGGGCCGCGATTCTCGTCTTTGCGTGGACGCAGGTAAAAGCAGTCGCCGCATTTTTCACCGCCTGGTCGTTGCTCGGCATCTTCCGGCTTTTTCCAAACTGGCTGCCGGCATCCGCGCAGGAAAAAATAACCGGCGTTCCGTTGTCCGAAGGCGCGAATGCGCTGCTCGGCTCGATCACTTTCAACACCGCCACCTGGATCATGCTCGTGCTCCTGATCATGGTGGCCGTGTACGCCACGGTGCGCATCGCGGTGGAATTCTGGCTCATGCCCGCAATCCGCAAAGTCGTCGAAAAACATTATCCACCCTTCCCGCCGCGCCCGGCCTACAGCCTCCTGGCCTCAGTCACCAATGTCGCCAAAACCGGCACGCTCGCCGTGCTCCTCGGTCTTCCGTTTCTGTTGGTCCCCGTGGCCAACGTCGTGCTCCTCTTCGTGCTTTTTGGCTACCTCAACGTCCGCACTCTCGTGAACGAAGCCCTCGACGGCCTCGCCACACGCGAAGAACAGCGCCTTCTCATCCGACAAACGCGCCTGCGCATGATCCTACTGGGCACGCTTCTCGGAGGAGCCCCCGCCATTCCCGTCCTCGGGTTGATGACTCCCGCCTGGACCGGCGCCGCCACCTGCCATCTCTTTCTGAGAGCGCTGCAATCCTTGCGCTCCAACCAGTAAGCCACGACTGGATTTTGCCGGTTGCCATCGCAGCGGGAGCACATTTTTCGTATCGGTTCCATGGCGGATCCAGCCCCCCTCCACGTCTTGTCGCGTCCTTTCATCTCTGCACTCCGCACACTTCTCTTCGGAGCGCTGCTCGCAGCCGGTGCCAATCTGGCCATGGCGGCCAAATGGGCGCCTGTCCCGCCGGAGGACCTTGCCTCCGACAAACCTCAGGTCGATCCCGAGGCCGGTGCAGAGATCCTCTTCCGCGAGGTCGTCATCATGCACAACGAGATCGAGGAATTCGAACGGCGGTACTTTGTGCGCGCAAAGATCTACTCCGAGCGAGGCCTCGACGACTTTATCAAGATCGACCTGCCTTACGACAAAAAGACCGATATCCGCGATATCGCCGTCCGCACTATCAAACCCGACGGCCAGATAATCGAACTCGGCAAAAAAGACATCTACGACCGGGAAATCATCAAAGTCGGCAAGGAGCGCGTGAAGGCAAAGTCGTTTTCCCCGGCAGGCATTCAACCGGGTGCCATCGTTGAGTACTCCTACAAAGAGATCACCGAAGGATGGAGCTGGTACGTTCCGATGTACTTCCAAAGCAGCCTGCCCTCCCGACTCGTGCGCTATAAATTTCAACCGGTGGATCTGAGCGGGATGTACAGCACCGTCGAAACCCAGCTCACCGCGCGCGTCATGTCCTTTAACTGCCCGCCTCAGCCCCTTACGCCGGACAAGAACGGATTTTATGTCTTCGAACTGAAGAATGTCGCCGCAGCAAAAGACGAGCCGTACCAGCCGGCTCGCCTCAACTGCGAATCGTCCCGCATCGTATGCTACAGCCTGCAAAAGCAACTCCCGCCCAAGGAATACTGGACAAATCAGGGCAAGGAACTCCACGAGCGCATGATCAAGGCGACCAAACCCACGAAGCTCGTCCAAACGACTTTGGAAAGTATTGTGGCACCCAAAGACACTTCGGAAGAAAAGCTCCGCAAAATTTACGATTTCACGCGCACCAAGCTTCTCAACCGCGCCAGCTCCGCCGCCGGCTTTACCCAAGCCCAGCGCGACAAATTCAAACCCAACGAAACCGCCACCGACACACTCAAAACCGGCAGCGGCACCGCCGAAGATATCAACGCCGCTTTTGTCGCCCTCGCCCGCGCCGCCGGACTTGATGCCCGCTACGCCGCCGCCGGCGATCGCGCATTCCTCGCTTTCGACGCCAATATCACCGAGCCCTTCTTGACCAGCGACCTCATCGCCGCCGTCCAGCTCGACGGCAAATGGCAGTTTTTTGATCCCGGCGTTCTCTACCTCCCCTATGCCACACCCCATTGGCGTAACTCCGACACCGGCGCCCTCATCGCCGCCCCCAAAGACGCCGCCCTTGTCGCCATCGCCGCCTCCACTCCCGCCGCTTCTCCGGTCAAACGCAAAGCAACCCTTGCTCTCGACGCCGACGGCACTCTCGAAGGCAACGTCACCCTCGAATACGACGGCCATGCCGCTTACTCCCGCAAATGGGATATCCACGACAAAGGCAGCGCCGAGCTCGAGGAATATGTCCGCGACATGGTCCGCGAGTACCTCAAGCTTGCCGAACTCACCGAAATCAAAATCGAGAACGCCGCCAACCCCCTCGCCCCGCTTAAGATCTCCTTCCATCTTCGGGTTCCCGAATACGCCGACCGCACCGGCTCCCGCCTCTTCTTCCAGCCCGCCGTATTTCAAAAAAACATACCCGTCCACCTTGTCGAAAAAACCCGCCGCACCCCTCTCGCCTTCGACTACACCTACTCCACTGCCGATGACATTCGCGTCACCCCGCCCGAAGGCTACGAACTCGAACAAGCCAGTGCCCCTCCCGCCTACGACCTCGGCCCGCTCGGCAGCTACACGATCACGATAGGCGTCACCAAAGACAGCAACACCCTCGTCTACCGTCGCAACTACTCCCTCACGGCAATCTCCATCCCCGTCCAGTACTACGAAGCCGTCCGCACCGCTTACGAAATCATCCACACTCGCGACGCCCATACCTTGACCTATCGCCGCAAAGCAGCCTCCGCCGAAAATCCGCCCGCAACGGATGCCAGCGCGAAGGCCACGTCCGCCCCCGCAACCGCTCAATCCGCACCCTCCGGCACCTGATCCATTTCCGTTCCTACGTTCATGTCGCGTTTTCTCCACTTCGCCGCGATTCTTCTGCTTCCAGTTTGTTTCGCCGTTCCCGCCTTTGCCAAACCGCCCGCCTGGGTCACGACGCTCGCCTCCAAGCCGGCGTCGATGAAATATGGCGACGCCAGCCACGCCGTCCTTCTCGATGAGGTCGATCTCGTCCTCGACAAGAACGGCGTCATCACCAAGCGCACTCGCTTCGCCATTCGCGTCATCACCAAGGATGGTCGCGACGACGCCGTCGCCCAACTGGCTTACGATACCAGTCTGGACCGGGTAAAGTCCTTCCAGGCCTGGCTCATCCCTGCCACCGGCACGCCGATCGACTATGGAAAAAAGCACACCGTGGACGTCGCCAGCTTTTCCAACGCACGCGAACTCTACGGAGAAGCCCGGGAGTTGATCATCTCTGCAAAAGACACCGCCACCCCTGGCGCCGTCTTCGCCTATGAAGCCGTCACCACTGAAAACTCCATCTACACACAGGACCTCTGGTTTTTCCAGCAATCCGTCCCTGTCGAATACTCCGGCATCAACCTCACACTGCCCGACGGCTGGACCGTCCGCTCGCTGACCTTCAATCGCGATCCCATTGTTCCCGTCACCAACGGAAAAACCCAAACCTGGTCCCTCAGCAATCTCCCGGCCTTCACAGCGGAGCCCCTTGGTCCGCCCCGCCACTCTCTCGCCCCCTGGATCGCCCTCGATTTTGTCCCGCCGGCAGGCGCCGCCACCAACCGCGTCAGTTTCTCCTCCTGGCAGGCCGTCTCCGAGTATTTCACTCCCCACTACGAAACGTCATCCACTCCCGACGCCGCAATCAAGGCCCGTGTCGAGGCATTGGTTGCGGGCGCCACCACGCAGCGGGAACGAATCACCCGGCTCTGCCGCTTCGCACAGTCCGTCAATTACATCTCCATCAACCTGAACGCCGCGACCGCCGGCGGCATGATCCCCCGCCCGGCCGCCCGCGTCTTCCAATGCAACTACGGCGACTGCAAAGACAAATCCTCCCTCCTCCGCTCTCTCCTGCGCACCCAGGGCATCGTCGCCCATCCCGTCATTGTCTATTCCGGCGACTCCACCCGCGTCCGTCCCGAATGGGCATCCCCGTTTCAGTTCAATCACTGCATCATCGCCATCGCCATCGACGACTCTTTTGAGGATGCCCCCGGCGTCCTTATTCACCCGGTGCTCGGCCGTCTCCTGTTCTTCGATCCCACCAACGAAACGACCCCACCGGGCTGGCTCGCCCAGGAAGATCTCGACGGCCATGGCCTCGTCCTCGCCGGTTCGAAAGGCCAGCTCGTCCGCCTTCCGGCTTCCCGGCCGCAGGACGACCGTGTCGAGCGTATCATCACCGCCCGCCTCGACCCCTTCGGCGCCATCGCAGGTACCATCACGGAACACTTCGACGGCTACGCCTCCAACACTGTCCGGGACGAACGCCAGCCCCTTTCCGCCTCTGACTACCGCACCAAGATCGTCGAACCCTGGCTCGGCCGCACCCTTCCGTCCGCCCGCGTCACCCAGCTCGACGCAACCGATGACTTTGCCGCCGCACATCTCGATCTCACCATCGGTTTCGAAGCCCATTCCTACGGCAAAATGATGCGCGACACGCTCCTCGTCTTCAAACCCGTGATCGTTGCCCGCCGCGACGGAGTGTCCCTGAAACGTGGCAAACGCACTCAGCCGATTGTCATCACCCCCTCATCCTTCACCGAGAAGACCGAGATTGAGCTGCCCGCCGGCTACGCCGTGGACGAGTCGTTTCCCGCCGCCGACATTCAGTCACCGTTTGGCCACTATCGCGCAAGCGCCGAAGTCCGCGACGGACGCCTCCACTTCCAGCGCTCCCGCGAACTCCGCGCCGCCACCCTGCCGCCCGACCAGTTCGAAACCGCCCGCGCCTTCTTCGAGAAAATTCTCCAGGCCGAGCAATCCCCCGTCGTCCTCCGCCGTCTCTAATCAGCCCGCCGTCCCCTCAGCGCGAATCCTCAACGTCGCGCTCATGTTCTCATCATGCATCTTTCCCCGCACCGCCTTCTCTGGATTCTCTGCATACTAACCCTGGCCGGGCTGCCGGCCGCCGGCGCCATCAAGTGGCCCGCCACAGACCCCGCGGAGCTCGCTGAAACCACGCCGCAGGTGGATCCCGACGCCGGCGCTGAAATTCTCCTGCACGAAACATCGCTGACCGGCTACAACGGAGACAGCGCCTATCTGGAGATTTTCGTCCGCATCAAGGTGTACAACGACCGCGGTGTCGCCGACAACGCGCTCATCGGGATCCCTTTCAATCGCAAAACAAAGATCAAGGCGATCGACGCACGCACGATTCTCCCCAACGGCAGCATCATCCCCGTCGGATCGAAGGATTTTTTCGATCGAGAAATCATCAAAGCCGGCAGCCTTCGTGAAAATCTCAAGTCCTTCGCACCTCCCGGGCTCAGCCCGGGTGCGGTGATCGAGTACCGCTACGAGGTGAAACAGTCCGAGTACGTTTACCCCTTCATCTTCGAGTTTCAGAACAAGCAGCCCACCCGCCGGGCGGTTTTCAAATTCAATCACGAGGATCGACGCGCCTACGGCATGGTCCCGGAGGTGCTCAACTGTCGCGGACTAAAAATGGGCAACGAGAAGGACTTCATGACGTTCGCGCTCGCGAACATTCCCGCCACCAAAGACGAACCCTTCCAGCCTCCCGAGATCAACCGCCTGCCTGTCCTCATCTTTCTCTCCCGCTACAACCACAACCAATGGTCCCGCGAAACCAACGAGACCCTCCTCAAGGACATCGAGCGAAAAACCAAATCCACCCGTCTGATCACCAGCACCCTCGCGTCACTCGTTGCTCCAGACGACGAGCCCGATCAAAAGCTGCGCAAAATCTACGACTACGCCCGCACCAAACTTCTCAACAAAAACCTCGAGACTACCCGTCTGACCGACCCTCAGTGGGCCCAGAAGAACCGCGACGCCACCGACACGATCAAGGCCGGGTTTGGCACCGAGGACGACATCAACGACGTTTTTGCCGCCCTCGCTCGCGCCGCGGGCTTTGAAGTCACCGCCGCGCTTTGCAACGACCGCGAGTTATACTTCCTGGGCTTCGACCGGGCCCAAACCCTCATCCCCCGCGCTCCCTACGTTTTTATCAACCGCGTCATCGCCATCCGCGACAAAGATAAGAAATACCGCTTCTTCGATCCCGGATCCGCGTACCTGCCTTTCGGTGAACTCTCATGGAAAAACTCCGACACCGCCCTCTTCGTCGCGAAAAAAGGTGAGCCCGATCTCATCTTCTTTTACGCCCCGCCGGCAACTTCCTCCCTTCGGAAACGCGTCGCCGTCCTCCAGCTTGATCAGGAGGGCACAATCGAGGGTTTCGTGAAAATCGAATACACCGGTCTCTGGCAGACGGGCGTCAAATACGAACTCGATGACGCCAGCCGGGAAGCACGCGACCTCTTCGTCAAAAACGAAGTCGCTCCTCAAATCGAGTCAGCCGAGATAACCGACATCAGCATCACGAACGCCGATCGGGCCGATCGCACCCTCACCATCTCCTGCCACCTCCGCATCCCCCACTATGCCGAGCAGACCGGCGCACGTCTCTTCTTCCAGCCACTCGTCTTCCAGAAAAACGCCCCGCCCGTCTTTCCGGAAGCCACCCGCCTCCAGCACGTCCTCTTTCCTTATCCCCGCACAGAGGACGACCTGCTCACCATCCTCCTGCCCGCCGATTATCAGATCGAGGCCGGTAGCAGCCCAGGCAAACTTGGCTTCGAAAAACTCGGTGGCTATTTCGGAGCCATTTCCCTCAACGCAAAAACCCGCACGCTTTCCCTGCGCCGGGGCTTCGTTCGTAACGCAGTCAACATCCCCGTCAAAGACTACCCCCAGCTCAAAGCGATGTTCGACGAGGTGCACACACGCGACACACATGTGTTGACGTTCAAGCGCGCTGAACCGGTCAAGTAAGCGTTCGCACTCCCAAAAAAATTGCCCCGGAATTTCCCGGACGACGACGCGACATAGTCGTGCTAGTGTGGGTTCATGCGCCTCACCGATAAAACCATGTACGCCCGCGTCCTTGCCGGAGACGCGGATTACAACGGGCGCTTCTTCACCGGCGTCCTCACCACGGACATCTACTGCCTGCCTTCATGCAAGGCGCGTAAGCCCAAACAGGAAAACGTACGCTTTTTCCCGACCTGCGAAGCCGCGCGCGCCTTCGGTCTGCGCCCCTGCCTGAAGTGCCACCCCGACGATTTCGCCCGCGGCGCCGATCCTGTCCTCGAATCCATCGAAACGCTCGTCGCCGAAATCCGCGCCACACCCACGGCCTTTCCCGACGTCTCCGCCATCGTGCACCGCTCCGGCTTCGGCTCGACACGACTCTTCGAACTTTTCCGCCAGCACTTCCACAGCACACCCGCCGACCTCCTTCTTGGCGCACGTCTCGAAAACGCTCGCGCGCTGCTCACGCAAACCACCCGTCCGCTCGCCTCCGTCGCCGCCGACTCCGGCTTCGAATCGCTCTCCGTTTTCCACGATCATTTCCGCCGCATCACCGGCCTCACACCCGCTTCTTACCGGCAGCTTCCCGGCCAGACCAAATTCACGCTCACGCTTCCAGAAAACTATCCGCTCAATTACCTGCGTCGCGCGCTCAGCCGCGATCAGCACAGCGTCAGCGAACGTCTCGAGGGCAACAGCTACACGACGGCCATTCGCCTCGCCGATGACGCGGCGGCACTTCTGAAACTTTCGCTTTCGCCCGACACTATCACCGTCTCGTTCACCGCTGGAAAATCCGCACGATCCACGCACACGCTCGCGATCCACCGCTTGGTAACGTCACTTCTCGGACTGAACCAGGACGCTCTCGCCTTCGCCCGTCTCGCCAAAAAACTCGGCCTCACCCGCCTCGTCAAAAATCGCGAAGAACTGCGCATCGTCCAGACGCCCTCCGTCTACGACGGCCTGCTCTGGTCCATCATTGGCCAGCAAATCAATCTCCCCTTTGCCTGCCTGCTTCGCAGCCGTCTCATCCAACTCGCCGGGACGCCGGTCGCCGAAAATCTCTACGCGCCCCCTTCGCCCGCCGCCGTCGCCCAACTCGCACCCGCCGCTCTTCTGCCGCTCCAATTTTCCCGGCAAAAGGCCGACTACGTCATCGCGACATCACGCCTGATCGTTGAAGGAAAACTCGATCTCGCCGCGCTGACTTCGATGTCCGCCACGCGCGCCGAACGCACGCTTCTCGCCATTCGCGGACTCGGTCCGTGGTCGGTGAACTACGTGATGATGCGCTCCCTCGGTTTTGCCGACTGCGTTCCTTACGGCGACACCGGCGTCACCAGCGGTCTGCAATCGCTGCTCGAGCTCGACGTCCGTCCGGACGTCGATGCCACCCGGCGACTCATGTCGGGGTTCTCTCCCTACCGAAGCCTGGCCACCGCACACCTGTGGCAGTTCAACCAACCCATTCCATGACCGCCTACACATCCACATTTTCCACGTCGTTCGGTCCCTTCTCCATCGCTGTTTCCGAAAACGGTTCGGTACTCGCCACCGCCTTTGGCAAACTGGATTCACTGCGTGAGCGTTTCACCGCTGAGAACCTGATCGATGATTCGAAACGCACGCGCCAGGCCCGCGAACAAATTTCCGCCTATCTCGCAGGCAAGCGAACCGGCTTCGATCTCCCGCTGGCGCCCGAGGGTACCGCTTTTCAGAAACGCGTGTGGACCGCGTTGCAAAAAATTCCCCGAGGCGAAATCCGCAGTTATGGCAACATCGCGAAATCGCTGCGCACCGCACCGCGTGCTGTCGGCCGCGCCAACGCCACCAATCCGATCTGCCTGATCGTCCCCTGCCATCGCGTGATCGGCGCCGACGGTTCGCTCGCCGGTTTCGCCTTTGGTGAAGACATAAAAAAACGCCTTCTCGAACACGAAGGCGTTTCGCTGTAGGAGCGGCTTCACGCCGCGGCACCGCCGCTCAAGGCAGTTTCGCCTGCACGATTTTGCTGACGGAGCCGAAATCGATCAGCGCCGCGTCGGGATGTTTCTTCAGCGCGCCGATCACCTTGCCCATTTCCTTTTTCGAAGCGGCGCCCGTTTCTTTGATCGCTGCATCCACCAACGCCTCGACCTTCGCCGCATCGAGCCCTTTCGGGAGGTATTTCTCCAGAATGCGGATCTCGTTCTCGTTCGCCGCAATCAAGTCGGTCCGTCCGCCTTTCGCGAATTCCACGTTGGCGTCCGCAAGATTCTTCACCGCCTTGCGCAGCGTCGTCAGCACGAGCGCGTCGTCGATCGGCTTGTTGGTGTCCATCTCGGCACGCTTGATCGCAGCATCGGCGGTGCGGAGCGCGGTGGTCGTGACGGCGTCGCGGGCTTTCATTGCAACGACAATGTCGGCACGGAGGGTTTCGTAGATTGAGGCCATGATTGAAAATTAAACGCACGCTGCGCTCAGCGCGCAATCGCCTTGATCTTGTCCGCCGCCGGCGGGCGCACGGTTTCTGCGAGTGTCGCCGGCTCGAACAATTTCGCAGGCAGGTCGATCCCCATCGCCGCGCCGGTCACGAGGAAACGCGTCTTGTTGCGTGTCTCTTCATCGCGCAGGTCCACCGACTTCACGATCCAGTGATCGTCCACCTTCTTAAAATCGAGGAGTGTCAGCGTCTTCAGCACGCGATTTTTTTCGCCGATTTGATCGAACTGCACGAGCGCAGTGTACGCCGTGTCGAGATAGACCCGGATGCCCGTGAGCGCCGGACGCTGTGCCACCACGTCAGCCGGTGGATAGAGAAGAAACACATGCGCCGGCCGGCCGCGCAGATTGGTCACGCCCTCGAAAATGAAATCATTCCAATAGATAAACGGCATCTGCAGATCGAACGCCGTCAGATCCGTCCCGCCGAGGGCTTCAAACCACGCGGACGGACCAAGCACGGTCACGCCTGCGGACGCCTTGTCCGCCTGCCAGCCCCACGTCGCGCCCTTGGGTCCGTTTTGCACCAGCAACCGTCGCTCGCTGGCCGTGACGCCCGGCCACAACGCGATCCGGGTGATCGGGCCTTTTTCATTTCGACTACCCCACAGCCGGCCGGGAATGAGCTGCTCGTCTCCGCGCTTCGGCATCACCCGCAGCGAAAACTCCCAATAATAATCACCCTCGATCCCGCGGTTGCGGAAATCCTCAAGGATGCGCCGTCCTTCAGCCTGGTCAGGCTCACGGATCTGCACGTACTGCGGCTGTGGACGAAACCGCTTGGGTTGCGCAGAAGCGGTCGTCACCGCGCCTGCCAAAAACATAAGGCAGGCAGCCGAAGCCACCTGCCTTAAAAGGGTCGAGCCAATCGCCCGCATAGTGATGTTACCTGACCGATCAGGGCGTCTTGGTCGCCGGGGCCGGAGCGGCTTCAGGTGCGGTCGTCGCGGGAGCAGGGACCGTTGCCGGGGCCGAGATCGTGGGCAGTTCGCCACCCTCCTTGGCCTTGTGCTTGTGCTGATAGATCTGGCCGAGATAGAGACCGAAGCTCAGCACGAAAAAGATGATCGAGGCATTGATCGTGGCCTTCGTAAGCACGTTACCGGTCTCAGCGCCAAACGTGGCTTCGGCGACACCGCCGCCCATGGCTGCACCCACACCGCCGTCGGATTTCGACTTCTGCGCCAGCACGATAAGCACCAGAAAAGCCGAAACGAGGAGCAGCACGACCGTGAAAATATTGAGCAGGATATCCATTTGAAAGGGCTGAACAGAGCAGGCGGCCCCAAGGGATGTCAACGCCGCGTTACAGGGGGAAACCCGCAGCAAAACGCCCGATCCAACCGGCAGCTTCCATGGACTTGAATGCCGGCCCTGTCCCCTGCAGAGGTTAGTCCGCTTCCGGATCCGATCTTTCCCTCGAATTCCAAGCCCCTAAATCCTCGATCACCCATGGAAACTTCCACTGCCCCCTTCATGTTGATCTTCCGCGATTCGAAGCCGGAAAATTACTCCGCAATGTCGTCCCAGCAGCGTCAGCAGCTTCTGAACAATTGGAACGCGTGGTACGACGGCCTCGTTCAGCAAGGAAAGGCCCAAGGCGGAAACCCGCTGGAGCCCTCCGGCCGGGTGGTTTCAGGAGACCGTGGAGAGCGCCTGGTCGACGGTCCTTTTGCCGAGGCCAAAGAAGCGATCGCGGGTTATTTCCTCCTGACTGTGTCCGGCCTCGACGAAGCCACTGAGATCGCCCAGCGCTGTCCCAATCTCCGCCATGGCATGATCGTCGAGGTGCGTCCCGTCGCCGGAGCCTGCCATCTCGCAAAATCGCTCGGTCAGCAGACCATGAAGGCCTGAGCGTATTGCTGCTCGGCTCCTGCTTCGCCTGCCAATACGGGCGGATTGCAGCATGCATCAGCTTCGTTCCCGAAAACCAGCTCGCGGGCCGATCAACTATCGTGTGAGTTGAAAAGAC
Organism: Nibricoccus sp.; assembly: GCA_049840895.1. Classification (GTDB taxonomy): domain Bacteria; phylum Verrucomicrobiota; class Verrucomicrobiia; order Opitutales; family Opitutaceae; genus Nibricoccus. Next base: position 51,961 of record JASGJB010000017.1, on the reverse strand, counting down.
GGCGAACCCCTTCGCGCGCAATGTGTCTGTGCGCAAACCAGCTCGCCACCCCATGGTTCTTTCCGAGTCAGTCGACGACCACTCCGGAGCCCCGGAAGCCGGATTGCATCCGCGCTTCACCTGCCGCTTCTGCGGACAACCGCATCGTCCAGTCGCACTGGGACCGCGGCAACGGGCCCAGTGCTCCCGTTGCGATCTGACGCTGGCCAAGGGCACTCGCTTCGGTGCCGACGCCACAGCCATGTTTGTCGCAACCGCACTGATTCTCGCGATCCCTGCGCTCACCCTGCCGTTCATCACGGTCGGCAAACTGGGCAATGAACGCGTGGGGCGCTTCTTTTCAGGTGCCCGCGCCTTGTGGCAGGAAGACATGCGACTGCTGTCACTGTGGGTTCTGCTTTGCGCCGGACTTCTCCCCGTCCTGCTTCTGGGGCTGCTGGCGACCATCACGACGCATGCGCGCTTCGCAAATCCCGCGCCTTGGGAAAAAATCGCCCGCCGACTCATCGTCGCAATCGCGCCCTGGGTAATGCCCGAGGTCTACGTGCTCGGCGTCCTCGTCGCGCTCACCAAACTCGGGAGTCTGGTCGACGTGAAAATCGGCCCGGGCTTCTGGTGCTACGCAGCGATGTCGGTGTTCGTACTACTGGCGTGGAGAAACTTTCACCTCGGTCCGGATCGCAAAGGAAACAACCGCGCATGAGCGCGAAAAACTCCATGGCGAAGAATCCACCCAATTTCTCACGCTCGATCGCGTTCACACTGGCGGCGGCGATCATGCTGATTCCCGCCAACATGCTGCCCATCCTGATCTCGGATACGGCCGGTGTTGCGCGCGTCGACACGATCTACTCCGGCATTGTCGGTCTGATGGAAAGCGGTCTCTGGCCACTCGCGCTGATCGTCGCGGTCGCGAGCCTGCTCATTCCCTTCGCGAAACTCGTGGGGCTTCTGATTCTCATGATTGCCGCGCGACGAGGTCCGTCCGCATATGCGAAGCCGCTGACCCGTTTGTACGCCGTGCTCGATTTCATCGGACGCTGGTCGATGCTCGACGTTTTCCTCGTGGCATTCCTCACGAGCGCGGTGCGTTTTGGCGCACTGAGCACGGTCCAGCCGGGAATCGGCATCGTGGCCTTCGCCGCCGCCGTGGTGCTGACGATCCTCGCAACGCACGCGTTCGACCCGCGGACACTTTGGCCCCAGCCGCAACATAGCTCAACTCCACCCACCCAATGACCTCGCCCTCCTCGCCCAAAGTTTCCCGGGCAACATCGCTTCCACTCATCTGGATTGTGCCGCTTATCGCGCTGGTGCTCGGCGGCTGGTTGATCTTCAGTGCAGTTCGCGACCACGGGCCCGAGATAACGATCGAGTTTGAAGACGGCACCGGCGTCGAGGCGGGGAAGACCCAGCTCAAACACAAGGGCAGCACCGTCGGCACCGTTTCCGCCGTCGAAATGAAGCCCGACCTCAGCGGCGTCGTGGTGCGCTTGCGCTTGGTGAAGTCCGCCACCGCGCTCGCCCGGCGTGACTCACGATTCTGGATAGTGCGCCCCGAGATCGGCTTCTCCGGCGTCAGCGGTCTCGATACGCTGCTGACAGGCGTGCAGATCGCGGTTCGTCCGGGAGAAGGTGATCTCGCAACCCGCTTCACCGGTCTCGAAAAAGCGCCGCCGCCAAAACCCAACAAACAGGGCCGCAGTTTCTTTTTGCAGAGCGATCGACTCGGTTCGCTCAATCCCGGATCGCCCGTGTTTTACCGGGAGGTAAAAGTCGGCGAAGTCGAGGCGAGCCGGCTCGCCGACGATGCGACGTCCGTGCTGATACGCTTCCGTATCGAGAGCGCCTACGTCGATCTCGTGCGCACCGACTCCCGCTTCTGGAATGCCGGGGGATTTTCATTCAAGGTCGGCCTCTTGGGCGCGGAGCTCAAAAACACATCACTCGAATCGCTCGTCAGCGGGGGAATCGCGTTTGCGACGCCTGACTCGGCGGACAAAAACGGCCGCATGGCGTCCGTTGCCGAGGAGGACACGGTTTTCAAACTTCAGACCGAGCCCGACAAAGACTGGCTGAGCTGGCGCCCAAAGATCCCTATTCACCCCGAGGAAAGCGGCCCGGATCAAAACCCGCCGCCTAAAAACCTGTCGGATGTGATGAAGGCCAAGTGACGGTCCCGCTCTTCGTCGAAACTGAAGACCGCGCTCACGCCGACTTCAGGTTCTGCGATGGCAGCTCGAGATCTGTCCTCGCGCTTTTCATCATACGTTCGCCCTCGCATTCGGGCGATCCTCGCTCCAAGTCGCGACAAATCTGCGGGCGCCGCTCGTAGATAGAGCAAAAAAATTCCGCCGTGCCGTCAGCCGTTTCCCGTTTCTCAAGCGCCGCACAATGCCCGTCGCGCATCCGCATGTACGCTCGGTTGCCGGCAAAATGCGCCATGCGTTCGGCATCCGCTCCCAGCCGCGTCCAGTCGTCCCCGTTCACGCGCACATAGTTCTCCAATGTAGAGAAACAACACACACCACAACGGCAGCAGTTCTCGGGAATTTTCACGAAAGGGTGATTCGCGTTCACCCGGAGCCTGACAAAAGTCTGGATTCGAGCAACCATTTCCCCGTTCGCCACCGGCAGACAACGCACTCATCATCCGCCGATAAACGCCGCCCCCTGTCGATTTCCGCCCCGCTCATCCGACTAAGGACGAACCTTCATCACACTATGCAGTATATCATGCTGATCTATCTCGATGCGAAACGCTGGTCGGAGCTTTCCGTCGACGAGCGCAACCGGGTCCACCGTGAGTGCGGTGAGTGGCACGACTCGCTCGTCAAAAGCGGGCACAGCCGCCATTGCGCCGGCCTCCAGCCCATTTCCACGGCCACCACCCTCCGCGAAGCCGGCGGGAAGACCGTCATCACCGATGGCCCGTTCGCCGAAACCAAGGAATTCCTCGGCGGCTTCGAGTCAGTCGAATGCAAGGACCTCGACGAGGCCATCGCCATTGCGAAACGTTTTCCTGGCCTCCGCGTCGGCACCGCGGTTGAAGTGCGGCCCCATGTTCCCGGCAACGAATGCAAAGACTGACGGGCGCTGATCCCGAAGACATGCTCGCTACGTGACCATCGGCGAAATCCACCGGCAGCACTACGGACGAATCCTCGCGAGCCTCATTCGCGTAGTCCGCGACTTCACGCTCGCCGAGGATGCATTGCAGGAGGCCTTCGCCGTGGCCCTTGCCCAATGGCCCGTCAAAGGCACGCCGCCCAATCCCGCCGCCTGGCTCATGACCACGGCGCGCAATAAAGCCATCGATCAAATCCGCCATCGCACGATGGCGCAGACCAAGCACGAAGAAATGATCACGCTCGCCACGCCTGGAGAAAGCGCGCCTGAGCCGGCCGATACACTGCGGCTCATCTTCACGTGCTGTCACCCGGCGCTCGCGCCCGACGCGCAGATCGCGCTGACGCTTCACACCGTCGGCGGATTGACCACCGAGGAAATCGCGCGGGCGTTTCTCGTGCCGGTGCCCACGCTCGCGCAACGTCTCGTGCGGGCCAAGACGAAGATCAAACTCGCGGGGATCCCCTACGTTGTCCCGGCCGACGACGAGCTCTCCGAGCGCCTCGCCACCGCTCTGCACGTCGTTTATCTTATCTTCAATGAAGGCTATTCCGCGAGCTCGGGCGCAGAGTTGATACGTGCCGATCTCAGCAACGAAGCCATCCGTCTGGCGCGCCAGCTCGTCGACTTGCTACCCGGCAGACGCGAAGCCATGGGGCTGCTTGCCTTGCTGCTACTCACCGACGCCCGCCGTGCCGCACGGGTCGATTCCGCCGGAGAACTCATTATCCTCGAAGACCAGAACCGCCAGCTCTGGGATCGCCAAAAAATCGCCGAAGGCGAAACCCTTGCAGAGTCAGCCCTGCGTGAGGGCCCGCCAGGACCGTACGCATTGCAGGCCGCGATAGCCGCCTTGCACGCGCAAGCGCGGAGCAGCGATGAAACGGACTGGCCTCAGATCGCCGCACTCTACGGCGTGCTCGCTCACTGGCACCCCTCGCCGGTCGTTGAACTCAACCGCGCAGTCGCCATCGCCATGGCTGAAGGCTGTGAGGCCGGCCTGGCGCTTCTCAACCAACTCGATCTCCCCGGCTATCACCGTCTGCCGGCGGCACGCGCCGATATGCTGCGCCGGCTCGGACGTCTCGACGAAGCAGCCGCCGCCTACCGCGAGGCGCTGTCGCTGGTTGGAAACGACGCTGAACGCCGCTTCCTGCAGAAACGTCTTCAGGAAGTTTCGGTCTCATGAGTCTGACGCTCGTTGCAGAAGCGCTCCGAACTGGAGCCGTGATAATTCAGCTTCTCGGGCGACTCATTTGTTGAAGGGATTTCCCGCATGGGGTTTTATAGTGAGAGATGACCTCACACGCAGCGCAGCTTGTCACCGGACTCCCCCTACTCCGCGGTATTTTCGCTTTGGCGCTTTCGCTCCTGGCAATTCCTGCCCGCCTGCCGGCTCAGGATCTGACGCCCGGCCGCGTGATCGAAAAAATCCCCTGCAAGGCAGACGCGACGCAGTCCTACGCTCTTTATCTTCCGTCCAACTACGCCACCGCGCGGACGTGGCCTGTCCTCTACTGTTTCGATCCGCGTGCCCGGGGAGCGCGCGCGATTGAATGCTTCCGCGTGGGAGCGGAAAAATTCGGCTACCTCGTCGTCGGACTGAATAACTCACGCAATGGCCCGTGGGAGGAAAACAAGTCCGCGATCGAAGCGGTGCTGCGCGACACCCATGCGCGGCTCGCCGTCAACCGCGCACGCCTATACACGGCGGGCCTGTCGGGAGGCGCCCGCGTGGCAGTTCGTCTCGCGATGGCGGGACTGGCTCCCGGGGCGATTGTATGCAGCGGTGGCTTCCCGACCGAGGATACTCCCGCAAAGATGAATTTCATCTTTTTCGGCACCACCGGCGTGGACGACTGCAACTACGACGAGATGCGCCGCATCGACGATGATCTGGACAAACAGGGGGCCATCCACCGCGTCGCGATTTTTGCCGGAGGCCACGAATGGCTCCCACAGACGCTCGGCACGCAGGCAATAGAGTGGCTGGAAATTCAGGGGATGCGCACAGGCCTTCGTCAACGCGACGCCGCGATAATCGACAGCGCGTTTCAATCGAGACTGGCTGCGCTGCCTGGAACCGCACCGGAGAAATGGCTGGAGACGAAATCGCTCGCCGCAGACTTCAAGGGGCTTTGCGACACCTCTGCGCTGGAAAAAAGCGCCGCAGAATTGGGAGCCTCCCGAGAGCTGGCTGAGTGGAGAAAACTGGAACGCAAAGCGGAAAAAACCACCGCGCTTCAGGTAAACCAGCTGGTCGAGGCCGCCGCCGAAGGCTTCGCGGACGGAATGCGCCGCTCAGTCGACACCTGGCGCAAGCAAGCCACCGAATCTGAAGACTCGCTCAAACGACGCGTATCACGCCGGACGATTCAAGGCGCCGCCATCGCATTCGAGCAGACCGCCCGCGCCCACTTTTCAGAAAATCAATTCGCAATATCGGCCACTTACTATGAGGCGATCCTGATGCTTCAGCCGGAACGCATCGGGTTCTACTATGATGTGGCGCGCGCCCGAATTCTGGACGGCGACAAAAAAGCAGCACTCGCTGCACTTAAAAAAGGCGCCGACTCCGGCTCCAAGGATTTTGCCCGCATCGAAAATGAAAAAGATTTCAAGCCACTCCAAAACGACGCGGCTTATCTCGAAATCATTTCTGCGATGAAGAAGAACGCCCTTCGGACGGAAACTTCTGATTAATCGACCAAGGGTTTCTACACTGACTCAGAGTCGGCTCACGAACGATCCCGCCAGCATTTCACAATGCTGACCTGGGCTAGTGCAACGTAGCCGCGTCATTTAAGACGCGGAAACCACTTCGATAAGCTTACTCCGCGTCTTAAATGACGCGGCTACGGCTGCAGTTTCGGCGAATGGACTCTTTCAGACGTCGCTGCAAGCACGCCATTCCTCGCTCATAAAAAAGCCTGCCCCTTCGGGCAGGCTTTGAATGACAGAGGTCTGCGTGTTACTCAGAAGCGTCCGCGAATACCGAGCGTCAGATGAGGTTCACCGAACTCGTAGCGGGTGTCTGCCAGTACGACATTCTGATACTGCGGCAGGTAGCCGCGATAGTAGTCGATACGCTGGCTGTTGAACACGTTTCGAACGAGGATGTAGACCGCCAGGTTCTTATTGATCGAGTACTCCAGTTTCATGTCGGTCGTGAGCTTCTCATCGCGATAGCGTGCGAGACGGGTTTCAGGACGCGTCGCGGTTCCAGCGGTTCCCGTGAAGAAACTCGTGGCGACGAATCCGCCGAATAAACTCTCCGAGACCCAGTTGGTCGTGCTCGTGAACGAGAAGTCGCCGTAACGGTAGCCAAGGATGAAGTTCGCAGTCTTTGGCGACACGGCGCGCAGCTGGGAATACTCGAGATCCAGCGCTCGCAATGGATCCGGGTCCTTCGCATCGACGTCCATCAAGGTGTAGTTGGCTTGAACGTTGAGCCCGTTGAACGGCTTGGGCAGGAACGAGAGGTTTTGAGCGTAGCTCAGCTCGATACCTTGCAGCGTAGACTCGCCGCCATTGGTCGTGAGCGCACCGGATCCCGCGGAGAACTCCGCCGGATTGAAACCGTAATCAACCGCGTATTGGTCGCGTTGGGCAGCGGTCATGGCTTGGGAAATGAAGTAGTTCTTCACGTCCTTTCGATAGCCGTAGATGCTCACCACACCCGAATGCTTGAAGTAGTAGTCGACCGACAGGTCATAGTTGATGGCGAAGTAAGGCTTCAAATCAGGATCGGGCACGGAGATGGAACCATCGTGGAGATTGAAGCCCGTCTCACCCAGCACCGTGGGAAGAACATCCGTGTAGTCGGGATGACCAACCGTGCGGCTCGCTCCTGCGCGAAACACCAGGTTGCGATTGAACCGGGGTGTATATTTCGCGCTCAGCGACGGATAGAGTTCGGTATATTCGAGATTCACGTCAGTACGCTTGGAGCGGTTATCCGCGCGGTTCTGGGCCCAGGCATCCATCTTATGCGTCTCAGCGCGAAGACCTCCGGTGAGCAAAAGGTCGGAGGCAATCGTCGCATCGACACGAATGTACTCGGCGAGATTATCTTCGTTGATCTCACGCACATTGTCGGAGGACACGACGATCAGCCGGCTGCCGAAAGCGTCCCACACCTTATAGGGATCGAGCGCCTGATAATTGCCGAATCCGTAGGCGACATCCTTGTTGTATCCGGTGTCGGCCAGGGCGGCGATGGCCGATCCCGTGATGCCGGAAAAGCTGCCGCGCAAATCCAGACGCTGGATGTAGCGCGTCACATCGTCATAAGCCACGCCGGCCTGAATTTTGATCGGGACATTGAACTGGTTAAAATCGAAGGAATAGAAACCGTTCCCACCCATCTTCGTGTCATACGCCGTAAAAGGACGGGACTGGAAGTTGGCATCGGCCGCGCCGGTCAACGTGTAGGTTGAAAGGTTGCGGATGTCGTCGAGGGTGAATCCCGGCGAAGAGGCGCCCTTGATAAAACTCACCGTCGGCAGATCCTGACCAACGCCGGAGATCACGATGTTCGAATAAGTAGAAGCGCTTGGCGTCATGGTCGCGCCCGCGGAAATGAAGCCCTTCGACGTATCGCGATATTGTCCATTGGCTCGGGAGTAATACCCCGTGACCGAGAATTTCGAAAACGGCGTGAACTCATGACTGAGCGTGGCGTTCGAGTGATAGGTGGTGCCGTACTTGTTTCGGTAGAGTGTACCATTCGTGATCGTACCGGCCGCCGCGGTGACACCACCACCGGAGCCTGACGTATAGACGCCGTTGTTCGCGGTAGCATTCGTGCCAAGGGCGAAGGTGGGTCCGCGCTGCGTGAAATTCAGGTCGTACCAGTTCCACTGGCCCGACAAGGAAAGCTTGGTCGCATCGGTGATCTTGTAGTCGACCTTGCCAGCCAGCGCTTCGCGGTGCGTGAGCTTTTGCTCGCTGCGAATGGCGAGCGTGCCGAGACGCGGCTCAGGGCCGGCGAAGATCGAAGGAACCGACGTGTTCTGAACATTCCACGTCGCCGTCGTGCGCGGTGAATCATCGTACTTTTCCGAAAGGCGGTAGTTCAAATTGATGCCCAGCTTCGGAGTGAGGCGGCGGGCATAATTCATTTCGAGGCTCGGCCGGACCGTGAACTCTTTGTCATGTCCCCAGACTCCGCCCTCTTTTTGAAACGAAAGATTGGTGCTCGGTGCCGACAGGGAAACGTTGTAGCTGAAACGCTGGATGCCCTCGGTATCGAACGCGCTTTTCGTGACGAAATTCACGAAGCCGCCTGTCGAACTCGCAGGAATGTCAGGCGTCACCGTCTTGTAGAGCTCGGTCGTCTCGACGTTATTCATCGCGATCTGCTCGAACTCGAAGCGGCGCGTGTCGTCCATCGACGACGTACCCGCCATCGGCGTGCCATCGACGGCGACGATGGTGAACGCAGTGCTCAAACCGCGCAGGCTGATGCCGCGGGCGTCGTTCACGTTGTAGTCCACACTGACGCCGGGAAGAAACTTCAGATATTCACCGATGTTGCCTTCGCTCACTTCACCAAACTGATCCGCCGCGGCGACAAGCTTGGTCTGGACGGAGACTTTTTGAAGGGCCTGCGCCTGCGCCATGCCTTCCTTGGGTGAAGACACCGTGAGCGCCTGCAGCATGATGGTTTCAGAGGAAAGCCCGACTGAAACAGTGACGGACGAGCCAGCCACCACGGTCACAGCCTCAGATTTTGAATCGAGGCCGGGATAGGTGACAACGACCGTCTGGGGACCAGCAGGCACTCCAGCCAGAGCGAAGCTGCCTCCGCGAGCGGACGCCGTGCGCAGCTGCACGCCCTGCGCCTCGACGGAGATTTCCGCGCCTTCAAGATATTTGCCTGTGGAGCTGTCTAGAACGGTACCTGTGACGGTACCGGTGGATGTCGATGCGCCTTGCGCATGGAGGAACGGCGCCAGCGCGGTGAGAGCGGCCAGCGTGCACATGCGAAGCCAGCCGCGGAAGCGGCCGCCATTCGACGTGCGGGTGTTGGTTATGGTAGTGATCATGTGTTGGGTCCTGTCTGTCTTTCTTGATGACAAGAAAAGTGAGGCCACACCCCTCCGACCCCGTGACAGCGACGCCTGCATCAATGCAAAGATGCACGGGCCAGCACGCACTTGGAAGCAACGGGCTGGATACAAAACGGCAAAACTGGAGCTGACGGTTTTTCAGGGGGTAAGCCTTGGGTTCACCGGGTTAAACCCACCTGCGCCAAAACCCCTTCAACAAATTCGTGCACGAATCCGCGTGCCTCGTTAAAACTTACGGATCACCTATCATCGCCTCATCGCGGATGCCTTCCGCGACCGCGCTGGCTGGCCTCGTTTTTTCCAGCGGCATGCGCATGGTGCGTTCGTTGCCGCGAGGCGAGTCCCGCACCGTAAATACGATTTCACCGCGGGCTGTCTGCGCCATGGCGTTGTACAACTCGCCCTCGGTGAGGTCATAGATCCGGCAACCTTGGATGGAGGTTATTTCCATTCCCGGAGCCATCCCCGCCTTCGCAGCAGCGGAACCTGGACGCACACTCACCACCGAGAGGAACGAGAGAGGCGGGAAATCTGAACCGGATTTGGCCTGGTACATCAACCTCAGCTCTACCGTCGCTAGCACCGAGGAGATTTTCATCGGCGGCAGTTGTACTGTGGCGTCGGTGCGATTCACGCCTACCTTGGCGAGGATTTCCTTGAAGCGTGGATCTGAATGGAAGCGGTCAAACGCCAGTTCCTTTTCCAGACGGGCAACATCGTCAAATCCGGCGTCGGCGGCGCGATCCAACGATTCCAGCGCGCGTTTTCTGTCACCAGCCAGGCCATACGCACAGGAGAGATCAATCCACAGTTTCACCTCCTCCGGTCGCAGAGTTGCCGCCAGATCGAGCAAGGCTGCCGCCTGATGATAGTCTTTCTTCCCGATAAGATCGCGGGCCGTTTCACGCGAGATCGAGCAATAGCCCGTGATCGCCCTTCGCAACATCAACCGCTCGGCGGGATTTCCAGCAGTGTCCATGCGCTGCCGAAGCTTCGCCACCAGCCGTTGTTTGCTGGCTTCACTGCCCGCCGCCGCCTGCCTGAGGTCGTCCACCAATTCCGTTTCTTGAACAAGAAGGCGTTTTTCACTCTTTACCGCTTCTTTGATCTCCCGCGAAGCCCCCAGAGCATTCGCTTCACGTGTCCATTCTCCCACATCAATCAATCCGGCAAAGTCGGCAGCAATCGCTTTCAATGCGCGCCATCGTTCCAGACCGGAAAGTTTTTGGATTGCCGCGGTCCGATTCCCCAGCGTGGTTCGGATAAAATCTGGGTTGGCGGGCTTCCTCCCCGCTCGCATCGCCTGCAATTCCAGCCATTCCACCGCTTCTGCCAGCACCGGCTCCGGCGACCATACGTGGCCGCCCTCAAAGGTCGCGATGTGGTGCGTGGCGTTTCGTTCAGCGAGCTCGTCGTCGAGACGTCGTAATTCGCCAAAGTTAAAATCCTCGATGCCAACAATGCCGAAAAAAACAAACGGCACGCGCAGAGGAACGCCGGCCTCCAGCGCAGGAAATCCCGCACCGCAGGCGATCACGCCTTTGGAAACACCCGACAGCGCGATGCCCGTCGCCACCCGTGCGCCACCGGACATGCCCGCCGTGTAAACCTGTTGGGGATCTATCGAGAAATGCGCACTGACATCCTTCACCATGGCTTGAGCCGCCTGCACATTTGCAGGGTAAGGGCCATTTCGAGAATTGAGTGAACCTGCCAGGATGTAACCATATTTCTCCGCCGCGCCCCGCAATCTTTCCACGGGGATCAATCCATGCGCCCGCGGATCGAAGCAGAAAATAACCGGCCAGCGCTGCTCGCTCGAATAATTCGACGGCACATAGAGCGCGTAGCTTTGCGTCTCGTCCGCCTCGCAGACGACCTTGGCGAGAACGCGTCCAAACAGAGGATTTTCAGCTCTAGCGAGCGAAGTAAGTGCCAGAACGGAAATGCAAAGAGGGAGGAAGCGCATGAGCGACGGCGATACTGACAGCCCACGCGACCCGATAAGGGCTGCGCGGGAAGTCAGACGCACCAGTCAACACCCGCGGACAACAAAACCCGCCAAAAAATCCCCACAAGCGCGCCAACGCGGATTCGCGCGACTCGCTCAGAGCTCATCCAGCTTCACGATCAGCTCCCTCGCTTGTTCGCAACGCTTGCGCGCTTTCTCCACGCCTAGTGCGTCCAACCCGAGCGCGTTGGCCACTGCGAGCACCGTGCCCACACCGCAAAATGGATCGAAGACCGTCGTGGCCTTCACCTGGTCGCGGGCAAAGCGCACCGCATGTGCGGCCCCGCGAATGCCCATCGCCCGCACCCACGGCTGACGTCCGGCATCAACGATGACGTCAGGAATCGGCAGCACATCCGGACATTTCATTTTCCGTGAAACCGCAATCAAGTGGGTAAAGCCCGGCCGCCCCAGGGTGAGCATTCCCGGCGGACGCCGGCACACGATCTTGTGAAATAAAATCGCCGCACCCGCATCCTCCGCCGCGCGCGTGACAAGAGCGCCTTTGTCGATCCACGTCCCGTCGTGTTTGATGTCCGATTGGAAAAACAATGCAGCGCTCTCGTCCGGAACCGCGTCTATCACAAGTCGCACAGCCCCGAGAAACCACTCGCGCCACACCGGAAGCGCAAGGCCCACCTCGGACACATCCGGCAGCGATGTTACCGCGCATGCGTTTTCGATTTTTCCCCGCGCCTGCATCCACGGAATCGCGTCGTGACAGATCACTTCACGTTTTGTCGATGAAACCGGATGACTCATCGGGAGCCTGCCTTTTCTGATCTTTGAGGGAACGCACACATGCAAAAAACGCTTTCTGCCGGCGACGGCCAAGGCATGCAAGCAACGCGCTTCCCTGCCCTCACATGATGGTCTCTCCGAAATTCCCCTATGCGCTATTCTGCAAATAGCTGGATGATTTTCCTGCGAACCAGTCGCCACGCCTGCGTACAAACGCGTCCTATGAAAGCTATCCATCCCAGTAAATCCCGCCAGGGTTCGGCCGCAGTGATCCTCGTCATCGTGCTCGCAGTAGCAACGGTTGCACTCCTGCTTATCTATCCGGGAAAAGTCCGCACCGCCAACACGCAGATTCTGGATCTTCAGAAACAACTGGGAGACGCTCGGAACGAAAAAGCTGCACTGCAAACACAGCTCAGCGACGAGTCCGCGAAACTCGACCAATTGAAGAAACTCGCCTCTGACGAAAAGACACAGCTGCAAACCAAGCTCACCGAAGGAGAGCAAGGGCTCACCGATCTCAAAAAACAATTCGACACCGCAACGACCGCCACCGTGTCAGTTCAAAAGCAACTGGAGGAGACCCAGCGTGAATCGAGCCGTCTGCAAGCGGAAGTTGCTCAAGTCCGCACGGAAGCCGCGAAAGCGAAGAAAGCCGCCGATGACGCACAGGTAGCACTCCAAAAGCAGCTCACGGATGCGCAGTCCCAGCTCACCGATCTGCAAAGCAAACTGACTGCGGCCCAAGGCGAAATAGCTGCGTTGAAGACCGTGGATCCGAAAAAGAAAAAGTAAGAACCAAACGCGTATCGTTCACGCTCCATTACCCTTAAGCCCGGGAACTCTCCCGGGCTTTTTCATACCCTCCACCTTTCACCCGAGCAACTGGCCCCGACGCTTTCCGCGGCAGGCGGTCTTTAATTTACCGCCTTATCCTTCGTCGCATAGAATGGCACCACTTGCTTCAGGTGCCCGTTGATGATCGAGGCTACTGTCGCCGCTGGCAGACTGCCTTTGTGCAGTTCGAAAATCGCCACAAGCAACGCGAGTTCGATATCCACCTTCTTCGGCGTGGCTGTCTTCATCTCAGCCAGCAGCTCGAGCGCCTTTTTTTCGGCCTTTTTGTAGTCCTGGAAATTCTGTTCGGTCGGAGAAGACATTGCCTCAATGGGTCCGGGAAACTCGCGTCGCGTCAAGTCCGCCCGCCACCCGGTTCAAACCCATCACGGCGTCGCCGACGACAGCCGTGCCTTTTTCAACCCGCTCCTGCTGCCGAACAGCGTTAACAGCGGTCCTGTCATCATCGTGGTCGCGAGCGCCATGACGACGAGCATCGCAAAAATGCGCGGCGACAGGATCCCAAGATCATAGCCGATATTGAGCGCTATCAGCTCCATGAGGCCGCGCGTGTTCATGAGAGCGCCGAGCTGGAATGACTCACGCCAGTCCATGCCAGTGAGTCGGGCCGAGATCGCCGTGCCACCGAGCTTTCCCAGTGTCGCAACGGCGATGACGAGCAGGCATAACAGCCATCCCGTCACATCATTGAGCAGCGTGATTTGTGTGCGAAGTCCGATGAAAACGAAGAAAAGCGGAAGCAGCAGGACAGAGCTGAAGTTTTCCACGCGCAAAGCCAGCTTCTGCCGAAACCCGCCGGCATCCGGCATGATCGTGCCCGCCAGAAATGCACCGAAGAGTGCGTGAATCCCGATGACCTCCGTGCAAAAAGATGCGGCGACCACGACGCAGATCACGGCGGCAATCACGCCCTTCGACGGCACTTCGTTTTCCAGCAACGCGCGGCCAAACAAGCGCGGCAGCATCGGTCGCACGATCCAGATCATCACGCCAATAAAGACGGCCACCAGGCCGAGATTGAGCGCAGACGCCTCCACACTGGTTGCCCGCGCTATCGCCACGACGAAGGCCAGCAAACTCCACGCCGTCACATCATCGACCGCCGCGCAGGTGATCGCGGTGCTTCCCAAGGCGGTCTGCGTCAATCCGCGTTCCTGAAGAATCCGCGCAAGCACCGGAAACGCCGTGATGCTCATCGAAATGCCCATGAACAAGGCAAACGCCGTGAACGTGGTTCCGCTCGCCGCCAGCGACGTGAAAAGGAAATACGCCAGCGTCACACCGAGGAGATAAGGAAACACGATGCTCGCATGGCTCACCACCACCGCCGCATGCGCTTTGCTACGTACGTGCGCCACGTTCAGTTCCATGCCGACACAAAACATGAACAAGCACACGCCGATCTGACTGAGCAATTTGATCGTCCCCAGTGAACTCGGCGGAAAAACGAATTGAAAAGCGCCCGGCGCCAGAAGCCCAAACAGCGAAGGCCCCAGCAAAATACCCGCGGCCATTTCTCCCACCACCGACGGCTGCCCCAGTTTCGTGAAAATAGCACCAGCCACTCGCGAAACACCGATGATCACCAGCAGCTGCAAAAAAAGATGCCCGAGCGGCGCATCAAAATTTTTGCGAAGCGAGGTCAGCATCGAGTCCACAGCGGAAGCTTCCGCACCCGGACCCGTAGTCACCCCAATGCCGGCAGCCACATGGGTCACTCCGGATGCCGCCGTGGGTGCAGGCAAATTCGCGCCCACGCGCAATACCGCAAAAACTCCCAGACCCGCCACAACCAGCAATAGGAGGTAGAAAATCGCGGTGCGCTTCATCGGCTTTGGCGATCCACATTCAAGACTTCGGTCCCCCGCCATCCGTGCGCGTTGGTTCCGCCGGAGCGCGCTTCCGTCGTTTGAGCGCTTTGGGGATCAGGGGGCTGATCAACTGCGCGAAGTAGTTGTGCGAAACCTTCTCGGAGATGCCGTATTTTTGAGGCATTTCACGGGGTTCATAGTAAGTGCCAAAGATAAGATCCATCAGCGGCATCAGGTTCGCATAATTGCAGTCATTCCCCTTCTCTTCCGCGTGGTGCCAGTGATGCAGCTTGGGTGATCCGAGGATGTACTTGAGTGGTCCTATGGGAACATCCGCGTTGGAATGAATGAACAGTCCCCAAAATCCGCGAAAGACGATCAGTCCGGCAATCACCTCCAGCGGAAATCCCAGGACTAGCGCCGGCAGATTTTCGATCATGCGCGTGTAGAGGTTATCCAGCGGATGCTCACGATAGGCGGCAATCCAGTCCAGATGCTCCGCGGTGTGATGCACGCGGTGAAACCGCCAGAGAAACGCCACGCGGTGCTGCAAGCGATGCCCCCAGTAGATGCCCAGATCACACAGGAAAATCACGATCACTATCTGAAGCCACAACGGAAGGTTCGCGCTCCACGTCCGCAGTCCGGAAAGCGGAAGCAGATCGAGTCCGCGATCGACCAGCGCGAGCAGATAAACGACAAGGCCGTTCCAAAGAAGATACTGTCCGAGAAAGAACAGGACGTCCGTGAAGTACTCCGGACGAAATATTTTCTGCCGGTGAATCGCGTACAACCGCTCAAGCGGAAGGAACACCGCGAAGGCGATTCCGAACGCGATCAGAAAATTCGGATTGGAGAACATGCAGGCGGAAAGCCCCTTTGACGCGATTGTGCGCGCCCACTACGGTTTCTTATGCTGGACCGGCTTCATTGTTTTCTTCGCCGGAAACACGAGAAAGTCGCCCGATTTGGAAGATGGAATGAAGTTCGACTCCTCTGGCCGCTTCACGAAATCCGCCAAGGCCACGGCGGGCTCGTTAGGCGCCGTTTCAGTCACAGCAGCCGGCTTTTGTGCCGACTGATGCGCGCAGCTGATCAGCAACGCGAGCACCGATACCGCGAAAAGCAGCGCAGCCGCTCGGGCCAGGCGGAAGAGAAAAGGTGATGCCATCAAGCCTGCGGGGGTCTCACTCATAAGCCGTGAACCCATAGCTGCCGGCGCAGCCACGAGCCGTCAATCCACCAAAGCCAACGCCATGACAATCGGCTCAGCGCTCGATCTTCTGCACATCTTCCGCATAGCGGAAATGGATCGCGCTGTTCACCGCGTTGGGCTGGGCCGGCGTAATCTGGATCGCAGGGTTCTTGACCAGCTTCATCATCTCCGAGCCGGCATAGAGCACGGATCCAAAGAACGTCGTGTTGGCGCTTGCCCCGCGGTAGTAGTAATACGTGTTGTCGTTCGCGTACGTGGTGCCTTCGCAGATGCCCTCCACGCGTCCGTCCGGCAGCACGCGGCTGGCAACGCCGTTCCAGCCGGTGATGGCGGCCGGTCCGTAGATCGGGCTGAGCCAGCCTTCGTTCACACCTTTTGCGAGTCCGTAGACGAACATCGCGCTGGCGGATGTCTCGAGGTAGGTTTCGCTCTTATCGAGCATGTTGTGCCAGAGACCGGTGCCGTCCTGAAGCTCGATGAGTGAGCGCATGTGCTGGCGGAAAAGATGCAGCACCTGATCGCGCCCCTTGAAATCCTTGGGCAGCACACTCAGCAACTCGCACATCGCCATGGTCGCCCAGCCGTTGGCGCGGCCCCAATAAAAACGCGGATCGTAGCCAGCCGTGTTCTCGCTCCAGCCATGATCGTAGAGACCTTTTTCTTTGATGAAGAGGCGCTCGGAGAGCTGCGTGATCTGCTTCACCGCATCGTCCCAGTACTTCGTGTCACCGGTTAGTTTGCCCATCTGCGAGAGAAACGAGACACCCATGTAGAAGTCGTCCGTCCACACCGACCGAGGCTGTGGCCGCTGGCGCGCAAGCGAACCATCCTCGAAGCGAAACTGCTTGTTGGAAATGTAGTCCGCCACGTTGTCGATCCAGGCACGGTAACGCGGGTCGGGGTGCTTCATCTGCGTGCGAATGAGCGCCGCCGTGATCGAACCGCAGTGATCGAGTGCACTCATATTCACCATCCGCGAGTAATCATTCCGCTTCTTCGTCTTCCCTTCCATCGCGCGGAAGTACGGCATCCAGGTGAACGTGAAATCATAGAATCGCACGTTGTAGTCGAAGTAGGACTGATCGCCGGTCTCGTCGGCAATCAGGGTGAAGGCGGACATCATGACGCCATTGGTATAGTCCCAGAAATTCAAACCACCGTAACGCCGGTCCACCACGGCATTCACATTGAAGTTTTCCATGTCCGGCTTCGCGATCTCCTGCCCTGTCTTGTTGT
Organism: Nibricoccus sp.; assembly: GCA_049840895.1. Classification (GTDB taxonomy): domain Bacteria; phylum Verrucomicrobiota; class Verrucomicrobiia; order Opitutales; family Opitutaceae; genus Nibricoccus. Next base: position 34,885 of record JASGJB010000017.1, on the reverse strand, counting down.
CGAATACTTTGAGCGTCGTGGAACGCTCGGCATAGCCCTTGATGCGATCGAGCGCGCCTTTGATTTCTTCGCGCTTCGGCACCACATACGGAATCGGATAAACCGCGACCGCGCTGTCGCCGTTGATTCGCTTCGTGTAATCAACCGGCTGGGCGGAAAGCGGTGAAGACGCGAGGACGCCTAGGCAGACAAGGGACAACGCACGGAGACGCGGGCATGGGGCGGTAATCATTGCCGGATATCAATGCCGGCTCAGCGCGTGCGCAAGCCCGTGCACCGCGCACATTGTTGTCCGTCCGATTCGCGAAAGTTTTTCGCCGGCGCGCTTGCGTCACCGTTTTTTCGTTACTCAGTAAAGCCTGTCAGAATCAGGTGCTGCCTGCAGGACATAAGAAAAATTCGAGTCAGACTTAAGAGAGCGTCGATTGGTCCGTTGTTAGAAATGACAGCCATCGTCAGAGACCTCTGAGGTCGTTCGTTGAGAGTCGGAATAGCGCCACGCCGTCGGAGTCTGTGCCTTTTCCCCGAACGCGCGGCGCCTGCCAGGAGTTAATTCAGCAACCATTAACCCAGGTGCACGGGCACCGAAGTCAGGAGATTCATCGCCATGAACTTTTCGGAACTTCTCAAATCCCGCCAGTCCCTCCTCCGCCAGGCGCATCTCGCCAACCTGGCCTTCAGTTACGCCACGCTGCGCCGCCTAGGCGATCACGTGGAAAAAGCCCGGCTCCAGGGCCGCGTGCGGCTCAGACCCGCCGACGAAGAGGAGGACGCCACTCCGGCGTCGTTGACCGCACTCGACGGAAGTCAGGCCGTGATCGAAGAACACTTCTCGGACGAGGACATCTACCATCTCGCCGACAGCATCGCGTTCGCACTCGAAACCCCCTTCAGCGAAATCGAACTCCGCCTTGAAGACATCGGGGATAAATTCGGAGGCGCTCTTCGCAACGAATTAGATGAAGCCGGCGTGGTGATGGATCACTCTGAAATCATGGAAAACAACCCGTCGCATATCCAGGAGGACGAGAATAGCGGGTGACCCCATGCACCAAGGCCGGGCGGTTGTCCGTCCATTATCTCGACGCCACTTGTTTCCCGGCCGTGCCTTTCGCGAGTTGATCCCGCACATCTGCGAGAATTTCGTACGAACGCAGACGGACCGCGTGATCAAAGATGTGCGCCGTTACGATGATCTCATCCGCACCAGTCCGCTGAAGCAGCTTTTCCAGACCGCGCTTCACTGTAAGCGGTGAACCCACGATCGCTTCGCGCAACGTATGCCTCACCGCGGCGATTTCCTGCGGCGACGCGATCGTCTCCAAATCCTCCACGGGTGGCGGAAGCTGCCCGGGAACTCCTCGATGCAGTGCGATGAATTGCTGCTGGAGCGATGTCGCGATTCGCCCGGCCTCTGCATCCGTTTCCGCCGCGACCACACCCACGCCCACCATCGCATAAGACTCCGCAAGTTGCTCCGATGGCTTAAACTCCCGGCGATAAATCTCGAGCGCCTGCAGCATCAGGTCCGGCGCGAAGTGTCCGGCAAACGCGTAGGGCAATCCAAGCGCCGCCGCGAGTTGCGCGCTGAACAAGCTCGATCCGAGCAGCCAGATCGGCACGTCCCTCCCCTCGCCCGGAATCGCACGCACCGCCTGCCCCGGCGTCGATGGCTGGAAATATCCCTGCAGCTCCAGCACGTCCTGAGGAAAAGAATCCGCCGCCGTGTTCAACCGCTCGCGCCGCAAGGCTCGTGCGGTGCGCTGGTCCGTTCCCGGAGCACGACCGAGCCCGAGATCAATGCGTCCCGGGAAAAGCGCGTCGAGCGTGCCGAACTGCTCGGCGATCACCAAAGGCGAATGATTCGGCAGCATGATTCCGCCCGAGCCGACACGGATGGTTTTCGTCCCGCCCGCCACATGCGCGATCGCCACCGCCGTCGCCGCACTCGCGATGCCAGGCATCGAGTGGTGCTCGGCGAGCCAGTAGCGTTTATAGCCAAGCCGTTCCGCGAGGCGCGCCAGATCGAGCGAATTGCGCAGCGCCTGGGATGCGTCGCTGCCACGCGTGATGGGAGAGAGATCGAGAACCGAGAGCGGAACCATTCGTCACGATGGCACAGCCCTCTCCATTTTCCAAATGCACGCCCACCAGCGATGCACGGTTACGACCGCCAGATCTTCAGGAGTCCATCACGCACATGCACCGCCACCGTCGCATACGCGATGAGCAACAGATGTCGCTTGCTGCGATATGCCAGATACGTGCCGCGCCATCGCGGCTGGTATTTTCCTTTGAATGCAAAGAGTGATTTGTAGCCGTAGATTTTATTCAGACGCTCATAAAGAAACCGCACCGCGCGCGCGTGCGTGCTGGCAGGCGCGTCCGGATCGGCATTGGCAAGCGGAGCGCTGGCGAGGCTCGCCTCAACAAGTCCCTGCGATTGAAAATGCTTCAGCGATTCCACGATCACGAAATCCATCATGCCCGGCATCGAGTCAGTCCGGCTGCGCATCAAATCGAGGCAGCGCCCGGTTCCCTGAGCGTAAGATATCCACGTCGCAAAGGCTTCCACGCGGCCGTCCGCGCGTTTCGCCACCGCCGCACCGCGCAGACGGATTTCGCTCGGCGAAAATGCGCCCATGTCGAAGGCCATCTCGCGACGTTTCCCGTGCTCAAGCCACTCGGCGGACACTTGCGCCAGTTGCGCCTCGATTCCGTAATCGAGCGGACCTTCGCCGGGATACCAATGAAAGGTTACACCCTCACGACTGGCGCGATTGATCGCCGTGCGCATGTCCTGAAACTTCCGCCCGGACAGCGACCAGCCTTGGAGCGGGATGCGTGCGTTTTCACCAATCTTGAAGGCCGTGAATCCGAGCGCCCGGTATGCATCGAGATTATCTCCGTCGATCTGATAAAAAACCGGCTGCCAGTCCTGCTCCCGGCAAAATTCGACAAACTCCTTCAGCGCCGCCGGCAGATCAGCCTTTGGACCGATCGGATCGGCAAGTGTCAGGGCAAAATCCCGCCAGAGCGCGTACACGACAACGGTGTGATTGCTCGTGGGAAAAAAAAGCTGCTTGTCCGCGGCGAGCGCAAACTCGTCGAGCGGATTGCGACCGTGCGCGAGGATGATTTCCCGGGCGCGCGCTTGGTCCGCTGGATCGGGCGGCGTCCGCATCAGCACAGGGCGCAACGCCACGAAGAGCGCCGCAAGCCCTGTGAGCCCGCCTGCCAGACTCACCGAGAAAAAAAGTGTCTGCGCCTGCCGTGTGAGGGGCCGCTGAGTGTCGGTCGACTGCAACAGGATCAACTCGATCACCGTCTGCGCCGTGCCCAGCGGGCCGGTGCGGCCTTCGACTTGTGACCGGACGTTTCTCACTCCGAGAAATCCGAAAATCAGCACGGCAACGATCAAGCCGATCAGCGGCCAGGTCGCACGCCGTAGCGAAAGCGCATCCGACCGGGCCGAGAAATAACGTCGCTGACTGACCAGCAGGAGCAACGGAAGAAGTACCGCCAGCGCCCGTTCCCAGTCAAAATCCAGCCCCACATAGAGCACGGCCGAGATCGCCAGAACGCTCGTGGCAAAAACCCACGCCACTCGCTTACCGCGCAGCAAACCGCGTCCCAGGCTCAGCAAGATGATGCTCGCGATCAACAACAGCACCTGACTGCCGATCGCTATGTGAAACGGCGTCCACCGCTCCAATTCATCGACCAGCCATTGCTCCTGCGGAAAAATCGCCGCGAGTAAGGTAATCCATCCCGCCAGCACGGTGGCCGAGGCCACGATCAACACCGCCAGTGGCCTTCCGCCAAGACGTTTGGGTCCCCACGAAAGCAACGGCGATAAACTCACGGCGAGACCTTGGGCTTCGCCTCCGCCGGTTTCTGAGCTTCCGGGGTCACGATCCAATCAACTGCCTCATCCACCATCTTCAAAAAATCCGGCCCTGCGCCTTCGAAATCGTGGAATCCACGCGGCAGATCGAAACGTTTCAAATCCAGGTCCAGTCCAGCGGCCCACTCCGGCGTATCGAGCAAATCGTATTTCGCGTGGAATTGCGCGAGCCGCAGTCCTTTCAATGGCACGGCGAAATCGGCCAGGCCAAAAGTGCCGTCGCCCGAAGGCGCCAGCCCCACGCGATCGCGCAACCGCAGCCCATAACGCCCGCGCTCGCCCGGTGCCACCAACAACAATCCGCGAAGCCCAGGTGGTCTCGACTGAACCGCGCCCGCTGCAGCCACCGCCTGCTCTGCGCCCATGGACCAGCCGCCATAGATTACCGGCAGCTCGGCGCCCTTGCCGCCAACCCGTGATCTGGCCAGCGCGGTCAACGTCGCCAGATCCGCCGCGAGCACGGACTGACTGTAGTCGCTCGCTGAGTAAGTGGAAAAATCCACGCCCACCACCGCGCAGGTCCGTCCTAGATGTTTGGCCACGCGTTCTTCCCAATAGCTCCAGCCGCCATCGCCCGAGCCCAGAATGACAATCGCACGGGCGGTGCCAGCGGCAGGAATACGCACACGAGCCTGATACGCGCCACGCGACAACACGACAGACTCAAGTGGGATATCCTTCTCTTCAGCCGTAGCCGAATGCCCTTTGGCAAACGTCGCGGGAATGCCACCAAGCAGAAAAAACAAAGCAAATAGCGTGGAAGCGAGAGGACGGTGCATCAGTGGGGATTCGCACCATTGAAGCACCGATCCCGCGATCAACGGCGAGCAAGAAGTTTCCAGCCCCCATCCTCCTCCATGCGTTTTTAACCCGGAGGATAATGGCCGCGTAAGGATCCGTTAGCCTGAACTTAGCTTTCCAGTTTCCTCGAGTCGCTCGATGAAGATCCAGCAGCGCTTCGCCTGCGTCTCGGCGGTTTTTGCCTGCTCGATGTATCGAACGACCTGCCGCCGGAATGCCACACTGTTCTTGTTCCACCGCTCCATCAAATAAGGACGCGCCTGAAACACCCGCCGCATTTCGTCCGGCACCTCCGGATCGCGCGAGGCGGTATCGGGCTTCAACTCAAACTCGATCGTATCGCCCGCGTCGACCCCGGCGGCGCGCAGCAATTCGACCTTGAACGCGAGCCGGTACATGCCCCGCTTCCCCGGCATCAACGTGACGCGATCCTTGTCGCCGTTGAAAAGCAGCCAGGCATTGGCGGGATTTCCCAACTTGAGAGCCGCCACCGCGCGCTTGGGAATATCCACCCAGCGAACGAGCGATATCCGATAGAGTTTTCCTCTCAGGAGGATCATTTCAGCGGCAGCGATGGATCGCGCGAAATTTCACCCGGCAGTTCTCAACGATTCTCAAGCGCAGCCATCTTGCCAGGTGTTGAGAGGATGTCCTCCAACTTGCGCAGGACATTCGCGGCCGAATCCAGATTGCTTTGCTCGCGCATGCCAGCCGCGAGAAAATTTCCCTTGGGCGTCACCAGCGCCAGTGCCGGATAGTTCAGGGCGTTGGCCGCGGCTGGAATTCTCTCCGTCAGTCCCGCCCACATGTACTGATCGCCAAGAGGAGCGATGATCCAGCCTGGCCCGAGATTGCGCGCGTAGTTTTTGGCCGCTGGATTGTCGCTGTCCCCGGTGCTGTACACGCGCAGAATTCGCCCGGGGTAACGTCGCTCCAATTGCTCGATGTTCAGCTTCATGAACGGCAGCGCGCTGCTGCAGTAACTGCAGCTGGTTGATCCGTAGTACACGACGAGAATGGAGTTTTCCTTGAACGTGTCGGGCGGCACCGCTGCAAAACCGCTGGCGTTCACCATCTGTCCGCGTCTCACCAAATAATCGGCAAACCGTCCGCGCCATCCCTCCTTGGCGGCCTGGCCACTGGCGATGCGATTCGCGCGCACCAGAAGATCGGTGACCTCCGGCTCGATGAGGAAGTACTTCCCTTTGTACTGAAACCGCGCGTTGGCGTTTTCGAAGCCTTGAAACTCGACGACCGTGCCTGCGGGAATTTTCACGGCGCCAAAGTCGAGCAATTCGTTCACCTTGATCTGCGTCGGCCAGTTTTCCGGACTGGTTTTGACTTGGGCGATGGTCAGGTCGGCGGCAGAGACTGTCAGCGAGCTGGCGGCGCAAAGCGCGGCAGCGAATACAAGCGGGAGGAAGCGTGAATTCATGACGGAGAAGCGACCTGTGTACTCACCGGCAGAGCAGCGCCGCTGTCAATCGGCTCTCCGTTACGAGGGAGAACTAAAATAAAGTCCCCGGCTCAATCCAGCAGCGCGTCCTGCATGGCACGGAACTTCAGTTCCGTTTCCGTGAATTCTTTTTCTGGCCACGATCCGGCGACGATTCCCGCGCCGGCGTACAGTCTCGCATGCGCTCCATCGATCAGCGCCGAACGAAGGCCGACGAAAAACTCGCCGTTGCCGCGCGCATCGATCCAGCCAAGCGCACCCGCGTAGAGTCCGCGCGGAAATGACTCCAGTTCACGAATGCGCGGCACCGCGGCCGCACGCGGTTTCCCACCGACAGCCGGCGTCGGGTGCAACCGCTCGAGCGCGTCCAGAAGGCGTGCACCTCGGGGCAGAACGGCGCGGACCGCCGTGTGCAAATGCTGCACATTCGCGAGGCGTCGCAATCCGGGCGACGCCGGGAAATCCAGTTTTATCCCGAGCGGCTCCAGCCGGCGCGTGATCGATTGCAGCACAAACTCGTGCTCACGCCGGTCTTTCTCACTGCGCAAAAGTGCCGTGCCGAGCGCGGCATCCTCGCTGGCCGTCGCACCGCGACGGATGGAACCAGCGAGCGCTTCCGTCAGGAGCTGACCATCACTGACGCGCAACAAACGTTCCGGACTCGCGCCAATGAAACTCTGGCCATGTCCATTCGCCACGGAGAAGGCATAGCAATCGGCGAAACGCTGGCGCAGTCCGTTCAGAACACGCAATGGATGAAGCGGCTGACTCGCCGTGATGTCTTTCGCACGCGCGAGCACAATCTTCTCAAACTCCTTCGCCTCGATGCGCTCCACCGCGCGTCGCACCGATTCCGCATAAGCGCCGTCTCCACCGACTTCCCGAATCGTCGTCGGGGTGGCGGGTGGCGTTTCTTGAAAATCGGGCGCTGAGTAATCAAAGGCCCCGAATTTCTTGCGCGCCCGCCACACGCGTTCCGCCAGCGCTTCGAGCGGCGAATTCGCTTCGACAAGAAGATTGGCCACCGCAGTCGTCCGTCCATCGGCCAGGGCAACCTGCCAGCGCGGGACAAACACACTCGCGGCTTCAAACGGCTCGCCGTTTTCCACCTCATCGAAAAACGAAAATGCCGTGAAGAAATGTGGGCCCGAAAACGCCGCGGTCTGAGTCCCCACGGCAAGCGTGTTTGCCAGCGTCTCGTCGATGAAACGCTGACATTCTGAAAAACGTTCCACACCGCTCGCGGAGAACGCCAGCACCGCCTCGGCTCCAGCCACGGCGAAACCGTCCGCCGGACGTTCGACATAAAAATGCCGTTCACCCGGCTCAAAAATCGATTCCAGCACGGCGAGCGGATCGAGCGCATCGATCTCAAGCGAGATACTGACGAGCTGCGCCCTGCCCTTCTTCGCCGCCACCTGCTGACACTGGGCGAGAAACGCGAATAGCGCCTCAGGCGAGGAGTTTTCAGCTGGGTTTAGCGGGAGTATGGTCATGCTTCGCGAGCGTTCGAATCGGAACGATCCATTTTACAGGAGAGAACAAAGATAACGAAGAGTCGCTGAAGATCCTGACGTCCAAGTTCCATCGCGAAACGCATATGAATCGGTTGGAGACCTGAACGCCTTCGTTCTCTTCGTTACCTTCTGTAGAACGGATTGACGAATCACTTCTTCTCCGCCGCCGGTTTTTCCGGACGCGGGAAGAGAATCGCCGTCTCAGCGACCTTCTTGCCCGTGAGGCGCGTGCTCCAGTTGAGTTCATCCTTCCAGACTGCGCCGGGCTCGTAACCGAGCACGCCATTGATCTTCTTTGCTGTCGATGGCATCACGGCGGGCAGCATTGCGTTCGCGAGGCGGAGCGCTTCGGCAATCGTCGCCAGCGTGGTCTTCAACAATGCCTGATCCTTCGCCTCGGTCGATTTGCCGAGTTTCCATGGCGCGCGTTTTTCGATGTACGCGTTGGTCGCGGTGACGAACGAGAACGTGCGCTCCAGCGCGACGTGAAACTGGAAGCCTTCGTAGAGCGGAAGCACTTCGTCGCGGGTTTTGTCCCAGAGACGCTGCAGCTCCAGCTCGACCTCGTCCTGCGTTTCCGCCGCCGGGATGACGCCACCGGCGAAGCGGTTGGTCATGTTGAGCGTGCGGTTGACGAGGTTGCCGAGGTTGTTGGCGAGTTCGGCGTTGTAGCGCGCGAGAAACTGCGTCTGCGAAAAGTCGCTGTCCTGGCCGACGCTCATTTCGCGGATCATGAAGTAGCGCAGCGCATCGACGCCGTACTGGTCGGCGAAGGCCATTGGCTCGACGAAATTGCCGGTGCTCTTGGACATCTTGGCGCCGTTGATCGACCACCAGCCGTGCGCAAGCAGCGACTTCGGCGGTTCGATGCCGCAAGCCTTGAGCATGATCGGCCAGTAGACCGCGTGCGGCGGCACAAGGATGTCTTTGCCGATCACGTGGAAATCCGCGGGCCAGAACTGCGGCTTGTCGATGACCGCCGTATAGTAGTTCACGAGCGCGTCGAACCACACGTAGGTCACGAACTGTTCGTCGAACGGCAGCGGGATGCCCCACTCCAGACGCTCGCGCGGACGCGAGATGCACAGGTCATTAAGCGGCTCGGCGAGAAACTCGAGCACCTGCTTCTGGCGGTAACGCGGGAAGACAAAGTTCTCGTTCTTCTTCAGATGCTCGATGAGCCAGTCCTGATACTGGCGCAGTTTGAAGAAGTAATTCGATTCGGTGATCTCCGTGACTTCGCCGAAAATTTCCGGCCACGAGCCGTCGGGATTGCGGTCCTTGTCCTGCAAGAACTGCTCCTGGCGCGTGGAATAGAAGCCCTTGTACTCGGCCTTGTAGATCTCGCCTTTGTCGAAGAGCTGCTGGAGCAATTGGCGGACGACCTTTTTGTGACGCTCCTCGGTGGTGCGGATGAAGTCGGTGTTCGAGATGTCGAGCTTCGCGCACATGGCGCGGAATTCCTGCGAAACCTCATCGCAGAATTGCTGCGGCGGCACGCCCTTGGCCTTGGCGCTTTGCTGGACCTTCTGGCCGTGTTCGTCGACGCCCGTGAGAAAGAAAACGTTGTCGCCCATCATCCGCCGGAAACGGGCAATGACGTCCGTCAGCACCTTTTCGTAGGCATGGCCCAGGTGTGGCGAACCGTTCACATAGTCGATCGCGGTCGTGATGTAGAAGTTTTTCATGGACAGAACGGCCTAACAAAGCGGCCTCGCGGCAAAAGTCGAAATGTTATCAAAACCGCTGTCCGCGAGCGCGATGCTTGCCGCCGTCCCCGTTGGACGCGTACAAACCCGGTCGTTCCGGCCGCCCCATCGCCACTCATGAACCGTCTCGCCCGCCTCCTCGGCCTCGCCCTCGTCCTGTTGCTGCTCTTTCTCGGCGCACTGACATTCTCGCTGGGTTGGCTCAAAAGCCATAGGGAAAGCGTCCAGCACGAGATGATCTCGTCGAAAGGTGCCCAGTTCGACCAACTCCTGGTGCTCGGGAAAATCGGTCCGCCACCATGGAATTACGAAACGCAAAGATCCATCGGCGCTATCCTCGGCGCAAACGTGTCTGTCTCTCCACTGCCGGCGTCGGTAGATCCATCGAGCATTGGACAAAAATCCGGCCGTTGGGAGTTCGTCCGCGCGTTCCCAAGCGTCGACAATCAACCCGCACAGGTCGTGCTTGTGAAGTATGAGCCGCCGGCCGTCGTGCATCTCGTTTCTCTCTACCAGCAAAGCGCCATCATGCTGCTCTTCATCGCGGGCGGGCTCACGATCGCGCTGCTTATCGCCATCGTTTTCTCCGTGCGATCCCGTAACCTCGCCAGCCTCGAGTCCGCGTCGACCCAGGCCGAGATGCGCAGCCTTACCCACCTCGCCCGGGTTTCCGCGCGTCAGGGCACCGAACTCGAACGCGAGCGCAACGAACGTCTCCGTGCCGAAGAAGACGCGCATTTCCAACAGACACTCCTCAACCGCGCCCTCGAGGAAAAAATCCGTCTCGGGCACGACCTGCACGACGGCATCATCCAGTCGCTCTACGCAGCCGGACTTACTGTCGAAGCCGCGAAAAATCTCATCGAGCGTGATCCCGCCGAGGCGTACCGCCAGCTCGATGCCGGCGTGAAAACCATCAACACCACCATCCGCGAAGTGCGCGGCTACATCGCCGGCCTTTCGCCTGAAAGCTTGCACCATCAAAGCTTCGCCGAGTCGATCCGCTCGCTCACGCAAACACTCGATGCCGGACGCGCCGCCACTTACGATCTGCGCATCGACGAAACCGCCTCGGGACTGCTCAACGAAGAGCAGATCATGCATCTGCTCCAGATTTCCCGCGAAGCGATCAGCAATGGACTGCGGCACGGAGGCGCGACACAGATCACCGTGAGACTTCATCAAAGCGCGGGTGAACTTTGCCTGTTCGTTCAGGATAATGGCCGGGGTTTCTCACCCGAAACCGCCAGCGGAGGCGGAAACGGATTGGTAAACATGCGCGCACGGGCCGAACGTCTCGGAGCGAAACTCCAATTTTCCAGTTCTCCGGGCGCGGGCACCAAGCTTATCGTCACGATGATCCCTCACACCGCCACCTCCGCATGAGTGCATCTCGCGCACCTTCCCTGAAGCTTCTTCTCGTCGACGACAGCGAACTCGTCCGCATGGGCCTGCGCGCCGTGATCAGCTCCGAACGCGGCATCCAGATCGTCGGCGAAGCCGGTTCGGTCGCCGCCGGTGTCGAGGCCGCCGCGAAACTCACTCCCGACGTCGTGCTCATGGATATCCGCCTGCCAGACGGCATGGGTTTTGAGGCGTGCAAAAAAATCCTCCAGAAATTGCCCGACACCAAGGTGCTCTTCCTGACGTCCGTCGTTGACGATCACCTCGTCGACGAAGCTATCCGCTCCGGCGGACACGGTTACCTGCTCAAGGAAATCAATGGCCGCGGCCTCGTCCAGGCCGTGCTCGACGTCGCCGCAGGCAAATCGATCCTCGATCCCGCGGTGACTGCGCGCGTGATGAAGCTCGTGAAAAGCGGCGGAGCCTCCGGCGATGTGCTCGCCACTCTCTCCCCACAGGAACGCCGGGTGCTCGCGCTGATTGCCGAGGGAAAAACCAACAAGGAGGTCGGCATGGATATGAACCTCAGCGAGAAGACCGTGAAAAACTACCTCGCGAACATTTTCGACAAGCTTCACGTCAGCCGCCGCTCACAAGCGACCGCTCTCTACGTGCAGCACAAAAAATCCGATCACGGGTGACCACCTGGAGCCGGCGCCAATCGCGCAGATCAAACCCGGCCTTAATCCAGGTTACACCGCGAACTCCGGCGGAAGCGGCGCTTTCGCCGCAAAAGAATGTTCACGTCCGCCGAAGGTGTAGGTGAAACTCGTTTCCAAGGAATGCAGGAACAAGCGCTTCTCGCCGCTGGCCTTGGCAAAGGCGCGATTTGCGGGAAAATCGCCATAGGTCGCGTCTCCCACGATCGGAAGATGGCGTTGGGCGCACTGGACGCGCAGTTGATGACTCCGGCCGGTCTTCGGCTCCAGTTGTATCAACGCCAGCGGCACCTCACCGCGCTTCTGTCCGAGCACACGCATGTGCGATTCAGACGGAATCCCGGCATTCGCCGCCGTGCGTATTTGCGCGCCGCGTTTTTGCACGGACAGGCGATCCTTCCAAACCTGCTTCGATTCGGACGGCAGGCCGAAAACGAGCGCATTGTAGATCTTCTTCACATGCTTCCGTTGAAACATGGAGCGGATTTCGTTCGCGAGAGCCTGACTGCTCGCCGCGAGGATCACGCCGGACGTCGCGGAATCGAGCCGGTTCAAAAGCCACAGGCGCCGAACCGCGCCGCTCTTTCCGGGTGTTCCCTGGCCTGACACGCGATCGGCGGATCCTTCGTCCGCTTCAGTCCATTGATAAAATTCGCCTTCCTCCACGTAGGGCACGGTCAGCAGTGAGCGCGGCTGCTCGCTGATGCGATTAGGATGGGAAAGCACACCTGCAGGTTTGGAAAATGCCGCGAGCCCGTTGCCGTCGACGGCGAGAAGACTCACGCCGGTGCCGAGCGGCAACGTGCTCCAGAAAACTTTGGCCGAGTGACTCACTGGATATAGAAAGTGAAAGTAAGCTCCTGCGATTCTCCGAGCATCGCGATCATGTCGTCGGTCCACTTTCCGTAAGGCGCACGCATGGTGATGCCAGCAATGCAGATTTGCTCATACTGTTTTCCACCCGAGCCCTCCGCGTTGATGATTTCGCTCACGCTTCCGTCAGAGGACAGGCGGAATTTCACGACACATTGGGAGCCCGATCGGCGGATAGGCCCCGCTTTCGCGCAAGACCCGCTCCCACTGGATCTGCACGGTTTCGATGAGTTGCTGGAGATATTGTCCGTAATTGCTCCAGCGCGCATCGAAGGCCACCGCGCCGATGTTGTCGGTGCCGAATTTATTGTCCGCCAGCACGGCAGGCCGCGCGCGCTTGTTAATCTTGGGGCGCGGCTGCGGCTGCTGGGGATTGATGCGTGCGACCTTCGTCTGCGGAGCGCCTACAATGAGCGGCGCATCCGGCGTGCCTTCCTTTTTCTCATCCACGTCGGGGGACGGCGTTGCGCTGGGCTTGGCCATGTTGAAACCGTAGCCGGTGCTGCTCTCGCCGGTAATTTTCTCCGTACCCGCCAGCGGATTTTGCTCCCGCTGTGCCTGGGCTTCCTGAATCGCCTGCATGATCTCGGGCGAAGGCGGTGGCGACGGTGGCGGTTGTTCCTCGGGCGGAGTGAGATCGCCGGTCACAATGGAATCCGACGGATGATCCTTTTTCCCCTCGGTCGCAGGCGTGTCGCTCTTGCCGTTGGGCGTGGGTTTTTCCTGCGCGACCTGCTGATTATGCGCGCCGACATTGATGGTCTTGTCCGGCACATTCTCCGGCGCGTCAGGATTGGTCTCCACAAACCGCTGCGGTGGCGGCTCTTTTTTTTCCGGCATGACGAACTGGCCGGGCGCGAGTTCGATGCTGAATTCCGGCTTGGGCGAATCCTCGGCTACTTTGCTTGGATCGACATCGCCGTTAAAATACTTCGCCGCCTGCTGACAAAGGAACAAAAGCCCGCACCAGACGATCAGCGACAGCACGAGACCGATCTGGATCGAGCGCCCGCGATCACCCGAGGCAAACAACGTCCGCGCCGTTTGCATGGGCGGTGTCTGCTCTTGTAAGGATCGTTCTAAAAGCTGGGTCATGAATGCGCGCGAAAGGTGTTAGTCATCAAAGCAGACCGCACCGAGCCAAAATTTGTTTCGTCGCTTCCATCGGCAAGCCCATGATATTTGAAAAGGATCCCTCCCAGCCCGCGACGATGAGGTCACGGCCGTCCTGGATTCCATAGGCACCGGCTTTATCGAGTGGGTTCACGATCTTGAAATAGGCATCGATCACCGTGTCGTCGAACGCCTTGAAAGTCACCTCGCTGGTCACGCCTTCGTCAATTCGGAGCCCGTCGGCCACCCGGCGCAGCGCCACGCCGGTGAAAACCGTATGTGTGCGCCCGGAGAGTTTTTTCAACATGGCCCGCGCTTCTTTCAGGTCGGCCGGCTTGTTGAGAACACGCTGATCGATGAAAACTGTGGTGTCCGCACCGAGCACGTAGGCGCCGGGATTCCGCGCGGCGACCCAGTCGGCCTTGAGCGCCGCGTTGTGCGTGACCATCACGCGAGGATCGGTCGCCGGATCTTCGTGCTCGGTCACGTCGGCCACCACGACATCGAAGACCAGGCCGAGTTCGGCCAGCAGTTGTTTCCTTCGCGGCGAGGCGGAGGCGAGGATCAGCGTCTTCATTTCCGTTTCTTGAGCCAGTATGTGAGACCGTCCTCAAAACAGGTCGCCGTCAGGTCCTCAACCTTGCTGCGAAAAAACGCCTCCGAGTCTTTGACGCCCTTGTTATAGGCGAACGGAGCGATCTCTTTCAGGAAATATCCCAGCAAAAACTTCGCACGCATCTCACTGAGATCCTGATCAAGTTCTTCGCGGAAAAATTTCTGCAAAGACGGCACGATGCTCTCCGTCTCTTCCTTCGTCAGTTCGATGGCCATGGCTGATGTTGAGTTTCGCGCTTATCGGACCTTCTCGGCAAGAATCGCCCGGACGTCGCCTTTCGCGCGCGCCAGCTCCACACGGCTAAGATTGTACTGATAAACCGCCTCGAGTCGGCTGTCGCCCGCGACGGCCAGGGCGTTTTGCGCCTCGATGACTTCGCGATTGTCGACCGCACCACCCTCAAAACGGATCTGCGCCAGCCGCAGCTGCTCCTGAGCGAGTTTCAAACTGCGCTCGGCAACCGTGACCTGCATGTTGCGTGAACGCGCATCCTGCGCCGCCAGCCGCAACTCCGCCGGGATCTGCAGTTCCAGCGCGCGCACCCGCAGTTCTTGCTGCCGGAGCTGCGCAAGTGCGACCCGCTTGTCGGCACCGATCTTAAAGCCGTCGAAAACCGGCACGTTGAGCGCGATTCCGGCGAGCCAGGCCTTCTCCTGTTTTTCGTCGAGCGCACGCGACGTCACATATCCATATTCACCGACCAGCCCGAGCGTGCCGAAGCGCTGATACCGCGCGGCATTCACCTGATCTTTGTTTTGCTCAACAGATTTAAGGGCTCGCAGATCAGTCCGGACGCTGCGCGAGCGTGGTCTTCTCCACCTCCGACGCGAGCGAGGGCTGGTCGATGCGCGCCACCTCAAAGCTCGCAAGGCTGAGCGGCGCGGTCAGCTCAAGATCGAGGAGCCGCTTCAACTGCAACTCGGTCTGATAAACAGTCGTGTCCTGCTGCAAACGCGCCTGCTCGGTGATCGCCAGCTGCGCCTCGGCCCGGGTCACGTCGATCTGCGTCACCACACCGGCAGTCAGCTGGCGTTTCACGAGATCGAGCAGCTCACGGGCGCGCTTGATATTGGCGTCGAGGACGTCGATGCGCTGCACGTTGCGCATGTGTCCGAAATAAGCCTGCGCCACCACGCTTGAGCACGCTCTGAAGCGTCTGCTGCTCGTCGAGCTGGGCCACCACCGCACCTTTTCGCGCGGCACGATAGGCCGAGTTAACGGAAAGATTCACCAGCGGCACGCTTCCGGTCAGCTTCCCGTCGAAGCGATCGATGGGCGACTGGGCGATCGGCAGATCACTGACCAGTTGCACGGTTTGCGTGCGCCGTTGCTGCACGTCGAGGGACACCTTGGGCATCAATCCCGCGCGTTGCTGCTCGGCCACCGCAAGCGCCTGGGCCACGGCCTCGCGGCTGATCAACACGGTCGGATTCGCCTTTTCCATCTCTCCAAACGCGTCGGCAAGCGAGAGCGCCGCCCGGGAGGGCGTGCTGATCAAGGCGGCAACCGTTAAAAGAAAGGCGGATCGATGCAGAACGTTCATGGATTCAAGTGAGCAAAATCCACTCCACCCGCGGCATCGCAAGGCGCGAATCGCCTGACGCTCCGCGCCTTGCCACGCCGCACCCGGGGAGTTGCGCTTTCCCGTCAGACCCTCGAATCTACTTTTTCATGCGCATCGGCCTCGCCCAGCTCAATCCCACCGTCGGTGACCTCGCCGGCAATCGCCGCAAAATCATCGACGCCTACACCGCCCTCGTCGCCCAAGGCGCCGAACTCGTGGTCTTTCCCGAATTGATCGTCTGCGGCTATCCGCCGCGTGACCTGCTTTTCAAGCGGCGCTTCGTTCCCGACAATGAGGAGTCGCTCACCGAGATCGCCACCGCCATCGGTCAGGTTCCGGCGGTCATCGGCTTCGTTGAAACCAATCCCGCCCCCACCGGCCGCCGCTTCTTTAATGCCGCCGCTTTCTGTCAGAACGGTGAAATCCATCGTCCATCGGCCGCAAATGCCTGCTGCCGACCTACGACGTTTTCGACGAAGACCGCTATTTCGAAGGCGCTAACGAGCCGACGCATCGTGACCTTCGCCGGCAAACGCATCGGCCTCACCATCTGCGAAGATATTTGGAAAAATCCGAAAATCGACACCGCGCTGCCTCTACGAAATCAATCCCATCGCCCGGCTCGCAACTGAACGCGTCGACCTGGTCGTCAACCTTTCCGCCAGTCCGTGGTACTACGGCAAAAGCGCCGTCCGCGACCAGCTCGTTACCGACACTGCCAAACAACTCCGCTGCCCGCTGGTTTACGTGAACGCGATCGGCGGCAACGATGAACTCGTCTTCGACGGCCGCTCCCTCGTCGCCAACGCCGCCGGCGAAATCACTGCACGCCTCGCCGCCTTTTCCGAAGAACTACGCGTAATCGATCTCCCGCTCACACCCTCCACCCAAGGAACAACTCCTCCCTTGGTCCTGGTCATTCGTCATTGGTCACCGCGCCGCCATCAGCGGCGCTCGATCATTCCGCCGACATCCACGCCGCGCTCGTCCTCGGTCTGCGCGACTACGCGCACAAGAGCGGTTTCAAGCGAGCGCTCATCGCGCTCTCCGGCGGCATCGACTCCGCACTCGTCGCCGTCCTCGCCGTCGAAGCGCTCGGCGCCGAAAACGTCATCGGCGTTTCCCTCCCCTCGGCGATTTCCTCGCAACACTCCAAAGACGACGCCCGCATTCTCGCCCAAAATCTCGGCATCCGTTTTGAAACCATCGCCATCGCCGACGCCGTCTCCACTGCCGAGGCCGCGCTCGGCCCGGTCTTCTCCGGCCGCGCCCGCGACGTCACCGAGGAAAACATCCAGGCCCGCATCCGCGGCGTCCTCATGATGGCGCTCTCCAACAAATTCGGCGCGCTCCTCCTCACCACCGGCAACAAGAGCGAGGTCGCCGTCGGCTACTGCACGCTCTACGGCGACATGTGCGGCGGCCTCGCCGTCATCTCCGACGTGTTCAAAACGCAGGTCTACGCGCTCTGCCGCTGGATCAACCGCGAACGCGAAATCATTCCTAGAATACAATCATCAAGCCGCCGAGCGCCGAACTGCGCCCCGGTCCAGGTCGACCAGGACAGCCTGCCGCCCTACGACGTGCTCGACGCGATCCTCAAAGGCTACGTCGAAAAAGGCCTCAGCCGCCGCGATCTTGTCGCACAAGGTTTCGCTGAAGCCGTCGTCAACGACATCGTCCGCAAGGTCGACCTCAACGAATACAAACGAAAGCAAGCCGCCCCCGGCCTGAAAATCACCCCCCTCGCCTTCGGCGTCGGCCGCCGCATCCCCATCGTCCAAAAATACGTGAGCTGACCGGAGCTCTTAACCGCTAACTCTCGCTGATGGACGCTAACTTCGATCACCCCTTCTCACAACAGGGATATGATCTAATGGCCGCCGCCTTCGACGTCTATAAAGACCTCGGCGGCGGACTCTCTGAAGAAATCTATCAAGAAAGCTTCGAACGCGAACTCGCCGCTCGTCGCATCGCATTCTCAGCTCAGCCCGAACTTACCGTTTTCTACAAAGGCATCCCACTCAATAAACGTATTCGCCCAGACTTGATCGTCGTCGGTGAAATCATCGTAGAACTAAAAGCCGTCAAAACATTAGCCGAGGAGCACGAAGCCCAGGTCCTCAATTACCTGCGTGTAACCCGCAAACCCGTCGGCTACCTCATCAACTTCGCCGCTTTTCCCAAGCTACAATGGAAACGTTTCGCAAACACGCGCCCACCATCCTCCGTTAGCGCCTATTAGCGAAATTTAGCGGTTACAAATTCCTCTTCCGACTTCCGTCATCATGTCCGCCTCCACACCCACTCTCGTTCCCAACTCCACCGCCCTCTTCGCCCGCGCCCAGCAGCTCATGCCCGGCGGCGTCAACTCCCCCGTCCGCGCCTTCCGCTCCGTCGGTGGCGCACCGTTCTTCGTGAAGGCCGCGCGCGGCGCCACACTCCTCACGGCCGACGACCGCGTGCTCATCGATTTCGTCTGCACCTGGGGTCCGGCCATCCACGGTCACAACAATCCCGTCATCAAAAAAGCCATCGCCGCCGCCCTCGAAAATGGCACGTCCTTCGGCACGCCCAATCCCTACGAGATCGAGATGGCCGAGCTCATTGTCCGTCTCGTGCCTTCGATCAAAAAGGTCCGCATGTGCAACAGTGGCACCGAGGCCACCATGTCCGCTATCCGCCTCGCGCGCGGGTTCACCAAACGCGACAAGATCATTAAATTTTCCGGCTGCTACCACGGTCACTCCGATTCGCTCCTGATAAAGGCCGGCTCCGGCGCGCTCACCCACGGCAATCCCGACAGCGCCGGTGTCCCTGCAAGCTTCGCCCAGGAAACCGTCGTCCTTCCTTACAACGACCGTGCCGCACTCGACGCCGCCTTCGCCGCCAACCCGGGGCAGATCGCTGGCGTCATCATCGAGCCATACTGCGGCAACGTCGGCTTCATCATGCCCGACACCGGCTACCTCGCCTACCTGCGCGAGATCACGGCGAAAAACGGCACCGTTCTCATCTTCGACGAGGTCATGACCGGCTTCCGCATCGCCAAGGGCGGCGTGCAGGAACGCGAAAACATTGTCCCCGATCTCACCTGCCTCGGCAAAATCATCGGCGGTGGCCTTCCCGTCGGCGCTTTCGGCGGACGCGCCGACATCATGGATCACCTCGCCCCTCTCGGTCCGGTCTATCAAGCCGGCACGCTCAGCGGAAATCCTCTCGCCATGGCCGCCGGCATCGCCGGCCTCAAACTGCTCGAAGAGCTCAATCCCTACGCCCAGCTCGACCGCCTCGGCCAGAAACTTCGCGACGCCGTTCTTTCGGCCGCACGAAACAAAGGCATCCCCGTGCAGGTCCCCCAATGCGGCTCCATGTTCAGCATCTTTTTCACCGACACACCCGTCCGCGACTACGCCACCGCGCTTAAAGGCGATGCGAAAATTTTCGCGAAATTCTTCAATCTCTGCCTCGAAAAAGGCGTCTATCTGGCTCCTAGTGCGTACGAAGCCGGTTTTCTCAGCACCGCGCATGATGGCCCTGCAATCGAACGGGCCTGCGATGTGCTCACAGAAAGCCTCGGCGCGCTGTAATTTTGCCTGCGGCGAGCCGTTATAAAGAACATCACCCTTAGCGTCCGCCACATGTTCAAGTTCGCCGCCCTCGTCTCTTCCCTGCTGCTCCTCCTCGCGGTTCCTCTCCACGCCCAGCCCGCCAACGCGGCGCCGCTTCCCATCTCCGAGATCAAACCTGGCCAGGCAGGCGAGGTCTGGACCGTTTTTCAGGGCGACAAGATCGAGCCCTTCGCCGTCGTCGTGACCGGCGTCCTCCAAAACGCCCTCGGCCCCGGCAAATCGCTCATCGTCTGCGAGCTCACCGATCCGCGCGTCCAGAAAATGGGCGCCGTCGCCGGCATGAGCGGCAGCCCGCTCTACATCGACGGCAAACTCGCCGGCGCGCTCAGCTACCAGATCCAGCGTTTTGAAACCGTCCGCTTCGCCGGCTTCACGCCCATCGGCGATCTGATGGAAGTCAGCGAATTCGACAGCAAACACCCGCGCCCCGTTTCTCCGCACGGCGGCGAGCTCATCCCGCTCGATCGCGATAACGATGCTGCAAAAAAATCCTCCGGCTCGTCGGCAGCCCCGCGCGCCAGCGGCTCAGCCTCCCTCTATCCGCTCCCGGCGTCCGATGCCTTCGCTCCGCTCACCCCGGTCTTCGCGCTGGGCGGCATTTCACCTCAAGTCGCCGCCCTCTTCGCCGAGGACTTTCGCGCCCTCGGCCTGAACACCACCGCTCTCGGCGGCCACACCAACACTTCTTCCGGCTCTCACTCTTCACCCACCACTCTTCCCACTTCTCTTAAGCCCGGCTCCGCCGTCGCCGTCGCGCTCTCGACGGGCGACATCACGCTCGCCGGCACTGGCACCGTCTCCCATGTCGACGGCAATCACATCCTCGCCTTCGGTCATCCAATGCTCGGCCTCGGTGACGTCGAGCTGCCCATGGCCAGCGCCGAGATCCTGACGATTCTCCCTTCTCAGCTAAATTCCTTCAAACTCTCCAACACCGGCGAAGTCATCGGCACCATCAGCCAGGACCGCCTTTCCGCCATCTACGGCGAAATCGGCCCCAAGCCCGCCATGCTGCCCGTCGTCGTGAAGACCCCGGCACGTACACTCAATTTCTCCACGGTGCGTCACGATCGTCTCGCCCCCATGATCGCCGCCGCCGGCCTCTCACAAGCGGTCCTCGGCTCCAATGAAAACGGCATCGCCGAGGGCTTTCACATCACGACGACCATCACCTATCCAGGCGGACGCACCCTCGCGACCGACACGATTTTCGCCGGCCCGCAAGGTTTCCAGACCGGCCTCAGCCAGTTCATCCGCCGCCTCGCCGCCAGCCTTAGCAATCCCATTGCCGACGTTTTTCCCGATGCGCTTTCGTTCGTCGTCGAAACGCTTCCGCGCAATCCGGCCGCCAATCTCGATCTCATCCAAGTGTCCCGCTCACGACTCCAGCCGGGCGACGACCTTCTCGTCACACTCACCGTCCGCGACTACCAAGGCGAACCCGTCCGCGAAACCATTACCATTCCCGTGCGCTCCGACTGGCTCGGCAAACGGATCGAGCTGCTCGTCATGCGCGGCGAAGCTCTCGAGCGCGCCACCGGCCGCCCCGATATGGTCTCCGTTTCCCAGATACGCTCGTTTGATTCCTACCTCGACCTCATGAGCGACAAACGTCGTGACGACGGCCTCTACGTTGTCATCGCCGAACGCGCGGGAGCACTCATCGATCAAACCCAGCTCACCGTCGACTATCCCGGCAGCGTCGAACGCATCGCCCGGAGTGCCGACGAAACCCGTTTTCAAAAACGCGAGGTCCTCGTTCCGCTTTGGGAGAAGCACTTCTTCCCCGGCAAGCTCCTCGACGCCTCCTACCGTCGCTCGCTCCAGGTAAGCGAATGATCCCCTGTAGGAGCGGCTTTACGCCGCGATTTATACGGCTCGCAGCCACGCCGCTCAAGACGCGGACTCCCCGCAACTCCCTCAAAAATTTAGCGTTCATTCGCGTCCTTTAGCGGTTCCCCTTTCTTTCCGTCCCCACCCACTCTCCCATGCCCACCACGCTCACGAACCCACGCCTTTCCCGCCATCTCCGCCGCTCCAGTCTCGTGCCATTCGTGTGCCTCGCCGGCCTTTCGCTCTTCACCCTTCTCTCTTCACTCTTCTCCGCCCCGCTCTCCCGCAGCCTGCCGGTCGACTTCTTTCGCGACGTCTCCAGCCGCAATCTCAAAGGCCTCGCCACCCGCTCCGACGGCCGTCTCGTCGCCGGCCCCGTCCTCACCGATCTCAACGGCCCGGCCGTAGCCGACATTCTCTGGACCCTCGAATCCGCCTCCGGCAACCGCTGGCTAGTAGGCACTGGTCCCGAGGGAAAAATTTTCGAACTCACGCTCGATCTCGAGAAAAACACTTTCACCTCGCGCGAGGTGACCGACCTCGACGACACCCACGTTTTCGCCCTCAAACGACTTCCCGACGGCGCTCTCCTCGCCGGCACATCGCCGCACGGGACATTGTACCTCGTTCGCGACGGTAAAATCACCGCCCGTGTCACGCTTCCCGCCGACAGCATCTACGATCTTCAGCTTTCGGCCGACGCCAAAACCGCCTACGTAGCCACCGGCAATCCCGGCCAGGTCTACGCCCTCGACCTCGCTAAATTCTCCTCTGGCGGACTCGATGCCGGTAAACTCACCGACTCGACAAAGCTCGCCGAAAAAGGCTTCCGCCTCCTCGGAGAAATCAAAGATCGCAACGCCCGGCGCCTCGCGATCCTCGGCGACAAACTCGTCATCGGCTCCGCGCCCAAAGGAAATCTCTACACGCTTCCACTCACCGGCGGCGAACCGCTGATCCTCCAGGAAAATCGCGACGCCGAAGTTGCCACACTTCTCCCTCAGCCCAACGGCGATCTCTACGCCGCCATTGTCTTTTCCAATCAACAAGCCGAGTCGCGTCTGAACCGCCCGCAACCCTCGCGCACCACGACTCCTCCCGCCGACGCCGCCGCTTCCGGAAGCAACCCCGGCACTCCACCCGCGCCCGATCAACCGCCCGCTCCCGGAGCCACCGGCACCCCCACGGCTGCTCCCGCTGGTCCGGCGCCAACTCCTCCCGTCGCCCCCATCCCTCAGTTTCCCGGCCGCAGCTCGATCGTCTACTTTCCTAAAAACGGACTCCCCGAAACCGTCGTCTCGCGCAACAACCTCGCCTTCTACGCGCTCGCCCGTCGCACCGACACCCTGATCGTCGCCGGCGGCGAACAAGGCGACATCCTCGGCTACGATCTTCCCGCACGGCTCGGTCTCACCTTCGCCGGCACTGCCTCCGCACAAATCAATCAAATCGTTCCCCTTCCCGCAGCCTCCGGCCCTCAAGCGTCTCCACCGGCTCCCGCCCGGTTCCTCCTTCTCCGCAACAATGCCCCGGGCCTCGCCGTCCTCGATTTTGCCGCTCCCGGCCCTCGTGAAGCCGAAACCAAACGCCTCGACCTGGGCTCACCCGCCACGCTCGGCGCCCTTCGCTTTCCTCGTATCCGCGAACTCGATTCCAACCAGCTCGGCGTCTCTGTCCGCACCACGCTCGCGTCAGACGAAGCCGAGGCATGGACACCGTGGCTCGCCGCCCCGCTTCGCGAAGACGGCTGGCTCGCTCCGATCCTCCGAGGCCGCTATGTGAAAATCCGCCTCAGCCTGCCGGCCGACGCGTCCGCGGCTCAGCTCGATAAACCCGATCTCTATTTTCTCCCGCAAAACCGCCGCCCCACACTCTCCGAGTTCCGCATTGCCGCTCCCGGCTTTGCACTAGTCCCGCCATCTCCGGCGCCCGATTTCCAATCCCCTCCCTCTACGCTCGGCCAGCTCCTCGGTAACTCCGACCGCTCAAACACCGGCTCCCGCCGCAGCATCAATTCCGCCAGCGTCTTCCCGCAACCCGGCATGCAGATCGTCACCTGGACGCTCACCGATGCCGACGATGACGAACTCCGGTCTACGTTCTCAATACGTCGCGCGGGTACCGGCGACTGGATCGATCTCGCCGTCAACACGACAGACACCTTCGCACAGTTCGACACCTCACACTTGGAAGACGGCGTATACTTCACGCGCGTCATCGCCACTGAACAGGCTCCCAGGCCTTTCCCTGATCGCCTCACCGCTACGTTTGAAACCGACGATCTCGTCATCGACAAAACCCCGCCCGTCATCGGTGAAGTCAAAGTCGCCCGCACCGCCGATGCCGTGCTGATAACCGTCTCCGGACGCGACGCCGTGAGCCTGCTCATCGGCGCCGAATTCGTTTTCAACAACGGCCACCGCGCTGAAGCAACCCAGCCCGACGACGCCATCCGGGACAGCCGTGCAGAATCGTTCACACTGCGACTCGACCCGGAGAAAGTCCTGAACGCCACCTCCGTGGAAATCTTCCTCTACGACGAACTAGGCAACGCTGCGTCCCGGCGAGTCTCGCTCTGAAGCACTGTCAAAGCGCCATGAAGGCCAGCGCCATGATCGTGGTCGGGATGAGAGCGCCCAAAAATAATTTGAGCGGAGCAATCCCCTTCGGAAAATAGCTTTGCAGGATCGATTGCCCCGCCGGGTTAGGCGCATTCGCGATCACAGTAAGTCCGCCGCCCGTCACTGCGCCTGCCACCACCGCATATTTCAACTCGTCCGTGAAACCAGGCACCAACGTCGCCAGGTAGGTGATGGCCGCGTTGTCGTTCACCGCCGTCAGGGAGGTCGCGCCGATGAACAGCGGCAGTTCGCCGAGTCCCGAGAGCACAGGCCCGATCCACCAGCCTTGCAGTCCGCCGTGAACCACCAGTCCTCCGAGAAAGAATCCCACCAGCATGGGTGGCTTCAAATCAAGATCGCCCTGGTGGTGCGCAGTCGCCTGCCTGAACGCCAGGAAGAATAAAAAAGCACCGACAAACAACGCGGGATAATGCGCCACCAACACGGTGAATCCCATAAATCCGAGTTGAACCACCGTGAGCAACGGTGGCACCCGGGGTTCCGCCGGCGTCCTTGTCCCGCCTCGGTCAGCCTCCGCCTTGGCTGCGCTCAATGCTGCGAGCTCCTTGTAGAAAAACAGCGCATACACCGCCGTCGCCACCACGATCCCAATCACGGCACGCCAGCCAAAATGCATGAACATAAACGCCGAGTCCCAATTCCAGGGCCCAGCGACCATCAACACCGGCGGCGCAGCGAAATGAGTGAGCGTTCCACCGACCGACACATTGACGAACAACAGACCAAGCGTCGCGTACGCGAGCCTTGGTGACGGCTTGAGTTCATAAAATTGCCGGGCCAGCAGCAGCGCCGCGATGGTCATCGCAGCGGGCTCCGTGATAAACGATCCCAGGATCGGCGCAATCACCAGAATAGCCAGCCACCAGGCAGTCACCGACCCTTTACCGAGCGAGGCCACGGCCCGCAAACACTGCTCAGCCACGCGCAACACAGGCCGCGTAGAGGCCAGTGCCATGATGACGACGACAAACATCGGCTCCGTGAAATTCACGCGATGCCCGACGTAGTCGACCACCGTCCCCCAGCCCTTGGCGACGGCCAGCGCAAGCATCAGCACGATCACCCATATTCCAAAAACAGCCTCCACCTCGCCGAAGAAATGCAGGATCTGTCCCTTGAAGCTTACTTTCTCAGGCTGCCCGTTGTCTTTGAAATCGGGCGACATCTTCCGCGAAGCGAGTTTTGCCGCATGCGCCTCTTCCACGTTGTGAGCCCAATGCCGGAATTTCGACGTGAGGAACGTATGAACGATCGCCAGTAGAAAAATTGCCGTAGCCACCGCATTGAACGGCTCCGCCTTCACGCGGCTTACCAGTGTACCCACCAAGCCTTCCACATGCTCGTAGCTATCAAGAGGCCGTGGGAAATCCCCCGCTGGCGCCGCCGCGGCCGCGAATAACTGCGCACCAGCCGGAAAAAGAAAAAGGGCGGCCAAAAGCGCATACACTCGCAGTTTCATGCGCCCTACCGAAAGGCCGGATTCCAACGAAGCAAGCGCGAGCCGCCGCCTATTCACACCAACGCCAGCAGTTCATCGAGCGATTGGATAAACTTTCCCGCCCCAACGCGCACTTTCTCACGCATCACATAGCGACCAAACCCAACAAACAAATCCACCACCGGCTTTGTCTCCAGATCGCTGACACCATCGCCGACCATGATAACTCGCTCCGGCTTCAATTCGGTCCGCAGCCGTTTCACGACTTCCGGTTTTCCGCCCGACCGCGTCGTCGGATAGCTCTCGTCGAAACCACGATATCCGCCCGCCGCATCAAAAAACAGATCCACCGCCTCCACCCGCGCTATCCCCAAATAATCAGCCAGCGGCCGGATCGCCGGACGAAACCCTCCACTAATAATAAGTGGCGTCCACCCGCGGGCGACTAACGCCTTCACCGTGCTGATCGCCGTTGGTTCAATCGTCTCGATATAACGCCGTCCCACAGCTTCCACATCCTCACGACGCGGTTTGATGATCTCCAATCGACGGCCGAAAACTGCCTCAACTGAGATTTTCCCGTCCATGGCATCATTCGTCATCGCTTCAACCAGGCGGAATACCTCCTGACCACGTACACGGCCTAATTCGTCGATACCCTCGATGGACGAGAGTGTGCTATCACAGTCGAAAATGATGAGCTTAAGAGGGGACACGGCGCAGACGAAAGGCGACCCACCCAGCCTAGCGCAACCGGATTTCCCTTCATCCGAAACAATTCGGACGCGCCACGTGAATTCACGGTGGCCTCCAGTCTACGTACCTAGATTTAGGTAATATCCTATTGATTCACAGTTAGTTGAGCACCCCAAGAAAAAGCAAATGACCCTCAACAGGGAACCACCCGCCCAATCGCGAATCTCTTTAGCCGCTTGATGCGTTGTGTTTTGCGAATGTTTTTTATGCCTTTTTTAAGAAAAAACCCCTCTCACGGGTTGACGTAATCTTTGAACTGAAAATTACTTAGATAAATCCAAACCCGCGCTCAAAAGGATACCCATCATGTCCACTAACCTGACCAAACGAGAAATCGTCCTCGAAATTTATGAGAAGACCGGCTTCCCCCAAAAAGAGGTGGTCGCCACGGTCCAAATGACCCTCGACATCGTCATGAAGGCCCTCGCCGAAGGACGTAACGTCGAACTCCGCAACTTCGGTGTGCTCGAAGTCCAAAAGCGCAAGTCGCGCATCGGCCGCAATCCGAACAAACCCGAAGCTGAGGTCGTCATTCCGGAGCGCGCTGTCGTGAAATTCAAATCCGGCAAGATCCTCAAGCAGCTCCTCAAGAAGCTCGATATCGCGACGCTCTAAAAAACAGCGATCAGCCACTCATTTCCGCCGGACCTCTCGAAGGTCCGGCTTTTTTGCGTCCACCCATCCCGACATCGGCTGTACCGGCCCACCGGGAAATTTTATTCGCCCTGCCCCGTCTCGCTTCCCAACGTCTGCCCTCCCATGGCTACGTTCCAGACACTGCCCGGTTTCCGTGAGTTCTATCCCGACGCCCTCGCGCGCCGGAATCACATCTTCCGCCTCTGGCGCCAGACCGCGCACACGTTTGGTTTCGCCGAATACGACGCCCCCGTTCTCGAGCCACTGGAACTCTACAAAACGAAGTCCGGTGACGAAATCGAGGCCCAGCTCTTCAGCTTTACGGACAAAGGTGGACGCGAGGTGGCGCTACGTCCGGAAATGACCCCCACCGTCTGCCGCCTGGTCGGCGAAAAAGCATCTTCGCTCAAGCGGCCGATCAAGTGGTTCAGCATTGCCGAATTCTACCGCTACGAGCGCATGCAAAAAGGCCGCGGCCGCTGCTTCTTCCAGTTCAACGCCGACATCTTCGGCGAACCCGGTGTCGAAGCAGAAACTGAACTCATCGCTCTCCTCACGCAGTGTCTGTGCTCCTTCGGCCTCACCGCCGAGGATTTCTTCGTCCGCCTGAGCGATCGCAATCTCTGGTTCTACTACCTCGAAGCCCTCGGCCTCGATGACGCACGCGCACGCGGTATCCTCGGCGCAGTCGATCGGTACGAGAAACTCGGTGACGACGCGTTCAAAGGTTACTCCGAGCAGTTCGGACCGCTAGATCCTGCACTCAAGGAAAAGGTCCTCGCCTTCCTCCAGATCAAATCGATCGACGTTCTCGAAGCCACGCTCGCGCCTTTCGCGCAGGAAAAACTTTCCGCACGCCTCGCCGATTGGAAAAAACTCCTCGGCAACCTCGACGCGATGGGCCTAAGCCGCTTCGTCACGGTCGATCTCGGCGTTGTCCGCGGCCTCGCTTACTACACCGGCTTCGTCTTCGAAGCCTTCGACCGCAAAGGCGAACTCCGTGCGCTCGCAGGCGGCGGTCGCTACGACAATCTCGTCGGCAAGCTCGGCTACGCTGAAATGCCCGCCGTTGGTTTCGCCATCGGCGACATGACATTCGCGCTGCTCCTCGAGCAACGAGGCCTCACGCCCAACTTCGTCCAGGCCCCGGATGTTTACACGGTCATCGGCGGTGAAAAAGAACGCCTCGAAGCCTTCGCCGACATCCACGCGCTCCGTGCCGCCGGCTTCCGCGTCGAGTACCCGATGAAGGACCTCGCCTTCGGCAAACAATTCAAAGCCGCCGCTGAATCAGGCGCAAAACTCGCCATCATCTACGGCGGGGACGAACTCGCCAAAGGCGTGGTGAAAATCCGAGACCTCGGCGACCGTAGCGAACACGAGGTCCCTCGTGCTCAGGTACTCGCCAACGTGAAGAATTTCTTCTCAGGCGAGTAATCCGCTCGTTGTACGCGGGGCACCTTCACTCCGCTTTATCAGGACCGCGTCAGATCGCGAAATCCTCCAGCTTGCTCTTGTCTTCGGGAAATGACGCGGGGCCGCCCTGCTCGTTTTCCTTCTTCCGATCGTAGAAAATGCGCACGTCCGCCTTCGTCGTCTGCAATAGGTGAGACGCCCGCAGCAGAGCTTTTTTCGTACTCGCCGTGAGATTCGCCTCTGCAGGGAAAATGTTTTCACCGCCCAGTTTCTCCCAAGCGCCGCTTCCGCGGAGAACCTTCTCCACATCTGGATTGATTCCACTGACAAGCAGATGGCGTCCGCTCTTCTGCAAGTACTCATGCAATTGAAGCAGCGAGAGCACCGACGTCGCATCGAGATGACGCGCATTCTTCATGCGCAGGATGATCACGCGGATATTATCCTCGTCCGCGAGATAGCGCACCTGCTCCTGAAACAGATCTGCCGCCCCGAAAAATAATTCGCCTTCCACGTGCACGATCGAGATCGCCTGATTCCGCCTTTGCGCACGATCTTCCACCTGCGTGAGCGTTCCCGCGTCGCTGAAGCTGTATTCAACCAGTGAGGGTGCGCTGGCCTTGCGCAAAAACAAGATTAGCGACGCGCCGATACCGACATAGATCGCCGTATCAAGTTTCAGGAAAAACGCCGCCGCCATCGTACACACAAACACGACCGCATCCGACCGTGTGGCGCGCAGTGCGATGCGAACCTGGTCGCGATTCACCAGTTTCAGCCCGATGCGGATCAAGTGAGCCGCCAGACTTGGCACCGGTATATAGTTGATCAACGGAGCCACGAAAAACAAAGCCGCCAGCACCATCAGACTGCTCGACAACGCCGAGATCTGCGTCCGGCCACCACTGTGATAATTCGCTCCACTCCGCGCAAACGATGCCGATCCGGGCATGGCGCCGTAAACGCTGTTGGCGATGTTCGCCAGACCCATGGCAACCAGCTCCTGATTGGAGTCCAGACGCTGGCCGGATTTTGCCGCCAGCGTTTTCGAAATCGATACCGCCTCAAGCATGCCCAGCAATGAAATCGCCAGCGCAGCGCCAAGCAGCGGTGAAATCACCAACGGATTCGCCGACTCCAGCGGCATTCCGAGAAACGAGGGCACCGCCACCGAGAGCGCGCCTTCGTCCTTGATCGTGTGAATGCCCAGCTTGTCTAGCCCCCCGTATTTCGTGAACAGCGATAGAAAAACCAGACCGAACAACTCAGCGGGAAGCTTCGGAAAAAAGCGTTCGATCGCCCAGAATAACAACAGTGTCGCGCCGCCCATGATCGCGGCATAGGGATTAAAATCCAGCATCATCAGGCTCGCCGCCGCGTGGGCGAGCCCATCAATAAAATTCCCCCGTTCTGCGCTCAGGATGCCCAATAAATGAGGGATCTGTCCCGCAGCCAGCAAAAGCCCGACCGCCGTGCTGTAGGCGATGATCACCGACCTCGAAATAAATTGCGTGAGCTTTCCCAGCTGCGTCAGGCCGGCGATCAATTGAAAAGCTCCAATGAGCAGGGCTAGCAGCAGAGTGATCTGCGCCGGTGTTAGCCCGCCGGTGTCGCTCATCGAATAAATCGTGGCGGCCAGAATGATGCTGATCGAATTCGTCGGCCCGAAAACCAGATGGCGTGATGAGCTGAAAAGCGCGGCCACGAACCCGCCGATGATCACCGACATGATCACCATCAGCGGCGGCAGACCGACGATAAGCGCAAACCCGATGGCCTGCGGGATGGAGACGAGCGAAACGGTCGCTCCTGCGAAAAGATCCGCCTTCAGTTTTTCCCAACTATAGGTGCGCAGTTCGTCGCCCAGCGGAAAGCGCTCGCGCACCCAGCGCTTCGAAAAGCGATGTAACTGATCAACGGCGTCAGCGGCATTTCCAGGAGTCCGCATCGTGCCGCCAGTTTAGGCTTCGACGCCGAGTTTTTCCAGAATGCGGTGCAGATCGTCATTACCCGCGTACTCGATCACGATCTTCCCTTTCTTGGGCGAGTGATTGACTGCCACGCGCGCGCCGAGATGCGAAGTGAGTTTTTTCTGAATACTCGTGATCGCGGCCGCTTCCATTGGCGGCACGGTGCGACCGGTTGGAGCAGCGCCTTTGGCGGGAGAGCCGGTCGGCGACGCCTTGTGCGACTGCACCAGTTTTTCCGTAGCACGAACACTCAGGCCGTCCTCGATCACACGACGCGCCAGCACCGCCCGCTGCGCCGGTTCTTCGACGCCGAGCAACACCTTCGCATGGCCCACACTGATCAGGTTTTTCGCCAGATATCCCTGCAGCTCGCCATCGAGCGACAGCAATCGAAGCGAATTGGCCACCGATGCCCGTCCTTTGCCGACACGCTCCGACGCTGCTTCCTGCGTGAGGTCAAAATCCCGGATCAAGCTGGCATACCCATACGCTTCTTCGATCGGGTTAAGCCCTTCGCGCTGCAAATTCTCGATCAATCCGAGGGCCGCAGAAGAGGCGTTGCTCGCCTCGACTACCCGCGCCGGAATCGATTTGATCTTGAGCAGCTGAAATGCGCGCCAGCGGCGCTCGCCGGCGATCAGTTGAAATTTGTCGCCTGTCTTTCGCACCACGATCGGCTGCAGGAGCCCCTCAGAGCGGATGCTCTCCGCCAGTTCGCTCAGTTGCTCCGGAGTAATCTCACGGCGTGCCTGATACGGACTTGGCTCGATTTGCAGAACGGGAATCTCCAAAAAACCGGGAGCGGTATTCTGCGTCGCTTGCTGTGCGGGAGCCGCAGCCGGGGCACCGGACGCTTTTGCAGCCGCCGGTTCCGCGGGAGCGTTTTTGGCTGGCGCCGTGGAGGCTTTTGCAGAGGCCGGAGTGGCGTTGGCGATGAGGCCGCCGAGACCGCGGCCGAGTCGGGATTTTGGAGCTGCCATGATGTTGCTTACTTTCCTCCCGGAATGAAGAGCGTCTGGCCAACCTGAATTTTCGACGCGTCCGTGATCTTGTTGGCGTTAATGATATCCTGCGACTTGGCGCCGTACTTGCGTGCGATCGAACTGAGGGAATCACCTGTTTGCACAACGTGGGAGACACCTTCCTTCGGAAAATCATCGCTGAACGTCGCCGGAGCCGCGGCCTGACCGCGCGGTCCGCCGCCTTTGGCGATGGATTCGAGGGCCACGTTGGTCCGGGCGGCGAGCTTTTCCATTTGCGCCGCCACCTGCTGAAGCGTTTCCGCCTTGGTCGCAGCGTTCCCTGCTTTGATCGAACGATTGAGATCGGCAATAGCCTCGTTGAGTTGCGCCAGTGTCGCGTAACTCTGCGCAGCACCCGCAGTCTTCGTGCGCAGGTCTCCGTTTTCCCGCTCCAGCTGCTCCACGCGTAACTGCAGCTCCCCTACACGCTGCGTGAGCAGGCGCACATCCTCCCGCATATTGGCGAACTCCACTGCTGCTGCGCTCTGCGCGAACAGCGACGCGGCCGGCATCGCAGACAGACCAGCGAAGATAAAAAGGGCGGTTTTGATCATGACGGGCCGGACTTTGCGTAAACGGAGGGTCAAAAACAAGCGGCATGAGCGTTACGTTGGGGAAGACTCAAGTTTCCGTTAGACTTCATCGAGATACACATTCAGAAAATAGTTCTCCCCTATGCCGACTTCGATGCGTCGAAAAACGGTTCTCATCTTCGCACTGGCCATTGCCCTGCTGGTCAGCCTCGGCGCGATCATCACTCAAGAGTCCATGCAGGAAAGACTCGGGCAGGCCTACTACGTCATCTGCCTTTCGATCATCGGCTGCATCCTCATCCTCCTCGCCGGTTATACGTGGGACCGCACACTCGTAAAACAGATCCGCGATATTGGCACCACCGCCCGCACCAAGGCAAAAGTCGATGCCGACGAAGACCAATCGCCAGCTCAACTCGGTGATCCCGATTCCGGCCACGATGAAGTCATAGGACTGGCTCGACAGATCGAGCGCATGGCTCAATCGCTGCAAAGGACCGAGGCCAGCTATCGAGCCATTGTTGAAGACCAGCTCGACCTCATCTGCCGTTACCGTGCCGACGGAAAGCTCACTTTCGTGAATGGCGCCTACATGCGCTTCTTTGGAAAAAAACGCTCCGAACTTATCGGTCAGCGCTTCACGTTGCACGAACTCGGCTTTCCTTCCCGTGATTTCCAAGGCGAGCTCCCTGAATCTTCCAGCTTCGAGCACGAACTCAGTTCCGCCGACGGCCGCCGCATCACCCATCTCTGGACGCATCGCGCGATTAAAGATCCAGACGGGCGCTTCATGGAGTTTCAAGCGGTCGGCCACGATATCACTGTTCGGAAAGAAGCGGAAGCCGCCCTCGTCCGGGCCAAAGACGCCGCCGAGTCCGCCGACCGCGCAAAGAGCGAGTTCCTCGCAATCGTCAGCCACGAAATCCGTACACCGATAAATGGTGTCATCGGTTTCACCAAACTTCTCCGCGAGACATCCCTGAACTCCGATCAACGAGGATTCGTCGACATGATCAGCACCAGTGGACTGACCCTGGAGGCTTTGATCAGCGACATCCTCGATATGTCGAAGATCGAAGCGGGCAAAATCGACATCGACCACACTCCTTACGCTCTGCGCCGTTCAGTCGAGGAGGTCATCACATTCTTCACACCCAAGGCACGGGCAGCCGGTCTCACGCTCCACACGAACATCGACACCGATGTTCCATCCGTCGTTAACGGCGATCCCAACCGACTCCGCCAGATCCTCGTCAATCTTGTCGGTAACGCCATCAAGTTCACGGAGCGCGGCCATATCACCGTCAACGTTTCCTGTGGACGCGGCGCCAATCTCGGGGACACCGGCCGTCGCGAAATACGCCTTTTCTTCGGTGTAAACGACACCGGCATCGGCATTCCTTCCGAAAAAATCAGCCAGCTCTTCCGTCCGTTCAGCCAGGTCGATACTTCCGCCTCGCGCCGTCGTGGCGGCACCGGGTTGGGTCTCATCATTTCCAAACGCCTCTGTGAACTCATGGGCGGCGCCATCTCAGTGGAAAGTGAAGCAGGTCGCGGCTCGACCTTCCGCTTCACCATTCTCGCGGATTACGATCGGACCATGGACACCAATCCCCCCATCGAGACCGCCCGCAGCGAGCGCAGTCTAACGGCGCACTCAGCCGTTCCGTTCCCCGGCGCTGCTCAGGCTACCTAAGTAGACGAGCGGGCGAGCGTCGTCACGATCAGGTCGCATGTTGGCGAACTTGATCAAATACAGCCACTTCCGATTCTGACCGCTGTCCGTTTTCCAACGCGCAGCACGCGCGTATTTTACGATGCGCAAATCCGTGTCGGGAATCAGCCCTTTGTGGCGCATATAGAAATGACGCAAACCGGTGAACGATCCACGCACCCTATCGCGACACACCCAATACCCTTCTCAATCCGGATCGTTTCGGCGGCTCGTCGCGTGTTTCGCCCCACACCCAGTACCCATGACCTCCCTTCGATCCACTTTCGGCCTCCTCTTGGGCGCCGCTCTTACGGCACTCCCCCTTGGGGCCCAAACGCCCACGTTCACGGCCAATGCGTCCGTGCACGATCCCTCGGTAATCAAAGACGGCTCCAACTATTACGTCTTCGGTTCCCACATGGCCTCCGCCAGCTCGACTAACCTGACTGGCTGGACGCAGATCACAACCGGCCCGACCGCCCCCAATTCCCTCATCAACGGCCAGAATCCCCAAACCGAATTTGCCACGGCTCTCTCCTACGCGCAGACCACAACTTTCTGGGCGCCCGACGTCATCAAGCTCGGCGACGGCAAATACTATTTCTACTACTGCGCCTGCAAAGGTGACTCTCCTCTCAGCGCACTCGGCTTGGCCAAGGCAGACGCTGTTACCGGCCCCTACTCCAACGTCGCCATCTTGCTGAGATCAGCCGGCGCCACACCCACGGTCACGCCTTATAACGTAAACACGATGCCCAACGTCGTGGATCCATCGGTCTTTTTCGATTCATCAGCCACCCCGAAACTCTGGATGGTCTACGGCTCCTTCTCCGGCGGTATTTTTATCCTTCAACTCGATTCCACCGTCGGCTCGCCAACCATCGGCCAGCCGATCGCCGGCCAGGGCTATGGCAAAAAACTCATTGGCGGAAACTCCTCCCGTATTGAGGGCGCATACATCATCTACAGCCCGGAGACTTCGTACTACTATCTGTTCATGACCTTTGGCGGACTCGACGCCGTCGGCGGCTACAACGTCCGCGTGGGTCGCTCCACTTCCCCCGACGGTCCTTACGTGGACGCGGGCGGAAACACCCTCACCAACGTTTCCGCTTCCATCACTAACGACGCTCCGCTCGCGCCCTATGGCGTCAAGGTCATGGGCAACTGGCAGTTTCTCCACGACGCCAGCGAGCCTCGCAATGTCAGCAAAGGCTACGTCTCCCCTGGCGGTGTTTCCATCAACCGCGACGCCACCACCGGCAAATACATCCTCGTTTTCCACACCCGCTTCGTCGGCAGCGGCGAAGTCCGTGAGGTTCGTTCGCATCAGATGTACCTCAACGCAGACGGCTGGTTGCGTGGTCGCTCCACAACGCTACGCGCAGGAAACGATGTCGACCACCGTCGCCAGCCAGATCCCCGGTGACTACAAACTGATCAATCACGGCAACGATACTACCTCCACCGTCAAAACCTCCTCGGTCATCACCCTCGCCGGAACTGGCTCCAGTGGCACGATCACGGGCGCAGTCACTGGCACATGGCAGTTGAGCAGCGATCACTACGCGACGCTCGTCATCTCCGGCACGACTTATCGCGGTGTTTTCTCCCGCCAGTGGGACGACGACAGGTGCTGTTCGGATTCTATCGTGTTTGCCTCTATTAACCTTG
>JASGJB010000016.1:0-19451 GCA_049840895.1 Nibricoccus sp. | reverse complement strand
ACGTATTGCTAAGGTTAATAGGGAAGACTATAATTGGAACAGCACCTATACGTTTAGTCAAACCGTTCGTTCAGTCAGTTACCAGGAGTCGACCGCGATTGCCGATTTCGATGAGGACAACCAATCCGACCTCGTGCTTGAAAACAACCGCACAGGCGAACGTGTCATCTGGCAAATGAACGGAGCGGAAATCGCCGGCTTGATTCGGGCTGCCGACCTTCACCTCCGGCTGGCATTTTGCCGCGGGCAGGCGACTTCAACCGTGATGGTCGCTCGGACATCGTGCTGCAGAACACGCTGACTGGCGAACGCGTAATCTGGCTGATGGACACCGGCGTGATCACCGGTTCGGCCGGTTTGCCGACGCTGCCTCTGAGTTGGCAGTTCGCCTGCGTAGGTGATCTCGACGGAGACGGCAGCGCAGACATTGTCCTCCAAAACACCGACACCGGAGACCGCGTCGTGTGGAAGATGAACGGTGAGGAAATCGAAACTTCACTGGGCCTGCCCACGATGGCGCCCGAGTGGCAAATTAGCGCCGTGATCGACATCGACGGCGACAGCCAAAACGACCTCGTGCTGCAGAACGTCCGCACGGGCGAACGTCGAGTCTGGGTTCTCGCCCTGCAGTCGGGTCAGCTCTCCATCAACCGCACGATCGAATTGCCGACTTTCTACGCCGGCTGGCGTTTCGCCGGCAGTGGCTACTACACCACCGATGGCAAGCCGAACCTCCTGCTCCAAAATTCCCTGACCGGCGACCGCGTGCTCTGGTCGATGGACGGTGACGGCACCATCGCCAACTCGACCGCACTGCCCGCCCTTCCCATCGAATGGTCGTTCGCTGGCGCGGCCACGAATCGCGCGCTCGCTTCCGGTCTCCACGACCTCAACGGTGACGGCGCGAGCGACATCTTGGTGACCAACACCTCGACTGGCGACCGCGTGATATGGGCCATGCAGAACGGCGCCATTGCCGGCTCGATCGGACTGCCCACCCTGCCGGCCGACTGGCGCTTCGCCGGCATCGGCGACTTCAATGCCGATGGCCTCAATGATATCTTGCTGGAGAACACCAGCACTGGCGACCGCGTCTTATGGTTGATGAACAATGGCACCATCGGCGGCGGCGCCGGCCTGCCACTCTGGCACCGGCGTGGCGGTTTGCCGCGATCACGGACGTAAACCTCGACGGCCAGCCGGACATCGTGCTGCAGAACACGAGCACCGGCGAACGGGCGATTTGGGTGATGGACCGCACTAAAGTGGACAGCACAATCGCTCTGCCCACACTACCCACCGATTGGAACATCGCGGGCGCCGGCAAGTTCACGGCCGACGGACGAGCGAACCTGATTCTGGAGAACACCAGCACCGGGGACCGCCTCTTCTGGAGCCTCAACCCCGACGGCGCGATTTTTCAATCGATCGGCTTGCCGACGTTGGCCGTAAGCTGGCGCATTGCGGGCACGGGGGACTTCAACGGTGACGACCAAACCGATATCCTTTTGGAAAATACGGGCACCGGCGACCGAGTCATCTGGGCGATGGATCACACCAACATCGCAAGTTCCATCGGCCTCCCGACACTTCCGACATCCTGGATTCTTCTGCGCGATTGACCGTCTGCGACGAACGACGTGCGCGAGCACGTCGTTCGTTCGCGCCAGTTCGAACGGCAGCTCCTCGTCACGGAGATCGTTGCCCGCGAGCAAACCAGGCCGTCAGCCCGTCCAGCCACGCAATATTCGCGAGCCGCTGGAGCGCGGCGCGGCACCAGATGCGAGCGGGATCTCCAATTCGCTCGTAGAGGACACGAGCCGTTAGAACGATCAGTCCGATCGTGATCACCGCCTGCGCATCGCCGCCATCGGACCACTGACCGCCTCCACGTGGAAGCGATTGTAGAACACGATATGAATCAGATAAATTGAGTAGCTGGCTTCACCCGCCCACACGAACGGACGCCAGGCAAAGGCCCGTCCGAGCAGGCTGTCTTGCAAGCGCGCCCCACCAAAGATCAGCACTGCGACAGCAGGCAGATATCCGACGGTGCGATGATAAGCCTGTTCCCACTCCCAACGGAACACCATCGGCAACATACTCAGAGCGAGCGATGCGGCCGCAACAAACATAGCCAGCGCCACCAGCGTCTTTTCTCGTCGGCCCGGTGCGCGATCCACCAATCCCATGAACAAATGCGCCGCGAGAGCCCCCAGGTGAATTCTGCGAAACGTAGATACGGCGACAGAAAGAGGAACCAAAGCGAGAACGAATGCGTCGGGTTGTAGGCGCTGCTCGCCTGCTGCCCAAAGTGGGCCACGCCCCATTGGTCAACCAGGTCGCTGTGGTTGTGGAACCAGCGCACTCCCAGCGAGAGCACCGCGGCCCCGACGAAGAGCTTTACCACGCGCATGCGCACAGAATCGACCGGCCGCAAAAGCAGATGCAAGAGGACGGGATAGGCCAGATACATCAGAAACTCGGTGCTGATCGACCAAGTGATGCTCGCGTTTTGGAAGGCGTAAGCGAGTGACAGAGACGAATCCAGACGCTGGTAAACCCATGTTTGCGTGAACGTGAGAAAAGCCGGCAAAGCTCGCCAATGGGCATTCACCGTTTCCGGCGCCGCGCGCCAGATGTATTCCTCCGTCAAAAACTCGAACGCAACAAACACGAACAGCAGCGGATAAAGCCGCGCGACCCGAGCCGAAATGAACCCATACAAACCGGACGCTGAAAAGCGCTCGAGGCTGGCTGAGTAGTTGTAGTGGATGATAAAACCACTCAGCACAAAAAAGAGGTTCATCCCCAAGTTGCCACATGCGGCCAGACCGCCGGCTGTCCATGGGAAAACGCGAGCCGGCGCGATCCCAAGCAACAGGTGGTTCAACACGATGCATCCGGCTGCAAAAAAACGCAGTCCAGTGAGCGAGGGGATGTCCGCCCGCGGAATCTTCTTCACGCGCCCTCCTCCTCAGTCGACAGCGGACCGAGCCACGCCGGCGTGCACCGCCTCCACAGATCCCACAAACCATAACCGGTGACGATCACGAACGCGGTAAGGATTGCGATGCGGCCAGCGATGAACCATGCATCGCGCGAAGTCACGGCACTCAGGTCGGGGAGCGCGTATGCGTTGAACCAAAACATGTGCCAGATCCAAAGCACGTAGGCGGAAAGCGGTAGAGAACTCCAAGTCGAGCGCGTGATGGTCGATTCTCCCGCGCCCCACCCCAACAAAACCAGGCCACCAGCCAGGCAATCATAGCGAAACGCCAGTGCGACGAGGTTGGAAGGGTCGAAATGCAGCCCATAAGAGGCTACGCCTACAACAGCCAACACCACTCCCGCGGCAACGCACCGAGACCTAGACGCCGAATTGCCGAGCCGGCAAATCTGCGCAAGCGCCACGCCCAACAAAAATTCGAACGCCCGCACATAGGGAGTGTAAAAAGTTAGCCAGCTAAGCGCCGAATAGGCGGCTGGCGTCTCGGGGGCCACCGCGCGGGCACCAAACATCTTTCCAGCCTCGGTCAAAACCGTCGGTTGGTGTCTCGTGACCCAGAAAAAAGCAGCCATCTGCACAATCGCGAGGGCAAGTCCGGCCCCCATCGAGGCGCGAGCGCTGAGAGAGCGCGCGGCGGGAAAGACCAGTAGATAGAGCAAATACATGAAAAACAGATCGCTCGCCAGCCACGCGAGATTCGCGGCACCCCACGGGAAAACTGTCGTGGCATTGCCCATCGTCGCGAACGTCCATGACTGCGTGAGCGTCGCAAAGGCAGGCAGAGCCACAGCCACGGAGCCGGCACGTGCTTCGATCGCCGTCGATCCTGCAAACAGGTCCATCGCCACCACCAGCAACACCGGGGGGGCTAGCACCCAAAGCCGACGGGCCAGAACGACGCGATCTGCCCACCCGACTCGCCATTGAAGTTTGGGACCATACCGCCAGTGCAGGATGAATCCGCTGGACATAAAGAGAAACGTTATGCCCGCGCGAGCAGGCTCCACATAGACACCCGGCCCGAACAAGGGGGTCGGCAGATGCAACAGCGTCGACGAGAGGTGATTGAGCATCACCGCCAACACCGCCGCATAACGCATCCAATCCAGCGCGCGAAAACGCACCACTGATTCCGCGGTCACCATGCCGCCGCTCCTTCAGTCCAGTAGCCGTAAGCCCAAGTGGTTCGCCGAGGATCGGCCAGTGAGGGCGTGCGTGCGACGACGAGTGAGCAGTCCTCCGGCCCGTGCGCGATGATTTTGTAGTCGCGACCATCGGACGTGTAGAGGTATTGCTGCGCGGATTCGTGACTGCCGCGCGGGTCCTCTGGCAAACGGGACAGATACCGCGGAACCAATCCCGGAATCCAAGCGGGATTATGTTTTCCGTCGATCCAAGCGGAGACAAAAGACGCCCCCGGGTAAACTTGATGGTCGCGATGATATGCCTCCAATGCTTCACGAATCTGCGCCAGATCACGCAAACGAATCTCTGCAAATGACGCCGGTGCCAACAGGCGCAAAAGGGCTCCCAATGCGAACAGAATCAATAGCGCGATCATACTGCGTCGCTCGCGTGCGGAATTGGTGGTATTTTGGCTTTCCGACTGGGATGTCGCGGGATTCATTTTTCGCGCCTTCTCTCTAGAATTTCCGCCTGGATCGAGGCCAATGCTTTCTGGCGCTCCACCAGCTTACCGCTCACCTCTTCGATCGCGCGGCTCACTTTGGTGAGCCGTTGCTGGAGAGAGATCATTTCGGTCGATCGGACGTCGAAACGCTCCGCGATCCACATCCTGAGCAATCGGTTCGAAACCTGGGGAACCACATCCCGCCCTGCTCCGCCAATCGATACCGGAGCGCCGAGGTTGGTCCCGTTCTGGTGGAGGCGGCTGAATCGACTACTCCCATAGCCTTCTGCACCGTAAGCTGCGCGCGAGCGGACGCCAACGCACTTCCAGTTTCCGTGTAGTCCGACCACAATCGACCGAAATACTCTTCACTCTGCGCGATGGCCTCCGCGAGCCGCAGATTGTCTTGTCGCAATTTTTCCAGCTCCTGTCGCTGTGCCTCCGTGATCGCCTCGGGCTCAGGTAGAGGAGCGACAGACGGCGGCGGTGCACCTGCCGGGCCGCCGGCACGTTCAGTGGCGAATCCGTTCGTAGTCTTCCTGGGTCCGCCGAAGGGCGTCCTGCGTCGCCAGCAATGCCTGATTCGTTGTGAAGCGCCCGCTGGGTCTGGACCAGCTCCTTTTGCGAGCGTTCGAATTGCGTCGTCAGCGCCACGCGAATCTCCTCCGCCCGCAACATTCGACGCTGCATCTCGATTTGAGTATCGTTCGCCTGAGCCAGGGCCACCTGGAACGTGTCGAACTGGCGGTTCATTTCCGCCTGCATCAACAACTGGCCGCGCGGCTGGCCTCCGGTATTCCGCAGCAGAAAAATCGCGGCGACACACGCCGCGAGGACAATCACGGGCACCAGCAACGGCCGCAAACGCGAAAAGAACAGGTGGATCATTGGGACCTTTCCACGTGGGTGGGGTTGGGGAATGATGTTAGGAAAAGCGCAGCCACTGGAACCCGCAACGCCGGCAATGGCGCCGCCTGAACCAATTGCACCGATCGCGGCAACACGACATCCGTTCCTCCTTCGCTGCGAAACATCACACGCAACGAACTCCAACCCGGAGTCATCGGAACAACGTAATCGCGAACGCCAGGCATCACCGGTGGAGGAAGTTCCAGCAGCCGACGACCGTCGGGATCGGTAATCAACACCGCGGGCGAGCGGCCACCGGCTCTCCAGTCAATGCGAAGATAGCGCTGAGCGGCGGGATCGATGGGAATCAAACGGCTCTCCAGCAGTGCCGCAGGCCGCGAATCGTCGAATACCACTCTGTCTTCCCTCTCGACGGCGCGCCCAGCCGCAGGCCTCGCAGCATCGCGGAACAACGATCCGTAAACACCGCTATCGGCCTGCCAGCACCCACGAAACGCATCAGGAAAAAATGCCTCAGGGGCGTGAAATGCCTCCGGCAGGAACCACGCCAGCACGGGCTCGCCACGCGATTGCTGCCGCGCCTGCACGATCTTCCACGGGCAGCGGCGTTTGACGTTCACGGTGCAGTCGACCAGTTCGACAGATTCGTCGCCCACCGAAGTGAGTCCAACCAGCGCCACCAAGCCGTCCGCGCGTTGTGCCCGCATGACCGGCAAATGCCGACCCGCTTGGTTGACCAAACTCATGCGACCGACCTCCGCCAAGTCGGACGGCGCTTCAACGAGGACCAAAACGTGCGTGCGCACTTCCCGCACTCGCAACGTAAACGAGGAAGAATCCGCCACACCGCCCGTCTGCAGTTTATCTTCCGCACCCGAAATGCGCTCCAGCTCGGACCACTGCGCGCCGAAGGTCCGCGACTTGATCACACCGACGGCGTCGACCTTCGGTATCACCGTCACACGCGTGAATTTCTTCGCATAACCGGAATGCCTGGACGGGCTGAAAAAGCGATAGAACTGATGCAGCAGAACGGCCCCCGCGTCATTCTCCGCGAAATAGCGCTCACCCGGTGCGACAATCAGCGTCGCTTGTTTCGTCTCCGGCGGCGGCGCGGTAAAGAAGCGCGACCACGCTCCGCCGTAGAGACGTTGGTTGATCATCGTCGCCTCGTGAGCAGACGGCTGTTTTTGTCCCGGCCATACCAAAGTTCAGGCACACCGTGGTGGGCTCGGTCTCCCCAGACTGTTTGAAAAACAAAGGCCACGAATCCCACGTCGTGCTGATGTTATTTGTCCGATCGACTACACCCACGATGCCGTATTCCTTCAGCTCCGGCCGGGCCCGGAATGCTCGCGCAGTCCATGACCTCATGAGGCGGCGCTTTTCTAGCTGAAGATAAAACCGCGTATCGGCAGTGACGCAGGCAGCGAGAATCGCAACCAATCCAACCGTCACCACACGTCGGTCCAGCGAAGCCAGCCCCGCCACCCACCGCAGGCCATACACGGCCACGAAGCCAACGGCCGGCCCGAGAAACAGGTGCATGCGTGTGTCGATCACCGCGAGGATCTGCTGGCTCGTCGCGTCGAACGCAGACATCCCATCCACCGCCGGAGCGATCACCGGACTCTTTCCCACGAGCACGAACGGAACGATGCCCGCCAGCAACACCGCGGCCCCCATCATCGCCCAGCCGAAGTCGGCCGCTTGGGCCCGGAGTCGTTCGCGGGGGTGTTCGCGACCAGAGCACCCACAGCAAGCCAAGCACGAGCGGCACCGCGAACCACCAAGAGAGTAAGGTATCCTTTGCCAATGCCCGATAACTCGTTCCGAAACCACGCAAGCCCTCGCAAATCACCGCCCAGTTGAGGGCCGGCTGATTATATTGTTCCCAAGTGGGGAAAATCAGACCGAAGGCCTGCCGCAGCAGCCAGAACAACAGCGGCAAAGTCAGGATCCAATAACGAGTCGCCAAGTAATCCACCGCCGCGTCCAGCAGCCTTTGCCGCTCCGCCTCCAGAACAACGATGCATGCGCCGCGACAAAGAAAACGAAGAACACCAGCAATGCACCGAAATGAAACGAATAGAATACCAGCACTGACCCGCCCCGGTGAAAAAACGCCGTCGATGCACGGCATCATCCGCCTCTTCACCGAGGAACACCAGCCACAGCGCCGTGAGAAACAGCAGCAGGCCCAAGGGATAGAACAGAAAACTCACCATGAAGTGCACCAAGTAGCCCGGAACGGCTACGGTAAACACAGCCACCCACACCGCCTCACATCGCCTTGCCGAAGGCGAGGATGCAGAGCCGAGAAACACCATTTTGCCCTAATGCGACCACCACCGCAAAATCGATCAGGCGCAGAACCAGCAAATTGTCTCCAATGAGAAAGAACGGCAACGCCTGCAACACGGTCAGCGGCATGCTCAGAAAAATCGCTCCCTGCCACGCCGCCGAAAGCGACGCTTCCTTATAAGCCGGCGGCTGAAACCAGGCGTCGCTCACGACGATGGTGCACGGAAGTAAACCGTGGGCGAGCAGGCGCGACCAAGACGATCCAGCCAAACGCTCGACGGGCAGACAGCGTTGCAGAGACCGAGTTCATCGTTGGCGAGCGCCACGCCGCCGCCACCGCGCGCGACGCTCTCCAGCGCAACAGCGCCAAAAGCAACCCCACCCGCAAGTCCGATGACGAAGTCGGAGGACAGGCCTCCACGGAGAGCGCGATCACACGTTCCGGCAACGGCACGCCACCAGCCGATCCGAGGCCAAGCGCCGTAAGCATCAGCACAAGCAACACCTCACGCACCCCATGACCGTTGATCGAAATCGGGAGGATCAGCACCATCAGAAGCACCGGCAACATGGACCAAACCTGCCAGTAGCTAACCTCCAACTCCACCGCGTGAGCATAGCAGTAAAAGACCGTGAAATTCACGGCATGGCCGACCGTGGCCAAACCAATAATCGCAACCAGCCGCCGATCCGGAACGAGAAAAATCCGCCCGGCCACCAGCCGTTCCGACCAGCCCCCGTGCTAACGCCGCAATCCGCTGGCGCATTGGACCGACCAGTGCCACGGCGGCCGCGATTGTCGTCCCTCCCAACGCCAGCAGCGGAAAGTGAGCGACAGGAAATTGCTGCTGTTCCAGCCAATCGCTGAAAGCCGCCCCTAGGGGCAACATGAACACGCCGACCACGGCGAGCCCCGCCAATAGGGCCGTCGCGATCAGCCGGTCTACAAATACTGCAATCGCCGCGTCGGTTTTTCGATCGGGGTGCATTGTCCACAGCGTGCCCAGTCGGTAGAAATCGCCGCCGGTGCTGCCTGGAAGGAAAAAATTCCAGAATTGGCCCACCCACGCGATACGAATGGCTTCCGCGCGCGGCAGATCCAAGCGTCCTTTACGAAGCACCTGAGCGAAACGCAGCCCGAGCAGGAGCATCATGCCATTCGCGAGCACAAATCCAATCGCGACGTATCCGAGGCGCGCCCGGCTCACGACCTCGATTGCACGCGTAAGATCGAAGCGCGAAACAATCCAGCCGATCAGGGCGAGCGAGACAATCGCCTGAAGTGCGATCAACGCATGCCGCTTAGGGAAAGACGGTCTCTCTTCCGGCGTATCCATCAGAAATTGATTCGCTCCTGCTCCACGACGAGCGGCCGATTCGACACCTTGGTGAAGATAGCCCCGATATATTCGCCAATCACGCCGATGAAAAACAACTGCACCGACGCGAGACAGAACATGCCCACGACCAGCGGAGCGGTGCCGAGAGTGAACGCTTCCCAAAAGATGAGTTTCCAGACGAGATACCACATACCGATCAACAGCGAGATCAGCGAGAATGCGAATCCGCACAACGTCGCGATACGCAACGGAACCTTGGTTTGGCTGATCAAACCCAAGATACCATGGTCAACCAACCGGAGGAAATTGTAGCTACTGAAACCGCGCTTGCGGGCCGGCTGCACAAACGGAATTTGATACATCGGATAGCCGAACTCCGCGATGGCCCCGCGAAAGAACGGATCGGGGTCCGCCATCTTACGGATGTGCTCGATCACCTCGCGGTCATAGAGACCGAAACCGGTAAAATTCTTCAACGGTGTCGCGTATGACATCCGTTGGACGAGTTCGTAGTATGAGCCGCGCGCCATACCAAACAGCCAGCTCTCTTCGCTGCGCACCTTTACGGCCGCCACCACCTTGTGCCCTTCTTCCCAGTGGCGAACAAACTCCTCCACCATCTCAGGCGGATTCTGCAAATCGGAAGCCAGGCAGACCACGGCGGCACCGCGGGCGCTCAGCAGCGCGTTACCACCGGAACGTTCCGGACCGAAGTTGCGCGCGTTGAAAATAGCTTTCACGCGCTTGTCGCCTCGACACAGCTCCCGCAACAGAACGCGGCTGCCATCCGTGGAGGCGTTGTCCGCCACGATGAGTTCGAAATCGTAGGCGGGCAACTTCTCGAAAACGGCGACGATGCGCTGATAAAGTTCGCGCAGGTTCGCCTCCTCGTTGCGGCACCCGGTGATCAGAGAAATCAGTCTACGCTCCATGACGGAAGTTTCAGTGCAGGGCG
The DNA here is from genome assembly GCA_049840895.1 of Nibricoccus sp. GTDB lineage: Bacteria > Verrucomicrobiota > Verrucomicrobiia > Opitutales > Opitutaceae > Nibricoccus. The sequence goes on along the minus strand of JASGJB010000016.1, from coordinate 9,342 downwards.
AGCAGCGCGGCGATCACCCGCGCTTGGGTGGAGGCATCGAGGCTGGTCGAACACGGGAGGCTGAGGCCACGCTGCCAAAGATCCTCGGCCACGTCACAGTGCCACGATTGGCAATCGCGGTGAGCCGGGCTGAGATGCATGGGTTGCCAGAATGGCCGCGTTTGAACGCCGCCCGCCTGGAGTAAAGCGAGCACGGCGCGCCGGTCCAATTTCGCCGTCGGTGCGAGCAATGCCGTGTAGAGCCACCAGTTCGTCTCCGCCCAAGGCGCTTGCACCGGCAGCGTCCATCGGCCGGTGGGGCGCAACGCGGCATCATAAGCGGTCGCGATACGCCGCTTCGCATCAAGGAAGGCTGGGAGCTGCTCCAACTGGGCGCAGCCTACGGCGGCCTGGAGATTGGTGAGACGATAGTTATAGCCGACCGCACCGTGAACGAACTCCACCTGGTCATCCTTGGCCTGGGTGGTGAGATACCGCGCTCGCTCGGCAAGCACCGCGTCATCGGTCGTTATCATGCCGCCACCACCGGTAGTGATGATCTTGTTCCCGTTAAAACTAAAACAGCCGAGGCGGCCGATCGACCCGGTGGGTTTGCCACCGCAACGGCTGCCAAGGCTTTCCGTCGCGTCTTCGATGATCGGCAAGCCCCATTCTTTCCCGAGCGCCACCAGAGCGGTCATGTCGCACGGGTGCCCCAGCACATGGACTGGCAACAAAGCCGCCACGCGACGCCCCGTTGCGCGATTAAAGACGCCATTGGACCGCCGCTCGCAACCTCGGTGGAGGAAGTCCTGCACCTTCGCCGGATCCATTTGCCAATACACCGGATCGCAGTCGATGAACACCGGCCACGCGCCCAGATAACGAACCGCGTTCGCTGGGGCTATGAACGTCAGCGAGGGCATCAGCACTTCCTCGTCTCGGAGCACGCCAAGCACCATCAACGCAGTATGCAGTGCCGCCGTGCCTGAGGCGGTCGCGACAGCGTGTTGTGTGCCCGCGGCTTGGGCCATCGCCGCCTCAAATCGAGTCACATAGCTACCGACTGAGGAGACCCAGCCAGAGTCCAAGCACTCCTTTACGTATTTCCACTCGTTACCGACCAGATTCGGAACACTCAGCGGGACAAACGCACTCATTGCTAGACGTTATACTGGTTCGGCTTGTAGCGACTGAGATTCTTTTCGAGCCAAGAGACGGTTTGGAGCAGTCCTTCTTCGAGGCTGATGGCGGGCCGCCAGTCGAGGGTGGCCAGTGCAAGTCGGTTGTCCGCGATAAGACGCTCGACCTCGCTCTTGTCCGGTCGGTGACGCTCGCCCGTTTGAGTCACTTCCACTTCGCGGTTCATCAGTTTCGCAATCAATTCCGCCAGATCGCCGATCGCGATTTCGCGCCCCGAACCAAAGTGGATCGTCTGGCCGATTGCCCTCTCCGATCGAGCGGCAGCGAGAAATGCATCGACCGTATTGGCTACGTAATTCATGTCGCGCGTCGGCGTCAGATTGCCGAGCTCTATGCGGTCACGTCCGGCGAGGATTTGCGTGATGATCGTCGGGATGACGGCTCGGGCGGATTGCCGCGGACCGAAGGTATTGAACGGACGAACGGTGACAGCCGGAACGCCAAACGATCGATGGAAACTCTCCACGAGCTTGTCCGCACCAATCTTGCTCGCCGCGTAGGGCGACTGGCCCTGCAACGGATGTTTTTCGTCGATGGGTGCGTAGATCGCCGTGCCATATACTTCGCTGGTAGACGTGTGCACCAGCCGGCGCACGCCTACCTCACGCGCGGCTTGCAGCACGTTGAGGGTCCCTTCAACATTCACCCGCACATCGGACAGGGGGGCAGTGTAGGAATACGGAATGGCGATCAACGCGCCGAGATGGAATACCACCTCACAATCCCGCATCGCCTGCTTTACGCTGTCACGATCCTGCAGGTCGCCAGCAAAAATCTTGATGCGGTCTCGCCGCGACGATTCCTCCAGCCAGCCCCACAGGCCGCTCGACGAATAACGGACCATCGCGCGGACATCCGACTCCCAGGTCGGCCAAACGCTCCGTCAAGTGGCTGCCAATGAAACCACCGGCGCCGGTCACCAACACCCTAACTCCATTCCAATCTTTATTGTCCATCGATAAGGGAAGATGCTTCGCGATTGGCCGCTTCGTAGTCGCCTTGACGTCCGATGTCCGCCCATTTTTCGCGAATCGGAAAACTCGCCACCGGTTGATTCGCACGAATGACGCGTTCGATCAGCTGCGGCATGTCGAGGCGCTCGCCACGCACGATGTGGTCGAAGACGACAGGCGAAAGAATGTAGATGCCTGCGCTCACAAACCAGGAATGGCGCGGCTTCTCCTCGATCGCTCGGATCAATGCATCGCTAATACGCACGACGCCGAAAGGAACTACATGCTCATACTCGCGCACAGCCACGGTCATCGCGGCTTTGTGCTGCCGATGGAACTCGAACATCTGGCCAAAATCCAGCTGTGTGAGGATATCACCGTTGATCACCAATTGATCAGCTGGCGGCACTGGTAGCAGACTCAGCGCGCCGGCTGTTCCCAACGGGCTCTCTTCATTCAGGTAATTGATGTTTACACCGAAACCGGAGCCATCGCCGAAATGCTCCCGGATTTTTTCCGGACGATAATGCGTCGTAAAGTGAAAGTTTCGCACGCCGGATTCGCTGAGCTGACGCACCAAGATTTCCAAAATCGGCCGCCCTCCGACCGGGAGCATGGGTTTGGGCGTATGTTCCGTCAGTGGATGCAGCCGTTTACCGAAGCCTCCCGCCATCACCACCGCGCTGAAGCCGTTTCCACCCAACTCTTGGGGAGCCAAGGTGGCGATTTCCACCACCCGCCCGGAAATATCGAGCAGCGGCAGCTGCCGCACACCGTGGTGGCGCATGAGTGTCACGCAGGATTCCCTATCAGTGCCTGCGGGGGCCGTCAGCGCGTCAGGGTGCGGCGTGTTCCGCTTGATCTCCAGCAACCGGGCCACCGGCGCATCCAACGAAATTCCCGCCAACAGACCACGACGAACGTCTCCGTCCGTTAGCGTGTTCATCAATCGCTCCTCTTCATCAACTACAATCGCTAGCCCCAGTTTGCGGCTACGATCAATGGCAGCCACCGCGGACCGGATAGTCGAGGAGGGAAAAACGAAAAGTTCTGCCGGTCTTGCCATAACTGAGTCTAGGATCGGCGGCCGTCTCGCCCAAAAACGACGCGCAAAATGAGCACCATCGCATCAGGGGTTCCTCAGCACCAAACGGCAATGAAAATCTCCGCGCTGCGCCCCTATCTCTCTCGGATGACGCGTGCAGGCACTCCCCCAACCACCGCTCGAGGCGCAACATCACGCACCACCATCGCACCACCAGCGATCAGCGATTCCTCTCCGAGCACGCACCCTTGTTTCACTCCGGCACGCAACCCGACAAAGGCTCCCGCACCAACGCGCACCCCACCTGCCAACACGACCCCAGGCGCGATGAATGCATGGTCGTCAATCCGACAGTCGTGCTCGATGATTGCACCGGTGTTGACACAGACATTCCGACCGATCGTCGCGCCGGGGTTGACGATCGCTCCTGCCATTATGCAGCATCCTCGTCCCAAAACGGCCGATTTCGCGATGATGGCGGTAGGATGAACCAACGGCACGATCTCCAGCCCGCTCTCCTCGGCGAGCGCATAAAGACGCCGGCGAGCCTCCGTGCGCCCGATGCTACCTAGTCCGAGAAAACAACCGACCACGCCGTTACGCCGGAGCTCCGGTAGAAGCGCATCGCCCCCCAGAATGCTGCTCCCATGGAAGAGGCTGCCGTGGCGGCGCTGATCAGAATCGAGCAAGCCGACCACTTCGTAAGGAGCGCCCGGCAGCGATTCGATCAAATCCAGAATTACACTAGCATGTCCCCCGGCGCCCACGCCAACGATTTTGATGCGACCGTTGTTCATGTCAGTCCGCGTCGACAAATTTCTTCCGCAGCAATCGCCCGTCCAACGGCGCCCGCAGGAGGACCCGGACGATTCTTTCAGCCGCCCCTCCCGCATAGTAGGGATTTTCGAATATCCTTCCGGCAGCCCGCATTCCGAGCGCGCGGCGCAAGGCGGACAACACGGCGTTCCGACGCGGCGCACAATCAATGACGTTCTGCGGACGGATTCGTCCCCGCTGGCGCTCCCCGATATTCACTACCGGCAAATCAAACGACGCGGCTTCGATAATCCCACTCGATGAATTACCGGCCATCAGCGTCGCATGCGTCATGGCCGAGTAATACCGCACGAGTCCCAGATTGTCCACGTAGTGGCTCTCCCGACGACGAGCCACGTAGCACCGCACGAGATGATCGAGGGCGCGCCCGCCGGCATCGGCGTTCGGCGCCGTGAACAACACGGGAAGCCCAAGCTGCTCCAACGCGGCGAGCACCTCGCGACACTCGGCCGCTGAATCATGTGCTCCCAGGGTGACGGGGTGATAAGTGAACAGGATGAATTGCGACGGCATCGCCCATCCCAGCGAAGCGCCCAATTCGGCCGGAGTCATAATTTGGACTTCGCGGAGGTTATCCAAGCCGATCGCACCAACATGGTGCACCCGCCACGCTTCCTCGCCCATCTGTCGAATGCGTCGCGCGTAATCCGGCGTGGAGCTGAAATGGAGGTGGCTCAACTTCGTCATCGAGTGTCGCAACGCATCATCGATGGCTCCTTCGCTGATCTCACCGCCGTGCAAATGCGCCACCGGGATGTTGAGCACGACCGCTGCGACCACCCCGGCGTGCATTTCGTAGCGATCGCCGAGAACAACGAGAATATCCGGTCGCCAGGCCGCAAACGCCCGCGCGAATCCGGTCGTGCCTTTCCCCGCGGCGACGCCTACCGCAACTTCATCGTCGGCGCCGGTCAGCATCCGAACGGGGACGTAGTCACGAAAACCCGCCGCCTCAACTTCGGTCACAGTCCGGCCGTGAGTCCGCGCAAGGTGGGCGCCAGCGACAAACAACTTCAGTCGCACCTCGCGGCGCGCCCGCAACCGTGCCAACAGCGGCCGGTAGAGCCCGAAGTCCGACCGCCCAACCGTGACGACGCCGATCCGTCTCATGAAATCATTTCCTCACGCAACAGGCTGCCCGCAACAATCGCCACGCGCGCCCTGCGTCCGACCAGCTTTTCCATCTGCGAGGGCGCCAGCCCCGTCCCCGGTCGACGGCACACCAGCATCTCCGCCTCGATAGTCGCGCCCGCCGCAATATCGCGAGCCGCAACGACGCTCTTTCGCGCCACTGCCGCGGTTTCGGCTTCGGAGGGCAACGGCAATTTAACCCCGTCACCAAGCGCCGACTCCACCGCACGAATACTGCGGACAAAATCCGTCAATTGCTGCGGATCGAGCGAGGCCTTGTGATCGGGACCTGACATGCTCCGATCGAGCGTGAAATGCTTCTCGATGATACATGCTCCCAAAGCCACGGCGCCGAGCGCGACATCCGTGCCCAGGGTGTGATCCGAAAAACCGACTGGGACCCTGAATTCGCGCTGCATCGTCGCCATCGCGCGCAGATTGCACCCCGCCGGGGCAGCCGGGTAGTTGCTCACGCAATGCAGCAACGCCAACGGCACTCGTCCACCGCGCGCCACGGCCGCGACAGCGACTCGCACTTCCTCCAGCGTCGCCATTCCGGTCGAGAGGATGAGCGGCGTCCCGAGGCGGGCCAGATGGGTGAGATAAGGTGTGTTCGTGATTTCGCCGGAAGGCACCTTGAGTGCGTCGACGCCGAGCCCGTGCAGGAAATCCGCGCAACTCTCGTCGAACGGTGAAGACATGAACATGATGCCGAGCTCGGCACACAACGCCTTGAGTTCATGGTGTGCGGCGTCCGAGAGCTCCAGCTTCCGCAACATTTCCTGCTGCGTTTCTTCCGGAGCGCCGGCGGCCTTTTGGTAGCCCGCCTTCGGCGCCTCTGCGGTAGCGAGTTGGGTCGCACGAAAAGTCTGGAACTTGACGGCGTCGGCACCGGCGCGCGCGGCGACGCGAACGAGTTCGCGTGCAAGCGCGACGTCGCCGTTGTGGTTAACGCCGGCTTCCGCGATGATGAAGCAGGGCTGCCCCACCCCCACGCGACGCCGGCCGATTTGCATTTCCGTTACCATGCCGTGAATCCTCCATCGATGCAGATTTCCTGCCCGGTGACGTAGGCCGAAAGATCGCTGGCCAGGAACGCGATCACACCTTTGAAATCCTGCTCCGTCGCCATGCGGCCCAGCGGCACCTTGCGGACGTATCGCTCCACGAAGGCCGGTGCCTGTCCCCGCGCAATGCCGCCGGGGACGACCGTGTTCACGCGGACATCCGGACCCAGCGTGGTGGCGAGCCACCGCGTCAACTGGCCCAACCCGCCCTTGGAGGCACCGTAAGCCGCCGGGTTGCCGAGCGTCGTTCCCTCGTAAAGAGACCAGTCGGGACCGACGACACCGTAGATCGAACTGATGTTGATCACGGATCCCTTCCCGTGCTGCCGCAACAATTCGGTGCACGTCTGCACGAGCGTGAACGGCGCCGTCAGATTCACCTCGAGCGCCAGTCGCCACGTATCAACGTCCTGCTGTAGGAAAGGCACCGCCCAACCTTTCAAACCCGAGGTGCCCACCAGCGCCGCGCAATTGATCAGCACATCCAGACGCCCGAGCTCCGCAGCAACGCGCGGCGCGATCCCGCGGACATCCGACTCACGCGCCAGATCGGCCGCGAGGCCGAGGGCCGGCACGCCGAATCGGCTCCGCAAATCTTCCGCGACGGCCGCACAGCGCCCCGCGTCCAAATCGACCACCACCACTCCCGCGCCGAGTTCGGCCAATGTCTCCGCGGCCGTGCGGCCGAGATGACCGGCCCCACCGGTCACCAGCGCGACGCGTCCTCGAAGAGAGGAAAGTTCCGTGAGCGAGTTCGAAGGTGCACTCATAAGACGATTCTCTTGCCTTCGCTGGCACTGGTCCGGGCCGCTTCGATAACGCGCAGAACCGCCCAGCCGTCGTCGGCGTCGACCATCGGTCGCGTGCCATTCCGCACGCAATTGAAAAAATGCTCCAGCTCGCGCAGGTAGGCGCCGTTTCGATCGGCGCTAGCCTCTCGAAAAACTTCGCGCCCCTGCTTCTCGTTCGGCGGGAAAAAGAGCACGGATTGTTGAGACGCGTCCCACAGCAAGGTTCCGGCCGATCCCACCACCTTGCAGAAGCGGCTGTAGGTTCGCTGCAGAAAATCGAGCTGCACACTGGCGACCGCGCCTTCGGCAAAACCGAGGTTGAGCAGCGCCAGATCCTCGACCTCGAGTTCCAACGTGCCGCTGCGCTGGACCGTGGCTTGCACCCAGTCGACGCGGCCGAAGATCCATTCCAGATAATGCAATTCGTGACTGAGCTCCAGCAGCACACCGCCACCCAGATCACGCCGCGCACTTGCACCGCGGCGATAGTCGCTGCCCGGCCGCCAGTCGGGGAGATACTGTCCGACTTCCGCCCGGATACACAATGGCCGCCCGACCATTCCCGAGCGCACGGCGTCGCGAAACGCCGCCATCGCCGGCGTGAAAACCAGATTATAGCCGATCATCAACACGCGCCCGGAGCGCCGAGCCTCTGCGATCATCTCGGGCACCGCTTCAGACGCGGCCGCGATCGGTTTCTCCAAGAGCACGTGACAACCGAGCGCTAACAGGCGGCGCGTGAGTTCGACGTGATAGGTTGCCGGTGTCGCGACGATCGCGGCTTGAGGAGCAAACGCGCGCACGGCCTCGAAATCGTAGAACACATGATCTGCGCCCGGTGGAACCACCGAGTCGCTGCCCGCCACGCCGCTCCGCAGGACCGCAATGTCGGCCTGCGGAAACATCTGACGCAGATTGCCGAGGTGCCTCTTGCCGATACTGCCGTAACCGGCCACGAGAAACCGTTCGGAAACACTCATTGTCCCGGCGCTTCGTCGTCGAACTGGTGCATGTTCTCGTGGATTTCCTCGCGCGGGAGGAACGGAGCCATGTCCTCGAGCGGACGCGATTCGAGCGTTCCATCCGCCCGGCGGAATGCGGAGGCCTTGGGCGAGATCCCCTGGTCGATGGCGATCTTTACCTCGCAGAGGGCCGGACCGGCGGTGGCCAGCACCTGCGGGATCACCCGGTCCAGATCGCCATGGTTATCGATCCGGAAATAGGCGATGCCGTAAGCCGCGGCGAGTTTGGCGAAGTCCGGATTCGCCACACCGGACGCCAGATCGGCGCCGACATAGCGTCCGTTGAAGAACGCGTTTTGCGTCGCCCGGATGCTCGAGTAGCCCTGATTGTTGAAAACGAAAACCTTCACCGGCAGGCGGTGGTGCTGCAGGAAGAGCAACTCCTGGATATTCCACTGGATGCTGCCGTCGCCGGTGACGCACACGGTGGGACGACGCTCGTTCGCAATGCACGTGCCGATGGAGAGCGGGAGATCCCATCCCATGGAGCCCCAGTTGTTGCTGGTCATGGTGCGCTGCCCCGGTTTGACCTTGAACGACTGGTAATACGTCACGGTGTCGAGCCCGTTGCCCGCGACGACCACGTCCCGCTCCTTCATGTGGTCGGCGAGTTTGTCCATGAACACGTAGCTGTTCACGTGGCCGGTGTCCTGCAGGAATTCCGGCACGATGATCGGATATCGTTCCCGCCAGCGACGGCAGGCCGGGAGCCACTTCGGCGAAAATTCAAACCGGCGCCCCTTTGCCTGACGTAGCAATTCCTCGAGGAACGCGCGCACATCGGCGAGGATCGGCAGGTCCGGCTTGATGACTTGATGGTGGAGCTGGCCGGGGTCGACATCGACCATCACCTTGCGTGCCTTGGGCGCGAAGCCCTTGAAATTGAAACCGACCTTGCTCAACGAGAAGCCTGACGCGCAACTGAGCACGAAGGTCGCAGTTCTGCACCGCGAAATTGGCCCGGCGCTGTCCCGCGGTGCCGAATATACCGAAATTGAGCGGATGCGCTTCCGGGATCAGATCCTTCGCCGTGTAAGGCAAGACGACCGGCAGTCCCAATGTCTCGGCAAGTTGCAGGAAAAGGTCGTGTGCTCCGCCCATGCGGATACCGGTGCCGCCCACGAGCACGGGACGCCGCGCAGACGTCAGCCAGGAGAGAACTTCTGCGACCTTGGCTTGCAGCGCTGCGCGGTCCCACGGTTCTCCCATCTCGCTCGGATCGAAACCGCGCAACTGCGTCTCGTCGATTTGCGCACCCTGCACATCGAGAGGAATATCGATCCACACCGGGCCGGGACGACCATTCACCGCCAG
>JASGJB010000015.1:0-51616 GCA_049840895.1 Nibricoccus sp. | reverse complement strand
GAAGTCATTGGGCCCACGCTGGGCCGCTGGGTCGAACACGGGATGACCATCAGTACGGCCTATGTGGTCGTCAGCACGTTCACCGACTGGATACCCGGTGGCATTGGCAGCGTTCTGCGCGCCGTCTTCTTCGGCATCGGCATCATCTGCACCTTCATCACCAGCCGCCGCCTCGGACAGGGCACGCTTTCTCCCGGGGAAAAACTGATGTTTTTCCTCAACCTGCTCATCCAGTCCGTCGCCATCGGCGCCACGCTCGTCCTCGTCTCGGCCATATCCACGCTCCTCCTCGCACTCGTCGGCTACGTCTCTGCAAGCGGACGCGTCCCGGTGATTCTGAGTGTCGTCGTCTTCGGCACGCTCGCGGTCTTGCACAACGGCAAGTCCGACATGCGGGCGATCTATTGGACGCCCGACGAGCAACGCCTTCCGGCTCCGTCCGCGCTCCCGCAGTTCTACTCCGAGTGGTTCCAACGTGGCCTCACATTCTCCGACGAGGGGGACGGCGGAAAAAACAAAATGACGAGCAAGCTCATCGACCGCACATCGCTGCTGCACATCCTCTGCCTCGTCGTCAGCAACTCCCCGACGCCCAATCCGTATCTCGAAGGCGAGACTTACGGCTACATTCCGGGGCAGTTCGTTCCTCGTTTCTTCTGGCCGGAAAAACCACCGGGCCACGTCAGCACCAGCCGCCTGTCCGTCTACTATGGTCTCCAAACCGAGGAGGAGACTCACCGCACCACCATCGGCTTCGGCATGGTCGCCGAGGCCTACGCGAACTTCGGCTTTTTTGGCGTCATCGGCATCGCCGCTTTTCTCGCCACCGTCTTCAAAAAGATCGCCGGCTACGCCGAGGGAGGCCCATTGCTGTCCTATGGTGGCGTCCTCCTGGTCATCCTCCTCGCATGGAGTTTTCAAGTGGAGTTCACCCTCAGCCTCTGGCTCTCCTCACTCTATCAGGCCTGCCTCGCCGTGCTCGGCCTCTGCTACTTCCTCCGAAAATTTATCAACTGATGTCTGCTTCGTCACCAGCTTCGCGTCTCGCCATCGTGCTGTCGCACCCGACGCAGTACTATAGTCCCTGGTTTCGCTGGCTGCGCGCGAACACCGCGCTTACGTTCCGCGTCTTCTACCTCGACGAAACCGGGCTCGCTCCGACCCGCGACGAGAAATTCCAGAAAACGTTCTCGTGGGACGTCGATCTCACAAGTGGCTACGATTGGGAGCTCATCGAGAACACCGCCCGCCATCCCAGCACGCTTCGCTTCTTTGGACTGCGTAACCCAACCTTGCACGCACGCATCGAAGACTGGGGTGCGACCGCCATCCTTCTTTTTGGCTACAACTACGCCACCCATCTCAAGCTCATCGCCTGGGCCCGCCGCAAAAAAATCCCGCTGCTGTTCCGCGGTGATTCACACCTTCTCGGCCGCCCGGCGCCTCGCTTCATCAAGCGCACACTCCTCACCTGGCTCTACCGCCAGTTCGCCGCCATCACCTGCGTGGGCGAAGCCAACCGCGATTACTTCCGGTTTCACGGCGTGCCCGACAAAAAACTTTTCTTCGCCCCCCACGCCGTCAACGCCGCTCATTTCGATCCGTCGTCACCTGCCCATCGCAACATCTCCCTCGCGCTCCGCGTCGAACTCGGTCTTTCCGCGCAAACCCGCGTCATCCTCTTCGCAGGAAAACTCATCCCTCAAAAACAGCCGCTCGCGCTGCTCGAAGCATTCCTCGCGCTCAACCTGCCCGACACCGCCCTCGTCTTCGTCGGCGAAGGTCCCGAGAAACCCGAGATGCTCGCGCTCGCCGCGAAAGCCTCGCCCGACGCCAATCTCCACTTCCTTCCCTTCGCCAATCAAAGCGAAATGCCTTCGCGTTATCTGCTCGCCAACCTCTTCGTCCTGCCGTCCCGCGGCGGATACGAGACATGGGGACTTGCCGTCAACGAGGCCATGCACCTCGGCGTGCCTTGCCTCGTGAGCGATCAGGTGGGCTGTCAGCGCGATCTCGTCACCGACGGAGAAACCGGTTGGGTTTTCCGCGCCGGCGATTCCACCAGTCTGCGCGAAAAACTGTCCACCGCGCTCACCGCACTCTCACGCGATCCTGCTCCAATCCGCTCCGCCGTTTCCGACCGCATAGCACGCTACACCTACGCCCAAGCGTCCAATGGACTCCTTGCCGCCCTCAACTCTCTCCCGTCTACAAATCACTCTTAAAATCCATCCCTCTCCATCGTCTTGCCAGCTCCACGAAAAATTTCCCTCGGTCACCTCGCCGCTGTCCACGCCGGCCTTCTCGTCGTGGCCACGAGCTGGTTGTTCGGTGGCAACATTTCCTGGGCCCGTCAGCTTCTGGCCATCTTCGGTTCCTTTGCCGTCCCCATCACCCTAGCCGCTCTGCTCGCCCGCCGCCGCGAGGGCTCTGGCGCCTTCAGTCCGCTCCTGTTTCTTCTGCCACTCCTCGGCTACAACGCGCTCGTCCTCCTCAGCACGCTCCAGCCGGCTTTTCGCGCGGGGGTCATCTACGGCGCCGAGGTCCTTGTTCCCATCACGCCGCTTACCGCCTGGCCGTGCAGTGCGCAACCAGCCGAAACGCTCCGCCAGCTCTGGCTTTTCAACGCCCTTTTCCTCCCCGCATTCAACCTCTGCCTTTGTGTTCGCACGCGCCGCATTCTGCGCACGCTCCTTCTCCTACTTGCGGGAAACGCCATCGCCCTCGCCATCTTCGGCTCCCTCCAAAAACTCAGCGGCGCTTCGGGTCTCTTCTTCGGCGAGGTCGCGTCACCCAACAAAACATTCTTCGCCAGTTTCATCTACCACAACCACTGGGGTGCGTTCGTGCTCCTCATGCTCGCCACCGCCCTCGGACTTATTTTCCACCACGCACTTAGGCCCGGCGCGCGAGACTTCTGGCACTCACCCGCCTTCCTCGGCCTCGTCGGCGCCCTGCTCCTCGCGGCCAGCGCGCCGCTGAGCACCTCCCGCTCATCCACCGTTCTCGCCGTGCTTCTTCTTGCGGTCGCCTTGCTCGACGCCCTTCGACGCTTTCTCAGCCGCCGACGCGCCGGAAGCGATGCTCGTGGTGCATCTGCAACGGTGCTCATTCTCTGGCTGCCTCCTCGCCGGCATCGCGCTCTTCAATCTGGCCCGTCCGATTATCGCCACCCGCGCCGCCGATACGCGCGACCAGCTCGCCGCCATACGCGCCCAAGGCGGGATCGGCTCCCGCGCCACTCTCTACATCGACACCTGGCGCATGGCCGCCGATCGCCCCGCGTTTGGCTGGGGACTGGGCTCCTATCCGGCGGTCTTTCAGCGTTACAACACCCAGCAGTCTGCGGACGGCCTTCCTGTCATCTATGTCGACGCCCATTCGGACTGGCTTCAGTCGCTCGCCGAAACCGGCTTCACCGGCACTGCGTTTCTCGGGTTTCTTGTCATGCTCCCCGCCGCCGCTGCTTTGCGCCACCGCCCTGGCCCGCTTCCCGCGTACTTGCTCGTCGGATGCGGACTCGTTTTACTCTACGCATGGATCGAGTTCCCCTTCGGCTGCCCCGCTGTCATTGCCGCATTCTGGCTGCTCCTGTTCACGGCCGCCCGGCTCGCGCAACTCGACGCCCATGACCGGGCCGGCTCCCCGCGCCAGTCCAGCACCTGATCCGGCTCCCTCCTTCAACTTTCAGCGCTCAACCTTCAACTCACGCAGCGTGTTCTCCGTCGTCATCCTCACGCTCAACGAAGAGCAAAATCTCCCGGCAACGCTCGCCAGCGCTTCCGGTTGCGACGACATCGTGGTGCTCGACTCCGGCTCCACCGACCGCACACACGAGATCGCCCGCGCAGCCGGAGCCCGTGTCGTGGTGAACCGCTTCGAAAATTTTGGCCAGCAGCGCAACTTCGCCCACACCGACGTCGCTTTCCGTCACGCCTGGGTTTTCCACCTCGACGCCGACGAACAATTCACGCCCGAACTTTTCGCTGAGTGTTCACGCCTCGCCGCTGAAAATCCTTCCACACTCGACGGTTTCTTCGTTGCTCCACGAATGATTTTCCGCGGCCGCTGGATTCCGCGCTGCACCGATTTCCCGGCGTACCAGGCGCGCTTCGCCCACGCGAAACGCTTCCGTTTTGTCCAGACCGGTCACGGCCAGCGCGAAGCGCCTGACATGCGCCTCGGCAAACTTACTTCCAGCTATCTCCACAATCTCTCCGCCCAGTCAGAGACCGAGCTCCTCGAAAAACATCGGCGCTACGCCCGCCAGGAAGCCGCCGCCTTCCTCGCCCGCGGCGTCGATCCAGCACCGCTCTTCCGCCGTCTCCGCTCGTCCAATCCGCTTGTCCGCCGTCGTGCACTCAAGGAGCTCAGCCATCATTTTCCCGCACGCGGCTTCCTCCGCTTTCTTTATCAGTATTTCGCACGCCGTGGCTTTCTCGATGGCCGGCCCGGCTTCGCCTACTGCCGTATCATGGCCAAATACGAGCACTGGGTTTCCCAGGAAATCCGCCGCCAGCGCGCCAAACACTGACATCCCTCTTCAATCGACCATGTTCGTGATCACTCGCTCTCACTTGTCATTCGGTCTTCGGATTTCGGATTTTCCACCACTGGTCACTGATCATTGGTCACTGGTCATTGCGGCGGCATCCGGAATCTCAGCGCACCTTGTCGCATGAGCACGCCGCCGTCCCGCGTCATCTTCGTCAATCGCTTCTACTGGCCCGACCAGCCCGCCACGGCACAGCTGCTCACCGATCTCGCCGAATCACTCGCTGCCACCGGTCTCGCCGTCACGGTCATCACAAGTCACCCGGGCGGCTCAACAATTCCGGCCACCGAGACACATCGTGGCGTGGAAATCATCCGCGTCGGCAGCGAACGCCTCGGCCAGAAAAACCTCCTCAAGCGCACCGCCGACTTCGTCCGCTTCCTCATCAACGCCCGCCGCGCCGTCGCCCGCCACGCACACGCCGGCGACACGCTGGTCGCCATGACCGACCCTCCACTTCTCGGAGCCGCCCTCTCCGGAACCGCGAAGCGAAAAAGACTCCGCTTCATCCACTGGATTCAGGACGTCTTTCCGGAAGTCGCCATCACCCTCGGCCACAAATTCACCGCCGTGGCCCGCCCTTTGCGCGACCGCGCGTGGCGGACCGCCGATCTTTGTGTCACACTCGGCACGGACATGGCGTCGCTCGTGCGCGAACGCGGCGTGCCCGGTGAAAAAATCGCCATCTGCCCCAACTGGGCGCCGGAAGGCCTCGCCCATCAACCGCTGTCTGCCGCGGACGACCTGCGGAAAGCCTGGGGACTCACCGGCAAATTTGTCGTCGCCTACTCGGGCAATCTCGGCCGCGTTCACGACTTCTCCGCTATCATTCCGCTCGCGACCGCATTGCGCGATACACCCGCAATCGCCTTCGTCTTTATCGGAGACGGCGCTCAACGCCAGTCGTTGGAAAACGCCGCCCGCGCCGCCGGGCTGACGAATCTCCATTTCCATCCCGCCCAGCTTCGCGACCGTCTCGCCGAGACGCTGGCGCTCGGAAACGTCCACCTCGTCACGCTGAAAGCGGGCTGCGAACGCCTCGTCTTCCCCAGCAAACTTTACGGCATCGCCGCCGTCGGCCGCCCTGTTTTTTTCGTGGGCCCTCATCCCTGCGAATTCTCCCGCATCGTCGATGCACACCAGTTCGGTCTCAGCTTTCGTCCGGAGGAAGTCTCACAACTCGCCGCCGCCCTGCGCGGACTCGTCAACGATCCGGATGCACTCATCAAGTACGGCGACGCGGCGGTGGCATTCTGTTCACAAGGTGGACGTCTCCACCACGCCACCACGCGTTGGCACCAGTTGCTCGCCGGAAAGCCACTTGCGAACACCGCACCGCCGGCATCACTGTAGCCGCACTCCACTCATGACGATCGGTCGCAAAATGGCCATTGGCCTTCTCGTGCTCGATACCTACGCACTCGCGTTTGTCTTCAATATCGTCGGCTGGCTCTGGGGTGTAGGTGATCTGCGGAATCCGGTTTTCGATCCGCTCGTCGTTCCGCTTCTGCTCTTCATCATAGCAGTCTTCCTGATCGACGGCTACCGCCAGCGCACCGACATGGCCGGGCTAGACTACACGAGCATGCACGCGCTCGCCCTGCTCGCCGCGATGGCCGCGACACTGCTCGTCACCTTCACCATATTGCCCCCGGGCTACACACTGCAGCAAAGCCGCGCCGTCGTCGCGATCAGCTTCGCCATCCTCATCCCCCTCACGCTCAGCTATCGGCGATGGATTCACCTGCGCTACATCAACGAGCGCCGTGACCGTCGTTTTGTTTTCATCGGCGACACTGAGAGCCGGGAAATTTTCCGTGAGGAATGCGTCCGCGCAGGCATGAAACAGAGCGTGATTTATGTGAGTAGCCGCGCCGAAGACCCCCTGGCCCCTCTGGACGCCGGGACGATGTCCCCGATCTCCGGCCTGAGTTCGGTTCTTCGCGACATCAAGAACGGCAGTCTTCCCGTCGAGGCCATCATCCTTCGCGAGACCAGTCGCGAGCTGAACTCGGAAGCATCGCAGCAACTCGTGGATTTCTACTTCGATGGAATTCCCACCTACACGCTCGAGCTGTTCCATCAGGTCTACTGGAGGAAAATCCCGCTCTACCGCATCAATCAAACCTGGCTTTTCCAAGAAGGCTTCCGCGTCGCCCGCGAACCGGTCTTCGAACGCATCAAGCGCCTGAGCGACATAGCTCTTTCACTCATCGGTTTGATTCTCTGCGCACCATTGCTCGCCACGGCCGCCGTCCTCATCCGCCTTGAAGACAACGGCCCCGTCTTTTTCCGGCAGAACCGCATTGGCCGTCACCGCATTCCTTTCTGTCTCTTCAAGCTGCGCACGATGAAGGTGCAGAACGAGGGCGCGCTCTACACCGCGGAGGGCGACAGCCGTATCACACGCGTCGGCCGCATCCTTCGCGCCACGCGCATCGACGAGTTCCCGCAGCTTATCAACGTCCTCCGCGGAGAGATGAGCCTCATCGGTCCGCGCGCTGAATGGGACCGCCTCGTCAGCGGCTACGAAAAACAAATCCCCTGCTATCACTTCCGCCACCTCGTTCGTCCCGGCATCACCGGCTGGGCCCAGGTCAACTATCCCTACGGTGCCAATCTCGACGATACGCTCCGCAAACTGGAATACGATCTCTACTACATCCGCCATTTCTCCTTCACCCTCGATGCGTCAATCATCCTGAAGACCATTCACGTGATGCTCTTCGGTCGCGGCCGTTAGCCTGTAGCCGCGCCCGTTAGGGCGTGGACCTTCCACATCACGATTTGTTTTCACGCCGTTCCTGTGTTTCGTGACGGCTCCTTTCCTGCATGAAATCTTACGACTTTCTTGTCATCGGCGGCGGCAGCGCCGGCTTCAACGCAGCCCGGGTCGCCCACGGCCTCGGGAAAAAAGTGGCCATCGTCGATGGAGCCAGGGAGCTCGGCGGACTCTGCATCCTTCGCGGCTGCATGCCCTCGAAGACGCTGATCTACATCGCCGAGGTCCTCCACCTTGCACAAAAGGGAAAAGTCTTCGGCCTGAAAATCCCGCGCGCGGCCGCCGACATGAAGGCCATCCACGCACGGAAGAAAAAAATCATCGGCGAATTTGCCGGCTTCCGCGACCAGCAGCTTCACTCGGGGAAATACGATCTTTACCGCAGCCACGCGCGTTTCCTCGATCCGCATACGGTTGAACTTGCCGACGGGAAAAAGCTTCGGGCAAAAAAAATAATCATCTCCACGGGCTCCCGCGTGAGTGTGCCTCCGGTTCCGGGACTCGCCGACACGCCGTCATGGACCAGCGACGAGGTTCTCGATCTCGATTTCATTCCAAAGAGCGTGATCGTCCTCGGCGGCGGCATTGTCGCCACCGAGCTCGCCCAGTTCCTCCGCCGCATCGGTTCGAAGGTCACGCTCATCCAGCGCAGCAAACACATCCTTAAGGATCACTCCGAGGCCGCCAGCGAAACCGTCCAGCAGGCCTTTCGCGATGAGGGCATCGAGCTCTTTACCGGTACTTCACTCGAAAAAATTTCCGGCGACAAACGCTCCGTCACGGTCCGCTTCAAACATCGCGGCAAAAGCATCACGCGCCGGGCCGCGCATCTCTTCAACGCCCTCGGTCGCGAACCCAACACCGCCGGACTCTCTGTCGAAAATGCCGGCGTGAAACTCAGCGATTCCGGCCGCGTCATCACCAACCGCTTCCAGCAAACCACCGCGCCGCACATCTACGCTGGCGGCGACGTCGCCGGACCGCACGACATCGTCCATCTCGCGGTCGCCCAGGGAGAACTCGCCGCACGCCACGCCTTCGGCGTGAAAAAGCTGAAGCCCGTCGATCACTCGCTCCTCCTCAACGTCGTCTTCACCGATCCCCAGCTCGCCAGCATCGGCGCGCTCGAAAGCGACCTGAAAAAATCCAAGACGCCTTTCCTCACCGCGAGCTATCCCTTTAACGACCATGGCAAATCCATCCTCATGGACGCCAACTACGGTTATGTGAAGGTCATCGCCGAACCCAGGCGCGGCCGCATCCTTGGAGCCGAGATCGTCGGCAAAGACGCGGGCGAGCTGATCCATTGCTTCAGCGGCCCGCTCGCGATGAAGGCCACTGTTTTCGATCTCCTCCGCGCACCGTGGTATCATCCGACGCTGGCCGAGATACTGACCTATCCGCTCGAAGAAATCGCTGATCAGATCATCGCTTCGAGATAAGGAGCGCTGTCCTGACGCGCCGACAAGACTCAGACCAGCGCCTGACCGGCCGCTTCCGCCATTTTCGCGAACAGCGCTTTCCGGGTTGCTGCATCTTTTCTTCGATCCGTGCGAATTTCCAAAACACGCACGCCGCTCACCGGCAGCTGCCGTGTCAGCGCCTCAAACTGCGCCCAGTCGCGCACCGCGATATGCTCCACGCCGTGCGCTCCGCACAACTTCGCGAAATCGACTTGCTGCGGCGTTGCGAAAAATTCCTCGAACGGCGGATTGAACTGCGCCACCGGCAGATGATTGAAGATCCCGCCGCCTTCGTTGTTAATGAGCACGATCGTCAGCGATCCGCGCAGCTTGGGACGCAGCAGGAACCCATTCGCATCGTGCAGCAATGCGAGATCTCCTGTCAGCAGAACCGCGGGCTTTTCGTTTCCATGTGCAATTCCCAGCGCCGTCGAAAGCGTTCCATCGATGCCATTCGCGCCCCGGCTGAAGTAAACTTGCGTGCCGCGATCCGTCGCCGGCCAGACATATTCGAGATCACGCACCGGCATCGAGTTCGCCACGAACAGCGGCGTCCCTGCCGGAAGCGTCCGCGCCAGCAACCACGCGACCTTGGCTTCAAACAACTCTGATGTTTTTCCCAGTTCGCCATCGAGCAACACACACGCCGCCGCTTCCGCCTTCGCCCAGGCTTGCGCATACCCGGCGCCCTGCGCGCCTCCGGCAGCCGCCGCCAAATTCTCAACCGGCAACGCCAGCTGACGCGTGCGCCCGTGCAGCGCATCGCGATTCGTCTCCGTCGGCGCCACCAGAAGCGTCTCCGCCTGTGTCTGCTCCAGCCACGAGCGAAGCACCTTGCTCGTCGGCCAGCTGCCAAGGCACAGCACATTGCGCGGCATCAGTTCTCGAGCCGCCTTCTCGTTTCGCAAAATCGCGTCGTACGCGCTCACCCGCGTCACACCGGGAAGAGCCACATGCCGCGCCGGCGACAACACGTCCACCAGCACCGGCCAGCCCAGCGTGCGCGCCAGATCACCGAGCGCCTTCGCATACGCAGAGGCATTCTCCGCCGCATACGCTCCCGCCACAATCAGCCCGCGCGTCGTCGTCGCCCGCTGCACGGCGCCACGAGTCACCGCTAGCACCTCTGCGTTCAAGTGAGCGAAAAACTCCCCGCCGATCTGTCCTTCCAGCACTTTGGCTGAGCTGTTTTCGATCGGCGGCAGCGGATCGCGAAACGGCGCATTCAAATGCACGGGGCCACAAGCAGATCCGCCCATTCCCATCGCACGTCCGCACGCATGCGCAACCGTCTGCCGGAGGTAACGAAGCAACTCCAACTTTGGCTCCGGCACCGCCAGCTCGTGGTACCACGTTACGAAACTTCCGAAAATTTTCTGTTGGTCGATCGTTTGTCCGGAAGCACACTCGCGCATCTCCGGTGGACGATCCGCCGTGATCACGATCACCGGCACTCCACTCTCCTTCGCCTCGATGATTGCAGGAAAATAATTAGCGCCCGCCGTGCCCGAGGTGCACACGAGCACCACCGCCCGTCGCGTCTGCTTCGCCAGCCCCAGCGCAAAAAAAGCCGCCGAGCGTTCGTCGAGCACCGGAATCGCCTCAATGCCTTCGTGCCGCGCCAGAGCGAAGGTTAGCGGCGTCGAGCGCGATCCCGGCGAACAAACCGCCTGCCGGACTCCGCAGCGAAAAAGCGTCTCCACAAGCACGCTGCACCACAGGCTGTTGGTGTTTCGATAATCGAGAGGGGGCGTCATGGGCTTGAGATGCATTAGCGATGGACCGCTGGCAGGCAATGCCGGCCTTGTCGTCTCCGGAATCCGATTACCCCTGTCCGGGTGCTGGGCCGAATGGCCCGTTAAGCCGGAGCCTGGTTTGTGATAAAACCAAGTTCCTCCGCCCGGAACTCCTTTCCGGCACACTCTTCGTTTTTCCATGAACTGGCTGCTTTCCATCGTCATCTCACTGCTTACCGGCGCCGCCGGTTTGTTCGGCACCGCTTTTCTTTCCACGTTTCTCATCCGCTGGTTTCGCATTTCCAGTTTTGAGGGTGGCTCCGGCTACTATGCCGCGGCGCTCTCCATCCTCGGCGGCATCGTCGGGCTGTTTGTCGGCCTTGTTTGCGCACGCGTCGTCGCGGCCCTGCCCAACCCTGGATTTCTCAAGGCTCTCGGCGCCTCGCTGGGCACTTCGCTCGCCATCCTGCTGACCATCGCCCTCATCTGCCGCCTTTGTGCCGACATCGCCCCGCGCATGAACGGCAAGGCGTTGAAACTCGCCATTGAGATCAAGTCGCCCGCCGGTCTTTCCGGGCCCCTTCGCGGCAGCGACAGGTACGACGCCTTCGCCTCGATCGAACTTCCCGACGGTGGCAAATCCCGCTCCTCCGGTTCGATCAAACTTCAGTCGGCCCGCCAGGTCGAAGGCCGCTGGTTCTTCAAGACCACGATGGAGCTGCAAACCAGCGCACGCACCAAACGCCTGCGCGTCTTTCTCAACGACGAGCACGACCTCCTGTTTAACCTGCCGCTTCCCTCCCAGCCGCGAAAAGAACACACCGACTGGAGCGACTGGCTGCCCGAGTTTTCATCA
Source organism: Nibricoccus sp. (assembly GCA_049840895.1). Classification (GTDB taxonomy): domain Bacteria; phylum Verrucomicrobiota; class Verrucomicrobiia; order Opitutales; family Opitutaceae; genus Nibricoccus. The sequence goes on along the minus strand of JASGJB010000015.1, from coordinate 40,224 downwards.
GGCACAGGTTTCCTCATGCGCTACCGCGTGCTCGTTGTAGAACCGCCTCCACCTCCTCCGTCGCCGGACGAGATCGCTGCAAAGCGCGAAACCAAGGCACAGGCCGAATTCGACGCCATCCCCGCCGACGCGCCCATCGAATGCTGGCTTCCCTATACCGAGTACGGCGCCCGCAACGACTTCCTCCGGCAGGCGGTGAAAAACATCGAATCGCGTCCCAACCTGGCCTCGGAGCTGGGCGCGCTCATGAACAGCGAGGACCACGAGCAAGCCGCCCGCGCACTCTGGGTGGTCCGCAATTTCGATTCGTTTCCTCCGGACCTAAATGCCCAGGTTTCCGCCGCCGGCCGAAAAATCGCAGAGGTGATCCGCACCTTCAACGCGACGCCTCCCGCCGAGGATCCGTCCATGGAACTCGCGGCCCAGGCATCGATTCGCTTTCACTCATGGATGGAGGCCGTGCGCGCACTTCGTGAACGCGGCGGCGGTGACTTCACAGCCGAACTCCAGGAAATCCTCACGCTCTCCCGCGTGCGCACTGACAGCCACGTGATGCAGGCCGACATCCGCCGCGTCGCGAGCTACTATCTCAACCTATGGGCGAATATCGCTCCACTCCCCGGCGATCCACCGCCCCGGTGAGTTCCTGCACGTCACCAAAAACCCACGACCACACACCGATGATCGCATCTTCACTGCCCGTGAAGCATCGCGTATAAACTGACGCCGCCGCTTTACTCTGCGAACACTGCGACTACTCATGCAGCCACACCACACACTCGCTCCATGAAAACGACCCTCTGGAACAGCTCCAACGACCAGCCCAAGGCCACGCGTACCGCCATGATCGCCCTGCTCAATCAGCAGCTCGCCGATGCACTCGATCTCGGACTCCAATCCAAGCAGGCACACTGGAACGTCAAAGGCCCCTCTTTCATCGCTCTTCACGAGCTCTTCGACGAGGTCGCCGAGAAGATCACCGGGTTTGTGGACGAAGTCGCCGAACGCATCGTCGCCCTCGGCGGCATCGCTGAAGGCACTGTCCAGACGATCACGGAAAACACCCGGCTCACCGCCTATCCGCTCACCATCCTTTCCGGCAACGAACACGTCCAGGCACTCGCCGCCGCGCTCGCGCACTACGCCGAATCCACCCGGGCCGCCATCGAAACCGCCACCAAGGCAGGCGATGCCGGCACCGCCGATCTCTTTACCGGCATCTCGCGCGACGTCGACGACCTGCTTTGGAAGGTCGAAGCCCACGCCGCCGCGAAATCGTGATTTCTCAGGCAGTTGTTTTCACCCGCCTCAAAAGGCGGGTGCCGACTGCGATTACTTGGTCAACGCCACCGACTCACGCCGCCGCGGTTTGCCCATCGCAACCTTGGCGCGGACGTCCTTGCGGCGACTCGAGACGATTCGGTCCGCGGCCTCGTCGCACCAACGGACGAAGAAACGCGGACGCGGGCTCTTGAACTCAGACGCCTCCCATTCGCCGCCATCCGCATAAAGCGTCTTCGGCGACACCCAGGTGCCGCAGAGCAGATCGGCCAGCGGAAACGTGAAGAAGCCCGAAATCGCCTCGTTGCAATCGATTACTGCATGGTGGCGCAGGTGGAAGCTATACACATGCGTCCAGAATTTTCCAAAACGGGGCGACTCCAGAAGCGGCGTCCACTTCTCCAGTGGCCAATGCTCGATCGCATGAAAAATTTCATAGATCGCCAGCGACGCGGCGAGCGCTGCATAACCTGCAAAGAACCAAGGGAAACTCGGTGCAAGCCACTGACCAACCGCGAGCAGAGGCGTCACGATCGCCGAAAACACCGCCAGCGTATACCACGGGAAAAATGCGGCCTCGCCCTGTTCGGGTTCCAGCATCGGATAGAGGTTTTCCACATACGGAATGTCGCGCCCGCCGGGCAGACGCCTGCGTGCGATTCGCGTGAGGCTGTGGTGCAGCGTGTGTTGCCGGTAGAAACGACTGAGGAACGGGACCACCGGCTTGTGCAGCACGTAGCGGTGGAACACGAACTCAATGCCACAGTTGACCAGCTTCATCCCCAGAAAAATCACGGCGAACTGCCACCACGCGGCGTTGAGTTGTGCCTGCCAGACAGCTTCAGGCGCGAAGAGCCATAGCAGCCCTCCGATTCCCGCCAGTGAGAGCGTGACCGTCGTTATGAAAAGCCAGATCGAGAACTTCTCGAGGACGGGCGTGCGCGAGCCGGATGGATGGGACATTAGCCGGGAGACTTTCCGAGTTTTAACCGTAAAACAACAGCCGATCCGGATTTTCTCCCAAGGAGCTGATCGTCCAATCCCCGGGATCTCACTCCCTTCCGACAAGCTGCACCGCGTCGATCTCCTTCCAGCCGGGAACGGCCGCGAGATTCAGCGTGATTTTCATTTTCGCCACAAGGTAGTCCGTCCTCGGAACGCGTATCGCGAACCAGGCGAGCGTCGCTTGGGCGGGCGCCTTGAAGGGATCGACGCCCTCCCACCACACGTGAGCGGTGCCGTTGGGTTCGATCGCTTCAACCTTCACGATCGCGCCAGGAGCGTTGTTCTGCCGGACGCGGACTTCGACCGCATGCACAGGCTTCCCGTAGGTCAGCTCGATCCACTCAACGCCTTTGGATGAGCTATGGTGACACCACGCATTGCCGTTATCGCCCGCCTTCGGCACATCAGGCGCGCCCACCATTTTTGCGGCGGCGTAGCTGCCCGAGCCGTACTGCGAACCGGCTTTGGCGTCAGCCGCCCATTGTCCGGCCGGATCGGCGAGGATTTTCGCTTCAACGAGCTCGTCCGCTGAAACAACCGCGCCAAGTCCTGGGCCCGCCGCCGCAGCCGAAGGTGCAGAGACGGCCGTAGAGGAGGTAACCGACGTTGCGGGTGCTGCAGTCGAAGTCGCTGGCGACGTTTTCGCGCCTGCATTCGCAAGGCCTAGCGCCGCACGTTTATCATCCAGCTCAATGGTTGAGACTTTCAACGAGCGCTGCTGATAAAAGGCCGCGGCTTCATCGTAGCTCTTGATCGCAGCCGCGCGATCTTTCGCCGCGAGTGCTTTGTCGCCTGCATCGATGAGCAGAAAATAGTTCACGTCATCCGGAGTCGGATCGGCGCTCACGCGTTTCTTCGCGGCCCGGGCGCTTTCATTTAAAAGCCCATTGATTTTTTGGTGCAGGCTGGCCGGCGGAGGATCCAGTCGCGGCGAAGTCAGCTTCAGCGCTTGGTCGTACGCTGCGAACGCGCCCTTGGGGTCGCCTGATTTTCTCAAGGCATCGCCTCTCGCTTCCTGCGCCAGAGGAGACCCGGGCATCGCCTGCGTCCACGCGTTCGCCGCTTCTTTGGCGCGCGGGAAATCACCGCTGAGCAGCGCGCTTTGAACGAGCAGGTTCCACCGGGCGGATTGCTGCTCGGGCGAAAGCTGCGGCGGTGCATCGGCCACAGTGACCGCAACTGTCTGGCCACCCGCAGTCAGCGAATAAACGCCCTTCTCAAGTTTCGCGCTCGTCTCTGCAGAAATGATCCACGCAGGACCCGCCCGCTTCATTTCGATCGGAGCAGATCCGCGCAACTGCACTTCTGCCGAAGCAGTGCCCGATAAAACATCCACACTCACAATAGCGGGCCAGCCGCGCCAGATCGTGTTCTCCTCGGTGCTGCCATCCACCCAGGCGAGAATAGTCTCGCGCGGCCTCGCAACCGTTTCGCCGTCTGCGGTATCACCCGCCGCCGCCGCGGACGAGACAGCGGTTAGTGATCCTTGGACCAACAAGAGCAGCAAGCTGACCGCCGTCAGGGCTCCCATGATTCGCAGCGACTTTAATACGTCTTGGAACATGTTCATGGCGTTGGAGTGGGAACGGGGATCTTCTTCTCAACCGGCGCAGGAACATCATCACGAACGCAGATCTGGTGACTGCAGTTGCCTTTGGTTGCATCCGAAAAGCGCGCCGGGATCGTCACTCCGCTCGAGGACTGCTCCTCGTTGAAATCAGTTCCTTCGCCCGATGAACAGAGCGCCATGCCCCAGTGATCACGAGGCGCGACAAACCGGTCACGCGGCCTGCCCGGTAAAACATAACCTCCGGCGACGAAATAGCGCATCACGCAGCCCGTGTCGCCCGAATGCTGTTGTCCATAGTGACCCAGGAAAATCACCTTCTCGTCAAAGGGGCCGGACTCTTCGGGGGAAATCTCCTGGTTATCGGCGTCAAAGATGCGGATATGCGCGCCCGGCGTGGGCGGTATAAAGGATCTTTGAGTCTCCTCATCAAAACCCATCGGACGTTCCTCAAACCACGATTCCAGCCGCCCGTTAACCTCCCGTTGCATGCGCAGCCAGACCACATAGTCGTCATTCTCCCCGTGATGCCGCACGCCTGACGCATGCGAGAGTTCGTGCGCGATGATCGACTCGAGAACGCCTTCATAGCCTTTCGCGAAGAGCGCACTGTGGATCTTGACCGACGAGACAAACTGCGGGCGGAAAAGATCTCCGGCGACATCGATGAAGGATCTGTCGCCTCCGTCGACTGTCGCTAGAACCAAGCCATGCTGAAATTGAGCCGCCGCACACGTGCGCGGTGAATCGGCGGAGCGATTCACATTCATGCGCCTCGATTTCGGCATCTCGTCAGCCTTCAGCTCGTAATGAGTCCTGAGTTTCGTGATATCCGTATAAAGAAATATGCCCCGTTGGGCTTTTTTCCCGAGCGGATTGTAAATGAAGATATCTTTCTCTCCGGGCTTCGTGCGGATGTGGCCACGGTTTTCCACGAAGCCGCGGTATTCTTCGTAGTTGGAGAAGCCGTCCCCCAAATTGCCGTCTCCCACCGGTTCAGGATCCAGGTCTTCACGATCAAGCCCGCTGCGATCTTTCCATGCCTTCGCTATCTTCGAACCGGCCGTCCTCCACGGCACCGGAATCATCGCGAGTCGTTCGCCATCTTGTTTTAAAATGCCCGCGATTTCCCGGCCATCTTGCAGCACGCAGATCACGCGAAGGGTCGCGTACCCGCCAAAGTCATAGCTGTCCACCTGTGCGGTCGCTGCCTGAAATTTTTTCCCACCTTCCACGACCTCGATCGGCGCGAGTTCCGCCTTCAGGTCCTCGTCGCTGAGCTTCGCTCCTCCCGCGCGATTGAAACGTATATCCGGTTTCGGATCCTTGTCCGGCGGTGAATCGCCATCGGCGCCGAAACGCGGCCAGTTCATGCACACGCCGGGTTCGCGACTGACATCCTCGAGAAAAAATCGAAACGATTTCACCTTCGGTGGAGCCGCCTCCGCCTTCGCCGTTTTCGGAATGAGCCGCGCCTTCACGCTGAGATTTCCTTCCGGCTGATCAGGCTTCGCGATGTTTCCGCGCGGCATCCATTTGTTATAGTCCTTGAACTTCTCGTCGCCCGTGATCGTGACCTCGACCTCCGCGTCATCGTAAATCGGAGTCAGCACGACGCGGCTGTTGTAGAAACCGCTGTAATTATCCGTCCAGCCCGCAGTCGCGACGGGGCCGGCTTGCGTGAAAACCAAGACACCCGGTCCGCCCAGGATCGTCGGCAGCAGCTCCGCCGGCTTTTCCGCCTGCCCCGGCAGTCCAAGTCCCCGGAGCGGCATCACGGCGCCTCCCGCCTCGGGAGTCGTTTTGTTGAGCGACTTCGTTTTCTGAACCAAGTGCGCATTCTCGGTCACGGTTTCCACCCGACGCCCTGTCACGGTCGTGGTAAACGCCTTCGCCATCGCACCCGGGCCAAAACTCACCGCGCGTTCGTGGAGCCAGAAGTAGAAGGTAAAATCCTTCATGCCGACATTGCCCCCACTCTGCTCGTGCCATTCGAAGCCGTCGCCGCTCCGCATCCACTGCTCCTTTCGCTCATCGTTCGTGACGTCGATCGTTCCGTCGCCATGCCACTCAAACATCCCCCGTGCAGGATCCCACTGGCCGGTGTCTTCGGACGACCGGTTCAGCCTGAACGTTCCCCGGGTGGTTTTATCGTACGACGCGGCGTTGACAGAATAAGCCCCGCCGCCGGTGCCACGATACCCCGCCGACTCCTCGGCCATGAAATGTCCCTCCCACGCCTCGATCTTCGCATATTTCTGCGCGAGTTTCTTTTCCTCCTCGGTCAGAGGTGACTTCTCCTCGTCATCGTCTTCGTCCGCCGCAGCCAGAAACGACGCGTTCGCCAGAAAAACCGCCGCCAGCAGGATTCGCCACCAATTCAGAGCGCGCATGAGAAAAAGTTCGCTGCGGACGATGCCGCCATGCGCTTCGCTCGCAAGCACTTCCCTTCCAGTCCGCCCGGTGCGCATCTCCGTCCCCACGCCGGCTGAAATCTACACGTTTTCCCCCTCGCCAAACCCGCCGACGCCCTGTTCGTTCGGGGCCTCTATTTTTCCACCATGCTGACCCTCCGCGGCTCCTCCGCCCTGTCGTCGTTCCGCCTGCAAAAACTCCAGCAAGACCTGGCCTCCGCCGGTCTGCCCGTCCGCAGCCTCAGCACGGCCTTCATTCACGTCGCCGAGATCGACGGTGAACTCTCCGCCACCGAGCGCGAGACCCTCGAAAAACTCCTCACCTACGGCCCCCGCCGCGCCGCCTCCGCCACCGAGCCCGCCGGCCTTCTCCAGATCGTCGCCCCGCGCCCCGGCACCATTTCTCCGTGGTCCTCCAAGGCCACCGACATCGCGCACATCTGCGGCCTCGCGAAAGTAAAACGCATCGAGCGCGCCGTCGCCTACTGGATCGAGATCGACAACTCCGCCCTCACGAAGCCGCTCTCCGTCCTCAGCGCCGACCAGCTCGCCGCGCTCCGCGCGAAACTCCACGACCGCATGACGCAGGTCGTCTTCGACAACCTAGATTCGCTCGACGTCCTTTTCCGCCACGAATCGCCGCGTCCGATGGCCAGCGTCCCCGTCCTCTCGCAAGGCCGCGCCGCGCTCGTCGCCGCCAACCAGTCGCTCGGCCTCGCGCTCGCCGAGGACGAGATTGATTACCTCGTCAAAGCCTTCACCACGCTCGGCCGCGACCCGAACGATATCGAGCTCATGATGTTCGCGCAGGCCAACTCCGAGCACTGCCGCCACAAGATCTTCAACGCCACCTGGGAAATCGACGGCTCCGCCAAGGACAAGTCGCTGTTCCAGATGATCAAGAACACGTATCAGCTCCACAGCGACGGCATCCTCTCCGCCTACAAGGACAACGCCGCCGTCCTCGCCGGCACCCGCGGCGGCCGCTTCTACGTCGATCCGAAGACCGGCGAGTACGCCGCGCACGACGAAGACATCCACATCCTCTGCAAGGTCGAGACGCACAACCACCCGACGGCCATCTCCCCGTTCCCCGGCGCCGCCACTGGCTCCGGCGGCGAAATCCGCGACGAAGGCGCCACTGGCCGCGGCTCGAAGCCCAAAGCCGGCCTCTCCGGCTTCACCGTTTCCAATCTCAAACTCCCCGGCGCGATCCAGCCGTGGGAACACGAGCACGGCAAACCCGGCCGCATCGTCTCCGCGCTCGACATCATGATCGACGGCCCGCTCGGCGGCGCCGCCTTCAACAACGAATTCGGCCGCCCCAACATCAACGGCTACTTCCGCACCTTCGAGCAGTCCGTCCCGTCCACCAGCGGCGCAGGCAACGAACTCCGCGGCTACCACAAACCCATCATGCTCGCCGGCGGACTCGGTAACATCAAAGCCGAGCACGTCAAAAAAGGTGAGATCAAACCTGGCGACAAACTCATCGTCCTTGGCGGACCCGCGATGCTCATCGGCCTCGGCGGCGGCGCAGCCAGCTCCATGGCCAGCGGCTCCGGCAACGAAGACCTCGATTTCGCCTCCGTCCAGCGCGACAACGCCGAGATGGAGCGCCGCTGCCAGGAAGTGATCGACCGCTGCTGGGCGCTCGGCGCCGAGAACCCGATCTCCTTCATCCACGACGTTGGCGCCGGTGGCGTTTCCAACGCCCTCCCCGAACTCGTCAACGACGGCGGACGCGGCGGTCGCTTCAACCTCCGCAAGCTCCCCAACGACGAGCCCGGCATGTCCCCGCTCGAGATCTGGTGCAACGAATCCCAGGAGCGCTACGTCCTCGCCGTTCCCGCCGACCGCCTCGCCGTCTTCGAAAAACTCTGCGAACGCGAGCGCTGCCCCTTCGCCGTCGTCGGTGAAGCCACCGAGGAAAAGAAACTCGTCCTTGAAGATCCGCATTTCAAGAACACGCCCATCGACATGCCGCTCGAGGTCCTCCTCGGCAAACCGCCGCGCATGCACCGGAAAGCGGATACGCTCCGCCGCCGTGAAGAGCGCCTCGATCTCCAGCACCTCACGCTCAACGAGCTCGCCGAGCGCGTCCTCGCCCACCCGACCGTCGCCGACAAAACTTTCCTCATCTCCATCGGCGACCGTACCGTCACCGGCCTCATCGCCCGCGACCAGATGGTCGGCCCATGGCAGGTCCCCGTCGCCGACGTCGCCGTCACCGCCGCCGCGTTCGACGTCTACACCGGCGAAGCCATGTCGATGGGCGAGCGCACACCCGTCGCCGTCAACAACGCCGCCGCGTCCGCCCGCCTCGCCGTCGGCGAAGCCCTCACCAATCTCGCCGCCGCCCAGATCGGCGACATCGGCAAAGTGAATCTCTCCGCCAACTGGATGGCCGCGCCCGCGCTCCCCGGCGACGGCGCCGACCTCTACGCCGCCGTCCAGGCCGTCGGCATGGAACTCTGCCCCGCGCTCGGCATCACGATCCCCGTCGGCAAGGACTCCATGTCCATGTCCACCGTCTGGAAAGACGCCGCCTCCGGTGAACAAAAACGCGTCACCGCGCCCACCTCGCTCATCATCTCCGCCTTCGCGCCCGTCGCCGACATCCGCCTCACGCTCACCCCGCAGCTCCAGCGCATCGACGACTCCGTCCTTCTTCTCATCGACCTCGGCCGCGGTAAAAACCGCCTCGGCGGCTCCATCCTCGCGCAGACCGTTTCGCAGATGGGCGAAGCCACGCCCGACGTCGACAACGCGACCGACCTCAAAAACTTCTGGAACGCCATCCAGAAACTCAGCCGCGAGAAAAAGCTCCTCGCGTATCACGATCGCAGCGACGGCGGCCTGTTCGCCACCATCGCCGAAATGGCCTTCGCCGGACACACCGGCGTCGACCTCAACCTCGCGCCCGCCCCGCGCGGCACCACCACGTCGCTCTCGGCGAACTCCGCCGTCAGCCAGCTCTTCAACGAAGAACTCGGCGCCGTCATCCAGATCCGCGGCGAAGACCTCGACGATGTCCTCCTCAGGCTCCGCGAGCACGGCTTCAAAACCTGCACCTCGCTCATCGGCGGCCTCAACCCGCACTTCGCCCTCCGCATCACCCAGCCCGGCTCCGGCGAACAGCACCTCTTCAACGAAAGCATTTCCACGCTGCGCTCCGTCTGGTCCGACACCACCCGCCGCATCGCGTCCCTCCGCGACAACCCCGCCTGCGCCGAATCCGAGTACCAGCTCAAACTCGAGAAGGACAACCCCGGCATCACCCCGAAGATCACCTTCGATTTCACCGCCGCTCCCGCGTACGCCACACGCCCGCCCGTCGCCATCCTCCGCGAGCAAGGCGTCAACGGCCAGGTCGAGATGGGCGCCGCGCTCACCCGCGCCGGTTTCCGCGCGATCGACGTCCACATGACCGACATCCTCAGCGGACGCGTCTCGCTGAAAGACTTCCGCGGCGTCATCGCCTGCGGCGGCTTCAGCTTCGGCGACACCCTCGGCGCCGGTGAAGGCTGGGCCAAGAGCATCCTCTTCAACGAACGCGCCCGCGCCGAATTCAAAGCCTTCTTCGAGCGCAAAGACACCTTCGCCCTCGGCGTCTGCAACGGCTGCCAGATGATGAGCAACCTCCACTCGATCATCCCCGGCGCCGACCACTGGCCGCGCTTCGTGCAAAACCAGTCCGAACGCTTCGAAGCCCGCTTCGCCTCCGTCAAAATCGAGAAGAGCCCCAGCATCCTCTTCGCCGGCATGGAAGGCTCCGTCATCCCGATCGCCGTCGCCCACGGCGAAGGCTACGCCGAGTTCCCCAGCGCCGACGCCGCCAAAGCCTTCAGCGACTCCGGCCTCGTCTCCGCGCGCTTCGTGGACAACCACCACGCCATCACCGAACGCTACCCGCTCAATCCAAACGGCTCCCCGCACGGCATCACCGCGCTGAGCAGCCGCGACGGCCGCGTGACGATCATGATGCCGCACCCCGAACGCGTCTTCCGCACCGCCGCGATGAGCTGGCACCCGGAGAATTGGGACGAAGATTCCCCCTGGATGAAACTCTTCCGCAACGCCCGCGTTTGGGTCGGGTGAAGGTTCCTAGCCTGTCCTCTGTAACTAATTCTCTCTGATCGGGGTTTCAGACGTTGGAATGACCCTTGAAGACAAGACCAGCAGACTCGCCGGATTCCTATATCTGGTCGTGGTAGTGACGGGAATTTTCAGTCTGGGTTATGTTCCGTCTCAGATCCCCCTTTCAGGCGATCCTCGCACGGCAATCGACAACATCAAGGGGGCTGAACAGATGTTTCGATTCGGTATTGCCGCATTTATCATCCTGCAGGTGAGTTTTCTACTGCTTCCTCTAGTGCTTTTCAAATTGCTGCGGCCCGTCAATGAGGCGGCAGCCATCTGTATGGTTGTCCTTGCCGTGGTGAGTGTGCCGCTCGCACTGGTCGCCCTGTCGGGCAGAATGGATCTGCTATTGTTGGCGACCAATACGAGCTACACCGAGGGGCTAGGAGCGCAGCAAGTTCACGCAGAAGTGCTGCTCGCTTTAGGGCAGCACCGAAATCAGCTTCTGCTCACCAAAGTTTTCTGGGGGCTGTGGCTCTTTCCGTTCGGTTGGCTGGTCTTCAAATCGGGCTTTCTACCGAAGATTCTTGGGCTGTTTCTGATGTTAGGATGTTTCGGTTATCTTGTTGAAGTGTTCGGCCGTCTTTTGGTGCCAGGTTACGCCGAATCCGCCGTCGCTCGTTTCGCGGTAAAACCAGCCTCCATCGGCGAGATTGGCACCTGTCTCTGGTTACTCATCGTTGGCGTTCGACGCCCGTGCCAGCCAAGGGAGATGAAAAGGGGGCAAATCGCGCACGATCATGTTCAGCCTTCGAAATAGGACCACCAAACGACTCAACAAGCGGGCTACCGCGACCATTGAGTCGTGGAAGAAAAGGAACGGGCGCGAACCTACGATGGCCGATATCCACAGCCTTCACGCACTCGGTCCCTTCGAGAGAATCTCCTTCATAATCGTCGGAGGTATTTTCGTCTGGGTATCTCTCCTGCTTTTGACCGACGCCTGGATCTTTCCATGCCTGCTCCTGCCCATTTCCGGCTACGTCGCGATACGAGGAATCATCGGTCACCAACTAAACCTGACTCCCGGCGATTCCGCTGTTTTAGCCACACCCGAAAACCTCGTCGCCTCAGTGGAGAATGAACTCACGAGCCTCGGAAGAAAGCTGCTGGCACTGGATATCTGCTTCATCACTTTATTGATCATCATCGAGGTGGTAGGCGCGCTTATTGGTGCGGTAGCCTCGGCAATGGGATAGTTATGAGAAAAATCAAAATCAGCCCCGGCCTCCACGTTCTATCCGTCATTCGCTAACCATGTCCTTCGTCCGCACCGCCCTCGCCCCGCTGCCCGCCCGCAAATGCATCGCCCTCGTCGCGCACGATCACGAGAAGGACTCGCTGCTCGCCTAAGTCGATTGAATGGAAATCGAGATGAGTTTCACTGCGACCGAACGCTTGTTGCCCCTTCCGTGGATTCCACCGTCCGGCTCCCCGGGCCCGGTACACACGCTTGCATGGCAGGGCGACTCGCTTGTCGACTGGGTGGGATACCTGCTCTTCCGTCTCGATGGCAGTCACACGCAACCGCCCGGTTATGCTTATGGTTACAGATTCGATGCGGCGATCACTTCGCCAAGCGGTGAGTTTGTCGCGATCTACGAACGGTTCGGCACAAAGGCCCTTTTGCTTAGGAATGGTGAACTCCTGCGGGAGCTGAACCGCAGTTATTATTGCGCCGAAAGCTACGAGTACCCGGTCGCATTTATTCGCCTTCCAACCGGGCAGGAACTTTTAGCCCATTGTCCCGCGGAATATTGCCGGCTGGAGATCGACGATGCTGCCACCGGTCAGTGCCTCACGGGTGGTAAAACGCGCGATCCAAATGATTATTTTTTCTCACGCCTGAGAAGCAGCCCGTCAGGCCAATACTTGGTTAGCGGTGGTTGGGTCTGGCATCCATGGGACGTGGTGAAACTCTTCGATGTCGCCGAGGCACTGCGCGATCCCTCCCACCTCGACGGCAGCGGAATCAAGCTCAGCCTCGAGGGAGAGACCGGCCCGGCCTGCTTCGGCCCAAACGATAGTCTCATACTCAAAGACTCCTTTGACAACGACACTACCCCGCCAGTCGAGCAGGGCCACCTACGATCCTTTGATATTCGCACTCGCTCATTGCGGACCGACACCCTGCCTGCAGCCCCACTCGGAGAGATGATGGCCGTCGGCAACGATCATGTGATCAACTTCCATACCCACCCGCGGCTGATCAATCTGCATACAGGCGTGATCGAACACGAGTGGAGTCACTTAAACACCGGCACCTCTACCAGCAGCATCAGCGACAACTCCACGCGCTCTATCCTCGCACTTGATCCGCAAAATTTGCGATTCGCCGTTGTTGGCGAGACTGCGATACACGTGCTGGAACTGAAGCAAGGCTAGTGCTGAAGCTTCCAGCACAACCTTGGATCTCTAGCCACTCCCATGTCCTTCGTCCGCACCGCCCTCGCCCCGCTGCCCGCCCGCAAACGCATCGCCCTCGTCGCGCACGATCACGAGAAGGCCATCCTCTCCAGAGCCCTACTGATCCTTAGTTTCTTCGCCGCTTGTCTGGGCGCGGGCTGCGTATCTCGTCCATCAGAGCCGACAAGTGCCCAGGCTGAAATGGTGACGGCTCTTTTTCAACGCACTGCCTCCGCGAAACAGCTGCCGGTATATCTCGATGAAAGTGAAAAGAGGCGGATCTACCATTCGCTGGCGCCTCATGAATTAGAGTGGGCAACTCGAAAATTCCTAAAAGGCGAACGCTATATTGGGTTGGTCTATGCCCTCGCGGGCCGAGCCAGCGAAGAAGAATTTATCCAGCAGAGGATCGCCGTGTCGTGGCCCACCGAAAGGAAGGGGTTGATAAAAACCGGTTCGGGCTACGACACCAACTTCGTCTACTTGACTGTGTTCAGTCCTTATCGCGACGAACACGTCTCGCTCGAATTCAATAAGGAGGGGCTGGCTATATCGTTAGGCGATGGAAACGCATTTCCCAAGTGGTGGTTCGTCGGAGAAAATCCCGTAGCCCACAAGTAAGCCTAAAATCATTTTAGGAATTCCCCCCAACGCCCTCCGTCCGCACCGAGCTCGCTCTGCTGCCCACCTGGGCCCGCGCTGACCTCGCCATAATCTTCAGCTACGTCACTTGTCCGAGACTTTTTCGATCTGCGCGGCGAGTTCTTCTTTGTTGGGCGGGAAGCCGTGAGTGACGAAGAAAGCGGTCACCGCATTGGCCACGACGAGGCGTTCTTTGAGGGACAGCTCTCCGAGCGACGCGCAGAGGTAGCCGCCGTTGAAGCTGTCGCCAGCGCCTGCCAGGCGGACGATCTTCGTCTGCCGCTGCTGGAGGGCAAAGGCTTCTCCTTCGGTCGCACTGGAGGCCACGGCAAACTCCGGCGTGTGGACAACCAGTTCGGCAAAGCCGGTTTTTTCCCGTGCAACGGCCAGCGCGGAGCCGATCGATTGCGGTGTCAGTTCCGGCCGCGCGACTCCGATCCTGGAACACAATTCCAGCACCTCGTGTTCGTTCAGGCTGAGAACCATTGGGATCTTGCCGCTGAACGATCGGATCAACTCCAGGCTGCGGATGAAACTCTCGCTGGACTTCTTCTTGATGTCGGCGAAATCGAAAAACATCCGGCGTGGCGGCGTCGTGGTTCGATACTGATCCATGAAGCCTTGGAAAAGTTCGTCGAAGTTTGCCGTCAACGACCAGTAGCCAAGCCCGAGGATGTCGACGCCTGAAAACATCTCATCGAGTTTTTTCTTCCCAAAGTGCTTCTCGAAATCGCTCCAGTTCAGAGTGGAGACCGCCTCAAGATTGCTCATCAGGATCTTCCCATCGCCAAACTCCAACGCGATCGTCAGCGCGGGATCGCCGAGGGAATGCAGCTCGCAAATCCCCGCGAACGGCTCGTAGGCCGGATCGATCGCCTTGCCGCCGTAGAGACCGGGCAGATGAGGCTTCAGGCCGAGGCACGCGGCGACACGGCCGGTGTTGATGGCGAATCCACCTTCGCAACGGCGCTTCGGCACGAGCTCGAGTCCCACACCACCGTCCGCACGTTGGACGATCAGCTCGCCGAACTGCTTGAGCTTTTTCATCGGTGTGAAGTCGGATGGCCCCCGCCTCACGTCCACGAGTTCGTACGTCTCATCGACGAAGCCGTCGCAACCGAGCAGGATTTTGCCTCGGACGTTTTGGAGGAAGTCGGTGTATCGTTTTAGGATGGTGCTCATGGCTGGCTCCGGGAAATCGGTTATTGGATGAACGTGGTGTCGACCGCGTGATCGATATGCGCCCGGCCCGCGGATTGGAGCCGGATGCCAGTGGCGGTGCGCTGGATGTTCCGAACGGAATCAAACCCGGCGGGCAGCGGAGCGACGCCCATGATGTACGGAATGCGTGTGGGCTTGCTCCGGGAGAGCGTGACCGACGTGAGCACGCCCCTTTTCTTCCACGGGTTCGCCGACAACGAAGCCGCAAGACCGAGATGGAAATACGCGGTGACATCCTCAATGCCGAGCACGCCGCGATGGCGGCCGTTCCATGGCGCGTAGTGACGCCCGCCGTTCGAGTGCCACAACACGGTGGACGCGAGGTGCGCAGGATTTTTCAGCGAAAACCAGACGAAGTTCTTCTCCGGGAAAACGACGGCGGCCCACGCGAAATCGTCGTCGTCCTTGTGGTGCAACATCACCAGGTCTTCAAAACCTTCACGGGCGGGAAAACGCGTGAGATCGGCCTTCTCTGCATTGGCCATCGGTACACTCGCCAGCTGTCGAAACCACGCGCCTTCCTTGAGCGAAGAATAGCCGCCCTTCGCAGCCTCTTCGAACGGCGCCGGCAGCACCTGCGCAAGACGCAGCTTGCTCGTGGAGATCACGCCCGGTCCGTTGCGATTGAAGTCGAGCATGGCATGATGGCCGAGACACATCCCGCCGCGGAAACCTTCCAAAAGATGAGATTGGTAGAGGTTGGCTTCTCCCTCGCGCGCCTCGATGACTTTGGTGATTTTTCCACGCCGGATGCGTGCTTGCAGCGTGGCGACGAGCCGCCCGGCTTTGGACGAGTTCACCTTCCACGTGGAATTGGCTGACTCGCCGTGTGGCGGATGCTCTTCGTCTCGCCACGCCGGACCGTCGCCAAAAGGCGCGCAGAAAAAATCCCCGCGCAACTCGCGCAGCAAAGGGATGAGTTTCTTCGCCTCCGGTTTGCCGCACCACGGAGCGGTCGAGAAGGGTTCGACGATTTTGCGCCCGAGGCGGAATCTGACGTCGCTGAGTTGTCCGCCAACTCGAGTGATGTTGAAAGTGACGTTCATCGGAATTGCTGTCGGGTAAGATTTGAGCCGCACACGGAAGCCATGATCGTTGGGTGTCCGTCATCGATAAAGTTGGCGGTGGCTCTCGCGAGCCGGCCCATCTTCGTCGCCGCTATCGCCTGCTTCGGGCGTCCAGCTTTTCTCCGGCCACCGCCAGCCGGGGAATCGCGAAGGCCCGGGCATCCGAATGATCCAGAAATCTGCGAAAGCTCCTCAGGGAGTTCGTTTGCGACGGTGCGTTGGAGATACGCGGATTCCCCGGCAGCCGTCGTGAGTCCTTTTAACGCGGTAGCACTCATAGTAGCGCCATCATCTCCGCAAACCGCGCGGGCGTCTGTGCATCGCTTGGCCAACTGTGCGCGCGGATTAACGTCCTGAAAAAACAGGAAATTCCCGGCTAGATCACGCCTGGCGGCCAACGTGTTGACGCCCGCCGGCGCAATCGCATCGATTCACCCGCTGCTCATCGTATCGGCTATAAACCTCCGCCCCATCCTATCCCAGGCATGAACATCTTCTCTCGGCTCTTCGGAAAGAAACCGACTTTGCCACAACCAGGCGCATGGCCGAATCAGCCGACATGGGGTGCGCTGAAAAATGAAACTGCCGTCACAACTGAAGACGGCCCTCGCTTTTTGTGGACGGTGCCTTGCGGCGAGTTGTCGCTACCAAGTGGGAGGCTCGTCGCCTGCGATCCATTCGTGTGCCTTTCTCCATCCGGCACTCCTTTCATCATCGCACCGAGTGGAAAATTTCCCGTTGTTGTGACACTCGCGGACGTAAGCGAAAAGCAGGACCGGTCTCACATTCGCGAGGCATACGCATCCATTGTTTTTTCATCGGTACCGGAGGTCTACAGAAAGGCGATTCCTCTCGCAACGGACGGAGGACCGAGACCTGAGCCTAAGGGCGACGAGTTTATAGGTTTTGGTGTCGACGCAGGTACTGCTTGCTTCGTCGATGAGTCTTTCATCGGCAGATGTATGCCTGATCCTCAGACTTGGTATGAGGATCTTTTTGAGAATGAGCGGGCCGATAGTTGGTTTCGGCGGATGGACGATCCGGCCCACATCCGGGAAGGTATCGCGAACATCACACTTCCCCTCGCGAAAAATGGAGAGAACTTGATCCTCTTTCACTCGGGATGGGGCGATGGACACTACCCGGTGATTGGCTCATTCGATTCAAACAGACGACTCATCGCAGCGCATATCGACTTTCTAGTCGTATAACCATGTCCTTCGTCCGCACCGAGCCCGCCCCGCTGTCCGCCTGCAAACGCATCGCCCTCGTCGCGCACGATCGCGAGCAGGACTCGCTGCTCGTCTGGGCCCGCGCCCATCGCGACGCCCTCGCGGGGCATACGATCAACCTGCGGAGCGAGTGAACATGAAGCATGCTCTAAAAATCCTCCTGTTCACAACTTTGCTTGGCGGGGTTGGATGCGGTTCGGTTTATCAAGGACTCTACGAGAGTGCGAGTGCCGAAGGGTGGAAGAGAGTGGAAGACAATGGTGTGAGTTTTTTCTATCCGCCTTCCATGCGGCTGTCGCAGGGATTTGTGTCCTTCAACACTCCGAAGAAGGGCGAGATATTCATGGCCATTTATTTTCAAGGACGTTCGACGACATTTGAAAAAGAGGAGATCCAGTTAATCCCACACGACGGTGCGCCAGCGCAGGTCCTACCGCTTCCTGTTGATCCAATTATTTTACCCGAGACGTCAGACTTCACCATCATAGTCCCGGCCTTTCTTCTGGACGGCCGTCCGATGCCAGCGCTGAAAGCTCGATTCAAGTGGAGCGACCGCCGATACCGTGTTTGGGGAGGCGAGATGGTAATGCGGGAACTCCTCTGGATCACAGGCGCCGGCGTTTTTTCGTTCGCCTACGTCGCCGTCGGCAACGCCCTCACATTGGGCACATGGCGGCGCAGTGCCGGTGAGCACTGGTCTGTACGCGCGCGCGCGTTGTGGCCCGTGCGCGTCGCGTCGCACACACTCGGCTGGTTTCTTCCCATCACCGCCGCGCTTTGCTGGTGGATAAGCGCCCGGTCAACGCCGTGGATTTTGCTGGTCGTTGCAGCACTGGTAAGCGCGATTGGCGTGGAGTTGGGGACGCTGCCCATGTTTCGCGAAATATGCCCGCGCCTTACCGTTTCCGCGTTGCTGCGCTCGGCGGCCATCGGGCTCTTCTTTCGATTTTTCTACGTTTCCCTCTTGCTGATCGTCGCCGCGATCATGCCACTGCAGCCGGGTCCCGCGATGGGCGTGATCGCCGCCCTCGCGCTCGCCTTCCAATTGACGTGGTCGCTGGCCGGCTGGATATGGACTGCGCGGCTCCTTAAATTTCTGGTCCCGGGATCGTCGCGAATCCGCACGCTTGTTGAAACAGCAAGCAGGCAAACCGGAATCGCCTGCTCACGCGTCTGGATCATGCGGTCCCAGGCGGCTCAAGCCCTCGCTTTGCCGGCGACTCGCGAACTCGTTTTCACCGAGCGCCTGCTGGAGATCATGCCCGACGACGAAGTATCGGCGGTCTGCGCACATGAGCTCGCCCACATCAACGAACCCAAGTCAGCGTTGATCGTGCGTCTGCTCGGCGCTCTGACCTGGTTCCCGTGCATTTTCATTCTTCCGCTGGCGCATGCCTTGGGCGGCGCAGGTGTCTTTCTTCCGCTGGCATTTGGAGCGTTTGCGCCGAGGCTCTTCACGGCATTTTCCAGAAAGATGGAACGGGCGGCAGACCGAGCAAGCCACCCATCGTCAGGCTGACGAAGGCACCTACGCACGCGCCTTGCTCCGTCTGACCGAGGACAACCTCACGCCAGCTGTCCTCCAAGGAAATGGCACCACGCATCCCCACATTTATGATCGGGTGGTCGCCGCCGGAGTGACACCTGATTTTCCACGACCGGCCGCACCACCACGCATGGCCTGGCATGGAACACTCGCATCATTGGCGATAGGCGGAGCCATCGGATTTTTAGGAACGCATATACTTCCGTTAGATTTCTCCTCATCCCACCCCGCCAGAATCCTCGATTGCGCTCTTCCCTGGTGAAACCAGACTTCCATCAGGGGCCGGCAAGATTTCCATCACGTTCCCCGTGGACGATACGACTGACATCCATTCCCGCAGCTTCCTGCTCCAGGCGACACTGTTGCGGGAAAAGGTGCCGTCATTCGATGCCTATCCCTTCAATCTTCCCGCGGTCAAAAAACTCGACTGCCTCACGTTCAATCCGCGCGTAACGTTTCTCGTCGGCGAAAACGGCAGCGGAAAATCCACGTTGCTCGAAGCGCTGGCCGTCGCCGCTGGATTCAACGCCGAAGGCGGATCGAAAAACTTTCGCTTTGAAACGCGCGCATCGCACTCCGACCTGCACCGCTATCTGCGTCTCGCACGCAGTCACAAACGGCCGCGAACCGGTTTCTTTCTCCGTGCAGAATCGTTCTTCAACGTCGCGACCGAGGTCGAACGACTGGACAAAATCGCCGCCGCACAGCCCGCGGTAACCGACTCCTACGGTGGGAAGTCCCTGCACGAACAATCCCACGGAGAATCCTCTTGGCGCTGCTCACGCACCGCTTTGGTCCCAACGGTCTCTACTTTCTCGACGAACCCGAAGCCGCGCTTTCGCCCACGCGCCAGATGGCCGCACTCGTTCGCATGCACGACCTCGTCGAAGCGGGAAGTCAGTTCATCGTGGCAACCCATTCGCCCATCCTCATGGCGTTCCCTGGGGCCACAATCCTCAGCGTCCAGCAAGACGGCCTGTCCGTTGTTCCTTACGAGGAAACGGAACACTACCTGGTCACGCGCCGCTTTCTGAACGACTCATCCAGCATGCTGGCGAAGCTCCTGCAAAAGCCCTAGCGCATGTCATCACTTAGGATTCGTGTTGAATTTGAAATCGCCAGCGCGTCGCGGCTGATCAGAGATCGTTCGGCAAAGAAAGATGCACGTTCTTGATCCAAGACCCGAAGGAGAGCGATTTGCCGAGGTGCTCGAGCGTAGCAGACAGTTTTTGGAGAAGTGCGGTATTGATGTAGCCGGCTACCAGGCGCGGGCGAAGCGAGAGTCTATATCGCAAGTCGCCACCGCACTGTGGGAGGAAGCCGAGCAGAAAGAAGCCAGATTGCCGCCAGGTTACTGGCAGTCTTTGCGCCGGCTGCGAGAAGACGATCGCCGATGAAGAAAGAGCCGCGCCAGCATGTAGTCCCCAAAACAAATCGCGGACTTACCTTTCTTGGTCTCTGCGCCAGCCTCGGACTCGTCTGCGCTACGTGGACTCACTGGGATGCCGCAATCGGGGCGGGCGCCGGCGATTTCACGTGGCGCATTCAGGAAATTAGCGAGTTCAACCGCGTACTACTCCCGTTGGGCTGGCTTACTGTGATCGGGATTTCGATTCTACGCTTTCGACAGGGCGGCGGTGTTCGCCGGATAATATGGGCGGTCGTAGGGGGAAGCTCACTTATTGGACTGCTCTTGTCTGGCTATACGTACGCAGCGCATGAGAACGCGATACTTCAGTGGAATGCGAACATACCACCTGCGCATTGGCGGGAGGCCCGCGAAGGATGGCTGCCGTGGGCACTGGCACGCTTCAGGGTTTCGCAGGTGCTGTTTGGCGGTTTTCTTCTAGCGGCGATCCTCACCAGAAACGCTGAAAAACAAAATGCCTAGCCGGCAGATGAAACCCTGGATCATACCACTGCTGTTCGCTCTTTTGTTTAGCTACGCGTGCCAGGCTGCGCCGGAAATCGTCTTCGGTCGCAATTGTGAAGGCCGCAGTTTTTTCGGGCATTCGAAGCTCCCCGCTGAACTGCAACTTGGCGAAGCCTACACTCGCGGAGTACCGAAAAAGTTCGCAGCGTTGGCTCAACCTCCCCTTACACCGATTGCGACCGTTTTTGACGGCGTGCTAGAGGTCACTGGTGGAGACAAACAGCCTATCGTCGTGCTCTTGGTTCATAAGTTTGGAGGCGACGGTAACTCCAGTGCCGGCCCAGCTCTGTTTGTATCGGTATTCAGACAAGCAAAGGATCAGCAGAGTCTAACACCCATTGGAGAATTTGGACTTGGCAGTCTTCAACGCAGTCGAGTGTTTCGAGGCAGCGCGACCAACAATCGCGTGTCATTTAGGATCGAGTGCGTCGAGGGTGCGGCATCCTCCTCCGAAATGGTTTTTCTTAGTTTTGATCAGGAAGGAAAGCTGAGCTTCAGGAAGAGCCGCACCAGCCGTCAAAGCACAACGCCTCGACCGGCCCCGCTTCTAATTTGGGTCGCCAGTCCGGCGCGACTGATCAGAAAACGTTCGGGAAAATCCCCAATGACACCCACTCTTAGCTTCCTGCTTCAATTCGGCCTGCCCATGGTTCCGGCGCTTCTGTTCATCTTTGTGAAGCGGAAAATCCCATCGGTTGGTGTGCGGTTAGCCATCGGCGTCGTACTCGCGGTCGCTGCCGGCGTCTTCGCGTTCTACCTCGCGAAAGAGCATGGCTGGCGTCCTGTCGCGAAGTCCGGAAAGTCGGTTGATTTGGAGCCAGGCACACTTTTCCTGATCAATACCATATCGGTTTTGTCCGTCGTCCTCCTGCTCACTTTTGCCAGGAAGAAGACTGCGTGAAAGAAGAGCCCATCCCAAAACGCTACAGACACCTCCGCAGCTGCGCCCCGCGTGACTGACCAGAAATACTCGGCAAGGAGTATGAAAACCCTCTTCCCCATCACGCTTTTAATCACATTCCTTGGCCTGACAGGTTGTTCGCCGCGCAACTCAGGGCCGGAGATTGAGGCGCAGGTGATCAAGGCGACACTGCTGCGAGTCGAAAGTTGGAGTGACGCCGTAGCGGCAGCGAAGAATCCACCGTCACCTTTTGTCGCGAAACTCGAATTCATCGTCTCGCCGCAGTATGAGGGTAAATCGATCGATGAGATAATCGCGCTGCTCCCCAAGGACTATCCGTACACGGTCGTCTTCCTCGCAGATGAACGCGCGTTGGAAGAAAAAGAATTTCCGTTTTGGTGCATCGATTTGCTCGATGAGAAAAAGCCGCGTTTTCGGGTTGAAGCCCGGCAGATGGCATCCGTCGCAAACAACCTGGAGCTGGCCAATATGGATTTCATCGAGTTCGCAGAGGCGGCAAAGAAGACCGGGGTCTTTCGCGGCTTCTAAAGCGAAAGAGCCGAGCCGCCGAAAAGCATAATAACACCCGTGCAAATCGACTACCTGGCAGCACGCGGGGAATTTCTGGAGCGTCTCGCTCAGTGGCACCACCAGGAGTGGTCCTACTTGCGTCCCGGTGACACCTTGGAGGCCCGCACCATCCGGCTTCGGGCAACGTGCGGCCGGCAGAACGTGCCGACCGTGTTCGTAGCCTTTGAGAAAGACGAACTCCTTGGTTCTGCGATGCTCATCGCGCACGACATGGACACCCGGCTGGATCTTACGCCCTGGCTGGCGGGCGTATTCGTACGGCCTGATCGGAGAAACAAAGGTCTGGGGTCTGCCTTGGTTCAACGCGTGATAGAGGAAGCAGGCACTCTCCGCATCTCCCGGATTCATCTCTATACTCCCACGCAGGAGCAGTTCTATTTGCGCCGCGGTTGGTCAATTCTTGAGCGTATGCATTACCGCGGAGTACCCGTTGTCGTGATGACGAAAGAAGTGCTCAACCAGACACAATGACACCTCCGTCCCATGAACGCGTTTCGAATTTAGCATCGCCAGCCCGGTGTAACTGAGAAGATATCGCCCGGCAACGAAACGCGTGGACGCCCAGACCTACACTATTCTCGGATTGTTCGCCGCGTCCGCATTCGCGTTATGGATCTACGCCTTTCGTGATCTTTCTCGAACCACGGTGTTTTCCGGAGGAAGCAAGATCGCTTGGTTTATCATTATCCTTCTCGGCCCAATCGCAGGATCGGTCGCGTACTTGTCGGCGCGAAGAAGTGTTGAGCGATGCACAAAGTCCGACTCGACGCGCTTGCCCCGCCTGCTCTCAAACGGAAAAGACTCCTCATGAAACCAAGCTGCACGCAGACGTCCCGCCTCATCCCAATCGGTTTTTGTCTTTCATTGGTTCTCGGCTGTCTGACCGGGTGCCAGAGCTACACAACGCATGACGCCTGGCGGCCGATTCAAATACCGAAAGGTCTGGCATGGCACAACGAAGCCTGCGCGCAGACCGCATTTGACACCAACGCGGACGGACGTGTCGACCGGCTTCGCTTCTGGATTGGAAGCGGCCTGGCCGAAGAGTTCATCGACGATGATCTTGATGGTTGGTTCGACCGTCAGGTTGCCAGCGTCTACGGGAAGGACGGCGATCCGAAGCAAATCCACAGAGAGGCCCCGGCAGCTCCCGTCACAAATGCCGCCGGTTCGTTTGAACGACCGCGGGATCTATAGTCGCCCCGTCACGATCTTCATCCGCGACAATTGTGGTACGAATTTCACGTGCGACGAAGATCACATTCTCCGTTCTTGTTTCCCTCCCGGCCGATCGCGGGCCTTTAAAGCTATCCCTGCCAAAACTTGCTGCGGGCGACTACGCGATGATCTACGCCGATCCCGTGGAGACAACGCACGCTGTCGGATCGATCCGCATGAAAAAACAGGGTATCAATCAATCGCCACGACACGATGCCCCGACAGGATCGTCGTGAATTTGGAGTCGCCAGCCCGGCGTGAGTAAGCAGAGAACGTCAGACGAAAATGAAACCCCTCATTGTATTGTCTGTGTTAGCCCTGTTCGCCGGATGTGCACAAATTGCCATGGTGCCTGCCTATGACGGCGTTGTTCGTGATGCAAAAACCGGAGCGCCTATCCAAGGCGCGACTGTGTCTGCGATGCATTTGCCCCGCCACGAGTGGAAATCCCAGACGACATCGGACTCGGAGGGAACGTTTCACCTGCAGGCAGTGAAAATATGGAAGACCGCGAGCAAAGACTCCAAGCCCAACACGATTCTCATACGCGTGGCGAAGAAAGGGTACGCACCGTTTGAGCAGATCGTTTATAGCGAGCAAAAGATCGTCGCAGCGCTTTCCAAGATGGAGCCCGGCCAGTCCACCGAATGACCGGATTCCAGCGATCATGACTCATTTTAAGTTTTCAGCAAAAATTCCATGCTAGCCTCAACAACCTTTGAAATACCCGGGTATGAAATTGCCGAGCACAAGGGATTGGTGCGCGGCATCATTGTCCGGTCGCCGACAATC
This sequence comes from Nibricoccus sp., assembly GCA_049840895.1. Taxonomy (GTDB): domain Bacteria; phylum Verrucomicrobiota; class Verrucomicrobiia; order Opitutales; family Opitutaceae; genus Nibricoccus. The sequence continues at coordinate 16,265 of JASGJB010000015.1, read as the reverse complement.
TCACAAGGGATCCTCGGCAGCCTGAAAAACATCATAGGTGGAAAGATTGGCGCCTACACCGCCATGTGCGAACAGACCCGCTCCCAAGCTTATGAGGATATGGAGAAGCACGCCGAACAGTTAGGCGCGAATGCGATCGTCGGGATTCGCTACGATGCTTCTTCTGTCGAACCCCGCGGTGGTGCGGTTGAAGTATTGTGCTACGGAACAGCCGTCATCGCGCGGAAGAAATAAAGAAACCGAACAAAGCGCGTTCGTCGTGCCGATTATTTCGCTAGCAGTCGCGGTGGTGACGAATGATCGAGACGATTAGCAGAAATTAGAGACCGCTAACTAGAGTACCATCCGAAGCAGATCTACAGTCACTCAAGTCGAAAACCTGCCGGATCTCGAGGATATCGCCATCTTCTGCCGGGCACTTCTGCGCCCATTTGACCAACGCCTCTTTCGAAGGAGCCTCGATCATCCAGTAGCCCCCGAGCACTTCTTTGGTCTCGATGAACGGCCCATCGGTCACAAGGGCGTTTCCTTTTGTGAAGCTGACGCGCGCGCCATCGAGCAGCGGGTGCAGTCCGTTCAGATCGGTGATCTTGAAAACCTTGCCGAGCTCCTCGTTGTACCGGCCCATCTTCTCGAGCATCTTCGGATCGGGGAAATTGGGATCCGTCGGCTTCGTGTTTCCGCGATAACCAGCGGGAATCATTAACATCATGAACTTCATGGTATTTTTTGGTTTCAGTTGTTCTACACGCCTAGTCGTTTGGCTTCCCGCATTTTCGACCGCCACCCGCTCATTTTTTCGAATTCGTACAGACGGCCGTCAAAAAGCACCGCTCCTGCAAACGACCTGACGTCTCCTCATGAATGAAACGCGTGAGGCGTTGCCGTTTTCACCTTGCTTAGACCCTGCAGGCAAGCAGTGGTGAGTTTATGCAGATGAAGGAGATCCAGCTTCACTGTCGGGATTGGTGCGCGTGGCTTCGCAGGAGCGAGCCTCGTCGAATTTTGCGCGCGGATACACGCACATCGTCATCCCCGACATGAACGCTGAAACTGCCAGGCCGTTTTTAAGTAATTAATTGGGCTCCATCCGCCTCCTTCTTTTTCCACGTTCCCCACCCCATGTCGTCCGAAAATAGCGAGCCAGTCGAAACTCCCCGCGAAAAGCCCGTCAGGCGTCCGGCCGCCGGCACTCCGCGCAAGACAACACTACGGCCTCCGTCGTGGTTTATGCGGCTCTGGCTTTCCTGCGTCGCACAGTACCTCTTCCTCATCACCGTTGCCGGAGTCATCGGTTTTTCCTATTTCGCCGGTCACCGCTATTGGAATGACGAGTACTGGTCCTCGATCAGCAAGATCGTCAACTCCTGCCTGGGCGTCTATCAGATCGCACCAGACTCGACCGGGCGAAGAATCGAACTCCAGCACGCCGGCCAGCCCATCACGAGTGTCGCAGCATTGCCTCCCGCTCCTTTCGGCATCGAAAAAATTGCCGGCGTACAGGCCGTTCTCAATCGCTATGCGACGCTCGCGAGAAGCACGGACCTCATCTACGCGCAAAACGAGGCGCGCTTTCTCGGAGCGTTCACTGCAGGTGAACGGGGAGTCTGGATTCTCCGCGTGTCATGGTTCCCCACGTTGAATGGCTCGCGCGCCGAATTCCACATCGACGCCTCCGATATGTCGCGCCTTCGTGGACTCAAGGGGCCCGAGCTTCAGCATTTCGCAGCGAGCTTTCTTGGGCGCTCGCGTCTTCGATCCGCAGGAATCGAAGGAAATTCCCCCGCAGGCAGTTCCAGCCGGCGCAGCCGCAGGCGACCCGTCGGCGCCCGCAGCCGGAACGACCGCTGCTGCTCAGCCTTCGACCACCACTCCCGACGCCTCGCCTGCCACGTCGTCGGCAACTCCTCCGCCCGCTACGATAAAAGAGATCCACGACTACATCGACCAACGTCTTTCCGAGGCCTTCGCGGAAGGTGACCAGCGGCGGAATGCCGTGCGGGATATCTATCAACCCGGCACGTTGCGCGAGTTGTCCGAAGCGGAAAAAAAGGCGGTCGCCGCTTATTTTGCAGGTTGGGATCAGCGCGTCGTCGAGCAACTCGGCGTGCAACTCAAGGACAACGAAACCGCCAGCCTCCCCAAGGCCATCAAGCTCGCGAACAAAGCCCTTACCAATGAGCTGACCGCCATTGTTCGCGCCGAGACCAGTTCGTTCTGGCTCATGGGCCGCTGGCGCTGGCTCGAGATGATCTGGTGGGTCTGGTTCGGCATTCTCACGCAGGCGCTCGTCCAGCACGGACTCCGCCTCGTCGGCATCATGGAAGGCCAGATCTGGCAGCCGGGCGAGTTGCTGCGTACGTTCGCCAAATTTTTCTACGCTCCCCTGCTGGCGCTCTCGCTGTTCTTCCTCGCCGAGTTCATCGGCTCCGCGAAGGAGGCCGTCGAGTTTTCACGCAACTCGCCCGCGACGCTCGGAATCTGCCTGATCCTCGGTCTTTTCCCCAATACCGCGTACCGGATTATCAAAGAAGTATCGACGACAGTCTTTAGGTCCAATCTGACCACGTCGTCGCCGCCCATGGCCGCGCCGAGCACGGCTGTCGTCAACATTGACGTCACGCACAAGGCGTCCGGCGGCGTCTACACTCTCGATCGCCTGAAGGAAAATGTCGCCGCCCACATCACCGCCCCTCTCCAGCCCCAGAAAAAATGAACTCACGCTCCCGTCTGTTTTTCCTGATTTCCCCGCTGCTGGCGGCGTTCGGCCTCTTCGCCAATTCCGGCTGCATGTCCACCGAGACGCGCATGAAGGCGTCCGACGTCGCCGTTGCCATCGAGACCACCGCCTCGGCCCGCGATCAGCGATACGAGCAGGCGCTGCGCGACTTGGTGCGCCAGACATATGAAGCCCACCGGCTGAAATGTCTCGCCGAGTTCAACACCGCAAAGGCCCGTCAGAAGACCGTCGTCTATGAGGCCTTCGAAACCGAGAAGATCAAATTGGAGGAAAAGATCGCGACCCAGCTCAGCACGAAACTGAATCCGGTCGTCTCTCGGTTGCTGAGTGAGCTCAATCAAGAGCGCCAACTCACCGCCGCCGGACACGGCTCTCGCGAAAAGGAACAGTCCCTCGCCCTCCAGCTCGCAGCAACGATGACCGAGGGACAGCGTCAGGCCGCCGAACTCTCCACCGAGGCAACCGTGAGCCTGGCCGCACATCGCGAGCGCTTGCTCAAAATGATCGATGCCACTCCCGCGCCAGCCGAACTAACCACCCCGCTCTCAGAAGGTGAACTCACCGCACTCTTCGCCGAGGTGACCACCCGCGGCGCAGCCTACCGCTCCGAACTGTTGAGCGCGCGCGAGTCGCTTCAACGCTTCATCGCCGCAAGCAATCCCGAGGCGCCCGCCCGCGTTTTGCTGAACAGCTTCCTCGGAGACGCCCTGGGCGCGAAGCTTGGCGACGCTCTCTCAGGCAAGGTCAAAGGGCTCCAGGACAAACTCACGTCCGGCACCAACGACCTCGCTCGAAAAGGCCACCGACGAGCTGAACCGATTCCTCCAAACTAAAAAAACATAGGACCCACGCCATGCGCCCGATCTTTGAACAACAGTACTACGACGCCATCCGCTCCTACGTGCCCGAGGAGGCCAAACGGGTGCTCGACGAGCAGGTGCCGGTCATCCGCCAGAAAGTCGCGGAGGAGATCGACGCGTTTGCCGCCGGCCTGACCGGTGACATCAAAAAAGTGCTCGATGAAACCACCGTCGAGCAGGTGAAGGCACTTTCCGAACACCGGGGTTCCTTGACGGCACAAATGCAGATACTGGCACAGGCTGGCGCCGGAAACCCTGCCATTCAAAACGCCGTCGACTCCCTCAGGGAATCGCTCGACGCCTACGAGGAGAAATTCAAGGCGCTCGGCTCTGCTGCGCGCAAAACGGTAAACGGCGTCGCAGCCGCCTACGGATTGCCGCTTGGGTTTCTTTGACACGACCGCGCCGGAATAACCAGCCAGTTGGACGATCTCTCGCGCTGCGAAAAACCAACGCCGTGCACACAATCGTCTCCGCCGCATGAGCCGGCGATGGCTGAATAGTTGCAGTTCTCAATGGCGGCCGGGTAACTGTGCGTTATTCTGCCGTGCTCGTGACTTCGCGGCGTTCAATGCCCGCGTTCAATCACCGATCACTCATTAAAAACACCTTCGCTTCCACATGATCTCCTACGCCGCGCCCGATCTCACCCAACACCCGCCTCGCAGCCCTCGCGTCCGACTCGGCGGCTATGCCGTGCTCCCGCGCATCATCGACAAAGCCCGCGCTCATGCCGCCGGCAAAGCCGGTGAGTACAAGTACAACAACCCGCTCGATAAACGCCTGTTCACGTTCGCCGGCATCGATGCCGACGCCTTTCTCGCCGCCGCCAGATCCGGCCTGAGCGACACCGAGTTCCTTGCGTGGTTTAACCAGAACTCCACGCACAAACGCACCGACTTCGAAATCGATACGTGGTCCGATTGGATCAACGACCTCCCTCAACGCGACGCTTATCGCCACAAGGTCACCGCCGCCCTCCTCGAAGAAAAAGCCCCGGGGCGCGAAGACATCGGGACACTCTTCGACCGCCTCGACCTCGACGACTACCTGACCTTCGGCGGCCGCCCTTGAGCAATCTGCCTTCACCAACTCTAATCCCGCAAAAATGGGGATATAAAGCACTGTCACAACAGATCCACGAACCTTCCCAAAATCCTTCTCGTGAATGCCGGTTCCCCATCGGCTTTTGTTTTGAGGCCCGGCCATTTGCGACCTCGATATGACTTCAGCCAAGACCTGTGGAAAATGGCCGGTCCTCGACCTCCAATTTCGGCAAATAGAGAATATATGGATCATTCAATATCGATGACTCCCGATCGGATACTGCCTGCTGTTCGTTATTCCTCTTAAAACCGGGATCATATCGAAAGCTATCCGAACATGGCGCGTCGTACCTCCGGATGATCCCCCAATTCTCCACGCGCGCACACCGCAGCGACGGTAAATACACAGGCGCTCACTGCGAAAAATCGATAGCTGGCGAGCATCAGAAAAATAGACTCGGCGACAGCCGATATGTTCAATTGCCGAACGCCAATGTCAGTCCTCCTCCGAGTTCTGTCCCGGCCCCGTAGTTCACCGTGTACGGCCTCGCCTGCACGATCACCACGTGCGCATCTTCACCGGCGAGGAGGAATTCTCATCCACGGCGTTCACGCTCCCACCCCAACGCGGCCGCAGATCGGCGTGAATTTTTCCGAGCACGGTTGAGAGCTCTTCGATCTGTTTCTCCGTAAGAATCAGACTCCCGCCCGTCCGCGAACTGCGCGCCAGCACCTCGCTCTCCAAATCGTCGCTGTAGGTATAGATCAGGACCTGCTCAGGCACTTCATCGCCGCGCGCTCCCGTCACGCTGCCACCGCGAGTCTGCACATCGACCAGAAATCCCGGCCGTACTTCGGTGAATGGATTCGCCGTGATCGCCACGCCATTCGCCACCGCACCATCGACAAACGGCTGCGCCAGGATCGCCATCGCGACAAGCCGGTGATCCACGAGGTACCATCGAGCGTTCCTCAAACGCTCCCCGACAGCCACACGCTCGCCCAGACTTCGCGAATCGCCTTCGCCAGCTGCTCCGGCGTCGCACCCGCCTTCACCACGACCGAGCGATACAGTCCGGCTCCGCTGAAGCCCGCGAGATCCTCCGCATTCGTGCTGGAGCGCAAAATCCATTTCGAGTTCGGCGCCGTCGCCTGGATCTTCGCATGCACCGTCGCGAGTAGCTCCGGATCGACATCCGTTCCCTCAATCAGTGCGCGCGCCTCGGCCAGCCGGCCGTCCGTCCTGCGACGTCAGCCTCCCACCCGGTGCTCATCAGGAGCTCGTCCACGCAGCGCTCAGCGCCGGTCGTGCGAAAATGTTTCAGGTAGTGCGCCATCGGAATCACTAGAAGCCTCCCGGTGTCCGGACCACTTTCCCCAACCGAGCAACCTGTCCCAACTGCGCTGCTTTCGCCCCGGCGAAATCCGCGTCGTACAAACCCAGCTCCTTCAAGTCCGGAGTTGATCGCAGGCTTTCGATCCAGTTTGGGAATCAACGGATCCTGCGGGCGTCGCTCTTTCAACTACGACGCTCGGCTTCCGCCAGCGAGATCTCGCGCAGTGCGAGTCCTGCGGTCCGACCGAGAGCTCGACGAGCTTTCCGTCGAGCCGTGCGATGTCTGCATTTTCCAGCGCTCCACGCAGTCCCATGTTGGGCGTCCTTCGTCCCGCACACAGCACCGCGATATGCCCGGAGCGGCGCCTGAAGTGGCTGCGAAATCACCGCCGCCGAAACCGGGATCTCCTCCGGTAGTTGCTCGAGCACCAGGATCTGATCCGGCCGCACCGACGCCGCATCGAGCGGCCCGCGCACCACGCGCAAAAATCCGCACGCACTTCCTTCCGTCAGTGGCTGGTAACGCACGCCCGCAAAAACCTCCTCGGTCGTGATCACGTGCAGTTGATCACGGACATCCCGCGTGAGCTCTTCATGCAACCCCGACAGCGGACGATACCTGAGCCGGTCGCCCGATCCACAGCGCACCACGCAATTGCCGGTAGAGCGTGAGCACGCGTTCTCCGGAAAGCGTGTCGCCACCGATCATTTCAAACGTCCAGACATCGCCGTCGATATAGTGAACGATCGACCCCATTTCGAATCGCCTGTCGGGCTGGCGGTACTCGCGCACATTAAAAACCTCATGCGACTCCACCGGATGCCGCAGCGTCGAAAGTCGCGCCTCCGCGAACGCGTAGTGAAACGGATAGCGCTCCGAATCGACGAACCACAGCGTCCGCTTCGTCTTCAGATCGACGAGAAACTTCACCACCTCCGTCCGGGCGAGAACCTGCGACGCCGGTCGCGCCGCCAGTTTCGCCCACACCTCCGGACTGTTGATCGTGTGAGCCGATTCGATGGACGCGTTCGGCGAACCACCCTCTTGAGTTTCTCTGGCGCAGCTGCCGCCGGCGTGAGCAACCCGGCCAGTCCAATGCCAGCAGCCAAAACCCACACCAGGAGACTTCGCGTGTTCACGGAGAGAAGACGGATGCCGGCATTCATTATTAGCGAATTATTCCGCCGCCAAATCACGGACAAGTCACATCCTGGATTCCCTGTGTCGCCGCCATCGCATGAACCGGCATGCCGTCACATCGCTTGCCAGACGCCGGTTACTCCATACAGCGTAACCCTTCCATTTCACTTCCCTCATGGCCCTCACTCCCGAGCAGAAACAAACCGTCGCCTCCTGGGTCGCCGCCGGCGACAATCTCTCCGCGATCCAGAAAAAGCTCTCCGAGCAGTTCAAGATCTCGATGACGTACATGGACGTCCGTTTCCTCGTCGATGATCTCGACCTGTCGCTCAAGGACGCCGCGCCCAAAGTCGACACGAGCGATGTCTCCAAGGCTCAGCCCGCGAAGCCAAAATCACCCGCGGCGAAGGCACCCGCCGCTCCTGGTCGTGAACCCGCCATCGCCGATCAAGACGTCCCGGCCGACCTCGAAGACGGGGAACTCGCCGAAGACCCCAACGCCTTTCCCGAAGAACCTCCGCACGGCGGCGTCGTTGTCGAAGTGAACAAGGTGAACTTGATCCCCGGCGCACTCGCCAGCGGCACGGTCACCTTCAGCGATGGTGTCACTGCAGACTGGATCGTCGATAACCAAGGCCGCCCGGGCTTTACCAAAGTCAGTCAGCCCGGCTATCGCCCGACGCCAGCCGACGGCCAGGCCTTCATGCAGGAACTCAGCGCCGCGCTCCAACGGCAGGGCTATTGAGATCTACGGCGCAACCAGCGCTTTTTCCCGTTTTCGATGGAGATGCGCGGGATCTACCGCGCGCTCATGGGCTTTCGTGCCCAAACCGTTGCGTTTCACCGGCTCGATCCGAGCCGGTTTCATTTCGCCGGCCGCTGTGCCCGCCCTGCTCCACTCTGTTCTGGTTTTCGTCCCATTTCGTGTTTTTCGTAGCGCCCTGCATGTCCGACAAACTCACCGAGATCATGGCTTGGAAGCGCCAGGAAGATCGCCCCGCTTCTCCGCCCGGTCTCCCTCGACGAACTCTCCCGCCTCAACGCCTCGCTCCCGAAGCCGCCTTCCTTCGCCGCCGCCCTCAAGCGCGCCGACGGCAAACTCGGCGTCATCTCCGAGATCAAACGCCGCTCACCGTCCGCCGGCGCGATCAAGGAAGGCATCGCCGCCACCGAGCAGGCCCTGCGCTATCAGGCCGCCGGCGCCAGCGCGCTCTCCGTGCTCACCGACACGAAATTCTTCGGAGGCACGCTCGACGATCTCCGCGGCGTCACCCAGCTCTTCCGCGAAAAACCGCCCGCCGTCCCCTGCCTGCGCAAGGACTTCATGGTTCACCCCATTCAGGTCGTCCAGGCCCGCGAGGCCGGCGCCAGCGCCATCCTCATCATCGTCCGCGCACTGACCGACGCCGATATCAAGACGCTCTTTGACGCCGCCAACGCCGCCGGACTCGATGCCCTTTTCGAAATCCACAACGAGCCCGAACTCGAACGCTCCGTTCGTCACGGCGCAAAGATCATCGGCGTCAACAACCGCGACCTCGCCATCTTCAAGACTGACCTCGGCCTGAGCGAACGTCTCATCCCGAAATTCCCCAAAGACGTCATCGCCGTGAGCGAAAGTGGCATCTTCACCGGTGCCGACGCCGCCCGAGTCAAAGCCTGCGGCGCCCACGCCATCCTCGTCGGCGAAGCCCTCATGAAGGCGCCCGATCCCGCCGCGTTGATAGCGGACTTCCGGAGGTCCTGAGCTGTCTGGCGCATTTACCGCATGCCGTCCTGGAGATTGATCGCAGTCGTCGCACTCAGCTGGTTGTTGATCAGCTGTAGCGGTCCGTCATCAAGCGAACGCGCAGAAGCAGACGCCAACCGCTCAAAAATCCTCAGCCTGGTCGCCGTCGGCGACTCGTTGAATGACGCCGCTTCAAAACTGAAAACTGCAGGATTTTCTTTTGCCTATTCCAAGCCGATCGATCCGACCGGGCGGGGAGAATACCTTCAGCAGTTGGTGCTGATTCATCCCGCGCTCCTCAAACCGCGCACGCAAGACACGATCCGCTACACGACCGGCATGGCTCCTTCAAAGACCGAGACGTCTCCCTACGTCATCGTCGAGGCCAGCACCGCCGGCATTATCACCAAACTACGGTGAATATCTTCGCACACCGCCGCCGCCCGACTGAGACTTAAATAAGCTCGCCGCCCTTCATGCCGTTAACGCCTTCCGCCACACGCGATCTGCTCGCCAAGCTCGGTCATCTGCCGAAGCGCTTTCTCGGGCAAAATTTCCTGGTCGACGGCAACATCGTCCGCAAATCCCTCGAACTCGCCCAGATCGCTCCCGGCGATGTCGTCGTCGAAGTCGGCCCCGGCCTCGGCACGCTCACGTCCGCGCTCCTCACCGCCGGCACCGAACTCTGGGCCGTCGAAAAAGACCGCACGCTTCACGCTCACCTCGAGGAAACGCTCGCGAAGGAATTTCCCGCGACTTTTCACCTGCTCGAAGGCGACGCCATCGAACACCCGCTCGCCGATCTTCCCGCGGACCGCGCCTCGCGCTTCAAAGTCGTCGCCAATCTCCCCTACGCGATTTCCACACCGTGGATGGACGCCGTTCTCAGCGGCCCGCTTCCCGAGCGTCTCGTGTTGATGCTCCAGCAGGAAGCGGCCCAGCGTTACGCCGCCGCGCACGGCTCGAAGCAATTCAGCGCCATCTCCATTTTCCTCCAGTCCGCATACGACATCGCTCCCGGCCACAAGGTCGCCTCAGGTTGCTTTTACCCGAAGCCCGACATCGAGTCGTACCTGCTTCACCTCGTGAGAAAACCCACGCCGTTCATTTTCTCGCCAGAGACCAAGGCCCTGATCCGCGCCTGCTTCCAGCAACGTCGCAAACAGATTGGCTCCCTCCTCCGACAGAATCTTCCTGACGAAAAATCTGCCGCGGGCTGGCTTGCCGTCCTTGCGGCCTCCGGTCTCTCCGCACAAACCCGCCCCGAAGATATTCCCGCTGCACTCTGGACGCAGCTTTCCGGCACTTCACCGTGACCCTCGTGTCTCTGCGCACACCTCCGATTTCCCCCATAATGAACATCCGCCAACTCCCGCTTCGTCTGCTCATCTTGATCTCGCTGCTATGTGCTCCGCTCATCGCACAAGACGGGCAGCAACCCGAAATCATCGGCCAGATCGATGACAACAACGTCTACACCAACCCGGGCGGCGTCTATCGCATTCCGATTCCCGTTCTCGCGGAACTGGGCGGCACCGTTCAAGACACCGCCGTCACCACCACGTTTCGGGATCCTTACGGCGTTCACATCTCCATCGGCTGCCTTGAACCCGGTGCCGAATATAAGGCCGAGTTGGAAAAACGCGGACGCAAGGAGTTCCTCTCCTGGCTCTTCTCCCAGCACGTGCAACCCGAGTATCAAAGGGCATTCCCCGGCGCCTCCGTGGAGAGCGCAAAATATCTGTCCGGCGTCGAGGGCGGCTCTTTGCTCGTCATGAACCTTCTCCCCGGCGGTTCAGCCTTCCGCGACCGCATTCTGCCCGCACCGGGAGAAGCGCCGATCGTCGCCAAACGCGGCTCGCTGGTGTTCCTCAAGAATGACCGGATCGTCATCATCACGACCGAACTCTACGAACGCATCCTGAAACGCGACACGTTCAAGAAAACGCCCGAGGAAGAAGACGCGATCCTCCGCAAACGTCTCATGGATCTGTTCGCGAAAATGACTTTCCTTCCGGTCACCGCCAGCAGCCCCGCGCCCGCCTCGGCCTCCAAATAACAGTCCTGTGAACCTGCGCCGCCTATGAACTTCAAAGCCTTCGTCACCATCCTGCTCATCGGCGCGCTCGCCGGCTGGCTGAGTGGCGTGATCATGAAAGGCAAAGGCTTCGGCCTCGCCGGTAACGTCATCGTCGGCGTCATCGGCGCCCTTCTGGGCGGCTTCATTTTCAGTCTCGTCGGCATCAGCGCCAGCGGGCTCGTCGGCCAGCTCATCTTCGCCACCGCCGGCGCACTGCTTTTCGCTTATCTGCTCCGCTTCATCAAAAACTAGACCTGCGCCCGTATGTCCTATCGTCGCAACCCACCCCTTCTGCGACGCATCTTCGCGTTTCTCCTCCTCGCCGCGGCCATCCTGTTCTCCGGCTGCGTTTATTTCCGTCTGCTCGATCTCAGAAAGCAGCTCTCCCAGTTCGACACCCATTTCAAAGCCGACATCACGGACGGCGTCCGCATCGAGTTTCTCGAACCCGTGCTGCTTGCCGACGACGTTCGCTGGCTCGGCATTTATCCCGAGACGATCACCACCGCCGCTGAAAAGGAAACCTGGCGCGTGCGCTGGCTGAAAGAAGCACCGCCCGGAGACCCCGAAACCGCCGTGTACGACGTGGAACTCGAGGTCCGCTTCACCGACGAACATCTCTCCTTCGTTGGCATTCCCGAGCGCTACTTCGCTTTTTTCCCGAAGGAACTCTTCATGGGACTTCTGCGTTCGACCGGAGCTGCTCGCATCAACCGCAGCTCCCGCTCGGCTGAAGTGGATAGTGCTCCCGAACTCAACGCCGCCGAAATCCCTCCGCCCACCGTCGAGTCCGTCACCAGCACGCTGGGCCGCCCCAACGAGCGCCGCTTACGCGACGGCCTCGAGGTCTTCCGCTACCGTTACCGCGCTCTGACCTCGGAGAAAAAAGCCAAGCCGATCGAGGTCACATTCACCTTCGATCAGGCCACCGGCCAGCTTCAGACGCTCAACGCCAAACTGCCAACCGACACGATCAACTTCCGCGTCGCGCCCAAAAAGAAATCATGATCTTCCGCGGCGCCTGCGTTGCCCTTTTAATGACAACACTTCCCGCGCACGCCGCGCTCGACATCGCCTCCGCGAAACCACCCGCCGCCGCGCGCCAGCCCAAGGACGTCACCGTTCACGGCGACAAACGCGTCGACGATTATTTCTGGCTGCGCGAAAAAGACTCTCCCGCCGTCCTCGAATACCTGAAGGCAGAAAACGTCTACACCGAGTCTGTCACCGCTCCGGCGCAATCGCTGAGAGAAAATCTCTACCGCGAAATGGTCGGTCGCATCAAGGAAACCGACCAGTCCGTCCCCGCGCGCAAGGGCCGCTACGCGTACTACAGTCGCACCGAGCAGGGAAAACAGTACCCCATTCACTGCCGCAAACTCGCCGGCAAACCGGACGCCACCGAGGAAATCATCCTCGACGTCAATCAACTCGCGGTTGGCGAGGCGTTCATGCAACTCGGGCATTTCGTTGTGAGCGACGACGGCCGCCTGCTCGCCTACACCACCGACCGCACAGGTGGACGTGATTACACGGTACACGTTAAGAATCTCGAAACCGGTGCCGAAGTGCCGCAACGCATCGGCAATGTCGCTTCACTCGAATGGGCGGCCGACAACGATACGCTCTTCTACGTCTCGGAAGAGAACGAGACGAAACGTGCTTTCCGTCTCGAGCGCTGGACGCTTTCCACAGGAGAACATCGCGCGCTCTTCGACGAGAAAGACGAACTCTACGATGTCGAAATCTCCCGTTCGCTCGACGGCAAATACCTCTTCTGTATCTCGGAGAGCCGCACGACCACCGGCATCCAGGCGCTCCGCGCCGATCAGCCACTGGGAAAGTTCAATACCGTCGTCCGCAAACAAGAAGGTATCGAATGCTCCATCGAGCACCGCGACGGACTCTTTTATATTCTCACGAACAAGGACGCGAAAAACTTCCGCCTCGTCTCCGCCCCCGTCGCCAAACCCGCGCACTGGACCGAAATCCTCGCGCACGATCCGGCGATTAAACGCGAATCAGTCGAAACGTTCGCTCATCACCTCGTCATCCACGAACGCGAAAACGGTCTGCCGCACATCCGCATCATCGATCTAGCGACGATGGCACAGCATCGCATCGAAATGTCCGAGCCCATCTACGAAGCCTCCGAGGGACACAATCTCGAGTTCGACACCGACACCTACCAGTTCACCTACGAATCGCCCGTCACGCCCGACTCCACCTTTGCCTATGATCTCAACAACCATACGCGCACTCTTCTGAAACGCGTCGAGATTCCCGGCGGCTACGATCCCGCGCTCTACGCGTGTGAACGCGACTGGGCCACTGCTTCCGACGGCACACGCATCCCGGTCTCACTCGTCTGGCGCAAAGACCGCCGGCAGTCCGGACCGCAGCCGCTTTTTCTCTACGCCTACGGCTCCTACGGCGTCAGTATTCCCGACTCGTTTTCCATCACGCGACTCAGCCTGCTCGATCGCGGTTTCATCTACGCCATCGCCCACATCCGCGGCGGCGGCGAACTCGGCGAGGAATGGCGCGACGCTGGCAAGATGGCCCTCAAGAAAAACACCTTCAGCGATTTTATCGCCTGCGCCGAACACCTCATCAAAACCGGCCGCACCGATTCCGCACACCTCGTGATCAACGGCGGAAGCGCGGGTGGCATGCTGCTTGGCGCTGTCCTCAATCAACGCCCCGATCTTTTCCGAGCGGCGATCGTCGACGTACCCTTTGTGGACATCGTCAACACGATGCTCGATGACTCCCTCCCGCTCACGACCGCTGAGTATCTCGAGTGGGGAAATCCCAACGTGAAAACCGAATACGCCTGGATTCGCGCCTACTCGCCTTACGACAACGTCAAAGCCCAGGCCTATCCTGCGATGTTGGTGAACATTTCCCTCCACGACACCAACGTGCCGTACTGGGAAGGCGCCAAACTCGTCGCGAAAATCCGTGCACTAAAGACAGATTCCAATCCGCTGCTCCTTCGCACCAATCTCGACGCCGGCCACGGCGGCGCCTCCGGCCGCTACGATTCTCTCAAGGAAACCGCCTTCGACTACGCCTTCGCGCTGACCGTCCTCGGCCTGTAGCCGCGTCATTTAAGACGCGGCTCGAAAGCCAGCGGCTCAATCCTCCATCTTGATATCCTTGTTGCGATGACGCGGGCACCCCGCGCGCAACCAGGCGTAGATGAAACGATCGAGATCGCCGTCGAGCACGCCCTGCGTGTCGCTGGTGTCCACACCCGTGCGAAGATCCTTCACCATCTGATAGGGCTGAAGAACGTAGCTGCGAATCTGACTGCCCCAGCCGATTTCACCTTTCTCGCCGTAGAATTTCTCCATCTCCGAGCGCTGCTCGTCCTGCTTCTTTTCGTAGAGACGCGCCTTGAGGACGTTCATCGCACTCGCGCGATTTTTGATCTGAGAACGTTCGTTTTGGCAGACCACGACGATGCCCGACGGCATGTGCGTGATGCGAACAGCGGAGTCCGTCGTGTTGACGCCCTGACCGCCTTTGCCGGACGAGCGGTAAACGTCCACGCGGATTTCGCTGTCAGGAATCTCGATTTTGATCTCGTCGTTGATCTCAGCAACAACGTCGACCGCACAGAACGAGGTATGCCGGCGTTTGTTCGAGTCGAACGGACTGATGCGCACCAATCGGTGAACACCGCGCTCGGCCTTCACGTAGCCGTAAGCGTTTTCACCTTTGATCAGAATCGTCGCTTTGCTGATGCCGGCGGTGTCGCCCGCCTGCACATCCTGCACCTCGAGTTCGAAACCCCGGCGTTCCGCCCAACGGCTGTACATGCGGAAAAGAATATCCGCCCAGTCGTTGGACTCAGTGCCACCCGCGCCAGCCTGGATCGAGAGGAACGCGTTGTTCTTGTCGAACGGCTCGGTGAGGAAGGACGCGATCTCCAGCTTATCAAGTTCCTCAACCATGCTGCTCACGGACGTGGAAAGCTCTTCCTCATACATCGCTTGCTCGTCGCCGGCAGCGCCTTGGATGAGCTCCACCATCACATCGAGATCGTCCGCCTTTTTCTTGAAGGCCACGACCGGCAGGACGGATCGCTTCAAGCCGTTGAGCTTGGCGATGTGCTTTTGAGCGCGCTCGTTGCTATCCCAGAAGTCGGCTCGCCCATCTGGGCGTCCATGGCCTCGATTTCCCGCTGCTTTTGATCGCAGTCAAAGAAACCTCCATAAGTGCCCGGCGCGCTTCTTGATGTTTTCGATGTGGGAGAAAGTTTCGGGAGCGATCATGGTCAGAAAATGGGTGGTTTCGTTCAGTGAAGCGGTCATGGCCGCAAACCCCGCCTCCCGGCGCAAGAATGATTTTCTGACGGCGTCACGAGATCCCCCCGCCATTGCCGCCCCTTTTGGCAAAACTCGCTCAAAACCGGCGCAGTTGCGGAAAGTACTTCCGGTCGTCAATCAACCGCTCCGTTGGAGGAGCCACCGGCGCGGCCTTCGCCTGCTCGACGGGCGCCGAAACGGGTGCCGCCGGCGGCAACACTGCTTGCGCCGGAGTCAGAATAGGCGGCAGCGAACCCGCGGCATCACGCCCGTTCGCTGATCCCGCGACCGACGCGCCCAAGCCACCCTCAACCTGAAACGGATCGGCGAGGTAAGGATTTCGCGACTGCTGGCTGGCGGAAAAGCTCGAGATGCCCGGCAATTCCATCTGAAGCGGATTTGTCGTCACCGCAGCCTGAGTGGCCGGGGCGATTTCACGCTTAAAATCACTTCGTGGGGTTTCCCACGGCGCCGTTGACGATGAAGAGGCATTCCGACTGCCGGCGTTCAACAAAGCCTGGTCACCCGGTGAAAGCCATTGCGTCATGTATGCGGCAAACGGGTTCGCCGTTGCTGTGGCGTTCTGACGTTCCCCGGTCGAAGACTCCTGCGAATTATCAACGCGCTTCTTGTCGTCGCTGGCATCGCGCTGGGCCTTTGCCTCGGCCTCCAATTGATTCACTCCATCGAGGAGCCAGTTGGCAGATTTACCTGCGGAACCGTCCTCCTTGTTTTTCGCCGGGGCGGCATTTCCATCTGAAATGCCCAGCGACAACCCGGCTGCGGAACCGGAAAAAAGAGATTTGCCCGAGGTGGCTTCCGCCGGGCGTTGGACGGCTGGGAGGGACTGCAAATCTTTCTTTGCAGTCTCGGCCGCGGCGGTTCCCGTCTGCTCGGCCTGCGCGGACGCCACCGCCGCAAGAGCGGCCAGGGAGGCGAAAGGTGCGCGGGTGCCGGCCATATGAACTGGACAAGCCGCTGACCTGGCTGGGCTGACCAACCTGGACCGAACCACCT
>JASGJB010000014.1:0-56335 GCA_049840895.1 Nibricoccus sp. | reverse complement strand
AAGTGCTGTAAAGGAGTTGCCCGTTTAATCCCCGGGGGAAGATGCGCAGCGCACCCGCACCCGCAATAATCGCTTTGAGCCCGCGTCCCTCCGCGGATTTCGCGTACTCCGCACATTTTGTCCGGCGTGCGATGCGCGCTCACGACGTTCATAGGGAACGCCCAGGTTTTCGAGGGTCGATGCCGCGTGTTGCATCGTATCCCAGTCCCGAGCGTCTGCCATGATCAGGCCGACGACAGGTTGGCTCATAATTACCTGAAACCCTCAACATGCACTCCGACCGGCACGCTGGATGTGTACTCCCAGCGCGTCGTTCACGCCGGCCGCTTTCGTGCCATTCGCGTCAGCGCATCTGTCACTGGTCACTGGTCACTGGTCACTGGTCACTCGCGCCAGCAAAAGTCGCGCGTCACACCAGCGACATTCCCTTTGGCGCCTGGACCACCACCGTCCCTGCAACCTTGTCGTGCCACGATTGCTTTTCCTCATCGAAGAGAATCCAGAGAAACCCCAGGCCTGCTGGCAGCACTGGACACCAATCCGGCAAGCCCACGCACGATCGCCGTCTTCGTCCAGTCCACTCGGACCATCGTCGAGCCGCACTACTTTCAGCCCGCAGATGACTCCGCCAATCGTCGGCGCCCTTCAATGACCACAGCACCACCAGATAAACCGCCATGATCGGCACCAGCGGTCCCGGAGTTCTAAAGAACAGGGGACCCGCGGCAAAAATGCGATGCCGTCGATCAGCAACGCCCCGAGCCGAGACCCAAAACCCGCCCGCGGCGACGCGGACCAAAGCATCGGAGGCGGCGGCGGTTTCGGCAAAGACTTTACTAACAGGCCGGCGGCTGATTCACTTTGGCCCCCACGCTCGTTGGCAAGACCTCCGCCGGCACGGGCGCAGGTTCGACCACACTGGGTGACACCAGCGGTCCCGTTTCAGCCACGGCAACCGACACCGGCGTTGGCGGAGCAGCCGTAAATCCCATCGACATGCCTGTCGCCGGAGCAACCGGTGCTGCCGAAAATCGTCGCACCGCCAAAGCCGCCGCTCACTCGAGGCCCGGACGGGGCCGTGGGCGCTGTCATCGACGGGGGCGGCGTCTTTTCTCCTCACGTCGTCCCGACAGGATCATCGTGTACACCACCATGCCGAGACCGAGCGTATCAGTCAGCTTCATCACGACGAATCCGAGGAACGGCACCAGATACACCAGCATCAACAGCACTCCGCCGATAAACACCGCTGGCAGCGCATGCCGCCATCCGAGCGCGAGCGTCACGCGCCCAGGCCCGGAGCCAGCAAAGGAATGCCGCCTTGCCGATCAGCGAAACAACACCCAGCGCCAGAAGCAGCAACGGCCCGCCCAGCACGGTGATCGACAGCACGATCAGCAGCAGCGGCATGAGCAGCACCGTGAGAAATGACGCCAGCACCGTCTTGCCCGGCCGTTGCTCCAGCGTCTCGGAGCACTTCACCAGCGCTCCGTCTCATCGCCAGCGCGATGAACAGGTAGAGCAGAAGAAACAGCCCCGCCACGCCCCACGCCCACAGCGTGTCGGGATGCAGCGCCAGCGGGTACGCCCCAGAAGCAAGGCGTGCCGCACCCCAAGCATGCACTCCTTTCAACTCGGGCACATCGCCAAACGTCGCGGCTTCCACGACATTACCCCGCACAGCCGCCTCGGCATCCGCCCGGATGGGGGCGCCCACGCTGACCACATTCCCATCCACACGAGCCTTCGGCCGAGTTCCACGCCCCACCGAGCACCGAAACGACATTGCCTCGAACAGGCCCGTCAACGCGCACGTTTCCGAGCACTGCGACCACATTGTTGTCAGCCTTTCCTGTATCACCAAGAAGCACCGCGCCGAACACCGCCACGGCGTTTCCGCGCACCGCTCCATCCGCGCGCACATCGCCGAACAACGCGACGACGTTGTCCGCCTCATCTCCCGCCGGCAAAATCGCTTCGCTCCCCCACTTGGTGATGGTCCGGTTCCCTGCCCGCGCCGCCAGTGAGGGGCTTTCTTCTGCGCCTGAACCGCAGTAGACAGCTCGGTAGACACCGCCGATTCTACCGCGGCCGGTTCCGACGATGATGGCGCATCATCGGCCAACACCTGCGTCAACAAACACGCGGCGACTATGCCGAGCAGGGAAAAAACAAAACGAAACGATTTCATGAGTTTAAAAATGTGAGAGTCTAAAAGCGGGATTGTTTAACGATCCTTCCAAAGCAGTCCGTACGCAGTCGCGCCGATCCCCAGCAATCCGGCGCCAGCCGCGGCCACCACCCCGCCAGCCAGGAAAAACCAGCCCACAGAAACCGTTCCGAGCCACTGCAGGGCCCAGTCGGAGGCCAGGTGCATTCCGTCGCGGACAAAGAAAAAGATCCGGAGAACCTTCGCCGCCATTTCGGTGCCAGGCCCGTTCACCATCGCCACGGTCGCCGCGATGCAGATCATCGCCGCACAGCCCGACAGCGCGCAAAACGCCGCACGCGGTAGCAACGGCCAGCCGGAAAACGAGCGCCGCCACCACGGCCTCGCGGCCCGCGCCACCATCTCGGCGCGCACGCGCTGCTCGAGCGATGACGGCGCACGCAACAACGGCTGCGCACGCAGCACGGCGTGCAGGTCTTTCTAAGCGGATCGTCAAAGCGTTCGTCGGCAGACATGGCGGAATCAGGCGTTAAAGGTTTCATGCGGCGCGGCTGATTTCGTCAGCTCGCGTGCAAGCGCGGCCCGGCCGCGCATCACATCGGTTTTTAGTTTCGCGAGGGAGATTTTCAGGCGTTTCGCGATCTCCTCGTAGGACAAGTCCTCAAAATGAAAGAGCACGGCGGCACCCGCTGATGCTCGGGCAGTTCGGCGAGCGCCCGCTCGACCCATGCGCGCCGTTCCGACTGATCGAGCCCGTCCTGGAAATTTTCCAACGAGGGAAACTCCACCGGCCCGTCGTCGCGCTCGCCTCCGTCGTCCCGCGCAAACTCCGAGAAAAACCGCCAGCGCTTCCGGTAACGCTGCAGGTGGTTGAGTGAGAGATTCGTCGCCACCGTCTTGAGCCAGCCGCCCGCAGTCGGACTAGTCTGCAGCATGTCGAAGCGCTCGTAGGCTTTAAGGAAAACCTCCTGCGCGATGTCCTCCGCCTGCGCCTGATTTCCAGTCAGTCGCGCGGCAGTGGAATAGACCATGTCCTGATAGCTGCGCATGAAAGCCGTGAAGTCGGCCGGGGTCAGCGGGCCCGGGGAGGAAGTTTGCACGTGAGGATCATCGTTCATGCGCAAAACACGGCTGAGGCAGGGAAGTTGCAGTTAATTTCCCGGGATGCACAACCGTGAATGCGACCGTTCACGCGGCTTGCCACCGGCACGGAGGAGCCTTTCGTTCGAGCCGATGAAACACTTCCGCATTCAGCCCTCGTGATACTGGCCAGTGTCGCCGCCCTCGCCGGCTGCCGCTCCGTGGTGCTCGATCAGACTGGCGAGACTGTCGCCACCTATCAATTCGGTGAATTCAAGATGGTCTTCAACTCCACCGCCCCCAAGGTCGCCGAAGCCACCAAGGCCGCCATCGCCGAAGCCGAACTCATGCTCACCAAGAGTGAGATCAATAAATACAACGCCCACATCATCGCCCGCGCGACCGGCGATCAGAAGGTCAATATTCACATCGAGGAAATCAACCGCCAGCAAACGCTCATCCGCATCCGCTATGGCGAGGGCGGCAATCTCAACAAATCGCGCCGTCTCTACGAACTGATCGACGCGAAGGTGAAATAAGCCCGCGGGCAGCCAGTTTCCTCACACCCAAAACGCCGAAGGGCGGAAGCCGCGGATTCAACCGCGCTTCCGCCTTTCGTGTTTTAAAGGCCGTGCGTGATCTCAGCCACCGAGCTGCTTCAACGCCGCCAGCACGTCGTCCGCCTGTTGCTTCGTCGACGCCTTCAAATCGCGCCAGACAATCTTGCCCTCCTTGTTGATCAAAAATGCCTGACGGCTCGCCACCGGCCGCGCCGCCGGATCCTGCCCGAACGCCGTCATCACTTTCTTGTCCGTGTCGGCGATCAACGTGAATGGCAGATGATACTTTTCCTTGAATGCCTTCTGCGCTTCAACGCCGTCCACGCTCACGCCGATCACCGTCACACCGTGCTTGCCGAGCTCTTCATACGAATCGCGCAACGAGCAGCCCTGGGCGGTGCAGCCGGGCGTGTCGGCCTTTGGATAAAAATAAACGAGCGTGAATCCTTTCGGATAAACCTCGCCAAGAGCGAGCGTCGCTCCGGTTTCCGTCGTGGCGGAAAGGACCGGCGCGGCATCACCGACATTCAGCGGTTCGCCGCGTGAAAAGGAGAAGAAGGATAGAAATGACACTGTGAGGAAAAGAAGACGTTTGCGCATGCGAGCCGAGACTAGCCAGCCCCGCGCCACGCGCAAGCCACCGGCCGGAAATGAGCATTTTGCATCGCCGGACCGTTCGCGTTTCAAGGGGCGAACGGTCCGCATCACACGCCATCACTCCAGCCCGGTCACCTGCACGTCCGCCGGATGCTCGACGCTGAACTTCAGCGCGATTTCGCGCTTCTCGCCCGGCTTCAGATCCAGGCGCCACACGAGACGCCCGTCGGCTTCGCGCGTGACTTCCTTCGGTGCGGCAACGGTACCGACGTCGCGCTCGGCAGGTCCGATGAGTTTCACGACGATCTTCTCATTCCGTGAAACCGGCAGCAGTTCTTTGAAGACCACGCGCTCAGCCGTCTTTTTATTGTTCGTGAGCGTGACGAGAAACTCATACGTCACCCGGCGTCCGCTGCCCGTAAGCCCCGTCTCTTCCGAGAACCGGTTCACCACTTTCCGTTTTACCGCGATGCTTTCATCAGCCCCAAGAGCCAGTTCAAATTTCTCCGACGGCATCACCGTCTTCAGCTCACTCGTCGCGACAAACGAGTCGCCGAGAAACGTGTTCACACTGCCCGCAAGCAACGGGAAATCGGTCGAGTTGGTCACATACGCACTGAGAAACGCCGTCTCCTGCAAACGCGGTGTCGCCTGATATTGAAGCTTCGCCGCGAGCTTGATCGTCATGATCGCGACTTTCTGGGTGGCATTGTCGCTGAGAATCGTCGCCGGAGCCGCGATCTTGAACGAAGCACTGGTCACGGAAGAATCAACTGTGGCGCCGGCAAATTCTGCGGCGGTCAGATCCGAGCCGGACGGAGCTCCTTCAAGCGCCTTGAAATTCGACACATCTATACGCTTACGCTTATCCACGCTGAACGCCTCCAAGACGACGCTTTCATCGCCGCCGCCCGCGCCCGTCATTACGGCGGTACCTGCAGGCGCCGGCCGGGGGTGGAAAACATCCACGACCCACGTTTCCAGCTCGGGAGCCGCGCCACCAAGACCGGGACGCGCCGTCGAAAGGACGAGCGCTACATTTTTCCAGTCTTCACCCGTGTTCTGCTGAACCGTGCCAAAATAAGAAACCTCCACTGACCGCTCCTCGCTGCGCAGTCGTGCATCATAGGAAGGCGTCCAAGAAGCGCCAGGCACCGCGTAGGCAAGCGAGAGATCCAGCGTGCCCGCGTTCACCGCGGCCACTCGCACGATAACTGTCTTGTAGCTTCGATCGGCGCCCGATTTCCCCTGCAAGTCCGCAAGCTGCGCGCGAAGCGCACGGTTTTTGTCCTCCAACTCCTCGCGTTGAACGTCGATCGCGCGCCGTTCCGCGGCAAGCTTGGTTCCCGTCGCATCTGCAAACGCCAGTAACTTTTCAGATTCCTGAACACTCAGCCTTGCCGACTCCTCCTTGGAGGGCGGAGAAGCGATGGCGTCCTCGATTTTCTCCAGCAACTCCCCCTGATGTTCGATGATCTTTGCGCGATCCAGCAGCGCTTCCTTGCGGCCCTCGAGTTCGTTAATCTGCTCGGCAAGCGCCTTGATGCGCGGATCGGTGACCGCCTCGACGTGGGTCGTACGCGTGCCCACGTCCAATATCGTCACGCCCGCCGTACCCCGTCCCGACACTTGAAGCGATTGATCAATCAGCGCCGCCGGCAGTTTCTCGAAAACCAGCTCCGCCTCTCCCGCGGCTAAATCAATCTTCGCGACGCGGCTCACAATCGCGCGATCCGTGTAAACTGTCGCCGCCGTTATCTGTGAAGTGACCGGCACAGGCGCCGCCACCAGCGCCGAAGTCAGTGCGAACGGAATCGCCAATAACGAAACAAGGAATCGGGTTTTCATGGGGAAATAGAAAAATTAAACGCACTGCCGGCGCTTTTCTTAGGCGGAACGCGCACTCCGGGCGCGTTGTTCGACCCCGCCCGCAAGAGACATAGTTCCAAGAAACCGCCGTCTCACCAGCTATCGCTCCGAAACGGCACCGCCGGCAGCCCCGCGCCGTTATAGAGATTCGCCTCCGGCGCATTGGTCCACGCGTAGCGCACGGCAACCGGCTCCGGCACTTCCGCCGCCGAGACGATCACCGACTCTCCGTCGATCTTCGCAACCGCCGGGAAAAACTTCTGGTCCGCTCCCGCGATCTGGAACGACTGCAACGGCTTCTCCTGCGCAGTCAGGCCGTTGCCCGCATAATCGAACTCCACACGCATCGCCGCGCCTTCCCGCACTGCGCTCTTGAAAACCGGGCCGGAGAAATCCACCTGGCTTCCATAAACTTTCGCACGCGCCAGCAGCGCGAGACGCCGCCCGACCTCCTGCTTGTTCGTGGGATGAATGTCATCGGGATTTCCGATATCGATCGCGATGGCCTGCCCCGTCGCCGGCAGCGCCAGCGTCTGCGTCTGTGCATCGCGAAGTTGCGCCCAGCCCGTCGCGTTCGCGTCGCCACTCGCATAATCGGCCAGTTGTACCCAGAAAAAGGGCACGTCACCCTGCCCCAGATGCGAGCGCCAGGTCGTGATCATCGCGGAAAATAACTTCGCGTACTCTCCCGGACGGTCGGTGTTCGTTTCCCCTTGGTACCACAGCACGCCTTTGATCGCCACGGGCAGGATCGGGGCGATCATGCCGTTGTAGAGGCCGCCCGGCTGAAACCATTTCACGCTCGGGGGATTCGCAGGCCAGGGCGTGGTGTACTTTTCACCCTTCGCCTTCGCCGCGGCTTCGCCCGCCTTCCACGCCTCAACCGCCGCATCAAAACGCGCGCGATCTTCAGGCGCGGTCACAATCGCTTTCTGCCAGCGCTCACCCACGACGGCAAACGCCGGATCGCTCGCCAGCGCCGTCTCGCTCATCCAGCCCTCGACCGGCGTGCCACCGTAAGTGCTGTTGATCAACCCCACCGGCACGCCGATGCGCGGCTGGATGTCTCGCGCAAAAAAGAATCCCACCGCCGAAAACCATTTCGCCACTTCAGGCGTGCACACCCGCCACCCGGCACCGTCATCCTTCGCAGTGTCAGCCGGCGCATCGGCCACGGTCTTCTTGAACTTGATATGACGGATCAGCGGAAAATTCGCTCCCGCGGTCTCTTCCTGCCAGTTCATCGCGCGCTCCACCGGCCACTCCATGTTCGACTGCCCGGAACACAGCCACACGTCGCCCACAAGAACGTCCGTCAACCGCACCGCGTTTTTTCCCGTTACGAGAAAATCCGCCGGAGTCGCCGAGGCGGTGAGCGGTGCGAGATAGACGATCCAGCGCCCATCCTTGTCCGCCGTCGTGCCGATCGTCTGCCCGGCAAACGAAACCGTCACGCGTTCACCCGCGTCCGCCTTGCCCCACACCGGCACCGGCTTCTCACGCTGAAGCACGGCGTGATCGGTGAAAACCGGGGCCAGGGTCACATCGGCCACGGCCGGGACGCACGAGATAAGAAAACTCAGGACTGCCAGCGAGCGGGGAAATTGCATGGAGGGTTGCGACTGCCCGAACGTTGCTCCGCCCAAACGCGCCGCGCAACGGGGATTTGGAAAACTTGCTCACATCACTTCCCCAAAAGGAGCGCTCCATCCCGCCGCGCGATTCTCCGCCACCTGTAGGAGCGGCTTTACGCCGCGATCTCCGGCTGCTCCGATCGGCTTCATGCCTTTCCCCGCCCCTGCCGATCAGGTCGTCATCATCACCGGCGCTTCCTCCGGCATCGGTGAAGCCACCGCGCGACGCCTCTCGCACACCGGCGCAAAACTCGTCCTCGCCGCCCGCCGCACCGATCGCCTCGAAACGCTCTGCCGTGAAATCGATCCTTCCGGCGAAAAAACGCTCGTCGTCGCCTGCGATGTCACCGCCGACGCCGACCGACGCGCGCTGGTCGAGGATGCCCTCAAACGCTTCGGCCGTGTCGATACCCTGGTGAACAACGCCGGCTATGGCCAACGCGGCCCGATCGAGCGCGTGCCCGTCGAGGCGATACGCCGCAACTACGAGACCAACGTCTTTTCCCTCCTCGCGCTCACGCAACTCGTCGCACCACTGCTGCGCGCGCAAGGCCATGGCCGCATCATCAACATCGGCTCCGTCGCCGGCCGCATCGCCCGGCCGATGTCGTCCATTTACGATTCCACCAAGCACGCGATCGAAGGCCTCACCGACGGATTGCGCGGCGAATTAAAACCTTTCGGCGTCCAGGTCATTCTCGTCCGCCCCGGCTTCATCCAGACCGAGTTCGGCCAGGTCGCCAACGCCGGCTGGGCTGAGATCCGTGAAAGCGCCGGTGACTACGCCCCTTACATCGACGGTTTCATCGCCAAATCAAAAAGCCTCAAACGCGGCGCCTCCGGCGTCCCCGACGACATCGCCCGCGCCGTGGAAAAAGCCCTCTCCGCAAAGTGCCCGCGCTCCCACTACAACGCTCCGCGCCACGCCTCCCTCTTTCTCTTCGCCAAATGGCTGCTTCCCGTGCGCGTGATGGATCACATCCTGCGCATGGAAAAGTGAACGCCTCCTACCAGTTTTTCTCCGCGCTCTCCGTGCCTCCGCGGTGAATAGACCGCCAAGCCATCATTCCGCTTCTTTGCCGCGATTCAAAAACGCGTGCAGCTCAGCCGCCATCTTCGGCCCGAAACCCGCCACTTCGCCAATATCCTCCGCACTCGCCGCGCGCAGCCGGTCGATGTCGCCGAAATGCGCCATGAGCGCCGCGCGCCGCACGTCTCCCAACCCGGGAAAATCATCGAGCACCGACTCCCGGATTTTCTTCGAGCGCAGGTCCGCGTTGTAGGTGTTCGCGAAGCGATGCGCCTCGTCGCGCAGTCGCTGAAGTAGCTGCAGACCCGGATGCGTCAGCGGCAGATTCAGCGGCGCGCGCTCGTCGGGGAAAATAATCGTCTCATGTTTCTTCGCGAGACCGATGAGCACCGGCGGCTCCACCCCGATCGCGACGAACGCCTTCAACGCCGCGCCGATCTGCCCGCGCCCACCATCGATCACGACAAGTTCCGGCATCGGCTTCTGCTCCTCGTGCAATCGCCGGTAGCGCCGGCCGACCACTTCCTCCATCGCCCGAAAGTCATCGTTGCCGATGAAGCTCTTGATCTGAAAACGCCGGTAATTGTTTTTGTCCGGCTTCCCGTCCGCGAAGTGCACCATCGATGCGACGACAAACGTACCGGAGATGTGCGAAATGTCGAAACACTCCATGTGCGCGGGCAGCACCTTCATTCCCAGCGCCTCCTGCAGTGCCGCAAGCGCATCGTGATCGGCCTCGATCAACGGCTGTTCGCGTTCGAACCGCCGTGTCTTCGCGAGCGTTTTCTCCAACGCGAAAACCACATCGCGCAACTCGGCCGCTTTTTCGAACTCCTGCTTCTCCGCCGCTTTCAGCATTTCGGCGCGCAACGTTTCCAGCCACTCGCGCGACTTTCCCTCGAGAAAAGCACACGCATCTTCCGCGCGACGCCGGTAATCCTCGGGCGCGACTTCATTTTGAAAACTGTACAGTTCCTGTCGCACGTCATCGTAGAGCTTCCAGCGTCCGTCGGGTAATTTTTGCGGCGTGGCGTCAGCCAGCATGATCCCGAACTGCCGCCGCATCTGCGCGAGTGTTTTGCGCAACAATCCCGAATGCGCGAACGGCCCAAAGTAGCGCGAGCGATCTTCTTTTTTTAGCCGCGTGAGCCGGAAACGAGGCATCTCCTCGTGCATGTCCACGCGCACGAGCAGGAAGCGTTTGTCGTCGGTAAAGTCCGTGTTGTACTTCGGCTTCCACTGCTTGATCAGCCGGCCTTCCAGCAGCAGCGCTTCGGGCTCCGACTTCACCTCGATCGTGTCGAAATCCTCGATCAACTCGATCAAGGCGCGAATCTTGGGATGCAGTGTCATCGCCCGCGACGGCGTGAAATAAGACGACACGCGCTTCTTCAAACTCTTCGCCTTGCCCACGTAGAGAATGCGACCCAGCCGGTCCTTCATGAGGTACACGCCCGGCTTTTCCGAGAGACGGCGGACTTTTTCTTTTAGCCCGAGAGGCGCGGAGTCGTTATCTGGACCGTTAGCTGGCATTTTGAAGAGATTACCCTAATTTCCCTCTCCGCAAGTATGGTTTCTTCGGTTCCGAATTCTTCCAACCCCACGTCCGCGCGTCATCCGCGCTACGAATTGCTCACGCTCGGTGACGAACTTTTGCTCGGGCTCACCGCGAACAGCCATCTCGTCTTCATCGGCGGACAACTCGGTCGCCGCGGCGTCGCCCTTCAGCGCAACGTGACCATCACCGATGAGGCCTCCGCGATCGCGAAACAATTTTCGGAAAGCTGGCGCAACGCCGACGTCATCATCACCACCGGCGGACTCGGACCGACATGCGACGACCGCACCCGCGAAGTCATCGCCGAAGTCCTCGGCCAGAAACTCGTCTTCGACATCGATGCGGAAAAAGCCATCGCCGACCGCTTCGCCCGCCTCGGCCGCAAGATGACCGAGAACAATCTCAAACAAGCCTACCGCCCCGAGCGCGCCGAGTTGCTGCCCAACGCCAACGGCACCGCCCCCGGTCTCTGGGTGGAGCAGGACGGCAAAGTTCTGTGCATGCTCCCCGGACCGCCGAACGAACTTCAGCCGATGTTCGTCGAGCAAGTTCTCCCGCGCCTCGCGAAACTCGGCCTGCTGCTCGATCGCGAGGCCTACGTACAGATCCGCTCCGCAGGCGTCGGCGAATCCGCCCTCGAGACAAAACTCCAGCCCATCTTCGATCGCTTCGGCGACGCCTTGAACATCGCTTTCTGCGCACACCAAGGCCAGGTCGACTGTCGCCTCAGTTCGCCCACCGACCAGCTCTCGCTTCAACAACTCGACGAGATCGCGCAGGAATGCGGCCGTCTGCTCGGAGAGGATTTGATGTGTTACGGCCACGACTCGCTCGCCAAGGTCACCGGCGATCTGCTCCGCGCCGAGGAGAAAACCCTCGCCGTCGCCGAGACTGCGACCGGCGGCATGCTCGCAAGCTGTTTCACCGACATCGCCGGTGCGGCCAAATTTTTCGCAGGTGGCGTCGTCTGCTACGACAACGAAGCCAAGATGCAGCTGCTCGATGTCCCCGAGTGCCTGCTAGCCCAGCACGGTGCGACCAGCCCGGAAAACGCCGTCGCGATGGCCACGGGCGCCGCGGAGCGCATGGGTGCCGACTACGCGCTCGCTGTCACCGGCTATTGCGGTCCCTGTGGTGGCCCGGCGGAAAACCCTGTCGGCGGCGTCTACATCGGACTGTATTCGCCCTGCGGAGTCTGGTCGAAAAAGCTGAGCATTCCCGGCCCGCGCAACACCGTGAAGCAGCGCGCCGTCAACGCCGCCCTCGACTGGCTTCGCCGCGAACTCATCCGCACCCACCGCGGCGCGACCCGCCAGCCGCAACGCTCGGCGCAAGCCTGAGCAGGCGGGCGCATGGTCCCTGACCGGCCGGTTAGGCTTAAGTAACTCGTTGGCGTGCCGATGTAATACCACCCATGACCGCCATCGCGCTCACTCCGGAGAAATTCGCCGCCGCCGCCGAACGGCTGCCAACGACGCCGCAGATCTTTTCCCGCCTCAGCTCCGCGATGAAAAACCCCGACATCAGCGTCGAGGAAATCGTCTCGGTCGTGCAGCTCGACGCCTCTCTGAGCGCCCGCGTCCTGCGCCTCAGCAACAGCGCCCAATACGGCCGCGGTGGATCGGTCGCCGATCTCACCGAAGCCATCAACCGCACCGGTTTCCAGGAAGTTTACCGCCTCGTCGGCGCCGCCATGTCCTCCCAGCTCTACATCACCGGCCTGCCTGTGTACGGGATCGGCGGAGACGAGCTTTGGAGCAACTCGCTCACCGCCGCAGTCGCGCTTGAACATCTTTCCGATGCCACCGGCGAAGACCGCCGCGTCGGCTATACGCTCGGCCTGCTTCGTTCCGTGGGCCGCCTTCTTTTGCAACGTCTCGCCGCCGGTGCACTCGTCCCTCCGCTCAGTGGACGCAAAGCCACCGCCGTCCTAGTCGACGCCTGGGAACGCGAAACCTTCGGCATCACCAGCGCCGAAGCCGCCGAACGGCTCTTCGCACTGTGGCGTTTCCCCGCGCGACTCGCCGATCCAATTCAATTTCAGTTCAAACCCAGCGCTGCCCCGCAGCGGGTGCGCTTTGCCGCCCTGCTTCACATTGCCGGCTATATCGCCGAGAAACTCGACCGCAGCATCCCCATCGAGAAAAACGCGTGGGCGCTCGACGAAGAGATTCTTCTGATGGCCGGCCTTGATGCCGACGCGGTTGAATCCTGCCTGGAAAAAACGCGCTCAGGCGCGGGCCAGATGGAGTCGATGATGCGCGCCGCCTGAGCGCGCACGATCCGCTTCGCTCACCCGAGCAGATTCTTCAGTGCCGTCAGGTATTTTGCCTGCGTGCCTTGAATCACTTCCTGCGGCAGCGAGGGAGCCGGGGGCGTTTGATCCCATTTGATCGCAAGCAGGTGATCGCGGACGAACTGTTTGTCGTAGCTCGGCGGCGACTGGTTCGGTGCATACTGATCGGCCGGCCAGTAACGCGACGAATCGGGCGTGAGCACTTCATCGATCAAAACGAGTTTTCCCGATGCATCCGTACCGAATTCAAACTTCGTGTCCGCCAGAATCATCCCGGCTGCCTTCGCGCGATCATGCCCGAGTTGGTAGAGATTGAGGCTGGTCGCCTTGACCTGCTCGTAGAGCGCCGCGCCAACCGCAGCCGCACCTTGGGCGTCATTGATCGGTGCGTCGTGTTCACCTTTGGGCGCCTTCGTCGTCGGCGTGAACAGCGGTTGCGGCAATTTGTCCGCCTGCCGGAGTCCGGCCGGGAGACGATGGCCGCACACTTCGCCCGTCTTCTGATAGGACGACCAGCCGCTGCCCACGAGATAGCCACGCACCACGCACTCGATTGTGAGCGGTTTCAGTTTTCGCACGACCATGCTGCGCAACTGGAGATCGCGGTCCTTGATGCCGCGGCGCGCAAACTCGCCCGCCTGATCCGGCAGCAGATGATTGCTGATGATGTCCGTCGTCTGGGCAAACCACCACAGACTCATCTGATTCAAGATGATTCCCTTGCCCGGGATGCCGTCGGGCAGAATCACGTCGAAAGCCGACAGACGATCGCTCGCCACAAGCAGCAGCGCATCGCGCAAGTCGAAGATCTCGCGAACCTTGCCCGAGGCGATCCTGGGAAAAGGCAGGTTCTCGACAGACGTGACAGCCCGTGCGGGCAATGCGGCGGAGATTTCAGCAAAGGTCATGAAAAGAACGTGTCTCTCTTTAAACGCGCCGAAGCGCGAGGGGTTTTTTCGAGGAGCTTTCTCGACGCGCCGCCAGATCAAACACCCGTCCGCACCTGCTTCGCGGCAGATTGAGCCCGCTCGAAGGCCTCGCGGATGTCATCCACCTTTGTCGGCTTGGTGAGATAGTCATCCATTCCCGCCGCGAGGCATTTCTCGCGGTCCCCCTGCATGGCGTTCGCCGTCATCGCGACGATGTGAATCTTCGAAAACCGCTTGTCTGCGCGAATGCGGCGGGTCGCCTCATAACCGTCCATCTCGGGCATCTGGCAATCCATGAGAATGATGTCGTACGTGTTGTTTTCCATCGCGGCGAGCAGGTCGTGTCCGCTCGCAGCCACGTCCGCGGTCAGCCCCAATTTTTTGAGCTGCATGAGAATGATGCGCTGGTTCACGAGGTTGTCCTCCGCCACGATAAGCCGGGGCGCCGCGGCCGACCAACGCGCCTCCTTCCCTTCAGAAACCGCGACCGGCTGTTGCGCGGTCGAATCAACATCGGGCGATGTGCCCAGCAGACGTAACAGCGCTCTTTTCAGATCATCCTGCCTTATCGGCTTGTTGAGCACGCGCCGGAGACCAACGGCCGCCAGCGCCGCAGGACTCATCCGATGATCCACCGAGCTAACCAGCATCAACGGGATGCCAGCCAGCAAAGGATCCGTCTTCAACTGCCTGGCGAGCTCGACGCCATCCATGCCGGGCATGTCATAATCCAGAAGAAGCAGGCGATACGGGTCATTCTGACCGGCGGCCGTCCGGGCCTTTCGCAACGCTTCGTCGCCGGATTCCGCCGTGTCACAGCGCAATTTCCAAGCGGACAGATAATGCGTGATGATGCGCCGGTTCACTTCATGATCGTCCACCGCCAGCACACGCGCGCCCGCGATGGCATCGAAGTTCTCCGGAGGCTGCGCCGGCAGCCCGGATTGCTTCTCCAGATTCACGGTGAACCAGAACGTCGAGCCGCGCCCCAGCTCGCTGGCCACCCCGATTTCACCCCCCATCAAGCCGACGATCTGCTTGCTGATGGCCAGCCCGAGGCCGGTGCCGCCGAATTTCCGCGCCGTCGTTTCATCGGCCTGCGTGAACGGTTGGAAAAGCGAGCGGGAGGTCTCCTCCGACATCCCGATGCCCGTATCGCTCACCGCAAACTTCAACCGGACATGCGTCTCGGACTCTTCCTGCAACATCACGGTGACCACCACCTCACCGGCCTCGGTGAACTTCACTGCGTTGCCGAGCAGGTTGAGCAAGACTTGACGTAACCGCCCGGGATCCCCGCGCAATTGACGCGGGAGCGCGGGATCCACATCCGCCGCCAGCTGGATATGCTTCGCAACCGCGCGGGCCGCCATCAGACCGAGCGAGTCCTCCACCGGAGACATGAGATCGAACTCCGTGTTTTCAATCTGCAGTTTGCCCGCCTCAATTTTGGAGAAATCGAGGATATCGTTAAGGATGGTCAGCAACGCTTGGGCACTGCTGTGAATCGTGTCAGCAAACTCCCGTTGATTCGGACGAAGCGGCGTATCGAGGAGCAGGTTGCTCATCCCGATCACGCCGCTCAGCGGAGTGCGGATCTCGTGGCTCATGTTGGCCAGAAAAGCACTCTTGGCCCGGGTCGTTGATTCGGCCGCCAGACGCGCTCTGCGCAGGCTTTCTTCAATGTCTTTCCGCGCCGTCATGTCGCGGGCGATGCAGAGTATGCCCGCAGGCCGCCCCTTTTCGGAGAACAGACGCCCGCTGGTTTCCATCCAAGTCAGCCGCCCGTCACGCGCTTGAAAGCGTGTTTCGAAACGAGCCGTGGCCGCGTTCGACGGATCGCTCGCGAGCGAGAGCAAAGCCGCGAGCCCTTCGGCGTCGTCCGGCGCCACCACATCGCGTATGTTGAGCCGTATGATTTCCGCCTGTGCATATCCGCTCATGCGCTCGCCTGCCGGATTCAACGAGGTGAAACGCCCGTCCAGATCGAGCGTGAAAATGCAGTCGCTGGCATTGCTGATGATCTCCCCCTGACGTGCCTGAAGGTTCGCCTCGGTTTCAATCTGCGTGCGGATGACATCCGTCTGCCGCCGGACTTGCCGGCGTAATATAAACAACCATACAGAGCCTCCAATGATCCCGCTCGCGATGATGCCAAGCCCGGTGAGCGCCCGGCGGACGTTCCACCAGGACGGCGCTTCCAAGACGACAAGCTCGGACAACGATCTCAATCGCAGCGTGAACTGCACCGGCCGGTCCTCCTCGTCGTAGCGGACCTGATAAAGGCCCGAGACCGAGACCTTGCTGCCGGGCTCCCACTTGTCGTGAAGAGTCGCCGGTATTGCACCGTCGTACTCCACTTCTCGAAGGAGATTGCCCGATCGCAGAACAAGGCGCGCCGATCCGTCGCGGAACGACGCCTCCATGATCGTGCCGTTGAAAGAAACGAGCTTGTTCTCCATCGCCGGATCAACAGGCGTACCTGACATGAGCGGCAGCGGCACCGGAGCAGGCCCTTCTCCGACGATTCGATATAAGGCCGCACGCAAAACGGGACGCGTGCCCTGCCGGCCAGGCACGCCAACCACCTCCACCTCCTGCCCGGGTCGTAACGCTTCTTCACTTCGACTGAGCGCACGCACGACGCCGGTAGGATTCTCCACCACCAGATAACGTCCCGGCACATGGTAAAGCACCGTTCCGCGCACCAGGATTTTCGCCTGCTCCAATGTTTCGGTGCGATAGTTGCGGAGATTGCCGATCGATTCCTCCTGCGCCCGGAAGGGGTCGTCGGGCGGCGGTTCCGTGACATCGATCTGCTTCAAACTAGGCGCATACACAAAAACACCTCCGACCTGAGTTTTTTCGTTCAACCACGGGACGCACACGCCGCGTACGCGTAGAAAAGCGCCCGCCTTCAAATCGGTCGTCGTCGTGAACGGGATACTCACCGAAAAATCACCGGCCGCGGCCGTCAGCGTAAGACGCAGCCATTCCGCAGTCGCCTCGACCTGGCGAAGGTGCCCGCGCATCTCCACCCATTGTCCGTCCTCGCTGCCGGTCAGCGCCTGCTCGAGACTGATCACCCGCGCCACGGGAAGCGCCCGGGCATCACCCGTCACGATCTCTGTCGCCTCCACACTCGGAGAAATGGCGCCGAGCGTGGTCACGCCCTGCACTTCAACAACACGCCCAACGCGGGGCAGCGGCACTGCACCGTCTTTGATCCACACCAACACCCCGCGAGAATGGTCATTTAGGTAGAAAACCCTCTGCTGCGGATGCGCAAAGGTGACGACACCGCGCAAATAAACACGCCGGCCGATGCTCGCGTTCTCCCTGCGCAAAGCCAGCACCTCCGCCACGGTCGAAAGCGTACCCGCAGGACTCGATGCCTGCTGAACCGTGCGCACCTCGCCTAGCGACGGCGTGAAAAGAAAAAATCCGCCGATTCTCTCTGATCCCGCAACACGCCACGTTGAACACACGCCACGAATACGGACCAGCGCACGCATCGGTATCAGTGTCCGCTGGTTGGCCGGAATGCTCACCGAAAACGGTCCCTCCGGCCGCTCGATCTCGAGACGCAACCACCCATCGAGGAGATCTGTTTTCGTTAACGTGCCCTCAATCTCAACCCATTGATCCTCGTGCACGCCTGTCATCGCCTCGTTGTACGCAATCGAACGTGCGTGAGGGAATTCGACAACCCCATGTTTCGTGATCTGATTCGCTCGAACGCTCATGGAAGTGGCGCCCGGCGCAGTAGTGCCGACTAAGGAAATATCATCCCCCGGCGCAGGAATGGCCATCCTCTCATCGGCCAACGAAACCAGAATTCCGCCAGTCGCATCTTGAAGATAAAACGTCTGCCTCGCCGTGTGGGAAAAGGTAACCACTCCCCGCAACTTCACCTCACGGGTCGCTCCAGTGGCCGAACTGCCGCCGGCAGGAAGCGCGCGGATCTGGTCTACATGCAACAAAACATCCGCTGAAGACTCCCCTTCAGGCTGTTTACCTCCGCCATTGGCCACCTCCGCCATTACCCGTCGCGGCAAAACGCCCAGAAGCATAGTCGCCCCTGCAATAAGCAAAAGCGTGATTGATCGGAAACGGGGGAAAGCTTTCACGCCGGCGACAACAGGATTCATCGACACGTTTTACTCTCCGTTAAGCTCCTGACTTTGAGCATCTCGGAGAATTGGGAGGGGTTGTTGGAGTAAAATAGGGCATAGAAGACTACTCGGCGCAAAACAGCTAAAAAAACACTTGCGCGAGTTGGGCAGGAACCTACGTTCTCGCCCCTTTCGTTCTTTGCGTCCCCATCGTCTAGCCCGGTTAGGACACTACCCTTTCACGGTAAGAACCGGGGTTCGAATCCCCGTGGGGACGCCATTTTTTAAAGCCCGTAGCTCTTCAACGAGTTACGGGCTTTTTGCTATCAAAGAGGGTGGCCGACTAAGAATCTAGCTAAGAATAAATGTAGGGAGATTCGCCGACATCTCGAGATGTCGCAGAAGGTTTTGAGAGTCCTGAAACGAAACTAAAACGTCCGTACATGCATTCCTTCACCCTACGTCTAGCAGTGGGAGAATCTTGGGAAATTTAGGTGATCCAAGTTCCACTCGGATCATTGATGAAAGCGCCAGATAGCAAGTACACCCGATCGTAACCTTCGAAAACTTGCATCTCATCAGCTAATCTAGGCGTATCTTTTTTGTGTTTCTATCACACCCATTCAACCGACTGCCCTTTTGGGCACTAGCCGTTGCCTGGGTATGGGCGAGCTGTCCGTTGTCGGTGACATTTACGGCAGCCGCTTGGATGGTCGAAGCGAGGCACTTTTCCCACCAAGAGAAACTCACCCTTGAAGTCACAGCGCTTTTATCCGGGAAAAAAACCGACGGAATAATTTCAAAAGCCTGGCAGGCGGGAAAAAACTCTCCCGTGTCTCCAGCACTGAAGACCTTGGTTGTGAAGAAAGTTGAACTGGCCGTTGAAACGACCAGCGAAGTTCTCCCCATGGGCCTGCGCGCCGGATTTAGTTTGGGAGAAAATCCCATGATGCCGGAGTTCGCGCGATCTGCGCCTCCGCACGAACCTCCACGCTCCGGCTGGTTGGTCTGAGAACGCCCTGGCGTTCGCCTTGATTGATACGCTGCCGCCATCGCGACAGCGCCACCCACCATTGCGGCTTGGCCGCACAACCGTAGCACCATGCAGTCTTCACGTCTTCACTCTCGCGCCGCGTTCGGCGCACTCCTCACTCTCATTGCGAGCAACGCCGCGGCGCTGCTTGCCCAAACCTCTCCGGCCTCGCCCGACGGTACTTCGCCCAAGGACGATGTTACTCAGCTCGACCGCTTGAGCGTCACGGCCGACAAAGAAAGTAATTTCTCGCTGCCGCTCGACGCGACCACGAGTACCGGCTCCCGCCTTGGTCTCACCAATCGCGAACTCCCCGCGAGCATCAGCATCATCACCCAAGAAGTGATGCAGCTTCGCGGCTTTCGCACCGCAGCCGAAGCCGTCGAAGGCGCGGTCGGCATGACTGGCGGTGTTTTCTTCGGCTCGATTCCCTACTACTCTACACGCGGCTTCACAGGGAATAATATCACCGTTTTGCGTGATGGCATTCGCCAGAACACCGCCGCACAATCATCACGGCCACTCGACTCCTTTAACCTCGACCGAGTCGAAATTTTGAAAGGTCCCGCCTCATTGATGTTCGGCGAAGGCGCGGTCGGTGGAGCCGTCAATTATGTCTCCAAGTCACCGAACAATTCTTTCGGCGGTGAAACCCAAGTCAGTCTCGGTGCTTGGAACACCATACGGCTCGGCGCTGGAGTTGGCGGCCCCATCGTAAAGGACACGCTGAATTATCGCTTTGATATCAGCCACACCTCGACCGACGGCTATGTGGATCGCAACAGCCAGGAATATCTCAGTGTCAGCGGCGCCCTCGCCTGGAGAATCATGCCACAAGTGAGTCTAACCTATTCCGTGGCCTACGTGCGCGACGACATCGAAAGCTACTATGGCAATCCCGTCGTCTACGATGCCGTCATCAACACGACGATTGCCGGGGCGCAGCCGGAAGTTCGCAAGGTCAACACTGCGACCGATGCCATGGTGAATCCACGCGTGGACTCACGCGCGCGCCGCACGAACTACAACATTCAGGATAATTCCGTGAAAACGGAGAATGCCTTCCAGCGTCTTCGTGCCGAATTTGCCGTCTCGCCGGAAATCGACATCCGCAACGAAGTCTACGTGGCGAACCAGCTCCTTCACTGGCGCAATCTCGAAAACAGCACGTGGAATCCTGCCACGCAGCGAGTGGACAACAGCGAGTTCGCGCTCATCTATCGCGATGACCTGCTCGTGGGCGATCGTCTCGATGCCGTGTTCAAACACGACATCGCTGGTCGCAAAAACCGTTTCGTCATCGGCGGCTCCATCGAGCGCAACGACCTCACCCGCGGCGGTAATCCCGCGAACGTGCCGACTACACTCCCGAGCGTCACATTAATCGATCCCGCCCCCATCTTCGGTCCGGTGAGCCGCTACGTGAAGACCGGCCGCATCGTCATTGAAACCACGGCATTCTTTGCCGAAGATATTTTCGAACTCACACCCCAGATCAAACTAATCGGCGGTGTGCGTCACGACGACATCGCAGTGCAACGCGACACGCTGCTCAACACCACGACCACGCCCTTAACGCCGTTCTCTACGTTCGAGAAAAGTTATCACCCGTGGACGGGACGCGCTGGCGTCGTTTGGTCGGCCACCCGCGATCTCAACCTCTACGCGAGTTTCAGTCGCGCCGCAGAGCCGGTCACACAACTCGTCAGCCTGACCTCAGCCCGCGCAGATTTTACGCTGCAAAAAGGTCGGCAGGTCGAAGTCGGAGCAAAACAGACATTCTGGAGTGGCAAGGCAGACGCAACGATCGCGGTTTTCGACATCCTGAAAAGCGACCTTCTCACGCAAACCGTCGTTAATGGGGTGCGCGTCTCCCAACAGATTGGCGCCATCAGTTCCAAAGGTGCTGAAGTCGCCTTCGCGGTTTCTCCGGCAGATGGCTGGCGCGTGGAAACCAATTTCGCCTACACCGACGCGGAGTTCCGCGACTTCGGCGAGAATCTTGGCGCAGGCGTGATTTCACGGACCGGCAAGGTTCCTCCAGGCGTGCCTGAAATCGTGACGAACCTCTTCGTCGCAAAACGATTCACCAATGGTCTCACGCTCAGCGGCGGACCGCGCTACGTCGGCAAGCGCGCCGCCAATAACAACAACAGCCTCTGGTCTGATTCTTATACAACCTTGGACGCAGCCATCGGCTACACGCACGAGCGTTGGACGCTGACATTGCGGGGACGCAATCTCCTCGACCAGGAGTACGAGGAATTCCCCACCGCCGTCGGCGCGATGGTCCGCCTCGCTGACCCGCGCAACGTCGAGGTTTCCGTCAAATTCGCATTCTGATCTCCAACTCATCCTACCGCTTATCATGAACTCCCTTTTCAAATCACTACTCTCCTCAACCGCCGGATTGCTCCTCGCGTCATCACTTTCCGCGCATGAGTTCTGGCTTCAGCCGGACAAATTTTCCGCCCCTGTCGGCGCTACAGTTAATCTTAGCATCCAACGCGGCGAAGACTTCACGGGCGAAGTCCGCCCCATCAACACCGAACGTGTTGTCGCACTAAAGCACTATTCCGTCGCTGGCATGACGGATGAAATGAGCCGCGTGCCTGCTGCTCCAGGCGTCGAGAAACTGCCGTTCACCTTCGCCAAGCGCGGTACGCATCTCCTGATGGAGGACAGCGCGGTCAGCACGATCACACTTTCTCCCGACAAGTTTCTCTCTTACCTCCGTGAAGACGGCCTCGATCACGTCGAGGCGGCGCGCAAGGACGCGAAGAAAGACAACGAGCCCGGACGCGAACGTTACCTCCGCTGCGTCAAGACGCTGATCCGGGTCGGCGGCAAGAGCGACAAGACGTACGCAACGCGCACCGGGCAGCGCCTCGAGATTGTGCCGCAAAACGATCCGCTTGCAGCGAAGCCCGGTTCGAAAATCACCTTCACCGTTTACTTCGACGGCAAACCACTCGCCAACGGACTTGTCCGCGCGTGGCATCACCGCGACAAAACGCTGATGGAAATCAAAGGCCGCACCGCAGCAGACGGCAGCATCACGTTCGAATTGCCCTACGCAGGTGCGTGGATGATCAGCCTCGTGCACATGATTCCGATCACAGACGTGCCTGATTACGACTGGCAAAGCTACTGGGGCAACCTGACCTTCGAGCTGTCGTCCTAACCCCAAACCCGATGATTTTCTTCCGATGAGCACAGCCCCCAAGTCTCTTTGGTCGCGCGCATGGCTCGGCGCGACAGCACTCTGGATTGCGAGCGCACCGGCTGCGTGGGCACACGTTGATACTGCTGGTGCCACCGGTGGTTTCGGCAGTGGTTTCAAACATCCCTGGTCTGGTCTCGATCACGTAGCCGCGATGGTCGCGGTGGGTCTGTGGGGCGCACAGCTCGGCAAACCAGCGATCTGGCTGCTGCCAGTGACATTCCCCTTGGTCATGGCGATCGGGGGCTTTTTTGGACTGGTAGGTATTCCGCTGCCAGGTGTGGAAATCGGCATCGGGGTCTCCGCACTTTTGCTCGGCACCATGGTCGCCGCTGAAGTGAAACCCAAGAACATCGCATGGCCTGCCGTGCTTGTCGGGGTGTTTGGCCTTTTCCACGGTCACGCCCACGGCACAGAACTCCCGGCAGGGGAAAACGGGCTGTATTACAGCCTCGGTTTCGTGATCGCGACGGGAACGTTGCATGCGTGCGGAATCGCAATCGGTGAAATCCATCGCTGGGCTTCAGGGAAAATCATCCTGCGAGTCTGCGGTGCGATAATAGCATTGGGCGGCGTTTTCTTTCTCTGGACCGCGTTCCATCCTGAACCGACGGATATAGAACCACCGCCCTCGACTGCGGAAACGGTCGCGCCTAGGCACTGATAAATGCGGCCCCTCCGGTACTTCACCCGCCTCGGTCTTGGGTTGCTGCTTGTTCTAAGCGCAAGCCGGGCCGAGGCACATACGGTGATATCGACCGGCGGCCCGTTCTTTGGGGGCATCAAACATTTTTTCCTCTCACCCGACGATGTTCTGGTGGCGGTTGGGTTTGGGATCCTTGTCGGATTGCGCAGATTTGGAGTTAGAGAACGTGTGGTCTTTGCGCTACCCGTTGCATGGATTATTTCAGGCCTCGTTGCGTTAGTGACGGAGACAACACCTGTGGAGAGTTGGATTCCTACCGCGTGCTCGCTGATGGCGGCAGGATTATTCGTCGCGGCGGATCGCAATCTCCGGGCAGTCGTCGTCGTGTCGCTCGGAGCTCTGCTGGGCGGGCTTCATGGTTTTCTCAATGGAGCAGCGATGCGCGAAGCCGGCACCCAGTCGGCATTGCTGCAGCTCGCAGGAGTTGGCGTGTCAGTCCTGATGGTGGCCTTTTACTTGGTCGCCGTGCTGGACCTGATGAATCTGGAAAAACGCCCATGGCTCCGAATTGTGGCGCGAGTTCTCGGAAGCTGGATCGCAGCGACCGGCCTTCTCTTACTGGGCTGGTCGTTTCGGGCGGGGCGTTGATTGTTCGAGCGAATTCGAGCAGTTCACTTCTTGAACAACTGAGGCTACTGCCCCTCAACCATCTCCCGCCAGGTAAACCCGGCCCAGTTGAAGTTCACGTTGAACTGGTTGATCAGCTGCACGACCACCTCGTTTTTCCCCTGCCGGAACTCCACCGGAAATTCGACCGTGGAAAATCCTTGGTGCGCGACGCCGCGATAAACCTCGATACCGTTCACCAGTACTCGAACCGGATCGTCGTGACTGAATCGTACACGCACGTTGCGAGCCGTTTCAAAGACCTGCTGCCGGCGCGCAAGATACGCATGCCCCATTCCACCCAACTCCGATTCGACCTTCACGCGCGTGCCCTGCCTCGAGAGATAGGTCAGATCCAGCATGGGACCGATGCTGAGTTGCTTCATCCATCCCCGGGTGAACGACTCCTCGATAAGCTCCGCCTTGAATGTTTTGCCCGCATCCAGATCCGCGATGCTTGGCAGTGCTTCGGCAAAATCTCCGGCGACGAGGTGCTTCTCATCCAGCGCCAATCGGACTGGGCCGAAACAGTCCCACTCCACGTTGAGCGGATTCTCGGCATCCGGCACCGTCGTGTCTTCCGGGCTGTCCTGATACCAATACGCAACGCTGCGCGTGCTGAGATTCGGATAAGTCCCCCAGTAGAGGCTGAAGCTCTGTTTGAACGGGTAGGGATTCTCCAAATGAAACCGCACACGGCCGGTATCGTTCCGATGCGCCACGGCAAAAGGATGATTCGCTCCCTGGCCGAACCAGGCGAACGTGAAGTAGTCTTCGCCATTGATGCCGTGAAGAAACGCCGGGCGTTCGCCCTCTGCATCAATCACCGCAAAATCGCCGCCACCGTGGTCATGTCCGGTGTTGAAAAGCGACATGCCCAGCCAATGTCCGCGGCCGCGGATGTAAGCCACCTGATGCTGCCGATATCCGGTGGTCGGCGCAGTCGTCTGGCCCAGTGCATGGAAATAGCCCCGGTCGCCTTTCCAAGTCTCCAACGGCTCGATCTCATATGAGGCTTCGACCACCACTGGACGCGCCGTACGATTCTCCAAACGAATCTCCACTGATCTTTCAAAGGGCATGGGCAGATAAGAAGTCCGCGTCCCGGTTTTTTCTTCGGTATCCAGAGCGACACTCCGAAACGGTCCGAAAAAATCCCCCAGTGTGGCGGCCACGGCATAGCCCGGCTTTGCATCATAACGAACGCGCAGCCCCACGTTGCGGTGATCGGAGAAAGGCGCATCGGTTTTCACCGACCACTTTCGAATGACTGCCGGCCCCTGTGCGGAAATCACCGTCGCGATTTCTCCCGGCGGAATCGTGACGGAAACCGCCTTTCGCGCTGAGGTCACCGGGACATGTGCGGACTTGGCGTCATCCGGAACCAGCACCTCCTCGGTCCGGTAATCGATCTGATAGAAAATGATCCACACCGGCTCGATCGTCTCCATCACGATGCGCGCGCCGTTCGTGAACGAAATCGGCACGAAGAGATTGTAAGCGTAGTTTCTACCAATGAACCCCGGCATCGGGACAACCGCCTCTTTTTGAGCGCGCTCGATCAATTGGGTCATCGTTCCGGACCACGCAGGGCGCTCCGCACCATCCAGATAAATATCGAGCCGGTGCTCGCCTTTGTCGGGCTGAAACGTGCTCCAGAGATGACAGATGCTGCCCGCGCCTTGAACATCCAACAATGTGAAGCGACTGCCCGGCACACCATGATGACCCAGCCGGCGCTCCGGACCTTCGACATAGCTCACCTTGCCCGGCCGGTAGTCTCGCAACAGATCAATATCGCCCAGGTAGTATGCACGCAGTTCGTCTACATTCGCAGGCAGATCGAACAAAGGCGGCTCCTTCACTGGTCCCGCTCCTCTGCACAGAATCGCCAAGTGAAGAAAAAGGCCGCCAGCCAGTGAAAAAATAAAGGATGCCGTAGGGAGCCGCATGAAGATGAGACGACTGCCTAGTTGGGCGCCCGAGTGCCCATCCACTGCCGAAGTGTTTTCTGGAAAGTGTTCGCCAATGTGTCTCCGGGTGTAACGAGCACGCCCCAACCACCGCGCGCGGGATTGATCGGGACCTCACGCGGCACCTGCAGCTCGCACATCTGGCGGTCTTCATCGAGCACCCGGATGGCAAATTCGATCTGAGACTCCGGCGGGGGACCGCGGAAGGCCGGGGAAATCGCCACCGACCAGAAAACCGTGCAGCGCTCCTGAGTGTTGGGTGACGGGATATGCACCAACACGCGCGCGTCACCGTCCGTGAACGTCTGCCGTATGGTGGTAAAGTTGGGCAGAAAACAACGCTGCCGCCGCAGGTGCGCACTCTGCAACTTGCCGGGCTGCTCGTGGGTCGTCTGCAAAGCGGGAAACGGAGCGTCCATCTGGAAACCGTCCGGATGCACCGTGATATCCATATCTGGAATACGTGGGTCCGCGCATTTTCCAAGCGTGGTGGAATGCGCGAAGGCAAAGTGCGTCATATCGAGGTAGTTCTCCACCTCGCGGCGCCAGCCCGACTCAAAGACCATCGGAGGCCCCATGCGGTAGGTCCACCGTGGATCTTCGAACTCCGGCACCAACGGCAGCTCATGCGGACTGTAGGCATCGAGCTTCACCCAAACATAACCGTAGCGCTCCTGAACTGGATAAGAGCGCAGATGAGAAAGCGCCAGTTTCTCAGGATTGGGTGCGACCAGCGACGGAATCGACTGGCAGGCGCCCGTGGAGTCGAAACGCCAGCCATGATAGGGGCACATCAACTCCCCGTCGCGCAGGCACCCCGCCGACAGGCGCGCGCCTTTGTGCGGACAGGCCACGTCGGCGGCGAGCAAAGCTCCATCGTTAAAACGGGCCACCACCAGCTCGGTTCCGAGCAACGTGTAGTTGATGACCTTTCCCGCGAGAAGGTCGGCAGCATTGGACACGGGCTGCCACGTGCCGCGCATGGCTTTAAAAGCAAATTCTTCAGTCAACTGCATAGGGGAATGGATTGGGTAATGAGTCGTCCGAAGCTTAGTCAGACTTCGACTTCCCTTCTTGGCAGACAGGTCTTCATCGCTTGGCATATCGGGCAGTGGCCAAAGTTTCCCGCCCGCTTTCCATCACCCTTCCGTCCTCTGGAGTTGCCTTCGCCGAAAGCGACCATGCATGGGATTTTAAAATGTCTGCCCGGACGGATCCCTACCACAAACTGCTCTACGTGCTTCAAGGAGACGTGCGGTATCTTGAAGCGGGCCAAAAGGAACAGAGTGCTGCGCAAAGCACGCTGCTCGCGATTCCCATGGGGATAACGCACACGCTCGCCGACCGCCGCCCCTCCACCCTGCTTCTATTTTGCTTCGATGACACCTTCCTGCAGAGCGAACCCGAACTTGCGCAGGTCTGGCAGCAACTCACCTCAGCAAAATCAAAAGCCCTGAAACCTAGTCAGCCACTTTGCCTTCAGCTCGAGTCGCTATGGCGGCGCGCACTACTGGAGCAAGTGCACACCCGCCCCGGCGCTCCAGCAGCTTTGCGCGCACTGGCCCTGCAAATGCTTGTTGCACTGGCCCGCCTCCCCTCCCGACAGAAGCCCGAACAAACGGCCAGCCGCATCGCGGCGGTCGCTCAGGAAATGGTCGATACATTCTACGACCCCTGGACACTCGACATCGCGGCTGCCCGCGCCGCTATGTCACGCCGGCATTTCAGTGCTCAGTTCCGCAGAGTAGTTGGCCGGAGTTTCAGCGAGCATCTGACGAATTTGCGCATGGAACATGCCGCCACCCTCCTCCGTGCAAACAGACATTCGATTGCTGGCGCGATCTTCGCATGCGGCTTTGGAGATATTTCTCACTTCTACCGGCTCTTCAGAGCGCGATTCGGAGCTCCACCCAAACAATGGCAGCAACTGTTTTCCAAGCCCCGGCGATAGCACAATCGCGGCATCCGTTATCTCGGGATATAACACTGAAAGCGTTTGATTTACCCTTATTTTCACGCAAAGATATGAAAATTACATTCTGATGCGCATCATAGAGATCGCCAAAAAGGCAAATGTCTCCCCAGCAACCGTTTCACGAGCTATCAACGAACCGTCGATCGTAGCTCCGGAATCGCTTGCACGTATCCGCCAAGTGATGGAGCAGCATGGCTATTCACCGCTCCCACCCAGCCACCGCCGCGGCCCCAAAACCCGCCAGCCGAAGCTGCGCAAAATCGGCGCATGGTTTGTCGGAGGCGAAGCCAGCAATCCTTCGCTGAATTGGTTTCAGGACCAGTTGATGCAGGAACAGGCGGAAAACTCGCGCTATCGCGTGGATTTGAACGTCATCTTCAGCAGCACCGCGGACGAACTTCCTCGCGCAATCAGCGAGCGAAAGCTCGATGGTGTGATTATCCAGGGGATGGAGCCGTCTCCTGCCTGTCTGGCGAAGCTGCAAAACATCCCCTACGTGTGGTTCATGACCCGGCGCAGCCAGACTTACGCGGGCGACTACGTAGAGCCAAACAACGAGGAAAACGGTCAGATCGCAGCCGACTACCTTCACGCGAAGGGACATAAATCAGTCGCTGTGATTACGACCGATTCAAACTACAACGCATTGGCTCGCCGCGCCGCAGCATTCCAAACCCGGGCCCGCGAACTTGGCCTGGAGGTCCATGCAGTATTCGGGAAAAGCATTTCCAACCCCAATTACCTCTCCCAGATGCCGCCGCAGGAGGAGTCCGATCTCCTGGTGAAACACATCACGCAGCTGCCACGACGCCCCACCGGCCTCTATTTGCCTAGCGACCATTTCTGCGGAGCAGTCCTGAGAGCGTTTCGCCTGGCAGGGCTCATGCCGAAACGGGATTTCGAGGCCATCCTCGGGAACTACAATCCGCTTTTTTATCACAATCTTGAACACTTCCCGCCGGTCATCGACATCAACCGCTCCACGCTTGTGCGCAAAGTCGTCGATCACCTGGCATGGCGAATCGAAAATCCAAATACAACTGGCCGCATAGGAATCTCCGTATCACCCACGCTGCGCACGCCTGAATCACTGAGCGCCAGCACGTCATAACCCGGCCCGGGCTGCTCGCGGGCTCACCGGCGGGCCTTGGCCGAAGAACGACGCTTGCCCCAGCGCCAGAGAACCGG
Organism: Nibricoccus sp.; assembly: GCA_049840895.1. Classification (GTDB taxonomy): domain Bacteria; phylum Verrucomicrobiota; class Verrucomicrobiia; order Opitutales; family Opitutaceae; genus Nibricoccus. The sequence goes on along the minus strand of JASGJB010000014.1, from coordinate 27,793 downwards.
CTCCAGCACGCCAAACTGATCCGTAAGCAGTCCTTCGTAACCACAGGGGCGGTCATCCCAGTAGCGCCAGTCAACGCCGCTTTGGTTGCCGCCGAAGACACGCGCCTCGGCAAACCCGGCGCAAAGCCGCTTCAGCAACCGGTCGGCCTGGGCGGTGAGCCCCGTGCGATAAAGCGCCATGATAAAGTGCCGCGTCTGCGCATGGGTGCGCCCCCCGTTTTGATAGTACCCCAAGGGATAACCTTGGATGATATCGGAGAGGTCCTCGTCAGGAATGGGATGAAGATTTCCAGGCATACCCAGCGACGCGTCCGGCATGCCGACGCGTTTCATCTCATTCAGTAATCGTAGCAAGAGCCCGTGTGCCTGCGCCGGCTCAACCAACCCCTCCGCAACGGCAGCGCCGTTAACGGGGAGAAATGCGTGATCGTGGAGTTTGTCTTCCCGGCAACGCCATCCTGCGAGCCATTGGGTGCGCGGGTTCCAGAACGTTGCGACATAGTTTTCACGGATGCGCGTCTTCCACGACTCCAGCCTTGCGGGCTCGTCACGATCGCCCAGACGACGCAATCCAGCCGCCAGTTCACGAAGCGCTCCATAGAGGATCGCGTTCGCAAAGGCATCCTTCCAGCCGAAGGAGATCACATCGAACCAGCAGGTGCTCCACTGCTTCGTTCCGCTCACACCGGTGCGGTAAACGCTTTCAATCAAACCATCGCCATCGAGATCGCGCGCACGGGCCGCCTCGATCCTCCGCTGAATGTACGGACGAAACTCCCGGAACCATTCGGGCGTCGCCGCGAATCGCAGGTAGTCGCCCAGTCCACGCAATGCCGAGGCCCCGGTCATCAGATATTCGTCGTCCGCGTCATGCGATTTCCCATCCTGCAGCAAACGTCCAGCCGCATAGCCCGGCCCACCCGTGAGCCAGCGCTCAAGCGAATGACGCAAAAACTCGCCCGCGTGCAACCCAGGCAGGATTTCCCCCATCGGCAGCGCAACAGACGACCATGTATCCATGCATATGGGACAATGCATCGACGCGCCATTGTTGCTCAAGGTGGCTGTGTCGCTTCTAAAAGTAAGCGCAGTCCACTGCGTGCGTGCGAGCGCGCGCTTCGCAACCACTGGCGCCGACTCACTCAACAGCGGAGCGGGAACCGCCGGCTCAAGCCGGAATACGGCTGAATGCGTTCCAGCCGGCAAAAGATACAATCCCTCCGGTGTACGCTCCTCCCCGACTTTCAATTCAAGCACGTTCAAGTCGTGGCTCCGGAAACAATCGCTACGTCCCCACCCCGCAGGCGATGAAGACGAAATCCGCCAGCTGCCGAACGCCGGAAAAGTCAGTAGCGCCGGCAATGCCACGGCTCCGGATTCCCCCTCTTGCAGGAGTCGCCCAAGGACATGCGAAGGCGCCGCACTGTTTCGCATGCCGATCGTCCAAGCGGAACTTTGCCAGGCCAGCATCGACTGCGCCGCCGTCCGCTTCACGCGCAGCCGCAAACCCGTCGGCTGAATTGTCCAGGTCAGCTCATAGGTTTGCCCGGCGGCAGACAGCCGGTACGACACGACATTCTCCCTGACACTCATCACACCCTCCAAGTCACATCTCACCGCAGGGGCCAGCACAGGAGCGGTGCCGAGCGGATGGAGCTGCGTCCCTTGATTGAATAAAACGGGCCGGCTCGCCAGCAGGTTGCGCCCAACGTTCTCACGCGATTCAACGTGCAACCCAAGATAAGAAAAACCTGGCCGGCTTAGCATAAAGCCAACCTCGAAGTCTTTCGTCCGATACCGGACTTCGCCATCACGGCACCAGGCTGCCACTCCGCGAGGCAATCTATTCAACGTTATGCCTCCGTTGACCAAAAGCCGCTCCCGCCGCGGCGCGACCGGCTCGAGCAGTTCTCCCTCCAGCACAAAACAGGACATCGCAAGATTCCACGGCGTCCAGCCGTCATCGATGAAGGACTTTCTCAGCTCGATGATCACCCCCGTCGTAACCGTCTCCGGAATTTGAATCCACGTGGTGGCATTCTTCGGGGGCTGGCGAAGACAGTCATTCCGATAGACTTCAGTCCAACCGCCATCTTGAGCAGCCAGCACGCGTACACCCACCGCCCAATCAAGATCCTGCCGGCTGCCGCATTTGTGATATCCCTGCCCCCGCCGAACGCCAAACCGGTGAAGCCGCGCGGAGCCATGCAAACGCACCACGCGCTGATGAATGATGCGTTTTTGCGGAACGCCCTCTTCCCCCGGCAAGACACCCGTCCAGACTGCCCGGCCCGCATCGAGGCGGCGGTTGGTGAACAGATCGCCCATCGGCGGTTCGTAATCGGGAATGCTGAGAAGGTCCTGTATCATGGAATGAGAGCCGCCAGAATCCAGGAACGCCGGCCGCCTCGACCACGCGTTGGAACCGGGGCGTTCCAGCGGAACGGGAGAATAAAAGCTACGCCCGATCCCGAAAATGGAAAATTTGGGAAATGCTGGGTATACTCTGGCAGCCGCACGCGGCCAGGATCATCCCCCCAAAGCCCGGCGACGATATTCCGAGGGACTCACGCCGATCTCCTGCTTGAACGCTTTCGAGAAGTGAAACGAATCGCAGAATCCCAAGGCCTCTGCGATCTGCTTGAGCGAGTATTCATCGCAATAAATCGCCGCGCATGCCCACTCCAGCCGGCGTCTTTTCTGATAATGCCCGGGAGACTCGCCGGTAAGCTGCACGAATCGCTTTCTGAAATTCTCGTAGCTCAAGCCTACACTTGCAGCGGCTTGTTGAGGCGACACCCAGCCCCTGGCGCCCCGGTCTCCAAGCAACCGCAGACTTTTCTGCAACCAGGCATCCCGCCCCCTTGAAGAGCTCTCATCCGCACTCGCCATCATTTCCGTCAGGACCTGCAGGAAGCGACCGATCGCCCGTATTGCCACATTCGTTACAGGCAAGGGATCCCCTTTGACGATTTCCCAGAGACGCTGCTGCCAGTAGTCAGACATCCCCAGGCGCAACACGGGATTGTCCGGCGAAAGCAACTCCTGACTCCTCCACAGTTCGAATTGCGGCCCGTTGAACACGAAATACACATGCGTCCAGTCGCTCCCGGGCAATGGTCCGTAGGCATGGGCTATCTCAGGAAAAACAAGGATCACATCGCCCGCGACAAGGTCGTTCTTGTTGCCCCTGGCGTCTTGAAAATAGGCCTTTCCCGCGGTGATCAGCACCAACGCAAAGCGTCCCAAAACCCGCATGCGCCGGGGATCAATTCCGGAAACATTACGCAACAAACCCGCGAGCTCCAGTGTCCCGGTTTTTGTGACGAGAGGGCTTTGAAGCCAGGCTTGCGAAGAGACGTTTGATGCAGACGCCATCGGCCCAAAATTTACATCACATCTCCCACTTCAACCATTTTTACCTACGGTGATTTCGCTTATTCTTAAAACCTTCCAGCAAACCCGGCGTCGCTTCCGTAAAACAGCGCCCATTCGAGCCCACCTCGCGTCAGCCACGTCGTCGGCCTGCTCGAATATGCCGCAATTTTCTCACGCCTGATACGTCACAAACTTTTCCACGCGTGAAGGTCCATATCCTATAATTGGGATGTGAACCTTATTTCGCGTGTGAAAGCGCTGGAAAGCACGTGTCCTATCTATCCCGACTCCGCTCCTGCCAATGCATTCGACAGTCAAGAAAACCTACCGCGCCGCCCTCGTCGGCACAGGCTCCATCGGTGAAGCGCACGTCCGTGCATGCGAATCGACGCACGGCCGCGTCTCCATGGTCGCGGTGGTAGACATCGATGCGGCACGAGTCCGAGACTTTGCACTACGCTATAAAGTGCCGGAGCACTTCACTGACTATGCAACGATGCTGAAGGCGGTTCACCCCGATATCGTATTCATTGCCACTCCTCCGGGCCAGCATGCCGCCATGAGCATCGCCGCCATGCAAGCCGGCGCGTGGGTTCTCTGCGAGAAACCTCTGTGCGGTTCGCTGGCGGAGCTCGATCAGATCGAAGCCGCGGAAAATGCCAGCGGCTGCTACACGGCATGCATTTTTCAGATGCGATTCGGTTCAACCAATGCCCACCTGCTGAAACTAGCAGCCAGCGGGCAACTCGGCCGGCCCTTGGTGGGCGTATGCAACACGCTTTGGTACCGCGATCCGGCTTACTACGCGGTTCCCTGGCGCGGCCGCTGGGAAACCGAACTCGGAGGCCCCACCATGGGGCTGGGCATCCATGCGATGGATCAGTTTCTCCACATTCTTGGAGACTGGCGCGAAGTCCGCGCGGTCGCCCAGACACTCGACCGCGACATTGAAGTCGAAGACGTTTCAATGGCACTGGTGACATTCGCCAACAACGCTGTGGGCTCCATCGTGAACAGCGCGCTCAGCCCCCGGCAGGAGACTTACCTGAGATTCGATTATCAGCGGGCGACCGTCGAACTCACCCACCTCTACGCCTACACGCGGGAAAACTGGAAGCTCACGCCTGCGCCCGCCACACGGGACAGCGACCTCCTTCAAGCGTGGCAGAATTTTCCACCCGACGCCGGCCCCACGCACGGAACGCAGCTCAACGCCTTCGTCGACGACATGGACGCTGGCCGGCGCCCGCTAACCTCCGGCGAGCAGGCGCGCCGCACGCTCGACCTGCTGACCTCGATCTACAAATCCGCGTTCACAGGTGAGATTGTCGCACGTGGTTCAATCAAACCCGGCGATCCGTTCTACACGGCGCTTCACGGAAACCGCGCCCCCCAAAAGGCCAGCGACAAGCCTCCCGCTGCAGGTTGATCGCTCGCTTTTCAGGTCGCCGCTGCGACGGCTCAACTGCCGACCACCAGCACGGCTTTGAACACCAGCAGCACGCAGCCGACGAGGACGCAGCAAAACAGGAAACCAAGCCCGTCCTGGCGGTTCCACTTCGTGAACTCGCAGCTGGATCCCGGGAATAGTTTCTGGGCGTCGTAACGCGCCGGGTTCTCATAGCTCTTCCTGACCTCGACGTCATCTTCGTCCAGGTTCGCAGCCACCGGTGTCTTCAGGCGGACATAAAACCTGGCGATCCGGTCGGCATCCGTCGGCTTGGTCAGCAAGCTCACCGCAATCAGCAGGACAAGCGGCAGCAGTGCGTCCACCAGATAACGCGCCGTCAGCAGTTGGGCAGAACTGAAACCAGCCACGTCAATTCCGGCCAGCGAGAGGAGATATATCTCCGCACGAAAAAGTCCCACGCCGGTTTTGGGCGACGCGAGGTCATTGGAATTCGAGCGAACAACTCCCTCTTCGAAAAAAACGGAGACCGGTTCGACGTGACGCTTCTGGCTGATGATTTCACCTTCCACTCGCGCCAGCCCCTTCTCGACTTCTGCACGCGTCGCCGGACCGCTCACAATCGTCTCACGCTCACGGGTCATCAATGTAAGCGCTTCAGATTGTGCGAGCGCGGGAATTGCCGGCACGGCCCACGGCACAATCGCGACGACGAAAAGCGTCACCACGACCTGAACACGCACCGCGGTATCGGTGAGTCGTCGCCAGAGAAAGATCAGTGTGATCGGCACACCCCAGACGACCAGCAGCACGATCGCGAACTTCATCAGGGCGACCACGCTGTTCAGGTACAGCCCGACGGCGACTCCCAAGGCCAGCACGACGGGCACCGCCAGCCGGGCAACAAACAGGTAATGCCTTTCGGTTCTCCCGGGAAAGATCGGCTCGTAGAGATTTTTCACCACCAGCCCCGAGAGCACCACCGACTGCGCCCCCAGCAAAGCCAGCTTACCTCCTAAAATGCCGATGATCATGACGCCAATAAGTCCCACTGGCAGTAGCGAGCGCGTGAGCAGCCCCCAGACTTGATCGGGGTCCGAGAGACTGGGGCCATACATGGCCACCGCGATCAACCCGCAATAACACCACGCAATCGTGACGAAACGTTTGCTGAACCCGCCTGTGACCGCGCCGACCCTCGCCGCCAGTTCATTCCGGGCGGAGCCAGCGATCGTCATGTTTGCCTGCGATCCTACGATCCCCAGAAACTGAACCAGCAGTAATGCACCGATCGAGTACCACGTGTACTCACTCGCGCCGCCACCGCCGAACATGTTGAACATCACGGCCGGCACTTTCTCGTGAAGCCCGCTGAAACCTCCGACGTGAACGAGCCCGAACGGCACCAACACCACCGAGATCAAGATCACCAGCACGGCCTGCAACGCATCTACGACTGCCGATGCCTTCAGTCCACCAAGCATGACGAACACCGCCACCAGTCCTGTTGAGCAGATGTAGAAAAGCGCCGGCTTCAGATAAGTCACGTAGGGCTGAAGCTCGCCGCGCACGTAGAAGTTTTTGAGCAACTCATACCGCTCTGCTTTCTCGGCCGGCAGCGCCACGGCGAGGCGCTCTTTTCTCAACTCAACGAACTCATGATAGCGCTCGACCATCTGCCGCTCACTCACCGTGTAATTAACCTCTTGTTTCACCATGAGTGGCTGGAGGGTTTTGAGGGCAACGACGTTTCCAGCAGCAATGCCCACAATCATGATGAGAATTGTCGTGATCGCGTAGAGCGTCGCCAGAAAGCGCCGGCCAAAGCGGTCTTGAAAAAGATCCGCCATGGTCGTGAGCCTCACCCGCCTGAACCAGACATACGTGAACCAGTAATAGGGCGTTAGGAATAACGTGATCAGCGCGAGCCATGCCCCGCCCGCTCCCTGCCTGTACACCGAACTCGCCGTGGTCGTCGCCTGCCCCGGATCCGTCATGTTTCCGAAACTCAGAAAAAACTGGAACCACTTCCCCAGGGAACGCCCGCCCAGGAAGTAGTCTTTCTGCGCTTTGACGTCCTGCGCGAAATATTTCCCGATCGCCAGGACGATTAAGACGTAGGCTGCGATCACAAGCGCATCAATCCAGTGGAGACCGAGAACATTCATGGAGTAGAGAGTGAGTGTGGTGTTGATGGCAGTGCGAGTCCGGCAGCCTCTACCCGTCCGACCAGTCCGTATCGGACGAATATTTTTTCCGTCTCAGCGGCTGGCCGGCGACCGGCCGTCAACGTGGTGTCCGCCGCCAGTGCTTGAACCAGATCGGCAATCACGCGCGAAGAATCCTCGATGAGTTTCGCGGGAACCTTGTCGATCGTATCGGCGAAATCGTGGTAGTAGCGTGAGTGTTCACCCGGGAGCGGCGCATTGAACGTGATCGCTCGCACGCCCGCCAGTTGAAAGGGGGTGTGGTCGCTGCCAAACCAATTGATGTTCTGCACGCCCAGCGGCAGTCGCCGGTCTCCACGTGCCTGATTCCAATTCTCCAGAAACGGGACAAGCGAATCATCGCCCAGCGCATTCACGGCCACCGGGACACCCACCATGTCCAGGTTGATCATCGCCACCACCGATGCGTCGCCAAGACGCCCGGCTTCATGGCGGGATCCCCACAGTCCCTGCTCTTCGCCGTTAAACCAGATCAGCTCGACCGTGCGACGCAGCGGCCTTTCACGAAGTGCGCATGCCACAGCAAAAAGCTGCGCGATGCCGATACCGTTGTCCATCGCCCCCTGCCCTAGATCCCAGCTGTCAAAATGCGCACCCACCACGATCCGCTCCGGCAAACTCCCTTTCAACCGAACCACGAGGTTGGCCGTTTCAACTCTTGCGCAATGCGAGCGCACAATCATCCGCGCGCGAAGCGAGACTCCCCGCTTGGACAGACGCAGAAGCCGGAACCCTTCCTCCTGTGTGATTGAGCAAACCGGCAAAGACAGCGGCACGCCCTGATGATTGCCGGTGCGGGCTAACAGTTGCCCGCCATTTTCCCGATCGATCAAAAGCAGTCCGGCCAGACGGCGGCGCTGTGCGTTCTCCACCAGTTCCGAAATTGGCAATGCTACCGAGGCTGCCACCAATCCAATTCTCCCCGGAGCCGGTTCGCCCTGGCGAACATCATCCACCGTTTCCCATCGGACAATTTCGGCTTCTCCAGTATCCGCAGGCTGGGTGTAGCCGATGGCGGCTGCGCGGAGCCTGCGTTGGAAGGGTGCTGTCACTTCAACCGAGTCATCACCGCGTCTCCATCCGGGCATCTCGAAACGATGCCTCTCAACGTCCAATCCGCGCCTTTTCATTTCGTCGGCAAGCCGCAGCATAGCGGCTGCATTGCCATCCGATCCCGTCAAACGGCCGCCATGGTCATCGCACAACTCCATGAGAAGCGAATGCGCCTCACGCGCCGATTGCTCCATGTTCACCGTAAGCGATTCCTCGCCCGGCAGTGAAAGCGTCAGCAGCAGCGAAAACACGCCGGCAGCCGCCCAACGAAATCGAAATTCAGAACACATCGTCCGCCTTCGAAGATCAGCCGAGCGCTGGATGACCCGCCACAGCCGCGATCAGCTGGTCGCAATCACGGGAGGTGTTGAACACATGGGTGGAAACACGGATCGCATCCATGTTGAGCTCCGTCACCGGACGGCAGCGCAGGTGATGTTTCGCCAGCAGGTAATCAAAAACCTGGCTGCAGGAAACGCCTTCAATCCGGAAGGTCACCATCGAGGAAGCCAGTTCCACCCGGTTCGGAGTCAGCACCGAAATTCCGTGAATTGGCGCGAGCCCTTCGCGCACTCGCGCCGCGAGGCTTTGACCATAAGCCGCGATGCGATCCCGGCCGATCGCATTTTGAAATCGCATCGCCTCCACCAGCCCGGCGACCACCGCGGCTGAGCGAGTCCCATATTCGAACCGGCGCGCGCCTCGTGAAAACTCGAAGCGGCCCGAAAAATCGAACTCCCCCGTGGAGTAGGCGCCGGCCTGCTGAGGCGCCACGTCTTCGATTTTTTCCTGCCTGACATATAACACGCCGGTCTCACAGGGAGCACCAAGCCACTTGTGCCCGCTGGTCGCGTACGAATCGCATCCCAGTTCGTGCAGATTCACAGGAATCATCCCGGCAGACTGCGCTCCATCGACATGAAACCACAGGCCATGCGCATGCGCGAGTGTGGCAATCAACCGCACTGGCAATAACAGTCCTGTGGGCGCCGTGACATGACTCACCTGAATGACCCGCGTTCGTGGAGTGATCAGCGCGGCAATCCTCGCGACGTTGTCCTCCGCCGATTCAGCGCTCGGCTCAAAAGTCCTGATCACAACGCCGTGCTGACGCGCCCGGTTCAGCCAGGGCAACGAACCGCCCGGATGTGCATGCGAATCGAAAACAACCTCGTCCCCCGCCTGCAAATTCAGCCCGGAAGCGATGATCGAGTTTCCCTCGGTGGCATTGCGCGTGAAACAAACCTCATCAACGCCCGCTCCAAAAAAATCCGCCGCCACCCGGCGGGACTCCTCGAACAACGCATGCCCAGACTCCACTTTCGGCCGCAGCTTTTTCTCGATGGCGTCGCGAACCCTCAGAGCGGCCATCAAGGGCGGGCCAAGTCCTCCGCAGTTCAGATAAACCTGCGCCGGATCCATCGCGTATTGCTCCCGAACCTTGCGCCACAACGCCTCTCCGGCGCCCGGCGAGTACTCCGGCAAAAGGAAGTCCGGTGCCTGCCTGTCTTCGACAGATCCGCCCTGCGTCGCCAGTATCAGTCCGAGTGCGCCACCACCGGCCTGCTGCAGAAATTTTTTCCTGCTCAGCGCCTTCATAGGTCGGTGAAGACAAGCGTGTGATCGATCGACAAGGTTTCGCCAGGAGCGAGTGTGATGTCCCGGTCGTATTGAAACGGCAGCGCTATGAGCGGATTTTCCCGCCGGAAAAACCAATGCAGCGGCCCGAGGTTGTTCTCGAAGCGAAGACCCACCCGCCGAAGCGTGGTGTCGGTGCGCCCGTGCCACTCCAGCGCACGAGCCTGGGAGCCGTTGATCGCCTCCTCCTTCGAGCGCATGCCGTCGGCGAACAGGGCGATCTCCGGGTCCCCGTGCTCATCGAGCAACGCCCGCGCACCGCGAAATTGAAGGCCGGTGTAGTGCGAGCCAGCGAGTCGCTCCGCCGAATAACAGTTGGCGGCGACGAGATTCCGACCGGACACATTCTCGAGTTCCGCCTGCCAGCGCAGCGACCAGGCGGTTTCGGATATCCGCAACGGACTCAATATCCGCCGCTCGCGAAGATATAATCCTCCGGAAAGCGAGGGCCACTCGAGCAGCTGCTCCAACCGGGACGGGGCGATCTCCTTCCAACCAACGTGCCGCTGAGTGCCATGATCGCTCCGCCACCGGTAACCGTCTCCTGCCCGATAGCTCGGGCCTCCCCAATAATTCGCGGCATCCAGACGATTGATCGTGAAGCTCAGCCCGTGATGCCAGGGATGGTCGTTGGGACGGAAATTAGTGAGCACCTCACCCGCCAGCGAGCACACCGGATGCGCATAGGGCCGCGGGGATTCTGTATTCGGAGTTTGGGGGCGATAAACGTATCGCAGAAGCAAACGGTTGTTCCCGTGCCGAAGCTCGATCGCCACGTCGCGGTCATGAACAATATAAAAGTGTGGGCTCATCGGATGCTTCGGACACCGCCTAGGTATGCATGAGCTCAAAGTAGAGCCCTGCCGCATTCTCGAGTTGATCCAGTGCCAGCCACTCGTCCTCCGTGTGCGCCTGCGCAATATCGCCAGGGCCAAACACGATCGTCGGCACGCCTGCGGCGGCATAATGGCTCGCGTTGGTGACGTAACGCGCTCCTCGCTTTTCCGCATCCATTCCAGCAGCGAGTAAAACGGGCTTCATCCACGCGTAGAATCCGGCATTCAATCCGTCCTCCAGCGGCGGCACGACATAAGCCGGACCGGAATAAGCCACCTCCACGTCCGGATGTCTCGCCACAACACCTCGAACAATTTCATCCCATTTCGCCAGCGCGTCGCCGGCGGTTTCTCCCGGCACCAACCGGCGGTCTATCTCGATCTCGCAACGATCCGGGATGATATTCACCTGCGTCCCGCCTCGGATCACGTTCACGCTCGCCGCGGCCGCGCCTGTCAGCGGGTGCGTGCGACTGGCGGTCGGCACATACTCACGCTCGAATGCGTCAACGACACGCAGCATCGCGGAAATCGCGGACTTTCCTGCAGTGGGATCGGATGAATGCGCCGCTCGTCCGTGTGTCACCACGGTCCAGCGAACCACTCCATTGTGCGCGACCAGCGGAGTCAGTTCGGTCGGTTCACCGACGAAAATGCCCCGGATGGGAGCGCCCCAGCCAGGCAACACTTCCCGCGCCACGTGCATCGCACCGGTCATCCCCGCTTCCTCATCGACCGTGAAAAAGATGCCCACATTCCGGGTTAACTCTCCCAGCCTGACGGCCAGTCGCAGTGCCCAGAGCATGGCGGCACCCGAGCCTTTCGTATCGCATGTTCCACGACCGTGGATTTCGCCCTGGCGGATTGCGGCTTCCACAACAGGCCCGCTCGCACCGCCGCCTCCCACGGTGTCCAGATGGCTGTCAAACAGCAGCCATTCGCCGCCCGGGGAAACCTCGGCAAAGACGAATAGATTAAAAGCCCCTTCTCCGAGCGGATAACGCCGCACACCCAAACCCCAGCCCTCCGCCAGCCGCTCCAGATACGAAGCGAGTTCAGCCTCTCCGTTTTTCGCCCCGCCATACCGCGTGTTGACAGTGTTGTAAGCCACCATGCGCGAAAGAAGCGCCTCACAGGTCGCAGGGATTCCGTCGTTTTTCACAGCGCCACCTCCCGCCCGGAGCGCGCCCGGCTTTCATTCGCCGCTTCGATGCACCGGATGATTTCCAGCGTCTCCTCGTTTCGCACGGGAGCGGCCTCTCCGCTCAAAAATCGCGCAGTCGCTTCTTCCACCCTTCGCATGGGCAGAGGGACTATCTGGGTCGGCCCGCCATCGAGGGAGATGGAATAGCTCACATCCTTCTTCAGCATGCCCCGGACAATGCCGCTGCGGCCGTCGTGCCAGCGCGCCACCAGTAATTCACGCTCCCGTACGCTTCGCACCGAGACGGAAGCAACCCCGCTCCCCATTGCCGCATAAAGCAACTCGATCCCGTGGATGCCGTACCAAAACCAGCCGGGGTTTGAATCATCAAACCACAACGGACAGGTCACCTCCGCCCGGCTGCACTTCCCCGGGCCCAGATCGACGCAGCGGAGCATCGATGCGGAAAACCAGTTCACATGGCGCCATGTGGCCAGCGCCGCAATCGCACGCGCGTCGGACGAGGAGGTCGCGAGCGGTTTGTTGATATACACCGGACAGCCGCGCTCGACTATCTCTGCGAACTGCGCGGCATGCCGGCGTCCATCCATCGAGAGCAGGAGGACGGCATCGCATTTTGCCGTCACCTCGGCGATCCGGGGCACGATTTCCACCTGATACGAGTCACGCACCTGGGCGGTAAACGCCTCCACCCGGTTTGCGCTCAGGCCGACATCGGATGACCCGCCGGGCCATGCGGCAACCACGCGGCCAAAGGCCCTGCCCTCGTCCGCGTTGAAATAACGCGAAAACGAAACGGAGTGCGAAGAATCCAGGCCGACTATGCCGATGTTGAGCATGCAGAATCTCGCTCAGCGCAGCCACTCCGCCAGGTGCTCTTCCACAAAATCGTCGTCCGTAAGTGTCGGATACATGCGGGAGACACGGGTGAGTTCATCCGCCTGGCCGGGCGAAAGCTGCTCGTGCGGATTGAGGCAGAGCGAGGTTGCGACGATTCCTTGTCGCCTCAGGACTTCGAGGATGCCGGGGATGCAGCCCGCAAAGCGATTGGCGGCGTCGAACACCGCACTGTTCATGTCGGTCACAGCCACCGCCCGTCCCAGCCACGATGCATCGAGCGCGCTCTGCGTCGCGGCGCGCTTGATTTCCTCGAACAGTTGCACCGCCGCGCGCGTCCACACGCCCCAGTGCCCGAGCAGACCGCCTACAATGCAGCGCGTCACCGGCCACTCGTCCCGCTCGAAGGTGAACGGCGTCAGCAGGTCGGTGATGATCGTGTCATCATTGCCCGTGTAGAGAGCGACGTCGTTCCGGCCCGATGCGATCACCGCACGCACCACATCGAGCGTCTGGTAGCGGTTGAATGGCGCGATCTTGATCGCCACCAGATTCTCGATCTCGGCGAAACGCCGCCAGAAGGCATAGCTAAAAACACGTCCACCGACGGAGGGCTGCAGATAAAATCCAATGACCGGCAATGTGCGTGAAACCGTTTCGATGTGCGCGAGCACATCGCGTTCGGGACGGTCGTTCCACGCGGCCATGCTAACCAGCACCGCTTGATAACCCAGGCGGCGGGCGATTTCGGCCTCCCTGACCGCCTGCGGGGTCAGCCCGCAAACACCCGCCACCATCAGGACGTCGCGCGGCGTGCGCACGAGTTCCTCCTTGGCCGTTTCAATCGCGAGTTCCAGCACGGGCTCGAAAAGCGCGTGCTGAGGATCCCGAATTTCAAACTGGGTCGAGTGCACGCCAACGGCGATCCCTCCGACTCCAGAAGCGAGATAGTAGCGCGTGAGGGCGCGTTGGTGTTTCTCGGAAAGGCGGCGCGAGGCGTCCAGCGCGAGCGGATGCGCGGGGATGACCTGGCCCTCGAGCAAGTGGCGGCGAATGTCCATGAGGAGAATTAGAAACGTCCGGAACGCGTCTCGAAGTGCGTCGGCTTGCCCAGCAGGCGTCCGCCTTGGCGGACATAATCCGCAGTCAAGTCGAGCATCTCCGGCAAGGAGACCGTGGGTTCGCCGAACAAACGCACCGACTCACTCGCGTCGGCGAGCCAGGCAGTGTCCGACTCACGACCGGTGAAGACCGGCTCGCGTCCGAACCGGCGGCCAAACTCTTCCGCGATCATGCGCACAGACAATTTCTCCGCCCCGGTTACGTTGAGCAGCTTGGGGGGATTCGAGACATGTGCCAGTGACTGAATGGCCCGCGCGCACGCGTCGCCCTGCCAGATGCAGTTGAGCCAGCCGGTCGTCAGGTCGACGGCCTGGCCGCCAAGCACCTTCTGCGCGATGTCGACGAGCACACCGTAGCGGAGTTCGGTCGCGTAGTTCAGACGGAAGATCAGCTGCCGCGTCCCGAAACGCTGCGCATGGTAGGTGAACACCCGCTCGCGTCCGATACAGGAGCTTGCATACTCTCCCTGAAAGGCCAGCGGCTCCCGCTCGCTCGAGCCCGGACCGTCTGTCCGGGCAAACGGATACACGCATCCTGTGGAAAAAACGACTATCCTCGAAGTACGGAAGCGCCGCGCCACCAGCGCAGGGACCACGGTATTCTGCACCCAGGTCGCCTCAGGCGCCCCGTCAGTGCCGAATTTCTGCCCGGCGAGAAAAATCACATGCGCGGCATCGTCCAGCCGGGCCACATCGTCAGGTTCCGCGAGGTCGCAGGCCACCGTTCGAATGCCAAAGGCTTCAAGCTCCCGCCTCGCGTCCGGATTGCTGAAACGGGACACGCCAGTGACCAGCGAAGCCCCCCGCCCTGCAGCGTCCAGAGCACGTCGTAGCATCAACGCCGTGGTCGCGCCCATCTTCCCTCCCACGCCAAGGATGACGAAGTTCCCCTCCAGCTCCCGCACAGCATCGATCACAGCCGGTGTAGGTGTGGAAAGTATCCATTCGATAGTCTGTGAAAGAGTCATTTCAAAATGATTTTTCATTACAAGTTTTTACAACTTGACACTCAAAATTCACTCTAGCTTGTGATAGACAAGCTGAAAAAAGGCAAAATAATGATAATGATTTTTCATGACAATTTTTGACGTTCACACCCACCCGATATGCATCCGCGAAGGCCAGCGCAGAACCGACGCCGCCGACATGATCGTTCGAGCCCGCCGTCACGGCATCGAACGCTTGGTCGTGCTTGGTGATGTGCTGGCCTTCGGTCGCTCCCCAACCTCGCAGCAAGTTCGCTTCATCAACGACGACACCGCGCGCCTGATCAAAAAACATCCGCAGGCGTTCATAGGTTTCTGTCATCTCAACCCCACGCTCGGAGCCCGAGCGGTCGAGGCGGAAGTCGAACGTTGTGTCGAAAAAGGATTCCGCGGCATCAAACTGGAGGTCGCCAACAATGCGCGGGACGCCTGCATGCGCCCCGTGATGAAGGCTGCCGAACGCCATGGCTTGGTCGTGCTTCAGCACGCTTGGAGCATGGTCAAGATCCGGGAACGCAGTTTCCACACCGACCCGGCCGATGCAGCCTTGCTGGCAAAGCGCTTCCCCAATGTCCGCGTGATCATGGCCCACCTCACCGGCTGCGGTGTGCGCGGTGTTCTCGAGGCCCGCGGCGTCGACAATCTCTGGGTCGACACATCGGGAGCCGCACCCGAGTCCGGGATTGTCGAATACGCCGTGGAGACGCTCGGCGCTCATAAAATCCTCTATGGTTCCGATGCGCCCATCCGGATTTTGCCGTCGCCATCGCCCGTGTGACCGGTTCCGCCCTCAGCGCATCCCAAAAAAGAGCCATCCTGCACGACAACGCTCACGACCTGTTTCGCCTGCCATGACTTTCCTCGACGCCAACACATGGACCGGCCGCTGGCCGTTCGCCTTTCTCGCCAATTTCTCGGCGCGAACACTCTCCGATCACCTGCATCGACATGGCATCCGACGCGCACTCGTCTCGCCGCTGGACGCAGTCTTCGCGCCCGAACCGGGCCCCGCCAATCGGGACCTGCTCCGCTCTACACGCAAACTGCCACAGCTCTCCCCGGTGCCCGTCATCAATCCTATGCTGCCCAACTGGCGGGACGAGCTCGCCGCGTGTGCAGCCGATGAACGAGTGCGCGCCGTGAGGATCCTGCCCAACTATCACAACTACCGCCTCCGCTCGCGACGCGTGGACGAACTCGTCGCCGCACTCACCGAGTGCAACGTGCGCCTGGTTGTGAACATCCGGTTGATCGACGAGCGACACGAGTATTTCGCGCTCAACATCAAATCCGTGGCAGCAGCTGACCTTGCTCAATTGCTTTCCAGGCATCCAAAATTCCCCGTTCTCGCCAGCGGGCTGGGCCGCACGGACATCCGCGCACTCACACCGAAATTCCCTCAGCTGCTCGCAGATCTCTCGTTCGCGGAGTGGGACGAAACCGTCACCAATCTTCTCCAATCCGCCCCGGCCGGGCAACTGGCCTTTGCCTCGCATACGCCGTTTTTAATCACGCAGGCCGCAATCGACAAACTTTCCGCCGCCCGTGTCTCTGTTTCCATCCGCAGGCAGATTGCTGCGGAAAACCTGGAGGACTTTCTCTCTGCATGAGCACGTCCGACCGACCGATCATCAAACAGCCTCCGCCCCGTCCTCGCCGCTGGGACCACACCGAGTTGTCCCGTCTGGCCAGCATGGTTGAGCAGGACTCGCTCTTTTACTGGCGCGGGCGCCAGACCCAGGCCCTGACGACAGAATTCCAGCGCCACTATCCGCTGGCACACGTCTTCCCGACATCCTCGGGAAGTGCGGCCATCCATGTGGCGATAGCCGCATTGCGGCTGCGGCCCGGGGACGAAGTCATTGTGCCGGCCATCACGGATATGGGTTCTGTGATCGGCATCATCTATCAACAAGGTGTGCCCGTCTTCGCCGACCTGGAGCGCAACACCCTGAACCTCGATCCCTCCGATGTGGCCAGGCGCATCACCGCAAAAACCAGGGCGATTCTCGCGGTCCATCTTGCAGGCAAC
Source organism: Nibricoccus sp. (assembly GCA_049840895.1). Lineage (GTDB taxonomy): Bacteria > Verrucomicrobiota > Verrucomicrobiia > Opitutales > Opitutaceae > Nibricoccus. The sequence continues at coordinate 11,111 of JASGJB010000014.1, read as the reverse complement.
CCCTGCGACATGGCTTCACTGCAAGCGCTGGCCAAAAAACACCGCCTCGTTTTGATCGAGGACTGCGCCCAGGCGTGGGGCGCGCGATGGCAGGGAAAACCAGTCGGACTCAGCGGCCAGCTCGCGGCCTATTCGTTCAACGACTACAAACATTTGAGCTGCGGCGATGGCGGCATCATCGCCACCAACGACGCCCTTATTGGCGCAGAACTCTCGAAATGGGGTGACAAGTACTACGACCGTTCCACGGGCGAACGCGACCCTGCCGAGTTCGCCCCCAATTATCGCATAAGCGAGCCGCAGGCTGCAGTCGCCGCCGCGCAGCTCACAAAACTTCCGCACATCGCTGAACATCGGACGCGGGTCGGCGGGCACTTGAACCACCTGCTCAATGGGATTCCCGGACTTCTGCTGCCGGAACCGCGGCCCGGAGACATTCACAGCTACTGGTTCTACCTGATCCGCCTCGATCTCACCCGCTTCAAATGCACGCGTCAGATGTTTGCGACCGCACTGGCCGCCGAAGGGGTTGATTGCACTGCCGGGTACATTCCGAAGCCGGTGTATCGCTATCAGGTTTTCCAAAACCACAACTTCTTCGGCGGACAATGGCCGGTTCGCGATTTCGGCCTCACGCAGATGAACTATCGCGAAACCCGCTGCCCGGAGGCCGAGGCCATCATCGCCGACTCGATCAAGCTCACGGTCAACGAGGCCATGACCGACGACTATGTCGGCAAGATAGCCGAAGCGATATGTGCGGTGGCCTCTCGATTTGGTCGATAAGAGGAACCGGAACCCGGCGCGATCGCGCCTCACTCGATAAAAATTACCCGTCAGCCGCTGGCGAGCGACGGGTACATTTCGTCATGCGCTTTCTCAACGCACGACGCGATGTAGTCCGCGTCGTCGTGGGTATACGCCCATCCCAGCGGCAGAGCGACAAACCGCGACGTGAAGTCTTCCGTAATAGGAAAATCCTCGGCGCGGTAGCCCTGTCCCGGCCAGGGAGCGACTCCGTGAAAAGGCGAAAGCAACGGATGCGCCGCAAGTCCTGTACGGACATACTCACGCCGGTACTGCGGATAGGTTCCGGTACGCTGCTGGCACGATACATTCATGCCTTCAAGCAACTCGCGGAATCTCTGCGCCGCCGCGGAGTCTCGGGCATAAAAATAGATTTCGAATCCGAAATCTCCCGATGGATCGGGAATCGTCCTCAACGAGATCCCTTTCAACCCGGCAAGCCGCGGGAGAATGCGTCCCTGCAATGCGCGGCAGTGCCACATGATCTTGTCGAGTTTTCTGAACTGCGCGAGCGCCACTGAAGCAGTGAGTTCCGACATGCGATACTGACCACCCGCAAAAGCCGGTTCATGCGATGAATGAATTCCCGCGTGATACGGGCGGTACTGTCCGAGATCATGCAGCCGCACGGCGCGTTCATAAATACGAGCGCTGTCGGTCACCAGCATGCCGCCTTCACCCGCAGTCATCGGCTTATTGTGCTGGAAGCTGTAGATGGCCACGTCGCCCCACGCGCCTACCTTCCGCCCGCCAAACTCCGCCCCCGGCGCTTCCGCACAATCCTCGATCACCAGCAGCCCCCGGCTGCGCGCCTCACTGACGATCGTCTCCATGTCAGCAGCCACACCTTGATAGTGTATCACCATCACCGCACGCGTACGCAGCGAGATATGCTTCACCCAGCTCCGTGGATCCAGACAGAGGCTGGCATCGATCTCGGCCAGCACCGGTCGCGCACCCACCCGGACAACAGCGGTGAAACAGGAAATCCAGCTCCACGCCGGAATGATAACTTCATCGCCCGGCCCGATTCCGGCGGCACCCATCGCAACCTCAAGGGCCGCGGTGCCGCTCGAAACAGCCAGTGCAAACTTAACGCCAAAGTAGACTGCCGCCTCCTTTTCCAGCGTCGCGGCCATGAGCGGCGGCTTGGCCGAATTGAAGCCATAGTAACGAAACAGCTCCTTGTTTTTCAAAACATCGAGGACCAATGACTGCTCCTCATCCCCAATGGCCGCCGCTCCCAGTCCGGGAAGCGGACGTGATCTGAGTTCTCCCTTGTTATTCATGGTGAAAATTACGTCGTAGCCTTCGCCGCGATACGGCGCAGCCAGAAGCCCAGCAGGATCAGCAGAGATCCTGCGATGGCATTCAAGAATGACGGCGCAAGCACACTCGACGGCAGCCAGGCACAGGCAATCAGCACCGCACCCAGCACCACCGCGATGGCGCCGATGAGTCCATACACGCGGAGCCCGCTTCGCCGCTCCACCGATGACTCCGGCACCGGCGTGCGCAAATCGGCATCGAGCCGCCGCAGCTCGGCGTGGCGCGGATTATCATCCGTATACCAATAAGCAGAGACTACAAAAACAGCGGTGGCTGCGAGGCACTCTGCGATGATGTTCCGGGCAAAAGCATTCTCCGGCCACACATCGAAAATCATCAGCACAATGCCAACGGCCAGTGCCGCGCAACAGGAGGCGATGCCCGACCACCAAGGCGTTCTCCGATAGATCATGCCCAGCGCGACGGGCATCATGAAGGCCGAGATCAGCGAGTAGTATCGCAGCGAAAATTCAAATGCCCCGCCAAATCGCGGTATGTAGAACGCCACCGCGATGCCCAGCACGCCCACGATCGCCATCGTCACCTGCGCCACGGTCATCTGACGCTGCTCAGTCGGCGCACGACCGGTCACACGGCGCACCAGCGGCACGTAAATGTCTTTCGTCGTGGTAGCCGCGAGCCAGTTGAATGAGTCATTCGCCTGGCCAAGCGTGGCCGACAACACCGCAGAAACGACAAAGCCGATCAACCCGTGAGGCAGCAGCATCAATGCGAGGCTGACGTACGACGATTCGGACGGCTCTTTCAACGAAGGCCAGATCGTTCCCAGGTCGGGAAAAATCACACGCGAGGCCATCACGGGAAGGATCCACAGCAGCGGCCCGAAGAAAGACAGCGCCGCGCAAAGCAGGGCCATTTTACGCGCACCGCGTTCATCCGGCACGCTGTAGTAGCGCTGGGCGAGATGCCACGCGACGTTGTACCCGAGCATGCAGTTGATCAGGAACGCCAGTAAGAACCAGAAATTGGCCGATGTCCCCTGCAGCCCGAGATGCGACGCCGGGATCTCTTGCAGCATGCGCTTGAATCCCGCCAGCACACCCGCCCCTTCACCAAGGTACTGATAAGAAACCGGAAAGATAACCAGCGTCATCACCACAATGATGATCGATTGCACGGCATCCGACAGCACCGCGGCCCACAGCCCGCCGATCACGGTGTAGATCACCATGACCGCTCCCACCACAAGGATGGAAAGCTGCATCCCACTCAAGGTGAGCCCTGCGAAGGCAAAACTCTTTTCTCCAAAGCCCAGCGCGGTCGACACGAAGATGCAGAGGATATAAAGCCCTTGCCCGATGCCCACGATCTGGGGGACCACCGCGGTAATGGAATAAAAATACGTGGTCGATGAGGAGTAGCGACGACTCAGGAACTGCAGCGGCGAATCCAGTCGCGCCCGCCGCCACATGCGCGCGAAATAAAAGTAGCCGACGAGATATGCCCATGTGGCCATGGAAAACACCAGCATCGCGCCAACACCGGTTCGATAGGTGTAGCCCGCCGCCGCGACGAACATGAACGCCGAGAAGCCAGAGACCCAGTTGGAGAGTCCCGCAAGAACCCACGGCACCTGGCCTCCCCCCTTGAAGTAGTCATCGACGCCCTTGTTGCGGCGGGCCGCGTAAATGCCGACGTAGATGACTATCGCGAAATAGAGCCCGATCAGGCCGTAATCGACGGCGTTGACCGTGTTGAACGAAACGGCGGGATTCACGCGACAATCGTGATTTTAGGCAGTGCGCCGCCGGTGAGCGAAATCGCCACGTCCACTTTCTGCCCGCGATGTTCGCCGGTGACACGCCACTCGCCAGGACTTGCCGTAGTGACTTTCAACGCGCCGCTACCACCTCCACGAGGGCTGGCGGTCGCCACCGTCAGCACACGGTGCTCGAGCGCAGCCGCGGAGGTCGCCTCGATGAACGGATAGACACCGATCTGCTCCGGCAGCTCAAGCCGGCCCTCGGAAAGTCCAATTGACTCCGAAGAAAAAATCTCCGCGCCAAGTTCCGCGTTCGGACGCTCGATGCGAAACGTTTTGCCCTGAGCCGAGGCGCGCCCACCGCGGTCGTCGTTGTACACTTGGAAGCGCAGCTGCACCGGCCGCGGCCTGCCCGTCAGGCGAACGTGATCCGCGATCAACAATACATCCGGCTTTAGATACACCAAAGTCCGGCCAACCCACGCCACGCTTTCGTCAACCAGCGCATACGCTTCCGTGGCATCGCTTGTCACGGTCATCCACCCGCGGCCTGTTTGGAAATCGAGCACGCGCGCCCACGACCAGGAGGAGTTCGTGCCCTCGCTGCCATCGTGATACTGATGCCCCCGGCCATCGATCAGCACCGCGGTGTGCGCACTCGTCTGACGCAGCCGCCAGCGAGGCAGGTTCTGGTCGTAACCCGCGCGAAACGGATCATGAAAAAGACGTTCACCGTACGCTTTGAATATGACGCTGTTTCGATCCGCGTGTTCGTGGTTCGACGGACCACCACTGCGCATGGCCACAACCGCGTCGTCACGGCTCCAGCCCGTGCGCGATACCACCCAGTCATTGGACAAACGTACATCGAGCAGGCGCACAGGAGGCGGCGTCGCGGGCCTGGAGGGCTCCAGCCAGATTGCCGCGTATTGCGAACGGAGCCCGCCAATGTTGAGTGCGACATGCTGGGCGATCGCCGAATCATGCGTGCGTGCTATCCACGGCATGATCGAAACATCCATGGCGGTGCCTGAGTCGGAAAAATTCACCAGATCCTGCCGCGGCTCGATGATCGCCATGTTCTGTCCCGCCGGCGAAGGAACCGTCTCACCCGCAGTCGGCATGGTCATCGACAACGCGAAATTGGCCATGCCGGTGTAATTGAATAGCGATCGATCGTCGATGCGCTGGCTGCGCCACAACACCTCGCCGAAGAGCACGAGGTGGATCGCCGCATATCCCCAATAACCGACGCCTTCCTCATAAGTGCCATCCGCACCGAACATCACGGAAAACGCCCGCGCACTATCGCGGGCCAGATTAAGCCACGATTCGGCCTGCGGGTGCCGCCCTCGCAGCCAGCACGCCGCAAAACCCAGCCCTGCCAGAGGAATGGTCTTAAGATTCGTCGCGTTAAGAATCAGCGGCCAGCGCTTCAGATCGAGCGGGATGGGAAATTTTTCCTCGGGATCGACCGTCCAGCCACGCACGCGATCCGGATATTTGCAGCCGTACAGCATGGTGAAACACGCCGGCGCCCCCTTTTCAGCAATCTGTTTTTCCGCCTCTGCTTTTAACTCGGGAGCCAGCGCGTCTCCAAGCCAGTCCAGCGCCAGCACGATCGCGATCACCGTCTCGGATGCCCGCTGGATGGCGAGAACCTGACGGCCCGCTTCGAGAAAATAATCCCATTTGGGAAACTGCAGCAGCTTCTCCAGCGCCATCGTGGCGACAGCCAGTTGATCGGCGTCACCCGTTAACGCATACACGAACGAGGTACGCTCAAGAATCCGGCGAACGCGGCTCTGATCGTAAACGTGATTATCGAGCCGAACCTGATTTTTAATGAACTCGCGATCGCCTGCGAGATCCGCCCCCAACAACTCCTTCTTCAGATCGGCACATCGCGGATGATCCAGATTCGCAAGGATGCGCGGTGCCTCGGAAGGATCGAAAAGCAACCCGCGCGAAGGTGGCGCAACCGGGGCAGAAGCGGGCGTGGCCGTACTCCCGCCCAAACGCGCCGACGACACGGTCAAAGCAGAAGCAATCAAGGCTGAGGACTTGAGAAACGTCCGGCGATTGGGATTAATAGGATGATTTTTCATGCTCATTTTTGCGCAGGACAATTTATCAATATTACCTATGAAATATGGACAGCAATTGGAGTACCATGACGAGAACAATATCCACTATTTTTCATGAATTTTCATTTCATTCGCCACCGATCCAAGGACAGCTACTGCGCCTGCGCACCGAAAAGTACCTACAGCCCTAACACCGGCTCAAAACCCCCGCCGTAAGCCCGGCCCGCCTTATTTCTGCTCGATGGAAATTTTATCGAAATCGAGCACACGGACTTCTTTTCCGTGACGAATCTCAAGCCGTCGCGAGCCCAACTCTGCCTGGAGATAAGGACCATCGAATAGTTTCCACCGGGAAAAATCAACGGCCTCACCATCAAGCCGCGGCCCCTGTCCGTAGACAGCCTCAATCAAATGACCGCGCAATGTCCTGAATCTCACGGACGGCACCGGCTCCAAGGCCTGAGAGAACTCGAGCGCCCTGATCGCGTCCTTGAATTTCTCCCACGAGGAAAATTCCGTCGCGCTGGCAACCTGGATCACCGTTCCATTTTTAAGATGAGGACTATGAAGCCTGCGCCCACCCGCGGGAAGCGGACTCCACTCGTAGGGGGCCAGTGATCTGTACGCGATGTAGACATTGCCACCTTGCGCAAAAATCCACCCCGACCGGTCCTCCTCAACACGCGCGAGATCTTTTGAAAAAAAGCCGCTGACATGGCCAAATTCCGTGCCGGCCGGAATGTCATAGAGCGCAATAACGCAGTCCTGATTCTGAAAAACCTGCTCGTACAGCGAGCTCCCGATTAATTTGTCAGGGGAGAGATAGGTGGGCTTGTTCTGCTGGGTAATAGTCACACCCAGCGCATCCGGATACTCGGCAAAATACATCTGCAACTCGTCGATTGAGACATGCGGATGCGTGGAAAAAATCGTGTTATGCACGCCGCGCGGATCGGAAACCGCCCACGTTACATCCCACGAATGATGCTGAATCGGCCCGAGCCCGCCACCCTGATCCGACCCCACGGCATAGTCACGGGTCATGTAAGTCTGCTTGTACACGGGCACCTCCTGCTGCCGTGGGCCACGCTTCGGCGCCGGAAAACGCTTCACCTCCCTTTGCGCGTAAGGCCGGCTCCGATCGAGCGCGATGCGCCTGATGACATCAGGCATCACATAGGGAGAGCCATACGCCACCGCCGAAAAGTGAGTTTGAAAATCCTCATTGCGGCGCGGCCGCGGGCAATTGTCGAAAAACGCCCACGCGAAGTACGAGGACATGCCGTTCCATTTTTCCAGCACTTGCGTGTCGTCCGTACGTGCGTGCGCACCCGCATAAACACCGTCGAGCGTGTCCACCGCGAAATCGGCAAAGATGTAGTCGAGCATCATTGCCGCCAGTTTCTTCATCTCAGGATCCCGGCTCCACGTGGCAAGTTCGATGAGTGGAATGCAGTACTCCGCTATGTAGTGAGTACAGTCATACTCACCCTGTCCGCGTTCAGTCGTTATTTCGATCCAATGCCTCAGGTAGGATTCCGCCTCCGCATGATTTTCATCTGAGCTTTTTCCATTGAACCAGCGGTCGCCTGGCTCGTTCGGCCAGCGCTCGGCCATCAAGAATAGCGAAGCATAGTACATCAGCCAGTGATTCTCCGTGTCTCCTCGCATCGGCATGTAGTTTTTCCAGGCCTCTCGCAGCGCTTGCTTTGCCTCGAGGCTCAGCTGCTCGTCACCGAGATTCGCAATCGCGACACAAGGAAACATCCAGAACATGTCGCCGGTCGGCTCCCGCATAAGCTCGATCAGCCGGCGCGAGCACCATTCGGCGTCTTGGCGAAGCGCAAGCTTGGCCTCGATCGCGGCCAGTCCTCCAGCCTTGTAATCCCGAACGTCGACCGCTTTTGCCCTTAATTCCAAAACTTCGCGCAATCGCTGACGATAGCCGGATCCGTCCCCGTCACTCCCGAGAACTGCTCCGACCAGAGCAAAGAAAAACCCCAGAATGCCTGTGATCTTTTTCATTTCGCGCGAACAAAGAGAAAATCCCACACCACAGCGCCCTCGAACCACAACGAGCGCCAGGTCTTCCCCAAATCGTCGGAGGCATAAAGCGCTTCATGATAAGGTGCCGCATAGATCCTCCCGGGAATATCCGGATCAAAGAAAACCTTCATGACATTACGGCTCGGCAGTCCCGCGCTTCGATCGAGCCATGTACCACCGCCATCCTCACTGATCTGCACGCCAACATCCCAGCCGCAGACCGCGATCCGGGACGACTCATGCGTATCGAAATCAACGTTATGCAGCGTGCGCCCAACGGGAAGGTTTCCCAGCGGCGCCCAATCCTTTCCATGATTCCCTGAGCGCCACGCCCCGTTGGATTGGGTGACTGCGATAAACACCTCGGGCGCATGGGGTGACTGGCGGATGTCGTTGACTGTTTTATCCGTGGCCAGAACCCGCCGCCACGTCGTACCGCTGTCACTGCTCAAATAGATCCCGAGCTCCGTCCCGGCCAGCACGACCTCCCCATGCGAGCGATCAATGGCGATCGTCTGCGTATACTTCCTTTCAATACCGCGATCCCTTCGCCGCCAGGTCTTACCCCGGTCTTCCGAAGCAGCAATGCCGTCAGGCAAGGCAAGGAATACACGGCCGGAATTGTGAGGACCAAGCGCGATATCCTTGGGCTGCGTGAGATCCCACCCGGTCAGGATGCGCCAGCTACGCCCGGAATCCGCAACACGCGACGCCCCGTTCAACCCCACGACATACAGCGCATCCGGGTCATGAGGGTCCGCCGCAATGCCATCGAGGCGGATATGATTGTACCCCACATGCTCCACTTGCCGCCTGTCCGTGCTACGATAAATCCCACTCAACTGAGGCACCTTCGAGCCAATAAAAAAGCCCTTGTTCATGCTCACAGTGAGATAAAGCGCGTGAGGCATGATGTCCGAAGAAGGATGCCCCGGAGCAGGCGCGCCCTGCTCCGCCCCCGCCAAGGGTACGCAGCCGCCAAGTAAAAGCCCCACCACCAGGAGGCTTGATTTTTTCGCAACGGCGAAGGGCCACATGACACCATTGAGGGCTGATCGGTGAAAATGAATCAAGAAATATAATGTATTTTCATTACACCTTGGCGCAACTCCTGCCATAGCCGGGATCACCAGAAAGCATCCATTTACCTATGAAAAGGACGCCAAACTCAATGAATCGAAAAGCCACTGAATCTATTTAACCAATACTTAACGCTGAAAATAGTTGACCAAATCGATATATTTTTCACTTATTTTTCTGAGAATTTCATGTACACTTTCATGCAATTCACTAAATCACTCTATAAATCAGTGCCTTTTCGCCGAAACATTTCCCAGCGATTCATCGGCCGATTCACCTTAGCTACGGAGCCTGAGTCCATTGCGACGGCCCGCAGCGCCCGGACATTCGAGCAACCACAGGCAGCATTAATATCGGTAGACTCCAGGAACGAGCAGAAGCGAGGGAAGCCACTAACTGACGCTCCGGCGAATTTCACCGACCGCTCGTCGCCCCGTTCCACATCCACACCCGCCTCCGCCCGTCCCACGCAGAGGGCCGAGCCCACTCTTTCGTCTGCACAAAACAGGCAACCAAAGAACAACCATCAGAAACGCATGAAAACCAACAGACCGTCCGGACGTAGTCTAATAATGACTACATCCGTTTTCTCAGCACTGATCGCCCTGCCCCTGTCCGCGCAACCAGCTGGCTCAGACGAACTGCGCCGCCTGCAGGATGAAAACGCCAGTTTGCGCAAACGTGTCTCCGATGCCGAGGCCAAGGCCACGACGCCAGCCTCCTCGGAAACCCAGCGATCAGCACCGGCAGAACCCGTCAAGCAGAACGCCTTCGGAATGGAGTTCGGCGACGAAGTCCTTCTCGCTCTCCCCTTTCGAAATCAGTTCGAAACGGGATTTTGGGTATCTGAAAACCAACGCAGTCACGGCCACGCGCATCGGAGCCGAGATCCAGGACGTCCCGTTGAGCATCTCCGTTCTCAGTGAAGACTTCCTCAAGGACACCAATATACGCGACCTGAACGAGGTCCTGCGTTACAGCGCGAGCTCCGCAGGCGACGACCGCATGGGCATCTTGCAGCCGGCAACCGGCAACACGCCGTCCGGCAACATCGCCCTCCGCGGATTCCCCATCAATTCGAAGCTGCGCAACGGCATCATCCGCCAGAACGGATTCAGTCTCGATAACGTTGAACGTGTTGAAATCATCAAAGGTCCCGCCGCCGTATTCTTCGGCCAGGGCTATCCCGGCGGCGTGATCAACTACGTCACCAAGCGTCCGCAGTTCTCCAGCACGCCATCCACTTCGCTGTCCTACAGCTACGGCGGCAGTGGAGGCAACACGGGCACGCAGCGCGCGACCCTTGATCACAACACCAAGCTTAACGAAAAGACTGCATTCCGGTTGGTCGGCGCATGGGACAATGGCAAAGGCGATGTGAACTACGAGTTCAACAAGGGCTTCTCCATCACTCCGTCGCTCACATTCATTCCTTTCGACAGCAAAAAAATTAAGATCAACCTGGAGGTCGAACATCTCGACAAGACACGCAACCAGGACGACACCGCGTGGACCTGGAACGAACAATACTTCCTCGATTATCAGAACCCGCGGCCGGAACTGATCACCGCCTCCGGAGTGGCCAATGCCGCGGCCTACCGCACGCGCATTTTCTCCAGTTACGCGAACTGGATCGCCGATGTGCGCAAGGCGGCGGGCGATAACTACATTCCCGGCGTCACCAGCATCAAACGCGGCGCCTATTACACCGATCGCGCCGGAAATCGCGTCTACGACGAGGACTTCAACTACTATGGCGTGGGCAGCTACTCCCAGGATGTCGTCACCACCGGACAGGTCACCATCGAGGGCAGCCCATTTGAATGGCTGGATTTCCGTTACGCCTACACCGCCGATAATTCGTCGTACTACGAAAATAAGTCCTCCGCTGTGCCAAATGCGGACGGCATGACGTTCAACACGCTCGGATCCAATCTCTTTACCCGCGAATACATCCAGGACTCCCAGGATCACCAGATCGACATCGTGCTGAAGGCCGACGTCGCCGGCAACGTCCAGAAGCTCCTGGTGGGCGGCGT
>JASGJB010000013.1:0-49460 GCA_049840895.1 Nibricoccus sp. | reverse complement strand
TGCTGGTTCTTCGTTGGGTTTGCATTGCTAAGGTTAATAGGGAAACACGATAGAATCCGAACAGCACCTGGGTGAACGCCGGGATATGGCAACCGTGAGATCAACCGGGGGGAAGTGCGCGGCCATCCTATTGCAACGGTAGGAGCAGTTGACGTGGCACTACGTGCGGGAATTGGCGTTGGTGTGCGATGATCAGCACGGCCAAGCAAGGAGCGCGGGCGTCTATTTCAGCGAGAAGACGGGCCAGATGGTGTGAGGAGTCACGCAAGAGGCCGGAGCCATCGATGGAGGCATCGAGAGAAAGCGCTTCGGGCTGGCGGAAGTTGCCCGGACGAAAAGTGGCGTCGTGTATTTCCGCGGGGCGCCGGCTGGTGGTTGGATTGATCCCGAGGAGATGAGCAACGAGCGCCTGTACATGGGCACGGCGTTCGCTGCCCGGATGGAAGTCCAGAGCAAGGCCGCTGAGATTGATCACGAATGTTTGCAGACCGAGCTCAACGCGGGTGTCACGGGACGCGACGTCGAATGAACTCTTCGTGCCAGGGGCTCGTGGCGAAAAATACGAGCTTGGTGAAACCAGCGGCACGGACGGAGGCGGCGATCTCGCGGACCTGCTCGTGGGCGCTATCGGGATCGAGTCCAAGGAATGTCGATGGATAGGGGGAGAGACCGAAACGCAGCGGAGGAAGCACCAGCAGCGGTACGATGGGCTTTATCAAAACGGAGCATTCCCGCAAAAGGGCGGAGCCTGCAATTTCCTCGGCGTCGAGTGGCAGACCAAGTCCGTGATCTGCAAAGCCGTGCACGGCCAGAATGACGACGGTGCGGTCGCGTTCGGGCAGATCGGCGAAGTCGATCCAGGTGCGATGGGCCCAGGCGGTATCGGGTACGGCGTCGAGCCAGGAGGTGTCATGTGTAAAGAGGACGCTAGAAACAGGGGAACCGGGCGCGAGCGGGATTTTTTGAAACAAGCGGGACGGCTTTCCGAAGTATCCGATCAAGCAATCGCACGCCGATCCATTCCGGACCGCCTTTGCAGTCTGATTGTGACGCAAATTCTGTCCCCAATATTTATTCCCATGTCCCTCGTTCAAGATGTCACTTTCGACAGCCTCGGTGCTGTTCGCCAGAGAAATCCGCGAGTGGCTTGGGCCTGACGCGGTGCTTCCGACACGGAGCGATGAAAAGAGCGCGGCGCGCGATGTTTTGATTTCGGGTACTTCATCCCATAATCTCGCGGAGGAACTGAGCGACGTACGGAACCGTTCCGCCACAAATTCAGGCACTCCTGGCGCAGCTTACTCAGGCGGCGGAGCGGGTGGTGGACTAAGCGATTTTGGCGGGCGGCTGCCGCCTCTTCGAATCAACCATTCTCGCGTGTGGAGACATACGCAAAACGCCGGCATGCTTCGTGCAACACCAGCGTTTTGTCATAACCGCAGGATATCCCGGGTGGGGGAATCCTCGGAGCGGTTACTTTTTCTTGAGGATGGCGCGCTGGCTGGAGACGTGGTCTGCCAGAACCGCGTTGCCCTTCGCCATGAGATCGTAGGCGAATTTTTGTGCGCCGACTTTGAGTCCGGCGTCGGTGATCTGCTCGGCCATCCGCAGGAAGGTCACAGCGATGAGCAGGTCCTTCACGCCAGGGAGATAAGGGCCGCGCTGGGCCTGACTGCCGACGATGGAAACGGGGAGGACGTATTGGTTGGATGCGAGAAGCTTTGCGACGTCCGTCGTCGCCACGGGAGCTGCAGCCGTTTTCGCAGAACTCTTGGCTGCCTTCATCTCCATTGGGCCGGGAGGTGGCGGAGGTGGCGGAGGCTGGCCGGCAAAATCGTTGATCTGACCGAGGAGGGAGGACAAGTCGCTGGAGGCGAATTGTGGTGGGTATATCGTTATCACCGTCTGGCATGGTATGTGTTTTTAGTCAGCTCACGGATATGTGTGTGGCAGGTACTCAGAGCTGGTTGAGTGCCTCACGAAAGAGTCTAGTCCCATTTAAATCCCGAGTTGATGAATGCCTGTTTCAACAATTCGAGATTCCAGATAAGCAGTACGTTATTTGAGCTATGTGCTGCAAGGAGCGCGCCGTCAGGACTGAAAGCGAGGCGGTAGCTGGTGCCGGTGATCAAAGGCGACTCCAGGTCGCAATCCGGGCGTCCTTCGGGCCCGAAAGTCGTATTCTAGTGATTGCGGAGTCGGTCAAAGTCGTCGCGATTTGATCGTTACATGGATGAAAAACCGGATTCGAGCCAAAGCATTTGAAATCCGTCAGGGGCTTCAATGAAGCGAGATCGTATATGAAGTCGACGTTGCCGCGACCGGAAATCTTAAGCCAGCGACTGTCGTGGGAAAACCGTACGATACCTGTCTGGCCACCGGGGATGGCGAGGATCTGTTTTTTGTCCGGAAGCGACCATATTTGCGTGGCATCCATTCCAGGTTCGGCCTGGGCGGAGAATGTGATGCTGAAATATTTCTCGTCGGGGCTTATCGCAGAGATCCCAAACTTCCGGCAGTTTATCTATCCGAAGCAGTTCTTCGCCCGTCTTTAGATTCAAAATTCGTGCGACCCCGCCTTTGCTGGCCGTAAGGCCTGCCAGGTCTCGATTGACCGGGGGGCTGTTGGTGAAAATGAAGCCGGGCTCTGCATCCAGTGTCCGGCGGAGTTCTAATCTACTGAGGGATCCATCGTACCGGACATCATATTCGGCCAGGCCCGATTTCCGGGAGCCGATGATCAAGGTGGCGGAAGTGTCACCAAAACGGACAGACTTCTCGAAGTCATAATCAAAATTGTAGGAGCCGCGCAGCCTACCGGAAGCGAGATCCCACAGATCGACTCCCTCATAGGTGGAGGTCACCACCATTTGCCCGTCTGGAGAAAACGCCAGGCCTCCCACAAGCGTAGCGCGTCCGATCGGACTTCCGTTTACATAGGTCCGGCAGATACGGGAGGCGTCGTGAATAGAAAAGAAGTAAGCCCGTGCACCCGCAGCGGTCGCTGCCAGCTTTTGTCCATCAGCGGAAAATCGCAGCGCCGGTTCACTTCCGTAGCCGTTGCTGACTACTTCCTGAGTCAAAGCGCTTAGCGACCAGAGCCGGATCGTCTTATCCAGGCTCGTAGAAACGATCCTGTCTCCCGATGGCGCAAAGATAACTTGTGTCACTTCCTGCCGATGGCCGGAAAAAGTGCCGGTCTTGCGGCCGTCGCGTGCGTCAAACAGGTAGATATTATTGTCGAAAGCCCCCGCGGCGAGTTCGTGTCCGTTTGGGCTCCATGCGAGCGAGTAAGCGGGAGATGGAAGGTCCAGGGCCAACACGTGCTCCCCGGTGCGGGCGTTGAAAACATGCAGATCATTTTTCCTGTAGGCCGCTACCGCGAGAAAGGCTCCATCCGGTGAGAACGCGGCACATCGCACAACCTCGGGAGTGGCAACAATCCGGCGCATTGCACCTGTCTGGCCGTCATAAACCCCGACGCCTCCGCCGGGGAGCGCAGCCGCAAATTCAGAGCTGTCCGTGGAAAAGACAAAATTCGGCGCGTACCAGGGGGCTTTCTCGATCTGGGCGCTGCTTATCTCGTATTGTTTTTCCTGAGACCGCGCATTCCACACCTTGATCGTGCCGTCGTTGTGACGGATCGCCACCAATGCGTCGTTTGGCGAGTAGATGATCCGGTCCAATGGCGACGTGTTGCGATTTGCGGAATCCACGAAGCGCGCGACCTCATGGCCGTCCCTGAGCCGCAAAATGCGCACGGCCCCTTTTGCCGTTTCTTCGACAATGTGTTCGAGTTTCGAGTCGAAACAGCGCACAGGCCTGCTGTTGGGGCCGATGTCATACACCCGCGGGTCGACTTCAATGTCGGTTAGCGAAAGTGCGCGGATCACGAGATTCTTCAGCTCGATCGGTGAATGGGTCTGTGACGCATCCCGCAGTGCCTTCAGTGCGTCCAAACTATGTCCGGCCTGATCGGTGAGCAAGGAGGCCCGGGCTTGGGCCAGGAGTGATTCGTAGAGTTTTTCACGGGCGACGGATTCAGCCGCAACAGCGCGGTTGAGGGCCTTCTCTGTTTTGATGGCGGACACGGTTGCCACCACGGCGATGGCGACCAGGAGCATCGCCACCGAGGCAATGAGCGCCGCGGGAAGGGGATTGCGGCGGCCCCAGCGCCAGAGCTGTTCGGCGGCGCCGACGGGACGGGCCTGAATGGGACGGCCTTCGAGCCAGTTTTCCAAATCGAGTGCGAGAGCGGTGGCCGAGGGGTAGCGCGAGGCGGGCTCGCGTTCAAGGCACTTAAGGCAGATTGTTTCGAGGTCCTTCGGGATGTTTTGCGCGAGAGAGGATGGCCGCTCGGGAGTGTTTTCCGACGCGAGACGCAGTGTCTCGATGATGGACTGGCCGACAAAGGGCGGGCGGGCGGTGAGGAGTTCGTAGACGATGGCTCCGAGGCTGTAGATGTCGGCGGCAGTGGTGAGGCCCTTTTGCCCACTCGCTTGTTCCGGTGCGATGTAGTGTGGAGTGCCAAGGACTGCGGCGGTGACCGTGAGGTTGCGATCGTCTTCGATCCACTTCGCGAGTCCGAAGTCGCAGACGTAGGGTTCTCCGGCCGCATCGAGTAGAATGTTTCCGGGTTTGAGGTCGCGGTGAAGGATGCCGCGTTCATGCGCGTGGGCGACACCGCGCGCGACTTTCGCGAGGAGACGGGCGATTTCCGTGGGCTTGCCGAGGTAATCGCCGACGCGCTGGGCGAGACTGCCGCCCGTTGTCAGTTTCATACTGAAAAACGGGATGCCTTCGTATTCGCCGACCTCATGCACAGGGAGAACGTGCGGGTGATCGAGGCTCGTGACGGCGCGGACTTCGGAACGAAACCGAGTGACGAGGTCCGGGACTTCGAGGTGATGGGCCTGGAGGACTTTTAGCGCGATAATCCGACCGGTGCCGACATCACGCGCGCGGTAGACAATACCCATGCCGCCGCGACCAAGCTCCTCGAGAAGTTCGAAGTGGGAAAAGCGGCGGACGGGTGTGGGCGGCGTTGAGTCCGGCGTGCCGACGTCAGGCTCGCCGTCGTCTTCCCAGAACGCCTTGGCGTCATCGGAATCGTTTTCGTCAAACAACGAGCCGAGGAGGCAGGCAGGGCAAAGTCCGTCGAGTTTTTCGGAGGCAAAAACCAGTCCACAACGTGGGCAGGTGCGCTCGATCTTCGTCATGTGGGGCTGGATGGCCAAAGGCGTGAAGGCGGGTCAGGCGCCGGGCAAATCATTCACGCGCAGAAGAGACGACCGCATGGATTACTTACTTCTCGTTACCCAAGGTTGTGCGAAGGTGCCGCATTTCCTCATCGATCTGATCGGGCGAGTCCACGGTCTTGGCGACCTCGCGGCGAAGATGCATCCGGAAATCGTGACGAAGACGGTGCACGCCTGTGCGGATGGCTCCCGCGGACAAACCGAGTTCGGCGGCAGTCTTGTCGTATGCGCCGACGGGCTGGTCCCCGAGCAGGTAGGGCTTGAGGGCACGAAACACGTTCGCCTTGCCGCGTTTTTCGAAGTCCTCCTCGAGCTTTGAGATCGCGGCTTCCAGTGCGGCGATGGCCCATTCGCGTTCGAAGGCGGTTTCGGCGGGAAGATTTGCGGCGAAGCTGGCGGCGTTAAACTTGGCGTCGGAATCTTCGTCGTCGAGCGAGACGAACTTCATGCCGCCGCCGCGTTTCTGCGCGTTGTCGCGGGTGTGTTCGCTCGCCATGTGGTTTTGGAGCGACGCGAGCAGGTAGCTACGAAATTTTCCCTTGTGCGGGTCGACGCGGGATAGGGATTTGCTTTCGATCAGGCTCAGGAAAAATCCCTGGATCATGTCCTGCGCGCGGTGGTGATCATGGCCGCGGCGGCGGGCGAATGAGTAGAGCGGCTGCCAATATGTTTTGCAGAGCTCCGCCATCGCACTTTCAGCACCGGGGGCCTGACTTTGAGCGGAAGCCAGAACGACGCTCCAACGGGTGGGTTGAAACCACGCGGGCGACGTAGCGGCTTGAGGTGTATCCTTTTCCACAGGCGGCACGTTGGCCGGACGCGCTTGGGATGTCGATAGGTGACTTCTTCGCCGCGGAAATGGCGCGGAAACAACTGAAGCCTGCCCCTGCGCGGCATGCATACCCATGCGAGTGCTTGCATCAGAGGCAGGCTTTTTAGGCGCATATCGCCACGAGCTACGCGGCGGCCGCGGACGCCCTAACGATAACGTCGGCGTCGCCTGTTGTTGTCCGTGGTTAGATTGCGATTCCCACACGAACTACCTCATAGAAAGCCGGCCGGAGATGTTACGTGTTTTTCCAAAGATCTTTTCTACGGGCTCTCGGCGTCCGGGTGTTTCCGACGGTAAGCGCGCATCACGCAGGCCGTGATTGCGACGGCCGGAGCCCAGATCAAAAACCAGAAGCTGCCGAACTTTGCCCCGCGCATAAGCAGTTCAAGGGGCGTGCGTTTCGCTCCGACGACCAGTCCTCCAATCGGGAAGCAAATCATGCCGAGAATCGCACCGATCACGACGAGCCCGAGAATCCAGGCAGCGGCATAAACCGACCAATGCGAGCGGGCCAGCCAGTGATCATTTTTATTCATCGGAGCACCTCGTACTTCAATAGCAGCGTGTCGGCGGCGAGCTTTTGTTCGGAAAGAAGCCGCAACCGGGTGTCGGCTGTCTGGCTGAGCAACGGAGTTCCCGTACCGAAAAGCACCGGCTCAATCGTGAGCCAGAGTTCATCCACCAGCCGCGCGTGCAAGAAGAGGCTATGAATCTGTGAGCCGCCAAGCAGGGCGCATTGGCGGAGGCCTCTGGCGTTCATTTCGTCCATGAGTTGTGCGGGAGTGGCGGAGGAAAATTCAAGACGGCCGGGAAGAAAGTCTGCGGCGAAGGATGCGGGCGAGCGGCTCAAAACGATACGCAGACGGGGCGATGTCATGCGTTCGCGGATTTGTTCACGGGCGGTCCGGTACGTTTCGGCGCCCATGACGCTGCAGTCGAACCCCGCGAGCGCATTTCGGAAATACACCTGGTCGGCGGGCGAGGTGAAGTCGCTGCCCGGCGTGGTGTGTTTCGTGATGAAGCCGTCGAGTGATTGAGCGGCGATAAGCGTGACACGCATGTCAGGTCTGCCCGGCACGTTTGAGTTTGAAGAACGCTTGAAGCAATTCACGGCACTCCGGCTCGAGCACGCCGCCGGCGGTGATTTCGAAGTGATGGTTTACCCGCGGAAGATCATTCAGATTCGTGGCACCGCCGAGGCAGCCCATCTTGGGATCGGGGACTGCGTAGCAGACACGTTTCAACCGCGACATCAGCGTCGCACCAGAGCACATCGGACAGGGCTCCTTGGTGACATAGAGCGTGGCATTTTCGAGTCGCCAGTCGCCGATCCGGTTGGCGGCTTGAGTGATCGCGAGCATTTCGGCGTGAGCAGTCGGATCGTTGGCGCTTTCAACGGTATTATGGGCGGCGGCGATCACTTCGCCATCGAGTTCGATCACGCATCCGATGGGCACCTCGTCTTTGCGCCACGCGTCGATTGCCTGGTTGTAGGCGAGGCTCATGAAAAACGTGTCGTCGCGGAGCAGTTGCGAAGGAAACCGTTTTTCAAACGGGCAGGCGGGCGGTGTCGCGGACGGAGATTCCATGAGAGAAGGTGAAACAGGAACGCGGACGAGGCGTGCGCTCCGAGGAAAACCTTGACTTAGGAGGGGGCCACACGTCTTACAAGGGGCTTTTATTCTCCGAACTTACGCATGAAACAACTCCCTGTGGCCGGTATCCGGCATGACCTGTATGTCTGACGGCAAAGCGATTGAAGTCGAAGGCAAGATCGTCGCGGTGCTTCCGGGCACCATGTTCAAGGTCGAGCTCTCCAATGGTCACACGGTCCTCGCGCACATCTCGGGGAAATTGCGGAAGAACTTCATCAAGATCGCCGCTGGCGACAAAGTGAAGATGGAGATGAGCCCTTACGATCTGGAGAAGGCGCGCATCACGTATCGCATGAAGGACGAGCGCGCTCCTACGCAGGCACCGTTCCGCCGCCGCTTCTGAGCAAGCGCCGGTTTGATTTTGCAGCGGAAGGCTTAAGCTCGGACCATCCTCATGGCCCGCAGCGAACAAAATAAACGACGGCGGCCTGAAGCCCAGGCCGTCACTGCTGTTTCTGAGAGCGGTGCGCCGGGTGAATTTGCGGACGCGATCGATGAGTTCATCAATTATCTGAAGCTGGAGCGCGGACTCTCGGTTCACACTCAGAGCGGTTATCTGAGCGACCTCGATCAGTGCGCAAAATACCTGGCAAAACACGGTGCGAAAAATTGGAGCACCGTTTCCGCCGCCGCGGTGGCCGGATGGATTCATTCGCTTGGTGGTGGCGACTATACCGTCGCGAGTCTGGCGAGAAAACGCACCGCCGTTCGGATGCTCGCGCGCTATCTGGTGGCGGAGGAAAAACGCCCTGATGATTTCACCGCTCTGCTCGCCGGACCGAAATTAACGCGACGGATTCCTGGAACGATGTCGGTTGAAGACGTGGCGAAGCTTCTTGCGGCTCCGACCGGCGGCGATGCGATTGCGATCCGCGACCGGGCGATCCTGGAGTTGTTTTATTCGAGCGGACTGCGCGTCTCGGAGCTGAGCGGTATAACCATCCAGCAACTCGACCTGGAGAACGGATTTTTGCGCGTCTTTGGGAAAGGCTCGAAGGAGCGGGTGGTGCCGGTGGGCGGCCGCGCGGTGGAGGCGGTGCAGATCTATCTGGCGGCCGCGCGTACCCATTTCGTTAAGCCGAAGAAAACCGGCAGCGCTCTCTTCCTAAGCGAACGCGGCACGGCCATTTCCCGGAAAATGCTTTGGGTTCTCGTGAAAAAATACGCGGCGCGTGCTGGAATAAAGAAACCGGTGAAGCCGCACTTGCTGAGGCATTCGTTTGCCACACATCTGCTAGGCGGCGGCGCGGATTTGCGGGCGATCCAGGATATGCTTGGTCACGCGAATCTGGCGACGACCCAGATTTATACCGCGGTGGATGAAAAGAGGCTGGCCGACCAGCACACCCAGTTTCACCCGCGAAACCGCCCGTA
The DNA here is from genome assembly GCA_049840895.1 of Nibricoccus sp. Classification (GTDB taxonomy): domain Bacteria; phylum Verrucomicrobiota; class Verrucomicrobiia; order Opitutales; family Opitutaceae; genus Nibricoccus. The sequence goes on along the minus strand of JASGJB010000013.1, from coordinate 40,341 downwards.
AGGCAGAAGACTGGCGCGAACGGCTTCCTCAGCGCCGGAGTCAAGGTTTCGCCGGCGTTGAAGGCCGCAATCCCAACTCAGTCGCGGCTTTCTGTTCCGCTTCGGCGTAACTGGATGCACCGTTGTTTCGATAGATCTCGGAGGCTCGCTGCTTCAGCTGCTCGTCGTATTTTCGCTGAAGAATATCCGCTTCCTGCGTCTGGGCTGGAGGCGCCGGGTTGATTGCGGCGCGCGGAGACGGTGATTTCATGACGCATGCACCAAGCAAAAGCATCGCTGTCAGCGCAGGCACGATGAGGGGTGTTTTCATACTGAAAAGATGAGGGCCTAGGGACGTGGGGCTCAGAAATATGCGGCTCAAACTTGATTGGAAGTTGTTCCTCCTGACGAAAAACACAGCCGGAAAAACCCTTGACCGTTTTGCGATTCACGCCGTCATCCACTCCTTTTAACGGCCGTGAAACTGACTGACCTTGTCAATCGACTGAAGACCGTGCGTGAACGCTGGATTGGCGTCGCGTGGATGGGTGCAAGGCAGGCAACTGGTTCACGCTGCGGCAGTAAGCGTATGGGCGCAGGGGGCGATCCAGTTTTCCATGTCCGATAAAATCACCCACGAATGCGGCGTAGCGCTCGTCCGCCTGAAGAAACCTCTTTCCTATTTTCAGGAAAAATACGGTTCGCCGCTCTGGGGCTTCACGAAGCTTTTCCTACTGATGGAGAAGCAACACAACCGCGGCCAGGACGGCGCGGGTGTCGCCTGCGTGAAACTGGATGTGCCGGCGGGCGATCCCTACATGTTTCGCGAGCGGTGCGTGAAATCCAACCCGCTCGACAAGATCTTCAAGACGCTCCTCGCGTCCTACAACGCCAAGGTCTCCGACGGCACGATTCATCCGGAATTCGCCGACACGGTGAAGAAACACTTCGACTTCGGTGGCGAACTCTTCGTCGGCCACCTGCGCTATGGCACCTCGGGCGGCTACAACATGAGTTCCTGCCACCCGTATTTCCGCCGCAGCTCCTGGCCCACGCGGAATCTGGCGCTGTGCGGTAATTTCAACATGACCAACACGACGGAGCTCAACGAGAGCCTCATCGCACTTGGCCAGCACCCCATCTTTGCCACGGACACTCAGGCGCTGCTCGAAAAAATCGGCTTCTACCTCGATGAGGAGCACGAAGACCTTTACCGCTCGCTCCGTTCGACCGGCATGAAAGGCACGGAGATGTCGCGCAAGATCAGCGAGGACCTCGACATTGCCCGTGTCATCACGCGCTCCGCCCAGAAGTGGGATGGCGGCTACACACTCTGCGGCCTGATCGGAAACGGCGACGCCTTCGTCGCCCGCGATCCCTCGGGCATCCGTCCGTGCTGGCAGTTTGAGAACGACGAAGTCGTCGCCTTCGCCTCCGAGCGCGCGCCGCTCATGACGGTCTTCGACGCGGCCATCGAGGAAGTGAAGGAGGTCGCGCCCGGCCACGTCGTGGTGGTGAAGCGCAACGGCACCGTGAAGTCGTCGGCGTTCACCGCGCCGCTTCCGCGCGCCTCGTGCTCGTTCGAGCGCATCTATTTCTCCCGCGGCAACGACCTCGATATCTACAACGACCGTAAAGCTCTCGGCGGAAAACTCGCCGAGCAGGTGCTTAAAGCGGTGAATCACGAGTGGGGTAACACCGTTTTCAGTTTCATCCCCAACACTGCCGAGGTCGCTTACTACGGCCTCATGCACGCACTGCGCGAGCGGCGTCGCGACGAGGTGAAAAAGTCCATCATGGCGGCCTCCAAAGAAGGCAAACTCAGTGAGGGGCTGCTCGACGATCTCATTCTTCGCAACTGGCCGCGTGGCGAGAAGGTCGTTTCGAAGGACATCAAGCTGCGCACGTTCATCGGCCAGGAAAGCATGCGTAATCAGCTCGCGAGCCACGTGTACGACATCACGTACGGGTCGGTGAAAGCCGGGCAGGACAATCTGGTGTGCGTGGACGATTCGATCGTGCGCGGCACCACGCTTCGCAAATCCATTCTGCGAATCCTGGCGCGCCTGAACCCCAAGAAGATCGTCATCGTCTCAACCGCGCCGCAGATCCGCTATCCGGATTGCTACGGCATCGACATGTCGGAGCTGGGCAAATTCATCGCGTTCGAAGCAGCAGTCTCGCTGCTGAAGGAACGCGGCCAAGGCGGCGTGATCGATGAGGTCTACCAACTCTGCCGCGAGGAAGTCGCGCGTGGCGGCCTGGTGAATCACGTGCGCAAAATCTACGCGCAGTTCACGGACGAAGAGCTTTCGGCGCGCATCACCGAGATTGTCCGTCCGAAGAACATCGACTGGAAGGGCACCGTGGAAGTGATCTTCCAGAAGATCGAAAATCTTCACGCGGCCGTCCCCGAGCACACCGGCGACTGGTACTTCACTGGCAAATATCCGACTCCCGGCGGCTATCGCGTCGTGAATCAGGCTTTCCTTAACTATTACGAAAAGGGCGACGGACGCTCCTATTGAACAAATGACCAATGACGCAGTGGCCAATGACCAATGGTTGCTGCGCGATGGTCTCAATGGCTAAACTCACTGGTCATTGGTCATTCGCTCACTGGTCATTTTCTTTCATGTCTCTCTCTTACGAATCCTCCGGCGTTAACTACGATCAGCTCGATGCGTTCAAGCGCGCCTGCCAGAAGGCCGCGCGCACGACAGCGCCGCTGCTCGAACAGCATGGCTACACCGAACCCGCGACGACGCGTGGCGAGAGCGCCTATCTTATGGAAGCCGACGACCACTTCCTCGCGCACGTCGAGGAAGGCCTTGGCACGAAGAATCTCGTGGCCGACGCCGTGTACAAGCAGACGGGCAAAAACTTCTATCGCGAAATCGCGATCGATACCGTCGCGACGATGGTCAATGACTTGATCACGTGCGGCGCACTCCCGATCTCCATCGCGATGCATGCGGCCGTTGGTGAATCTGCATGGTTCACGGACGAGAAACGCATGAATGCACTCGTCGAGGGCTGGGCGCACGCGTGCAAAAAATCCAATGCCGTCTGGGGCGGCGGCGAAACGCCCACGCTGCGCGGTATCGTGAACGCCGAGACAATCGTCCTCGCCGGCTCGGCCATCGGCAAAATCGCCCCCAAGAGCCTTCGCATCACCGGTGAAGTCCGCGACGGCGATCAGATCGTTTTCCTCGCGTCGTCCGGCGTGCAGACCAACGGCCTCACCCTCTGCCGCAAGATCGCGGACCAGCTCCCGCAAGGCTACCAGACGCCGATCGGTTTCGGCGACACGCGGACCTACGGAGAAGCGTTGCTCGCGCCGTCGGTGATCTACGTCGAGTTCGTGCGCGAGTGCCAGCAGCGTGGCGTTTCATTGAACTACGTCGCGCACGTCACCGGCCACGGCTGGCGAAAACTCATGCGCCTCGAAGAGCCGTTCGTGTACGAGATTCACAACGTGCGTCCGGCGCCCGCGCTGTTTCAGTTTCTCGAAAAGGCCGGTCCGATTTCGACACGCGAGATGTATGCGACCTTCAACCAGGGTGTCGGCTTTGCCGCTTATGTGGCGCCGGGAGACCTTGAAGCGACACTCGCAGCGGCGCAGGCCGCCGGTTACGATGCGTGGCACGCAGGCAGCGTGAAAAAAGAAGGTGCGCGCAAAGCCGTGACGATCCCGTCGCTCGGCCTCGCGTACGAAGGTGACACGCTGCAGGTGCGCTGAGCGCCGAGAGGATGGGTCGATGTAGGAGCGGCTTTACGCCGCGAGAGCGACAACGAAAGAGGATAGGCGTTAATCGCGGCGTAAAGCCGCTCCTACAATCGATCAAAGACCAGCGGCGCTTGCCGCAACGCGGGCCCGAATTTTTTGCGCGTGCGGCAGCCAGCGACGATGGCGCCACCGGCGATACATGATCGCACCGCGAAGCCATTCGTCGCACATCATCGCAATCCAAAAGCCTGGGAGTCCCCAGCCGAGGTGCAGTCCAAGAAACCAGGCAAGAGGCACCCAGATGCCCCACATGGAGAGCAGGCCCATCATGATCGGAAATTTCACATCGCCGGTGGCGCGAAGGCAGTTGATCACGACAATGTTGATTACGCGGCCTGGCTCGAGCAGCAGCGACATGCGCAACAGCAACGCGCCGCCGGCGATCACGGCTGGATTTGATGTGAAGAGACGCAACAGCAAGGGCGCGAACAAAGCGACGATGCAGATCGCGCCCGTGGCGAGCATCAGGCTGGTGCGCAGGTTCTTCATTAACTCACGATAAGCCTCCTCGAATTCTCCCGCACCGATCAGATGCCCGATGATGATCTCCGTGCCGAGCGCGATCGAGATACTGAAAATGATCACGACGTAGAGAATCTGCATCGTGTACGACTGGACCACCACCGCATCGCCCCCCAAGAGTCCGGTAAACGACGTCATCGTCATGAACGCGACCCACCAGCTCACGTTTTCCCCGGCCGCTGGCAGGCCGATGTGAAGGATCGGTTTCAGGCGCGCGAATGAAACGCGGAAGAGATCGCCAAACTTCAGACGAATACCTGTCTGTCGTTTCAGCAGAATCCACAAAGCACCAAGCGCCACCAAGCGACTGAACACCGTGGACATGGCGACGCCTTCCACGCCGAGCTTCGGTGCGCCGAAAAGCCCGAAAAGAAAGACGGCGTTGCCGGCTGCGTTGAGGATGTTCTGTCCGAGGGTGATGAACATCGACTCGCGCGTGTGCCCGTGAGCGCGGAGCACGGCGGAAATCGCCATGTTGATCGACTCGAGAAAAAGCGTTCCGCCCATGATCGTCAGGAACGGCAGGCCGTACCGCATCAATTCAGGTGGCAGGTGCATGAGCAGCAGCAGCGGCTTCGCGAGGAGAAAAACCGTCGTGCTGATGATCGCACCAATCCAGAAATTGGTTGCGATGGCCGTGGTTGCCACGCGACGCGCGCCGGCAGGATCGCCACCACCGAGCGAGTGAGTCACGGAAACGCTCGCGCCGATGCCGACGAAATTAAACAGAATGATCGCGAGCACCACGATTTGATGCGCCACACCGAGACCAGCCACGGCCTGATCGGAGATGTGGGCCACCATGAAGGTGTCCACCGTGCCCGTCATCACGTGGAGTCCCTGCTCGACGAAGATCGGCCACGCGAGGGCGAGGAGTTTCGGCTTGGTTTTAAACGTGGGCGCGTGGCTCATGACAGGCGGGCCGGAAGCTGAAACAGGAAACGGCCCGCATGGAAAGCAGCCTCAGTGGTCAAACGGTAGACAGCGCCCGCCCTCGGGCGCCCGATACAGTTACCGTTCAGCGGCGTGTCCAGAGCCGCAGCGACGTGAGCATGAACTCTTCGAGCGCGGCTAACTCGTTCAGATTCAAGCGAAGCAAGCCGACCGAACGCTCCAGCTTTTCGATGGATGCCGTGAGCGCGCGATTGGTCGCTGCGTCATTGGCCTGCAAACGCGGGAGAGCGAAGGCGCGTGTCGCCTGTTCGATTTCGACGAACAGCCGCGCGCGGAGGCCGTTGGAGATGCCGGTTTCGATTGCGACTTCCTCGTCGTCGTCGAGTTCTGCAGGAAGTTTTTCCTTCTGCAGTTTCCAGACTTCGCCCGTCGCAAAGTCCAGGATGGCGCCAAAGCGGGCGACGAGTCCGTACGCAGCCATCAACGAATCAGCAACGGCCTTTTTATCTGAAATGCCTTCGACGAGCCGCGTGAGCCAGGCCCGGTAGTCATCGAGCCACGCGCTCCAGCCATCGGGAGAATAACTCGCCGGGCCGGAGGGAAAACGAAAGTTGAGACAGCGGCTTCGGATGGTGGGCAGCAACGCGTAGGGGCGCGTCGTGAGCAGCAAGATCGTGGTGTTTGCCGGCGGCTCCTCGAGTGTTTTGAGGAAAACATTGGCGGCGGCGACATTCATGCGATCGCACTCGTAAACGATCGCGACCTTGCGCAGCGAAACGCTGCCGGAGACCTGGACCTTGCCGATAAGCGTGCGCGTGGCGTCGGCGGAGATCTGGCGCATTTTTCCAGCGGGACGCAGTGCGAAACAATCGGGATGCTGATCCGGCGGGAAGCGATGCCCCTCGGAAGGTTTCAGTCCGCTGAGCAGGCGGTCAGCGATCGCATTGGCCACCAGCGTGAGTGTGTCGAGATCGCCGCCGCTCAGCAGGAGGCTATGCGAAAGGCGCTGACGGGAGATCGCCTGCTCGATCACGTTGACCGAGGGCGTACCGGCGAGCGAGGAGGGCCAGGAAACGGGCGCGGTCACCGAGAAGACTAGCGTTTGCCTGCTTTTTTGGAGCGGGCTTTCGCGGGTGCTTTTTTGTTGGCGAGTTTCGGCGAGACGCTGCTGCGCGCTTTGGGCTTCGTTTTGGACGTCGATGTGCCCGCGCGCTTGAAGATGCGTTTTTCCAGCTCGGCCCAGATTTGATTTTCGATGGCGTCCTCGCTCTTGGTGCCATCGATGACGACAAAGCGTTCGGGCATGCCTTTCGCGAGAACGAGATAACCGGCACGAACCTTTTCGTAGAAGTCGATGTTCTCGCGCTCCATGCGGTCGGGCAGGTCGGAGGCGCGCTGGCGGATGCGGGACAAACTCACTGAAGTCGGGACGTCAATGACCACGGTGATGTGAGGCATCACGGTGCCGACGGCAAAGCGGTTGATCTGGTTGACCGGCCCCATCGCGAGATTGCGTCCTATTCCCTGATACACGGTGGATGAGTCGAGGAATCGATCACTGAGAACGATGGCGCCGCGCAGAAGGGCAGGGGCGATGCTTTCACGAACGAGCTGGGCGCGGGCGGCGGCGAAAAGAAGGAGCTCGGTCTCGGCGCACATCTCGTCGCCTTTGGAATTGTGGACGATGATGTTTCGGATCTGTTCGCCAATCTCGGTGCCGCCGGGTTCGCGCGTGGAAAGCACGTCGCGGCCTGCGTCTTGAAGGCGTTTGGCGAGGCGGGCAATCTGCGTGCTTTTGCCGCTGCCTTCGGAACCTTCGAACGAGATGAGGACTCCAGTGTGGGGCTGATCTTTGAGAGGCATAAGGAGAGGGTGGGCTAATTACTTCCAGTTCGCGAGGAATGTTTCGAGGTCGTCAATGGAAGGGCTGGCGGCGGTCCGCACATAGTGTCCCGAGGTGCAAACACCTGTGGCGAGACACGCCTCGGGACTCAGGCCGAGGAGCTGTCCGACGCTGAATCCGGCATTAAAATGGTCGCCCGCACCGGTCGTGATCAACGGTTGTTCGCAATAGGGACCGGGAACCCAGTAGGTGCTCTCAGCCGTGGCGCAGGCCGCTGATTTGCGCGGGTGAACGACGACGGTGGAAACGTTCAGTCTATTGCGGATCTCCGCTGCGGTACGGCGAAGAACCGCCTCGTCATCGCCCTCGGAAATACCGAGGCCGAGCGCGGCGTAAACCTGCTGGGCTTCCTTGAGATTGAGTCCGAGTGTGACGCGGCCGAATTTCTCGAACGCGGCAATCTTGGTGAGCGCATCGACGAGATCGGCGGCGGAGCGTTTTTCAGGATCGGCGAGGTCGAAGAAGAAGATCCGGTCCCGCTTGGGGAGTTTGGGGAAAACGTTCTCCGTCAACTCGGCGAAGATCGACGTCATGTGCGTTATCATCGTCCAGTTCACGAGGGCAATGAGGTCGGCGGCGGCGAGTTGTGCGTGAAAGTCGTCGCGTCCCATCACCTCGGTGATCCGCCGGTAGGTGATTTCGTCCAGCGACTTCATCTGACCGAACATGATCTTGCCGTCGTTGAATTCGACGGCGGTGGTGGCAGCGGGGGCACAAAGCGACACGGCGCGCGCCTTGGAGGCCATTTTGGCAAAGACCGGATGGATGCCGTTTTCGCCGAGAGCGCCAATGTAGGTGAGCTTGCAGCCTGCGGCGAGGATGGCGTTGGCCATGATCGGGCCGTTGCCACCGAGTTTATCCATGCGGGGATAGTACTCGATGTTGGTGCTCTTGCCGGCAGCGCCGAGGATGCGCTGGCCAAACTCGGTGACTGTCGAAATCGGCGTGAAATTCTCACCCTGCCCTGACCGAAGGGCGACCGGCGTCACGATCGTGTCCACAAAGCCATCGAGACCGGCTACTGTGTTTTTATGGGTGATGGCGGAACGGCGGGCGCGGAGCTCCTCAAGAGCCCGGGTTTTGAAATTCATGGATGTGGGGAACCGGAGCGAAAAAATTAGCACGAACTTCGGCAACAGGATTCGCGCGCGGATTTGACGAGATTGCCGTTGAATGCGCCCGACAAAGGCCCCAACTCTTTTCCCACTTTTCCGCCCATCTATTGATCCATTTTCAATGACGCTCTTTTTCGCCACCACGAACATCTGGGAAGTTTTTGTCCGCTGCGACGCCGTCGGACAGGCAATCACGGTCGGTCTCGCAATCTCGAGCATCATTGCCTGGGCGGTCATGATCGGAAAGCGCAACGAGCTCGCCAATTTGCGTTATCTGAACCTCGCGTTTGAGCAGCATCTCCGCGACCAGCGCGCGATCCTCGATCTGCCGGAATCGTATCATAACAAGCGCTCAATTCCCTACGGCGATCTTTTCGCCGACGCGCTCGAAGCCTACAACCGCGCCGGCACGATCAACGAGCAGAAGGGCGTGGACGATCCGCGTGCCCGGCTCGAACAGGCGGAAAACGCGATCCAGCGCGCGCTCGCCCGCCAGATTCTCCGCTACGAATCGAGCATGATTTTCCTGGCATCGATCGTGTCCGGCGCACCGTTCCTCGGACTGCTCGGCACCGTCTGGGGCGTGATGGAGGCGTTCAGCGCGGTCGCCATGCAACAGACGGCAAGCATCGCGACGCTGGCGCCTGGCGTCTCCGCAGCGCTGCTTACCACCATCGCCGGCCTGGTCGTCGCCATCCCGTCAGTGTTCGGCTACAATTATCTCTTCGGACATAACAAACGGCTGATCACCGAGCTGGAAAATTTCGCCAGCTCGCTCGCCGACCGGATCGAGCTCGAGGCCAAGTAACGCGCCGCCGCCATCCAACAAAAGCCGCCTTCATCATGGCCCGTACTTTCAAGCGTCAGCGACAATCGCACCCGATATCGGAGTTGAACGTCACCAACCTGATCGACCTCGGCTTTACGCTCCTGATCATCTTCATGATCGCAACGCCGCTCATCAACCAGGAGCAGACCGTGCCGGTGAATCTGCCGGTCGAGTCGAAGAGCGAGCAATCTAAGCCCGATAAAAACACGAAGTTCGTGGCGCTAACCATCGACGCCAGCGGCGTTACATACCTCGACAACACGCCGATCAACAGCCGCGACCTCGCGGTTCGTCTCCGCGGTTACGACGTGAAAAACACCGTCATCCGCATCCGCGCGGAAGGAAACGTGCAGTACCAAAAAATCATCACCCTCATGGAAGAGGTGAAGAAAAGCGGTCTGAGCCGGATCAGTTTCGATACCCAGTCAGGGAGTTGATCCCTTCCATTTCCCGACTAACATTTTCACGTCGCCGCCGTTTAACACCGCACAGCGTCGCTGACTCATGAGCGCCAATTCCACCAGCTCTTATTCGCTTTCGCTTATGCTCCACGGGGCATTTGTGGCAGCGATGCTGTTCACGGCGTATGCGCTGAAAGACGAGACGTCGCGGAAAAGTACGGAAGTTTTCGAACTGGTTGCAGGCGCAGGCGACAACTGGGCGGCTACCGAAGCGCCGGCGGCAGGAACGCCTGACGGCGTCAAGTTTCAGCCCGCACCTACACCCGTAGCACCGCCGAAACCCGAGCCGGTCGCTCCGCCGCCGCCAGAGCCAGTTGCGCCGTCACCCGTGGAGGCGTCGCCTGTCGTGCCAACTCCTCCTGTCGAGCCCGTTACTCCGCCTAAAGTTGAAACCAAAAAACCGGTACCGGAGAAAACCTTGAGTCAGATGGTCGAGCAAACTGCCAAGCGAAAGGAGCAGAGGATTGTGACCAAGTTCCGAAAAGAGGAAGAGGCCAAGGCGAAGAAAGCGGCCCAGGAGGAAGCCAAGCGCAAAGCCGCCGAAGCCGCGGCTGCGAAGAAGATGAGCTACGATGACTTCAACAAGAGCAACCCTCAGAAGGTCGCATCCAACACCAAGGGCGGATCCAGCACCTATCAAAAAGTCAGCACCAAGGGTATCGCGGGTGGAGTCGATGGCGGAACCACGGATCAACCGGGAGCCGGCGGAAAGGCGTTGAGCCGGGCGGAGCAGGACCAGCTCGGGACGTACTTCGCCATGCTCAAGCAAAAGGTTCGTGATGCGCACGTGACCCCGCTTGGCGTCACCAACCAGCCCTCGGCCCGTGTGTCGTTTTTCGTTTCCGCGTCCGGCACCATCAGCCAGGTGAAAATCATCCGGTCCTCTGGAAACGCAGAGTTCGATCAATCGGTGGTGGCCGCATTCAAGGCGGTTGGTTCCATCGGTCCGCGACCTGATGGCCGGGGAGACACGAAGGAATCGGATTTCAGTACAAAGGATACCGACTGAGGGCCTCCGGCCCCGCGTCTTTTAGCAGCCCCAGCACTTCCGGACTCATCCGGGAGGTGGGCTAAAGTGGTGGACTCGATCAGGATCGAACTGACGACCTCCTCAATGCCATTGAGGCGCTCTACCAACTGAGCTACGAGCCCGTCACCAACTGAGAGGGGTGGAAAATCAAAGTTTGTTCGCTGAACGCAAGGAGTTTTTTGGCCTATTTCGGGACGTGGCAGACGCCGCCAGCGCGCGTTTAACGGCGCTTTTCCGCGCGCTTCTTTGCCTGCTCGATTTGAACTGCGGTCATTCGTCCCGTTATGCGGCTCACCTGCGTTGGATGATCCTGAAGGATAAAATCGCCGAGTGCTTTGTCGCCGGCCGCGCGATTGGCGGCGGTAAGAAGTAACGAAAGACCTTCAATGTCGTCACGCGGGACCATGCGGTCCTTGGCCGCAAGCGTGCCCAGCGCGTAGATCGCGTGAAGCAAGCCGCGATCGGCGGCACGTCTGTACCAGATGGTTGCCTGACGGTGATCGATTGGGACGCCGTCTCCGAATTCGTAGCACATGCCGAGCTGGTGCATTGCGCGCGCTTCACCGCGGTCGGCGAGCTGTGAGAAAAGTTCGTGGGCTTTTTCCGGCGAGCGAGGCACGCCAAGTCCGCGTGTGTGTATGAAGGCGAGGCGATAGCCGGCGTCGAGGTTTCCGAATTCGTACTGCTTTTCGTACTCATTGAAGGCCGATTTGAAATTGCGCGACTGGAGGGCGGCATCGGCCTTGGCCAGGCTGAATTGGGCGATTTCACCGTCTTCGTTCATGTACATTGCCGGCGCATAGTCCGCGTCGAATTCCTTGGTCCAGTAATGTCCCGTGCGGCGCAGCGTTTCGGGATCGGTGTATTTCATCCGATAGCGGCGCATCCGAATCACGGAAGGCGGCTCGTCGGAAAACGGGTCGCGTTTGAAGCGGTTCATCACGTCGGGATCGCGCGCGAGCAGCCGCGCGGCGACGACCGGAAGAAGCGGCGCTTCGCTGGTGAGCGCACCTTGGATCTGAAGCGTGGTTTCGAAACGCGTGAACCACGGCGCGATGAAAGGCGGTGTGCGATCTGTGCGTTGGGGAACGTGGCGGTACTCGTAGGTGCGCCAGGTTTTGCCATCGTCGTTGGATCCCTCGAAATCCACCTGGAGGTGCGAGGAGTCGAAACCGGCGAAGAAGAAATAGCCGTTGGCGCTCCAAAAGCCACCGAACCAATCGACGGGTTTGAAGATGGGCGCGGTCACGAAGCTGCGCGGAAGGCCTGCGGCTTCGGCGAAGTAAGGCAGGGTGAGATAACAATGAAAACCGAGCGCGGTGCGGAGTGCGTAGGTGCGCCAGGTGATCGCCGGGCGGAGTTGTGAGACGGGCTGCGTGATTTTTTCGGAGAGAAAGCGACTGAGTGAACGCAAGCGAAGTTTGTCGGCGGCGGAGCGGAGCATCTGGTCATCGAGGAGCAGAAGTCCGAGAGCGATGGCGGTGACGTTGAGCCAGCCGAAGTTGCAGGTGAGCTGGATCCCGGTCTGGAGGAGCGTCCAGCAAATGAAAGCGAACCAGCGACCGCGTCGGCCCGCGAAGACAGCGAGCAAGGGGCCGAGCAATTCCGCGACGAAGGTAAACGCGATTTCCAGCAGGTGAAACCAATGTGGCAGATGATAGAACCAGTAACCGATCACGGTCGGCGCAGGACTGGTTTCATACATGATGTCCATCGCCGTGAGATTCCGCCAGTGCGGGTCGGCGGCGGTGATTTTCACCAGGCCTGATTCGACCATGAGGCGAAACAGGAGCCAGCGCACGGTGAAGACAGCGAATGCGTGAGGTGGCGAATGAACGCCGAGACCGGGCCTGAATCCGCGTGGCGCGAAAGGAATGCAAAGCAGCGCGGTCTCGATGATCAGCCGGTCGATCTGCGCCGGGGAAAACCGTCCCCACGTTGAAACGAAGGTGACGAATAGCGCCCAGCACAGAAACAGCGACATGCGCGGCCAGAGATTCAAGACGACGGCGACCGCCGCGGCGAAGCCGGCCCAGGCGAGCGCGGTGATCATCGCATTGCTCGTATCCAACCAGAAGAGGCTCGGCGCCCAGAGAACGGCACGGGCGAACTCGGGAAACATGTCCCGGATTTGCCCGAGTGTGCTGGCTAGCGGAAGGACTCCAGCGGGGCCGACGAGTGCGCGGCCTTCGACGATGATGCCGCCGAAAACGAACAGGTAGACGATGCCGACTGCGCGTAGCACAAGCCAGCGCGGCCAGAGGTAGGTTGCGCCGCTTTTGCTGAAGCCCGAAAAGTCTTTCGCTTCCCGCCACAGAGCCTGCCACCAATGTGGTTTCGCCGGGTGGATGGCCGGTGTGGTGAAGACTTGGTTGGGAGCTGATCGTTTCGCCGCGGAAGGCGGAGCGTGGTGTCTGGATTTGCGCTGTTTTTGGGCCACGTCGTTCGGATGCTGACGGGCCTAATGCTCGTTTCGTGCCGGTTAGCGCAGGCGCCGGCGGCGGGATGACGCAAAGGCCGTACCCGACTGAAGGGCAGACGGGTACGGCTCGAAAAGACGGACTTGGATCAGAGCGTGATTTTGTCCGTCGGCAGCACCGGAGTCATCTTGGGGATGGTGATGGCTTTGGTTGCCTGCTCGAAGTCGTAGCCGTAACCGAGCAGCTTGGGTTCGCTGAATGAGGTACCGATAAACGAGATTGCGACGGGAAGGCCGTCCTTCGTCATGCCGGCGGGAACGATGAGGTCAGGGAATCCTGTTTCGCTGGCGATGATAGTGGCGGAGCCGATGCTTGGCGTTGATGGCGTGGGGCTCGCTTCAGGTGCAGGCGTGATGCGGATGGCGGGACGCGATGACGTTGGATAGATCAGCGCGTCGAGTTTCTGATCGGTGAAGAGCGCTTGAACGCCGGCTTTCACCATGGCGAGGCCTTCGTTCTTGATCGCGAGGAAGGCGGCGCTTTTCGGATCCATCGCGGCCGAGAAGGTGTATTTGAACCCGGTGGCTTTGCCGGAACTGCGGTACTTGGTGGCGGGATCGCTCGTGAGTTTCACGATGTCTTCGAGAGACTTTGGGTAGCCGGCCTTCGTGTCGGATTTCAGGTACTTGCCGATATCGTCTTTGAATTCGGTGTGGTGAAGGACGTTTGAGATCTCCGCGCGACCTTTCATCACATAGTCCGGAATCGTCACCGGATCGACGATCTCCGCGCCGAGTTTTTTCAAGGTGACGATGGCTTCCTCGATCACGCGGTCGGTTTCCGGATTTTGTCCCATGAACGCACGCAGCACGCCGATGCGTGCACCTTTGAGCGAACCCTTCTTGAGGAACTTCGTGTAGTCTTTCGGAATTTTTCCTTCGGAGGCCTTGGTCACGTCGTCGGTAGGATCGACCCCTGCGGTGACGTTGAGCGTGACGGCGATATCGTAGACGCTGCGTGCCATGGGACCGGCGGTGTCGAGACTGAGAGCGTTGGGCACGATTCCAGAGCGACTCAGCAATCCGTAGGTGGGACGCATGCCGACGAGTCCGTTGGCGGCGCAGGGGCCGCGGACAGAGCCGCCGGTGTCGGTTCCGAAACCGATCTGGGCAAACGACGCAGCGAGGGCAGCGCCAGTACCGCCGCTGGAGCCGGCGGGACCGTAGTTGAGGTCGTGGGGATTAAGCGTCTGGCCGCCCATGGAGCTGAAACCGTTCGGGATGAAACCGGCCTTGATGATCGCGGGATGCTGTCGCGCCGGCGACACTACCGCCGCCACCGGCGAATTCGCTCAGGTTGACCTTCGCAAGAATGATGGCGCCACCTTCGCGGAGCTTGGTGGTGAGGAAGGCGTCATTGGGCGGAATAGCGCCGGCGAGGAGTTGGGAGCCGGCGGTCGTGGGCATGTCGGTCGTGTTGAAGTTATCCTTCAGAACGACGGGGATGCCGTGAAGCGGGCCGCGAACTTTTCCCGCTTTGCGCTGGGCATCGAGGGCACGCGCTTCGTCGAGCGCCTTGGGGTTGAGGTAGATGATCGAGTTGATCGCGGGGCCCTTCTTCTCATAGGCCTCGATGCGAGCGAGGTAGATCTGGATGAGTTTCTCGGAGGTCAGCGTGCCTTTTTCGAAGGCAGTCTGGAGATCGGCGATGGTGGCGGTCTCGATATTGAGCTCGGTGGCGCGGAGCGCGGTTGAAAGCGCCAGTGCAAGCGCGATCGGTTTGAGGAAGCGACGGATTTTCATGACGGAGCGATGGTCGACGGTTTGGGCGTGGGCAGATCAGTAGGTGAAGATTTCACCGGGCAGCGGAGGCACGGAGACGGGCGGTTTCCGGTGGTGGGTGGCCTGCTCGTAGGCGTAGGCGAGCTTGAGCAAAGTCGGCTCGCTGAAAGGACGGCCGAGGAGCTCGATGCCGATGGGCACACCGATTGGTGCGGTGGACAGAACGGGAGAAAACCCGGCTTGGAACGTAAGCGCGGGAAGGCCGGTGCTGGAACCCATGAAACCATTGCGCTCGATCTGCTCGGCGTCGGGCGCGGCGGGAACGACGAGACGGCGCTGATGCGGGTAGAAGAGCGCGTCGAGTTTGTTTTTGTCCATCACGGCGACGAGCAGATCGCGGAAGCGCGCCTGGGCTTCGAGGGCCTTCAGGTACTCGGGATCGTGCAGGGCGTCCTTGGTCTCGGAGGCTTTTTTCCAGCCTTTGAAAACCGGAGGATGCGTGTCGGCGGCGTGAGCGATGTAGTCGGCGAGATCTTTGTATTTGGACTTTGGGCCTGAGGTCGCGAAGTAGGCATCCATCACCCATTTTCTTTCGAAGTCGCTCGCGGAAATTTCCTTCAGGCTTTTGAGGTACGGAGAGATTTCGGGGATATCGACGGCGATGACGGTGGCGCCGGCGGCCTTCATGTCGTCGAGCGCCTTCATGGTGACGTCGGTCACCATCTTGTGCTCGGGGAATGAGCCGTCGCCGAAGAGCTGTTTGATATAACCGATGCGCGCGCCCTTGAGTCCGTTTTTGTCGAGCGAAGCGGTGTAGGTTTTCGGCGCCTTGCCGATGCCGGCCCAGGTGGAGGTGTCGGCGGGATCGAAGCCGACCATCGCATCGAGCATGACGGCGGCGTCGGCAACGTAGTGCGTGATCGGACCGGCGGTGTCCTGTGTGTAGGAAATCGGAATGATGCCGTCGCGACTGATGAGGCCGAACGTTGGGCGGAGGCCCACGCCGTTGTTGGCTGATGCGGGCGAACGGGTGGACTGGCCGGTGTCGGTGCCGGTGCCGATGATGCCGAAGACAGCGGCGATGGCCGAGCCGGTGCCACCGGAGGAACCTCCGGGCGTGCGCGTGAGATCGTAGGGGTTGTACGTCTGGCCCATCAACGAGCTGATGGAGACGCCGCTGCCGGCGAGTTCCGCGAGATTGACCTTCGCGAAGATGATCGCGCCGGCGGCGCGGAGTTTGGCGACCGTGAAGGCATCGTCCTTGGCCATGTGACCGACGAGCGCCTTGGAGCCGGCGGTCGTGGGCATGTCGAAGGTGTCGTAGTTATCCTTCAACAACACGGGAATGCCGTGGAGCGGGCCGCGCGGGCCCTTGGCTTTGAACTCGGCGTCGAGTTCGCGGGCGATCTCGAGGGCCTTGGGATTGATGGCGATGACGGCGTTAAGCTTCGGGCCTTTCTGGTCGTAAGCAGCGATGCGCGCCTGAAGAAGTGTGACGAGTTTCTCCGCGGTGAAGCGCGCCGGCGGAGTAGGCGGCCTGGATGTCGGCGACGCTGGCGGTCTGGAGATTGAAATCAGTCGCGCGTACTGGTGTATGAAGAGCGCATGCGAGAGCCGCAGCGGCGGGGGCGATACGGAAAAGACGGTGTTTCATGGAGTGAGTGGCGTGGGCGGTGATCACGTTATTTTTTCGCAGTCAGCGGTGGTGTGAGGGCCGGCGGACGGCGGTGGTGAGTCGCCTGCTCATAAGCGTAGGCGAGCTTGATCATCGTCGGCTCGGTGAAGGGCAGGCCGAGGAAGGTGATGCCGACGGGAAGATTGTCGGCGGTGAAGCCAGACGGGACCGTGATCGTTGAGCTGTAGATGATAAAGGTGTTGATGGACGCGATGCCGCGCGGTCCAACGTATGGCGGGTTGACTCCGTCCTTGATCAGCGTCGGGGCGTGCTCGACGGATTTGTGAACGAGGGCGTCGAGTTTGTTATCGCCGATGACCTTCGCGAAATTGAGCGCGAGCGTTTCGCGGGCATTTATCGCTTCGAGAACTTTATCAGCCGATGCGGGCGGGCGCGGGTTTTTCCAGGCGTCGAGTTTGTTCGGCGGGTAGGCCTTCACCATGTCGGGGTGGTTGGCGATATCGTCGCGCGTCTTGAACTGGGAATTGGGATTACGGGCGAGGTAGACCTTCATGGTTTCGTCGCCGCGCGAGCCCATCGCGCGTTTCGCCATGAGCGCCTTCATGTCAGGGATGACGATGTTATCGACGAGGATGGCGCCGGCGGCGCGGAGTTCGGCGAGGTTCTCTCGAAAGCCTCGTCGATCATTTTG
Source organism: Nibricoccus sp. (assembly GCA_049840895.1). GTDB lineage: Bacteria > Verrucomicrobiota > Verrucomicrobiia > Opitutales > Opitutaceae > Nibricoccus. The sequence goes on along the minus strand of JASGJB010000013.1, from coordinate 23,290 downwards.
AAGTCGGTAGTGGTCGGATCGGTGAGTGCGCCGATGGGTTCGCGGATGACGCCGATGCGCGCGCCCTTGAGGCCGTTTTTATCGAGGAATGCCGTGTAGGTTTTCGGTGTGTGCGCGAGGCCGGTGGCCGTAATCGGATCCTCGGGATCGTAGCCGACCATGACATCGAGCATCTTCGCGAGATCGATTGTGACGGTGCGCGTCATCGACCCCATCTGCGCGGTGGCACAGGGTGTCCATCCCACATGCCGCTGCGACTCACCGAGACCTGGCGTTGGACGCAGACCGGTGAGGGAATTCCAACTCGAAAGGACGGCGGGAGCGAGGCGAACGTTTCCTCGCCGACGCCGAGTGTCGCAGAAGCCGCGGCGAGAGTCCTCCGGTACCGCCGGACGAGCCACCGACGGTACGGTCGAGAGCGTCAGGGATTGCGCGAGATGCCGAACATCGATCCGTAGGTGTCACCGCCGGCGAATTCGCTGAGCGTGGTTTTCCCGAGGATGATCGCGCCGGCCTTCCGGAGTTTCGCGATGGGAAAGGAGTCAAGCGGCGGGCGGTAGTCCTTGAAGACGAGCGTACCGAGCGTCGTGGGCATGCCGGCGGTATCGATCTCGTCCTTCACCAAAACAGGAATGCCGTGAAGCGGACCGACGGGGCCGGATTTGGCGTAGGCGGCGTCGAGCTTGTCGGCTTCAGCAAGGGCGTCGGGGTTGATGGTGATGACGCAGTTGATCGTCGGTCCCTGTTTGTCGTACGCAGCGATACGATCGAGGTAGAGCTGCACGAGCTGGTGCGCGGTGAGCTTCTTCGCGGCGAACGCGGCGTGAATGTCGGCGACGGTGGTCTCACTGACCTCGAACGGTGCAGCAATGGCGTGCGTGGCGGGACCGACGAACGCGGCGGAGAGCGCGAGACCGAGCAGGCGGGCGCGTAGAGAGGATGTGGAGAAGAGTTTCATGAAAGTGCGGATAAGTGGCCGAGGCGGCCGGGATCAGTAGTCGAAGCGCTCGCCGGGAAGCGCGGGGACGCTCTCGGGATTTTTGCGGCGCTTGCTCGCGGCTTCGTAGCCGGCGGCGATTTTCAGGAGCGTGAGGTCTTCGAAATTCGCGCTGACGAACTGAATCGCGATCGGAAGATTATCCTTCGTGTAGCCGGCGGGCATGATGACCGAAGGAATGCCAGTGTTGGACGAGAGACTCTGGTAGCTCGCAAGACCGCTGCCGCCGCCGCTGATTGGTGGTGGCGGGATGGTGCTGAACGGGAGAACGAGCGCGTCGAGTTCGAGACGTGCGACGGTGTCGGTGACGAGGCGGATGAGTGTGGAGCGGTTTTTCTGACGGGAGAGATATTCGTCGCTCTTTTCGGGTGCAGGCAGCGTGAGAGCCGCGACCATAGGCTTCTCGAATTTGTCGTAGCCGACCTTGGTCATCATCTCCTGCACCGACTTGTACGGGGCGGCGGAACCGAGGTGTGCGAGATACGCATTTTGCATCCCGATTTTTTCGTACTCGGCGGTGCGGCCGACAGAGGATTGTGACTCGTAGAGAAGATCCAGGCCGGTGAGCACGGGGTCGACGATGACAGCGCCGGCCTTGCGCATGTCGTCGAGCGCCTGCTCGAACAACGCCTTGCCCGCTTCGTGCTCGGGCCCCTTGGCGACCATTTCGCGGAGCACGCCGATGCGTTTTCCTTTGAGCGACGGTTTGCCGAGTTCCTTGGCCCAGTCGCTTTGCGGGAAATGGCCCATGGCCTGAAGCGTGATCAAATCCTCGGCGTCCCAACCGGCGATAACGGAGAGTGTGGTGGCAATATCGTAGACATTGCGTCCCATCGGACCGGCGCGGTCCTGCGTACCGCCGCGTGGGACGATGCCGGCGCGACTGACGAGACCCTGCGTGGCGACCATGCCGGCGAGGCTGCAATAAGCGGAAGGAATCTGCACGGAGCCGCCGGTGTCGGTGCCGATACCGACAGTTGCGAAGTAACTCGCAATGGAGGCGCCGGTGCCGTTGCTCGAACCGCCGGGGAAGTGAGCGGTGTTGTAAGGATTGAGCGTGATGCCGATCGGGTGAGTGTCGTCGAAGCCTTTGCCGAACCAGTTCAACGTGGAGACCTTCGCGAGGATGATCGCGCCGGCCGCTTTAAGTTTTTCGGTGATGAACGCGTCGCGCGGCGGGACGGGTGCGTTGAACGGCTTGAAGCCGGCGGTGGTCGGCATGCCGGTGGCGTCGATCAGGTCTTTCAAGACGACTGGAATTCCGTGGAGCGGAGAACGCGGACCTTTCGTTTTGCGCTCGGCATCGAGGGCGCGGGCTTCCTCGAGTGCCTTCGTATTGAGCGTGATCACCGAGTTAATTTTCGGCCCCTGCTTGTCGTAGGCCTCGATGCGCTTGAGGTAGAGGCCGACAAGTTTTTCCGATGACAGGGCGCCGGCATCGAATGCGGCGTTGATGTCGGCGATGTTGGCCGTGCCTAGGTCGAAGGTTGCGGCCCGCGCGACGGATACGAGCGCAGTCGCGGAAAGGACGAGGCAGGAAAGGTACGAAGAGAGGCGCATGACGGATGAGAGAACGGGTTAGTAGCTGAAGCTTTCGCCGGGGAGCGCGGGCGTGCTTTCAGGGAGTTTGCGGCGCTTGCTGGCCTGTTCGTAGCCGTAGGCGACCTGGAGGAGGCCCAGATCGCTCCACGGTTTGCCGACAAATTGAATAGCGACGGGAAGATTTTCCTTCGTGTAGCCGCCGGGCATGATGATGCCGGGAAGACCGGTGGCTGAGGTGAAGTTGTTGCTGCGCTCGGTGCCGGTGTACTTGTCTTTCGCGGTGTCCCACGGCGGAGGCGGCACGGCTTGGTAGGGAAGGATCACAGCGTCGAGATCCATGCTCTCGATGGTTTCGGAAACGCGCTTGCTGACGGCTTCGCGGAGTTTGAGACGCGCGATGTAGTCGGGAAATTTTTCCGGTGCGGGGAACTGCGGCGTGATGGCGTACTCGCTGGTGAATTTGTCGGGACCGACGGCGGCGAGCATATCCTCAAATGTTTTCCACGGACGCTTGGGCCCAAGACGCGCGAGATAGGCGTTCGTCGAACCGAGCATTTCGTAGGGAAGATCGCCCTCGGCGGTGCGCGGATGCGTGGTGCTGAGAATGGCGTTGGCGGTGACCTGGCGCAGGTTCAGGCCGGTGCGCACGGGATCGACGATAAGGGCGCCGGCCTTGCGCATGTCTTCCACGGCGCGTTCGAAGAGTGCTTTGACCTCGGGATCGATGGGCCCGGTTTCGAACATCTCGCGGAGGATGCCGATGCGTTTTCCCTTGAGGCTGCCGTTGCCGAGCTGCTTCGACCAATCGCTCTTGGGGAAATGCTCCATGCCGATGAGCGTGTCGCCATCCTCGGCGTCCCAGCCGGCGATAACGGAGAGCGTGGCAGCGACGTCGTAGATGCTGCGCGCCATCGGGCCGGCGCGATCCTGGGTGGGTCCGCGCGGGACGATGCCGGTGCGCGTGACCATGCCCTGCGTCGCGACCATGCCGACGATGCTGTTGTAGGCGGAAGGAATCTGCACGGAGCCGCCGGTGTCGGTGCCGATCGCGAGCGCTCCGAAGACTGTCGCCATCGAAGCACCTGAGCCGTTGCTGGATCCGCCGGGCGTGAAGTCGGCGTTGTAAGGATTCATCGTGCGCCCGATCGGGTGCGTGTCGCCGAAGCCGGCTTTGCCGAACCAGTTTACGGTGGCGACCTTCGCGAGGACGATGGCACCGGCGGCGTGCAGGCGCTCGACGACGCCGGCGTCGCGAATGGGAATAGGAGCACCGAAGGGTTTGAAGCCGGCGGTGGTCGGGAGGCCGGCGACGTCGATCAGATCTTTGATCATCACGGGCATGCCATGGAGCGGACCACGCGGACCTTTCGCTTTGCGCTCGGCGTCGAGGGCGCGGGCTTCCTCGAGCGCCTTCGGGTTGAGCGTGATGACCGAGTTAATTTTCGGGCCCTGCTTGTCGTATGCCTCGATCCGCTTGAGGTAGAGGCCGACGAGTTTTTCGGACGTCAGTGCGCCGGCGTCCATTGCGGCGTTGATGTCGGCAAGTGTGGCGGTGGAGAGGTCGAATTGAGCGGCGTGCAGTCCCGCGGGAAGAAGCGACGAGCAGGTGAGCGCGGCGGTGAGCAGGGCGAGTCGGAGTGAGCGTTGCATGGTGAGATCAGTAGGAAAAGGTTTCGCCGGGCAGGGCGGGCGTGGAGGCGGGCGGCACGCGGTGGTGCGTGGTCTGCTCGAACGCGTAGGCGAGGCGAATGAGCGTCGGTTCGGCGAACGAACGGCCGAGAAACTCGACGCCGATAGGAACGCCTTTCGGCGCGTCGGCCGTGGGCGGAGAAAACGCGCCGGGAACCGTGAGTGCGGGCAGGCCGGTGCCCGACGCGAGGAAGCCATTACGCTCGACTTGATCGGGCTCGGCGATGGCAGGGACGACGAGCCGGCGTTGCAGTGGGTAGAAAAGCGCGTCGAGGTTTTGGCGATCCATCGCGGCGATGAGTGCGTCGCGGAAGCGGGCCTGGTTTTCGAGGCGCTTCAGATATTCGGGGGAACGAAGAGCATCCTCAGTCGCTTCGGATGCGCGCTTGAGCGAGGCGAAGACGCGCGGGTTCGAATCGCTGCCGCCGGCGATATAGTCGGCGAGGCTTTTGAATTTTGAATTCGGGCCGTTGTGAGCGAAGTAGGCGTCCATCGTCCACTTCGTCTCGAAACCACCGACGGAGATTTCGTTTCCATGGACGAGGTAGCGGGCAACCTCAGGGATTTCGATAGGGACGACAGTCGCGCCGGCGGCCTTCATCGCCTCGATGGATTTCTCCATCGTGGCGGCGACGAGTGCGTGTTCGGGATGGGAACCGTCGCCGAGAAGCTGGGGCAGGAAACCGATGCGTGCGCCTTTGAGACCGTTTTTGTCGAGTGAAGCGGTGTACGTTTTTGGTGCCTTGCCTATGCCCGCCCATGTCGCGGTGTCGGACGGATCGAAACCAACCATCGCGTCCAGCATGGCGGCGAGATCGGCAACGTAGCGCACGATGGGGCCGGTGGTATCTTGTGTGTAAGAACCGGGGATGATGCCGTCGCGGCTGATGAGGCCGAAGCTCGGGCGGATACCGACGCAACTGTTGGCGGAGGCGGGTGAGCGGATGGATTGGCCGGTGTCAGTGCCCGTGCCGAGGATCGCAAAGTTTGCCGCGATGGCTGCGCCGGTGCCGCCGGAGGAGCCGCCGGGCGTGCGCGTGAGGTCGTACGGATTTTTCGTCTGCCCCTTGAGCGAGTTGTTGTAGCCGGAGCCGCTGGCGAGTTCGTTGAGGTTAACCTTGGCGAAAATCACCGCGCCAGAGGCACGCAGTCGCGCGACGGTGAAAGCGTCGTCGGGCGGCTGGTTGTCGGCGAGGGCCTTGGACGCGCCGGTCGTCGGCATGTCGAACGTGTCGTAGAGATCCTTCAGGACGACCGGGATGCCGTGGAGTGGCGAACGCGGGCCCTTGGTCTTGCGCTCGGCGTCGAGCTCGCGGGCGATTTCCAGTGCGCGCGGATTCAGCGTGATGACCGCGTTTAGCCGCGGACCGGCGCTGTCGTAGGCTTTGATGCGGGCGAGACAGAGTTCGATTAGTTTTTCCGACGTGAGCGCGCCAGCGTCGAAGGCTGCGTTGATGTCCGCAACGGTGGCGGTGCCCAGATTAAACTCAGCGGCGCGAAGAGCAGATGGAGAAACGCATCCCAAGATGGAAACGAGGCAGAACAACGCGGGACGGATGGAGCGTTTTTTTGCCACGGCGAGAATCAGTAGTCGAAGTGCTCGCCGGGAAGGGCGGGCGTGGATTTGGGCGGAACGCGAAGCTTCGTCGTCTGCTCGAAGCCGTACGCGAGACGGATAAGCGTGGGCTCGGCGAAGGGACGGCCGAGGAATTCGACGCCAACGGGAACACCGAGCGGTGCGTCAGCCGTCGGCGGAGTGAAACCGCCGGGAACAGTGAGCGCGGGAAGTCCGCTGCTGGAGGAAAGGAATCCGTTGCGCTCGAGCTGGTCGGTGCCGACCTTGGCGACGAATCGGCGTTGATGCGTGAAAAAGAGCGCGTCGAGTTTGTTGTCGTCCATGACCTTCACGAGGGCGGCGTTGAACGCGGCCTGGCGTTCGAGACGGCGGGCGTATTCGGGATCGGTCGCGGAGGTGGCGAGGATCGCGAGCGATTCTTTGAAACCCTTCACGACCGAGGGAATCGTGTCGCCGGCGGCGGCGACGTAAGCGGCGAGATCCTTATACTTACTCTTCGATCCCTGCGCGGCGAAGTATTGGTTCATCACGCGGGCGGACTCGTACACGCCGATGCCGAGCGGCGCGGTTTCGCGACTGGCACTGTCGACGAAGGGAAGATTCAGGCGGACGACAGTCGCACCGGCTTTCTCGATGGCCACGACGGTTTTCTCCGTGGCGGCCGTGACGATGGCGTGTTCGGGATTCGAGCCATCGCCCAGGAGATTGGTGATGTAACCGATACGCGCGCCTTTAAGTCCGGCGGGATCGAGGGACGCGGTGTAGGTCTTGGGTGTCTTGCCGATCGCGTTCCACGTGGACGGGTCGTTGGCATCGACGCCGATGAGCACGTCGGCCATGAGCGCGGCGTCGGCGACGGTGCGTGTGTTGGGACCGACGACGTCCTGCGTGTACGTGTTGGGAATGACGCCGGAGCGGCCGATGAGGCCGAAGGTGCCGCGGAAGCCGACGCCGGAAGTGGCTGAGGCGGGCGAGCGGATCGACTGGCCGGTGTCGGTGCCCATCGCGAGGATACCGAACGATGCCGCGACGGCGACGCCGCTGCCGCCGGACGAACCACCGGGCGTACGCGTGAGATCGTAGGGATTGAGCGTCTGACCGCCGAGGGAGCTGAGCGTGACGCTGGTGCGGGCGAGTTCGCCGAGATTGGCCTTGGCGAGGATGATTGCACCGGCGGCGCGCAGGCGGGCGACAGTGAATGCGTCGTTGTCGGGCTGGAAGTCGGCGAGCGCCTTCGAGCCGCCGGTCGTCAGCATGTCGACGGTGTTGTAGTTATCCTTTAGGACGACCGGGATGCCGTGGAGCGGAGAGCGCGGGCCTTTGGCTTTGCGTTCGGCGTCGAGTGCGCGGGCGATCTCAAGAGCCTTCGGATTGACGGTGATGATCGCTTTCAGTTTCGGCCCGGCTTTGTCGTAGGCGTTGATGCGGGCGATGCAGAGCTCAGTGAGCTTCTCGGCCGTGAGCGCCCCGGCGTCGAACGCGGCGTTGATGTCGCTCACGGTCGCGGTCGCGAGATCGAAGGTCGCGGCGCGAGCGAGAGGCGTGAGACTGGCCGCGGTGATCAAGACGACCAGTGCGAGGAAACGGGAATATCGGCTCATGGAGGAGAAGCGAAGGGTGGCTCAGTACGTGAACGACTCGCCGGCCAGCGGCGGCGTGGACTCGGGGGACTTGCGGCGCTTGCTCACCTGTTCGTAGCCATAGGCGAGCTGGATGATGCTGAGATCGCCGAACGATTTTCCGACGAACTGAATGCCGATCGGCAGGTTGGTCTTGGCCGTGTAACCGCCGGGCATGATCACCGCGGGCAAGCCAGTGAGAGACGTAAGGTTGCTGCCGCGCGCGGAACCGGCGGCGCGACGGACATTGTCACCAGTACCGCCGGAGATCGGCGCAGGGATGCCGTTGTAGAGCTGGACGAAACCGTCGAGGGCGTAGCGGTCGGCGATGGAGTCGATCAGCTCGCGGACGGCTTTCCTCTTGCGGAGGCGGGCGAGGTAGTCGGCGTGTTTGTCGAGTGGTGGATCGTTGACGTAGGTCGAATAGAACATGCCGATGTTTTCCATGCCGGCCTTGGCGAAGAAATCGGCCATGGTTTTGAACGGACGATTGGGCCCGAGGCGGGCAAGGTAGACATTGCCGTAGGGGATGCGCTCGTACTGCGAAGCGTTGTCGCCCGACTCGATGCGGAGATCGATGCCGGTCATGATGGGATCGACGATCTGGGCGCCGGCTTTTTTGAGATCGGCGATGGCCTGATCGAAGGCTTTGCGGCCTTCTTCATCCTCGGGGAGCGGGCTGATCATCTCGCGAAGCACGCCTATGCGTTTGCCCAGGAGATTCGGGACCTGCGCCTTCTTCACCCAATCGGCTTCGGGGAAATGTTCAAAGGCCTCGTGCGTGCCGAGGTCTTCGGGATCCCAGCCGGAGATGACGGATAGGAGCACGGTCATGTCATAAACGTTGCGAGCCATCGGACCGGCGCGGTCGTGCGTGGGGCCGCGCGGGACGATGCCGGCGCGACTGATGAGACCCTGCGTTGCGACCATGCCGGCCAGACTGCAGAACGAAGACGGATTCTGGACGGAGCCGCCGGTGTCGGTACCGATGCCGACAGTGGCGAAATAAGCGGCGACGCCGACGCCGGTGCCGCTGCTCGAGTCGCCGGGCAGATAGTCGAGGTTGTAAGGATTATGTGGATAACCGAGCGGATGGCTCGGGCCGTAGCCGTCCTTGCCGAACCAGTTCATCGTGGTGACCTTTGCGATGACGATGGCGCCCGCTTCTTTGAGCTTGGTGACAACCGTGGCGTCGCGCTCTGGAATGGGTGCGCCGAACGGCTTGAAACCGCCGGTGGTCGGAAGGCCGGCGTAGTCGATGAGATCTTTGATCACGACAGGGATGCCGTGCATCGGACCGCGCGGGCCTTTGGATTTGCGCTCCGCGTCCAGGGCTTTGGCTTCTTCGAGCGCCTTGGGATTGCGCGCGATGATGATGTTGAGCTTCGGCCCCTTCTGGTCGTACGCGTCCATGCGCGCGAGGTAGAGACCGACCAGTTTTTCGGACGTGAGCGCGCCGGCGTCGAAGGCGGCGTTGATGTCGGCGATGTTGGCGGTCGCCAGATCGAACTTGGCGGCGCGTGCCGGTAATGCCGCGGCGATGGCGAGGACGAGAGCGGATAAGACCAAACGAGATTTAGTCATGACGGTGGTTGGTTGAAATTTCAGACGAAGAACGGAGTGGTTGCGGCGCACGCGTATGAGCGCAGGTCAGTAGTCGAAGTGCTCGCCGGGCAGAGCGGGCGTGGTCTCGGGGGATTTGCGGCGCTTGCTGGACTGCTCGTAGCCGTAGGCGATCTGGAGGAGCTTGGTGTCCTCGAAGGGCTTTCCCGTGATCTGAAGGGAAATCGGGAGATTATCCTTCGTGTAACCCATCGGCATGAGCACCGCCGGGAGGCCCGAGTTGGACGTCAGGCTCTGGCCACCACCACCACCGCCATCAGCGCCCGTGCCGTCGAGACGTGGAGGCGGACGCGTGCTGTAGGGAAAGACGATCGCATCGAGCTTATATTTTTCGACGAGCTCGATGATCACTTCCTTGACCATCTCCTTGTTGCGGACGCGAGCGGCGTAATCGGCGCTCTTGGCGGGTTCCTCGAGCAGGAGCGCCTCGGTCATGAGGCGGTCAAATTTATCCGGCCCGACCTTCTGGATCATTTCCTGAATCGTCTTGAAGGGACGATCCGGTCCGAGGCGTTGAAGGTAGGCGTTTTGGATGGCGAGTTTTTCGTACTCGGCGGTGCGGCCGGCGGCGGCGGTGGTGAGCGCCTTCAAATCCAACCCGGTCATCACCGGATCGATGACTTGCGCTCCGGCTTTTCGCATGTCGGCGATCGCCTGCTCGAAGAGTGCGAGGCCCTCGGCTGACTGCGGCGTGGACGCTGGAATGATCTCACGGAGCACGCCGATGCGGCGGCCCTTGAGATTAGGCGCGGTGAGTTCTTCGCCGATATTGCCCTCGGGATAATGGCCCATGCCGCGAGAGGTCATCAGGTCCTCGGCGTCCCAACCGGCCATGTAAGAAAGCAGAAGCGCGATGTCGTAGACATTGCGACCCATCGGGCCGGCGCGGTCCTGGGTGGCGCCGCGTGGAACGATGCCGGAGCGGCTGACCAAGCCCTGTGTCGCGGTCATACCCGCCAAACTACAGAACGCGGAAGGTCCGACGACGGAGCCGCCGGTGTCCGTGCCCACGCCGACGGCAGCGAACCACGCGGCCATCGACGTGCCGACGCCGTTACTGGAGCCGCCGGGAGAATGGGCGAGGCTGTAGGGATTAAGGCTGGCGCCGATCGGGTGCGTTTCATCGAAGCCCTTGCCGAACCAATTTACGGTGGCGACCTTCGCGAGGATGATGGCGCCGGCGTCCTTTAACTTTGTTACGATCGCGGCATCTCGCGGCGGAATCGGGGAGCCAAAGGGTTTGAACCCGGCGGTGGTTGGCAGGCCGGCGACGTCGACGAGATCTTTGACCACGATCGGAATACCGTGAAGAGGAGAACGCGGGCCCTTGGTTTTGCGCTCCGCGTCGAGTGCCCGGGCTTCCCTCGAGCGCCTTCGGATTCAGCGTGATGACCGAGTTAACCTTTGGGCCCTTTTTGTCGTAGGCCTCGATGCGTGCGAGGTAGAGACCGACCAGTTTTTCGGAGGAAAGTGCACCGGCGTTGATCGCGGCATTGATGTCAGCGATGGAGGCCGTGGAGAGATCGAACGTCGCGGCGCGAAGCGAGTTGGTTGAAAACAGCAACGAAGGGCCGATCGCGAGGGCGAGCAGGAGGGCGCGAAGACGGGAACGATTCATGATGGGAAAGGGCGGTGCGGGATGGATGCGTGATCAGTAGGAAAACGATTCGCCGGGGAGCGCAGGTGTGGTCTCGGGACTCTTGCGGCGTTTGCTGACCTGCTCGTAGCCGTAGGCGATCAGGAGGAGCTTCTCGTCCTCGAAGGGTTTGCCGGTGATCTGCAGCGCGATGGGCAGATTCTCCTTCGTGTAGCCTGCGGGCATCATGATGCCCGGTAACCCGGAATTCGATACGAGGCTGTTGCCGCCGCCTTCGCCAGCGGCGGTCGAATCGAGGCGGGGCGTCGGCAGCGTGCGATAGGGGAGGACGAGGGCGTCAAGTTTGTACTTATCGACGAGCTCGATGATCAGCTCCTTGACCATGTCCTTATTGCGGACGCGGGCGGCGTAGTCGGCGCTCTTCGCGGGATGTTCGAGGGTGAGCGCCTCGAGCATGAGCCGGTCGAATTTATCGCGGCCGACCTTCTCGATCATTTCCTGGATAGTCTTAAAGGGACGATTGGGTCCGAGGCGTTCGAGGTAGGCGTTTTGGATGTAGAGTTTTTCGTACTCGGCGGTGCGACCGGCGGCGGACGTTGTCAGCGTCTTGAGATCCACGCCCGTAAGCACGGGATCGATCAGCTGGGCGCCACCTTTTTTGAGATCGGCGAGCGCTTGCTCGAAGAGCGCGAGACCCTCGGCGTGTTGCGGGCCGGAGTGGATCATCTCGCGGAGCACGCCGATGCGGCGTCCTTTGAGATCGGGCTGGGTCAGTTTCGCAGCGATGTTCCCCTCGGGAAAATGGCCCATGCCTTTGGACGTCATCAAATCCTCCGCATCCCAGCCGGCCATGAAGGATAGCAGGACGGAAATGTCGTAGACGCTGCGGCCCATGGGACCGGCGCGATCCTGCGTCGCACCGCGGGGGACGATGCCGGAGCGACTGACAAGGCCCTGGGTCGCTACCATGCCGACGATGCTGTTGGAGAAAGACGGATTCATCACGGAGCCGCCGGTGTCGGTGCCGATGCCCACCGTCGCGAACCAGGCGGCCATTGACGCGCCGGTGCCATTGCTGGAGCCGCCGGGTGAATACGGCAGATTGTAGGGATTGAGCGTGGCGCCGATCGGGTGAGTAGCGTCGAAGCCGTTGCCAAACCAGTTTACCGTCGCGACCTTCGCGAGGATGATGGCGCCCGAGCTTTTCAGCTTGGTGACGATATCGGCGTCACGGATCGGCATGGGCGCGCCGAAAGGCTTGAAGCCGGCGGTGGTAGGCATGCCGACGACATCGACCAGGTCTTTCACGACGATGGGAATACCGTGGAGCGGTGAGCGCGGGCCCTTGGCTTTGCGCTCGGCATCGAGTGCACGCGCCTCGTCGAGTGCTTTCGGGTTGAGCGTGATGACAGCGTTTATCTTCGGGCCCTTCTTGTCGTAGGCGTCGATGCGGGCGAGGTAGAGGCCGACGAGTTTTTCGGAGGAAAGTGCGCCTGCGTTAATCGCGGCGTTGATGTCGGCGATCGTGGCGGTCGAGAGATCGAACTGCGCCGCGCGGACTTCGGAAGAGATGAAGAGCGAAGCGATGCCGAGTACCAACGAAGCGAGAACGATGCGGAGACTACGTTTCATTTTTCGAGGAGTTGCGCTGTGTAAGGTGAGAGTGGTGGCGAAGGTCAGGGCGTGAACGGCGCGGGCATTTTCTTCCACCCGTGCTGCTCCCAGGCGTAGGCGAGGCGGAGGAGACGGCCCTCGTCGAAAGGACGGCCGAGGAAATCCATGCCGATGGGAACGCCGTTGGGTGCTTCAGCAGTCGGCGCCGAGTAACCGGCGGGAACGTTGATCGCGGGAAGCATAGCGACCGAAGCGAGGAAACCGTTGCGGTCGGTGTTCCGGTCCGCGTGCTGCGCGACCAGCTTCATCTGGATCGGGTAGACGAGACCATCGAGCGCGTAGCGGTCCATCAGGTCCACGATCACGGCGCGGAACTCGTGCATTTTCAGCAGACGGCGTTCGTATTCGGCGCGATGCTCGGGGCCGGAGAATTTTTTCTGCTCAAGGATGCGCGGGACGATCTCCTTGTTGTAGGTGCCTTTTTCGAGAAACTCCTCGACCGAGTGATAGGGTGCATCGGGTCCGAGTTCGGCGAACCATGCCTGTAGCAACGCATACGCCTCGTAAAGATCGGTGCCTTGGGAGCGGTAGTCTTTGAGATCGGGGATACGCACCGGGAAAACGGTGGCGCCGAGCGCTTCGAGCCGGGCGACGGCTTGGGCGAAGACTTTGTTGACCGGCTCGTGCTCCGGCTTGTCGCCGAGGACTTCGACGACCACCCCGATGCGGGCGTTCTTGAGGCCGTTGGGATCGAGGAAGGCTGTGTAGGTCTTGGGGATTTTTCCCAGTGCGAGCCGTGTCATGAAATCGTCGGGATCGAAGCCCGCCATGACGTCGAGCAGGCTGGCGAGATCGGCGACGTTGCGCGCGAGCGGGCCGCAGGCGTTTTGAGAAAGCGAGCTCGGCAAGACACCGGCGCCGCTGACGACGCCAACGGTGGGCTTCATACCGAAGAGTCCGCAGGCGGAAGCGGGCGAGCGGACGGACTGGCCGTTGTCGGTGCCAGTGCCGAGCGGAGCGAAATTGGCGGCGAGCGCGGCGCCGGTGCCGCTGCTGGATTCGCCGGGCGTGCGCGAGAGATCGTAAGGATTGAGCACACGACCACCGAGCGAAGGATTGAGGCTGGCGCGCACGAGTTCGGTGAGACTGGACTTCGCGAGAATGATCGCGCCGGCGTCGCGGAGTCGTTTCACGACGAAAGCTTCGCGCGCGGGGCGAAGATCTTTGAGCGCGATGGAAGCGCCGGTGGTCGGGAGATCGCGTGTGTTGAAGCTGTCTTTCAGAATGACCGGGATGCCGTGCAGCGGACTGCGCGGACCTTTCGTGCGGCGCTCCTCATCGAGGGCGCGGGCGATCTTCAAAGCGTCGGGGTTGAGGTTGATCAGCGCGTTGATGCGAGGGCCGGCCTTGTCGTAGGCGGCGATGCGCTCGAGGTAGAGCGAGACCAGTTTTTCCGAGGTCAGCGAACCGTCGTCGAAGGCTGCGTTGATTTTCACGACGGTGGCGTTTTCCAGATCGAACGCGGCGCCGGACGCGCGGCCTAAAACGGCGAGGATGAGTCCTCCCAGGCAGAGAAGTCTTTTAACTTTTTTAAGCATGGGAGGAGTCGTCCGGTTTTGGCGGCGACGCTCAGTAGGTGAACGACTCGCCTGGGAGCGCGGGCGTGGTCGGAGGCAATTTCCGGAGCTTCGCGTTTTGCTCGAAGGCATAGGCGATCTTGAAGAGCGTGGGCTCGCTGTAGGGCGCGCCGAGGAACTCAATCGAGATCGGGCCGTTGGTGGCCTTCGTGTAACCGGCGGGCATCACCACCGCTGGCAGGCCGGAGATTGAGCTGAAGGAGTTGTCGGACTCCGGATACGGATCGAGGTGCTTGTTTGGCGGGACCGAGCGGAACGGGTAGACGATCGCGTCGAGCCGGTGCTTCTTCATGATGTCGAGCACGACAGCGCGCATCGTCTCCTGCGTGTCGATGCGTGCGTGGTAATCGACGTTCTGCATGAGCGAGCGAAACTGTTTATACGCCTCGAGGATGTTGGGTTGGACGAGCGAGCCGAGGGCGACGAGGTCGTCCATGTTCTTGATCGGCGCTTTGGGCCCGAGGCGGCGGAAGTAGAGATTGAAGGAGAACTGGGCCTCGTAGAAATTCACGCGTGCAGTCGCATCGGGGCCGGCGCCGTCGAGGAGCGGGAAGACGTCTACGCCCGTTTTCAAATCGTCTACGATGACAGCACCGTTCTTTTTGAGCTCGGTGATCGCATTTTCGATGATGGCGATGCCCTCTTCGTGAGCGGAGCCTTTGCGGAAGAAGTCGCGGAGCACGCCGATGCGAGCGCCGCGGAGACCGTCTTTGCTAAGGGAGGCGGTGTAGGAGCCTTTGGGAGTCATGCCCGGAGAGGCGATCGTGAGGAGATCCTCGGCGTCGAAACCGGCGACGATGTCGGTGAGTGCGGCAACGTCGTAGACGGAGCGAGCCATGGGGCCGCAGCGTTCCTGCGTGAACGAAGTCATGACCTGGCCGGTACGCGGGATGAGGCCGCGGGTTGGTGCGAGACCGACGACGCTGTTGGCGGACGAAGGGCCGCGGATGGACGTTCCCGTTTCACTGCCGAGGCCGATCTGGGAAAACGTCGCGGCGAGTGCGGCGCCCGTGCCACCGCTGGAACCGCTGGGGCTGAGGTCGAGATTGTAGGGATTCGACGTGCGACCGAGGACAGTGCTTTGGTCGCCGTTCTTCGGATTACCGAACCAGTCGCTCATATTGACCTTCGCGAGGATGATCGCGCCGGCATCACGAAGGCGGGCAACCACGGTAGCGTCGTAGACCGGCTGCGAGTTTTTCATCGGCATGAAACCGGCGGACGTGGGCATGTCCTTCGTGTCGAAAAGATCCTTCAGCACGACAGGAATGCCGTGGAGCTTGCTGCGCGGCCCCTTGGCCTTGCGCTCGGCGTCCAGGGCGCGGGCGGTCTCAAGCGCTTTCGCGTTCAGCGTGATGACCGAATTAATGTTAGGGCCCTTCTTGTCGTATGCGTCGATGCGGGCCAGATAGAGACTGACGAGTTTTTCCGAGGTGAGTGCGCCGGCGTCGAAGGCCTTGTTGATGTCTTCAATCGTGGCGGTTTGCAGATCGAAGTTTGCTGCGCGTGCAGTTGTGCCGAGCGAAACGAAGGCGGATTGGCCGAGGATGACGGCGAGCAAGGTGGAACCGATTAAGCGACGCATAGATTTGAGGAGCAGTGGTGGTGTGGCGAAAGGAACGACGCGGTGCGGCGAAAGCTCAGTAGGTGAACGTTTCGCCCGGAAGTGCGGGCGCGTGGACGGGATCGCGGCGCGCGCGCGTGGCCTGCTCGAATGCATAGCCAAGCGCGAAGAGGCGCGGCTCGCTGAAGGCGGGACCGAAGAAGGAAATGCCGACGGGCAGGCCGTTGCTGGTGAAGCCGGCGGGAACGATCAGATCGGGGAAGCCGGTGAGATTCGCATAGTTGGTCGCCGAGCTGACCGGCGCTGCGGCGCGGGAGGGCGCGGGATCCTCGGCGATTTTTGCCGGGCGACGCGGGGAGGTCGGATAGACGATCGCGTCCAGTTTCTCGGCGGCCATCAGGCCTTCGAGTGTGGCGCGAACGAGCGGGAGGCCCTGATCGCGTACAGCGAGATAGCGATAGTCGGTAAGCGTGCCGCTTTTGGCTTCTTCTTTAAACAGATTCCAGCGACCAGGATTGGGCGTGGCACCGGCGGCATTGGGAGAGGTCAGCGCTTCGACGAGCCGCATGAGGTCGTCGTGTGTTTTAGGGAAACCGGGTTTGAGTGTGGCGAGGTAGTCGTTGATCTGGGCGCGGAATTCCGGGAGGCGGACGGCGTTGTAGAACTCGGTTTTCACGTCGAGCAACCACTTCGGATAACGGACGTCGACGATGGTGGCTCCGGCTTTGCGCATGGCGGCGAGCGAGCACTCGATGACCCAATCCACCTCGGGATCGGCGCCCATGAAGTCGCGGGCGATGCCGATGCGGGCGCCTTTCAGCGAATCGGCTTTGAGGTATTTGGTGTAGTCGGTCTGGAATTTTCCATCGCTCTTCCTGGTCGCGCCGTCGGCAGAATCGACGCCGGTCATCACGCCGAGCGAAACGGCGAGATCGTACACGCTGCGCGCCATCGGTCCGCCGGTGTCGAACGTGAGTGAGAGCGGGACAATGCCGTCACGGCTGAGCAGGCCGTGCGTGGGCTTGAGGCCGGCGACGCCGTTGGTGGTCGAGGGGCCGCGGATAGAGCCGCCCGTATCGGTGCCCAGGCCTATCGTGGCGTAGTCGGCGGCGATCGCGACTCCGGTACCGCCGGACGAACCGGCGGGCGTGCGCTCGAGATCGTGGGGATTGAGACTTTGTCCGCCGAGAGAGCTGCGAGCGCCACCCGCGCCGCCTGAGGCGAACTCCGAGAGATTTACTTTCGCGAGAATGATCGCGCCGGCGTCGCGCAGCTTTTTCACGACGAACGCGTCATCGGGCGGAATCGAATCTTTGAGCAGGAAAGAACCGGCGGACGTCGGTAGATCGAAGGTGTCGAAGTTGTCCTTGAGAACGATGGGGACGCCGTGAAGTGGAGACCGGCGGCCCTTGGCTTTCCGCTCGGCGTCGAGGGCGCGGGCCTGCTCGAGCGCCTTGGGGTTGAGCGTGATGACGGCGTTCAGTTTCGGACCGGCCTTGTCGTAGGCGGCGATGCGCGCGAGGTGGAGCTGGACGAGTTTTTCCGACGTGAGCGCGCCGGCATCGATCGCTGCGTTGATGTCGGCGACAGTCGCGCTCGAGAGCTCAAATGTGGCTGCGCGGAGATTGATCGCTGGTGCGAGCGTCAGCGCGCCGACAGAGATGACGAGAGCGAGGCGAGTGCGGAGCGAAAGATTTTTTTTCACGTCGTGGCTCGGGAAATCCGGGACATTTTGCCTGAATGACTGCGCAATCGGACCGGCTGCATCACAACGAAGGGCGTCGCGGTGATGCAGCGGTGCGAAGCGGCGGTGTGAGGGAAGATCGAGCGAGCTCGTTCAGTAGGTGAACGATTCGCCAGGAAGAGCGGGGGTGGTGGGCGGCAGCTTGCGGAGCTTGGCAGTCTGTTCGAACGAGTAGGCTAGCTTGAACAGGGTGGGCTCGCTGAAAGGCGCCCCCAGGAACTCGATGGAGATCGGTCCGTTGGTGGCTTTGGTGTAACCGGCGGGCATCACGACGGCGGGCAGGCCGGCGACAGAGCTGAAGGAGTTGTCGGATTCCGGATACGGATCCATGTGCTTGTTTGGCGGCACGGAGCGGAACGGATAGACCAGTGCGTCGAGGCGGTATTTCGCCATGAGTTCCAGCACGGCCTCGCGGGTGGTTTCCTGCGTGTCGCGACGGGCGACGTAATCGACGTTGTTCATCAACGAGCGGAATTCGCCGTAGGCCTTGACGATGCCGGGTTTCACGAGTGTGCCGCCCTTGGCGATCAGCTCGTCCATGTTCTTGATCGGTGCGTTGGGCCCGAGACGGCGGAAGTAGAGGTTATAGGAGAACTGAGCCTCGTAATAATTCGTACGGGCAAAGGCGTCGGCACCGGTTCCGTCGAGAAGCGGGAAGGCGTCAAAATCGACTGTGAGACCGTCGACGATCACGGCGCCGGCTTTCTTCATTTCGCCGATGGCGCTTTCGATCATGGCCACGCCTTCCTCGTGTGCGGGCCCTTTGCGGAAGAAGCTGCGAAGAACACCAATGCGGGCGCCGCGCAGGCCGTCCTTGGTGAGGAATGTGGTGTAAGATTCCTTCGGCGTTTTTCCGGGGGAGATGATTGTGAGCAAATCCTCGGCGTCGAAACCGGCGACGACATCGGTGAGGGCGGCGACGTCATAAACCGATCGCCCCATCGGGCCGGCGCGCTCTTGCGTGAAGGACGTCATCACCTGGCCGGCACGCGGGATGAGGCCGCGAGTCGGCGCAAGACCGACGACGCTGTTCGCTGAGGCGGGGCCGCGGATGGACGTGCCGGTTTCAGTGCCGAGGCCGATCTGTGAGAAAGCAGCGGCGAGCGATGCGCCGGTGCCGCCGCTGGAGCCGCTGGGGCTGAGTTCGAGATTATAGGGATTGGAGGTGCGGCCGAGGAGCGTGCTCTGGTCACCCTTCTTCGGGACGCCGAACCAGTCACTCATATTGACCTTGGCGAAAACGATCGCGCCGGCTTCGCGCAGGCGAGCGACGACGGTGGCGTCGAGGACCGGCTGGGAGTTTTTCATCGGAAGAAAGCCCGACGTGGTCGGCATGTCGGCGGTGTCGAAAAGATCTTTCAGGACGACCGGGATGCCGTGGAGTTTGCTGCGAGGTCCTTTTTCTTTGCGCTCCTTGTCCAGGGCGCGCGCGGTCTCCAGCGCTTTCGGACTCAGCGTGATGATCGCATTGATGTTCGGCCCCTTTTTATCGTAGGCCTCGATGCGAGCGAGGTAGAGCTGAACGAGTTTTTCCGAAGTAAGCGCACCAGCATCGAAGGCTTTGTTGATGTCCTCGATGGTGGCGGTTTGCAGATCGAATGTTGCGGCCGTGAGCTGGTTGAACGCGGGTGCGATCAAGAGCATGGCGGCGAGCAAACGAGTGCGGATTGACCGTGGAGCGGTGATGCAGGGCATGGCTTTTGACGGAGACGGAACGGTTGGCAGGCATCGGCGTCATCGGCTGAGGTAGTGCCGGGGACGCATTTGCTGGTTGAGTGATGGTGACCCGGCGTGAGCACGATCTCTGCCCGGCGGCCGGTAGATCACGCGTGCTGAATAACTTTCAACGAACCGGCTGAACGATTTAGGGAATCTCTTCGACAACCGTTCGGCGCGGCACCGAACAGGCCCTATGCCGAAGGAAGTGGCGTGGTTTTCGCTATGTACTGTCGCGATGAGATCCACACCGAAGCCGACACCGGCACCTCCAGTCGCCGTGACGCCGGCCACAATGCCACTTCGTCAAAACTGGGTTCTACAACCGTCGCTCGATTTTTTATTGATCATTGTCGCGCCGATCCTGGCGCTGACTGCGGCGCTCTTCGTATTCCGATTGAGCGGAGCCGAGGCCGCGACCTCAGGGATCATCCTTTTCCACATCATCGCGACGGTCGCTCACCATCTGCCCACGTTCATCCGCATTTATGGGGATGTGGATCTGTTCAAGCGGTTCAAATGGAGTTTCATCCTCGGACCGTTGATCCCGTTTTTCTCCGCACTCGGCGTGCTTTTCTACATCAACTATAAAGGGTATCCGCTGGAGACGTTTTTTTATCTGCTGATCATTTTGATGCTTTGGGATCCGTGGCATTTTTTCATGCAGCATTTCGGATTCATGCGGATTTATGACCGGCCGAACCTTGCGCCGCGAAAACTGGCGGCACGGATGGATTTCAGTCTTTGCGCCTGCTGGTTCATCTACACGTTGATCGCGAGTTCGGACTGGCTGTCGGATATTTTAATCGGGCTTTATCAGCACTCCCGAGTACCGCTCATGCTCTCAGTGTCGGTCGATGCCGTCACGATGATCCAGCAGATCGCGTTGATCGCCACGTTGCTCATGACGCTGGCCTACATTGGCTACGTGATCTGGTGCATCCGCAAGGGTTACTATGTGAGCTGGGCGAAGATCGCGCTTTCGATTGTCACCTTTTCGGTGATGTTCATCGCGTATACGCCGAACGCGTTGATCACAAAACTGGCGCCGGGCTGGTCGTTTCGCGTGGGGTTCGCGGTCATCGGCGTGGTTCACGTGACGCAGTACCTGGCGATCGTGTGGAGATATAATCGCAATTTGGCGAAGCGAGCCGACCGGGCGCGCGACGGCTTTTTCCGCAAGCTGCACGCGAGAGGCGGGTGGATGGTCGCCGTCCTCTATGTTGCCGTGTGTTTCGGCTATGGAGCCGTGCTTACAACGGTCCATCAAAACCGCTGGATCATGGCGGTGATGCTGGCGATCGGGTTCACGTCGACCCTGATGCACTATTACTACGACGGCTTCATCTGGAAGCTGCGCCACGCGCAGAACCGCGAGAATCTTTCACTCGAGGAATCGGCTGGATCGACGGCTTCGGTTACGACGCTGGGAAGCCGCCTTTCCTCGTGGTGGAGCGGCTTGGGAAGTGCGCCTGCACGAGTGATATTTTTCCGGCAGTGCATGTACTTCGGACTACCGGTCGTGGTGCTCACGTTGATTACGCACACTGTCTGGCGTCAGCCCAATGAGGATTATCACGTTCACATGCTTCGGGCCAATGAAGCAAATCGCGCTGGCTTGGTGGAGGAAACCAAGCGGGAAGTTTATGAGGCGTTTGAAGCCATGAACGTCGAGCTGCCGATCGCCAAAAAGATGGCGGAGCTAAAACCGACCAGTGCCAACCATGCGGCGCTGGCGTTTCTGGTTTACTGGCATGCCCGTTATGAAGGCGTCATCATGCCAGAACTTGAAGGCCAGGTGCCGACGGCGCAGATGAAGATGACGCTGGCTGAAAATATAGAACGAGCAGCGGAGCAGCTGGAGCGTGCTGTCGCACTGGCCGGTTCGCTGGGACATCCAGGCCGCGAAGGACTGACAGCGGACGAGGCGCAGCGGGCGTTGAGCGACTGGAGGTCGCAGGCGCAGCGCTTGCGGACGTTTAGCGAGATCATGCAGCAGGCGAGCGTGGCGAGATAACGTGGTGAACGGGTAGTGCGATAGCCACGAGCGGCGGCGACAGAGCGCCGCCGCCATCGATGAACTAATTCCGGCGGTGCCCGGATCAGTTGAAGACTACAGGCACGTTGAGCGGAGAGGACGAGCGTCCCAGTTGTCGATGCCCTCCCAAGGAAGCTTCAGTCTGCCTGTGACGGCCGCCATTCACTTGAATCGCTCCAGCGGCTTTCCCGAAGAGTTATTTCTCCACGAAAGCGGCCTCCAAAAAAATAAAAAGCCGGTCGGACGAATCCGACCGGCTGAACAACAACACTAAAGTTTAGTTTAGAACCGGCGTGCCACGGAGACGTCGATCGATTGCATGAACTTGGTGTTCAACCAACCGACAGGAGTTCCGAGACCGGTGAGATACACCTTCTCGTTGGTGAGATTTACGATGGTGGCATAGATCTCCCACTTCTTCGCACGGAAACCGAAATTAAGGTCGCAGGTGGTGGCTTCGGGTACTTTCAGCGTGAGCATCGAGTTACCGGCAAAGCTGCCCTGCTGGTATCCCGTGAGCGACGTGTAGAAGCCGCTGTTGAAGTTGTAGGTCAGCGTAGCGCCCAACACGTGGTTTGGTTGACCGGGGACTTCGTTGAAGTCGGTCACGTCGCTCGGGATGGCAACCAGGAGACGGCCGCCCCAGCCGAAGGCTTCGGCGGGAATAAGCACGTTGCCATTCGCATCGACGACGTCGGGGAAGCCCATGTCACGTGCAGAGGCGACCTGCGTATTGGATGTGCCCGG
Source organism: Nibricoccus sp. (assembly GCA_049840895.1). GTDB lineage: Bacteria > Verrucomicrobiota > Verrucomicrobiia > Opitutales > Opitutaceae > Nibricoccus. Next base: position 1,587 of record JASGJB010000013.1, on the reverse strand, counting down.
ACGATAGATACTCTCGGATTTCGACCAGGTGCCGAACGCGGTCAGCGAGAGCTGCTTGGTCAGGTTGGCGCGGAACTCAACTTCCCAGCCGCGTGAAACGGTGTTGGTCGCAGCGCCGGCTCCGAGATTCGCAGTAACGTCGTAGGACGCACGCGTCTGGTCGTAGCCTGCGAAGCTGAATGAAAGCCGGTTCTTCATCATGGATCCCTTGATACCGGCTTCCAGGATCGTGGAATTTCCGAGCAGAGCATCGGTGTTCGCGAGATTGTTCAAGCCACCGTTGGACGCGTTATTGATCAGGACGGACTGTCTTCCTGCCGTGGCATAGGGCATCAGACCGAACGGGGCGTAGTATGACACGTTGACCGAGATCGAGCCGCCGCGGTCGCTGCCCTTGGACTTATACGCATTGGGATTGAAGAGGCCCGTGGCGGAATACGGATCGGTGGTCGGCGTGGCAGTGGAGCGCTCATATAGGCCCGCTCGTTGATACGCGTAACCGCTGACATAGTCGTAGCGATAGCCACCAGTGACATTGAATTTTTTGAACAAGGTCATGTCGAACAAGGCGCCAATACCGCTTATCGTATACCGCGTTGTCAGATCGCCCATGACGGGCTGGTAGTCATAGGTCGCAGGCGTGGTCAGATAGCTGTAGTAACGATCATTCGAGGTGAACGTGCTTTCGATGTCGTTCAGATTCAGACGCTGAAGGTCGCGGCGCCAATCGATGTCGTAGGGTCCACCGGTGGTGGCTTCGACCCAGCTGGTAAAGGAGTTGATCGAGGCCAGCGTGTTGAGCTCCATCCAGTTGAAGGGCATGAATTTTTTCTGGAAGGTGAATTTGTCTTCAAAGGTGAACGGTTCCTGTCCTTGGGAGTAACCGTTGCTGCCGCGCTTCACCTGGCGGTGGGTGTCCATGAAGATCTGGTTTTTCCAAGTCTGATCGGGGTTCGAGTCGTTGATAATATCGAAGAAGACAGCACCGATCTTCGCGCGATAGTAGTCTTCACCGAGCGACATCTTGTCGTTCCACGGTTTGGCATTCCACGTATCAGGATCGAGGTCGTAGCCGGGGGCAGGTAGAACGCCGTCGCGCCACCGTTGATCATGAGCTGGACGCCCTGACGCTGGAAAGTCGTGGGCGAGCCTTGCGATGCGAGATAGTTGGTGATCGTCGAATTGAATGTCTGGGTGTAACCAGCCTTGAACTGATCCATGGTGATCGTGGGACCAGTGAGAGTCTGATTACCTGCGGTACGGAAGATGCCCTTGCCGGTCATGATTCCACCCTGCCACGGTATGACGCGATAAGCGCCGTCGTTGGTCGTGGGGAGATGCATGAGCGCTGCGCCGGTCGAGGTGCGATTGGCGGCGGTTTGAAGCGGATCGGTGCGAAGTGCGCTGAGCTGAGGGACGCCGAAGCAGACGAATTCCTCATTTCGCGCTCCGAGATGAGTCCGTCACGGTTTTGGTCCATCTGATAGCTGAAACCGCCGCTGTAATAGAGGTGCTGTTCGGATTCTATCGTGTTTCCCTATTAACCTTAGCAAACACCAACTGAACCAAGTACATGTATAATAAAAA
>JASGJB010000012.1:0-16144 GCA_049840895.1 Nibricoccus sp. | reverse complement strand
ATGCCCAACGCCAGACACACCATGAGGCCGCGTCTTTTCTCGATCGGATATTTCCACGAGCCGGGAACCTTCTTCATTCGATTTGACGAACCCGGAGCCGCAACTCGCCTGCCTGTTTCCGGAGCGGGCGTGGGATCGAGCCCGCTCAGGCCGGCCGCGAAGCCATTCCAATGAGGGTATTCAATATTCATGTGCAGACTCTAATCCCGAAGGATTTTTATGCCTGCTCATCCTTTGCCATTCATTGAGCGGCTTTTGCTCCGTGCATAAGAAACTGTATTCAGGAACTACTGGCGCCCCGCGCTATCGGCTATTCATCCAAGCAGGCGTTGATTCCGCTCCGCCGTTTTTCAGATCGCGCATCCCACAAATAAAAATCATCGGAAATACCCGTGCTTGATTCGATGGGAGCATGCCATTGGCACGACCTTAGCTCCCTCACGTAGCGGAGGCATCTGATATGAAAAATGTAGCCATTTCATTCTGCATTCTGGTCACCGCAACGACCGGTTTTTCACAGCTGATCATCGGGAAAAATGCATGGGAGTTTTCGTCGCAGGCAGACAGCACTTATGTGCTCAGCTATAGTGGGCCTGCACAGGTTCCTGAGGGCGACAGTGTTTCAAACGCCATCAGCCTTGCCTACCAAGACAATGCGTTCGTGGCAGCTGAACTCAGTAATACCGAAAAGGCTCGCTCACTTCTCTCTGCGCCCACGCTTTCTTTGCGTCCGGAAATCCCATACAATTCGATTCCGAAAGCGACAGATGGGCTCCAGATGAAATCCGTCACAAGGCTGACAGCAGAAACGCCTCATCTTCCCTTTCCAACGACCGTCGCTGCCATACCGGAGTTGGCAATCTTGTCGTTGGACGAGGTTTTCTTTTGAAGCGAGCAATCGGGCTGCGGGTGGTATTTGAAAAGCGCGGGATAGAAAGAAACGTCTATGCTTACTCAGACTTAACTTCTTCCTGAGCCTCCTTGCGCTCAGCTTTGTGCGCGGCGCGTTTTTCGCGACGTGCACGTTGCCAGTGTGGCTCCGGCGCTTCGCCCGACATGATGCAGCCTTGCGGCTGGATCTCGCCGACGACGTTCGCGAGCTGGAACTGCGCGATCTGGGCTTTGACCTTCGTGGCGTCCTTGTAACCGAGCGGTGACTCCGAGAGGTCGGGCGCGCCGCTGAACCAGCGGATGTCGAGCCCAGCAGTCGTCTCGGCGAGCGCCTGCTGAACGCGCGCAGGATCAATTTCGCCTTCGGCGTTCTTGTACGGACGCAGCATCGCAGTGCGGGAGAGATTGCGTCCGGCGCCGTGCGGGCAGAACGACAGGTAGTCGTCGTTGTTGCTTCCGAGCACCATCAGGATCTCACGCGCCATATTGAGCGGAATCAGGCCGAGCAGCGGACGGCCCTGCTCATCTTTCCACGCAGGCGTGGCGCCTTTCCCGTGGAAAAACGAATTACCGCGTTTCCACACGAAGTTGTGCTCGTTGCCGATCTGCACGAGCCCGCGCTGGCCGATGCGACGCAGGAACGCTGCGTGAATCAACGCGTGATTTTCGCGCGTCCAACGGGAGACATACTGCAGCGCATCCCAATACGCACAGCCTTCGGGAGAATCGTACGGCAGCCAGCACGCAGAATCCGGAATGTCCTTCGCGTTCTCATCGCACCAGGCGCGCGCGGCTTTCTGGCCGCGTTTGTACACGTCGGCACCAAGCCCGCGCGAACCGTGGTGCGTCACAAGCACATTAAAGAGTCCGTCGCGGCGCACAATCCACTCGGCCAGCTCGGTGTAACCAGCAGACTCCAGCGCGGCGCGCTGGGCATCCGTAAACTGAATGCGACCGACGTAGGCGAAGTGATTTCCGTCGCCCTGCGTTCCAAGAAAATCCTGCGCACGGCTGCGGAGGCCGGAGAGAAATTCGTTCTCCCAAACCGGCTCGTCCATGACCGCCGACGGCCACTGATAACCGCGCGGACGTCCACCGGCGCCGAAGTGCGTCGTCTTTTGCAGATGATCCATCATCTCACCGACCGGATGATTGGCGGGAAAGAACGATGCGTACATCGAGCAGCAGATATCGGCGGAGTGGGCTCCGGGGATGATCGCATTTTCAACCTCGATGGCTCCGCCGACCGGAATTGTGGCATAGCCACCACCCGACGGACAGGCGTCGGGCATGATGGCACCGCGCTTCACGACAGGCATGTGGAGAAGCTCCGTCATGCGGGCGCGCGAAGCGGCGACGTTGATAGATTCCTCGGCTGTCTCAGGCACGATGGCTTCCGCGAGCGGAGCCGGTTCGTAGCGAGGCAGGATCACCGGAAGTTGTTTCGGGAATTCTTTTTCGAGCTCAATGAGGACGAGTTCGCGGGAGAGTCCGGATGATTCCAGATCGCGCGCACGGCGCAGGGCCGGTCCAAGACGGCGGCCCTCGTGCCAGCCGGCGGCGATCAGATCACGGGCTTTGATTTCCATATTCATAAAATTCGATGCGTTGAGATTAACGGATGATTGAAGCGGCGGGTAGCAAACATCCCGCACGGTTGATGACTATTTAGTCAGAGATGACCCACGACAACGGCTTCAGTCGTTGTCGCGGGTTAGCAGTGATTGCCAGATTGCGAGGACTGCGAAATCCGCGCGGAGCTTCTTTTCACCGGCTTCGCGTATCTGGCGGACGCGTTCCTTCGAAACGCCCAATTCGCTGGCGATGACTTCGAGTGTGGCATCATCGAAATAATAACGCTGCAGCACGAGAGCCTGATTGGCATTGAGCAGTCGCTGAAGCGCGTCGCGCAGGCTCGCACGGAGATCGTCGGTCTCGACGACCTCCGCCGGTGAAGGCGTATCATCGTCAGCCAGCGCGCCGAGATCGAAATCGGGAAACTCCGAATCGCGGGCGATGGTGTTGAGAATTTCGACCACGGCGCAGACAGACAGCTGTGTAGCCGCGGCAATCTCCGCGCGTGTGGCGGCGCGACCGAAACGGCCGCTGAGCTCCGCCTGCACGCGAAGAACGCGATTGGTTTTCTCACGTTGAGCGCGCGAAAGCGGATCGAGGCGGCGCAGTTCATCAAGCATCGCGCCTCGGACGCGGACAAATGAATAAGCGCGAACTTCATCGGCCGAACCTTCGCAGTGCGAAAGCGCGGAGATGAGCGCGAGTTTACCGACCGAAATCAGATCGTCCTGAGAAACATGCGCAGGCAGACGGCGTGTGATGGTGGCCGCCGCGGTGTCTACGATGTCGAGGCATTCGGCGAGCGAGAGAGAAGACGTGAGAGTAGTGCTCATGTGAGCGAACAGCGGAGAACAGGAGGAACGACTGGCGTCCCCTCTCCTCCCCCGCTGTTTCAAGAAGGGAGGAAGTGACGCCAGTCGGGGTGTTTGGCTTCGCGGATGGAAGCTGCGGCGGGCAGCGGAGCAGGCGCTTTAGGACGGCGCAGGAGTCGCAGGCCCGCTTCGTGCGGAAGACGGTTGGCTTTGAGTGAATTGATTTCGCGTTTCGCCCAGACGAGGTTCTCGAACGAGTCGCGGCCGCCGCGGTCGCGAGGCAGGACGTGGTCGAGATTGCCGCCGGTTTTCCCGACGTATTCGCCGCTATACTGGCAGATGCCGCCATCGCGTTCGTAGATCGACTGGCGCGTGGCCCGCGGCATGCGGACCGGCATCCGGTCGTACTGCGTCGAGATCATGACCGTCGGCACGCGCACGGAATAGCGCGGCGTGTTGATCGTGAAATCGAAGTCACGGATCGGAAGCTTGAGCCACTCGTCCCACTTGAGCGGGTTGAGAAAAACGGGACGGTCGAAGTTCCAGGAACCGTCGACGTTCTGGGCGTAAGCGATATCGAGGCCGAGCGCAGGCGGGAGACCTTCGCCACCGCCGTTGAGCGCGACGAGCGCTTGTTTGACGGTGCGATGTCCGATCACCTGCCAGGCGCGGTTGAGAGACAGGACGATGGGCTTGTTGAGAATTTCGAGGGACATGAGCGTGTGAGTTAGAGAGTTGGATGATGGAAAAACGAAATGCCTCGCTCTGAGCACAGCTCAGCCAACGTCGGTGTGTGTCCTCTTTTGCGATGATGCGCCTGCATGAGCTGCGCGCCGAAACTCCCCTGCCAAAAACCATACGACTGAAACTGGATCTCCGCGCCGGGCGTGCGCCGGCCTCCGCGGTTTACGAAACCGCCGCATCGCTGCCTATGCTTGCAGAGAATAAAACTGGTTGGCCCGGACGGTAACGCTCCGTCGTCACTCGCTTATCGGGCGAGCGCTCTGCTTTTGAGCTACGAGCCAGTGAAGTTGGTGGAAGGAAAGGGATTCGAACCCTCAACCGCTGACTAACCGCCCTTGGAAAACAGGCTCCCTGCCGAATCGTGGATCACACGCCCGGACCCGGTGCCACTCAAACCCTGCAGGCAAAGTCCCCGCGCAACCCGGCTCATGTGCAACGCACACCAGACAGCGCAAGTGTCAGCTCCCTGTTACGGATACGCTTTCATGTTTTAGCGTTGAGCGCGCCATATTGCTCAGCCCTTCCAGAAAATGGTCCTCCTGCCAGGAATCGCACCTGGACCTCGACCTTCGCACGGTCGCGTGATGGCTCTTTCACCACAGGAAGAAAAAGGAGCCAGAACAGAGCTGGCTCCTAGACTATCCGAACGAAACTACCCTAGCCCGCCAGTGGAACGGCTTCGACTTCGCGCACCAGCGCCTGCGGATCGGCATCGAGCTTTTGCATGATGTCGAACACGCGGTCGCTCCAACCGGCGAGGCAGTACACGCGCTCCTGCGGGAACTGGAGCGTGCCGTAGCCTTTCAGGTCGAAGCTGTAGATGCGTGGCGCGGCATCGTGGCGTTTTTGGTAAGCCGAAAACGCGGCGACTGGAGCGCCATCACCGATCCAGCCCTGCATGTCGGACAGGATGATGATGCGATCGTAGCCGCGGTTGGCTTTCGCGAAGATCGCGTTGAAGTTCGTGCCACCCGAGATGAACGGGATGCTGTTGGCCGCCGTGAGCGTCGTATCGCCGCGGTTAAGCGTGAGGTAACGCGCATCGTCGCTGAACAGCATCAGGTCGGCACCTGTCGCCTTGACCAGCGTCGCGGCAAACAGAGAACCGATCGTCTGCGGACGGCCCGCCATCGAGCCCGACGAATCGAGCGCAACGAGCGTGCGGCCCTCAAACTTCGGCACGTTCGCGAGCGAGTGATCGATCGCCGTGTTCAACGCAGACATCACGCGGTCCGCGCCAGAGAGGTTGCCCTGTTTGAGCACATCGACCGCGGAGAGGAACTGGAACGGAAACACAAGCGAGCGGCGCACGGCCTGTTCGTCGGCGAGTTGTTTGCACAGCTCATCGACGACCTCGGGCGCATGCGTCAGGATGTTGCGCACGTTGCGGAGCAGCGCGAGGTAGCCGAGCTTGCGCTCGAGAACCAGCTGCGCCCACGCCTGCGATTTCGCATCAGCCACCGCTTCGGCGGAATCGGCGGCACCCGCCTGGGTGAGTTTCGTTTCCCACGTTTGTGCGGGAGCGAGCTCACCACGGACAAGCTTCGCGATGGCGGCCGTGGACTGCGGACGCACGAGATTAACCGCGTCCACCAGCTTGAAGGTGGAATGCTCGCGGCGGTATTTCGCGAGTTGGTACTCGTCGAAACGACCGAGCGCGGCACCGAGGCCTTTCTTGAGCGAGTTCGGAATCGGACGGCCATAAACCGCGAGGTAATAGCCGAGCGTTTCCAAAACGTCGTCAGGACGGCGCACGACCTGCGCGTAGAACGCTTTCGTCCACGCAACGCCTTTGACGGATTTCGCGAGCTCGCCCGCCACAAGGTGGCTCACAGAGCGCATGCCGTAGATATTGCGTGCATAGAGCGTCGCTTTCGCGACGAACTGCGCGTCATCGACCTTGGCGATGAGCTCACAGATGCGAGCCGTGGTCTGCTTTTCGGAACGATAGAACTCGTCCTCGAGAAACGTGGTGAGCAGGACCGAGACGAGTTCGAGTTTGGCGGTCTGCGAGAACGCGCGACCACCGGCGAGATTAACGGAGTCAGGCGCGGATTTCGCGCGAGACAGGACTTTGAGGATGCTGAATTTGGCCATGACGGCCTCCTTTTCTAATGTGCCGCGAGCGCGCACGCGGCGCGGCGATGATGACCCGGAAACGCCGGGGAACGGTGGTACGATGATTGCGGGAGAACCATGCCCTCGGAAACGGTCTTGCGACCGCTGCTGCTCTACCACTGAGCTACGCGCCGAAGCGCGGACGGGATTGAACCGCCGACCGACAGGTTAGAAGTAACCGAAGGCTCACTACCCACAAAGAGAGACGAGGGAGAAAGCCGGACGCGGGATATGGATTCGAACCATGGCACTTGCGTGCATTACCAGAAGTAACCGCGTTCTCACTGCCCTCGAAAGGAAACGGAGGAGAATAGGCCGCGCGGGATTTAATTCCGCCACCGCATCGTCACCGACACGGGCAGGGGTTGAACCTGCAACTCTCGTCTTTCAACGAGCGCGTTTTCCGAAGTAACCGCGCGTTCACTGCCTCCGATAAAATTATTCCGGGAGAAAACAGGCGAAGTCCCCCTGGAGCCCTTCCCACTCATCGCTCACGCGACGAACAGGCGCTCGTTTTCGCAGCCGGATTCGCGTCCGGCACGGGGATGTCGTTTGGAGCGAAGTAGCTTCACCTTCACTGCCCGGAAATCGATTGAGGAGAAAATCGACCAGGGTGGTTTTCGTTTTCAAGAAGTAACCCCGGCCTCACTGCCCCAAATTGGTCGGCGAGACAGGACTCGCACCTGCACGGGCTATTCGCCCACGAGTTTCTGAGACTCGCGTGTATGCATTCCACCACTCGCCGAAAAAAGATTGGTGCCTCCGGCGCGGGTTTCACGCGCACGCCCATGACGGGCAGCGGATTCTAAGTTCGCCGTGTCTGCTGTTCCAACCACGGAGGCAGGATGGTCGCGGCGGCAGGAGTTGCACCCGCATGAGCTTGCGCCCGGCGTTTTTTGAAAACGCTGTGTATGCTGATTCCACCACGCCGCGAAAATTGGTGCCGGCGGGGAGACTCGCACTCCCAAGGCTCACTGGCTCTCGACCAGGTCAGTCTGCTGATTCCCGATAAACCACGCCGGCAAAAAATGGTCCGCCCGGATGGATTTGCACCACCGATGGCCACGCGGGCCGACGCGTTTACAGCGCGTTGTATTTCTCCTCTACCACGGACGGAAAGGCTGGCTCCCCGGGCAGGATCCGCCCCTGCAACATCCGCGTTAACAGCGCGGCGTTCTACTGGTTGAACTACCAGGGAATAAACGTGGTCGAGGCGGAGGGACTTGCACCCCCGAAATGGCTGGATGTAAGCCAGCTGCCATGGCTGCTAGGCGACACCTCGAAAATGGCGTGAACGACGGGTGCTGCCCCCGCTATCTCCTCATCGACAGTGAGGTGCCTCTGCTAGTTCGGCTTCGTTCACATTGGTCAGGTGGATGGGAGTTGCACCCATTTCCCCGGCGTCACGGGCCGGTGCCCCCGCTGACTGGGCCACGCACCTGAAATCAAAAGTGGTCGGGGCGACAGGAATCGCACCTGCGGTCTCTCGGTCCCAAGCCGAGCGCGTTACTGCTACGCTACACCCCGAAAATAAACTGGGAGCGGGAGTGGGAATCGCACCCACGACAACGAGGCTTATGAGACCAGTCGGATCACTTGATCTTCCCGCTGACTGAAAATGGCGGAGGCCCGCGGTTTTGCTCCGCGCTGTCGTAGGCTTCAGCTACGTGCCATCACTAGATCGGCCTGACCTCCGGAAAACTGGCAGGCTCTGAAGGATCGACTCGCGCTCATCGCGCTCGGTCCTTGCGGACTCTGCTTCGCAGCCCGGTCGTGCTGCTGCACTCCCGCACCCTCCCGGTCGGATTTGGAGTCCAACCCGTCCGCTCGGACATCTAGAACCTATGCAGGCGATTTCGTTTCGCCTCTTGAAAATGGACGCGATGGCGGGACTCGCACCCGCGGCACTCGGCTTTGCAGGCCGGTCCCTTCGCTGCTTGGGTACATCGCGTATTCTGCGGCTCAGGTCGCTCGGCATCGGAAGACTTCTCCGACGTCCGCCCTCATTGACCGCAGGTAATTGGTGGAGCCGGCGGGATTCGCACCCGCACCGTGCGGATTAAAAGTCCGCTGTGCTGCTGTTGAACACCACAGCTCCAAATTAGCCCCTGCCGGACTTCGGCCGCCGGCTGGCTCAGTGAAATCCGAAGGGGCGCGCGCACTCCGGTCTCGGATTAACAACCGGCGCTTTGTTCGAACAAACATGGCCGCGCGGAGAGTGAAGTCTCATCAAACATACTAAATCACTGACGACTCATAACTCATGCGCGCGGAAAATTAAATGCGTGGCCGGCATCGCCGTTTGACGCCCGAAGGCGCACCACGCGTTATGCGGAACCATCTGATGGTTCCGCATCGCAAAAAAGAACACACACCGTCGTCCCTCTCGCGCCGACAGGAAGTCGGGCGGATTGGACGGCCGCGGGATTTGGTGCGGACGTTGGCTGATTGATCTGGGCTCAGCGATGAAGCCACTTGCGGAATTTGAAAAATCAAACGAGCACGCGGGCTCGGTGTTTCCGGAAGCGGCTCATCGGCGATGAGCACAAAAAAACCACTTCCGGGTGGAAGTGGTCGCGTGACTGCACACGTAAGTGCGTCAGTTACGTCAAACCACTTCCTGAGGGATTCGTATAGTCCGGTCGGCCTTGGCCGAATCGATTGCTATGCCGGACCGTCTTTATGCCACGTAGCACACACGATCCGCCGGCGGTCCTGAGAAGGATGGCCGTTAAGCGATTAAGTCGTGTGGATTTCATGGGACGGGAAGGAAGGAAAATTCAGGTGTTCGTGAAGGACAACGGAGTGAGCGACAGGAAATTCAAGAGGGTCTCGAAAGATTTTCTGAATTTTCCGCCGGCCGGTATTCCGTCGACGCCACACATCTTAGCAGAGCTGACGCGCCTTGCCATGTCAGAGCACGCAGCATAGCTGATCATTTAGTCATGTTTGAAAAACTCTTCTCCGAACGCGGCCTCTCCCTCGATCGTCTGCGTGTGCTCGTGGAGATCCACGACGCCGGCTCGATCGCTCAAGCCGCGCCCGGCGATCTCGTGCGACAGAGCCAGTACAGCCGCCAGCTTCGCGAGCTCTCGGAGTTCTTCGGATGCGAAGTCGCGCAGCGCCGCGGCAAATTGCTCAAACTCACCAATCGAGGCGCACGGCTCGCCGAACTCGCACGCACGCACTTGAGGTCGCTCCAGGATTTCAAAGCCGAGTGCGTTTCGGAGCACATCGACTACACGATCGCCGCGGGCGACAGCGTGATTCACTGGCTCGTTATCCCACGCATCGGCGCATTGATGAAAGAAACCCCGGGCATCCGGTTCGCCACGACCAACGTCCGCACCAACGAGGTCGTTCAACAGCTCAGCGATGGTCGCGCCGACTTCGGCATCGTGCGAAAAGACGCCGTTCCCGCAGGCCTCAAAGCCGTGTCGCTTGGAATGCTCATCTACATCGCAGCCGTCCCGGTGGCGCTGTGCAGATCCAAAAAATTGCCGACGCTTCAGGAAGTTTTAGCTGAACTTCCATTGGCCGCCCAGACCACGGACGGACAATTCACGCAAAGACTCCGTGACATCGCCAGCGGCTTTGGCTTGGAACTCAGTCCGGCGCTGGCGTGCCAGTCATTCCCCCAGACGCTGGTCGCAGTGCGTTCCGGCGCGTTTGCGGCGATCCTGCCCGAGATCGCGCTGCAGGATTTCGATCAGGGTAAAATTCTACGCGTGAAAGGCGAAGAGCTTACCAGTCTCAATCGTCCTCTCGCGCTCGCTTGGAATCCGCGCGCCATGCGCGTACGTCCGAATTTCTCCAAACTAGTCGACCAGCTGAAAACTGCTTTTCAGCTATAGCCGCAGACCGCTTTTCAATATCCCGGAAAGCGCCCCGTGATCATGGGCGTAACAGGCCTTACAATACAGGCCTGTTCGTTTCACATGAGTCACAGGCTTCATCACGGCGACTTCATCAGCCTAAATCGCGTTCCACTTGTGCAGTTTCGCCCGGACAACATGTCTTGATCCTCGCCTCAAGATGGCCTGACGCAGCACCAGCCAAAGTCCGTAAAATTACGGATGCCCGGCGAAATTCTCACAACTAGCAGGGGTAGACGGCTTCAGTTATAAAGCGAGGACATCTCTGCATTTTTTCGCAGCCAACGGGCCTTCACTCTCGTCGTCCGTGACGAATGAACGGCGGCAGTATGCTGCTCAAATGAACTTCGCGCGGGCTATCTAACAAGATCCAAAAACCTACGTTGTTCTTAGCCTCACCTTTCACGTCCGAAGGTACGGCACTCCAACGAGCAGCACTTAATTTCCGCAAGAATATCCATACGAGGGCCGGCTTCCGGGCGCGCGTGAAGCGTTCGAACGTTCGACTCCAAAATCACCAACTCGCATCACGCCCATGACCACCCTATCGCCCAAAACCCCCAAGCCCGTCTCCCATTCCTCCGTCGGCATGTTCAGCCCCGGAGAAGCCCGCAACGACCGCTGGCAGGAGCTCGCACATGTCGCCCAGACTCTTCTCGCCAAATCCACAAACGGATCGTCAACGACGGAAACAATCGCCGCGGCAGAGGCCCTGCTCACGCCGTTGAGCGTCTTCGAAACGTTCCGCGCCTATCCGGGCGAAACCATGATGAGCGCATTAAAGGATGCGCTGAGCAGGCGGGACTTTTCCAGTTTTTCGCGCATCTCGAGCCGTATCGCGAAGGCAATTGTCACGGGGTCGTATCGCCGCTCGATAAATGCATGGAAGGTTGGCGAAGATGGTGAAAAGGAAGGAAACGATCGCCTGCTGAAGGATTATTTCGACACGGGCGATCTCACCAAACCCTACTTTGAAGTATTGATCGTCAGTGACGATCCGACGCCCGAACAAGTACGTCAGGGAAGAAGCGAAATGCGGCAGCTCCGTCGCCCGGAAGACCCGTTCGTATATGAGGCGGTGACGGTGCCGAGCTTTGAAGAGGGCGTACTCGCCGTAGTGATGAACGCCGATCTTCAAGCGGTGATCATCAAGGAAAACTTCCGCTTCAAATCCCAGTTTGATGCGCCGCTCATGCGCTCATACCTGGAACAGCATCTCTCAGTGGAGCCCGGCTCGATGGAGCCCAAGGACTACGGTGTGTCGCTCGCGCGCGTGATCGCCAAAATCCGCCCGGAGCTGGACGTCTACCTGATCGTCGACGGCGCCGTGGAAAAGGCCGCGAGCCATCTGGATTCCAAAAACATCCGCCGCATTTTCTACGGAATCGAGGACCTGATGGAGATCCACCTCGCACTGATGGAGGGGATCAACCAGCGCTACGAAACTCCGTACTTCAACAATCTGAAAAACTACGCGCGCCGCCCCATCGGCACGTTCCACGCCCTCCCCATCGCCAGGGGCAAGTCGGTCTTCAATTCCCACTGGATCCGCGACTTTGGCCACTTCTACGGCGCCAATATCTTTCTCGCCGAATCCAGCGCGACCTCCGGCGGCCTCGACTCGCTGCTCGAACCGACTGGCAACATCAAGATCGCCCAGGAAAAAGCAGCGCGCGCCTTCGGCTGCCAGCAGCTGTTCTTCGGCACAAACGGAACCTCCACCTCCAACAAGATCGCGGTGCAGGCGATCGTGCAGCCCGGGGATATCGTGCTTGTGGATCGCAACTGCCACAAGTCCCACCACTACGGCCTGGTCCTCTGCGGCGGCCAGCCGCTCTACGTTGAGGCATATCCGCTGACTGAGTACTCGATGTACGGCGCGGTGCCTCTCCGCACGATCAAGAAAACGCTGCTGGATCTGAAGACTGAGGGCCGCCTCGACCGCGTGCGCATGTTGCTCCTGACCAACTGCACCTTCGACGGCCACATCTACAATGTGGAACGCTTCATGGAGGAGGTCCTGGCGATCAAGCCCGACATCGTGTTCCTCTTGGACGCAGGCATGGTTCGCGTACAACCGTTTCTCCCCCTTCCATCGCATGCGCTCCGCCATGGGTGCATGCGAGGCGTTGCGTGAGCGTTTCGCTTCCGCCGCCTATCGCGCGAAGTACGAGGAATTCAAGGCCAAGTTCCCCAAGATCGATCCGAAGAACCCCAAGCTCCTCGACACGCATCTTCTCCCGATCCCGACGCAGTGAAGCTGCGCGTCTACGCGACGACCTCGACTCACAAGTCTCTCTCCTGCTTCCCGCCAGGGATCCTACATCATGGTAAACGACGATTGCTGGGAGAGCACGGAGGCGGCCTTCAAGGAGGCGTTCTTCGCTCACACCAGCACGTCTCCCAATCTCCAGCTCATCGCGTCCCTCGATATCGCCCGCCGCCAGGCCGAATTGGAAGGCTACGAACTGGTCGGCCGCTCGATCGAACTCTCGCTCATCCTGCGCCGTGAGGTGAACAAGCACCCGCTTATCTCGAAATATTTCCGCATCGCGACCAACGCGCAGATGATCCCCGCAAAATATCGCAGCAGCGGGTTCGAGGATTTCCACGCCGACGGCGCGAGCTGGAAGACAATCTACGATGCCTGGTCCACCGACGAGTTCGTTCTGGATCCGACCCGCATCACGCTGCTGTGCGGCTCCGCAGGATTCGACGGCACGGCCTTCAAAAACCTCCTCGCGGCCAATTTCGACACCCAACTCAACAAGACGTCGCGCAACAGCGTCCTGCTCCAGACCAACATCAACAACACGCGCAGCGACATCGCCTTTCTCATCAAGGTGCTGGCCGACATCTCGCGCGGTCTGGAAAGCAAACTCGCCAAGGATCCGGAGGAAAAGGCGGCGTTCGACGCGCGGGTGAAGAGCTTGATCACCGACGTGCCAAACCTGCCGAACTTCAGCCGGTTCCACGATGCGTTCCGCGAAGACCCGAAGGGCATCACGAACGAGGGCGACATGCGCACGCCCTTCTTCCTCGCCTACGAGTCGGCGAATTGCATGCACGTGAAACTATTCAGCAAGGAGATCGACGAGCTCGTGAAGAGCGGTCAGGCCGTCTCGGCCAAATTCGTCATCCCCTACCCGCCGGGATTTCCGATCATGGTCCCCGGGCAGGTTCTCACGGCGGAAACCATCGAGTTCATGCGCAAACTCGATGTGAAGGAGATCCATGGATACCAGGCAGCCCTGGGCCTCGAGTTGATCCGCCCTGAGAAGTTAGGCGGCACTCGAAAGAAGGTTAAAAAATAGCCGTAAGCCCCCGCAACCGCCGCCCAGCTAAACTTCAAAAACACTCAACCCATCAACGTTATGATCGATTGGATCTTTGCCACCCTCAAGTCCAAGCCGGAACTCGTCATCTTTCTGACATTGGCCTTTGGATACCTATTGGGAAAACTCAAAGTTGGATCCTTCTCCCTCGGTTCGGTGACAGGCACCCTGCTCGTAGGTCTGCTCATCGGCCAGATAGGTATCGATGTCTCACCGCAGTTGAAATCGATGTTCTTCACGATGTTCCTCTTTGCGGTCGGCTACAGCGTCGGCCCGCAGTTTGTACGCGGCGTTGCACGCGATGGCGCACCGCAGGCGATCTTTGCAGTCGTGATCTCCGTGCTTTGCCTGCTGTGCACCTGGGGGGCGGCAAAGATCGCAGGCTACAATGTCGGCCTCGCCGCCGGTTTGCTCGCTGGTGCACAGACGATTTCGGCCTCGATGGGTCTGGCCACCGACGCGATCAACAATTCAGGCATTGAGAACGGGAAAGAGCTGCTCAACCAGATGCCCGTCGCCTACGCTGTCAGCTACATCTGGGGCACGATCGGCACCGGCGTGATCCTCGCAATGCTCGGGCCCAAGCTTCTCGGGATAAATCTCCAGGAGGAGTGCAAGAAATACGAGGCTGAGATGTCCAAGGGCGGCCCGGCGGACGGCATCAGCTCCGCCTGGCACCAGATTCAAATCAGGGCATTCGAACTCACCTCCGCCCACGCCGCCGTCGGAAAATCCGTCGGGGACGTCGAGAGCCACCAGAAAGAAACGCGCTTGTATGTGGAGCGAATCCGGCGCGGCGGAAAAATCATCGACTTCGACAATAGCACGGTTCTCCAGGTCGGCGACATCGTCGCCATCTCCGGTCGCACCGAACAGCTGGTAGCCCTGCAGGACCGGGCCACCGAAGTCGCCGACAAAGAACTCCTCGGCATTCCCATCGAATCCGTGGACCTCGTTATCACGAACAAGCAGATCAACGGCCGCACGCTGATCGATCTCGCCAAGGACGACTTCGCCAAGGGCGTCTACCTCTCAAAGATCACCCGTGGTGCGACCAGCATCGACGTGCCCATCCTCGCCCAGACAAAGATCTACCGGGGAGACATTCTCAGGGTTTCGGGCAGAAAGACACACATTGCACAGGTTGAAAAAGCCATCGGTTACGCCGACCGCCCTTCGGACATGACAGATATGATCTGGGTCGGCCTGTTTGTCGTGGTCTTCGGCTTGATCGGCGCCCTCACCTACAAAGTCGGCGGTGTTCCACTCACTCTCTCGACCTCGGGCGGTGTCCTTATCGGCGGTTTGGTGCTCGGCTGGCTGCGCGGCGTCCATCCGACGTTCGGCCGCCTGCCGACTCCCACGCAATGGTTCATGAATTCCGTGGGGTTGAATGTCTTCATCGGAATCGTCGGCATCACCGCAGGGCCTGGATTCATCGCCGGGCTCAAGACAGCCGGCGTCTCCCTGTTCATCTGGGGCGTCGTGGCCACCTCGGTGCCCATGCTGCTGGCCCCGTTCATCGGCAAATATTTCTTCAAATTCCACCCGGCCATCAATCTTGGTTGCTGCGGCGGAGCCCGCACCAGCACCGCTTCGGTGGCGATGGTCGGTGACGTCGCGAAGAGCAACATCCCCATGCTCGGCTACACGGTGCCCTACGCCGTCAGCAACACGCTGCTCACCCTGTGGGGCATGGTGATCGTGATCATGATGACCTGACCGGAGGATATTCCCATGGCTAAAAAAACATCCGTCTCCCGCGCACATCAAAAAGCGCTGCTAAAACTCAGCCCGTTCGAGTTGAAAGATGAGCTGATCAAACTCGCCGAGGTGGCGGAGCGCGAACAGATCGCCCAGTTCCTCAACGCAGGCCGCGGCAATCCCAACTGGATCTGTACCACGCCCCGCGATGCCTTCGGCACACTGCTGCGCTTCGGCATCGAGGAAAGCCGCCGCGGCGTTGGCGCTATTCCAGATCTCGGCCGCCAGATCGCCAAAAGCCCGGGCCTTGCCAAACGGTTCGAGGAATTTCTCGCCGCCAACAATGACGCCCCCGGCATCAAACTGTTGCGCGAGACTTGGAACTTCGGGTTGAAAACCCTGAAGTTCGACGCCGACGCTTTCGCCTACGAACTGGCACAGGGCATCATCGGCGACATGTATCCCGTGCCCGACCGGATGCTGCGCTGCTGCGAGCGCATCGTACACGCCTACCTGGACAAGGAGATGTGCGGCAACAAGCCACCCGCCCGGAAAATTTGATCTGTTCGCAGTCGACGCGGCACCCGTCGCCATGTGCTACTCTTCGACACGCTGATGCAAAACGAGCTGCTGCATCGCGGCGACACCATCGCCCTCGCGGTGCCGACATTTACACCGTACATCGAGATCGCCCACATGGATCGCTTTGCGTTCAAGGTGGTCAACGTGGACGCCAGTTCCGAATACCGGGAGGACGGCACCCACACGTGGCAGTACTCGGAAAAGGAAATCGCCAAGATCGCGGATAAACGCGTGAAGGCATTTTTCCTCGTGAATCCCAGCAACCCGCCGTCCTTCGCCATGCGCGACAGCTCGATGAAACAGCTGGTGACGCTGGTGAAAAAGAAGCGGCCCGATCTCATCGTCATCACGGACGACGTTTATGGCACTTTCGTACCAGGCTTTCGTTCGGTCATGGCTGATCTGCCGCAGAACACGATCGGCGTCTATTCGTACTAGGTGTTGTTCGGATTCTATCGTGTTTCCCTATTAACCTTAGCAATACGTAGTCTAGTCGAAGAAGCGTCAC
>JASGJB010000011.1:0-28945 GCA_049840895.1 Nibricoccus sp. | reverse complement strand
ATTGCTAAGGGTTAATAGGGAAACACGATAGAATCCGAACAGCACCTATTCTCTTCGATGAGGAAAAGCAATCGTGGCACGACAAGGTTGCAGGGACGGTGGTGGTCCAGGCGCCAAAGGGAATGTCGCTGGTGATGCGCGAGCTTTGCTCGCGAACGTCAGCCACGAGTGACCAGTGACCAGTGACCAATGCGCTGACGCGAATGGCACGAAAGCGGGCAGGCGTGAACAACGCGCTCGGAGTGCGCGTTCCACCTTGCCGAGCGCGGAGTGCATGTTGAGGGTTTCAGGTAATTATGAGCCAACCTCTCGTCGGCCTGATCATGGGCAGCACTTCGGACTGGGATACGATGCAACACGCGGCATCGACCCTCGAAAACCTGGGCGTTCCCTATGAGAAGCATGTCGTGAGCGCGCATCGCACGCCGGACAAACGTACGAGTACGCGAAATCCGCGGAGGGACGCGGGCTCAAAGCGATTATTGCGGGTGCGGGTGGCGCTGCGCATCTTCCCGGTATGACGGCGGCGCTTACGGCGCTTCCGGTGCTCGGAGTGCCGGTTGAGTCGCATGCCCTCAAGGGGCAGGACTCACTGCTCTCGATCGTGCAGATGCCGGGCGGCATTCCCGTGGCGACCTTCGCCATCGGCAAGGCGGGCGCGATCAACGCGGCGTTGTTTGTGGCGGCGATTTTGTCGGTTGGCGGGGAGAAAAAGATCAAGACGGCGCTGGATGCGTTTCGCGCGAACCAGACGGCCAAGGTTTTGGTAGTAAAATTGCCGGCAATTGCGGGCGGGCATGAACAACGCCCCGGGCCGGTGCGTTCCGTCTCGGAACGTGCTTGTCATTGATCACTGGTCATTGGTCACTGGTCATTCGTCCATCTCCATGATCTCTCCGGGTAAAACGATCGGCGTGCTCGGCGGCGGGCAACTGGGGCGCATGTTCGCCCAAGCCGCCCAAACGCTGGGCTACCGCGTGCACGTGTACGAACCCGCAGGCCAACTGCGCCGGCGGGCGCCCCCAGGCCAAGGAGGTGAATGCGTCGTACGACCGACGTGGAGAGCGCTGCAGGAATTCGCGCGCGGCGTCGACGTGGTGACCTACGAGTTCGAGAACATCCCCTCCGGCCCGCTCGACGCGATTGCGCCGCTGGTGCCCTTGCATCCGCGCTCGGACGTGCTGCATATCTGCCAGAACCGGCAGCGGGAGAAGTCCTGGTTGAAGGCCCATGGCTTCCCCCACGTGGCGTACGCCGAGGCCCTGGATGGCGATATTGCCTCGGCCGTGAAGGAGGTTGGCCTGCCCTGCGTCGTGAAGACGGCGGATTTCGGTTACGACGGCGAAGGCCAGATGAAGCTCACGACGGCAGCCGAGCTTGAGAAGGCCATCGGCATCGTTCCGCGGCCAGCGTTGCGTGGTGGAGAAATAGTCGAATTCACGCACGAGCTTTCCGTGATCGTGGCGCGCAGCCAGTGCGGTGAGATGCGGACGTTTCCGGTGTCGGAGAACATTCACACGAATCACATCCTGGATTTTTCGATCGTGCCGGCGCGGATTGCGGAAGCGTGCGGCGGGCGAGGCGGGGACGATTGCGAACCGACATCGCGCGAAAACTCAACGTGGTCGGATTGATCGCGGTGGAGTTTTTTCTCGCGAAGACCGCAGCGAAATGCTCGTCAACGAACTCGCGCCGCGTCCCGCACAACTCCGGTCACTACACGCTCGATGCGTGCCGATACGTCGCAATTCGAGCAACACGTGCGCGCGGTCGCCGATCTTCCGCTGGGTGACACGACACTGATCTCGCCCGTTGTGATGGTGAACATCCTCGGTGATGCATGGAAATGGCGCGATGGCCAGTTGATCGGCGATCCGAATTGGTCGGCGATCTTGAGCGACCCTGCGGCGAAGCTGCATCTCTACGGAAAAAGCGAGCCGCGCGCGGGTCGCAAGATGGGCCACTTCACGGTGCAGGCGGCTTCGGCCGATGCCGCGCTCGAAGCGGCGCGTACGCTCAAGGCGAAGTTGTAGTCGCGGCGGGTACCGGATCTTTTTTCTTCGCGTGATCGGCGGATCCGCCATCGAGGACGCATTTCCACGATCCGTCGGGCTGGCGCTTCCAGATCGTGAAATAGCGGCCGTGGGTGACTTTGTCGGGCGCACCGTCTTTGCCGGGAATCGGAATTCCGAGACGCCGGTCGTGTAGCCGAGATCGCCTGAGTCCGCGACATCCGCCGAGAAGTGGCGTCCATGTGAGCGTCGCTCCGATGGTATAGTCGAGGAAGCGCTCCTTCACGACTTGTTCGCCGCGTGTGTCCGGGCCGACACCGAGGAGAATTCCGTCGGGCGCGATGTAGGCGCTGAAGGCTGCCGGGGCGCCGGACTTCACGCTCAAGGCGCAAAAGTCCGCCTCCGTCTTGAAGAGCTCGGCCTTGAGCGCGGCGATGCGGTCGTTTGCGGAAACGGAAGAGAAAGGGCGGCAACGGCGAACAGTGCGATCGGGGTTTTCATAGCGCGGACGAGTGGGGTGGCGGTTTAACGAACGGTGAATTCGTAACCGTCGTCCCCAACGAGTACAGCGTAGGTTCCGGGTTCCAGAGTATCTTCGAAGGTGAGTGTGAGGACGTCGGGAATAGGTTGGGCGATCGTTGCGGCGAGGCGGGTGGCGCCAAAACCGGTGAAGCCGGAGGTGATGCGCTCGAGCGGCGCGGTGCGGGTGCCGTTTTCCTGCGCGGTGGTGCGTGCAGCTTCGATCAGTGGATAATCGGCGGCCACGCCTTTGGCGCGCGACGGGAGTTTCCCCTTGAAAGTGAGTGCGAGGTCTTCGCCCGGGACGACGGGGACGGGCGTGTTGCCTTTGAAGGTGAGCAGGGCGGGTTTGTCGGACTCTTTGTTTTTCGAGAAAAGTCCTTTGGCGAAACCACCGATTCCCTGCGATGTGCTGCCGCCGTTGCGAGGGAGCGGGACCCATTTTTCGTCGATCTCCACGTGAACGCCGGAAGCGCGAGGGGAAGCTGGCGGCGAGTGCGGCGGCGTTGGCTTCGACCGTTTTTTTCAGGGTCGAGCCTGCGCGGCACTGACGCGAATGAGGTCGTAGCTGAAGGCGTCGTCTTCACCGGCCAGGCGTGAGCCATCGATTTTGAATGCGGGCGCCGTGTCGGTGGAGCGTGCGAAGAGCGTGCCCGGTTTTGCACTACGAGAATATCCCTTTCCGGGCATCTGGAGGCGGACGGGTTTGTCGCCGGTGCGACGCGTATTGTCGATGATCGCGCCGCGGAGTGCGCGTTTCAACCGGGAACCGGCTTCGGCGGACTCGAAGACGGCGGTCAGGCTGGCGCCGTGATCGGCTTGTTTGGTAAAGCGGAGAATCGTTCGCTGGCGCCTCCGGCTTTTGCGGTGGCGGTACCGTGATAGACGGTGACCGGCCTCGTGGCTTCGAGCGCTGTATCAAAGACGCGCGGTGAGGCGGGCCTTGGTGGTGGCGAGTTTATCCGGTGCGACGCGGGCTGCTTTGAGCGGGATGTCGCTCCCGGGAGTGCTGGCCAGAAGACCATCCTCGTCGATGGCGGTGGTGAGTGTGCGGGCTTCTTTGTCTCCGAGGATCGGGCCGGCCTCGCCGATTGCCTGGTTTGCGCGTGAGGTGAGAGCGAGGGTGAAAATGCCGGTCGTCATCGAGTGCCCAGGTGCCGCTGAAGGGTCGCGCGTCGGTCCAGCCGCCGCTGTTGCGGAGGAGGACGGAGATCTGGAGTGAACCGGGCTTCGCTGCCGTGACTTCGAGGGAAATGTTTTCACTCACGCTCCACCGGCGATGGCTGCGGAGGTGCCGGTGAAAAGTGTGCCCGGGGTGATGCGCTCGTGGAATCGTGTGATGCGCGACTGGCGGTCGCGTTTGTTTTCCATCGCGATTTCGGCGGCGGCTTTTTCGAGACGGGTGAAATCGGAGGCTTGTTTTTCGACGAGCTGTTTGAGTGCCGCGTCGTCGTCGGCATTTCCGATGAGATAAGTCTTTTCACCGAACGCGGCGCGGGGCTGGCCCTCGAGTGAGGGTGAGGAGAGCGTTTCCTTGAGGAGGGCGAAGCGCCACTGACCGTCGACGCGTGCGGCGGTGGCCATGCCGGAAAGCGGAGCGGTGGTGCCGGCAGCCGTGGTTTCGCGGAGCACGACGGCTTCGAGCGGATCAATGGGAGTATCCGAAAGTCCGGCACGCTCCCGGATGCGGACGTTGGCTGAGGATTTCGCGGCCTCGCGAACAACGGAATCCAGCGCGGGCGAGAGATGGAGGGTGTTGCGCAGATGGCTGGCGGTGTCTTCGCGGACGTAGAGCGGTGCAGGGAGGGTGCCACTGGCGTCGAATTTGATGAGGCTGGAGCCGTCGTTTTGGGGTGTGACGGTTTTGGCGAGTTTATCGATGGTGAGGCCGGTGGAGGATTGCGTGTGCAGCCACGCGATGAATTCCGCCTCAGGCACGCGTCCGCGGAAATGCGCCCACGTGAGACTGGCGGCGATGGCGACCACGAGTGCGACGGTGCCGAGGATGAGGACCAGCCGGGCTTTCAGGGAAAGCCTTGGGCGGGGTGGCGGCGTCGAGGGTGTCGGAGTTGATGGAGCTGGCGCCGGAGCTGGAGATGCCGGCAGTGGCGGCGGCATAGGCGGCAGCGAGAATGAAAGCGGAGGGACGGAATCGACGGTCGAAGAAGGCTCTGCGCGGGCGGGAGCGGGAGGAGGCGAAGGTAACTGTGTTGCCGGGGGGACCCGTGGGCCTGAAGGCGGAGGTGTCGGCGGAACTGGAGAGGGCATGGCGCGCCGGCGTTGAAGGTTTGGCGGGTTGAACGCCGAATCAGCGGCGGCGTTGATCGCACTTTTGCCGGCACAGGAGTGACCGGGCGGCTGTCGCAGGCGGTTGAGCCGAAGGCGTGGACATGGTGCGCAAACTTGGTGAGAGAAACAGAGGGCTCAAGTTTGGGCGGGGGAGCGCCGGGACTTTTACGGGGAATTGAGACGCTCCCAGTCGGCCGCGGTATCGATATCGAGGGCGAGATCGGGGAGGTCGACCAAGGCGGTGGTGGCGGTATGTGCTGCGATAATGCGACGGGCGCCCTCGGCGCCGCGGAGCGCGTGCAGCGCGGGGAAATGAGCGCGGGAAAAAATCGCAGGCACTCCGGCGCCGCCAGAGTGACGGGTCGCTGCGATGGTGGCACCCTGCGTGGACGTGAGGACAGCGGTTAGTTTCGTGACGGAGGCGGCGGAAAAATGCGGTTGGTCGCAGAGAGCGATGAGGACGGCATCGAGCGTGGGTATTGCGGATTCGAGCGCAGTGAGACCAGCGCGGATGGAGAAGGCCATGCCTTCGGCCCACGAGGAATTTTCGAAGATGAGGAGAGGTGGAGCGGGAAGAACGGGACGGATTTTTTCCGCATGGGCGCCGAGGACGACGACCACGGGTGACGCACCAGAGCCGAGAGCGGCTTCGGCGGCGCGAGTGACGAGTGGCAGGCCCTCGTAGTGGAGCAGTTGCTTGGGCTGTCCCAGACGCGACGACGAACCCGCGGCGAGGATGATTGCTCCGAATTTGAGGGAAGCTGGCGCGGGCGTTTGGGATGGGCCGTTATTCATCGAGGTGAATGGGGCGGGTGCGTTCGCGAAGGGGGCGGGCGTCGCGTCCGGAGCGGACGGCTTGGATCTCGGCGAGAATGGCGAGGGCGACTTCCTCGGGCGTGCCGCCGCCAAGATCGAGGCCGACGGGGCCGTGGAGACGGGCGCGCATTTCCGGTGTGATGGCGAGACCGTCTCGAGCGAGGTCGGCGAAGATTTTTTCGGCGCGTTTTTTTGGACCGAGCAAACCGAGATAGCCGAGCGGGCGCGGGAGCAGATCGCGGAGGATGGGGGTGTCGTCGAGGTAGCGATGCGTCATGACGACGACGAGAGAGCGGGCATCGAGCGACGCAGAGGCAACGGCTTCGGTGGGTGACGACACGCGGACAAACTGTGCTTCTGGAAAGCGCGTGGATGTGGCGTAGGCGGGACGGGAGTCGATCACGGTGACGAGCCAGCCGAGCTCCGCGGCGAGACGGACGAGTGGCTGGGCATCGTCGCCGGCGCCAAAAAGTGTGAGTGCCGGTGGAGGCGGAAGGTATTCGACAAAAACCCCGGCTCCACCGGAAGCCTCGTTTGCCGGGAGCGTGATGGAACGACCGGCCAGGAGTTGCCGGCGGGCGATGGTTGCGAGTTCCGGAGTGGCCGACGACCAAAGCAGGCCGCTTTCGGAAAGCGCCAGAACCGGGCCGGACTTTGTTTTTGGCGCGGTTGTTGAAGAGGATGTTTCGCCAAAGGCGGTGACCAATACAACGGCTTCGCGTTTTGCCCAGGCCTGTTCGACGAAGGCGAGGGCGGGCGGCAGGCCCGAGAAAGGCTCCAGTAGAACGTGGACGATGCCGTGGCAGCCGAGGCCCGCGCCCCAGACGAGGTCATTTTCGCCGGTGGTGTCGTAGACGAGCGTTCGGGGGAGTCCGGTTGCGAACACCTGGGTCGCGTGAGCGGCGATGTCCTCCTCCAGGCACCCGCCACTGATGGAACCGATGCGCGGAGAGCCCTCGCGTAAGAGGAGCCGGGCGCCCGTTCGGCGGTAGGAAGAGCCCTCGGCTTTGGTAAGGGTGGCGAGGACGGCGGGGCGGGGATCGGTGCGGAGGGCGGCGGCGATGCGCAGCAGTTCTTTCATTGAAGCGGCGAACGATGACGACAGGACTGGCGGGCGCAACGTGTGGAGTGAGTTTACTGGAAGGTTCGCCGGCGGCGTATCGGGTTGACCGTGACGAATTACGCGGTGTGGCGGGGCAAACGGCCGGATGCAGATGCCAATGGCTCGCTCTTAAATGAGTTGCTGGAGAGCGTGTGGTTCGCGAAAAACACTCCTGCTGCGGTCCGCGTGTGGTTTGCGTGGAGGCCGTTGCGGTTTCCCGCCTACATGACGACACCCTTGGTTTTTGTATTCCCCCGCTTAGTTCGCCTTGCCCTTCCCGCTTTCGTTGCCGGAGCGGCGTTGCTGACCGCGTACGCGGTCAAACTGGATGCGCAGGTTGCACCTGCAGCGGTCACGAGCGAAGAGCCTGACGTTGAGTTGGAGACGTACGTAGTCACGGGATCGGCGGTGCCGTTGCCGAAAGGAGAGCAGTTTCAGCCCCTGACGGAGATTTCAAAGGAGGCCATCGAAGATACGGGCGCAGCGACGCCGATTGAGGGATTGCGACTGACGCTTCCCGGATTCTTGGGCAATGTGAACACGGAGCAGCGGGCGAATGGTGGTACCGGAGCTGCCGGGGTCAATTTACGAGGCCTTGGTGGCACGCTGACACTTTTGGATGGGCGACGCACGGTGCTCGATGAGCTGAACATGGTGCCGATGATCGCACTGCAGGGCTTCGAAGTTGTGAAAGACGGTGCGTCGGCGCGTTACGGCGCGGATGCGTTGACGGGAGTTTTTAATACGAAACTGGTGACCTCGTTCCGGGGTGGACGGGTGCAGGGCTACTATGGAAACACCACGGAGGAGGATGCCGGCGTGGTCCGCGTCGGCGCGCTTGTTGGAGCAGGTACGGCGAAGACCGAAATCATCGTGGGTGCGGAGTACTATCATCGCAACGCGCTGATGTCGCGGGATCGTGAAATATCGGCGACGGCTGACGCGCGTGCGCAGGGCGGTCTGGATATGCGCAGCGCAGTGGTATCGACGCGCATCTATGCGGCTGTGCCACCGGCGGGGTATAATTACCTGGTGCTCGCTCCCGGACTCAGCGCGGGCTACAATGCATCGCACTTTGTCACGCAGGCATCTGCCGGACGGGGCTATGACTTCCGGACGCTGACAGCCTCGATTCCCGAGCAGGAAAACCGCTCGGTCTTTGTCCGGCTCAATCAAAAGATCCTCTCCGATGGTGTTCTTGAGGCGTATGCCCGGCTGGTCTTCGTGCGTGACGAGTATGACAGCGTGGTGTCGACCACCCCTCTGGATTTTTATGCAGCGACACCGCACACGGTGACCGGCATGGCTGTTTATTTCAGTCCGTCGCAGACCTACATGAATATCCGGCCGGATGTGATTGGCCCGCGCGGGCGTAACTTTCAGCGCGACATCTATGATTTTCAGGCGGGCTTGAAAGGTCGCATCGGTGATAACTGGTCGTGGGACGCAGCGTATGTTTACGGCTGGTGGTATCGCGATGATCTGCAGACGAATTCGTTTTCCAGCGCCCAGTTGTTCGCAGAGCTGGCGAGTGGGAACTACAATCCCTTTGCGCAGGATTCAGCGAGTGGTGTGAGTCCGAATACTGGCCGGGCATTTGATAATCCGGCTGCGCTGGCGCGGGCGGCGGTGTCGGGGACGGCGAGTCAGGACGCAGGCGTGAGAGGCGTGGAGGCTCGCGTGAACGGCAGGCTGCTCGACCTGCCCGCAGGCGCGTTGGCGGTGGCCACCGGTTACGATTATTACCTGACGGAGCGCAATGTGGCGGCGGACGGATTTACTGTCACCAGCACCGCCGCAATTCCTCCCTACTATGGATTCAATACGGCTGGTTTCAGCACGGCCGAATCGACGAGCAACGGCGTATACGCGGAAGTGGTCGTGCCGCTTGTCGGAAAAAAACAGGGCATCCCTGGCGTGAACACCTTGAGTCTTTCGGCGAGCGCCCGCTACAGCGCGAACGATCTGAAGGGAACGGTCAACGATGCCGCGGGCATCCCGCAGATGCGTGAAGCGCGCTTTGAAAAAACGACGCCCAAGATCGGCGTGATCTACAAGCCATGTGACGCCCTCTTGGTCCGCTCGACGTATGCCCAAGGATATCGCGCGCCTGCGCTGAGTGCGATTTATGGGGCTCCCAGTTCCGGGGCGCAGGCGATTATCGATCCACTGGGTTTCACGACGGCAACCACGTTGACTGTGAGCACGCAGGGAAATCCTGACTTGCAGGCGGAGGAGTCGGAAACGCTGAGCGCCGGTTTCGCGTTTACGCCGAAGGCGGTGAAGGGGCTGAAACTGGAGGTCGATTACTACAATGACGTGACGGACCACTTGGTGGTGGATGGAGCGCAGTACATTCTCAACGTGAATGCTGCGACCCAGGGAGCCGGCTTTACGAAAGGCAACGCGAGCACCATCAATCCCAACGCGGCTTACGCCACTCTTATCACCCGTAATCCAACGACCGGCGCAATCACCGCGCTTCGCTCCATGCGGATGAATCTATCGAGCCGCGAAGCGTCAGGCGTCGACGGAACGCTGACTTACGAATGGCCGTTGCAGCCTGTCCGATTGATGACCCGTGTGGATTGGAACACCTTGATCTCCTGGGACCTTGTTCCGGTCGAAACCATGCCGACGCAAAACTGGCTGGGAAAATATGTGGATGTTACCAACAACGCGATTTCACCCGGAAGTATTCCTCGCAATCGCGGACGCATTTCCCAGCTGGTTGGAAGTGGTCCGTGGACGCTATTGGCGGGGATGAATTACGTCAGCCATCTTGAGGATGACCGTGCACGCACGCAGGGCGGACAATTTCGCTATGTCGGCAGCTGGACGACGATTGATGCGCAGCTGGGCTATCGTTGGAAAAAGGCCGGGCTCGATGTGCGCGTGGGTGTGAGTAATCTGACCGATGTTGCCGCGCCTTTCGCGGCCGGAGCCGTGAACTCCGTCAACAACGACAGCTATGATGTCACGACACACAGCAACCGCGGGCGCTTTGTGTACACTCAAGTGACGAAGTCATTCTGAGCTGAGGGCTTTGAAGGTAGCCGCGCTCGCGTGCGTTATCTCGAAAAAACGAGCGGCAGAACGGCGAGTGTGCGCGTGATGTCGGGGAAGCCGCGTTTTGGTGCGGGACGGCCGAGGATTTTTTTCGCGGCTTTCGGCCATTGAGCGGGTTGCAGCGTGGTGACGCCGTTGGTGAACACGACGTCGCGGATCGCCACTTCCCCCAAGCCTCTGATGGCGATGCGGAGTGGAATGGTCGGATCATCGATCGGGGTTGAGAACGCGCGCGAAACACTGGCACGCGGTGCGGCTGCTTCGGCGCGAAACTCGATGGTATGGCGGGCGTGAAGTTCCATCCAGCCGCGGTCGGTCTTTTGTTGTTCCACGACGATCTTCTGAAGCGCCGGGGCGAAATTAAGGACGGTGAAGATTAGCTGCCAGCGGCCACAGACGGGAGAAGCTTCATGGACGAGGTTGGGTGTGCGCCGGATCACCTTGAGCCATTCCCGCCAGACGCGGATGCGGGCGGAATCGGCATCGAGGATACGATCGTTCTGGCCGCGGACTTTCGGGTCGCGGGTGCGCAGCCACATGGCGCGCGCGGCGCGTTGACCTTTGCGGAGCTGTGTGGCGAACGCTCGGGCGTCGCGTACGAGGTCGGCGTGGCGAAGGCGGAAGAGTTGTTGCGACGCAGAGACGGACGAAAGTGATCGACGGAGAGAGAAGACGCCGTCGGCGGCGCGAGCAATGAACGCATCGCGAGCTTCGAGATAGGACAAGAACGCGATGCTGGCGGAGAGCGGGGAGGGTAGTTTTTGATCAGGATCTGCCGGAGTGATGGGAGGCGAAGGCCGGCGATTTATCGCGGCGCGGATGTCCCAGCGGTCGTTGATTTCCCAGCGGGCGTAGCCCGCGAAGGCATGATTGTCGGCGGCGAGTGCGTTGCGGGCGGCGTTGCGGGCACTGATTTTTTTGCCGCGACCAAACACGCGTTCGAAACCGGCGGTGAGGAGCGTTTCGTCGTCACCGGATTTTTTCGGATTCAGCCACAGTGATGCTGCGGCGGCGTCCACCACAGTCGTCATTTCGAAGGCGAGCCGGTAGGCTTCCCATGATGTGACGAGAAAACCGGCGGCGTTGGTTTGTGCGCAGCGCTTCCACCATGAGCGGAGATTGGCGAAGCGATCGCGGAAGAGCGGCAGTGGCTCGAAGCGGAAGGCGCCGTTCATCGGGCAGCCCCAGTATTCGATACCGTGTTTGCGCAGCGGCGTGGCGAGATCGCTTTCGGCGAAGTTGAACAATTCGACGCGCGGGTGGCGCGCGAAAGGATAATAGTACCAGTCGTAGGCAGCGATGTCGTGAGGGAGCAGTGGGATCGCGGACGGGATAAAATTGAGCATGTCCGCCCAGAGGCCGAGGCGCAGGCCGCGAGCGGAAGCCAGCGTGTGCAGGCGGTTGACGTGACCGGCGAAGTGGGCGGCGAGACCACGGCCGGCGATTTCAGCGCGACAGCGCGGGCATTTGCCGAGGTGGAACGATTCGTCGAGGCCGACGTGGACTTTGCCGGCAGTGCAAAACGGAGCGGCGTCGCGCAGGAGTTTCTCGGCGACTTCAAGTGTGCCGGGGTGAAGCGGGCAGATCTGGCCGCGTTCGAGCGGAGAGCCATCGGGTGCGCGGAGTTCGTTCAGATCGCGCAGAGCAGGGACTTTGATGAGGTATTGTGTGTGCCCGAGGAGATTGACGATGGGAACGGTGCGGATGCCGTGGCGGGCCGCCGTGTTGACGAGTCGCTGAAGCTGGCGGTGGGAATAAGCGTCGGCGCGGGCGACCTTGGGAAGGGATGGATATTCGACGGCGTCTTCGAGATGGAGATACAGCTCATTGTAGCCCCAGTCGGCATAGCGGGGAAGGAGGTCGAGCAGCACGTCGAGACGTTCGACCTGGCGGGCGAGGTCCCATTGAAAGGCGCGGATCATGGAGGAAGAATTGAAGGGGCAATGTGCCAGCGAACGGACCATGTATGGCTGTCCTCGGAGGCGAGACAGAGCACGGCGCCTTTTTCGAGATCGAAGGCCGTCAGACCGGAACGGCCGGTGACGAGCAATGTGGCGAGGGCGCTCAAGTGCGGTTCGTGACCGACGATCGCGAGCATCAGCGTTGGCGCGAGCGTTGCGAGGCGTGCGGCCATTTTTTCGGGGCGGTCTTCGGGGAGCAGGCCAAGCGTTTCGCGGAGGGCGGCGTGGGGAGCGAGCGAACGAATCAGACCGGCTGTTTCCTTGGCGCGGATGAGCGGGCTGTGCCAGAACTCGGCGGGCGTGAATGCGCGGTTGTTTTGGAAGAAGGCGACGAGCCGGCGGCATTCATCGTGACCCCGCGCGCTGAGCGGACGGAGTTTGTTTTCTTCTTCGGTCACGGCGTGGGCGTGGCGCACGAGATAAATGACGGGCATGGAGATGAAATGACCGAATGACCAATGGCCAATGACCAGTGGAAAAGCCAGCGACAGAGTAAAATTCTCGAAACTAAAAAGGGTGGATTCTGCGCAACTCAGATTCCGGACGAGCGGAAGCGCGCGCGATATTCGGCGGGTGTGACTTTCAACTGGCGCGTGAAGGAACGCGTCATGACATCGCCGCTGCCGAAGCCGCAGGCGCTCGCGATCTCTTCCATGCCTTGCGTGCTGCGCTCGAGTTTGCGGCGCACGGCCTCGATGCGGATTTCCTCGACGTAGTGGGCGGGCGATTTGCCGAGCTCGCGGGTGAAGATGCGCTGGAAATTGCGCTCGCTCATCGCGGCACGTGCGGCGAGCACCGGCACTGAGAGATCGTGCGTGAGATTTTCGATCATCCAGATCTGAAGATCGCGCAGCGGGCGGCTCTCGGTGGTCTGCTCGCGTAACGAGACGCTGAACTGCGCCTGGCTCCCCGGTCGGCATAGGAAGACCACGAGCATGCGGGCGACCTCGAGGGCGAGTTTGCGACCGTGATCCTCCTCGACCAGCGCGAGACTGAGATCGATGCCGGAGGTTGCGCCGGCGGAGGTGTATGTGGCGCCGTCTTTCACCCAGATCGGATCGGGATCTACTTTCACCGAGGGAAACTCATCCGACATTTTTCGCGCGAATGCCCAATGCGTGGTGGCCCGGCGTCCATCGAGAAGACCGGCTTGTGCGAGGAGAAAGGCACCCACGCAGACGGAGCCGATGCGGCGGCTGGAAGTGGCTTGTTTGCGCAGCCACTTCAGGAGGGCCGGCGTGGTACGACTTGTTTCGATGCCGATGCCACCCGGAACGATGAGTGTATCGATTTTTCCCTTTAGCGAAGAATAGTGAGGGCCGGCGCGAAGGCCGAGGCCGTACATGCCGTCGAGCTGCGGGGTTTTCTCGGTGGAAACGTACTCGATCTGGTAGCGGCGTTCTTCCGGGAGAATGGCGTTTGCCGAGGAGAACACGTCGACGATGCCGGCCACGTCGAGCTCGCGCACGCGCGGGTAGAGAAGAATCACGACACGGCGGTTGGAAGAAGCGGTTTCCATGGGAGTACGGGTCTCCCGCGTATGCCGTCAGGAATTGCTGACGGCGAACAGGCAAAATCGGCGGGCGTGAAGCGTTTTCACGCAGGCGCCATCTTTGGCGGAAATCGTCGGTTCCTTGGCGTTCACGCCGCGGGCGGTTCCCGATAGAGTGTTGCCATGCCCGACGGCACCACCGCCCGACGGTGGAAAAACCAAAACTCAAAACAGGAATCACACTCATGAACTCATCGAAAACCATCCTCCTCGTTCACGGCCTCTGGGTCACTCCGCGCTCCTGGGAAAAATTCCAGCGCTTCTACGAAGCACGCGGCTACAACGCCGTCGCTCCGGCCTGGCCGGGCATCCAAGGCGATGTTGAAGGCATGCAGCGAGATCCCTCGGGTTTCAACGGCGTCGGCATCGAGCAAGTCGTCGCCCACTATACGAAGGTCATCCAGTCGCTGCCCGAGAAACCCATCATCATCGGCCACTCCTATGGCGGGCTCATCACGCAGCTCTTAAATGACCGCGGCCTCGCCGCCGCCGCCGTGGCGGTGGACTCGGTTCCTCCGAAAGGCATCAAGCTGCTGCCGTTCTCCACGATCGAGGCGCTGACTCCCGCGCTCGTGAATCCCTTCAACGCGAAACGCACCTATCTGTTTCCCTTCAAGCGCTGGTGGCGCGTGTTCGCCAACGTGTTGAGCGAAAGCGAAGCGCGGGCGGCGTATGAACGCTATGCGATCGCGGCGCCGGGCGCGGCGATCTTTGAGGCGGCGTTGTCCAACGTGATCCCGAATTCTCGGGCGGCGGTGAACTTCAAGAATCCCAATCGCGCGCCGCTGCTCGTCATCGGTGGTGAGAAGGACGTGATCATGCCCGCTTCGTTGAGCCGGAAAATCTTCAAGCGCCACAGCGCGTCACCGGTGAAGACCGAGTACAAGGAGTTCTCCGGCCGCAGCCACTTCCTGATCGGTGAAAAGGGTTGGGAGGAAGTCGCCGAATATGCGCTCACTTGGGCTGAAAAGCAGCTCGGCTCCAAGAAGTCCGCGGCGGCTTCGGTGCTCGCTCGTGAAACTGCTCTCCTTGCGAACTAAACGATGATCGAGCAAAAATGCCGGCTAACGTCTGATGCCCGCTGGTGAATTCGCGCCTGCGGGCGTCAGTGTTTTTTCTTCGCAGGTTTCTTCACTGCGTCTGCAGGATTGCCGAGCTCGAGGTTGAGCTTCACTGCGGCGCGCGCGAGTTTGCGAACGATGGCGGCGGTGATCATGTCACCCTCGCGAAACTCAATCGTGGCCATCTCGTATTTTCCGCCGGGCTTTAAACGAGGCTCGATATCGCGAAGGAGCTGTCCGTGCCAGAATCCGAAGAGAACGCGTTTTTCCTCGGCTCGAATCAGCAGCACGGGCCCGTTCTTGGAAAAGACCAAGTGGCCCCATTTCACCTGCTCGTCGAGTTTGGCGGCGGCGATAACTTCGGTGCGCAGATGCACGACGAGGTCTTTTCGCCAGCCGTCCAGCGACCTCAGGTAAGCTTCGGGATTGGCCGCGGGAATTTGCTTCTTCATGCGCGGCGGATGCGGGGCGCTTATTTTTTAGCGTCCAGTAGCGAACGGACGGCCTTGATGAGTGCGCTGAGAGCGAAAGGTTTCACGACGCAGGCGACGGATTCGGCCGGGAGAAATGTCAGCGGGGCGCAGTCGGGATTGCAGGTCGCGAGCACGCGCACCTGCGGATGTTCGGCGTGAATGTCGCGGACGAGTTTTTCTCCTTCGCTTCCGGTGACTCCGCCGATCTGGGTGATGAGAAGATCGATCGGGCGGCCGAGGCGGCGGGCGATGTCGAGGCCGTCATCGGCGGTGCGTTCGGAAAGAACGGTGTAGCCGTCGGCGGTGAGGATGCTGGCGACCATTTTGCGGATCACGTCATCTTCCTCGACGATGAGGACGGTTTCACGGCCGCGGGTGCCGGGGAGCGTGGGAATCGGTGTATGGAGCGATTGAACGGGCTCCCTCACTTCCGGGAGGAAAATCTCGAACGTGGAACCGATGTGGGGTGTGCTGTGAACGCGAATATGGCCGCCGCTTTGCTGGACGACACCGTGAACGAGTGCGAGGCCGAGGCCGGTGCCCTGACCGGGTTCTTTCGTGGTGAAGAAAGGTTCGAAAAGGTGCGACTGGACCTGTTCATCCATGCCGATGCCGTTGTCGTGGACGGCGAGCACCGCGTAGCGGCCGGTGGGAATCGGATCGAGGTCGGAGGGATCGGACTGGCTTTCGCTCGTGATCTCACGGAGCGCGGTTGTCAGAGTGACCTGGCCGCCCTCGGCAAGTGCATCTCGGGCGTTGATGGTGAGGTTGAGCAAGACCTGCTGAAGCTGGGCGGGATCGACGCGGACGTTGATCGATTCGGCGTCGAGCGAAAGTGCGAGCGATTTCGAAGGCTTGAGCAGGCGGGAAAGGATCTCCGCGTTGTCGCGAACGAGCTGGTTGAGGCTGATGACCTTCGGATTCATCGCCTGGCGGCGGCTGAAGGCGAGGAGCTGGCGGACGAGTGTCGCGGCCTTCTGGCTGGCGAGATGGATCTCCTCGAGTTCGCGCGAAGCCTGGCGGCGTATCGGTGCTTTGGTGGCGAGGATTTCGCAGTAGCCGTTGATGACGGAAAGCAGGTTGTTGAAATCGTGAGCGACTCCACCGGCGAGGCGGCCGACGGCGTCGAGGCGTTGCGAA
Source organism: Nibricoccus sp. (assembly GCA_049840895.1). Lineage (GTDB taxonomy): Bacteria > Verrucomicrobiota > Verrucomicrobiia > Opitutales > Opitutaceae > Nibricoccus. Next base: position 12,951 of record JASGJB010000011.1, on the reverse strand, counting down.
TGCACGAGAGCTTCCTGCAGGCGGCGCTTCTCGGTGAGATCGCGGAACGTGGCTACGATATGCGTGACGCGGCCGTGCTCGTCGGAAACGGGGCAGTAATTCCACGCTGCAAAGAGGGAGGGGCCGTCTTTGCGAAGAAGACTGCCTTCACCGCTGAAGACCGTGCCGCTCTGGAGATGCGTGACCCATTCCTTGAGCCGTGGCAGCGTGTCGGCTTCCAAGTGCAACGAGGCGAGGCCGAGTGCGCGCAGATCGGAGACCGTGTGGCCCGTCATGGCGCAGAAGCTCTCGTTGGCGAAAATGATTTTGAGGCCTTTGCGCGTCCAACGCTTTTCCACGATGATCACGCCTTCGCTCTGGGCGTGAACGGCGGCTGCAAGCAACGGCGCCGCCGGGGGTTTGTCCCGGGTGTCGCGTGCGTCAGGCAGCGCGGAGAAAGGCGGCGTTGATTGGAGGTACCTCACGGTGACGTGTCAGTGTGTGTGCGTTGGAAAAGCGCGAAAGTTGGGTGATCAGGGTGCGAGGCGTTCGATGATCCACTCGCCGGATTTTTCACGGCGGTAGCGGAGACGGTCATGAAGGCGGCTGCGGCGGCCCTGCCAAAACTCGACGGATTCAGGGGAGACGCGGTAACCGCCCCAGTGCGGCGGCAGCGGAACTTCTTCGCCGGCGTATTTTTTTTCGACGGACTTGTAGGCGTCGTCGAGAGCGGCGCGGTTTGGGAGGATGGTGCTTTGCGGCGAGGCCCAGGCGCCGAGCTGGCTTGCGAGCGGACGACTGTGGAAATACGCGCCGGACTCTTCGCGTGACAAACGGGTGACGGTACCCTCGACGATTATCTGGCGTTCCATCGCGATCCAAGGGAACAGGAGGGATGTGCGGGGATTGGCGGCGAGTTCGCGACCCTTGCGGCTGTCGTAATTGGTATAAAATACAAAGCCGCGGCCATCGAGGCCCTTGAGGAGGACGATGCGGGAGGAGGGACGGCCATCGCTCGTGGCAAGGGCGCAGACCATCGCGTTGGGTTCGGGAATTTTGGCGGCTTCAGCTTCCTGAAACCACTTGTCGAACTGACGGAAAGGATCGCGAGCCAGGTCCTTTTCAAGGAGTCCGGCGAGCGAGTAGTCTTTGCGTAAGTCAGCGAGGGCCATGGCTGTTGACAAAAAATTAACGTGTACGTTGCGGCGTTTCCAACCGGTAACTCACGCTAAAGGCCGTAAGCAGGGAAAACACTACACCCCAGCGAATCTTTTCATGGAGAAGACATGGAGAGAATGGCCGGAACGCTGCCCAGACCTGCCGTTGCTCAGTTTGTGCGCGTGAGAGCCGAGATTAAACCAATATGTGCGGGATAAAACGCGTGGAGGGTATTTCGGTCTGCGAGTTCGAAGCCGTTTTCATCCCAGCCCGGGCTCATCGTGCAGCTCACGAGTGCCCAGCCGAGGCGTGCGTCGTCTGTGAGGCGGGCACCCTGCCAGACGCCTGACGGTACGGCGAGTTGAGGGAGTTGCCCCGCGTCGAGGTGAGCGCCGAGTTGGGTGACACGGACGGCGTCGGGGGAGTGTGGTTGAGTCGACGAGAGTTGCAGATGTTCGATGGGGTCGCCGGCGTGGAAATGCCAGAGTTCGTCGGCATCGAGACGGTGAAGGGCGGAAAAGCTGTCGCGCGTCAGAAGAAAATAAATGGCGGTGCCAAGCGGGCGGCCGTTGGGAAGGGTTTCATGGCTGGTCCAGGTGCGGGCGAACCAGCCGCCTTCATGGGGAAGCGGTTGAAGTCCGAGGCGGGCAATGAGAGCGGCGGCGGTCGGGCAGGAGGCTGACATGGGGGCGGAGGAGTTAATCGCGGAAAGGCGGAGGAGCGGAAGCGCGGAGGGATGAGAAGTTTTTCTTAGGGAAGGGATGAAGGCGGAAAGGTACCGATGGGTTTGAGTCGGAGGGCGAGGGCGTTTCCGCGCTTCCGTTCCGCCCGGTTTCCGCGATTCTGCGGGGCGCCGCATGACGCCTTCAGCCTATATCGACGCACACGAGGATGATCTGACGGAGCTGCTGCGTGATCTGGTGCGGGTGCCGACGGTGAATCCGCCGGGCGAAAATTATGACGTGATCACGGCTCGACTGGTGAATGAATTGACGGCGGCGGGATTGAAATCGCGGCGCGTGGCGATTCCCGAAAAACTTCTTCGCAAAACGCTGCCCGCATTACAGCACGGATTCCCGCGCTGGAATGTGCTCGGATTTCGCAAGGTGCGAGGTGCGAGGAAGACGATTCATTTCAATGCGCACTACGACGTGGTGCCGGTGTCGGGGAACTGGGCAAACGGCGGGCCGTTTTCTGGCGCGGTTATGGGTGGCTGGCTGCACGGTCGGGGTTCGGCGGACATGAAGGGATCGATCGCGAGCCTGCTGCTGGCGCTGCGGTCGCTGCGCGCGAGCGGGACGGAGCCACTGATGAACATCGAGGTTTCGTTCACTGCTGACGAGGAGACCGACTCGGCGCTGGGCGCGGGCTGGGTCGTGGAGCACGCGCCGATATCGCCCGACTACGCGGTAGTGATGGAAGGCGGCGAGGGTCATCGCGTGTGCTGCGGACACAACGGCGTGGTCTGGCTCGAGGTGACGGTGCACGGCCGTGCGGCGCACGGGTCCCAGCCACACAAAGGCGTGAACGCGCTCGAGAAAATGGCGGCGCTCATCCGCGAGCTGGATACGCACAAGAAAACGCTGGCGGCGCGGACGTTTGAGACGCCCGAGGGAAAAATGATGCGTCCGACGCTGAATGTCGGCGGCATTTTCTCGCAAGGGCCGGGAGGAAAAATCAACACGGTGCCCGCGCAGGCGAGTTTCTCCATCGATCGCCGCGTGCTCGCGGTGGAGACGGTGGTGTCGGCCGAGCGGGAACTCCGGGCCTTTCTCGCGGCGGCGGCGAAGCGGATTCCGGGGTGCCGGATCAGCGTGGCGAAGGTGTCGGACAACCACCCCTGCTATCACGCCCCGGAAAATCCGTTTTTTGCGGCGATGGCCGAGACGGTGACGACCGTGCGGAAAAAAGCGGCGGTGTTCAGCGTTTCAACGGGGTTTAACGACATGCATTTTTTTGCGCACCACCTGAAAATCCCGACGCTGGGTTATGGTCCTGGTGGGGAGGATTGCCATGCGGTGGATGAGCGGGCGTCGGTTAAAGAGTTGCTGCACAGCGCGAAGATATACTCGCAGCTGTTGACGACCTTTGCCGGGTGAATCTCGGGCGCGTTTTCGGGGCGGAAACTATTTTGTAGAAAAACACCGGGTGGCATTTGCCGGTGACGCGAGAGGGGCTATCTTCAGGGCAAGCAAGAAGCTCAACCCCTAACCCGGAGTTCTTATGCCCGTGATTAAGATTCACCTCGAAGATGAAGAATTCGCTCCCGTCGCCCGCTTGGCGGATGAGCTGCACCTAAGGCCGGAAGATATCGCTTACGCAGGGCTCAATGTAGCCATGTTACGAGCAAGCGATCCGGCCATGCGGTCGGAAATAACCGAGGCCCACTACTGGCGCCGCGATAATCTCCCGAGCTGGGGAGATTCAGCCCGCTCCGTGCATGCGTATGAAGCAAAGTCCGATGGTGGACACACGCATCTCCACTAAGCGTCAGATGGTAAAGTAGGACAGGTAAGGTCAGATCAAAGGTGACCCGAGTGTTGGGAAGCCGCGCCCGTACAAGGTGCGGCTTCTTGTTTTTACGGGGAGAGGGGACGTGCGTATATGCGATGAAGAGGTGGCTCGACGCCGTGGACGGGGAGGATTTGGCTGGTGCGTTGATGACCGCACTTTCCGCACAGTCTGTGATCCCGCTGGATCTCTATGATCTGACGAAGGCGGAGCTGCAGACGTTGATCGTGGGCTGGGGCTTAAGCCCGGTGCATACGGCGCGGCTGTGGAATTATCTCTATTGGGAATGCGTCGATTCGTTTGCCGCGATGCGGGAGCTACCGCCGAAATTGCAGGCGCGTCTTCAGGCGGACTGTGTGTTGGGCGTTTTGCCGGTGGCGGTGGAAACGCACAGCTCGGATGGATTCACGCGCAAATATCTCCTCGCACTCAGCGACCAGGAAAAAATCGAGACGGTGCTGATGCGCTTTTCTGGCCGCGTGACGGCCTGCATCAGTTCGCAGGCGGGGTGTGCGATGGGCTGCGTGTTTTGCGCGACCGGGCAGAGAGGCTTCACCCGGCATCTGACGACGGGCGAGATCGTGGCGCAGGTGGTGCACGTACAGCGGATCCTGAAGGCGAAAGGCGAGCGGCTCCGGAATCTCGTGCTCATGGGCATGGGCGAGCCGTTGCACAACTATGACGCGGTGATGAAGGCCGTGGATATTTTTCGCGACTCAAGCGGACTGGCGATCGGTGCGTCGAAAATCACGCTGAGCACGGTCGGCGTGATTCCGGGCATCATCCGGCTTGCAGATGAAGGCCGGACACTCTCGCTGGCGTTGAGCCTGCACGGAGCGACGCAGGAGGAGCGTCATGCGCTCGTGCCGACGGCGAAACGCTGGCCGCTCGACGAACTGATGGACGCCTGCCGCTACTACGTGAAAAAGACCGGGCAGAAAATTTTCTTCGAGTGGACGTTGATCGAAGGGAAAAACGACTCCGAGGAAAACGCACATGCGGTAGCGCGGCTCTTGAAAGGGTTGGAGGAATCGCAGGTGAACTTGATTCCGCTGAATCCGACCTCCGGTTACGCGGGCGCACCGACACGGACAGAGGCGGCGAAACGGTTTCAGGCAGTGCTGGCGGAGTATGGATTTGCCAGCACGGTGAGACAGCGGCGCGGGATCGATATCGCGGCTGGATGCGGGCAGCTGGCGGCGATCAGCTGACTGCTACAAATCATCACGTCGTACTGACAGCCTAAGGTTGCAAGGACGGACCCGATCATAGGCGTCCGCCACACCAAGTTGGAGCTTTTTAGGTGCAACTTTTTCAAACGCTAATTCCTCTTCTTCTGTGATCGTATATGCGGAGTACACAAAACCACACCGCAATCTTCCCAAGAGCTTCAATTCGTCCAACGAGTATTCTTCGTTACACTGTGCCCAATAATAGCGCCCAATACTGACGTGCCAGTCGGTCGCGCCTAGCGAAACCAAATCATCAAGCTTTGATTCGAATATCGACACTAGATGCTCGAAGGCTGTGTTTTTCGGTATTGTGTCAGGAACGACGTATGAGGCCGATCCGTATGGCAAAGGCCGACCTCGATATCGCCCATGCCGCCCTAACGCACCCGGGCTATGGCACTCGCTGAACTGAATTTCCATATGGCTCGGCGTAAAATTCTCGCCGTAAACCTCAAATGATATTCGCCAGGGAGATTTCATCTTTTGCCGAACAGCGCGCTCTCGCTTAGAGCTGTCCGAGAGCCTCGCGAACTTGGAGTGTGGCCGGTGTGTCGGTGAGGGCGACGCCGGACGGAATGGAATCGGCCAGGCCGAGGCGGGTGGCGCGGTCGGCGATGGTGAGCCAGGCGATGGTGTCTTTTTCCGACGTGGCGGCGTGTGAGGCGGCGCGGGCGAACAGCTCGGTGGGAGTGGCGATCTGGTCTTTGGGTAGCACGCTCTTGTCGGCAAGGAAGGTGGCGGCGGAGATGCCGAGTGTGTCGCACCACGCGGTGGGGCTGGCGGGGAAAGCGTAGGCGGGGCCGCCGGGATGTTGCTGCCACTCCATGAAGAGGCGGATCTGTTCGTGGAGCTTGAGGAGTTCGGCGTCGGCCGTGGCGGGCGTCCAGCGGGCGGAAAATTGTTTACGCTCGCGGAGTTTTTTCACCTCCCAGACCCGCAGGAGAAGTTCGAAGTCGCCGTTGTTGTGTTTGAGCGCGCCGGTGAAGACGTAGTCGAGGCCGTCGGTGGCGGTGTTGACGAGTTGGCGGATGTTGTCGGTCGTCCACTCGGACGGAAAAATCGCGAAGTGGTCCTTGGCGAGCATGCCGATGGCGGCGATTGGCGCGTAGTGGGGAGAGAAATAAAACGTCTCGGCGAACCAGAGCGGAAGTCCGCGGGTGAAGCGGGTGATCTCGTCCTCGGGCTGTTTCATCTTTTCGACGAAGTCGGTGGTGCCGAGGAGTGCGAGTTGTCCAAACGCGATGCGGCGGAGTTTGCCCTGCTTGGCCGGAGGGACGAGGCCGGGGACCTGTTCGAGACCGTAGGACCAGATGGGGCGGCTGATGCTCACGAGGCTGATCATCTTTTTCTCAGCGGGCGCGGGAGCGTCGGGGTTGGTGCTGCCGTCGGTCGGCGTCGGTGGCTGGAGTTCGCCGCGGCTTTCGAGTGCGAGGAGTTCACCGAGGGCGTTGGAGAATCCGTAGAGGCGCTGTTCGAGTTCAGGACGCTGGAGGCCGAAAAGAACGTCGAGAAGATGCTGGGCGGCGGTGGTGTTGCGAAGAGCGAGGTAGGCCTGAAGGACGTTCAGACCGGTGGCAGGGCCGTGTTTTTCGGCGTCGTAGCGCGGTGCGATGAGTTCGGCGATTTGGGCGACGTGGCCGTTGGTGCCGAGATCTCCCGAAATGGTGACGAGGACGTCCGGGCGGTCGCCTGCGGTGGCGAGAATTTCTTCGTAAATGGCGACGGCGCCGGCGAGGTCCTTGGCCTCCAGTTTTTCGCGGGCGGCGATGAGGAGGGATTTGACGTTGGGCGGTGTGGCCGTTCCGGAAGTCGGCGCGAAGGGCGGGGTCGAGGCGGACGCGGGATTTACGCCGGGGGAAAGCGGAGTGGTGGGATCAACCGGGGCAGTTGAAGGCGCGGGGGCGGGTTGTGATTGGGAGCTGGAGTCTTTTTTGGCGAAACGGTCGAAAAATCCCATGATGCAGCAGGAAAGCGGGAGCGAGCGGCAGGGCGAAGAAAGAAAACGGGGCTCCGGGATGAGCCGTTTATCGGGAGCCGGCCGGTGGTAGCGGCGAACTACGAGGGATTTGGGAGCAGGAAAGCGGGCCGTCGTGAAAAGCGCGCTCGGAGTGCGCGCTCCACCCGAAGCTTTTGCCGCGATCACTCGTCCGTCGCGAGTGCTGCAGGAAACAACGAACTGCGACCGGATGCGACGGGGCCCGGGAGGAGCGGGACGGTGAGCGCGGCGGGGACGTTTTTCTCGCGCACGGCGAGGGTCGCGAGAACCTTCGGAACATACATGCGGGTCTCGGCGGGGAGGAGGTCGGCGATATCGGCGTAGGTGTTGTTGGTGCCCGCTTTTTTCTGAGCGAGGGCGATGCGGCCTTCACCGGCGTTGAAAGCGGCGAGTGCGAGGGGCCAGGAGTCGAAACGCTCGTGGAGATCGCGAAGGAGTTTGGCGGCGGCGCGGGCGTTTTTGCCGGGCTGGGTGCGTTCGTCGAAAGGGAAGGTGCGAAGACCGTAGGCTTTGGCCGTGGCTGGCATGAGCTGAAAAAGTCCGCGCGCTCCGGCGGGACTGCGTGCGGAGGGGTTGAGCGAAGATTCCACCTCGGCGAGCCAGACCAGTTCGGGCGGGAGGCCTTCGGCGGTGAAAATGACCTTGAGCACGGGCATGAGCTCGTCGGCCTTTTCGGGCTTCGGACGCGTGCGGAGGCGCTCGTACCAGATGTCGTAAAACGGAACGGGCGACCGCGGTGGAGGCGCGAAGCTGACGGCGGGTGGTGGATTCGCGGGGGTGGGCGGAGTGATGACTTCCGGCGTGTCCTTGGGCGCGGGTAGCAACACGCGGGGCGGAGCCGGGTAGCGGGTGGCGAGGCGGGCTGTCTCCATCAAGTCGAGACGCTCGGCCAGCCAGTCGGCGTACTCGGCATAGGCGGGCATCATTCGCAGCGCGGCGAGCGTGCGGCGGGCTTCTGTTTCGAGCGCTGCGAGATCGGAGACGGAACCGGCCTCGAGGGATTTTTGAAGGCGGCCGGTGAAGCCATCCCACTGTTCCTTCGAGACGAATTCGTACTGTTCCTTGATGGTCTCGGGTGCGTAGTCGTCGAAAAGCTGGCGGCCGAATTCGTAGAGCTGATCGAAATCGGCGGGTGTGGGTGTGGTCGCTTTAACAGGAGCAGGCGTGGCTGACTTGTTGGACGTGCCGGCCGAAGTGGACGCTGTCGCGGATGTAGACGTGGGCGCCGATTCTTTTTTCGGCGAACCGGGCTGAGTATTTTCAGTCGGTTTCGCCGTCGCAGTTTCCGCGGCCGATTGGGTGGGCGCGGAGTTGGCGGACGGGCTTTCCTGAGCGCGCAGGAGCGGCAGCAGCAGGGCCGCAGCGGAACCTAAAAGTGCGTGTCGCAAGGATCGCATGCCAGCGGGGTTGGACAACCGAAGAGGGCCGGAGTTCGCGTTTGGGAGCGAGGGCAAAGTGTTGTAGGGATGAGATATCAATAGAAGTGACAGGTTTTGCCCGCGTCCTTTGGCGAGGGTGGTGCCGGGCGATTGCCACCCGCTTTCCCGTTTGACCCTCCGGGGCTCGGCCTTAGCTAAGACCGTTTCCTGCGCGACGCGCAGGCGTTTAGCCGGATGAATCGGGTCTACATCAAAACCTATGGCTGCCAGATGAACGAACGCGACAGTGAGGCTGTCGCGGCGATGCTGCGCGCCCGGGGTTATCGCATCGTCGGTTCGGAGGATGAGTGCGATGTGATGTTGCTCAACACGTGCAGCGTGCGCGATGCCGCTGAGCAGAAGGCGATCGGGCGCGCGGCGAATGTGCAGAGTCGCAAGAAGAAGAACCCGGACTTCGTGCTGGGGATCCTCGGGTGCATGGCGCAGAACCGCGGCGCGGAGCTTTTGGACAAGTTGCCCGACGTGGACCTGATCGTGGGCACGCAGAAATTTCATCAGGTGCCGGACTATCTCGACAACCTGCGCGCGGCGCGGGAAGCGGGCGTGCCGATTCCGGAACCCATTGTCGATATCGGCGAAGAGGCGGGGTCACAGAACACAATTAAAGATCACCTCGAGCTCGACGCGGGCGCGCCGCCCCAGGTGAGCGCATTCGTGTCGATCCAGCAGGGCTGCAACATGGATTGTGCGTTCTGTATCGTGCCGAAGACGCGTGGTGACGAGCGCTCGCGTCCGATGGACGATATTGTGGCGGAATGCCGTCAGCTCGCCGCGAAAGGCGTGAAGGAAATCACGCTCCTCGGGCAGATCGTGACGAGTTACGGGCGGCGCGACTATCAACATACAGGCGGCGTGTCGCCGTTCACGCAGTTGATCGAACGCGTGCATGCGATCGACGGTATCGAGCGAATCCGTTTCACCTCGCCGCATCCGCGCGGATTCAAACAGGACTTGGTCGAGGCTTACGGACGATTGCCGAAATTGTGCGAGTACGTGCACCTGCCGATGCAGAGCGGGAGCGACCGGATATTGAAGGCGATGAACCGGCCTTACACGCGGGAACGGTATCGCGAAATCGTGCAGTCGTTGCGGGCGGTGAAGCCGGACATGTATTTCTCGACGGACGTGATCGTCGGTTTCCCCGGCGAGACCGATGAGGATTTTGAGCAGACGCGCGCGCTCTTTGCGGAGTGCAATTACGACATGGCGTATGTGTTCAAGTACTCGATCCGCAGCGGCACGCCGGCGGCGGAACTCGGCGATCAGATTCCCGAAGAGGTCAAGGAGCAGCGCAATCAGGAGCTGTTGAAGATCCTTCAGGAAAACTCGCTGCGCCGCAGCGCGCAGCTGGTCGGGAAGATTGAAGAAGTGCTCGTGGAAGGGCCGGACAAGACCGGGCAGCGTTTCACGGGACGCACGCGCGGCAATCGTGTGGCCATTTTTGAGGCGGATGCGCGGTTGATCGGCCAGATCGTGACGATCCGTATTGAGCGGGCGTCGGTGAGTTCGCTGTACGGGGAACTGGTGCTTAGCGGGGTCGAAGGCTGAGGCGGTTGATTTCTGGAACTTGCATGTACCCGCGACCGTCCCTCTTTTTCCGATCCAACACTTTCGCATGATCTCACTCACGACCGCCACGTTGCTGCCCGGTTTATTTTTGATCGCACTCGGCGCGCTGCTGATGATCAGCAATTCGGCGATCGTCTCGATGTTCAAGGCCATGCCGCGATCGCAGGTGGCGGCGGTGGTTTTCTTTGGCGGTGGTGCGGCTTGGTTTCTTTATGTGCTCAGCGGCTTGTCCGAGGCGGACCTTATTCTCGTGCAATCGCCGAAGCCGCTGATGATCGGGTTTGGGGCGCTGGCACTGCTGGCGTTTTTCTACCTGCCGGATTTTTTGGCGGTGCGCGGGCTTAGCGTGTTGATGCTGCTGGCGGGTACGCCGCTTTTGACGGCTGCTTTTGGGGAATACCATTTAAAGCAACGTCTCTTCATGGTGACGGCGGTGTACATTGGTCTGGCCCTGGCGATCTATCTCGGTGCGGTGCCCTATCGGTTGCGCGATTTTTTCCAGTGGCTGTTTGCCCGGCCGGGGCGATCCCGTGCGCTGGGTGGCGGGTTGCTCGGTTATGGAGCGCTTCTGGCGGTGGTGGCGTTCACGTATTGATCCTTGGCCGAGAATCCGTTCAGCGTTTTTCCGATGTCGTCCTCTAACGTGGCCAAACCTGTCCTTTCCGCCCCGGTTTTGATCGTGATCGCGGGCCCGGCGGGATCGGGTAAATCGACACTTTGCGATCGTATGGTGGCCGAGGTGCCGGGATTTTCGCGGGTGGTGACGACCACGACGCGCGATCCCCGGCCGGGCGAGGTGAACGGGGTTCACTACCATTTCTTCACACCGGAGGAATTTGACGTGAAGATCGCCTCGAACGCCTTTTTGGAATGGGCGTGGGTTCACAAAAAGAACCGGTACGGAACGCTCGCATCGGCGGTTTTGGGGCCGTTGAGCGAAGGGCGCAGTCTGATCATCAATGTCGATGTGCAGGGCGTGGACAATTTCCGGCGCGCCGCGGCCGCGAATCCGCTATTGGCCAAGCATCTGGCGACGGTCTTCATTCATGTGCCGCTGGCCGAGTTGCGGGCGCGGATGGTGGGGCGGGGGCAGGATAGTACGGCGGAGATCGAGCACCGGATGCAAACCGTGGAATCAGAGCAGCGGGAAGCGGAGAAATTTGACTACCAAATCCACAGCTCGACGCGGGAGGCGGATTTCAATGCGCTGCTGGCCATCTGGCGTGAAGTCGCGGCCCGCGTGGCGAAGGCTGGATAGGATAACCGGCGGGCGGTTCATGGATGAAAGTGGTTCAGTTAAATTATTTTCAACTGAACCGGGCCTTCGGCGTGCAAGCTGCTGATGCGTTACGGCAAGGTGAACTTTATCTGTGTGCATCCAGCATCCCCGGCGTCCGGCTTGACTCGGATTCCGCTCGAGAGTCGTTTCCGACCCAGAATGTAGGCTGCCGCCAACCCCGGCAGCCTTCGTTCGCCATCACCAACCAGCCGTCCCTACCATGCGATCATTACGTGTCTACCTAGCCAGTCTCCTGACGACATTCGTCGTTCTGGAGACGTCAGTACTTTCGCTTCAGGCGCAAGTCATCACAACCTCCTCGTTTACGGGCAAAGTTCTCGACGAAAAAGAAAAGCCAGTCGCCGGTGCGGCGATTCACGTTGTTCACGAGCCCACCGGAACGGAGTACGATACGACCACGCGGTCCGACGGTAGTTTTGTCCTGCGCGGACTTCGTCCCGGTGGTCCTTACAAAGTGAGTACCTCGGCCGCGAATTATCCCAAGGTGGATCAAGGCGGTGTTTACCTCGATATCGACCGCGGTGCGGATCTCACGATCCACGTGGGCGTGACCCAGGATGAAATCGTGCATCTGGAAACGCTGGAAGTCTCAGCCGGCGCCTCTGATCAGCTGTTCGATCCGAACCGCACCGGTGGTGGCTCCTACATGACCAACGAAGACATCCGCGAGCTTCCGAGCGGTGACCGCTCGATCAACTCACTCGCCCGTCTCGATCCGCGCATCAGCTACAATCGCGATCCGCAAGACCGCGCCATCTCGGTCAATGGCATGAATAATCGATACAACTCGATTCAGGTCGACGGCGTGAGTGCCAACGATCCTTTCGGCATCAACGCCAACAACACCGCCGCCGAGCGTAACGTGATTCCGCTCGACTCGCTCGAGGCTCTGGCTGTGAGCACGTCGCCTTATTACTCGCGCAATGCCGGCTTCGTCGGCGCCCAGATCAACGCCATCACGAAGAGCGGCACCAATCAGTTTCACGGATCGGCCTATTACACCTACCGCGGCCGCTCGGCGTTCGGTGGTATGCGCATGGTGGGCATGACCATTGACGATGTCTCACGCCCGCTGGCCGATTTCAGCGAGGAAACTTTCGGAGCCACCTTGGGCGGCCCGATCATTCCCAAGCGCCTCTTCTTCTATGTAGCTTACGAGAAGGTGGACGAGAACCGCATCGCGCCTACGCCGGTCGCCGCCACTCCCCAGGCGACCATCGACCAGATCGTCGCGGCAGCAACCTCGCTGGGTTTCAAGCCCGGCAGCGCTCAACCGCCGACCGCCAACAAGCTCACGGATAAAAACATTCTGGCGAAGCTCGACTGGCAGATCAACTCGATGCATCGCGCGTCCCTGCGCTACAACAAGACCGAGTCCAGCCGGCCGACCTTCCCCGGCTTCGGATCGGGTATTTCCGAGAACAACTTCTCCTTCGATTCGTCCTGGTATCAGCAGAACATTTCCAACGAGTCGTATATGGGCCAGTTGATCAGCCGTTGGTCGGAGAAATTGAACACCGAGCTTTCGTACTCGCACAGCAAGTATCACTCCGAGCGCGAGACCTCGCCCGTCAAGCAGCCGTACGTGCAGATCCGCAACGTCACGGTCCCCGGAAGCTCCAACACCTCCTTTATCACGTTTGGAACGGAGAATAGCAGCCAGGCCAACATCCTGGATGTGAAGACCGACACTGCAGAGGTATTCGCCTCCTACGATTTGACCGACCGTCAGACGTTGCAGACGGGCTTCCAGTACGAGACGGCCGA
>JASGJB010000010.1:0-63435 GCA_049840895.1 Nibricoccus sp. | reverse complement strand
ATATTGCTAAGGTTAGAGAACACGACAGAATCCTGAAATACACCCTACAACTGGCTGATGTGCTTTCTCCTGCGCTGCTACGATCCGTTTCGTCATCTTCGCGCTACTGCATCGACGCACGGTGGTCGCGCTGGCGGCGGTGCTGCTCGCGGCGTGCGCGGTGATCGCGTGGGGATTGCCGGGAGCTGGTCAATGCGTGCGCTCGCCAGCCAGCGTGGCGAAGCACACGCAAGGTTTTGGCAGCGAGTTCATGCCGACGCTGAAGGAAGGCCCTCGTTGTTCATGCCGGTGCTGCTGCCAGCGACATCGCTCACGGAAGTGAAGCGCATCATGGCGTGGCAGGATCAGGTGATCAGCGGGCATCCGGGGGCGGTGGCGTCGGTCGCGGGAAAACTGGGTCGTGCGGACAGCGCGACCGATCCGGCGCCGGTGGAGATGATCGAAACGACGATCATGCTGAAGCCGGAGCGCGAGTGGCCGGAGGGTACGACGAAGAAACTGATCATCGCCGATCTCTCGGCGAAGCTCACTCGAGGTGCCCGGCTACGTCCCGGGTTCTCCAGCCGATTGAAAACCGGATCCTGATGACGAGCACGGGCATCCGGGCGCAGGTGGGCGTGAAGATTTTTGGCAACGATCTGGACGCGCTTCAGCGCAAGGCGTTCGAAGTGGAGAAGGTTGTTGCGGAAATCCCCGGGAGCGGCGGGTGTCGCACCGTCGCGTTTGCAAGGAAAGCCCTATGTCGAAATCGTCAGCGCTGCGCCGATCTCGGGCGCTATGGGCTGAGCGTGAAGCAAGTCGACGAGCATGTGGAGAACAGGCTTGGGCGGCGTGGTGGTGGGCACGACGATCAAAGGCCGTGAGACGCTGGCCGTTCGGAGTGCGGCTGGAGGAAGCGGATCGCTGGAAGACATCGAGAAGCTCGGCGAACTGGCGCTGCCGATGCCGTCGGGCGCGGTGATTCAACTGCGGCAAGTGGCGGACGTGCGCCGCGTGATTGGCCCGGGCGAGATCGCGTCGGAGAACGGACGGCTGCGCGCGTTTGTGCAGGCCAATGTGCTGGCGCGATCGGGGGCTGGCTTTGTCGACGACATCAAGGAACGCATCTCGGCGAAGGTGACGCTGGAGCCAGGCATGACGGTGGAATACTGGGAAGATCAGCATCACATACGGCGCCTGGCAGCGGTTGATGAGGATTTTCCCGGCGGTGATCCTGATCATTTTTGCGGTGCTGGTGATCATGTCTTCAAGAATGTGGCGGAGGCGGCGCATGTGCTACTGGCGGTGCCGTTCGCGCTGACAGGTGAGAGTACTTCTCCAATGGTGGATGGGCTTTAATTTCAGCGTGGCGGTGTGGGTCGGCCATATCGCGCTGTTCGGCATCGCGATTCAGACGGCGGTGCTGATGGTGGTTTATCTGGAGGAGGCGATCGTGCGCGGCAGACGCGGCTCGGCGGGATGGTACTCACGTGGAAGAATTGCTCGCGGCGGTGGAGGAAGGTGCATGGTTGCGGTTGCGGCCCAAGGTGATGACGGTCGCGACCACGATCGCGTCGCTGCTGCCGATTCTCTGGAGCACGCGAACAGGCATCCGAAGTCATGCAGCCGCTGGCTGCGCCGGTCGTGGGGGAAGCATTTCGAGCCTGCTGCATATCCTGATCGTGACGCCGGTGATTTTTGCGTGGCTGCGTGAACGGCAGTTCAGGGCGCTGCGTCCGAAGACGGCGTAAGCGCGTCGTTGCGGAGAGGCATCGCGGTCGTTTCCTTGGCGGGATGATCGCACCGCGCAAACGACTCGCCTACGCGCTTGGCTATATCGAGCTGAGCTTGTTGCGGAAGCGTGTGCAGAGCTCGCGCGACTTTCGGTGGAGGATCGGAAGACGCCGGAGGCGATGGCCGTGCTGGTTGAACTCGCGATGGTGGAGGATGACTGGCGGCAGGTCATCCGGCTCGCACTGCGGGTCGCGAAAGTGGCGCCGGCGGTTGAGCGACCGTGGATCGCGTGGGCGTATGCGTTGCGAGAAATCGGACAGATCGAAGAAGCGCGGGAGGTGTTGCTTCGGCGGAGCCGAGGCGATCGAGAAGCCCACGGTGCTCGTGGATTACAACCTCGCCTGCGACGACTGCCTGCTCGGGAGACCAGGCGGAGGCGAAGCGGCGGCTGACGCGTGTGTTCAAGCGGGAGCCAGGCTGGCGCACGCAGGCGATGGAAGATCCCGATTTGAAAGACATGGACTTGGCGGGCGTTGGGTGACGCGAATCACAGGGTGCTTGCGTCGTCGGTGGATTCAGTGATCCGCGGGCGCTGTGGTTGAGCGATTCGATGACGTCGGGGAGCGGCCAGCAGGCGAGCTGGCCGGCCAGGCAGGCATTGGCCTCGGCGCGACGGCCACGACCGCGGAGACCTGCGTAGACGTGGAGTCCTCGACTGGAGTTGAAGCGTTTCGTGATCCTCGCGAAGGCCGAGCGCCTGCATGAGAAACAGGAGCGCCTCGACGGTGCTGAAGCGGCCCGGGAATGTCCTGTTGGGAGCGGAGCCAGTATCGGCTTTTCCCGGACATCGGAAGGCTGACGCGGCGGCCCCAGCCGCTGATGGTGCGGGCCATGTCGCCAGCCTGAGCCCATGAGGCGTCGAGAAGAGAGCACCTGAACGCTGGCAGGATCCTGTCCGGACGGAGGTGGATCGCCGGCGGGGTGGAGGATCCAGAGCTCGCGGCGCGGATGGCGGGATCGAGATGCCGGATCGACGGGGCGGTCGTGCTGTCGAATACGTGGCGGCGGGAGCCGGGAATGATGCGTTGGATGAGGTGGCCGGTGGACGTGGGCTTGAGGATTTCCTCGTGGTGCATGAGCACGTCGATCGCGAGGACGTCCAGCGTGCGCAGGCCTGCGCAGATGCACCAGCGGGGGACTGCTGGCAGCGGGGGCAGCGGACGGTGCCTTTGAGTACGACGCTTCGGGCCATGACGCACGGATGGGGAGCGGTGAAAACAATGACGCCAGCTCAGACGACGGCGGAAGAATGCGGACGAGCACGGATTGCCTCCCGACGAAGTTTTGATGCGTATTTTATGGTGTGCTGTGATCTGCCCTGTGGAACTGATGGTTGATTGCGGCTCAAACGCTTTATCGATGAAAACTCCCCTTGTTCTTTTTTCCTGCCTTGCGGCACTGGTGCTGGCCCGGACCAGCACGGTTGAGAGCCGCATCGAAGAAAAATCCCACGTGTTTAACACGCTTTCTCCGGACGCCCAGGCGCACATCAAGCAGGGGCTGGTGGATATCGGTTATACGCAGGACATGGTCTACATGGCCATGGGCAAAGCCGACCGGGTCACCGAGCGGGCAAATGAAGGCGGCACCGAGACCGTCGTGCTTACAACAGCTATTATCAGGAGTACGAAGGCTCGGCGCTTCGCCAATACCCGCGGGTGGTGTATTACGACCAGCGCATCAAGGCGTATCGGTGATGATGAGCGGTGTGTGGATGCTTTCAGCGACCACGCGGAGGAAGTCGCACGGGTGGTGTTCAAAGACGGCAAGGTGGTCTCCGTGGAGCAGATGAAGAGCTAGGAACGCTGGCGCTCTCTGGGCGATGCCGATAAACCCGCCGCCCAGAGTGCGGCCGCGCCGGCGTCGGCCGGCTTCCTCAAGCTAACATTCAGCGAAAGGCCTGCGCATTCGCCCCACGTGCTGATTTCCATGTCCTTTTGCAGATCGTACCGCCTTTGATGGGATCGAACCGGCGTCTTTTAATTTCTGAGTGTCGCTTTCGATCTTGGCGGTGAGTGATGAGGATGGCGAGCTGACCACTACCAGCGGCTTCATTTCGACGATCTCGATGTCGAATGCTCGAGGGTGCAGATTCGTCTGCGGTTTGAGGCGGTGGAAGGGACTCCAGGATATCTGACGTGGAGCTTGCTGGCGCATGGCGACGTGAGATGGCTCCTCTCTCCGCGGATCGTGGTCGCTGCGATGAAAGCAGCGATGAGAAGCATCATTCTCATGGTGGAGATGCTGTGACCGCGTAAAACGCGTGGGCGCATTCCGATGGCTATGTCGGCAATCACCAGCCCGCTGTCGGTTCTTCTTTGGCAACCAGCAGGGATGCGTTGAAAAACGGACGCCGTCGAGGTCCTGCGGTGGCTTACGAAGAAGCGTGTGAGCCGCAGCGGATATGCGACCTGTTGCTAATTTAGGCTTAAGGAATTTTTGCTTCGATCTCCGCTTTTCTCTTCCACCGCAGCTCGATTCAAGGTAACAGGAATAGCCGCTTTCTTTCCTTTCATTTCGGGGCTGAGCTTCAATTTGGCAACCTGTTCCAAAGCCGGTTGTCCATGTCTGAATCTGTTGTCGAAATCACTTTGAGTTCTTGCGGGATTCCTCGTCGCCTACCACAAACTGAACGTTACTCTAGCGGCGGTTTCTTGATCAACTTCCGAGTCAGGAACCACTGGTACGGGCTCGCCTCGGTGTCAGTGAACACATGGGGCAGGCGAAGGAAAGAGTCGCGAAGAATAAGACTTTTTTGAGCATCTTGCTTGGATTTATGAGACAGCAAATTTGAGGCTGAAACGGTGCCAGATGGACTAGTTGCAGTCGATCTTGAGTTAGCTCGAGAGGCAGAGTTTGAACCCTTCGTTCAGCGCGGCGCGGTCGAGGTTTTTGCCGATGAAGACGAGGGTGTTTGTCCGCGGGTCTTTGCCCCATTCGCGGTCGAACTTGGCGTCGAAAAGCATGTGGACGCCTTGGAAGACGAGGCGCTTGTTGGCGCCTTTCACGCTGAGCACGCCTTTCATGCGGTAGATATCGTTGCCCTTCGTCTTGAGGAGCTCACCGATCCAATCGTTGAGTTTTTTGCCGTCGAGATCGCCGGGCGTGCTGATGCCGACGGAGGAGACGTCGTCTTCGTGCGAGTGGCTGTGCTGAAAATCTTTTTGCCAGACGGGTTTCACCATCTCGCTGCCGATGTGGATGTGGAGAGGGTGGTCGCCGCAGCCTTCGAAGACGAGGTAGTGACCGTCGGCGGGCGTGTGGATGAGATAGCGGCCGCACTCTTCGTTGAGGACGAGGCGCTGGAGCTGCGGGCCGGCGGTGAAGGTTTCGCCGTCCTTCAATTTGTTTTCCCAGTCGGAGAAGGTGACGACGCCGGTCTTAATGGCGGCGTCGATGTCGGCTTGCGCGAGTGATTTTAGCGGGAGGACAACGACGTCGAGTTCGCCGGGATTACCGTGGTGATGATGGTGGTGCGCGTGGCCGTCTTCGCCGTGGCTGTGATCGTGGTCATGATCATGGTCGTGGTCGCCGTGATCGTGATCGCAGTGGCCGATGACGAGTTCGTGGGCGCCTTGGGTGAGCGGGTAGGCGCCGGCCCATTCGAAGGGATAGTCGGGCTCGAGGAATTGCGGGTCGAGCTCGGTGGCGCGGGAGAGGTTGAAGCCGCCGACGTTGAGGACGTCATCGAGCGGGACGTTCGCGTTTTGCGCGCGGTGGATTTTGGCCGCGGCGTTCATCTTGCGGATGCGCGCTTCGAGTTTCTCGAGGTCGGCGGGGGCGACGAGGTCGGTCTTGTTGAGGATGAGGACGTCGGCGAAACCGATTTGCTTTTTGGCCTCGGGGGAGTCGTCGATGTGTTGAAGGATGTGCTTCGTGTCCACGAGGGTGACGATGCCGTCGAGGCGGAAGCTGGTGCGCATCTCGTCGTCGGTGAAGAAAGTCTGCGCGACGGGGCCGGGGTCGGCGATGCCGGTGGTTTCGATGAGGATGCCGTCGAGGCGGTCCTTGCGTTTCATGAGGCGGCCGAGGATGCGGATGAGGTCGCCGCGGACGCTGCAGCAGATGCAGCCGTTGTTCATCTCGAAGATCTCCTCGTCGCTCTGGATGACGAGCTGGTTGTCCACGCCGACTTCGCCGAACTCGTTTTCGATGACGGCGATTTTTTTGCCGTGCTGCTCGGTGAGGATGCGGTTGAGCAGCGTGGTTTTACCGGCGCCGAGGAAGCCGGTGAGGACGGTGACGGGAATGGGAGCGTCGTTGGACATCGGAGGAAGAGTGAAGGGTGGAAAAGTGAAGAGGGAAAGTCGGAAGGCGCGGATCTTGTGTTGTGCTCCGGGCGAACGTCGAAGGCGCAAGCAACGTCAGGGTAGCGAAGGCGTCAAGGGGCGCGGCGTGGTGCGCGTGTGGAAGGCGGAGGCTTTACTCACGCTTGAGCGTCGGCATGGTGCGGCGCGTATGGCTGAACCCCCGCCGACGGAACGGAGCTTTGGGGCGTTGTATCAAGCAACGCTCACGCCGCTCCGCCGTTATCTGGCGTCTGTGCTGGGGTCTTCGCACGAGGCGCAGGATGTGGCGCACGACGCGTATCTGCGAACTTACGAGGCGATGCGGGAAAAAGACGTGGCGCAACCAAAGGCGTTTCTCTTCACGACCGCGCGGCGGCTGGCGCTGAATTTCCGGATGCGGCGTGCGAGTCGCATGCAGCCCGAGGAAAACGCGGTGCTGGATTGTGCGGCGGCGGACCAGCCGGACGTGGCGGAGGCGATCATGGCGGAGCAGGAGCGGGCGGCGCTGGAGGCGGCGATTGCGGGATTGCCGGAGGGATGTCGCGAAGTGCTGGTCCTGCGGAATCGCGACGGGCTTTCGCATCAGGAAATCGCGGACCGGCTCGGAATCGCGCGCAGCAGCGTGGAGAAACATCCGGCGCGGGCGTTGCGGTTGTTGCGCGAGGCGATGACCGAAAAGAAGGCGGGAGGGAATTCCCGGTGAAGACGTTGGCGACAATGGAGGTTTCCCCGGGCGAACGTGTCTTAATGGAGGTGCTTTTACCATGAACCCCGAATCTCACATCGATCAGGCGGCCCAGTGGGCGGCGCGGCTGGACGGCGGGGCGTTGAGTCGCGAAGACGCCGAGGCGCTGGCGCGCTGGCTCGATGCGGACCCTGAAAACGAAAAGCTGTTGAGTGAGCTACAGGTTTTGCATCACCACGTGCGCGAGGTGTTGCCCGGCATGAGCGAGTCGCAGTTGCGTCCGCGCGAAAGGCGTCGCGTTGGATTTTTCCCGGTTTGGGCGTGGGCGGGAGCGGTTGCTGCGTTGGTCGTGCTGGCGACGGGGTGGTTTGTCCAGCGGCCGAACAATTATGAGACAGCGAGCGCGCAGCGGCAGAGCGTGACTCTTGCGGATGGAACGAAGGCGGAGTTGAATGCGCGGACGATCCTGAGTGTGCGCATGCGAGGGGCCGAGCGGCAGGTCACGTTGAAACACGGTGAGGCGTTTTTCTCGGTTGTGAAGGATGCGACGCGACCGTTCCGCGTGGAAACGGACGCGGGCTCGGTGCGGGTGACGGGGACCGTTTTCAATGTGCGCAGTTATGAAGCCGGGGCGCTGGAGGTTGTTTTGTTGGAAGGCTCGGTCGAAGTGACGTCGGAAAATCGGGACGATGCGACGGCTGGCGCCGGGCGAACGCGCGATGGTTGGCGGAACGCGGGTCGACATCACGAAGATGTCCGCCGCGGAGGTGGCCAATGCAGTCGCGTGGCGCGAGGGACATGTGGTTTTTCAGGAGACGGCGTTGACGGAGGCGGCGCGGAGATTTGCGGAGTATCACGGCTGTATAATCTCGGTCGCGCCAGAGGTGAGAGAGCTGATGCTGGGCGGGCGTTTCACGCTCGACGATCTCGACGGATTTTTGCGCGACCTGGAGGCGGTGTTGCCGGTGCGGGTTAGGCGCGAGGGATCGACGAGCATCCGGATCGAGATGGCCGCGCCCGGGGAAAAATAATTTCAAACGGTCGATGGCGGATTTCTCGCGCGAGTGTGTCTAGCCGGTTGTCCGCGGCATCGAACAACGCCCGGGACGCTTCAACTCATGCCCCTCTTTTTTCGTGTGTCTTCATGGCGGTGGCTTCTCACGCTGCTGCTGGTTTTGACGTATACTCGCGTGATGGCCGCGCCGATGGCGTGGAGTCTTCCGGCCCAGCCGCTGGCGGATGCGTTGCTCGCCTATGCCGAGCGCAGCGGGCAGCAGGTGCTTTTCTCGGCGCGTGAACTGCAGGGTGTGCGGAGTCAGGCGGTGGAGGGGGAATACGAGCCGAAGGAAGCACTGGAGCGGTTGCTGGCGGGCACGAACTTCGAGGCGGTGTTCACGGGGGAGAAGAGCGTGGTGGTGCGGGCGCGGCAGCTTGCGCGCATCAGTGGCGAAGTGGTCGATGCGCAGACGGGCGAGGCGCTTTCGGGTGCGAGCGTCTCGTTGGTGGAGATAAACCGGCGCGAGACGACGGGGCGAAACGGACGCTTTCAATTTACGCGCGTGCCTGCGGGGACGTACACGCTTGCCGTGGAAGCGAATGGGAGACGCGACGTGCGGATGACGGGACTGGTCGTGGCGGCGGGTCGCGATCTGGAGTTAAAGCCCCTGCGCATGGAAACGGCGGGCGCGGGAAAACTGGAGCTTCGCGGTGGCGATGCGATTGCGACGGAGGATGCGCTCGTGCAACTCGACCAGATGGTCGTCACGCCGAGTCACAGCGGTGTCGCGGATGGCGTCACCGCTGTGAATGCGCAGCTCACGCACGAGGAGCTGGAGCGCCTGCCGCAGCTGGGTGAGGATTTGTACCGTGCGATTGGCCGCATGCCGGGCATGGCGACGACGGATTATTCGGCGAAGTTCTGGGTGCGCGGCGCGCCCAACGAAAACGTGCTGGCGCGGCTCGACGGGCTCACACTGCTCGAGCCCTATCACATCAAGGACCTGGACGGGGCACTCGCCATCGTCGACCTGGAGACGGTGTCGCGGCTGGATCTGCTGTCGGGCGGTTTCACGACGGAGTACGGCGACCGTCTGGCCGGTGTGCTCGAAATGGAAACCACCACACATCAGGCGGCGCGGATGCACTCGACACTGGGGTTGAGCCTCACCGGCATCCGCGCGACCAATCGCGGGACGTTCGCGGGCGCGCGCGGAAACTGGATGGTCAGCGGTCGCATGGGCTATCCGGATATCACGCTCGAGGCGGCGAATTCCGACGATGAAGGCATTGAGGAGCTCACGATCCGCTACTACGATATCTTTGGAAAACTGGAGTACTCGCCCGCGGCCGGACAGGTCGTGGGCCTTCATTTTTTGCATGCGGAGGACACGCTGACGCAGCGGGAAAATCCGGGGCGCAATCTCGATACCAGCTATGGCAACGACCATCTCTGGCTGCGGTGGCGCGCGGATTTTTCCAGCGGGCTGAGCGGAGAGACGGTGCTGGCCTACTCGGCGCTCGAATGGCACCGTAGCGGTCATGGCGAGATTGAGGAGTTTCTTCCCTTTGAACTCCGGGACAACCGGACGCTGGATCTCGGCGCGTTTCGCAGTAGCTGGTCGCTGCCGGTGGGCGCGAATTCGCTGCTGAAAGGCGGCGTGGAACTTCAATCGGGCACCGCCGATTACGACTACCATCGCGTGAAGACCGAGTGGTTTTATCAGAATGGGGTGCTTGGAACGCGTGCGCGTGTGCTCAACCGGAGCCCTGAGCCGGAGGGGATGAACAACGGCGGGTATTTTGCGTGGCGCTATCAACTGGGCCGGCGAGTCACGATCGAGCCGGGTGTGCGCTACGACTGGAGCGACTACAGCTCGGCGGATGACGGCGTGAGCCCGCGTTTCAACGCGGCAGCGGACCTGGGTTTTGGGACATTGCGCGTGGCGTGGGGAGACTATCGCCAGCAACCGGGGTTGCACGAAATAGCGGTGGCGGACGGCGAATCGAAGGTGAGTCCGGCCGAAACTGCTGAGCACCGCGTGGTGAGTCTGGAAACACGGCTCGGCCACAAGGTCGGACTGCGCGTGGAGGCTTATCAGCGTATCACGACCGATCCGCGGCCACATGCGGACAATCTCGTGGATTCCACCGACATGCTGGGCGAGTTTTTGGAGGATCGCGTGTGGCTGCGTCCGACGCGGGCGGAAGCGCGAGGCGTGGAGTTGATCGCGGCGAGCCGGGGGCGGAATCGTTTTGATTGGTCGCTGAGTTATGCGTTCGCAACCACCGAGGAAACGCTCGATGGCCGCGACGTACCGAGGGATCGCGACCAGCGGCACACGATTCAGACGGACATTTCCTATCGTCCGAGCTCGCGGTGGCAGTTCAGCGCCTCGTGGCAGTATCACACCGGATGGCCGACGACGGAGGAAGGTTTGGCGACAGGGACGCTCGGCAATGGCCAGACGTTTCTCTATCCGGTGTATGGGCCTATCAATGCCGCGCGATTGCCGGCGTATCACCGGCTGGATTTGCGGGCTACGCGGGTGTTCACGCTGGAGCGGAGCACGGTGCGGGTGTTCGTGGATATCTTCAATGCGTACGATCGAGACAATGTCGCGAACTATGAGATGACGCCGGTCGGCAAGCCGGGTCAGCGCAGTGTGATTCGCGAGGAAAATACACTGCTGCCGATTCTGCCGAGCGCGGGGATCATCTGGGACTTTTGACGGCGGTGGCCCCGGGGCGCTTGCGTTGGGCGGCGCGGGCGGTTGAGGCTGCGGGCGCTTTCATTGATGAAAAACTCCACGGGCAGCGATGCGGCGGCGAAGAATGGTATTTTGATTTTGCACGCCACGGCGGGTGCGGGTCACACGCGGGCGGCGCAGGCGATCGCAGCGGCGCTCAAGGCGCGTGGTGAAGCGAACCGGCTGGTGGACATTCTCGACTGCACTCCGGCGCTTTTCCGGCGCATGTATGTGAAGTCGTACATCGATCTCGTGCAAAAGGCGCCGGAGCTCTGGGGCTATTTGTACGACCGCACCGATGTGATGCACCCGGCGACGAGCAAACGCGTGCAGGCCCGGCTGGCCTTTAACAAGGTGAACAGTCTGCCGTTCAAAAAGCTGCTCAAGGAGAGCGCGCCACGGGCGATCGTGTGCACGCATTTTCTGCCGCTCGAGCTGCTGTCGGATTTGAAAGGTCGCGGAAAGATCGACGTGCCCGTGCACGCGGTGGTTACGGATGTGAGTCCGCATGCGCTCTGGGTTTATCCGAACATCGACATCTATCACGTGGCGACGCTCTCGGCGGCGCGCGAACTCGAGCGCAAAGGTTTTCCCGCGGAGCGGATTCGCGTGACGGGCATTCCGGTCGATCCGGTTTTTGCGGAGCGCACGGCGGCGCCGGCGGCTCGCGCGAAATTGGGCCTGCCGGAAAAGCCGACGGTGTTGTTGTCGTCGGGCGGATTTGGCGTCGGACCGATGGTCGAGGCGCTGGAGTCGTTTCGCAGCAGCAAAGCCGAGATCTCGCTCGTGGTCGTGGCGGGAAAAAATGCCGAGCTCGAGGCGAAGTGCCGCACGGTGGCGAAGACCCTGCCTGTGCCCGTGAAGGTCCACGGCTTCGTGACCAACATGCACGAGTTGATGGATGCGGCGGACTTGATCGTGACGAAGCCCGGCGGGCTCACGACGACGGAAGTGCTCGCGAAAGGAAAGCCGATGGCGCTGGTGTCGCCCATCCCCGGCCAGGAGCAGCGCAACTGCGAGTATCTGCTCGAAGCGGGAGCGGCGGTGCGGCTTTACGACGTGGGCGATGCGGCGTTTTATCTGACGAACTGGCTGGCTGACGCGGAGAGAATGAAGCGCATGACGGCGGCGGCGAAGGCGATTGCGCGGCCCCGGGCGGCGAATGACATCGCGGCGGCGCTTACCGGCGGGGTCTGATTTTCGAATCTCATGACGCGTACGAAACTCACGGCGATTTTCACGGTTTCATTTTTTGCTCTTATGGCGACGGCACCGGTAAAAGCGGACGACGAATTGCACACGATCGTGGACGACGCGTGGGTGGGCGCGCAGGGATTTCATTTTTCGGGGCGGTTGACGGAGATCCGGCGTGCGCCGGAAAAAAACTCCGGCCGCCTGGCGGCGCTATATCGGAGCACGCGAATGCTTTTCACGAGCGGTGAGGAAGGGGCGGTGACGTGGCGCGTGGGAAAGATGGAGTGGACGACGCGCGCGGACGATCACGGGTATTGGGAGCTGACGTCGAATACGCCGCTGGATCTCGCACCGAGCTGGCACGAGATCGAGACCGTGCCCTCGGCGAGCAGCACGGCGGGTGTGCTCGTTCCTGATCCGCGCAATGCGCTCGGGATCATCTCGGACATCGACGACACCATCCTCGTGAGTGAGGTGCAGAGCAAAAGAAAGCTGCTCAGCAACAGCCTGACCGTGCCTGCGGAGAATCGCAGTGCGGTGCCGGGTCTGGCGGATCTCTACCACCGGATCGCGAAGAAAAATCCGGCGCCCGAAACCACGCCGATTTTTTATGTGTCGGGTTCGCCGCGTCAGCTCACGGACAGCATCCGGCGTTTTTTGAAGACGAACGACTTTCCGCGTGGCGTGCTGCAGTTGAAGGAGATTTCCACGGAGCGAGGCGACTCGCTGCTCGATACGCCGGCATACAAGTTAAAGCATATCGACAAGATCATCGCGGCGTTTCCCGGCGTGAAATTCATGCTGATCGGCGATGACGGGGAGCAGGATCCGGAGATTTTTGCCAAGGTGGCGGAGAAATATCCAGCGCGCGTGGAAGGCGTCTGGATCCGGCGCGTGCACAACGATCCGGCCCGCGCGAAATTTGCGGGGCAGCGGGATCTTACGGAGCTGTTGGTGGAGGGTGCTGTGGAGAAGCGGTGAGTTTTCCGCGGGTGTAGCGGCCACTACGGGAGGCGAACGTGGCGGATTTTCGCGAACCTTACAGAAATGTAAGGTTGCGGAAAGGAAGCGGCAATCGGGGTGTGCGATCTTAACGCCACTTCCCGATCAACTTTTCATCAGTCTTCCCGCACATGAACTCCACTTCCTCTTCATCCTTTTCCAGTCGTCGCAAGGTTTGGTCGACGGCTGGGTTAGTCGCTGCAAGTGGGCTTGCCATGTCGGTGGTCGCATGGGCCGCCGACGGCAAGCCGCAGGTGTCCGTTAAAATCGACGAACAGCCGCTGGCTCGCTCAGGGGTGGGCGAGTCGGCGAGCTATTCGCCGGTCATCAAGCAGGTGGCGCCCAGTGTCGTGCGGGTGAACGTGACTGAACGTGCGAAGAACGTGGAAGCGCAGGAGCTTCCTCCCTTTTTTAACGACCCACAGTTCCGCCAGTTCTTTGGCTCGCCCTTCGGCTATGGTGAAGGACAGGGACAAGGCCGTGGTGGACGCCAGATGCAGCGTCAGCCCGAGCAGCAAGGTCTCGGGTCGGGCGTGATCGTGAGCGCGGATGGTTACGTGCTCACCAACAACCACGTCGTGAACGGCGCGGATGTCATCAAAGTTTCTCTTAACGACGGTCGGGAGCTCACGGCGAAAGTCGTGGGCACCGATCCGAAATCAGATCTCGCCGTCATCAAGATCGATGCGAAGGACCTGCCGGCGATCACCTTCAGCGACAGTGAAAAGATCGAGGTGGGCGACAAGGTGCTCGCGATCGGCAATCCCTTCGGATTTGGCCAGACCGTAACGAGCGGCATGGTCAGCGCGCTCGGCCGCAGTCTGGGTGATCGTGAGAAGTATGAAGACTTTATTCAGACCGATGCCGCCATCAATCCGGGCAACTCCGGTGGGGCGCTCATCGACGTGAAAGGCCGTCTCGTCGGCATCAACACGGCGATCTACAGCCGCTCGGGTGGTTTCCAGGGCATTGGTTTCGCGATTCCGGCCAATCTCGCCCGCAGCGTGATGGAGCAGCTCGTCGCCAATGGCAAAGTGGTGCGCGGTTATCTGGGCGTCACGATGCAGCCGATCGATGCCGATCTGGCCGAACAATTTTCGCTGAAGACAAACGAAGGCGTGCTGGTGGCCGAGGTTGTTGCCGGAAGCCCGGCGGCCAAGGCCGGCCTGGAACCCGGTGACGTGATCACGAAATTCCAAGGTAAAGAAGTGAAGGACGGACGCGCCCTGAAGTTCAGCGTGGCCAATATCGCCCCTGGCACGAAGGTCCCGGTCGAAGTGTTGCGCCATAACAAGACTGAGAAACTGGAGCTGAAAGTCGGCGAGCAACCGAAGGATATGTCGCTGGCCCGCAATGAAGCCAATGGCTCGGGCAAGACCGAAGGCACACTTAACGGAGTGGGCGTGGCTGATCTCGAGCCGGCCGCCCGCCGCGAATTTGGAATCTCGTCCCGTGTGCAAGGTGCGCTGGTGACCGAAGTCGATCCCGCGTCCGCCGCCGCTGCCGCCGGTTTGCAAGCCGGTGATGTGATCCAGGAAATCAATCGCGAGCCGGTGCGCTCCGCAGAAGATGCCGTGAAACTCACGGAGAACGCCGAGTCGAAAAAGACTTTGCTCCGCGTATGGAACAGACAGGGCACGCGCTTTGTCGTGGTGGATGAAACGGGCTCTTCCTGAAAAATTTCAGCGTCCTGATGCAAGAAAGCAGGTAGCTGTGTTGAAGTGATGGCCGCCCCGGATCGCATAGGTGATCCGGGGCGTTTTTTTTGCCATGAGCGGGCGGTATGGTTTTCACCTTCGCTCTTTCCTTCCGTGAACGCATCCAATCAAAGTCCCTCCGTGCGCATTCTCGTAGTTGAAGACGACGCCAAGATCGCCTCCTTCGTGGTCAAAGGCCTGAAGCAGGAAGGTTATGCCGTGGACCACGCGTCCGATGGCGACACCGGACTTACTCTGACAAACACCGCGCCTTATGACGCGGCGATCGTTGACGTGATGCTGCCGGGCCTCGACGGGCTCAGTCTTGTCAAACGCCTTCGCGCGAAGCACGCGGCGATGCCTGTGCTCTTTTTGAGCGCACGATCGAGCGTGGATGATCGCGTGAAAGGACTGCAGGCGGGCGGTGACGATTACCTGACGAAGCCATTCGCCTTTGCGGAACTTGCGGCGCGCTTGCAGGCACTGATCCGGCGTTCGACGCGCACGCCGGAGGCCACGCGACTCGCGGTGAATGGTGTGGAAATGGATCTCGTGGCGCGGACCGTGACTGTCTCGGGCGAGTCCGTTGAGTTGCAGCCCCGGGAATTTTCGCTGCTCGAATATTTGCTGCGCAATCCAGGGCGTCCGGTGACGAAGACGATGATCCTCGAGCACGTATGGGACTATAGTTTTGATCCGCAGACCAACGTGGTCGACGTGCTCATGCACCGGTTGCGCGCGAAGATCGATCCAGACAAGACGCGTATCGAGACGATGCGCGGGGTAGGTTATGTTTTTAAGCGGGGAGTGTAGCGCGCGGATCAATCAGCATGACGGCTTTTTCCAATCTACGGCGTTCGGTGGCGGTGAGGCTCAGCGTGTGGTTCGCCGTGCTGTTTGCGGTGGGTTTCAGCGCGATCTTCGGGCTGCTCTACTGGTTGCTCGGGCGTCAGCTCGAGCAGCGCGAGCACGAAGCGCTTCGCTTGAGGCTCCAGCAATATTCCGACGTTTATACGGCGCGCGGGCTGCATGGATTGAAGGAGCGCGTCGAAGAGGACAGTCGCGCCCCGTATGTGCGCTCGTTGTTTATCCGCCTGATGTCACCGCGTGGTGTCGTGTGGGCGAGCGTGCCGCCCGACTGGATCGATCAGGACGCCAAGAAAGTCACGGTGCCGGACGGGTGGGGCGGCTGGACAGAGAAGACGATGCTGACGGTGCGCGTGCCGCTGGATGAACAGGAGGATCTCGCGGTCATGAACACGGTTCTACCGGACGGGCTGTTGCTCCAAGTGGCACGCAGCACGGACAGCCGGACGGAGCTGCTGCAGCCCTTGCGCAGGATATTTGTGTGGGTTGCGGGTGCGGTTGCGCTCGTGGGATTTGCGGGCGGGGTGATCGCGGCGCGACGCGCGACAAAACCGTTGCGCAACGTGATCGATACGGCCCGCCAGATCATTGCGACGGGGGCGCTCGATGCGCGTGTGCCGGAGCCGGTGCGCAATGACGACATCGCGGAGCTGGTGCGCCATTTCAATACCGTGCTCGATAAAAACGCCGGGCTGCTGACGGCGATGCGCGAGGCGCTCGACAACGTCGCCCACGATCTGCGCACGCCGCTCACGAGCATGCGTGGCGCGGCGGAGCTGGCACTGGCGAGTGGCGACGAAGCGGCGAAGAACGAGGCGCTGGCGGATTGCGTGGAGCGATCGGACGAAGTGCTGCGATTGCTGCGCGCATTGATGGAGATTTCCGAGGCGGAGGCGGGGATGTTGAAATTGAAAAAAACGCCCTGCGATCTCGGGCATCTGGCGCGGAGCGCGACCGCGCTTTACGATGAGATCGCCGGAGCGAGGCGGATTTCGCTCGGCATCGAGACCGCCGATGCACCGGTTCAGGCCGATGCGACGCGCATGCGGCAGGCGGTGGCCAACCTCATCGACAACGCCATCAAGTACACGCCTGAAGGTGGCAGCGTGGAAGTGAGAACGGAACGGCGCGAGCGGGAGGCTGTTTTGATCGTGAAGGACTCGGGGCCGGGCGTGCCGGAAGCGGAGCAGGCGCGAATCTGGGAGCGGCTTTATCGCGGCGATCAGAGCCGTTCGCAGAGCGGGCTGGGGTTGGGCTTGAGTCTCGTTCGGGCGATCGTCGAGGCTCACGGCGGACGAGTGAGCGTGCGGAATGCGCCGGAAGGCGGCGCGGTTTTTGAAATCGCGCTGCCGGTCGAGCTCACCGTCGACGCGAAGGTCGGAGCGTAATTGCGCAGTCGCGCTCCGGAAAGCGCGGCTGCCAGAAGACTGCGGATATGAGGCGAGCGATGCCCGGCGACGGATTTATCTCACGGTGCGGAGCTGCACGCTGTCGACGAGGCGGTCGTTGGAAACGATGTCCGTGACGACGATGAGTTTGTCGCCCGGTTTCACGCGTCCGGACTTTTGGAGCTCATGGATGGCGTGGCTGATGGTCTCGTCGGGATCCGAAGCGAAAGGCAGTTGAAAACCTTCAACGGCGCGGAGGATGCGAAGCTGGCGCAGGATTTCGACCGTCGGCGTGAATGCGAAGATCGGGGGCGCGCGGCGGGCGGAGGGCGGCGATGCCGCGCGCCATGAAGCCGAGGCGGGTGAAGGTGAGGATGTGCGAATTTGGAATCTCGTTCGCCATCACCACGGCGGAGCGAAGCACCTTCATCTTCTCCTGCGTGAAAACAGCGGGCTCTGCGTAATCGTCGGAGATCTCGTGCTCCATGCGCCGGGCGATTTTATCGAGGATCTCGATGCACTCGATCGGGTATTTGCCGATCGTGGTTTCGCCGGAGAGCATCACGCAGTCGGCCTGTTCAAGCACGGCGTTGGCGACGTCGGTGATCTCGGCGCGCGTGGGCATGGGCGAGCCGATCATCGACTCGAGCATGTGGGTGGCGATGATCACGGATTTGCCGTGGGTGAGACAGGCGTGGACGGCGGCGCGCTGGATGATCGGCAGCTCCTCAAAGGGACACTCGATGCCGAGATCGCCGCGTGCGACCATCAGTGAGTCGGTGACCTTCACGATCTCCTCGAGATTCTCGATGGCGGACTGGTCTTCGATTTTGGCGATGATCTGAGCCTTCGATTTATTGGCGGTGAGGAATTCGCGCAGGCCCTCGATGTCCTTCGCCTCGCGCACAAAGGAGAGCGCGACAAAGTCGATGCCTTCCTCAATGCCGACGAGACTGTCGGCGCGGTCCTTTTCGGTGAACGACGGGAGGTTCACTTTGACGCCGGGAAGGTTGATGTGGCGCTTCGATTTCAGCTCGCCGGGAATGAGCACGCGGCAGCGGATGTGGGCGTCGTTTTTCTCGAGGACCTCGAGACGGATGAGGCCGTTGTCCACGAGGACGGTGTCACCCACTTTGATGTCGTTGACGAGGTTCTTGTAGTTGACGTCCACGGAGCGGATCTCCTCGGACTTTTCGCGTTCGCCGCCAGGTTTGACGGTGAAGTCGAAGATCTCGCCCGGCTGCAGCTCGATCGGCACGGCGACGTCGCCGGTGCGGATTTCCGGGCCTTTGATGTCCATCATGATGGCGATCTCGCGCCCGACTTTCTGGGACACGGCGCGGATGCGACGGATGACGGTGCGAACCCAGTCGTGTTTCGCGTGCGCCATGTTGAGGCGGGCGATGTCACCGCCTGCGAGAATGATCTTCTCGAGCATCTCTTCGCTCTCGGTGGCAGGTCCGAGGGTGAAAATGATTTTCGTGCGACGAAGCGAGGCTGCGTTTGCGTTCATAGGCATCAGAATTGGTGCGCGATTCGCCGCTGTGGGCAAGCTTGCGCGCGTTCGCCAGTCAGCAGGAACGATGCTCGACCTTATGCAAAATCGTGAAGAGGCGTGCTGATGCCCTGCTCGACGATGGAGAGCGGGCAACGGCTTGCGAATGGCGCGCCCGCAAATGCGCGCCGGACGGCGTCGGGACTGTTACAATCGCGGCTCAAGTGCGTGAGAAAAACATGGCGCCAGCTCGGGCTGGCCACGGCGTCGAGAAGTGCGCGGGTGCTCTTGTTGGAAAGATGTCCATGGCGGCCGCCGATGCGTTGCTTGAGCGACCACGGGCGTTTCGTGTCGTTTTTAAGAAGTTCGGAGCAATGGTTGGCCTCGACGACGAGCACGTCCACTTCGCGGATGCGTTCGTGAATGTGCTGGGGGCAGTGACCGAGATCGGTCAGCCACGCGAGGCGCCGGCGCGGAGTGAACAAGTCGCCCTCGGCGCCAGTGGCGAAGAGAAAGCCGACCGGATCTGGGCGTCGTGCGGCACGGAAAACTCTCGATGTCCAGATCGCGGAAGCGGAAGCGGGCGCCGGTTTGGAAGACCTGCCAGTCGGGCTTGAAGTCGAGTTTATCCTGGAGGGCGCGCGAGGTCGCGGCGTTGGCGAAGACTTTGATGCGAGGGTGGCGGTTCGAGGCCGGAGACGATGGCGGCGTGATCGCCGTGTTCGTGGGTGATGAAAATGGCGTCGATGCGGTCGAGGGATTCACCGACGGTGGCGAGAAGCTGGGCGGTTTTTCGGGCGGAAAAACCGGCGTCGACGAGCACGCGAGTCCCGGCCGATTGCAGCAGGGCGCAATTGCCCGAACTGCCGGTGCCAAGGATGCAAAACTTCATGCTCATTCGTCGCCCGTGTGGAAGCACCGGCGGGGCGGCATGGCAAGACGGCGCTGGATGTGAATTTGACCCGGATGGGGGAGTGGCTTTTGTTGACCGGCTTATGCCGGAAAAAACTCGTTCACGCCGTTCGCCGAAGGCTTCCGTACGTCCGCAAAAGGGCACGGTGATCATCACGCGGCAGGTTCATTTCAACTCCGCGCACCGGCTGCACAATCCGACAAAGAGCCAGAAATGGAATGA
This sequence comes from Nibricoccus sp., assembly GCA_049840895.1. Classification (GTDB taxonomy): domain Bacteria; phylum Verrucomicrobiota; class Verrucomicrobiia; order Opitutales; family Opitutaceae; genus Nibricoccus. The sequence goes on along the minus strand of JASGJB010000010.1, from coordinate 44,164 downwards.
GGAGCAGTACGGGCTTTGCACGAACCCGCACTGGCACGGGCATAACTACGTGCTGGAGGTGACGCTGCGCGGTGAACCCGATCCCGAGACGGGCTACATCATGGATCTGGGTGATCTGAAAGACCTGCTCCACACGGTGGTCGTGGACAAATGCGACCACCATAACCTGAACGACGAGGTGGATTTCCTGCGCGGCATCATCCCGTCGACGGAAAACCTCGTCATCGCGTTTTGGAACGAAATCGCGCCGCACATCACGCATGGCCGGCTGCATAGCGTGAAACTTTATGAAACGCCGCGCAACTTCGCCGAATACCGCGGCCCGGAAGGAATTTATTGAGCATCGGACAGCTGCCGGACTTTCCGGTGGTGACGGCTCTGCGCGGTTATCGTCCCCCCGCGCGTTAGACGAAAAACGAATCATGAAAAAGAAATCCATGTACCTGCACCGCTCCGCCGATGGCACCGCGCCAAAAATCGCGCGGGCCTTCGACGCGAAGTTCAAAGCCACGTCCGCGTATCGCTCGACGCTGCCCGACATGATGGAGGCGGCGCACGACTCCATTCAGGGCGCTCATGTGCCGATCCAGCAGGTCGGCGTGCATAACTTCCGGCTGCCGCTGAAATTTCGCACGAAGAAAAAGGAAATCCTCACTCTCGAGGCGAGCGTGACGGGCACGGTGTCACTCGAGGCCGAGCTCAAGGGCATCAACATGAGCCGCATCGTGCGCTCGTTTTATGAACACAAGAACGAGGTGTTTACCGGCGAGTGGATGGGCAAGATCCTGCGCGCTTACCTGAAGAAGGTGGAGAGCAAGGATGCGCGCCTGAAGATCCGGTTCTCCTATCCCATGCTGCGGCCGAGTCTGCGCAGCGGGCTTGCCGGGTATCAGTTCTACAATGTGGCGTTTGAAGGCGTGATGACGCGCACGGGCGAATACCGGCGGTTCATCCATTTCGATTTCGTCTACTCGTCGGCCTGTCCGTGCTCGGCGGAATTGTCGGAGCATGCCCGCGACACGCGCGGTGCGTACACCGTGCCGCATTCCCAACGAAGCAAGGCGCGCGTGATCGTCGAAGAAGTTGAGGGCGCAAAGATCTGGATCGAAGACATTCATGCGCTGTGCGAACGCGCGCTCAGAACCGAGACGCAGGTCATGGTGAAGCGCGAAGACGAGCAGGCGTTTGCCGAGTTGAACGGCGCGCACCTGAAGTTTGTCGAGGACGCCGCGCGACTGCTCTACGGAGAGTTTAACCGCGAGAAACGCGTGAAAGATTTCCTCATCGCGTGCTCGCACTTGGAGTCGCTGCATTCACACGACGCGGTGAGCGTGATCTGCAAAGGCGTGAAGGGCGGCTTTGTGGCCGACTACATGGATTTCGGGTCGCTGTTGTGCTGAGGCCGGGTGAATTTTAGCCGCGAATGCTGAATCGCGGCGTAAAGCCGCTCCTACAATCATGAAAAAACCAGTCGTTCTAGTCACCGGCGCGTCGCAAGGGATCGGCGCGGCCATTGCCAGGGTTTTTGCGAAGGAGCTGCCGGGATGCCGTCTGGCGTTGGTGGCGCGTTCGGAGAAAAATCTGCGCACGGTGGCGAAGGCGTGCGTGAAACTGGGTGCGGGTGCGGCGGAGACTTTTTCTGCGGACGTGAGCGTCGAGGCGGAGGTTGCCGCGGCTGCGGCCGCTGTGGGAAAGCGGTTCGGAGCGGTCGATGTGCTCATCAACAACGCGGGCGTTTTCCGCGCGGCGCCGTTTGTGGAGACGAGCGTGAGGGACTTCGACGAGATCGTGGCGGCAAACTTGCGAAGCGTCTTCCTCGTGTCGCGGGCGTTTGTGCCGGCGATGGCGAAGCGCGGACGTGGCGATGTTTTCAACATGAGTTCGATCGCAGGGCTCGGCGCCTATCCGAACAGCGCGGCCTATTGTGCGGCGAAATTTGGCGTGACGGGGCTGAGCAAGGTGATGCGTGAAGAACTTCGCGAAAAGGGGGTGCGGGTTTGCTGCGTGCACCCGGGGGCAACTTGGTCACCTTCATGGTCTAAGAGTGGCGTGAAGGAGGAGCGGATCATGCCGGCCTCGGACGTGGCGCGGGCATTTTTTGACGTCTACAGGCTTGGGCGGCGCACCGTGGTCGAAGAGATCGTCCTGCGTCCGCAACTTGGTGATCTCTGAGGACTTGTGGAAAGCTGATAGCTGTGAAGGACGAGGGGACGGGCGGGTTTTTGTTAAAAAACCTAGCGGTTCTTGCAGCCTGCAAGAACGGTTTTTTGTGCCTCATGCCAATTGCACGGGCTCGGGGGTGGTTTGGACTTTGGCGTTTTGTTAAACTGTTGCAGCGCTTGCTGTTGATTGAGGTGTTGCCCAGTTGGCACACCCATCGCTTATTGGTGGGTACGCTTATGAATACCGCCAACGCCATCGGATTTTTTCTCCTCGGAACGATCATGCAGATCATTGCGCGGGTCGTTCCTTTTGAGGTCGGTACCGGTTATGCCGGTGCGGAAGGGCAGGCTCTATGGCTTGAATTCATGAGCTTGGTGACGGGAGCGCTCGGTGCGGGTTACCTGTTACGTTTGGGAGTCCAGGAAATGTCCGTGGTCCTGTCGCGTTTCGCACTTCGTCGGGCCGAAGCTCGCGAGCAGTTCGAGCAAGGCGCTCGTGCTCAGCAGGCGATGCCGCTGGGTGTGCGCGTGCGGTTCTGATTTTTTCCGGCCGGGGAATTCTGTGCGCAGGGACGTTGTGAAACGTTACTCGACGGTGAACTGGCGCTTCAAATAAGCGTTCATCCCTTCCAGAATGCCGCGGTCCAAGGGGACTTTGTGGCCGCGAGGCTCGCGATCCATCATGAAGGTGTCGTCGCTGCCCAACTCAGCGAGGCGTTTGCGGAGCACAGTCATCTGATGCAGCGCGTCGGGTGATTCAGTGATGTTTATCGACAGGAACACGGGCTTGGTCGCGGTTGTGAGGTAGTCGAGCGCACCGTGACGACGCCAGGTGTCGGTGGCGGTTTCGCGTGTGCCCCAAGTCTGGTTGTAGCGCGGGATCATGTGGTCGTCGGGGCGGAGATCCAGGTAGGTGAACCGGCCCGAGAGAATGATGGCGCCTTGTACGGCGCTGCTGACCTCGGAGTGTTCACCGTGGCCGTCGAATTCCGAGAGACCTTCGGTCGTGAGTAGCATGAGCGCCATGCCGCTGCCCCGGGAGAATCCGGCTGGGATGATTTTTCCACTGAGGCCGAGTACGGTGGTTTCGAGGCGAAGTGTGCGGACCGCGGCTTTTATTTTCCACGCGGAGGACGGCATTGCATCGAGGCCTTTGTAGGGCGCGGCGACGGGGTGATCAGCCATCGCAACGGCAAAACCTTCCGTGGCAAACCCGTCGAGCAAGGTGTCGCTGCAAATAGAGAGCGAGGTGTTGCCCATGCGGTCTTTGTTGTCGCAGGAAAATTCAAGGACGGTGCCAACCGTGCGCCGGGCGGGATCGCCAGCGTTGCCGGACGGATAGATCAGATCGAAGGCCAGTGTCCGGCCTTCGTCGCGGTGGAAGACGATGTCGCGTTTAAGCCGGTGTCCGGAGGGCACGATGAAAACGAGGGTCGCATCGAACGGCAGCGCCTTGAGGATGAGTCCTGCACGCAGATCGTCGCGGAGTTTGCCGAGATCGCGATTGAGAAACGGGAGGCGGGCGCGCGGGTGTTTTTGATAGTCGAGCACAACCACGAGGCAGCCGCTCGCGCGCAGCTCCTGGACGATCGATTCATCGGAGTCGGTGCCGATGCGTGGAGCCGCGAGATTTTCCAGATAGAAAACGAGAGGGACTTTGGCGGCGGGAGACGCGCTCGTGTCCGGAGGAAGGATCGTGAAGGTGAGTGGAAGGTTCGTCGCGATGCTTTGCCACGGCGCTGAGGTTGTCGCGGGAGCGCTGTCGCTTGCGACGAGGCGGACGGTCCAGAAGATGAGGAGAAGAAAAGCAGCGCGCATAAAAAAACGACCGCGGGCGCGCGGTCGTTTTGAGAGTGGCCCAAACAGGGCGGCGAAGTCCAGATGCGGCTAACGGGAGGTTTCTGGAACGGCGATTCGTTTGGTCAGCGCCTTTTCAGGCGAGGTGGGCAGCTCGGGAAGCAGGAGAAAAGGGAAGTAGGTCCTTAAAATGCTTTCCAAGCGTGGCGCTGGAGGCGGCGGAGCGAGTGTTTCTTCGGCTGAGTTCACTTTCATAGGATGCCAGGAGCGATCGGATCAGTAGGTGGTGGTGGTCGTGGTTGTCGTTGAGCTTGTCGTGGTCGCAGGTGTGGTGACCGCGGGCGCGATTGGACGATCGGAAAGCGTGAAGCGAAGAGTGCCGCTGCTGTTGGGCTGACTGGCGACGAACGTGAAGCGAACGGCCGAAGTCGTGGGCGTGATCGATGAGGTGAAGGTTGTTCCCTGCGTTTGGGCGAGCCGTGAGGAGGGTGTGGTCGATGAAGGCAGCTCATAGAGGCTGAGCGTTACATCGATCGGTGAAACGACCTGATAGTAGAGGGTCTTGCCGGGCTCGACGCTGACATCCTGCGTGGCGCTGACGTTGAGATTTTGAGGGCCGTCGTTGGCCCTGACCTGAGTGTTTCCGATCTGAACCTGATAGCTGACCGGATAGGCGACTACTGGGCGTGGTGGTGTAGGAGCGACACAGGCGGTGAGTGCGAGAAGGCTCAGAACCGGCATGGAGAGGACGAGGCCGCGGGGCAGGTAGTTTGTTTTCATAAAAGAAGGGGAATGTACTCACTCCTTCTTTTGCTGCCCATGTGCCACGCGCCTTCGCGGTGTGACTAGCTGCTGAAAAACAGCATGTTAAGATTTCGTCCGCTATTTTTTCGTTCGCGTGAACGGCGCGAAATGCAGCTCGGAAAAAATGCCGCACGTGCAAATTGCGGCGGGAAACTCAGCGCGTGAGTTTCTTTTTATCCCGGTGGTCTTGGATGAAAATATTGATCACCAGCCAGAATCCGCCGGCTGCAGCGGCGAGGAAGCAGACGATGGCGAGTGACGGGTATCCGAGCAGCCGTGACGGCGTCTCGATCCGCATCATCAGCGATGCGCCTATGATCAGGGCGGCGAGTATGAGTCCGCAGGTGATGCGGTTGGCGATCTTCTGCATGCCATCCACCACGGTTTTGGCGTCGGTCGACTTCACCTTCACCTCCAGTTCAGAATTGGCGACGACGTCCATGATGCGATTGAGGCGGCCGGGCAGGTTGCTCACGAAATCTTTCATCTCGAGCAGCGTGCTGAAGGCATTTCCCTGCGTGAGGTCTTTGCGAACGCGCTGAGCCATGAGAACGGACGCCTCTTCGCGTACGGTGGCGTTGGGGTCGAACTCCGGATCGAGTATGCGGCCCACCTCATCGAGCTGAAGCAGCGTTTTGGCGAGCAAGGTGAGTTCGCTGGGCACGTAGAGTCCGCTCTCGTGGGCACTGCGGCTGACATCGAGCAACGAGCGACCGACGTTGAGTTGTTCGAGGCCCTGATCACGGCGGAGGGCGACGAGCTGGCCGATTTTGCGGCGGAATTCGAGGGAGTCGAAGTTCTCGAGCTTTTCACTGAGCCGCATGACGATCTCGGCGGCCTCCTCGCCTTTGCCGTCGCTGACAGCGAGGATGAGCTTGAGGAGATTTTCCTGCATCGCAGGGCCGGTGTGTCCGACCATGCCGAGGTCGAGAAGCGCGATGCGGCCATCGTCGGTGACGAAAACATTTCCCGGGTGGGGATCGGCGTGGAAAAGGCCGTCGACGAGGACTTGCTTCAAGTAGGCTTTGAAAATGTCGGCTGCTAGAAAGCGTGTGCCTTCGAGTTCGAGACGGGCGAGCGGGCTGAGCTTGGTGATCTTGCGGCCGCGCACAAAATCCATCGTGAGCACGGTGCCGGTGCAGTAGTCGGGAATCGGCTGGGGAATCTGGATCCTTTCGAAGTTCACGAGATTCTCGCCAACCTTGATCAGGTTCTGCGCCTCGCGCTCGTAGTTGAGCTCCTGCTGGATCGTGTTGCGGAATTCCTCGAGGACACTGAAGAAGCGGTAGCGTTTGCCGATGACCGTGTGTTTGTCGAAGAACGCGGCGATTTCGGCGAGCACCTCGAAATCTTCCGCGATCTGCTGGCGGATGCCGGGGCGTTGTACTTTCACGGCGACGAGGCGCCCGTCGCGCAACGTCGCGACATGCACCTGACCAAGGGACGCGGCGGCAAGCGGCTCCGTGGAAAACGCGGAAAATGCTTTTGAGATGCGCGCGCCGAGCTGGGTGGTGACAATCTCCTCCACGTCCTCGTAGGGAAACGGCTTCACGTTGTCCTGCAGGCGTGCGAGTGCCTTGATGTAAGGCGCGGGCAGCAAGTCGGGACGGCCTGCGAGCACCTGACCGAGCTTTACGTAGGTCGGTCCCATCCGCTCGAGATCATCGGCGAACTGCTCAGGCTGGCCTTTGCCGGAGGTTTCTTCCGGCTCCGTGGTCAAACCGAACGCATCCTCTGTGGTCATTTGCCGGACGAGGTCGGTGCGGCCGTATTTCCAAAGGAGCGATGCGATCTCCTTGTAGCGTTTCAGATGGTTGGCGGAAAGTTTCATGGTGGCTGGAGGGGGTGGTTGATTGCGAGGGCGGACAGGAAAATCGGCGTGGAGTTCGTCGTGGAGAAAGTGTGGAGACCGTCGGCTGAGTGGTGGAATTTGATCTGCAAGGGTTGACGCCGGTGAATAGCGCATAGTGTGCGAGCGGCGTCTTCCGCGATTGTGCAGGAAGCAAAGACGCGTCCATTTCCCCCTATGTTTCGTGCCGCCAAAGATGCTTTAGCCGGAAAATCCGCCCGGGTTTATCTGAACGATCTGCTCGCCCGCTACGGACGGCTGGAAGATCTGCGCATCGATTCCAAGAACGGCACGATGGCGATACGCTGTCTTCTGCACGGCGAGACGGCTCCGCTTCAAATCGAGATCGGTAAATACGTCGTCGAGGAGAAGGACGGGGAACAACTGCTCCGGATTTCGCAGTGTCGATGCTCCCGTGAATGGGTGCAGGAATCTTCTCAACGATTTTGCCGAGAAAAAATCTTTTCCGCTGCCGGGCTGGGCTGCCGCTGCGCTACGCTGACAGCGCATTGTGCACGCCAGGTGCCGTGGCGCTTTGCAGAATAGCGTACTCGTTTCCCCAAGGGGAGGCTGCGCGCGAAAAGAAAGCCCATAGGTGAAAAGCCGTTTCATGCAGTGACAGAGCGCGCAAGTTGTCGGGCGCTTTCAAGCGGTGGCACGGGTTAAGCGAAATTGCCGGGTATAAACTGCCGATGCGCACCGCGCAGCGGCGAACTTAAACCCTCCACTCATTCCTCCCATGCTCGCTACACTCGTTCTTCCTCTCGCCGCCATCGGCTGGTCGTTCCTTTATCTGATTTTCGGTGGCGGAATCTTCGGCGCGATCGTGATCTTCATCATCGCAAAACTCTTCGGCAAATAAGCCGGAGCGCGTCGCTCGATTTCCCTTTTGGCCGGAAATCATCATGACATCGATCGCGCTCATGGAAAGCGCCGGAGCCGCCGCGAAGAGCGCCGGCCTCCGCTACGTCTCCGATGAAATGCCCGGCATTGCCCGGATTTCTTCGGGACGCACGGTTCGCTACCTGAGGGCCGACGGCTCGCGGGTGAAGGATACGGATATGCTTGAGCGTATCCGCACTCTCGCGATACCGCCCGCGTGGACAGATGTATGGATTTGTCCAAATCCGAATGGCCACCTGCAGGCGACCGGACGCGATGCGCGGGGTCGCAAGCAGCACCGTTACCATCCCGATTGGCGAGAGGCGCGGGACGATGTGAAGTATGGTCGCATGCTGGCGTTCGGGCGCATGCTGCCGGAAATGCGGCGCCGGGTATCGCGCGATTTGAAACAGCCGGGATTGGGGCGGGAAAAGGTGCTCGCGACGGTGACTCGGTTGTTGGAGACGACGTTGATTCGCGTGGGCAACGAGGAGTATGCACGCCAGAACGGCTCGTTTGGGCTGAGCACATTGCGTGACCGGCATGTGCGGGTTCGCGGTGGGACAATGCATTTTCAGTTTCCCGGAAAGAGCGGCAAGCGACACACCATCGACCTGCACAATCCACGACTGGCGAAGATTGTTCGTGAGGCCCAGGAATTACCGGGACAGATTCTTTTTCAATATACTGACGAACAGGGCGAGGTGCAGAAAATCGCGTCTGACGACGTGAATGGCTATCTCCGCGAAATCGCTGGCCAGGAGTTTTCCGCGAAGGATTTTCGCACATGGGCCGCGACCGTGCTGGCCGCTGAAGCGCTGCAGAAATTTGAGCGTTTCGAGACGGATACCCAGGCCAGGAAGAATATTCAGAGTGCGATTCGACATGTCGCGGAGCGGCTCGGCAACACGGCGGCTATCTGCCGGAAATCGTACGTTCACCCGCTCGTGCTGGAGGCTTATCTCGATGGCCTGACCATCAAGGTCATTGAGGCCCGGGCTGAGAAAATATCCCGGAACAGCCTCACGCCAATCGAGCGGGCTGTGCTGGACTTTCTTAAGCGCCGGCTGGGCGTGGCCGGCCGGCGGAATGGCGGGCGTCGGCGAAATGGCTCCATCGCCAGCCGCTCCGTTCGCGAGGCACCGGCCTCTCAAATCACCAAGAAATAACGAAAGTATTTTCTATGAATACACCGATCAACCAAGGAAAAGTCATCATCCACGGCACAGGCGCGGGCGGGATCACCGCTTCAGACGTCGAGCAACGGGCGAAAGAGATCGCGGCCATTGCCGGGCGGACCACGGAGCCAACCCTCGAGGATCGCGAGAAGGCGGTTGCAGAGCTCAGCGGTCAGACGGTGCACCCGACGCTCAACGACGACGGACAAAGCATGGGGGCGATTACGCGCGATCCGTCGCAAGAGCCTGTTTATTTCGGCAATCAAAAAGCCCCGGCCAAGGACCTCGATGAGCAGGAGTCCGTTGAGCGCCTCACGCTTGAAGGCGTGGAGGAAGCGCAGCACGACCAGATGGTCGCTTCGCGAAATAAAGACCGCCGGGGCCTTTAAGAATTGTCGCCCGGATTTTTTTTCAGCCAGCGCGTCCAGTGGAGTTTTCCGCCAATCACTCCCAGTGCGGCGCCTGCGAATGCATCGACCGCCACGTGCTGCTTGATGGCCAGTGTTGAATAGACAATGCCCGCGCACCACAGCCAGTTGATGACGTGCAGGCGGGTGCGCGCCTGAATACCGAGCAACGTTTCGTGGATCCTGAGGGCGGTGAAAACCGCGAAGGCAACATGAAGGGAGGGACAGGCGTTGCCGGATGCATCCACGGTTTTCAAAAATTCGAATCCGGGATGCCGGGTCCAATCGATCTCGATGGGCGGAATCGTGGTCGGCCAGAAAAAGAATATGCCCAGACCCAGAACGGCCACTCCGCAGGCCTCCCAGCCCAGGGCATAGAGATCGCGTTTTACGGGAATCATCACCGGAGCGATCGGCACGTAGATCCAGAGCGACACGTAGAGGATGAGCGCGATCGGCGTGAATGGAACCAGCCGGTCAATCTCCGTGAGGGGCATCACGGTCACCGTAAACACCGGAAAATTCAGGATGCGGAAATAAGCGACGAAGAAGAGCGTGATGAACGCGGTGATGCCGATGGTCTTCAGCCAGAAATTTTTTCTGAAACGATCCCACAAGACACGAAGATCGGAAGGGGCGTGGTTTGTGGGCATCAGCAGGATGGCGGTGATGAAAGGAGGTGAGTGGAGGTGGTGACGAGCGCAGAGTGTGTGATTCGAAAAAGTTTTGAGGCTGGAAAATAAGAAAATGCCCGATGAAAAAGCTGGATTCGGCTCTGATGGCACGCCGCGCCAGTTCGATTAGATTCAGGCATGGGCTACATGGCTGCTTTCGTCATTGGATTCGTTCTGCTGATTGCGTTTGCCGTCGCGGCCGCAAGCCACAGGCGGCCAAAGCAAGGACGCATTTCAAGTGGAGGGACGGCGATTTTACGGGAGGAGCCATCGGCGGATGCGCCTACTCCCGGTCGGTCAGTCACTGCGACCAAATCCGAGGTGAACAAGGCCGGTGAGCATACTCCGCCAGCCTGAGTTGGCCGGCACGGTGCGGTGGTGCAGGATTAACTACACGAACACGCCCGGCTCGATAACGTACTCGTACCGTCCTTTGGCGAGAACGCGAACGTGTCCGAGGCTTGGGAAGGGCAGGTGCGCGCCGAAGATGCGCAGGCGGTCGGCCGCCGCCCGGTCGAGGATGCGATTGCGGGTCTTGATGGCTGCTTCGGGATCGGTGTCGAAGGCGAAGCTCCACTCGGGATGTTCGAACGAAAGCACGTGGTGGTGCGCGGAGTCCACGATGTGAAACAGCTGATCGTTGCCCGAAGAGAAAAGAAGCGCGATGTGGCCGGGGGTGTGGCCAGGTGCGTCGACGATCTCGAGGCCTTCGACAAGTTTTTCGCCGCCTTTGATCTGATCGAACTTGATCGCGGCCAGATGGGTTTTCGCTCCTGCGATGAACGCCTGCTTGTCGGCCGCCGGCAGGTTCTGGGCGGAGAGATCGGGCGAGGAGCCCGTCCAGAATTCGTACTCGCGCCGGTGGATGAAGTGGCGGGCGTTTTTGAATACGGGTGTCTTTGTTTCTGGATCGAGCAGGCCGCCCATGTGATCGCCGTGCGCGTGGGTCAGGATCACGGCCGTGACTTGTTCGGGCTTCACGCCGGCGGCGGCGAGCTGGGCCGGGAGTCGGCCGCCAATGGGACCGAAGAGAGAGCCCGCGCCGGAATCCACCAGGACGAGTTCGGCGCCCATGCGGACGAGGAGCACGCAAAAAGGGAGGCGGATCTGGTCGGGGGCGAGAAAGGAGTTCTTCAACACGCCGCCGAGTTCTTCGGGGCCGTGGTCTTTCCAGAGCTGCAATTGCGAGGTCGGGCCCGCCATGCCGCCGTCGATAAACGCGACGGCTTCGAACGCGCCGATGTTGAAACGGTAGAATCCGGGCTGAGTCCCAAATCGCGGTGCCCCGTTGGCTTGAATGCCGGTATCGGCGGCGCGGACGAGATTCGGGGCGAAGAGGGCGGTTGCGGCCGTGAGACCGAAGAAACGCAGTGCGTCACGGCGCGTCAGGTTTGTAGCCGCAGGCTTTGAGTGAGCGGGGATGTGGAGCATAGAAAGCTAGACGAGTAGGGTGGAAATCAGCGGACGCAACTGGCGGCACCTTTCAGCAGCGAATGTTTTCTTCCGGTGCAGCTGGACGGGGTCGCTCAGCCGCGGCCGTTGTGAGCTGTATTGATCGAGATATGCGGTTCATCGGCTTGCAGTGGTTCGAAGCGGGTGGGCGACGCGTCGCAGGTATGGTCCGCGATGAAAACGGCCGGCATCTTAGCGGTGGTTTTCCGGGATGTTTTGTAACCTCGTCGCCGCGGGACGGGTTCATCTCGTCAACACGCTGCTTTTCCGGATATCCAACGATCGATCTCATGCTGCAATTACGTAACGTCATCAAGCGCTACGGGGCGCTCACTGCGCTTGGAGGCGTGTCGCTGGACATCGCGCGCGGGGAATTTTTCGGACTGCTCGGGCCGAATGGGGCCGGGAAGTCCACGACGATGTCGCTGATTGCCGGACTGCGACCACCTGACGCTGGAGAAATCACGCTCGACGGGCAGCCGCTCAAAGCCGCCGGCTCGACGGTGCGTCTGTTGCTTGGCTTGGTGCCACAGAATATCGCGCTCTATCCCGATCTGAATGCGGACGAAAATCTCCGGATATTCGGAGAACTTTATGGCCTGCGCGGCGCCGATCTTCGTTCGCGCATTGATGAGGCGCTTGAGGCTGTGCAGCTCTCCGATCGCCGCCGGGATCTGGTGAAAACCTATTCCGGTGGCATGCAGAGGCGTCTCAATATCGTCGCCGCGCTCCTTCACCGGCCGAAGTTATTGCTCTGCGATGAGCCGACGGTTGGAGTCGATCCGCAATCGCGCAACGCGATTTTCGAGTATCTCCAGCGGCTCAACCGCGAGGGACTCACCATCATTTATTCGACGCACTACATGGAGGAGGCGACGCGTCTTTGTTCGCGCATCGGCATTATCGATCACGGCAAAGTCCACGCGCTCGGGACGCTCGATGAATTGCTCACGCAGCTGCCGTTCGAGGAGGAGGTCCGGTTTCCTGCAACGCCCGGGACTGCCTCGCTGGTGGCCGGTCTTTCGGCGCATGGAGAAATTATCACTGCGGAAGGCCAGTACCGCTTTCATCCGGGGCCGGACTTTAAACTTTCGATGTTCTTTGCGCTGGCCGAATCACTCGCGCTCCCGCCGCGCCTGTTCAGCGTGCGGAGACCCTCGCTCGAGGCGCTTTTCCTTCATCTCACGGGACGCAGTTTGCGCGAATAAATCCACGCTCCTTTTCCGTCGCTTTCATACTCATGCGCGCAGTGCTCATACTTCTTCGGAAAGATTTCGCTCACTTTTTCCGCAACAAGGCCGCGGTTTCGCTCACGTTCGCCGTGCCTTTCGCGATGATCTGCCTTTTCGGGCAGATCTTCGATGTGAACGGGAAGAAGGCAGGGCCGAAGGGGATTCAGATCGCAGTGGTGAATGCCAGCGACAGTCCCGCGGCGTCGAAATTGGTCGATGCGTTAAAGGCGGAGAAAACCTTTCGCGTGATCACCGATTTCGATCTGCCGGATAAAACGAAACGGCCGCTGGTCGAGGATGATTTGCGACCGATGATGCGGCAGCCACGCGCCGAGGTTCGCTTTGCGCTGGTGATACCGGCCGACCTGATGAGCGAGGATTCATTTGGGATTCACCTGAAAATATTGTCGAACCCGCGCAACGATATCGAGACGCAGACGGTGAATGGCATCCTTCAAAAGACGATTTTTTCGAACGTGCCGGAATTGCTCGGGCAGTCCTTGCAGGCGCGTTCGAAAGGCTTTCTAGGAGCGGAGCGATTCGATCAATTCAACGGCGCGATCGCCGCAGCGGTGAGCAATACCTTTGGCGGGGATCAGGCGGCGATCGAGCGGCAGATTGCCTCGGGCGACTTTGGGTTTGGATCGATCACCCAGAAATCAAAGTCCGCGGATGGCGCAGGTGATGGCGGTGGAGGAGCCGATATTTTTTCCAAGATCGTTCGAATCGAGCGGGAGCAGGTGGTGGGAGCCAATGTGAAGAATGCTGCGGCGACGAATCTGGTCGGCGGCTGGGCGATTCAATTTCTGCTCTTCGCGCTTACCAGTTCGGTGACGAGTCTCTTTCGCGAACGAGACACGGGGATTTTTCAGCGGCTTCTCTCCGCTCCGGTCACGCGCGCGCAGATTCTTTGGGGCAAATTTTTCTACGGAGTCGCACTCGGTTTGCTGCAACTGGTGGCGTTGTTTGCCGCGGGCGGCTGGCTCTATGGAGTCGAGGTGCTGCCGCACCTTCCGCTGCTTGTCCTCGTGAGTGTTTTTGCGGCAGCGGCGTGCACGTCCTTCGCGATGCTGGTCGCGGCGATTGCGCCCAACGCCGAGGCGGCGGGCGCGCTGTCGACTTTTATCATCATGCTCATGAGCGCGCTGGGCGGTGCGTGGTTTCCGCTCTCCATCATGCCGGTGTTTCTCCAGCAGTTCAGCAAACTCACACTGGTCTATTGGTCGATGGAAGGTTTCAGCGCGGTGCTCTGGGCCGGCCAGAGTTTCATGCAGATCCTGCCGTTGATCGGAATCCTTGGTGGAATCACGGCACTCGTGATGAGTGTCGCGCTCTGGCGGTTTAACCGCGGAAGAATTTTTGAATGAGTCCAGTCTGGTCGAGAGGAGTCGCGCATCGAGCAGCCATCGAGCCTGGGCTTTTGCGGATACCTCTTGGCGTCAATGAAGGTCGCAGGTAGTCGATGGGTGACCCCATCCATGAAAAAAATCCTGATCGCGGTAGTCGCTCTCTTGCTTCCTGTGCTTTGTCCTGCGGCTTCAGCCGAACGGGCCATTGCTGTAACGACGTCGCCTTCCTGGCGGGAAACAGACATCCCCGCGACGGAGAGACCTGGTTCCTTTCCCTCGTACAAGTATGTTCCGTGTGACGGGCGAAACGCAGCTTTGATGATTACCGTCCTTGGACGTGGAGATGGTCGCATCTCGGACGTGGATGCGTTGAAAAAAGTCCACCTGCAGTCATGCAGGATGTATCTGCCCTCTCCTGATGCCAAGGTGGAGCAGACGCTTTTCAAAGTCCCGGAAGGAATAGGATTCCGCAGCACGTTCGTGGATCCGGACCTGGTCGGGAAGCCATCAAAACCGGGTGATTACAAAGTGGTGACTCCGGCGCTCATACGCATGGACAACGGTGTCATTGTTCATGTGACGTTATTCACCGACGACGTGAGTGGGCCGACTTTTCAAGAAGCGTTGCAGATGGTCGAAAGCGTGAAGCTTCCTCCGCCACCGGCGAACGCCGCGAAGGTTCAAACCACCGATGACGCGTTGATTGTATCCGTCGCTGTGCTCGACGCGCAGATCCGCATCCCGAAGGAGGGCTTTTCTGAATCGCAGATGAAACTGAACCAGGCCGAATCCTATTTTTCCTTCTCAAGGAAAGATGGGGTCATCATCAGCGGCTGGCTCGAACCTGTCGCCAACTATCAAGGCTTCAAAAAGCTGTGGGCGACGGACAAAGAGAAAATGTCCGTCGGTATCAACACGCCATTGACCGAGGAAAAATTTGAAACGATCGACGGATGGAATGCGGTCACCTACACGCTCGGTCTTCCTGGTGGAGGCACGCAGAAAAATCTAAGAGCGTGCCGCACGTGGGGCCACACCTGGGTGGATGTGCATCTTTCTTTGACCCGTGCACCCGCCGATACGGAGAGTCTCAGGACGTTGCTGCGTGCTCTGAAGGTTGAGGCGCGTCAGGCGGAAGTCGCAGCCCGCTGATTAATCTGTATCGACGGCGAGGCTCGATCGAAGACGCGTTCTAATTGCCGCGCGCTACTCTTGCCGGGCTGCCGAGATAGTCGGCGGTGGCGGAGGTGAAACCGGCGCGGCGGCATTCGCGGCAGAGGCGGGCGTCGGGATCTTCGGCCAAGGTTTCCTCGGCGACGACGATCAGGCGGTGGCAGGGATCGTGGAGGCAGTTGATAATGTTGCGCGTGGCGCGACCGGTGTGTTCGCAGCGACCAATGGGCGGCTTGGGTTCGGCGCTGCCGACGGGAACGGTCATGCGTTCGTCGAAGACGAAACAGTCGCCCTCCCAATGGGCGTCGCCGACCTGGTCGCCGTAGGAAACGATTCCGCCTTCGAGCTGGAAGATGTTTTTGAAACCGGCCTGGCGGAAGAGTCCGGTGGCTTTTTCACAGCGGATGCCGCCGGTGCAGTACATGAGGACTTTTTTGTCCTTCAGGTTTTCGTACTGTGGAAGGATGGCGGGGAGGTCGCGGAAGTTTTCGATGTCGGGCGTGATGGCGCCCTTGAAGCGGCCAACGGCGGACTCGTAGCGGTTGCGGACGTCGAAGAGGACGACGTCTTCCTCCTCGATCATGCGCTTCCACTCGGCGGGAGTTACGTGCGGCGCGGTGTCGCGGATGGGATCGGGATCATGGGTGGCGCCGAGCGTGACGACCTCGCGGCGGACTTTCACCTGAAGTTTCGGGAATGGCTGGGTGTCGGCGTGGCTGATCTTGAAGACGACGTCGGAAAATCCCGGCTGCGAGCGGAGGTCGTTCTGGTAGGCGAGGGCGGCCGCGGGCGTGCCGGCGACGGTGCCGTTAATGCCTTCGCTGCCGATGAGAATGCGGCCGTGCAGGCCGAGAGACTGGCAGAGTTCGCGCTGCGCCTGCATGAGCGCCGCCGGGTCCGCGATGCGAACGTATTTGTAGTAGAGGAGGACGGTGAGGCGCGCGGACATGGCGAAACGATGAGCTTGGGAAATCAGGTCGAACGGCTCAAGCCGGGTGTCTGCGTTTTTTCCTGCGCACGCTGCATGTTGCCAAAACTGGCAGGCTTCCGAAGCTGCAGTCTGCAAGCGGCGGAATTGAGCGATGAAGCTAATTCATTGGAATTCAGAGTCATCTGCGGGGGTGGCTGGGGTGGCACGTGTCATGCCCTCTGTAAGTGTTCCGCACTCAATACATCGCAACGTTTTGGTCCGCGATGAAACGCCAAACCCCATGAACACTTATCCACAGACACAGCCTGTTTCCGTCGCCGCACCTGCCGCGACTTTTTCCATTCATCCACGCGCTCTTTCCTGGGGCGCGGTCTTTGCCGGTAGTGTCGCTGCGCTCAGCGCGCATCTCCTGCTCACGTTGCTGAGCTTGGGAATCGGCCTGCAGACGGCGCAGCCATTGACGAACGACAACGTCGTCGCGGATATCACCGTCGCTGCGGGGATCAGCTGGAGTGTGAGCGCATTGATTTCCTTGTGGATTGGTGGCTGGGTTGCGGCGCGGTTCGCAGATGTCGCGAATCACAGCGTTGGACGTCTGCACGGCTTTGTCGTGTGGAGTCTGGCGACCGTGGTGACTTTTGCGTCGTTCACGCTCGGCGGGGGTGCGCTTGCCACGGGCACCGCGAAGCTCGCGGGCAAAACGCTTTCCGTGGCCGGCATGACCGTGGGAGCGGCGGCGGGTGCGGCCGCTCCGGCTGCTGGAGATGCGTTCCAGCAGTTCACGGCCAGCAACGGCGGGATCGTCTCGAGTTTTCTCGATGAAGTGGCGCCGACCCAGAACGGTCCGGACAGCCAGGCCAACAGCAACAGCGTGAAGGCCCGTCGCGAGATTGGCTGGTCGCTTTATCGTTTGTTTGGCGCGGAAGGCGGAACCGCATCGGCCGAGAATCGGGCGGCGCTGGCTCAAACGATTTCGCAGGCCACGGGACGGAGCCAGGCGGACGCGGAGCGGATGGTGGACGAATGGGGCGCGTCATACGAACGCGCCAAGCAGGAGTTGCGAGCCAAGGCCGAGATAGCCGAGCGCAAAGTACGCGAGGGTGCTGAGAAGGCGGCCAATGCGGCTACGAAAACCGCGGTCTGGACGTTTATCGCGTTTCTTGTCGGCGCGGGGGCCGCCATCTGGGGCGGACAGGTCGGTGCGAAGCGCTGGTGGAATGCGGAGTATCCGGAGGCGTCCCGGCATCCGTTTCCTCAATCCTGATCCTGAATTTAAGACAGAGACAGGGTTTCGATTCTACCTGATCATCTCATCCCGCGTCGCGGCCGAAGCTGCGGCGCGGGTTCTCTTTTTTGGAGAGCGTGTGCTCAACCGATGGCGAGAAGCTCGACGTCGAAGATCAATGTCGCATTGGGCGGGATGGCGCCGGGAAAGCCGCGTGCGCCGTAGCCCAGATGCGGCGGAATGGTGAGCTTCACCTTGTCGCCGATTTTCATCTGGGAGACGCCGAGATCCCAGCCGCCAATGACCTGGCGGGCGCCGAGGACGAAGGTGAAGGGCTCGTCGCGATCGACGGAACTGTCGAACTTGGAGCCATCGGTCAGCCAGCCGGTGTAGTGCACAGTGACGGCGTCGCCTTTCTTGGGAGACGCGCCGCTGCCGGTCTTGATGGATTCGATTTTGAGGTCGGTGGTGCTCATGGAAAAGGAGAGAGAAAACGTTCAACGTTTAACGCTGAACACTCAACGCTCAATCGTGGGATCTACGCGCTACGGGCTGGCGGCTACTCCGGCTGAACGATGACGGTTTCGTCGCCGAGGGTGACTTTGTCGCCAGCGGAGAGTTTTTTACCGCGGCGGGTTTCGACTTCGCCGTTGAGGAGAACCTGGCCGTCTTTGATGGCGGATTTGATTTCGCCGCCGGTGCCGCCGAGACCGGCGAACTTCAGGAGCTGACCGAGCTCGATGGGGAATGCGCGGACGTGGATGACGCGAGGGACAGAGGAACTCATTTGGGGGCGGCGATTTTCTTTTTGGGCGCGGCGGCGTCGGGTTTGACGATAAGCGGCGTATCGGGAAGGCGGATGCCGTGATCCTCGATGACGATGCGGCGTTCCTTGAAGAGGGCGCCGATGGCCTGCTTGAACGCCTTTTTGCTGGCACCGAAGGTTTCACGGATTTCCTCGGGCGGGGTCTTGTCGCTGTAGAGCATGCGGCCTCCGCGGGTGGTGAGCTCGGCAAGGATTTTATCGGAGAGCGGGGCGATTCGCTGGTAGCCGCCACGATCCAGGCGAAGGTCGATCTTGCCGTCTTCGCGGACGGTTTTGATGAAGCCGGTGAGTTTCTGGCCGTAGACGGGCGGGGTCGCGAGCTCGTTGCGGTAGAGCAGGCCGTCGTGTGCGTTTTCGACGATGCACTTGAAGCCGAGATCGGTTTCGCCGTAGGCGAGGAGATCGACCTCCTGGCCTTCCTGATAGGGCGGCGGGGTTTTGCTGAAATGGCGGCTGATGCGTGTGGTGGCGATGATGCGGTTGGATTTTTCGTCGACGAAAACGTGGACGACGATCCAGTCGCCGACGTTCACTCGAGGGCCGGACATCTCGCGCATGGGGAGGAGCAGGTCTTTGCTCAGGCCCCAGTCGAGGAAGGCGCCGATCCGGGCATTGATACTGACGACGCGGAGCGTGGCGAATTCACCGGACTGGACGTGTGGCGTCTCGGTGGTGGCGACGACACGGTCTTCGGAATCGAGATGGACGAAAACGAGGATGGCTTCGCCGGGAATGGTGCCGTGTGGGACGTAGCGACCGGGCAGGAGGATGTCGCCGAGTTCGCCACCGTCGAGGAAGGCGCCGGGCGTCGCGAGATGCTTGACGCGGAGTGAGGTGGTTTTGCCGAGACGAACCATGTTCACCGCAGCGTGACCCTAAGCGCGGCGGTTGGGGAGGGAATTCCGCCGCGCTGTGGAAGTGAGCCGAAACCAGTTTACGGGGCGGTGGCTTTTACGCGAAGGAACTGGCGAGGCTCGCTGCTGGCCGTGGACAGGACCGCTGAGACAATTTCGGTGAGGTTGTCGCCGTCGGCATCGGTCTGAATGACGGTGACGACCGGGCTGGCCGGGGTCCACGTCGTGAGGTCGGACGAGCTTTCGTAGGAGAAGGTGACGTTGGCGGATTTGCTGTGGCGGTGAACGAGCGAGAGCTCGCGATTGCCGCCGTTGATCGTCGTGAGTGAACTGAAGTCGGCGTGGCGTTGCGACTGGATCGGGGAGGAGCCAAAGGCGTATTCGAGAACATTTGACAGGCCGTCGCCGTCGGGGTCGGCCGCGGCGTCGAGGCTGCCTCCGCTCAATGCAGTGTGGGCGGAGATGAAGGTGTTGAAGCTGGCCGGCGCGAAGAGCGTGATGCGCGCGGTGGCGCTCGCTTCGGACAGTGTGCCGGTGCTGCTGCGGTTCATCCAGTAATAGGCGCTGGAAGTCACGGTGAGGTTGAGTTCTGCGGCCGTGGCGGAGGAGATCGGCTGGGTGGTATCGCCGCGGAGACCGCGGTACCACTGAAGGGCCGGAGTGCCGCTGCCGGAGCTGATGGTGGTGAGCGAGACCGCTTGATTCAACCGGGCGGGCTGGCTCAACGGCTGTCCCGCGTAGCTGTGATCGGGTGTGGTTTTGATGAAGAAGCTGTGCTCGTAGCCGGCTTCAATGAAGGTGACGCCTTGGGCGATCAGGACGGGCGTATTGCGGTCGGTGCGGGTGCCGTCGCCGAGCTGGCCGAATTCGTTTTTCCCCATGGCCCAGAGAGAGCCATTGGTTTTCACGAACAGAGAATGCGCGCCGTCGGCGGCGATTTTGGAGACGCCGGTGGTGATCTGGATAGGGGTGGTGCGGCTGGTGTTGTTGCCCGTGCCGAGCTGGCCGTAAATATTCTGGCCGGTTGCCCACAGTGTGCCATCGGATTTGAGGTACAGGGTGTGGCTGTCTCCAACGGCGGCAGCGATGACATCTGTGTCCGTTCCGATTTGGATGGGGAGTGAGCGGTTGGTTGAGGTGCCGTCACCGAGCTGGCCATTGGTGTTGCGACCCATGCCCCAGAGAGTGCCATTGGTTTTGATATAAACCGCGTGGCGTCCGAAAGCGCCGGTGAAGACAGAAGCGACACCGGTATCAACCTGAACGGGCGAAGTCCGGTCGGCGGGGCTGCTCGCATCCAGGCCGAGCTGGCCGGAGGAGTTATCGCCTGTTGCCCAGAGAGTGCCGTCGGTTTTGACGAAGTAGGTGGTACCTGCGCCAGCTGCGAACGATTGCACATCGGAGGAAACGAGGACCGGGATCGTGCTGCTGGTGGTGTTTCCGCGGCCGAGTTGCCCGCTGCTGTTGAAGCCGGCGGCCCAGAGAGAGCCATCGGCCTTCAGGAAGAGGCTGTGATTTTGTGAAGTAGATGCCTGGACGAAACCCGTGCCTGTTTGTTTCGCGGTGGTTTGTTGGGACATGCCGTTTACGCTGTCTCCCAGCAAACCGAGGGAATTGCTACCCATGGCCCAGAGGGTTTGGTCGTTTTTGACGTAGAGACTCTGATGCAGTCCCGCGCTGGCGGAGGTGACATTTTCGGCCAGTGCGACGGGGAACGCGCACGCAGCGAGCGCGCCGGTGCCGAGCTGGCCGCGATCGTTGTATCCGGCGATCCAGAGAGATTGATCGGATTTGAGGAAGACTGTGTGAAAGCCGCCGGCGCTCATGCTGGTGACGCCCGACGCGATTTGGAAAAATGTGGTGCGGGCGACAAAGTCTCCCTCACCCAACTGGCCGTAGGTGTTGTTACCGCATACCCAGAGAGTCCCGTCATTTTTCAAGATGATCGTGTGAAGCCCGCCTGCGCTGACGCGGGAGGCATCGGTGGCGATTTGGATCGGGGTGGTTGTGTTGCCGGAAAACTGGCCGTTGCCGAGCCCGCCGCCATTGTTGCCCATGCCCCAAAGCGAACCGTTGGTCTTGAAGAAGAACGATTGGATTCCGCCGGCTGCGCATTCCGTTACGTCAGTCGTAATTTGCTCGAATACAGTCCGGTTTGTCGTGTCCCCCAAGCCGAGCTGTCCATAGGTGTTTTGGCCGGCGCCCCAGAGAGTGCCATCGGCTTTGACGAAAAGCGTGTGGTTTTCACCGGATTCAATCTGAACGACATTGGTGGCAATTTGGGTGGCGAGTGAAACGGTGGACGTGGAGGTGGTCCCGATCTGGCCGTACAAGTTGCTACCCATGACCCAGACTGATTTGTCGGTTTTCAGGAAAACACTGTGGGAATCGCCGGCGCCGGCTGAGATGACGCCGGTAGCGATTTGAGTTGGCACGGTGCGATTGCCGGCGGCAACGCCGAGCACAGCGGCGGAGGTCCCGCCCATGCCGTAGAGGGTGCCGTTGGAGGTGATGAAGAGGGAGTGATTGGCGCCGGCGGAGGCGAAGAGGACGGGAGAGGCGTTGTAGATCTGAACGGGCGTGTGACGGGGAACAGTGTCGCCGGTGCCGAGCTGGCCGTAAGTGTTGTCACCCATGCCCCAGAGAGAACCGTCGGCGGCGATGAAAAGCGTGTGGGATGTGCCGGCGGCCACGAAGCTGGCGGTTTTGCCTTGGGCGACGGCGGTGGGTTCAAAACCGGACCAGCCTTCGCCTAGAGTGGCGTTTGACCGGTTGCCCATGCCGTAGAGCGTGTCGGCGGCCGGAGCGATCACGGCGCTCAAAGCCAGAAGAAGCGTGCAGAGGAACGCCGGTACGAGGCGTTGGGAAAAGTCGCTAAGTTGAAGCTTCATGGGAGGATGGAAAAAATCTGGCGGCCGAAACCGGGTCAATCCTTGGATTGCATCATTCTTGCAAAAAGAAGCGCCCGCGTCGTTTCGACGCGGGCGCGGGAGGCGATGATGGGGGTTCCTGGTTTTAAAACACGCGAGGGATCAAGGTTTTCCAATGCGGCCTTGGGTGCCGTAGGAACGGAGGTAGCCGACCAGGCGTTGATCCACGCTGTCGTTGGGCTGGCAGCCGAGCCGACCGGCAAGCGCCTCGTCGACCGTGTACGTGACGGTGCTCACGGTAACGGCGGGCGATGGCGCGTGTTGCTTGGCGGAGACGAGCGTGACGGTTTTGGCGGTGAACGCGGACGCGGGGATCAGCGAGCCGTTGCGTGTACCGTTGCGGTCGAGGTCGTAATAGTTGCCGGCTTGGTACCACGTGTCGGTCGCAGCGCAGTCGGAAACCCAGTTGTCGAGATTCACTGTGCTCGGGCCGGCGATGAAGTAGTTGTTGATCACATCGCTCTTCCAGACGCCGGCGGAGTGGCCGCCGATGAGGCCGCCGCTGCCCCAGTTGTAGATGACATTATTGATGTACTGGCCGTTGCACTTGAGCTTCGGATTGCGGCTCTGATTATCGATGTAGAGGTTGTGATGGAGCGAAATGCGGTCGCAGGCGTCGACGAGATTGCCGAAGTACTGCGGGTCGATGCTTTCGCCGATGATGCAGTACTGGACGGTGATGTCGTGGGAGTTGTTGGTGAACGAGAGCGTGTCCAGCGGCCCCATTCCAGAGAGCAATGGTCGATAATGATGTTGTAGCAGTTGGTGCCCTGCAGGGAGCATTTGCCTGAGGGACCGGTGAGGTCCTCGCGAAAGCGGATGTTTCGGATGATGATGTTGTTTCGATCGCTGAAGGACGAGTTGTAGCCGGTGACGGTGATGCCGGGGCTGGGCGCGGTGGTGCCGTCGACGGTGGTGTTGGTTGGAATGACGAGCGCGGAGGTGATCTTGATCGTGCCGGCGACATCGAAGACGACGCGGCGTCCGCTCGCGCTGAGTGCGGCGCGGAGCGAGCCTGTGCCGGAGTCGTTGAGATTGGTGACGTGAACGACCGTGGAGCCGCCGGTGGCGTTGGCGCCGTAGCCTTGCGCACCGGAGAAAGCGACCGCGTGCAGGGCGGGTGTGGCGACAAGGCTGAGTGCGAACGAGGCGAGGGTGGCGAAAACACGCAGGGAGTGCGCGGGGGTTTTTGCGAACGACTGAACGGGGTTGGGGTTCATGTTGTTTTGGTTCCAACCGTCCGGGCACGAGGCCGCCAGGGGTTTGGGGTTCTCTCGCGCCGGTCGGGGTGCGACCAGACAGGCGGCAAATCCGGCGGTTCGCGAGCCGGGAATCGTAGCGTCCGATGCGGCTTCGCTCAGGTGCTCATTGCGGTGAGAAGAGCGACGGCCATCTGATTGCACGGGGTGGGGATGCCGTGCTTGCGTCCGAAGCGGACGACGGCGCCGTTGCGTGCGTCGAGTTCGGTGGGACGGCCCGCGATGCGATCGCCATGGAGCGAGTTCACGGAATCGGGCGGGGCGTTGCGGTAATTTTGGAGGACGGATTCCGCCAGATTGTCAGGCAACGTGGCGCCTTCCGCGCGGCCAACGGCGATGCATTCACGAGTGAGGGCGAGGGAAAGTTCGCCCAGCTTTTCGTCGTGCATCACGCCGGAAGGTTTCATCACGAGTGCGGAGATGACACCAGGTGTGTTGAGGCAGAGCTTGCGCCAGACGGCGGTCTTGAAGTCGGACGTGAGAGAAACGTTCACCTCGGTGCCAGCAAAGAGCGCGGCGAAATCTGCGCCAGGGCGGTCATCGCTCACGACCATTTTTGCGGGACCGCGCTGGCGGATGTATGTGGGCGAAATGCGTTCGGCGGGACAATCGACGACGACCGGCACGATGCGTTCGGCGGGCAGGTGGGGCGCGAAACGTTCGCGATGTTCGACACCGTTCTGGAGAACGGCGACGGGAGCACCAGAAGCGCCGAGCGTTTTTATCCAGAGAGCGGCGCCGGGAACGTCGTAGGCTTTGGTGGTGACGAGAATCCAATCGACCGGCGTGGCTTGCGAGGGATCGGTGATCACGCGCGGGTGCGAGGTGAGGTGGCGGCCGGCGATCTCGACGACGAGTTCCGGCAGCGGACGACGCGAGCAGAGTGTGACCTCATAGCGTCCTGTGTGGGCCAGCCAGCCCGCCACGACACCACCGACTGCACCAGGACCGACGATCGCGATTCGTTTCATGAGCCGCTGAACAACGAACTCATCAACACGGGGGCAATTTCATGCGATCGCGGACAGTATGACTTGCCGGTGAGGAAAAGGGTGTGGCGCGAGTCGGCACCAGAAACGCTCAGGACCAGTCGACGTGACTGAGCGGCAGTGAGCGGATGCGTTTGCCCGTGAGAGCGAACAGCCCGTTGAGAACCGCGGCGAACGTGGGGGGCACGCCGGTTTCGCCGATGCCGCCCATCTTGTCGCCGGTGGCTATGACGTGGACGTCGACGACGGGCGCTTCGTTCATGCGCGCGACTTGGTACTGGTGAAAATTGCTTTGCTGCACGCGGCCGTCGTTGAGCGTGATCTCGCCGTAGAGGATGGCGCTGAGCGCGTAGATGACGGAGCCCTGGACCTGGGCTTCGACGGTGAGTGGATTGACGACGGTGCCGCAGTCGACGGCGGCGGTGACGCGGTGGACGCGCGGCCAGCCCTCATCGAGGGAAACTTCGACGACTTGGGCGACGAAGCTGCCGAAGCTTTCGTGGACGGCGAGACCGTGTGCGCTACAAGCCGGGAGTTTGGTTTTTCCGTAGCCGGATTTTTCGACAGCGAGTTCGAGAACGCGGCGCTGGCGTGACTCGGGCGGGAGCAGTTCGCGACGAAGGTCGAGCGGACTGCGACCGGCGGCGTGGGCGAGTTCGTCGATGAAGCATTCGACGGCGAGCGCGGTGTGGGTGTGGCCGACTGAACGCCACCACAGAGTGGGAACAGGAATGCGAGGGCTGTGAAGCTCCACGCGGCGCGCGGGAATTTTGTAAACGGAATGCGCGGCTCCCTCGACGCTGGTTTCGTCGACACCGTTTTTAACCATCGCCACTTCGAAAGGTGTGCCGACGAGGAAGGACTGGCCGACGAGTGTTTGCTGCCAGGCCACGACTTTGCCCTGCGCATCGAGTCCACCGATGAGGCGGTGGTGGAACATTGGACGGTAGTAACCGCCGGCGAGATCGTCCTCGCGCGTCCACACGGTTTTGATGGGTGCAGTGACGCCGGCAGAGCGTGCGGCCTTGGCGACGTGGCAGGCTTCGACGATCCAGTCAGAACTCGGCGTGGCGCGACGTCCGAAACCGCCGCCGAGGAATGTCGTGTGCAGTTGGATTTTGTCCGGCTTCAAACCGAGCACGGCGGAGGACGTCATGAGATCGACGGTCTGAAACTGCGTGCCGGTCCAGATCTCGGCGTCGCTGTCACGGAGGTGCACGGTGGCGTTGAGCGGCTCCATCGGCGCGTGCGCGAGATAGGGGACGGCGTAGTCGGCCTCGATCACTTTGACCGCGGCTTTGAGCGAGGCCGAGGTGTCGCCGATATTTTCCGCGACGTTCCCGGGGGTCTTCGCAAGTTCGGCGAAACGGGCGGCTTGTTTTTCTGAATCGATGCGGGCGTCGTCGGAAAGCTTCCACGCGATGGTGGAGACGACGGCGTCACGGGCGCGTTTGGCGGCCCAGAAATTTTCGGCGACGATTGCGACGCCTGACGGGATTTTGAAAACCGCCTTCACGCCGGGAACGGCGAGTGCGGGAGCGGCGTCGAATTTCTCCACTTTGCCACCGAACGCGGGCGCGCGGGCGACGACGGCGGTCAGTGTGCCGGCCGGTTTTACGTCGAGGCCAAACTCGGCGGTGCCGGTGACCTTGGCGCGCGAATCAATGCGGCGAGTGGGTTTGCCAAGGAGGCGGAAATTTTTCGCGTCCTTGAGCGCGACTTTTCCGGGCGAAGGAAGTTGGGCGGCGCGTTCGACGAGATCCCCGTAGGCAATCTTTTTGCCGGAGCCCTCGTGGATAACGCAGCCGTTTTCGGTGCGCAGTTCGGCGGCGGGGATTTTCCATTCTTCGGCCGCAGCTTGGACGAGGAGAGCGCGTGCGGTGGCGCCGGCAGTGCGGAGTCTTTCGTACTCGGACCAGGTCGATGAGGATCCGCCGGTCATCTGGATGCCGAACGCGGCGTGGTTGTAGGCGGGGTCGACGGGAGCGAACTCAGTCCGGACCTTGGACCAATCGGCGTCGAGTTCCTCGGCGACGAGCATCGGGAGCGCGGTCACGATGCCCTGGCCCATCTCGGAGTGATTGATGAAGACGGTGACGCAGCCGTCGGTCGCGATGCGAAGAAAGGCATTTGGCGCGAGCATGCCGGCGACACCTGGCGGGGTTTTTGCGGCGTCAAGGGCTGCGGCTCGCGCGGATTTTCCCGTGAAATGAAAAGCGATGACGAGACCGAGGCCGGCGCCGGCGGTTTTGAGGAAACTGCGGCGGGACCAATCGGCGCCTGTTACTGAGAGCGGCTCCGCGGCGTTTGGTGGGATGATCGCAGTGCGGAGGGCGCCGGCGGACTCGGGATTTTCGAGAAGCGTTTTGGTGATCATGACGGTGCGGCGTGTGTGGCGCGTGAGGTTTATCTGGCCGCGAGTTCAGCGGCGCGGTGGATACCTGCACGAATGCGCTGATAGGTGCCGCAGCGGCAGATGTTCCCCGACATGGCGTTGTCGATGTCAGTGTCGGAAGGATGGGGGACTTTCGTAAGGAGCGCGGCGGCGCTCATGATCTGGCCGGAGTGGCAGTAGCCGCACTGGACGACGTCTTTCTCGATCCACGCCTCCTGCACGGGATGGAGATCGCGTTTCGCGAGCGCGGCAAGGCCCTCGATGGTGGTTATTTTTTTGCCGACGAGGCCGGCGACGGGTGCGGAACAGGAGCGCACGGCTTCGCCGTTCACGTGAACGGTGCATGCACCGCAGAGCGCCATGCCGCAGCCGAATTTAGTGCCGGTGAGTCCGAGGGTATCGCGAAGCGCCCAGAGCAGCGGGGTATCGCCGGGTACGTCGAGTGGATGATCGGTGCCGTTGACGGTGAGAGTGATCATGGGGCGGCGGAAGAGTGAAGAGGGAAAGGTGAAGAGAGAAAGCGGAGGCGGAGTAAGGGCGGGGGGAATGACCAATGACCAGTGACCAATGACGCAGTGGTCAGAGGACGGAGTCGGAGATTATTTTTTTGCCGGTTCGGGGGAGATTGCGCCGGTGTCGATCCAGGCGCGCAGGGCGCGGACGAATTCTTCGCGGGAGAGCGGCGGGGTTTCGCGGCCGGCGCCTGGATTCCAAGCCCAGCCGACGAGTTCGTCATGGGCGTTGTGCTCGAAGAGTTGTTCGAGCGAGCGTTTCCCGTTTCTGGCGGGGTCCTTCAGCATCTCGGCGAGTTCGTGATCGTCGAGTCCTTCCCACGCCATGCTCTTCGGCGCCAGGCCCCAGTGGGGCGCGCCGGGAACACCGTTTTGCTGATTCACGGCCTGATGGCAGGAGGAGCATTTCATCGCCGGGGCGCCGTGATCGTCCGGACCGCGGACCACGCGCATGGTGTGACGGTGCCGGTCGTCACCCTGGCGCGGGAAATCGCCGGCCGGGTGGCAATTGAGACAGCGTGGATGGCGGAGCACCGTGGCGACCTGGCGGAATGCCTCGATGGAGCGTGCGGGGTCGGCGCCGGAAATTTTTGGAGAGGTGTCGGTGGCCGCGGATTTTTCAGCGGCGTGCGTGATGAGAGTGACGAAGACGGCGAGACCAAGAAAAGCGAGGAGCGTGACGCGAGATGGAGAGAGGCGGCGGCGCGATGCGTGAAGTGTGGGCATAATGCGTCGCGCTCGGCCACACAGACAGGTCAGCGGGCGGCCACGACGCGGTTAAGGGAGCGCGGAGATTTTTCTGCGCAAACAGAGCCGCGTGATTTTGCAGCAAATCTTCCGCGGGCTGGTTGCGCGAAAAGAGAAACGGTGTCCGGTGGCGTTCTTATGAAACGAAATGCAACTGCTGTCTGGACGGGCTCACTCAAGGAAGGCAAAGGCGCGCTGACGGTGCCCGGTGGAGCGCTCAAAAACACGGAATATTCCTTCGGCTCGCGCTTCGAGTCGGGGGCGGGAACGAATCCCGAGGAGTTGATCGCGGCGGCTCATGCGGGCTGTTTCGCCATGGCGTTTTCCGCGACGCTGGGTGAGGCGGGGATCAAGCCTGAGCGACTCGAAGCGACGGCGGAAGTGAGCCTGGACAATGTGCCGCCGAAAGGATGGACGGTGACAAAGTCACATCTGGTGCTCGTCGCAAAAATTCCGGGAATCGACCAGGCGAAGTTCGATGAACTCGCGAACAAAGCGAAGGCAAATTGCCCGATCTCACGGCTCTTGAATGCGGAGATTTCGCTCTCCGCGAAACTGGCGTGACGCAGGTTGATTCGTGTCAGGCCAGAGTGTCGTCGTCTGGATCGGGTGTTGAACTGCGTTTCAGTGCAACCCACCAGACGGCGGCGATGATCAGCGGTTGAAAAGGCAGGCGCCACCAGAGCACGGCGGGAGAGAAATTCGTGCCGGCCATGTGGCCCTGAAGGGCGACGTGAATGTTGGCCGGGAAAACGGCGATCAGCAGTGCGATCAATCCCCAGCCGGCGGCGCGGCGGGTGAAACCCATGAGCAGGCCGATGCCGCCGAAAATCTCGGCGGCGCCGCTGATGGTGTTCATTATGTCGGGTGCCGGCAACCAGCCCGGCATCATGCCGAGGTAGATGTCGGGAGTGCGAAAATGATTCACGCCGGCGGCGATGAAGAAGAGTGCGAGCAGGAGACGCACGATGGTTTTCATGTCGATTCAGTGACCAGTGAAACCTGCAGAGGTTCAGGCCGGACGCAGGGCGGCCCATCCGTAGAGGCCGATAAAGACGATGAACAGAAGCGTGAGCACGTGATAGCCGGCACGAAGAGCGAGGCTCGTGAGGTGAGGCCGGGCGTCATAGGTGAACTGGAGCACAAGGCGCGCGGCCCAGAAAAGCGCGATGTAACCGCAGACGGCTCGGGAGAGGCCCGAGGGCCGGGCGAGTTCGTCAGCGAGGAAGAGGCTGATCAGTCCGCAGGCGACGATGGTGGCGGAGGTGTAGTAGTGATAAGCGTCGCACATCTGCCGGAGGAGACGGGGAAGTCTGGCGAGTTCGGTGCGCCAGTGGAGTTTGCGGGGAGCGACGAGGATGGCGCTCAGCGAGATGAGATGAGCGAGGCCGGCCAGCTGGAAGGCGGTCGGGAGGGTCATGTGTAGGAGAATCGCCGGAGTCGGGAATCGGGGCAAGTGCGGGTCGTGCCGCAGAACTGGCGTGCTGCGTTTGCGGAGAATGGGAAGCGGCGCAGCGTTCCGGATGAGTGACACCTCTCAATTGGTTGCGCGCGTCGAAGCATTGGAAAAAGCCGTCCAGTCGTTGCTGCGCGCGGTGAATTTGCTCGAAAAACTCTTTGAGCAAAGCGGCGTCGCTGATGGCGCGAAGAAGACTGCATCCAAGGCGACCAAGAAAAAACGCGCTCCGGTGAAGAAGCGCGTTTCGCGGAAGTAGATTGAAAGAGTTGCGAATGGCTCAGCAGTTGCCGGTCTGGCCGTAGTAGGCGCCAGGGCCGTGCTTGCGTTTGAAGTGTTTGTTGAGGAGCTCGGCTTCGATGGTCGGGAGCTTGGGTTCGAGCTGAAGCGACATGAGGGCCATGTGTGCGATGCATTCGACAGCGACAGCGACCTCGACGGCTTTCGCGACGTTGTGGCCCCACGTGAAGGGTGCGTGACGATTCACGAGGACAGCGGGGAAATCGAGCGGGTCGAATTTGCCGGAGGTGAAGCGCTCGACGATGACGTTGCCGGTCTCCCACTCGTAGGCGGTGGCGATTTCCTGCTGGGTCATTTTGCGGGTGACCGGGATGTCGCCGAAAAAGTAGTCGGCATGCGTGGTACCGAAGATCGGGATCGAGCGACCGGCTTGCGCGAATGCGGTGGCGTGTGAGCTGTGTGTGTGGACGACGCCGCCAATGGATTCGAACGCGAGGAAGAGACGGCGATGCGTGGGCGTGTCGGACGACGGACGGAGCTTTCCCTCGACCTGTTTGCCGTCGAGGTCGACGAGGACCATGTCCTCGGGCTTGAGAGAGACGTAGTCCACGCCGCTGGGCTTGATGGCGAAGATGCCTTTGCTGCGGTCGATGGCGGAGGCGTTGCCAAAGGTGAGGTTGATGAGACCGTGCTTGGGCAGGGCGATGTTGGCTTCGTAGGCTTCGCGTTTGAGTTCTTCGAGCATGATAAAGGGGGCAGTGGAGTTACACAGAGGACACGAGAGGTGTCACGGAGGTCACGGAGAAAAAGGCAATGATGTGCGGGTGCGACGGGGTCGGTGCTGTTCCGTCACGTATGGAAGAGCGGAGTGTCGCGTGCGTGTCCCGTGTTTTACGACTGGAGGTGTTGGAAGTCACGGCGTGTACTGCAGGCAATGACGTTCAATCACCGGGCTTTGTGCGCGACCAGTGTGCTGATGGCGGGTGCTTGCATGGTGTGGGCGGACGGGAAGCCTGGCGCGATTCGCTTCGAGCCGAAATACAAGTCGCTCGACAAGCACGAGGTGCCGGCGTGGTTGATGATGCGAAACTCGGGATTTTTATTCATTGGGGGATTTACTCCGTGCCGGCTTTCGCACCGCCGTCGGAGCAGTTTGGAAAACTGCCGGAGGGAGAGTTCTTCAAACGGAATCCGTATGCCGAGTGGTACTTTAACAGCATGCGCATCGAGGGCTCGGCGACGCAGGAGCATCATCTGAAGACGTATGGGAAGGAGTTCGATTACTACCGTTTCGCGGAAACGTTTAATCGTGAGGTGAAGCGCTGGGATCCGGCGGCGATGGCGGAGATTTTCAAGAGCGTGCATGCGCGTTATGTCGTGCTGACGACGAAGCATCACGACGGGTTCACGCTCTGGCCGAGTGCAGTGGAGAATCCGCACCGGGCGGAAGCGCACGCGGAGCGTGACATTGTGGGCGAGCTGACATCGGCGGTGAAAGCGCGCGACATGCGGATGGGCGTTTATTATTCGGGTGGCATCGACTGGAGTTTTCATCCGGTGCTCATCGACGGGGCGAGCGAAGGCTCGCAGGTCACGCCGGGCGGCGATTACGCGGACTATGCGGATGCGCATTTGCGGGAGCTGATCGCGCGTTATCAGCCGGCGATCTTGTGGAACGACATCCGTTATCCGGAGAAAAGCGGGCTGATGCAGATCGTGGCGGATTTCTATAACGCGAATCCGGAGGGCGTGATCAACAACCGCTGGGGACGCTGGATGCCGCACGATTTCACGACGGCGGAATATAAGGTGCACCCGACGATCGTGGCGGAGAAGTGGGAGGCGAATCGCGGGATCGGAAATTCGTTTGGCTACAACCGGGCTGAAGGTCCGGAGCACATGCTGAGCGTCGATGAGCTGGTGGATTCGTTTGTCGATATCGTGAGCAAGAATGGGAATCTGTTGCTGAATGTAGGGCCGAAAGCGGACGGCACGATTCCGGAGATGCAACTGGAGCGGTTGCGCGGGCTTGGGAGGTGGCTCGACGTGAACGGCGAGGCGATTTTCGGGACGCGGCCGTGGGTGG
This sequence comes from Nibricoccus sp., assembly GCA_049840895.1. Classification (GTDB taxonomy): domain Bacteria; phylum Verrucomicrobiota; class Verrucomicrobiia; order Opitutales; family Opitutaceae; genus Nibricoccus. The sequence continues at coordinate 12,755 of JASGJB010000010.1, read as the reverse complement.
ATGCGGATGGTTCGCTCGCGGGCGAGGAGGTGAAGGTGCGGTTCACGTATCGGGCGAAGCGCGAAGGCGGCGGTGCGGGAGGGAAAGGCGATGTTGTTTACGCGTTGCTGCTAAGCACACCGAAGAGCCGGCGGATTATTTTGAGCGGAGTTGTTCCGACTGCGGAAAACATGGAGGTGACGCTGCTGGGACGTGACGGCCTGTTGCCATGGAAGCGCGTGGGGGACGATTTGCAGATCGAGCTGCCGGAGTCGTTGCCGGAATCGCAGGCCTACGCGCTTTCATTGTCACCGCAACCGAGGCGACTGATGTCGAAGTGAGCGCATGCGGCGGAACGCGATGATCAGCGACGGCACGGCTAGCAGGGAGAGCCAGTGAGTGTAGGGAAGCCAGTGCAGCGCGGTTTGCGCCATCGGATGTGCCTGCACGGTTTCCCAGGCGGACTGGGTGTTGGCGTTGAGTGCGTAGGCTAGTCCACCGAGAGCGATGTCATGGGCGACGGCGATTCCGCCCAGAGCCATTTCACGGGCGAAGGCCAGACCTCCGACCGCCAGTTGCCAGCCGAAAGCGAGGCCGCCGCAGGAGAGGTACCCAAAGGAAGCGCCGCCAAGCGCGAGCGCGCCAAGGGCCACGCCGCCGGTGGAGACAACGCCCAAGCCAAGACCGGCGAGCGAAATGGGGGCGATGCCGACGCCACCGATGCTCATGAGTCCACCGAAGGCGACATCGCCAATGGCGATCCAGCCGCGTGCGATGCCGATGCGTTCGCCGCGGGTGATGTCAGGGCCTTGAGCGACGGAGATCAGGGGGAGACCAAGAAAGCGGGCACGCGATTGGTAGCGGCGGTTGGTGAGTGCCAGAGGAAACTCGATGAGCGGCGTTTTTTTCTCGGTTTCGGCGGCGCGTGCGAGCACCGTCTGCAAGCGAAGGAAACCGGATGCGGCGATGAATGCCTGCAGCGCGACGTAGCTGAGCGCGAGTGTGGTGAGTACCGCGCCGATGCTGAATCCGGCGGAGGAGAGCGCGGAGTTTTTGGTCAGGACAACCCATGCGAATGCTCCGGCGAAAATTCCGGCCGCAGCGGTGGAGAAAGCGAAAAAGCGAAACAGCAGCGTGCAGACGGCGCGATCTATGTGAGTTCGGCGCCATGTACGTATGCCGATGTAGATGCCGAGCAGGCTGACAACGGCGCTTGCGAGGGTTCCGAGGAATGAAATGGAGACGACGGATGCGGTTGTTGAGGCGGATGCGGCGTGTGTTGCTGCGCCGGCGACGGTGGCGGCTTTGGCGGTGCCCGCGGACGCGGCGATGCCGGCGGCGGCGAGGACGGGAGGCAGCGCAGTGAGCACGGCCGTGGTGAAGGCGACTCCGGGGCGTGTGCGGAAGAGTGTGGATTCGAGAACTCCGGCGAGTTCATCGCGGAGAAGAACGCGGCCGCGGCTCAGGCGTTGTTTGATGACCTCTTCGGAGAGTTCGAGCGCGGCGGCGACCTGGGTGATGGATTTTTGTTCGCGGTAAAAGAGGACGAGCGGCTCGCGGTAATTTTCCGGAAGTTTTTCGAGCGTGCGCCATAGGAGCGCTTTTTCTTCTTCGCTGGTGGCGGATTCGACGGGAGAGATGTCGGAAGCTGTGAGCGTCGTGGTGTCGGCCGGTGTATCGAGTTGATGACGGCTGCGGCGGCGCACGTAGTTGAGCGACAGCATTCGGGCGATGCCGCAGACCCAGGCGCGGAAACGGCTGGGCTCCTGAAGCTCGGGGAGTTGTTTCCACGCAGCGACGAAGGCTTCCTGGGCGAGGTCTTCGCTGGCGGCGAAATCGCCGCAGATCGAGTACGCAACGCCAGAAACGGCGGCCTGATGGCGGGAGACGAGCGAGCCGAAAGAAGAGCGATCGCCGGCGATGCTAGCGGCGACGAGGTGTGTTTCAGAGATGGGGGCGGAAGGGAGTGTTTTCACGCGCACCAGTGGTCGGGGCGGGCGGAAAGGTGACAGGGATTCTGCGGAAAACTGAGCCGATTTTTTGTCGATCCTATGAACACGGACTATTTCTCAATGCGAAGACGGCGTGCGTCGCTGTTGGCGCGGACTTCAGGGGCGTACATGGCCTCGGCTTGAACGGGCAGGGCGCGGTAGTCGCCGGGATGGATGGCGCGGAGTTGGAATTGGATGATCCACGAGCCGGCGCCGACGCGATCGAGGAAGAAGACGCTCTTGTCGTCGTGTTCTTCGCGGTAGATCAGGCGGCCTTCTTTGAGGAGTTGATCGTTGCTATCATCAGCGGTGAGTTTTGCGCCCGGGCTGACGACTGTTGCGCGGATGATGCGGGCGTCCCAACCGCTGAGCGAATTGAGAGGTTCACAGCCGGCGGGTTTGGGGACTTCGACCATCACGTACTCGAGGTCGTTGTTGACGGTGAGAAAGACAGTGGCGGTGACCTGTTCGCCGGCGCCGGCTGTGCCGTTTGCGGGCTGCGTCTCTCCTTTGAAACGAAGCGTTCCGGTGAGCGTGGGCGTGGAGATCTGACGCTCGTAGAACCGCTCGACTGAGGCGAGATGACTGGCGGGTTTTACGCTGTCGCCACGCGCCCAGGAAGAGGCGAGTGCGAGGGCGTAGACAGGCGTGCGGCCGGAGAGGCGGCGAAGTTCGATTTTGTTTTCGCCGGCGCGGAGCTGCGCGTTGTCGAGTGTGAGAAGCGTGTCGCCCGCGAGGAGTGTATCGGCGTCGAATTTCAGGCGACGGACGGAGCGACCGTTGACGAAGACTTCGATCCCGGCGTCGGGTTCGACCTCCTTGCTGACCGCAAGGTAGCGGTTGAGCGCGAGGATGGCGAAGGCGGTGTCGCGGGTATTCGTCCAGTGGGCACTGCGACGATTGAGGACCAACCAGTTGACGGCGGGCTCGATGAGCGGGTGCTTGGGGTCGGTTTCGAGCAAGGCGAGGAGCGTGAGCGCGGTGGTCTCGACGCCGGAATCGGTGGCCTGCCAGTAGCCGGTGCTTTTTCCCCAATAAACGGTGTCGCCAAAATCGGAGGAACGATTGCGCGTGGCTCCGTTTTCGAGGTTGCGGAGGAGAATGTCGCGTTGGGAGGAATCGCCGAGATGATGTGACGCGAGGAGCAGACAGGCGCGTCCATAAGCGGAGAGCGAATCGCGGGCGGCGAAGACGCGATCGAAGAGCCTGTGGGTTTCGCCGGCCGCATTTTTGCCGAGGGCGTGAGCGACGGCGGCGAGAGCCCAGGCGGTTGTGTCGTTCACGCGCGGGTTCTTGGCCAGGAGCTGTTCGAGGGCTTTGTTGGTGTCGCTGGCGAGGTCTTCGGGCAGGGCGATGCGGGCTTCGTCGGCGAGTGCGAGGCCCCAGGCGACGTAGGCGGTCATCCAGAGATCGGGCTCGTGCGAGCCGGGCCACCAGCCGAAGCCACTGTAGTCTTGAGCGGCGGCCAGACGTGCGAGACTTTGAGCGATGACATCGTCGAGTTTAGCGAAAGCGGGGGCGGCGTTGGAGGGTTGAGTGCCGCGATGATTCGGGCGGGCGAGGATGCGTTTTTCGAGAGCGGCGGGATCGAAGCCAACGTTGGTGAGTGTTTGCTTCACCATCACGGCGGGAAGGAATCGGCTCATGGTTTGTTCAACGCAGCCGTACGGGTAGTCGATGACGTAGGGCAGTGCGTCGAGCACGGTGGCGGCGCGGCTCGGCGAGAGCTGGAGAACAACGTTGGTGCGCGCGGGATCGAGGAGACGGCAGCGTCAGTGTGAAGCGGGATGATTTTGCGTTAGGTTTCGAGCCGGGCGCTGGCGGCGGTGGATTGCTGAATGCCGTCTTCATTGACGGGCAGCGGGAGCTGCATGGCGTCGGCCTCTGCGGTGGTGCGGGCGGTGAGTGTGATCGTGGCGGTGCCGGGCTGGGTGGCGCGGACAGACCAAGCGGTGTGCGTTTCGTTTTCGCCAGCGATGACGAGATTAGTGCGCGTGGTGTCGTTGGCGGAAGCGAAGGCAACTGGTGTGCCGGTGAGCTGGAGTTCGGCCGAGGCGGAAACACCGGCGGGAGTACGATTGAGAAGTGTCGCGGAAAGATCGGCGGTATCTCCGGCGACGAGGAAACGCGGGGTTTGCAGACGGGCTTGGAAGGGCAGCGATGTATGCGTGAAGGCGGTGGCGGTGCCGAAGGTGTTGCCATCGGAGCCGGTCGCGTAGGTGGCGAGACGCCACTCGGTGAGATTGTCGGGGTACTTGAAGGAGACGCGGGCTTCGCCATTGGCGTCGGTCTTGATGGACGGCGCCCAGAAGGCGGTGGACGCGAAATGGCGGCGCAGAGTGATGACGGGTCTGGATGCTCCGGACTGACCGAGAACGGTGGATGATGGATCGGGGCGGGCTGGAGAGAGCACGACTCCCGGAAGATGTCTTTAAGAATTCGCCGACATTTCCCTCAGCGATGGATCCGAAAGAATCTGCGGAAATGACGCTGACCGGACTGTAGCGAGAACCTGTGCCTGCACTCATGGCGCCGAAACTGACACCCATGTTTCCACCGCGTACTGAAAGTTCGGCGGTTTGGATAATATCGCCGTCCTCGGTGAGCAGGCTGGTTTCGTAGGCGCTCAGAGCCGGAGCACGGATCGAAAAAGCGGGCGACGGGCGCGCGCTTTGTTGAGTGAAGGCTGTTCGTGATCCCGGCATTTTTCACGCCGGAGTAGCCTGGAAACGTCTGAGACGATTTCAGGATCGGTGGAAAGAAGCTGATTCACCGCTTGATCGGAGATGGCGAGCGCGACATTGGCCGAGAGAGGGCGTTGGTCGCTGCCGCGAGTGCGGATAATCGCTTCACCGGACGCGCCTGGACGGACCTCTGCCGAGGTCGGTGCGATTTCCGTGGTGATGATTGTTTCCGGATGAAGAACGGTGAACTGCTTCCACGACTCTGAGTAGTCGTAGGTGTATTCCGGGAGAATCAGGCGTACAGTGCCGACAGAGCTGAATGCGGGCGGGTTTTCGAACGTGACGAACGCGGCACGGCCGCTGGTTGTGATGGGTTGCGTGCGTGTTTCGGTTTCACCAGTGAGGGCGAGGAAGGCGCGTTGAGTGCCTTCGGGAAGCACGACGAAGAAGCGTGGTTTTTCACCGGTGGTGATTTCTCGGACGGGCATGACAACGCTGTCGGAGGGAGGAAGCGGCAGTGTGAGTGTGGCATCGTCAACGGCGTAAAACGGTGCGGCGCGTTTGCTGGCCGTGCGTGGGAAATCCCAGAGTTCGCCTTTGGCTGTGACGGTGCCGTTGGCGGCGTTGAACTGCAGGTGGAAGCTGCCGGCGTGAGGCGGGGTGAACGTGACGGCCGCCCAGCCATCCGAGTGGACGACGGGATCGTTGGTCTCGATGAGTGTTGTGGCGGTCTCGGCGTGGATTTTTTTCCAGCCGGCAGGGAGGTTGGCGCTTGGAGCGAGGTCTCGTTCGCGACGCGCGGCGGCGAGTGCATTGCCGTTGACCGGCTGGCCTTTGGGATCGAGCCAGACTTCCTCCCACTGTGTTTCGAGAAGGCTGACTTCGCCGGTGACGCGTGCGGGATGTTCCAGCGGGTCGAGATAGCGAAAGCGGATGGTGACCGGCTCGCCTGGGCGGACGACGCGAGGGACGGATTTTTCATCGAGATCGAGCCAGAGGCCGGACGCCGATCCCTTCAGCTCTTTGGAACCGGAAATTTCCTGCAGGCCCGCAGGTTTCACCGTGTAGCCCACGTGGGCGGAAAACAGGTTCAGCAGAAAATCGGGTAACGTGACGGAGCAGGTGGCGTTGCCCTCGGCATCGGTGACGGCGGTGAAGGTTCTTGCTGCGAGATCTTTCTGCCAGGCTTCACGACTGGCCTGCGCAGTGTTGTTTTCCTGTATGTAGGGATTGAGCACGGCGATTCGGAACTCAACCGGGGCGCCGACGACGGGACCGCCGGAGAAATACCTGGCGTTGAAGCGAAAGGTGGCCGTGCTGTCGGGCCGAAGCGCCGTGGAGTCGCCTGCGAGATCGAGTGTGGCGAGCGCGGGAGGCGGGAGGAAACTGTCCACCGTGAAGAAGCTGATGTTGGCGACCCGTTTCTCACCGTCGAAAAATTCGAGCGACGCATCGCCGGGACGCGTGTATGCCGGTATGACGAGTTCGCCCGAGGCGGCGCCGGATTCGTCCCAAGTGATTTTATGCGGTTCGCAGAGCGGCGTGTCGTTGCTGAGAACTTTCATCGTCAGGTTACGACCGTCGGCCGGCTTGATGAAGCGACCATTCTGGCGCTCGCGGGCGATGAGTTTCCAGTGAACGGTTTCACCGGGGCGGTAGAGTTCACGTGGGAGAAACGTGTCGATATGGAGATCGCTGGTGCGCTGGGAACGGCTGTAGTTGTTGTTGAGCTGGTCGAAAATGACCGGGTGTGTGCCCTCGATGAGGAGGAGGGCGCGGACGTTGCTGTTAGTGCTGGCAGTGAAATCCGTGACAAGGCGGCCATCGGCATCGGTGGACGTGGTGACGGCGTTCTGGGTGAGATCGTCCCTCGTGGCGAAGGTCCAGAGCTGGACGGATTTCGCGGACTGCGGCGCGTGGGTTTTATTGTCGTAGCAGAAAAATTCCCACGTGGCGTTGTGTGTGCACAGAGCTGTCGCCTCGACGGCGGAGACGGCAAAGTGGCGAAGCTGGCGGACACCGGTTTCGTCGCGGATGACCAAGACGTACAAACCCGGCACCAGAGGTGCGGGTGCGGTCTCGATGCGGGATCGCCAGTGATGGGGAGCGGCGCTGGAGAGATCGGCCGACCATGTGAGAATCTGGTCGGGCGTGAAGGAGGGGGGTGATTTTTTGTCTTTGGAAGAAGCAGACTCTGAAAACCACGGCCAGTTGCGCGGGGCCACGCGGTGAATCTCGTACGTGAGCTTGTTGATGTAGGCGCAGCCGATGGTGAAGCGGACGGGTTCTTCCGGACGGAAGATTGCGGGAAATTCTAATTCGAAGCGCTGCTCGGTCCAGCGGGTCTTGAGTTCGAGAAGTTGCTTGCGGGCGGTTTTAGAAGACTCGGTCGTGACGGCGGGATCCAGCGACGCGAGGATACTGTCGAGTTCGCGCAGCCAGACAGGAATATCAGGGTGACGATTTTTGTCGGGGGTGAGCCGGCCGGTTTCCGCGCGTCGCAGAAAATCGTGTGCGCGCGCGACGGGCTCGCTTGCGGTGCCTTGCGCGGCGGTCAGTGCGTCGGTGAAAAGACGATCGATACGCTCGGACGAGCGGAGATTTTCTTTGGCGAAGGAGGCGGCGGCGAGAGCGAGCGTGGCGCGATCGGCCGGTGCGGGTGCGACGCGGGAACCTTGGGTGAGATGCTGGATGTATTGCTCGCTTTGGATGTCACTGGGAGGATCGGAACGGAGCGAGGTGAGTCGCAGGAGAAACTGGGAATAACGCACGGCGGTTTCCGGAGTGACGGGCTGATTCGCGAGATGGTCGGCTATGGCGAGTTCGTCGGACCAGGGATCGTTTGCTCCGCGGATTTGCCAGGAACGAAGACGTTTGGCTTCGGCGCGGCTTTCCATGCAGGCGATCCAGAAGTCGTCGCGCGTTCTGGTGTTGTTTTCGTAGGGAGCCAGCAGCGCTGCGATGCCGTCGATATCGGCGTCGATTGACCCGGCGGGCGCTGCGTGCCACGAGGCGTTGAGGACCCAGAGGTCGCACCAGCGAGCGGCGTCGGCATCGGGCGCGAGTGGCCGGGCGGCGGTGAAGGAATCGCGGGCGAGGGCCCAGGAGTTTTCAGCCGCGTAGCCGCGCGCGGTGGTGATGAGCTTGTCGTAGGCAGCGCGAGAGGCGGCGCTGTTTTTTTTAGGGGGGCGTCCGGTGCAGGGCCGAAGGTTTGCCCGAAGAGGGAGCCTGCGGTGAGTGAGAGCAATGCAGCGACAAAAACGGGGCGTGAAAGGCGCATGGGAAAGCGAAGCAGGGTGAAGACGCAGCGGGGGCTCCAGGAACCGTGCCCTCACGCGTTTACGAGCAATGAGGCGTTTTCTTAGCGCGAAGATGGGGTGGCGAGAGGATTGTCGAAGCGGATGAAATTTTTTTGAAAGCGATGAGCGTGAGAGGCGCCGAAAGGCGTCCATGAAAAGGCCGGTCCTTTGTGAGGACCGGCCTGGGGGAAAATCGGAACGGACGACACGGAGGTCGTCCCTCCATGGAAGCGTCAGACGCGGAAGCCTTGGGCGAGGTGGTAATAAACCTCGTTGTTGCGCAAGTCCTGCTTGAGCTGGGCGATGGTTGTGTCGGCGTTGATGTGCACCGTCTCGATGCCGGCGATCGTCGCGAAGTCCTCGAGCATCTCGCTCGTGACGGCGTAGCTGTAGCCGGTGTGGTGGGCGCCGCCGGCGAGAATCCACGCCTGGCAGGCGGTCTTGAAGTCGGGCTTGCACTCCCAGACGGCGCGGGCGACGGGGAGCTTCGGGCAGCGCGGGCGGCTTGACGGCCGTGACCTCGTTGACGATCAGGCGGAAGCGGTTGCCCAGATCGACGAGCGAGGCGTTGAGGGCCTCGCCGGCGGGGGCGTCGAACACGAAGCGCACCGGGTCCTCCTTGCCGCCGATGCCGAGCGGGTGGATTTCGACCTTCGGTTTGCCTGCCGCGATGGTCGGGCAGATTTCCAGCATGTGCGAACCGAGAACCTGATGGCCCTTGGGCGACATGTGGTAGGTGTAGTCCTCCATGAAGGAGGTGAGCTTGCCGCCGGCCATGACCTTCATGGCGCGGACGAGGATCGAGGTCTTCCAGTCGCCCTCGCCGCCGAAGCCGTAGCCCGCCGCCATGAGGCGCTGGGTGGCCATGCCGGGGAGCTGCTTGAGGCCGTGAAGGTCCTCGAAGGTGTCGGTGAACGCGACCGCGCCGGCCTGCTCGAGGAAGGCGCTCATGCCGAGCTCGAGGCGGGCGCTATAGCGAAGCTCGTCGTGGCGCTTGCCGCCCTTCTTGAGCTCGGCCGAGACGGCGTAGAGCTTCTCGTAATCGGCGACGAGGGAGGTGACGGTCTTCTCGGAGATGGCGTTCACCTGCGCGACGAGGTCGCCCACGCCGTAGGTGTTGGTCGAGAAGCCGAACTTCATCTCGGCGGCGACCTTGTCGCCCTCGGTGACGGCGACGTAGCGCATGTTGTCGCCGAAGCGCACGACGCGGGCGCCCTGCCAGTCGGCCCAGGCGTGGGCGGCGCGCATCCAGGCGCCGATGCGCTGCTGGACCTCGTCGTCGGACCAGTGGCCGACCACGACCTTGCGGCCGAGGCGGAGGCGGGTGTGGATGAACCCGGCCTCGCGGTCGCCGTGGGCGGCCTGGTTGAGGTTCATGAAATCCATGTCGATCGTGGCCCAGGGTAGGTCGCGATTGAACTGGGTGTGGAGGTGGAGGAAGGGCTTCTTCAGCGAGGTGAGACCGCGCACCCACATCTTGGAGGGCGAGAAGGTGTGCATCCAAAGCACGAGGCCGGCGCACTTCGGGTCGTTGTTGGCCTCGAGGCAGACCTTGGCGATCTGGTCGGAGTCCACGAGGAGGGCCTTGAACTTGAGGGGAAGCGGGAGGTGCTTCGACTTGGCGAGACCGTCCACGACGGCCTGCGCGTTGGCGGCGACCTGCTTGAGCGGGCCTTCGCCGTAGAGGTGCTGCGAACCGCAGACGAACCAGATTTCGGGAGTGGAGAGATTGACGAGGGACATGGGAGGAGAGGGAGCGATTTTGAGATTTAGTTTTCTGCCACGGAGTGCGCGAAGGACACGGAGAGGAAGAGACGCGGAGGAAATAGTTCCCCGGTATTCTTCCCGGTGCTCTCCGTGGCCTCCGTGGTTAATGAACTCAGGCTGACTGGGCCTCCTTGATGGCGAGGAGGTCCTTCATCACGCGCGAGAGGTCGGCGGACTTGTTCACGCCGCCGAAGCTGTCGTGGAGCTGACGATACAGGCGGTAGAGCTGGTCGTAGACCTTCACGTTGGCCGCCTTCGGCTTGTAGGAGACCTTCTTGAGCGAGGTCATCTTCTTCTGCGCGGTGGCGAAATCCGGATGCGCGCCGGCGAGCACGGCGGCGGAGACCGCGGAGCCCAGGGCGCAGGCCTGCGAGACTGCCCGCGACGAGCATGGTGCAGCCGGTGACGTCGGCGTAGATCTGCATGAGGACCGAGTTCTTCTCCGCGATGCCGCCGGCGCAGACCACGCGCTCGATGGGCACGCCGTATTCCTTGAATGCGCTCGATGATGGCGCGGGCGCCGAAGGCGGTGGCCTCGATGAGCGCGCGGTAGATCTCGGCCTTCGTCGTGTAGAGCGTCTGGCCGAGCATGAGGCCGGTGAGGAGCTGATCGACGAGGATGGTGCGATTGCCGTTGTTCCAATCCAGCGCGAGCAGGCCGGACTGGCCGGGCTTCAGCTTCGCCGCCTCGACGGTGAGCTTGGCGTGGAGCGAGACGTCGCCGAGCACGCCCTCGACGCACCACTTGAAGATGTCGCCGACGGCGGACTGGCCGGCCTCGATGCCGTAGAAGCCGGGGAGGATCGCGCCCTTCACGATGCCGCAGATGCCGGGGATGTCGGGCGACCGTTCTTGTCGGCCGAGACCACGCCGCAATCGCAGGTCGAGGTGCCGATGACCTTGACCAGCGTGCCCTCGGAGACGCCGCAGCCGATGGCGCCGTAATGCACGTCCATCTCGCCGATGGCGATCGGGATGCCGGCGGGCAGGCCGAGCTTCTTCGGCCCACTCCGGGCAGAGCTCGCCGGCGGAGGTCGGTGGCGTCGTAGGCTTTTAATACAGGCGGTCGCGCAGGTCGGCGAGCTAGGGATCGAGCAGCGCGAGGAATTCCTTGTCGGGCAGGCCGCCCCAGTCGTCGGCGTAGAGCGCCTTGTGGCCGGCGCAGCAGACGCCGCGCTTGACCGCCTTGCGGGTCCTTGACGCCGGCGAGCACGGAGGGAACCCAGTCGGCGAGCTCGACCCAGGAGTAGGCGGCCTCGAACACGGCGGGCGCGATGCGTTGAGGCAGTGCCAGATCTTCGACCAGAACCACTCGGAGGAGTAGGTGTTGCCGCACTTGGCGATGAAGTGCGGGCGATGTGCGGCGGCGAGCGCGGTGATCTCGGCGGCCTCGCGGTGGCTGGTGTGGTCCTTCCAGAGCCAGCATTGGGCGTGCGAGGTTCTTCACCCACTTCTTCTGCATCGCGAGCGGGCGTGTTGGTGGCGTCGACCGGGATCGGGCTGGAGCCGGTCGAGTCCACGCCGATGCCGACGACCTGTCGGGCGTCGAAGCCCTTGGTCTTTTTCGCCTGCGGCGAGGGCGAGCTTCACCGACTTCTCCAGGCCGAAGAGATAGTCGGCCGGGATTCTGGCGGGCGAGGTTGTGGTCCTTGCGGGTCGAGCAGCACGCCTTGGTGGCCGCTGGGATAGTTGACGACGCCGGTGCCGAACTCGGCGCCGTCCGCGCAGCGAACGACGAGCGCGCGCACCGAGTTGGTGCCATAATCGATGCCGATGGTATACATAGTGTGTGGAGTCGGAAAATGGCGAACGTGCGGTCCGGAAAAAGAAAGCGCCCGAGCTTGTTAAGCGAGGGCGGGTGGTAAACGGGAGCGCGGCTTGACAGTACCGCCGACCGCGCGAGCGCGGTCGGAATGACCAATTGGTCAGTGACCAATGCCCAGTAGGCGGAGGTCGGAATTTTTGGAACAGGATTACAGGATGAACAGGATTCAGAAGAACGGCGACCCGGGCGCAGATTTTTCGGAGGCCACGTTCCAAGGAACGCGGCTACGGTCTTAACGATTCTGGCGGAAGCGGTCGAAGAGCACGGCGCCAGGGAGGATCGCGCCGCGGACGATGTATTGGTAATCGTGTTTGATGTTCAGGAGATTCATCGCGTTTTCGACGATGCCCATGATGAAGACACCGGCGATGACGTAGCTCATGCGGCCGATGCCGCCGCTGAGGGAGACGCCGCCGAGCACGCACGCGGAGATGATGGAGAGTTCGATGCCAGGGGCGGCTTTGGGGTCACCGATCTGCATGCGGAAGGCGAGGAGCATGCCGGCGAGCGCGGCGACGGCGCCTTGGACGACGAAGATGGTGATCTTCACGCGGTCGACGGGAATGCCGGCGAGGCGGGCGGCCTCTTCGTTGCCGCCGACGGCGAGGGTGTTGCGGCCAAAAATGACGCGCTGGAGAATGAAGCCGAAACAAGATGAAGAGCGCGAAGCTGATCCAGACGGGCGCAGTGATCTGAAAGAGGACGCCGCCGCGGTCGTTGTAGAAAACAGGGAAGGCGGCATTGGCGAGGCCGACGACTCCTTCGTGCGTGATGCCGATGGAGCGGCTGTCGGCAAAGACAAAGGCGAGGCCTTTGACCATCATCATCGTGGAAAGCGTGGTGATGAGCGGGTTGATTTTGAATTTGGCGACGACGACACCGTTGACGAGGCCGACGATGGCCCCGAATCCGAGGGATGCGCCGATGGCGAGCGGGCAGGTTGCCGGTGTCGCGCAGAATCAATGCGCAGAGAACGCCGCCGGCGGGGATGATGGTACCGACCGAGAGGTCAAAGTTGCCGGAGGCCAGGCAGAACAGCATCGTGGTGGCGACGATGCCGACGGTCGAGACGGCGAGGAGCACGCTCTCGACGTTGCTTGCCGACCGCGAAATTGGGGACCGCGACGGAGCAGAAGGTGCTGTTCGGATTCTATCGTGTTTCCCTATTAACCTTAGCAATACGTAATCGTCGAAGGCGTACACAACACGA
>JASGJB010000009.1:0-15612 GCA_049840895.1 Nibricoccus sp. | reverse complement strand
AAGGTTAATAGGGAAACACGATGAATCCGAACAGCACCTCGTGCAGGTGCCGGTGGCGAATGCGGATCAGACCAAGGCTTCCCGGCCGCGCGATACGTCCTATTGCTACGTCGTTCCTCCGGATCCGAAGTACGGCATTTTCTCAGCGACGAGTCGCACGCTCTACGGCCTGACGCATCTTTCCGTGAACCAGCTCTACGCGGCGGCAGTGGCGCACGAACTGTTGCACGCCATCGGCGTCGATCATCACGGCGAGCAGCTCATGGATATTCGGTGGGCCGAATTTCAATCTGCCGACAACCCCCAGAACTCCACGGGCAAGCCGCGCTTTTTCGATGAAGCCCTCGTAGGCCATGGTCTGCCCGTCTTCTATCTCTGGGAGGACAACGGCGCGAGTGTGGCCGAGGATCAGCAGGCGGTGTTTAACCAGTACGTCGCCGAGTCTGCGTCGGGCGACAAAGACTGGTATCGCAGTGCGGCGGAATATTGGTGCAACCGGTGCTTTTTCGTCGGCAAGCCGCGCGGCACCGATTCAGGCGACGAAACCTGCGTGATGCGCTATTACTTTGCCACGGCCTATCAGGCGAACGGCAAGTCGAACACGTTCTACGTGATCCGTCCTGGGGCGAAGCAGGCGGAGACCACCGTGTGCACCAACGCCAAGGGCACGGGCGGTAATGCCGCCGATCACGCGCCACAGCCACGCTTCGGCGACGCCGTGGGCGGCCGTGGAAACTGTTTCTCCTCCATCTGTCCGAACGACGCGATCCCGCCACGAAGCATCAAACTCAAATGAACGTGCGCCGTCCCTTTCTCACGATCCTGTCCGCAGCGCTCCTGCTGATGGTTGCAGGTTGCTCAAAACGAAAATCGGAGCCGCCGCCTGTGGCACCACCCGCACCTGTTGCGAAGACTGAGCCACCCAAGCCCGCGCCACCGGTGGCAGTCGCACAGCCCGTGTCCAAGCCGGTGCCGAAGCCCAAACCGAAGCCGAAGCCCGCGGCAGCTCCATTGCCGGAGCCCGAACCTGAACCGGCGCCGGATATTCTTTTTTCGCTGCGTGGTCTGGAGTCCGGACGGCTGGCGAATGACCGGCCGCTCTCTGTTGGCGTACGCGTGGAGTCATCGGTGAACTCGGAAAAAATACTCACCCTCGCTCCGGCGAGCGGCGCATGGAGTGATGCGATCAAGGTTGAACTCTCGGCCGCTGGATCGTCCGAGAAGATCCTTCTTCAAGCAAGGCGTGTCGGCGTTGCTGATGAAGCGGCGTCCGCGACTCTCGGTAACGGCCAGGCCGCGGAAGGCCTGTGGCTGTTTGCTTCGTCTGAAATGGCGAAGCTGTCGCCCGGCGACTATCAAGTGCGGGTGACGCTGGCGATTGCCGATGGCACCGGCTGGCATGGGAACTCGGCAAGCGAGCCCGCGACCTTCTCGCTGGCCGCGGCAACGGGCGCAGCCACGCCGGAGCAGCAGACACAGCGTACCCTCGCACTGGCCGGCGAGGCCGCCCTGGCCCAGGACTGGGTGAAGGCTGCCCAACTACTCGACGAACAGCTGGCGACCGATCCCAACAATATCGATCTTTTGAAATCCCGTGCTGCGTTGTGCCTGCAAGGCGGCAATCCGGTCGCGGCCAATGCCTGTGTCGGCCGCGCTTGGGCCCGTGTAAGTGCGGAAAAATGGACGCATCCGCCGGAGGATCTCTATGTGCTGGGTCAGGCGGTGATGGCCGCGATGTCGAAGCCGCCCGAGAGCAAGGCTCCGCTTCCGGCGTGGAGTTTTCCACCGAAGGTGGTGATGGCTCCGTTGCCCAAAACGACGCCACCAGCGGCCGCGAAGTGACGGACGCGGACATGGTGGCCGGGTGGCGGCGGGGTAATGAGCATCGGACAGCGCGTGTGCGCGCAGGTTGACACGATGGGCTGATGCAAAAGGCTACACCCTATGGAGTCTGCTGCACCACGCTCTCAGGAGGGCGACCATCGGAGCACAGTCGAAAGCCGGGTTGAAGGTGAACTGACCCGCCTGCTTTATCGACTGGCGTGGCTGGGACTGTCGTCGAACTTCGTCGTGTCGATCGTGCTCGCGGCGGGTGTGTGGGCGCATTTTCCAGGTGCATGGACAGTGAGTTGGCTTGGGGCGATGCTGCTGTTGACGGCGGTTCGCTGGCAGGGAAACCGGGTGTTTTTTTCCCGGCCGCGTGAGGACGCGGAACTGCCACTCTGGCGGCGGCGGTTTACCGTGGGCTTGTTACTGACGGGAATTTTGTGGGGTGCGGGCGCGTGGCTGTTTCTGGGGACGGATGCGTTTCTTCCGCGTATTCTGGTGGTCTTTGTGGTTGTGGGAATGAATGCGGGTGCGGCGCGTTCGCTGGCGCCGGTGGCGGCGTGCCATTGGATTTATGTACTGACGACGCTGGTGCCGCTGGCGGCGGCTTTTCTAGCCACTGCGTGGGGAAGCGAAGGCTGGATGATTGTGCTCTCGGCGCTCGTTTACGCGTACTTCCTCTGCAACACGACGCGGGTTCATCGTGCGGACCTACGAGAGTTTCACCGGGCGATCTTTGAGAAGGAAGTGTTGGTGTCGCGGTTGAATCTGGAGAAGGAGCGCGCCGAGGCGGCCAATCATGCGAAGAGCGAATTTCTGGCGACGATGAGTCATGAGATCCGGACGCCGATGAACGGAGTGATCGGCATGCTGCAACTGCTGGAGGACTCGCCTCTGACGAAGGATCAGCGCGTGCAAACCGACGTGGCGCTGACCTCGGCCAACGCGTTGCTGCGGCTGCTCAATGACATTCTCGACCTCTCGAAGATCGAGAGCGGAAAGATGGAGCTGGAGCACATCGCGTTTTCGCCGGGCCTGGTGATGGAGGAAGTTTCCGCGCTGATGGCGGCGCGTGCGGATGAGAAGAAACTGGGCTATCGCATACGAATCGACCCGAAGTTACCGGCGACGGTGATGGGCGATCCCTCCCGGTTAAAACAGGTGCTCGCGAATCTGATCGGCAATGCGATCAAGTTTACCGATCGCGGCAGTGTGGAGATGACTCTTCGACCGGTGGCGACGCGCGGAGAAATCGCGGTGCTCCATTTCGGCGTTCGCGATACCGGCATTGGAATCGATGAGCCGACCCAGAAGAGAGTGTTTGAGAAATTCATGCAGGGGGATGGATCGACGACGCGGCGTTTCGGCGGCTCGGGTCTGGGACTGGCGATTTCACAGCAACTGGTACAGCGGATGGGCGGGGAGATTCGGGTGCACAGCAAGCCGGGCGAAGGCTCGGAGTTTTATTTCGAGCTTCCGATGGAGTGTGTGCCTCAGCCGGAAGCGGCGGGGCAGACCGCAGACACGCCACCGTTGTTTTTCGGCGGGCGCGTGTTGGTGGTCGAAGACGAGCCGGTAAATCAACGCGTGATCTCGGTGATGTTGCAGCGGCTGAATCTCGACGTCGTGCTTGTGGACAATGGACTCGACGCGGTTGAGCGAGCGCTGGCCGGCGGCTGGTCGCTGGTGCTGATGGATGTGCGCCTCCCGGGGATCGACGGGCAGGAGGCGACGAGGCGGATTCGTGAGCGGCTGAAGGGAGCTTCGCTGCCGATCGTGGCGTTGACGGCGAATGCGATGCCGGCCGATCGCGAGGCGTGTCTGCTTTCCGGCATGGACGATTTTCTCACGAAGCCCGTGCAGCGGGATCAGTTGGTAACATGTTTGCACCGCTGGCTGAAAACGGCGGAGGCGAAACGGCCCGTGTGAGCGGTTAAGCCGCAACGCTTTTTGCAGACACGAAAAAGCCCGCGGCGGTGAGCGCGCGGGCTGGAAGCTTGAGGCGGTTCGAGTGCCGAAAGATCAGGCGCGACCGAGATAGGTGCCGTCAGCAGTCGAGACGCGGATGATTTCGCCTTCTTTGACGAAGAGCGGAACCTGAACGATGAGGCCGGTTTCAAGCTGGCGGGTTTCTGGACGTTGCTCGCGGTGTCGCCTTTCACGCCGTCGGCGCTTTCGACGATCTTGAGGTTAACGGCCGAGGGAACTTCCACGGTGAGGGGTTTTTCGTCCACGAAAAGGACGTCCACTTTGCCGCCGGGAGTGAGATAGTTCTTCACGTCGCCGAGGGTGGTTTCGCTGAGCTTCGATCTGGTCCAAAGTCTCGGGATCGATGAAAGCGAAGGTGTCGCGGTCGGCGTAGCTGAACTCGAGGGTGCGCTTGTCGGTCGGGAGGACTTCGATGGTGTCCGTGGAGGCGAAGCGCTGGTCGAGGGCTTTGCCGTAGCGGAGGTTGCGCATCTTGATCTGCACAAAGGCGCGGAGATTGCCCGGGGTGCGGTGCTGGGTCTCCATGACGAGGTGGGGCTCGTTGTTGAACTTAATGACTTGGCCTTTGCGGATATCGTTGGCGGAGGGCATGACGGTTGGCGGGTTTTCGAGTGGTTAAAGGGTACTGGGTTACCCGTGGGCGCGAGGGGGTGTCAACTGCGGAGCCAAGCAATGGCAGCAGTGTGTTTCGACGCGAAGGGGGGCGCTTGGGGAAAGCGCTGAGGTGTCTTGCGTCAGCGCTTTTCTACCAACTCGTGTTCGGTGATGCCAGGAGTGGGGACGGGCTTGCGCGAAGAAATGGGCTCGGTTGCAGATGAGGTGCCGCCTGCGTCCTGCTGCGTTGATGCGCCCGTGAGCTTTAAAATTTCTCCTACCAGCGAGTGGAGGCTGGCGGCCTGGCCGCTTAATTCGGTGGACGTTGCCGCGGCTTCTTCGGCGCTCGCGGCGGTGGATTGGGTGAGTTTATCGAGTTCGGCGACGGTGCGGTTCACTTCTTGAACGCCCGTGGCTTGCTGGCGGGAGCCGGAGGCAATCTCGCCGATGATTTCGTCCATGCGACGTACTTTGGCCACGATGGCTGTGAGCGAGTGGCCGACGCGTTCGCTGACGCCGACACCTTGCTGGCTGGTGCGAATGGAGTCCTCGATTTTCTCGGCGGTTTCGCGAGCTGCCTGGACACTGCGTTGCGCGAGAGAGCGCACCTCATCGGCGACGACGGCGAAACCAAGCCCGGCTTCACCGGCGCGGGCGGCTTCGACGGCGGCGTTGAGCGCGAGGAGGTTGGTTTGGAAGGCGATCTCGTCGATCGTCTTGATGATTTTGGAAATGTTGGCGCTGGACTGCTGGATGGCGTGCATCGACGCAGTCATCTCCTGCATCTCGAGCGCGCCGGAGTCAGCAGCCTGACGGGCCTCCTTTGCGAGCGAGAGGGACGTGTCGGCATGCGTGGCATTCTGGCCGGTCATGGACGTGATCTCTTCAAGCGCGGAGCTGGTTTCTTCGATGGTCGCGGCCTGGCGTGATGCACCGTTGGAGAGAGACTCGGCGCTTTCAGAAAGCTCACGGCTGCCTTGCGCGATGGTGAGCGCGGCGTGGTCGAGGCGCTCGGTGATCATGCTTTGAACGAAGATAAACTGACGGAAGCGGTAGGCAGCCGCGACGAGCACGCAGCTTTCGCCAACGACGAAGGCGGCGTGGACAAGCACGATGTTGAAGGAGGCCTCGTAGTTAAAGACGCTCGCCGGGAAGAAGAGCCAGAACAGAACGTGATGCAGCGCGATGGTGGTGGCGCCGACGAGAATTGGAGTGACGCGTGCGAGACCGGTCAGTGCGGCGAGGGCGGCGAAGACGTGAAAATGCATTTCGATCATGCCTTTTCCGAGATGAATGAGCAGTCCGCTATAGGAGAGCAGTGCGGCTCCGATTGCGGCTGACGTCAGCGCGCTGGCCGGACGAAGCCAGTACAGGACGAGCGGTCCGCTGGTGATGAGAGCGCTGCCCAGCAGGGCGACGGAGAGTTTGCTCCCGAACGACCAGGCGGCGAACGCCATGAGTGGCGCATGTGCGATCAGGCCCATCAGAGCCCAGCGATGCGTGCGTGAGTAGTAGTTTTCGGCGAAGCTGGTCGTCATCGGTGAGAGAAATTATTTGAGTGAAAGCGGATCGAGACGCGCGCGGAGGGCCTGGCTGGTGGCGCATCCAAAGGACGGATAAGCGGCGACGGTTTCACCGCGACAAACGCGATCCATGATCGACGTGTCGAAGAGCGTGCGGGCGTCGATCCCAGGGCGGGAAGGCGCGTAGCCGCCGCTGTAAACGGTTTCGCCGTCGGGTGTGTGTACAACGAGCCAGGGAACTCCATGGAGTCCGGTGCGGCGGGTGAAGTCTTCGGCGGAAAGTTGTTCGACTGCGAAACCGGCGGCGGTGAGTTGCTGTGCGAGCGAAGGCTGGTGGCCGACGAGAATGACGGATTCCTTCCAGCCATTTCGAGGTGATCGCGCGAGAAGAGCGTCTGCTACTGCGGACGAGCAGCCGCAGTCGGCGCCGAGTGCGTGCGTGGCGCGCCAGTTGCCGTCTTTGACGACGGGTGCGGCGTCGGAAGCTGGCAGTGGAACAGCGTGCAGCGCCACGAGCAGTGCCGAGAAACCGGACACAACCGCGAACCAGATGCCGAAAATGACGATGCTGGACTTGCTGGATGTTTTTGCCGGTGGAAAAACGGGCGACACCCGAAGTCAATCGGCCCGGCTCCACTGCAATTTAGCATGATCCGGGCAAATGCCTGACCCGGACCGAAATAAACTGCCGATGATCCAGCGTGTTTAACGCACCTTATTTCTGGCCGCCCATGAAGGGAATTTTTTCAAGATCTCGGCCGGGCGGTCGTCGTACCACGCGTAACCGCCGCGACGTTCGCGTTCGATCTCGGTGAGATTGTAGTGAATGACCTCGTCGCGGCCGATGAAGATGGGGCGTTCGGTGCCGAGTTCGTAGAAGCGGGCCCAGATTGGCGTGGCGTTGGGGTCTTGCGTGACGATTCCATCGCGACCTTCCGGGGTTTTCACGCGATCGAAGCGGATGCCGGTGAGTTTGGTGCGTTCAAACCAGACGACAGCGCCTTGAACGGAGGCGACGATTGCGGGCGAGGGTTCTTCAATCGACATGAGGAAGCGAACGAGGCCGGCGCTTTCTTGCGCGGTGAAGCAGGCGGGTTCGAATTTACGCGCGGAGGCGGGAGCGAAGGTGTTCTCGTCGTGCTGGGCGGCCCAGACGGTGAGTTTGCCGTCGACCACGATCTGGCAGCGGAGGACGCACTCGATGCCGCGCTTGAGCGCATCGGCCGCGCGGGTGCGGCGGGTTTCGTCGACAAACGAGTAAGGGGCCTTGCCGGCAGCGACGTCGCGGACGATCTCGAGAACGTTGCGGGTGGCGTCGTCGTTGAAGGTGATGTGGGTGTAGTAGCCTTTGCGGAGCGGGAAAAACTGGGGCCATCCGCCGTTGGGGTATTGGGCAGCGAAGAGGTAATCGAGACCGCGGAGGGCGGCGTCGCGATGGCGCTCGTGGCCGGTGGCAGTGAAAACGGCGGAGAGGAAGCGGATTTGCGAGGTGGTGGCGCCGTTGTCGATGGTGGGGGTATGCTCGCCGTCGCGTTTGGTTTCGTCGCGTGCGGCGAGCGTCGCGCGGTCCGCGTCGGACAGGGGCTTTTCCATCGCGACATTCTTGGGCCAGCCGCCGGATTTATATTGGTAGGCGAGGAGGTTGTCGGCGATGGCGGTCGCCTGAGGTGTGGCGAGGGCTGCGGTGTCTTTGGGCAGAGCCTTCCAATCGATCACAGGTGCTTCCTCGGCGCGGGCGATGATGCAGGTGCAGGCGGCCGCGAGTATCCAGACGAGTTGGCGGATGGTTTTCATAAAGCGGGTGAGTGATTAAAAACGAAGCCCGGTCGCAGGAGCGTACCGGGCCTTGTTCGGTGTCCGAGAAGACGGGCCGCGATGGTCGCGGTTACTTGGGATTAAAGGTCTTCGATCTTTTTGAACTTGGGGACGAGCAAGTGCATCAGAGTCCAGGCGACGATGTAAGCGGAGCCGCACACGACGAAGAGAATGCCGTACCCAACTTCGATTTTTCCCAGCGCAGTGAAGTGGGCCAGGAGTTTGCCAGCCGCGCGGGCGATCAGGATGCCGCCGATGGCGCCGGCCATGCCGCCGATACCAGTGACAGAGGCGATGGCTTTTTTGGGAAACATATCGGAGACGGTTGTGAAGATATTCGCCGACCAAGCCTGGTGGGCGGAGCAGGCGATCGCGATAGTGCCAACAGCGAGCCACGTGTTGATTTCGCCGAGGCGGGAGGCGAGAAGCACCGTGAGCGGAAAGAGGGCGAAGATGAACATGGCGAGTTTGCGCGCCTTATTGGCATCCATGCCGCCATTGATGAACTTCTTGGGCAGCCAGCCGCCAAAGATCGAACCGCCCGTGGCGATGGTGTAAACAACCGCAACCGCCAGGGTCCAGCTGATGACGCCGGGAATAGTGGCGGTGTCGCCGGTGAAGCCGGGATTGGCGGCTTTGAAGGCTTCGATCTTGCGGGCGTTTTCTCCAGTGAGGAATGCGGGGAGCCAGAACAGGAAGAACCACCAGATCGGGTCGGTCAGGAATTTACCGAAGATGAAAGCCCATGTCTGGCGGTAGGAGAGGAGCTTGAGCGAGGAGACTTTGCTTTGAGGAGCGAGTGCGTAGGCGGCTTCGATGGATTGTTCGTCTTTGTCGCCGTGGATGTATTCGTATTCCGCACGTCCGAGCTGGCCCTTTTTCAATTTGGCGGCCGGCGAGTCGTACATGATGTACCAGAAAATCAGCCAGAGGAAACCGACGGCACCGGTCAGGATGAACGCCCATTCCCAACCCCAGTTGGTTGCGATCCATGGAACGCAAAGAGGGGCTACGATCGCACCGACGTTGGCGCCGGAGTTATAGAGGCCGGTGGCCAGGGCGCGTTCCTTTTTAGGAAACCATTCTGCGATGGTCTTGTTGGCGGCAGGGAAATTACCCGCTTCGGTGACGCCGAGCGCTGCGCGCCAGAAGCCAAAGCTCCACGTGTGATGGCCAAACGCATGTCCGATGGCGGCGATGCTCCAGCCGATCAGCGAGTAGGCGTATCCTTGTTTGGTGCCGACCCAGTCAATGATGCGTCCGGCGACCATCATGCCGAGTGCGTAGGCGATCTGAAAACAGATGACGACGTTGGCGTAGTTTAGCTCTTGATCCGCCTTGTCCGTGCCGAAGACACCATCGGCTGAGAGTACCGGCTTGAGAAGGCCGAGCACGTTGCGATCGAGGTAATTTACGGTCGTGGCCGCGAACACCAGACCGCAGATGGTCCATCGGTATTTGCCAATGTTTTCGTTGATTTCGGCTAGTTTGCTCATGATACGGTAACGGCGGAGTTAGGGAGCGGAGGGTTGTGGGGGTGAGAAAGGATTTCGGGGCTTTAAAGAAAGGCCCTCAATGAACGGGTTTAGAGGGAAGCTGCACGTCTTTTTTGGTCCGTGTACGGAGTCCGCTCATTTGGCGGCAGGTGGTGGCACTGAGTTGGCGCTCTTGGCGGGTTTTGCGGGGATTATGTTGACGTTCTTCAGCGTGATAGTGCCCGCGTGCTGCACGACTTCGGTCGTGGTGATGCCGGAGAAAGTGGAGTTGGCGATGCGGATGTCTTCGATCTGGGCGCCTTCGAAGCTGCGGATGAACATCACGCGGGGGCTGCCGGTGCTGGTGATATTGTTCATGCTGACGTTGCGGACGATGGCCTTGTGCGGGCCTTTCGCGCCTTCCTCGTAGAGGAGATCGATGGTGAGGACGGACTCGGCGACCTGGCCTATCTGGACGTTGCGCATGTGGACGTTTTCCAGAATCCCGCCGCGGACCGCGTTGTTCTTGAAGCGGAGGGCGCGATCGAGGTTGGGGCTGTCCATCTTGCAGTTTTCGGCGAAGACGTTGCGGATGCCGCCGGAGCATTCGCTGCCGAGGACGACGCCGCCATGGCCGTCTTTGAACTCGGAGTTGCGAACGATGAGATTCTCGGTGGGCACGTTCAGGCGGCGGCCGTCGTTGTTACGGCCGGACTTGATGGCGATGCAGTCATCGCCGGTGTCGAACGAGGTGTTTTCGATGAGGATGTCGCGGCAGGACTCAGGGTCGCAGCCGTCGCTGTTGGCGCCATGCGAGCGGATGTTTACGCCGCGCACGGTGATGTTCTGCGAGAGGACCGGGTGGATGACCCAGAAGGGGGAACGGAGCAGGGTGACGTCCTCGATCAGGATGTTTTTGCAGCGGTAGAACTGGATGAGCGGCGGACGCAGGTATTCGCCGAGGCCGTACACGCGGTCCTTCGGGAGGCTGTTGTCGTCGGCCTGCTTCATGAGGCGGTTGCGGCTGGCGCGAGCGAGCGGGACCTCGGGCTTGGTGTTTTCGTCGAGCTTCACCCAGCCCCACCAGTTGGAGTAGTCGGCCTGGCCGTCGATGGTGCCCTTGCCGGTGATGGCGACGTTTTCCTGTTCGAAGGCGTAGATAAGCGGGGAGAAATTCATGCACTCGACGCCCTCCCAGCGCGTGAAGACCGTCGGGTAGAACTTGGGATCGGTGAGGAAGAGCAGCTTGGCGCCTTCGTCGAGGTGGAGGTTGACGTTGCTCTTCAGGTGAACGGCGCCGGTCATGAAGGTGCCGGCGGGAACAAGCACGGTGCCTCCGCCCGTGGCATGACAGGCTTCGATGGCTTTGCGGATGGCTTCAGTGGAGTCGCCCTTGCCATCGGTCGGAGCGCCGTAGCTGACGATGGAGAATTCGCGTTTCGGAAACACCGGGGCTTTGATGCGCGCGAGAATGGCGGGCATTTCTTCGGTCCACGCTCTCTGGCTGGCGGCGTCGGCGAAGGTTTCGGCGGAAGCGGCGGCCGCAGCGGCGGCTGGTTTCGGCGCAGGCGAAGCAGTGGCCGTGGCCTTGGCTGGGAAAATCGCGATGGAGGCAGCGGCGGGAGCCGGGATGGAGGAGGCCGGGGCGTTTACCGAGAGAAGCCGGTCGAGTTCAATGCCAGCGAGGACGAACGGGCCCGTACCTTTGGCGTCGTTGTCGACGATGGGTTCGCTGATGTAGTATTCGAACGTGCCGTCGCGACCGTAGCCGAGACCGGCGACCTTGCAGCAACGGGTGAGTTTGGTGCGGCCATCGGAGCCGGTGACGATGAAGTCGCGGATGATGCCTTCGTAGCCTTTGACGACGGCGGGCAGGTACGCATCGCGAGGGAGAATTCCTTGATTGATGGCCTTGGCCATCGAGTAGACGAACATCGAGGATGCGGTGGCTTCGAGGTAGTTGCCCTTGCGATTACCTTGATCGGTGACCTGCCACCAGAGGCCGGTCGCGGGGTCTTGGTATTTGACCAGGCCGTCGGCGACTTTTTTGAAGGTTGCGACGATGTCCGGACGGGCAGGGTGATCTGCGGGGAGAAAATCGAGGACGTCCACGATAGCCATGGCGTACCAGCCGATGGCGCGGCTCCAGAAGTTGGGCGATTGACCGGTGGTTTTGTTGGCCCAACTCTGTTCGCGGGCTTCGTCCCACGCGTGGTAAAAGAGGCCGGTTTTCGCGTCGTACGTGTGGATGTCCACGAGTCGGATCTGCTTGGCGACATCGTCAAAAATAGCGGGCTCGTTGAACGTGCGGCCGTACTCGGCGTAGAACGGCGAGCCCATGAAAAGGCCGTCGAGCCACATCTGGTGCGGGTAACGATTCTTGTGCCAGAAACCACCTTCCTTGGTGCGCGGGTGGGATTTGAGGTGCTCGCGGATGACATCGAGCGCGGCCTTATAACGGGCGTCCTTGGTGCGTTGATAAAGGGCAAAAACAGCGACGGCGGGGGCGACGTGGTCGATGTTATATTCCTTTACGCTGTACGACTGGATGGTGCGTCCGTCCGCGGAGAGGAATGAATCGACAGTGCCTTTGACCCACGGGAGATAGCGGTCTTCCTGAAGGCGCTCGTCGAGGCTCAGAAGGGAGTTGAGGAAAAGGAAATTGGCGTAGTCCCACTTGGCGGCGGGGTGCGCCATCTTGGTGCCGAGGCGGGAGACTTCGGAGTTGGCGAGGCGGGCTGACCATTGCAACGGAGACGCGTCGCGGAAAGTCGTAGGAGGCTGGGCGGCCGCCAGAGGGGCCACGAGCCCCAGCAATAGCGTGCTGACGATAAGCAAGACAGAGCGGAGGGGGAGGAGAACGGCAGGCATGAAAGCTGGAGCAGGGGGGGGCTGGAATACGGGGCTGACCGGTCTGAATCAGTCGATCAGAGGTTGCGGGAGGGCTGACGTTTTGGGGGTGGCCGGGTTGCGTCAAATTATTTCGGACAAGTGTCCGAACTGGCCGAACGGTCTGAAAAGATGAAATGAGGGCTGCGGTTGGCTGTATTTGACAGTCTGAGCCGCGGCTTCCTATTTGTCACAGCCGTCAAAAAAATTGTGAGCAGCCCACAGCCGAAAATACCCCAACCCCGAATCCGCTCATCGACCGACTTTGCCCGCTACGTGGGCCTCGCAAGAACGACGGTCTCGCGCGTCCTCAACGGCCAGCCCGGCCTTAAGAAAAAAACGATTGAGCGCGTGAACCGTGCGATCGAGGAGACGGGCTTTGTGCCCAATGCCTATGCGCTCCATCTCAAGGGCAAGCGCACGTCGACCATCGGCGTGTGTATGCAGAACTTGATGACGCAGACGCTGGTTCACAAGCTCGCATCGCTCCAGCAGCGGCTGCGCGACAAGGATTTCACGACGTTCATCGAGGTGGTCGATCCTGAGAGCAGCTGGGACGTGATCCGGCATTTCCTTTCCCTGCGCGTCGATGCTGTCGTGTTTATCGGCTACTTTGACGAGACGCAGATGGCGCAGCATTTGAAGAGCCTCGCGACGAGCGGGACGCCGAGCACGGTCATCGACCATTTCGGCATCAAAGGCGCCAACACTGTTTCGCTCGATCGCGTGCGTGGCATGGCCGGCATCGTGGAGCACCTGCACGCGCTCGGGCACCGTACCTTCGGTCTGCTTGCCTACTCGGACACGGTGCGAAGCACGCTCGATCGTGCGCGCGGCATCCGTGAGTCGCTTGCGGTGCATGGACTGGATTTCGACAAATGCACGGTGTCTCTCGATCACCTGCATGTTCGTGGAAACGACTTTGAGTACGGCAGGGCGCTCGCGAAAAGTTTTGTCGAGCGCGGGAATCTGCCGACCGCATTTATCGCGCTGAACGATGAGATCGCAGTCGGTGCGATGCATGGATTAAAGGAACTCGGCGTGCGGGTTCCGGACGATGTTTCTGTCACTGGTTTTAACAATCAGGATATCTGCCTGATGACGGCGCCGAGCCTGACGAGCGTTGATCAACGGATCGATGTCACCGTCGACGCGGCTGTTGAGATGCTTCTTTCCCAGATCGACAAGACGCCGCGCACCAAGCCGCTTGTTCGAATGATCGATCCTCAGCTGATCATTCGTGCCTCGACCGGCCCGGCCCGACGCTGAGTTTGATTGTTTTCTCTGATTAATCGCGCGGTGAAGGCTTGTGGCCTTTGCCGTTTCCGTCCGCCCATTTGATCTCCGCGCTTGCGCTGGCGGAGTGCTTTCGCCGAAATTCCGGCCCAAATCTCTATGAAACAACGCACTCTTGCGCGTGAAGTCTCGATCCAGGGCAGCGCACTGCACACCGGCGAATCCGTCACATTGACGATCAAACCTGCGCCGGTCGACCACGGCATTGTTTTCAAGCGCATCGATCTGAGCGGAGCGCCGGAGCTGCGCCCACGCGTGGATCAGGTTACCGACCTGGTACGTGCGACTACGATTCAGGTCGGCCACGCGAAGATCCACACGGTAGAGCATGTGCTGAGCGCGCTGCACGGTTGCTGCGTGGATAACGTCATCATTGAGATGAATGCTTCCGAGCCGCCCATTCTCGATGGCTCGGCAAAGCCGTTCGTCGATCTGCTCATGCAGGGCGAGCCGGTGGAGCAGGACAAGGACCGCGAGTATTTTGTCCTCGAGGAAGCGGTTTCCGTGCAGAAGGGGAACTCTTCGATCATCGCATTGCCGCATGACGGGCTCAAAATCACCTGCACCTCGGCCGATGACCGCGGCATTCACACGCAGCACCTCACGCTCAACATCGATCCCGATGTGTTCATGACGCAGGTCGCCGCTGCGCGTACGTTCACGATTTACGAAGACATCGAAGAGTTGCTGAAGCTCGGTAAGATCAAAGGCGGTTCCCTCGATTGTGCCGTTGTCATTCGCGGCGATAAGATTCTCTCGAAGGAAGGCCTGCGCTTCAAAGACGAATTTGTCCGCCACAAGATCCTGGATATCATCGGCGACATCGTGCTCCTGGGCCTGCCGCTGAAAGCGCATATCATCGCCACTCGTCCAGGGCACGCGATCAACGCGGAGCTCACGAAGGCGCTCGCCGCCAAACTCGAGGAGAAGAAAAAGGGGCCGAAGAAAAAGCCACGCCCGGCGATGGTGATGCCGAGCGAGACGTCGCTCGATATCCGCCGCATTCTCGATACGCTTCCTCACCGCTATCCCTTCGTGATGCTGGATCGTGTCGTCGAGTTCATCGGTGATGATGCTCTGGTCGCCATCAAGAACGTCAGTATCAACGAGCCGTTTTTTCAGGGGCATTTCCCCAACAATCCCGTGATGCCGGGAGTGCTTCAACTCGAGGCGATGGCTCAGGCCGCAGGCATTCTAATGCTTCGGCGCGGATCCAGCGAAGGGAAGACCTCTCTCTTCATGAGTGCTGACAAGGTGAAATTCCGCAAACCGGTCCGCCCGGGGGATCAACTCATCATCAATGCCAAACTCACCAAGACGCGTGGCGCCAAGCTCGCGACGGCTGAGGTTACCTGCACGGTTGATGGCACCGTGGTTTCCTCCGGGGAACTGATGTTTGCCATCCTCGACACCAGCGAACTCGATTAACCTTCATGGCCTCCCAAATCCACCCGACCGCGATCATCGAGCCGGGCGCTCAACTCGGAGCCGATGTCGAAATCGGCGCCTTTGCCTACATCGGCGGCACGGTGCACCTTGGCGACGGCACGCGCATCCATCATCACGCGAGCGTCGAAGGTAACACGGTGCTAGGGAAGGGCTGCGAGGTGTTTCCTTACGCGAGCATTGGTGCGAAGACTCAGGACTGAAGTTCAAGGGCGGCAATCCCGGCACGCGCATTGGCGATCGAAATGTTTTTCGCGAATATGTGAGCGTTCACGCGGCGACCAACGACGGAGACTTCACCATCATTGGCGCTGACAACACGCTTCTCGCGTACAGTCACGTCGCCCACGATTGCGTGCTGGGCAGTCAGACACCGTGATGAGTAATGCCATCTCCGTGGCTGGGCACGTGGTGATCGAGGACCATGTGACCATCGGAGGAATGGCGGGTATCCACCAATTTTGCCGGATCGGTGCCTATGCGATGATCAGCGCCTATGCGAAAGTTGTTCAGGACGTCGCGCCATTTTTCATCGCAGATGGACAGCCTGCGGTGATCCGTTCGCTCAACAAAGTGGGTCTTGAGCGCAAAGGCTTCACGTCCGAGCAGCTTGATCGCGTGAAACAGGTTTATCGCATTCTCTTCCGCGATGGACTGAACCGCACGCAGGCGCTGGAAAAACTCCAGCAGCATGCGCAGGTGGGCAGTGACGAGTTTCAGCGCATCCTTCAGTTCGCGGCAAAGAGCGAACGAGGAAT
>JASGJB010000008.1:0-51218 GCA_049840895.1 Nibricoccus sp. | reverse complement strand
ATTTACAGAGCAACGTCCAGTGCGTGCCCTTGTCGTTCTTCGCGGTCGACACGGCGGGCCCGGCTCGCAGCTCTGGAAGAGCCACTCGGGGTTGTCGCACTTGGAGAGCAGTTGTAGCGACGCTGGTTCTTCTTGTCGTCGCACTTCGTGGGCGTCGATCTGGCGCCCGTTGCGATTGCTCACCGTTTGCGGGACGAGCGCGCCCTGCACGCCTTCGAGCTCGCCGCCCGAGCCCTTGAAGTCGCGGCAGTCGAACGTCTCGTACTTTCCTTCGGCCGTCTTCTTCAAGAACGGAATTTCGCTGAGCTCCTCGACGCAGAGCTCCGCGTACTTCTCCATGCTTGGATCGGCTGACCTTCGCGCGGGCGCTCGGGCGCGCCGGCATCGAGAGCGTCGCCGCCGTCGGCATTCGCAGGCGCGCCGGCCTCGCCACCATCGCTCTCGACCCCGGCGTCGGAGCCCATGAAGCGGATGCGCGCGGAGCTGGGCGCGAGCGAATCGCTGCCGGAGGGGTCGGCCGAATCCCATGCATACTGCAACGTCGTCTGCAGACGGGCGCGGCGCGCCGTTCTTCACGACTACGTCGACGATCGCGTCGGCGCCTTCGCGCTGCAGCTTCTCGAGCATCGCGGGCGTGATGTTCCCGTCGATCCGAATCCCTGCGTGTACATGCTCGTGAGGAGCGCGCGCTCGACGGACGGTCCGACACATGTGCCTGCCCCGGCCATCGGCGTGCTGTTCATCGCCGGCGCATCGGGGAGCGCGGAGCAATCGAGCCTCTTCTGCGAGTCCATCGTGAGCCGACCGCGGCGCACTTGGAGCACGAGCTTCTCGCCGGCGCGGAGCTTCGTCTTCATCGTGGCGTGCACGCGGCTCGAGGTGTCGTCGTACACGTGGCGGAGCCCGAGCTTGTTGTTCACGCCCGTGATCTCGTCGTCGCTGAGCGCAGCGTCGTCGTCGTCGTCGGCCGCGGAAGGTGCGCAGTTGACGAGCGACGCAGAGGCACCGGCGGCGGCGATTCCGCGGAGAGGAGAAGGAGGCTGAGACGCTTGGTGATCACGGGCATCTCCTCAGCGCTTCAGGGTGACGTTGGAGACGGCGTAGATCCTTGTCCGATTTCTGTCGCGGACGAGGAAGTAGAGCCAGCCGTCGGAACGGTAGTGGAAGAGCGCGAGCTGACCGGGCGCCATGTGCGTGGCGCGGATCTCTTCCTCGCCCGTGAGGAGATTCGACGACGTAGATGTCGGCGGCGCCCTTCTCCTTGTAAGGAGCGAAGGCTTCGTCGGACTCGAAGTCGGCGCGCGTGAGGTAGTGGTGGGTAACGAGGTAGCGCTCGTCGAACGAGAAGTTCGCTTTGCCACCGGGGATGCACACGCGGCCGATTCGATTGATCTTCATCTCGTAGCCGGCGTCGGTCATCTTCGACGTGAGCTTGCGGATTGAGTAGCCGGCCTGGCCGGTCTCGCCGGAGATGCGGCTCGCGAGGAGCTGCGTGGCGGGCGACATCATGGTGTCGCCTTCCCACGGCGCGTAGAGGTCTTTGACCTGGCCGATTGGTAGCCGGCTTCGGTGCCGGTGCCGATCATGACCTTGACGGAGATCTTCGGCTTCACCGAACGTGGGCGTGGTGTCTTCTCCGTAGCCGTCGTCGCTCTCGAAGCTGTTGTTGACGATGAGTAGTCGCTCATCTGGTTGTCGGCGAGCCGACGACCGACGGACTGATAGAGCGCGACGTCGCTCAGGCTCGAGCACTGCGGCTCTTGGAAGCTCACGCTCGTGGTGGCGGCGTTCGTGAAGAGGTCCTGCGTGCAGAAGTGCGTGCCGCCGCCTTGGATGAGGAGGCCCGAGTTGCTCGGCATGAAGCTCGGGTCGTAGCTCGCGGAGACACCGATCTCGCGGCGTTCGGCGCCGTTCGAGGTGAGCTGCTTCGCGAAGTCGACCACGAACGCGCCGGCTTCGCTTCCGCCGCTCGACACGAACCGACCATCGGCCGAGTTGCGCGACCAGAAGCTCGTGGCGTGCGGCATCTCGTGCACGATGCGAATGCTCGTGCCCTCGGGGGCCCACGTCTTCGCGTAATCGACGTTGGCGGAGAGCGGGAAGAGGTCCTTCGCGGCGTCGCCCTCGCCGACCTTCTGCGTGAAGCACGACTCGGGCTTGTTCTCGCATCTCGGCGCATGCGACAGATCGCAACGCCCTGCTCCTTGTTGCGCGCCGCCCAGCCCTGCGCCTTCATCGCGGCGATGTGCGCCTTCAGCTCTTCGCTCACGAGCGGCGTACAGTCGGTGGGGCGCGGCGGCTCGAAGAGCAGCTCGTCGAGCTTGGGCATCGCCTTGTCGGCCCATTGCTGCACGGTCCGGCAACTCGCTCTTGCCGAGACGATCGTGATTGGGATTGATTGGCATGCGTGCCGCGTCGCGGAGCTTTCGACTCGGCCGGGCCTCGCCCTCGGCGCCGAACGCGTCGTCGAAGATCTTCGCGAGCTTCTTCGACTCCTGCAGCTCGGCGATGTGGATGCCCGCCGCGAGGAAGCCAAGACGCTTCTGGCCAGTACGGCGAGCGCGCGTTGCCCTGCTCCACGCGGAGATTGTCGACCTTCTGCTGCGCGGTCTTGTTCGGATTGTCGAGGAGCTTCTTCGCGGCGTCGTATTGCTCGCCCCACACACGGAGCGACTTGCGATCGATGTCGTGGCACTGGTTGCACTGCTGCTGCGCGCCATCGACCTTCTGCGCGCCGAGGATTGCAGGGCGCGCGTGGCGAGCTCGAGTCCCGTCTGGACGACTTGTCCGACGACGTGGAATCGTTCGCCGACGAGCACGCAGCGATCCCCGCCGCCAACAGCGCGGGCCCCCACCCACCACCACGAACGCATACGCATCACCCCGCCGGGGGAGCAGATTCCCGCGGTCCGGTCCTACATCCCCCCACAAATTGTCGACTCCAATCCTTTCATGGAGATGGCATCAACCCCGGTCGGGGGGAGAGGCGCGCGAGGTGGGGAAAGAGCGCACCACTGGACGCCCCCAGGGATTGCTCCTGGGCCGGTCCAAACGGCTGTAACTGTTTATGGCACACCCTTGCCTACCGTGGGCACGAGACCTGCTCCTCTACTAGTGATGCGGCGGCTGCTCGGACTCCTCGCGATTCCGGTGGTGTGGCCGCCATCGCTGCCTGCTCGAACGGCGAAGAGGCCGCGAGCAGCGAGGAAGACATCCGCACGGTGGAGCGCGTGATCGTGGGCGCGGCGAAGCCGTACTCGCCGGACCGCACGCTCGACTCGAAGATTCGACTCGCTCGACAAGTCGCAGAAGGCGCGACGCGAAGCGGCGTGGAAGGCGATTGCGAAGGTGCTGAAGGACAAGCGCCTCGCCGAAGACGACACCGGTTTCGCTGAAGGTCAGCGCGCGACGATCCCCGCGTTCCGCACTTGGTATCAGCGCGACGACATGGAGCGCATGTTCGGCAAGCTCTACGAAGGGCTCGGCAAGGACGCACGCAAGGCTCGCAAGACTCCCACGAACGCGCAGATTGACGCGGTGATGGATTGGAACGCGACCCATCGCGGCTCCTGGGGCGACAACGACTTCGAGTCGCGCCTCAAGGCGATTGACACCAATGCGGCGCTGCAGGGTCTCGGCGGCAACGCGCGCGTCTCGTACTCGACGGGCATGGTCCGTCGACATGATGAAGAACTGGTCGACGCTCACGAAGTGCAGCCTCGGCTTCACCGAGCAAGCCCGACGCGCCGAGCCCGCGAAGGCCGACAACTTCGCGCCGTGCCTCGACAACGAGTTCCCGAAAGACGCGGCCGTGATCAAGGCGGTGGTGGCTCCGCTCCGACTTCGGCATGAAGGTCCCGGCTTCGTCCTGACCGACGCGGCGTCGCTGAAGGCGCGCTTCGGCGGCACGGTCGACGAAGGAGGTTGGGGCAAGGGCGATGCGGCCAACGAGATCGCGCCGACCGAAGACCAGATTGTCCACGGTCAAGATGACCGACGGCTCGACGTTCCGGATGCCTGCGTTGCATCTCGTGACGAAGGAGCTCCGCGAGGTGGCTGTGACAGCCACGGGTTTGGTCCGGCCGGAGCCCCGACACCGACTTCGGCGCGGATTGGCCAGCGTCGATTGCGAGGCTCGGCGGCCCGTGGAAGAACTACAAGATGTGCGTCGTCACCGGGTACGAGGAGAAAGACCCCAACCCCACGGGCGGCTTCCCCACCGGCAAGGGCTCGCTTGGTGATGAACTCGCCGCGACCTACAAGGGCGTGGGCGCGCCCACGTGGTGCTCGAACCAGTACATCGAGCGCGGCACGCACAACGCGCAGACCAACTGCATCGGCTGCCACCAGCACGCCGGCACCGGCCTGAAGAGCGAAGCGGTCCTCGGTGACAACGCGACGTTCCCGGAGTTCGGTCGCAAGAGATCTGCGAGAATTTCCCTGCCGATTACGCGTTCGCCGCCCTCCAGCCGCCCGAGAGCATCGCCCAGCTGATGCAAGCGCAGGTGGAGCACTTCGAGACGGTCGATTGCTGACGGAGAAGACAGAATGAGACTCTCTGCTTGCCGCCGTTGCCTCTCTCGCGCTCGTGCTCGCCGCAGGATGCGCCAGCACCACCGAAGCGGACTCCCAAGACCCGACGGCGGGTGACGAATCGGAGATCGTGGGTGGCAAGCGCGACCTGCGCTGGTCGGCGAGCGGCTATCTCGTGAAGGGGTCCGTCTCCCGATTGCGTCGACGGCGCGAAGGTGAAGTGCGGCGCCACGC
Organism: Nibricoccus sp.; assembly: GCA_049840895.1. Classification (GTDB taxonomy): domain Bacteria; phylum Verrucomicrobiota; class Verrucomicrobiia; order Opitutales; family Opitutaceae; genus Nibricoccus. The sequence continues at coordinate 46,451 of JASGJB010000008.1, read as the reverse complement.
TGATTGCGCCGAACGTCGTGGTCACCGCGGCGCACGGCGTGCTCGCCGACAAGACGGCGACATGGGCGTTCTCGGCACCGGCGATGCCGGTCAGGGCGAGCTCGTGAAGGTCGTCTCCACGAAGGTGCATCCGAGCTTCCACGAAGAGGCGCAGGGCTCGTTCGATCTCGTGCACGCGCTCCGCAAGTACGACGTGGCGATGCTCACGCTCGAGAAGCCGGTGCGCGGGGGGCGGTGCGCGACCCTTCCGAACGATTCCGCCGAGTATGGGTTGCAACATCCAAGCGATTCCGGCTACTCGGGCACGGCCCGCATGAGCGCTCCCGCGTGCGTGATGTTCCGCATCACGCTCGGCCGCGATCCCATCTTCGAGGTCCACCCGGCCGAGAGCAGCGCGCTCTGCATCCGCGACGGCGACGAAGGCAGCGCGGTGGTGGCGCGAGACGGCAATCAGCAAGTCTTACGCGGCATCTTCGTGGGCTCCGTCACCCAGGGCTTCACCGACTGCAAGCGCGGCACGCAGTTCCTGAACGGCTACGAATCGATGTTCGGCTACAAGGACTGGCTGACCGAAGGCATCCGCGCCGCCTCGACCGCGTGCTGACCGCGAGAAGTCGGCGTCACCCATGACGCGCGTGCGGAGCCTCGCCCGAGCGAATCGCGACGCGCGTGACGCGGGGCGTGGGCGGGGCGAACGGAATCGGACATGGTTACGCGATCTCATGGGGTGCGCCTTGTTCATCACACGCCGAGAGCTGGCGCTGCGGGCTCGAGACGCGCGGGATTCTCGCGCGCGTGAATCGATTTCACCCACATTCACGCCTCATCCCGCGCTCTTCGCCCCACCGAGTGGCCGGAGTCCGTGCGACCGGAGCGCTCGTGGCTCGCGTTCGGCTCAGGGCGATTCCGACGGTGCGTGGCGCCGGCATCGCGGAGTACGCGCTCGTCCTCGTTGCCATCCTCGTCATCGGCGTGCTCGCGCACAAGCTCGTCGGCCGCGCCGCGAACCAGGCGAGCCACGACGGCCGCGCCTGCCTCGATGGCAACGACTGCCGGTCGGTGGGCCCCGGCTCGCCACAGAAGACCGCGAGCAACGCGGCTTCCGCCGACTCGGATCTCGGCGGCAACTACGGTTCGAGCGTGGGAGGGAACACTCCCACCGCGGCGAACGCGACCAGTACCTCGAGCGCCACCAGCGCGAGCGACGACAACGCCGCGAGCGACGACGGTACGTCGAGCGACACGAAATCGGAGCCTTCGCTCGTGGCCTCGACGCCGAGCTGAGCCCAAGACCGAGACCAGCGTTGAGAGCGGCTTCTGGAAGGTCGTGTCGAACGGACCACCACCACGTATCCCGACGGCTCGCGCGTCACCACCACGAAGGACTCGGGTTGGTTCTCGAGCACCTCCGAGACGCGCACCTGTGCGCGCCGACGGACGCGACGTGGTGCATGACCGACACGAAGTCTCTCGGAACCGGCATCCTCGACTACTCGACGTCGTCGACGAAGGTGAAGACGAAGGACGGACGCGTCACCGTCGACACGATTGATCGCAAGGTCTACGCGGGCATCCCGTACGTGGTCGACGTGGACGCGAGCGTCTGCCCACCGGCACCACGATCGGCATCAAGGCGAACGCGAGCGCGCTCTCTGGCGTGGTCGCCGAAGGAACGGCCGGCGCTTTCGTGCAGACCTCCGACGGCCGCGTGATCGGCGGCGGCGCCAACGTGGACGTCTCGGCGGCCAAAGGCGCGCTCGCGAAGATCGGCGGCGAAGCCAGCACCACCGTGGACCCCGTGACCGACGCGCGCACGAGCAACGCCCGCGTGACGCTCAAGGCCGGCGCGGGCGCCGAGATCTCCGGCGAGAAGCGCGGAGGTCCGCGATTCGAACAGCGAGCTCGTCACGACCAACTACGAAGGCCGCGCCGGCGTCGATGTGGTGATTGTGAACGTGGGCCCGAAGGTCACGGTGGAGACCCCGGCCGACGGCGAGACGAGCTGGAAGGTCCGCCCCGACGTGAAGCTGTCCGTGGGCAACGGCAAGAAGAAGCCCGACGCCCAGATTCGGCAAGACCAAGCTCGCCCCCGACGCAAAGCCCGAGATCGCGAAGGCGAAGCCCGCCGACGCGAAGCCCGCCGACGCGAAACCGGCCGACGCGAAGCCCGCGAGGCCAAGCCGTCCGAAGGGAAGTCGAAGGACGAAGCGCTCGCGAGCAACGACGCGAACGGTGTGCGGGTGCATTCTGCACGCGTCCGGGGAGCTGCTTCGTGGCGGGCACGCCGGTGCTGGTACCGACCACGGCGTGATGCCCATCGAGTCGCTCGAAGAGGGCGAGCTGGGCGCTCTCACGCGATCCCGGAGAGCCACGAGACCTCGTATCGGCCGGTGGTGACGCGCTTCGTTCGCGACGATCGCCCGATCACCAACCTCACGCTCGAGAACGAGAGCGGCGCAGCCGAGCACGTGCGCACCACCGCGGAGCATCCGTTCGCCGTGGTGGGGCGTGGCTTCGTGCCGGCCGGGGAGCTCGCGCCCGGCGATTCCTGTGGAGACCGCATCGGGTCCCGGCGCGCGTCGACGCGCTGTTCACCGAGGCGACTCCGGCGCGCGTTGACAACTTCGAGGTCGGCGTCGTTCCACACGCATTTCGTCGGGCAGACCGCAGCGTGGGTCCACAACACCTGCAACCAGAAGCCGCCCGAGGGATGGACGAAGGTGAAAGGCGCCTTCTCCCACGGCCAACCGGTGTACAAGCACCCGAAGAAGAACCTCTACATCTCTCCCGACGTCGACGGCCACAACGTCTCGAACGGCTGGAAGATGGCAGACAGCGTGAAGAACCTCGGCAGCAAGAAGACCCGCCTCGGCACCTACGACGCCGACCTGAAGAAAATCGGAGACTGACGATTCAACTCCGCATCACGAAGTACGATCCCCGCCAATCGCAACGCCGAAGGCCACTACCTCGTCGACGAGCTGGACCAGCTCGCACGACATCGGCTACGAGTTCGCGGCCGGCGAGCTCACCGCCGCCGATTACCTCGCGGCCGAAGACGCATACGTCGCCGTGCTCGGAGCGCTCCACGCCGACGCCGGCGCGCCTCCGCTCGCGTGCCGAGGCGTCGAGCTCGCGGATCTCGCCCAACGACGCGCTGCCCGACGATCCGGCACGGCCCGCCCGCGCCGCGCTCGACGAGGGAGCCACGGTGACCGCCGAGTCGCTCGCGGCCGTGGTGCGCGGCTGCCTGCGCGAGATGGTGTGGTGTCGCCTCGAGTCCGAGGCGTGCTCGATCGCGTTCGGCTACGACTACTACACGTATTGGCTGGGGCCGATCCCGAGCGTGAGCACGGTGGCGCTCGCGAAGGAGCGTGGCCTCTTCCTCGAACCGAGCACCGTTCCCGCCTTCGAGCCCTTCACGGATTCAGCGAGCAACTAACGCGGGGTCAGGGCCGCGCCCACCCAATCGCGCCGTTGCGCCAGACCGTGCGCGTGTGCCAGAGCGCGCGAGGGTTCGTGCGAACGTCGCCTTCCACGAGCACGAGGTCCGCGCGCATCCCCTTGGTGATGCGACCGCGATCGAGGAGTCGATACGCCGCCGCCGGATGACTCGTGGCCGACGCGAGCGCGTGCTCGATCGGCATCCGCCCGCGCGAAGAGATTGAGCTCGGCCAGCAACGACGCGCCGATCGGGATGCGTCGATTCGGTGAGTCGGGTCCCGCGATCAACTCTCACGCCCGAGAGCGCCGCTTCGCGCACGAGCCGAAGCCTACCGTCACTGCACGCAGCGTCGAGGTCGCGACGATCCTTGCCGAGCCGACCTCGCTCTTCCTCGGTGAGGCGCTTCGCGATCTCGGCGTCTTCCACCATCGGGATCGAGTACTCGAGACCGCACGGGCGGAGCTGCACCGCCAGCGTGGGATTGAAGTAGGCGCCGCTCGCCGCGTATCCGCGCCGGAAGCGCATCGCCCTCGGGGATTGCACAGCCGTGCGCGATCACGTCGGGCCTCGCGACGCGATCGACCGCTTCGTCAAGGAGCGTACAGGCTCATCACCGCGATAAAAAACGCTGTTGCTCATGCGGATCACGCGCCCCGTGAGACCGGAATCAACCGCGACCAGGCGCACGATGTTGTCCAAGTCCGCATTGATGTTGCCCAGCAGCAGTCCGAGACGGCCGAAAATGTGGGGGGCGGCGGGAGCTTCCGCGCGAGACGCAGAATGTTTTCCCGAATCGTCGAAGAGCCTGCGGTAGTATCAGCCATGAGTAAAAAGAAACGGTAGTTTCCTATCGGCGATTCGCGCCGCTGCTAAAGTCCGGAGTGCGGCTTGGGGGATTTTTCCTGCACACTTGGGCTTTCGTTGATGAATCTGTGACAAAGCCTCACGTCTTCCCCGGTTTCACGACTGGTTCAGATGGACGGCCCGCGCAGTTGACCGCTTCCGACCGGGCGTCCACGTTGCCCGTCCCGCAACCCGTACCATGGCCGCAAAGATCACCTCCCTCGGCACCATCCGGGAGCATCCGTCTTCGCAGAAAATCGCGTGGGCCGCCTTTACGACCTCACCGGCCTGCTCAAGGCCCAGAACGTCCACATCATGGCGCTCACCACGCTTGATACGACGGATAGCACGATCATGCGCCTGATCGTCGACGACCCGGACAAGGCCCGCGAGTTGATGGTGAACAACGACTTTCCATACACCGAATGCGACGTCCTCGCCGTCGAAATCACTGACGAAAGCGACCTCAAGGCCGTCCTCGCCGCCCTCTTCGAAGCCGAGATCAACATCCACTATATCTACAGCTTCATTAAACGCCCCGAGGGTAAGTCAGCACTCGCACTCAACATCGAAGACGCCGATGTCGCCGCCCAATCCCTCGGCCATCACGGTTTTAAAGTCCTCACTCAACGAGACATCTCGCGTTAAGAAAAGCGCGCGGGACAGCGCCTCACTCCTTCGCCTGCACCGCTTCTTCGAGCAGATAAATCCCGGTGACAAAACCCTGCTCCTGCATCGCCTTGACCTGAAGTTTTCCGCGGAAACTCACTGGTACATCCGGCGGGAGTTCACAGGCTTGGCGACATGGACCACGACCCAGTCATTCATACGTGGCACGACACCATAACAGCACATCATCTGGTCGCGCAGCAGCAGAAACTGGCTCACCAATTGCCCGTCCATCTTCACCGGCAGCATGAACCCGGAAACCTGCGACCGCTTGCCGTCGAATTGCTTGATCGCTGCCGGGATCTGTTTGTCCACCGCTGCCAGCGCAGCTTCCGGTTTCACCTCGGGATTATATGCTGGTTCATTGATCTTCTAAGTCCGATAGCCGCGCAAATTCCAGCTGAAGATACCCATCCACTTCCTTGACCGTACTGACAGGCTTCGGAGCTTCCGAAGCTGCCTTGCTGGTTTCCTGTCCGGATGACACCGCCGTTAACGTCATCCCCGAACTTCCGCTCCCCCGCAAAGCAGTCCCATCCATGCTCAATGGACCTCCCGAGCCACAACAGATCGAGTGATCAATAAAGCCGTTCTTAAAAATAGCCCCCGGCATCGGTGCGGCCATCAACATCACAAGCCCCACCGCGCCCGCGAACCGGCTGCGCTTTGAGTGAAGAGAGAAGAGGGACGGAGAAAAAAACATGGCGTCGATGCTTCCCGGACCCAAGCACACGCCCCGCCAGCGGTCAAAACTTCGCACACCTTAACCTCTCCGTCTGCGGCCTTCCCGACATCATGCGCTCACAGATTTTTCACACTCCTTTGATCTTCGGCTTTCCTCCTTCAGTGCCGATGCCCCCCACAGGATGTCTCGTGACCAGCTCGTGGCCCTGTCAGTCAGCCTTGCGGAGGTTTTCTCGCCCTTTTTGTCGCCTGGAGGCGGCAGGCAAGCGCACACGCACGCACACGCGAAGAACTCACCGACGCCCGGCGCCACGCAGGCCTCAGCCAGGCCATGCTCGCCAACCCCGGCCTCGCGCTCATAGCGGCCGACACCGAGGGCGTAATCCGTCTTTTCAATTCGGCCGCCGAAAAACTCCTCGGTCATCGGGCCGATGATGTCGTCCACCTCGTCAATACGTCCGCTCTCTACGTGCCCGAAGAAATTCAGGCGGAACTCGAAACGCTTCGCCGCGAAACCAGCGAGCCGTTCGTTGGCCCGCCCGAAGTCGCCCTCCTGCGCCTCGCCCCTGGCGGACTCCCGTGCGAACGCGACGGATGCGTCCGCCGCGATGGCGGCGCTCTGCCGACGCCGCCTCCGCCGCCGCTGCCTTCCGGCCAGCTCGATGGCTTCGTCCTAGCCACCGCGACATCACTCCGCAACGCGCCGCCACCCAGGCCGCTCTCGCGCGCAAAACCCAGCTCGAGGAATTTTTCCGCCACGCACCCGCAGCCATCGCACTGCTCGATCGCGACTTGCGCTACCTCGCGCTCAGCCAGCGATGGATCACCGACTACGGCCTCAAGGAAACCGGACTCATCGGCCGTTCCCATCTCGATATTTTTCCCTCCACACCCCGCCACTGGTGCGACACCTACCGCCGCTGCCTCGCTGGCGCCGTTGAAAAAAGTGAAGAGGATCTTGTTGTCCTCGCCGACGGTACCGAGGAATCCGTCCGCTGGGAATGCCGCCCCTGGCGCGAACCCGACGGCACCATAGGTGGCATTGCCATCTTTTCGGAAGTTCTCACCGAACAACGCCGTGCCGAGAAAAAACTCCTCGAAAGCGAAGCCCGCCTTCGCGCCGCCCAGGCACTCGCGCACGTCGGTAGTTGGGAATTGGATCTGATTAAAAAAACGCTCACGTGGTCGGCCGAAACCTACCGGCTCCACGATCTGCCGCCCGGCATCCCCATCACGGTGGAGCAGGCCCTCTCATTTTATCCACCCGAACACCGCCGTATCATCGACGCCGCCCTTCAACACGGCATGGCGACCGGAGCCGCGTGGGATCTCGAGCTGCAAATCGAAACCGCCACCGGCCGCCCTATCTGGGCCCGCTCCATCGGCCACCCGGAACTCCGCGATGGTCAGCCTGTGCGCATCCTCGGCACACTCCAGGATATCTCCGAACGTAAAGCCAGCGAGGCCGCGCTCACCCGCGCAAAAGACGAAGCCCTCGGCGCCGCCCGCGCCAAAGCCGAGTTCCTCGCCAACATGTCCCACGAGATCCGCACGCCCCTCAACGCTGTCATCGGCATGAGCGGCTTGCTCCTCGGCACACCGCTCGATCCCGAACAACGCGAGTACGTCGGCACCGTCCGCACCGCCAGCGACAATCTTCTCAGTCTTATCACCGACATCCTCGATTTTTCAAAAATCGAATCCGGCAAACTCGATCTCGAACATCAGCCGTTCAGCCTCCACGAGTGCATCGAGTCCGCCCTTGATCTCGTCGCCCCGCGCGCAGTCGAAAAAAATCTCGAACTCGCCTGCTGGATCGACCGCTCCGTCCCCGCCATCCTCGTCGGCGACGTCACCCGCATCCGCCAGGTCGTCGTCAATCTTCTCACCAACGCCGTCAAATTTACTTCGGCCGGCGAAGTCTTCATCTCCGCCACCACACTCTCGAAACCCGGTGAACAACCCCGCTTGCGCGTCACCGTACGCGACACCGGTATTGGCATTCCTTCCGATCGCCTTGACCGCCTCTTCCAGTCGTTCAGCCAGGTCGATTCCTCGACCACACGCGTTCACGGTGGCACCGGTCTCGGTCTCGCCATCAGCCGCCGCATCGTCGAACTCATGCATGGCACAATCTGGGTAGAGAGCGAAGCCGGCCGCGGCTCGCGTTTCCACTTCGAGATTCCGATGCCACCCGTCGAACGCACCGACGAGCCCGTGCCCGCCGGCCTCTCGCGCGTGCAGGATAAACGCCTTCTCGTCGTCGACGATCATCCCACAAGTCGCGAAATCCTTAAACTCCATCTCGAATCCTGGGGCGGACACGTTGTCTCCGTTCCCTCCGCACTGGCAGCACTCGCCCTTCTCCGCAGTGGCGAAGAATTCGACGCTGTCGTTGCCGATCACTTGATGACCGGCCTGGACGGCATCGAATTCGTCCGGCAGTTGCGCGCCACCGCGGCCGGAGCCGATCTGCCCGCGGTGCTACTCACCGCGCTCGGCCGAAAAGCCGCAGCCGCAGCCGACGGCCTGTTTGCCGCCGTACTCACAAAACCCATCAAATCCGGCCAGCTCCTCTACGCAGTCGTTCGCGCCCTCGACCCCAACCTCGAGATCCGCCCCGTCGCAGCCCCCGCCACGCCGCGCACACTCGCCTCCGCCCGTGTACTCGTGGTCGAGGACAATCCCATCAATCAGCGCGTCGCCCGGGCCCTCCTCGAACGCATGGGCCTCAATCCCGACATCGCCGCCAACGGCCGCGAAGCGCTCGAATCAGTTCTCCGCCAGCCCTACGATTTCATCTTCATGGACCTGCACATGCCGGAGATGAACGGCCTCGACGCCACCCGCGAAATCCGCCGCCTCGTCGCCGCCGAACAGCAGCCCGTCATCATCGCACTCACCGCCAGCACCACCACGCGCGATCGCGAGGCCTGCCTGGCTTCTGGTATGGACGACTTCCTGCCAAAACCCGTCCGCTCCGAAGATCTCCACGGGCGCCTCCTCCTCTGGCAGGAAAAACGGACCGTCCGCAGCCTTGTCTGAAAGTCTCGGATACAGAGCAGACGGGCTGACATCGCCGGCTTATAGCCCGGCTGGTTGTCACGAAACTCCTTCAAATCCCGCGACGTAGACGCAAAAGCACACTCCGCGTGTGCAAAATTTCGCCAGTTTTAAGAGCGAAAGCATCTGCGTTCCTGCCTCCGCTTTTCCCCTACGAACCAGCCGGGTCGGGTCGGCCCCGAGCGACCTTGTAACCAAGGTTAAATTTTCATGCAGTCTCCCTCACGCGAGACTGCATGAAGTTACCCCGATTATACCCCACACTGCTTCCCGTCTTGCTGACCGGAATCCTCGTGCTGGGTTGGCTCGCGTGCCGGTCTGGAAAAAACACGGCAGAGGAAAAAAATTCATCCTCTCTCCGCGCCTCATCCATCCCTTCGCCATTCGCCGTTTCAGAAACGTCCGCGGCCTTCAAACAATTCGAGAACTGGTCTGAACGCTACCTCGCCGCCCCTTCCTCTGCTCGCGAAAACCTTAACGTCGAAGGCCTGCCCCTTGCCATCGCCCGTCGCGCCGCTTTGCGCGAACTCATCCAGACCGATCCCCGCCTCGCCCTTTCGCTCGCCACGCCATTCGCCGTCCGCGTTGCCCTTCCTCCGCAAATCGCAGCCCATCTGGAACAACGCATAAGCATTCGCGGCGACTACACCGTCCTCGGAACACTCGGCACAACCGCCACCCGCGCGGTCCAGCGCCTCGTCACCTCAGGCGAAGGCTCGTATCAGGCATTCGTGTACGGCCGGCGCCTTACTCAACCATCACAGTCCAATCTTCCGCTGCACGGCATCGCCCTGGACGGACTTCTCGCACTCGCCGAAAGTCCCGTTCGCATCCTTGAACCCGGCGAGTCACCCGATCCAGCAAAGCGTCAGCTCGATCAGCTCTGCGAAGTGTCCAAAAAGCCTGCGGGTTTTAATCAAGACTCCACCGACGCCGATCCTGACGTTATCGCAGAAATCGGTGACGAGGTTCACTTTCTCTGCAGCCGCGGCCACGTCTACATGGTTGAGAAAAACCTCGTCGCTCTCGAAACAGGCGGCTCCGGTCGCAACGCCACCACCAACTCCACACTGATCGGCGCCGCGGCGGCCTCTCTCGGTCCCAAGACCCTGCTTTTCATCCGTGTCCGATTCGCCGACCAGCCCGTTTTTTTCGAGCCCCAGACCGAGACCAGCGCACTCGCCACTGCCAACGCCGCGAGTTCCTTCCTCTCTGAAAACTCCTACGGGCAATTCACACTCTCTCCCTCCGTTTCTCCGGTCTACACACTCCCGCACTCACAAGCTTGGTATCTCTCCAAGACCAACGATCCGTCCGGCTTCGCCAAAAAAATCCTCGATGATGCCCGCGAAGTCGCCGCCAATCCGGCCGCCTTCGTCGGCAACGAAACTCTCCCCGCACGCAACTTCCTCGACTACGATTTCGACGTCGTACGCTATGACGGCGAACCTGGCGAATTCCGCGGTCAGGGCTACATCGGCATCCGCGGCGTCTGGCTGAAAGCCGACGCGCCCGGCGTCCTCGCCCACGAACTCGGGCACAACCTCGGCCTCTTTCACGCCAACCTTTGGGCGCCTTCCAGCGACAATCCCTTCGGTGAAGGCGCCAATCAGGAGTACGGCGACACCTTCGACACCATGGGCCTGTCCGCCGGCGGCATTCATTCGTTCAATGCCGGCCATCGCGAACGCATCGGCTGGCTTCCACATTCCAGCACGGCAGATGTCACGAATTCCGGAACGTATCGACTCTATGCATATGACCAACCGGCCCTGACCGGTTCCGGCAGCCATCTTCTGAAGATCCCTCGCGGCGATGGACGCGTTTACTGGGCCGAGTTGCGTCAGCAATGGTCGGCCAACACCAGCACTGACAACGGCGTCCAACTCCGCTGGGCTCCGTGGGAAAACAGCGCCGGCGGTTCCCAACTCATCGACACCCAGCCTGGCAGCGAGACGGATCCCGCAGCCGACAGTGCACTTGTCCTCGGCCGTACGTGGTCAGATCCGGTGGCAAATCTCCACATCACGCCCGTCGCAAAAACCGAAGCTTCTCCCTCATCAATCGATGTCGTCGTGAACTTCGGGTCCTTCCCCGGCAATCAGGCTCCAATCGCTTCGCTCACCGCATCCTCCACCGTTGTCGGCGTCGACGATCCCGTCACTTTCACCGCTTCCGCCTCCGATCCCGACGGCGACAGTCTCGCGTACTACTGGCAATTTTCCAACGGGCAGACCGGCCCCAACGCGCCTGTCGCCACCACCCGATGGAGCGCACCCGGCTACTACAACGTATTGCTCACCGTCTCGGATCTTAAGGGTCGTACCACCGTCCGCTCAGTGGTTGTTCAAGTCGGCACGCCCGACACGACCACGGCGTCCGGCACCGTGCTGGACTCCTTGGGCCACCCTGCTTCAGGCGTCCGTATTCACAATGGCCTGACCGGATCGCTCTACCGCGGCACCTACACGGACGACAATGGTCACTACACGCTTACCGGGCTCGCCGCCGGCACCACCCAACTCGTTGCTTCCTCCGCGCGCCACTCCAGTGTTTCTGCTGCCAGCTTCGCAAACCCAGTCAGTCTCGGTTCGGCTCCCGCCACCGGCCTCGACTTCACCGCCACGTTGCCCGCGCCGGTCGTGCGTTTGTCGGTCGTCAACGCCTCCGCCGCTGAATCACAATCCGCATCCGCCAGTATAACCATCTCTCGGCAGAACGACATACCCTCGGACAGCGTGCTCGCGATTGCTTTCACCACAGCCGGCACCGCCGCGACCAACGGTTCTGACTACGAGCTCAGTTCCGGTGCTCCCATCGGTTACGATCCAGCCACCGCCACTGGCACAATCATCCTGCTGCCCGGGGAAACCTCTGCGACGCTGACAATCACTCCCAACGACGACACCGAGATCGAAGGCACCGAAACCGTGCAGATCTCGTCGCCCCCGGCACAGGCTACACACTCGGCGCGCCCACCACGGGAACGCTGACCATCGCCGACAATGACGCGCCAGATTATCTCGCCGAGTTTTTCACGACGGCCAAAACCTTCGACCTCGCCGGTCGCCGCCTCACGCTGACCCCCCTCAACGGCGGCGGCTATCGCGGCAGCCTCGATCCCGCCGGCAATTTCACCACAAGCACAACGGGTGCCGTCACCTTGATCCAAAACGGTGTCGCCCAGATCCCCGTCAACGACGGCGATCTCGATGACGGTTATTGGAAAATCAATACGGCCTCTACCGCACCGCTCGTGTTCGGCACAACTTACAACCAGCTCTACATCGGCACCAATGGCTTCGTTACTTTCGGCAGCGGCGACACCGCCTCGGTGGGCAGCCTCCCCGCCCAGTTCCACATGGGACAGCCCCGCATCAGTACCTATTGGCGCGATCTTGAGCCGAACGCCGGCGGTGAAATCTCCTGTCAGTTGATTACGACACCGGGAGCCGAGCGCACGGCCATTACTTGGGAAAACGTCCCATTCTATCGGGATCCTGTCCATCGCGTCAGCATGCAACTCGAACTCTGGCGCAACGGAGTCATCACCATCACCTGGCTCGGCTCGACAGCCGCCGCCGATGGTATCGTTGGCATCTCCTCTGGTTTAGGCCAGCCCTCGCCTTTCTTCGAAACCGACTTCAGCCGCTACGCCGCCCAGTCCAACCAGCCCGGTATCACCGGCTGGCGCGCCGCAAAGTTCAGCGCCGCCGCGCTGTTTGACCCTTCTCTCAGTGGAGAAGACGCCGACCCCGATCATGACGGGCTCAACAATCTCGTGGAATACGCCATGGGCCGTGAACCCGGCGCCACCGATACGCAACCCGTCTCCGAGACTGGAATCATTGAGGACAACGGCCTCACCTACCTCGCACTTACTTTCGCTCGCGCACGTAACGCCGTCGACCTCGTGATCCAACCCCAGTTTTCCGGCGACCTTGTCCACTGGAACTCCACCACCATCCAGACCGGCCCAGCCGTCGACCTTGGCGACGGACGGGAACAAGTGACTTATCGCGACACCGTTCCGCTGAGCCCTGGTGTCAGCCGATTCGGCCGCGTACAGATCACCAGCCCCTGAGGGTCTTGGCGTGCAATCTGGCTTCACGCAGCCTGCGCCTGCCCTCCTTTCACCAAGGCCCGATTATTCGGCCGAAACGCCTCATCCTTCTAGGGAAAACTCCTACCCCTAAATGCCATAGGCTTGCTAAAGCAGCTAATTTGCAAACCGATTGATGGAGGCAATGCCGTCCTCCTTTCCACGTCGCGTCGCCAATGCCCTTCGTCTCGCCTTCGCCAGCGCACTGCTCGCGCTTGCGGGTCTGAACACCGGCTGCGCTACCACCGGGACTGCGACAGTTGCTCCGCGCTCCAGTGTTTCACGTGAACACGCCCTCGCCCTTGCCCAACTCACCGCCAACGCCGTCGGCGGCCAGGTTTTTACCGTTGCACCGACCGGCAGCATGAAACCCACTCTCGACGACAGCAGCGTCGTCACCGTCGAAAAAGTGCCTTCTCTCCGAGCTGCGCCGCGGCGACATCGTCATCTATCGCAGCGCCAGTGGTTCGCCTGTGATTCATCGCCTGTATGAACAAAGCGGTGACGGCTGGCTCGTCTTGGGCGATAATAATCCCGCCATCGACCGCGAGTCCGTCCGCGCCTCCAATCTCCTCGGCCGCGTCTGCGCTATTTTCTACACGGCGGCAGGTACGGAAATGGGCGGACAGGCGGCGCTCGCCCGCCGTTAAGCAGAGAACTTTGGATCCATTCCAAGTTCATTCTCTGAAAATTCCCTAAAGCTCCCGGGATTCGGCCGATAATAGTGCAGGAGTTATCATACCTCTTACCCAGCCATTTCCCACTCATGCCAACCATCGATCAAATCAGCGAGTCGGTCTTCCGGGAGACGATCAATCGCGCAGTTCAGGACGTTTTCAAAACGATGCTGGGCAAAACCGCCTCGCTCGCCGACGCGACCGGCGCCCTGGCCAACTCGGACGGCTCCCCTTGGGAGCACCCTGTCCACATCAGCGGCCAGCACGTAGTCGGCACCGTCGGCTTCATCGGCGACATCAGCGGACTCATCTATCTCTACCTCGAGGATAAATTTGCGAACGAAGTCGCCAGCCATATGCTTGGCATGACCCTCGCCGAAATCGACGAAGCCGGTCACGAAGTCGTGAACGACGCCGTCGGCGAGCTCACCAACATGACCGTTGGCACGTTCAAGAACCAACTCGCGGATAAAGGCTTCCCCTGCAAGTTGACCATCCCGTCGATCCTGCGCGGCAGCAATTTCTCCATCGAGCCCGTCAGCTCCGCCACCCGCCGCATCTACCGCTTTACCGTCGGCGAACACCACATCGTGGCCGACCTGCTGATGAAATCCGGCGACTGATCTTAAAACAACCGCAGCCCTCCTCGCTAACGCCCTCCGCCCATGCGCTACAAAGTTCTTACCGTCGACGACTCCAAGACCGTCCGCATCATCGTCAAGAAAGCCTTCAAAGGCTATGACTGCGAAATCATCGAAGCCGCCAACGGCGTCGAAGGTCTCGCCGCCGCCGCCAAGGAGACTCCCGACCTTATCCTCCTCGACATCACCATGCCCGTCATGGACGGCGTCGAAATGCTCACCAAGCTCAAGGCCGATCCCGCCCTCAAAGGCATTCCGGTCATCATGCTCACCGCTGAAGGTGGCCGCGACAACGTCCTCAAGATCGCCAAGATCGGCGTTCGCGACTACATCGTGAAGCCCTTCAAGGAAGAGGTCCTCGTCGAGAAATGCGGTCGTATCATCGACCTCAAGCCCCTCACCGAAGGCCCGCAAAAGGCCAAATCCATCTTCGATCCGGCCACCATCCTCATCGTAGAGGACAAGCCCGCGATCATCCAGCAGATCCAGGAAGGCCTCAAGCACACGCCTTGGAAGATCCACGGTGTGAATACGACCGGCGAAGGCATCGACTTCTGCACGAAGAACACTCCCGACCTGATCATCATCAGTCTCTCCCTCCCTGACGAAGCCGCCTTCACGCTCTTCCGCCTCATCCGCCAGAACGTGAAGACCAAGTACACCCCGATCTTCGCGCTCGTCGTGAAGACCGAGGCCGCCGCCCAGGCGCAGGCGCAGCAGGTCGGCTTCTCCTACATCGTCACCAAGCCGATCGAGATTCCGGAGATGGAATCCAAGATCGCCAAGGCGATGAATCTAGACACTTCCCAACGCTACTTCGCGGTGGACGGCGACGTCTTCGTCATGCGTCTCCCCGAGAACTGCTCCCAGACGGTCGTCGGTGAAGTCACCAACTACCTCAAGCCAAAGGTCTCCGGCGCCGTGGATAGCGGCATCGTCAAGGCCGTCATCGATCTTCACGAGCTCAAGAGCCTCAACATGGCTGTCATCAAGCTCCTCATCCAGGCCATGCAGACCTGCAAAGACCTCGCGCTCCAATACACGCTCGTGGGCAACCCCCAGATCGTTTCCGAGTGCAAAGGCTTTGAAGACACCCGCAACTGGCAGTTCCACGAATCCATCGCGGACGCCAAGGCCTCGTTCAGCCGCTCGGCACAACCTGCCGGCGCTGCTTAAAAACACTTCAGGCGGCCCCTTCACCGGTACGCCGCCTCCCTGCGAAAACCGCGCTCTCTCACCGGAGCGCGGTTTATTTTTTAACACATTTCTCCTCTCAAAAACACCTCCAGAAACGCTTCAGAACGCCGATAAACCCAGCAGGACTATCCACGCGCATAGGGCGCGGGGACCGCACGGATTGCGACATGCCTTTTTCAACCACAACTCTGGTTCGCTTCACCGCGAAACTCTCCCGCTGCCTTTCGCTGGCGCTCCTGCCCGCATTGGCGTCTGAAGCGCACGCCATCGGCCAGCCTCAGCGGAAACAAGACGTCCGCTCTGCAGAGCCCGGCGTCTCCTCCAAAGCGACCGCCCTTCCCTATCTCGCGGCACTCGGCCCACTCCCGCTCCGTTTCGCCCATCCCGGCCCGGAACCCACCGCCGAGCCTCCCGCTCCTCCAGAGCCCAAGGTAATCACACCCAAGGCTGATCCCGCCGCCACCGACGAAAAATCGTCCAAGCCCGTCGCTGAACTGCCCGCCGTCGTCACTCCGCCTGAGGCCAAGCCCGCACAGCCTGATCACATCACAACTCCGATTTCCGAGTTCGACGAGCCCACGCCGCAACCGGCACTCCCCATCCTTCCCGACGACACCAAGCGAGAACTCCGCGCAGAAGATGTGCTTCCGTTCTTCATCTATCCGACTTCCGGTTCCAACCACGGGAATAACGGAGTCCGGGTTATCGCCCCTCTCGGGATCGACCAGCCTCAGCCCATCGTTCCGCCGCCGAGCTCTGCCACTTATCAGGAAAAATGAAACTGAGTCTGTTCCTCCTTCTCTCGTTCGCCGCCGCGCGTCTCTGCGCCTCCGATCACGCACCCGCCCCGGCGGAAACCGCGCATGCCGCATCCGCTCCGCACACAGCGGAAGCGCAGCCATCCGATCACGCCGCAGCAGTTGCCCCGGCAGAGGCACCGTCACACGAATCCGTTCCATCTGTTCCCACGCCCGCGGTTTCCGAGGAGATCCTCAGCCTTCTTCGCATCGGCCAGACCAAACTTGATCAGGGCGACTACACCTCCGCCGAAATCGCCTTCCGCCAGGTCCTCAACGAAAACGCCACAAAGAAACAGGACGCCGAAGCGCTCACCGGACTCGGCCGTACCTATCGGAAAAAGGGTGACTACACCAAGGCCGCCGCGGTGTACGAGAAATTCCTCAAAGAATTCCCCGAAGATCCAACTCTGCCCACGATCTACCTTGAACTCGGCCGCTCGCTGCGCGCCCTCGGCGCCTACAAGCAGGCCATCGGCCGTTTCTACAGCGTCATCAATTCGACGCTGAAACTTCCGGAGAACGGTCCCGACCTCTATCGTCAGCTCGCGCGCACCGCGCAGTTCGAAATCGCTGAAACGTATTTCCAATCCGGAGACTACATGCAGGCGAACCGCTATTTCTCCAAGCTCAAGCTCCTCGATCTCGCCCCGGAGGATCGCGCCCGCGCCCATTTCAAATCCGCCTACGCCCTCATTCAGGCCGGCGAGGACAAAAAGGCCGCCGCAACGATGCGCAGCTTCCTCGACCAGAACCCAGCCGACGAAAACGTTCCCGAGGCGCGGTACCTTCTCTCCGACTCGCTCCGGCGTCAGGGCCAGATCAACGAATCCCTCCTGGTCGCCCTCGACTTGCTGAAGGCCGAATCGAAATACACCGAAAAAGACCCCAAGCGCTGGGCCTACTGGCAGCGCAAAACCGGCAATCAGCTCGCCAACGAATTCTACGAACGCGGCGACTTCGGCTCCTCCCTCCTCATTTACCAGACCCTCGCGAAGCTTTCTTCTGAGCCGTCGTGGAATCTTCCTGTTACTTATCAGATCGGTCTCTGCCTCGAACGTCTTCAGCGCTTCGATCGCGCCCGCGAATGCTATCAGACCATCGTTGACAACGTGAAACCCGGAACGACTGATGGAGCCGCGCGGCCCGAACTCGCCGACCTTGCCGACATGGCAGCCTGGCGGCTCAACCAGCTCGCCTGGCTCCAGGACACCGACAAACAACTCTCCCTGTTTTTCACCAACGGCCAGGCCCCTTCCTCCACCACTGTCTCCGCGCAAGCGCCCATCACCGCCCCCGCTCATGACACCAACGGAAGCCCTCCGTCATCATCAAAACCTCTGTGACGAGCTCCACCAGCTCGCCCTCGAGGAGAACCGCTTTCTAAAACAAAACCAGCGCGTCCCGGACGCCCCGCTTCTCGAGAAAAAACGCGCCCTTCTCGCGCGCCTCGACGAAAGCCTCTCCGCCATCAAAGCCGGAAACGCTGACAGCCCCGGTTCCACCGCACGCCCGGATCCCGCCCGTTCGGAGATCATCGAGAAATCCCGGGCAAAGCTCCTCCAAATCCTGCACTTGGACCGCGAGAACGAGCAACTCCTCCTCCGGTACAGTCTTGGAGTGCGCAGCAGCCGCCCTGTGCAAAGCGCGTCCGCCGCCAACACCCCCGCCTCTGCCCCGGGGCATTTGCAACGCCTCTACGACCGCCATCGCTGATTCCATCAGGCGCGTTTTCGTTTTCTTTCCGATTTCTTCACTGGTCATTGGCCACAGGTCATTGATCATTTCCCCCGCCGCTCATGCCTCCCCGCATCCTCGTCAACGAAGACTCGGAAATCGATTTCAAGCTCCTCCAGGCGGAATTCAAACGCTCCCAGTTTGAATGCCAGCTGCGGCAGGTCGCCACGCGCGAGGAATTCATCCGCGCCCTCCCCGAGTTCCTGCCCGATCTTATCATCTCGGATTACTACCTGATCGGCTTCAACGGCCTCGACGCGCTCGAAATCCTCAAGCGTCTCCAGCCCGACACCCCGTTCATCATCCTCACCAATGCGCTCAACGAGGAAACCGCCGTCGAGTGCATGAAGCGGGGCGCGACCGACTACGTCCTTAAAAACAAACTACCGCGTCTCGTCGCAACCATCAGGTCCACGCTCGAACGCCGCCGCCTGGTTCTCGAAAACATCCGCATCCAGCGCGAGCACGAGCAGCTGTTCCGTCTTACGCCCGATCTGTTCTGCATGACGTCGCTCGACGGCACGCTCCAGGTCGTCAATCCTGCCTGGCCGCTTCGCACGGGCTACACGCAGCAGGAACTCATC
Source organism: Nibricoccus sp. (assembly GCA_049840895.1). GTDB lineage: Bacteria > Verrucomicrobiota > Verrucomicrobiia > Opitutales > Opitutaceae > Nibricoccus. Next base: position 28,012 of record JASGJB010000008.1, on the reverse strand, counting down.
GGCCGTCCGCTCTTCACGCTGGTCCATCCCGACGACCGCCACTCGCTCGACTCCTGGTGGGCGACACTCGTCTCCACCGGCCAGACCGCCGCGCCTTTCGCCACCGTTCACTCCGTCGCACCCACCGACTTCGAGTGCCGCCTCATCCATAAGGAAAAGGGCTTCCGCAATATTCAGTGGAGCGCGAAACCGTTCCCCGCCGAAAACAAAATCTACGCCTACGGTCACGATCTCACCGAACACAAGCAGGCCGAGTACGCTCTCCGTGAAAGCGAATCCCGCTTCCGCCGCATGGCCGACTCCGCACCCGTCCTCATCTGGATGTCGGACATTTCGAAATCGTTCTTCTACTTCAACCAGCCCTGGCTCGACTTCACCGGCCGCCGGCTCGCGGAAGAAGTAGGCTCCGGATGGGCCGACATGATTCATCCCGAGGACCGCGAGCACACTCTTCAGCGCTACGAGCAAAGTTTCAACGAGCGCACCTCATTCCGCTCGGAATTCCGCCTCCAACGCTACGACGGTCACTATCGCTGGGTCGTCACCCACGGCACGCCCCGCCACGACAACCAGGGCACTTTCTCTGGGTACATAGGATCCTGCTTCGACGTCACCGACCAGCACGAGGTCGAGGCCCACCTCGCCTACCGCGCGATCAAGCAATCCGCCCTCGCCTCCTTCGGCCGTTTCGCCCTCGCCCATCACAGTTTCGCCGAGCTCACCCAGGAAGCCACCCGCCTCGTCGCTGACACCCTCCGCGTCGAACGTTCCCAAGTCCTTGCCGTGGAAGCCGGCACCCTCGCGCTCACGCTATCCGCATCGACCGGCCCTGCGCTCGACGAGCCGACCATTCCTTATGGCAACGCGACGCAGGAGGCGATGGGAGACAACCACCCCATCCACTTCTCCGATACGCCGGAAAATTTCCCCGGCGCAGGCGCCTTTTCCACACTGGGCGTCCGTTCGGGCGTGGCCATTCCCATCGGCGCCGGCAAACTCGCCTACGGCTGGATCACTGCACTGGCTCGGGACGAACGTCTCTTCAGCCGTGAGGCCATCGACTTCATGCACGGTCTGGCGAACATTCTCAGCACCGTCCATCAGCGCGAAGTCGCCGAGCACGCCCTCGTCGAAAGCGAGCAAAAGCTCCTGCAGTCGCAAAAGATGGAGGCCGTCGGCCTTCTCGCCGGCGGTGTCGCCCACGACTTCAACAATCTCCTCACCGCAATCCGCTGCTACGGCGACATCCTTCACGATGACCTCGCCGAGATCGCACCCGAGCTCCGCGCCAAGGCCGGTGAAATCCTCAAAGCCACTTCTCGAGCCAGCGCCCTTGTCCGCCAGCTTCTCGCTTTCAGCCGCAAGCAGGTTCTCCAGCCCGAGTTTCTCGATCTCAACGCCGTCCTCACCGACCTCAAGGATCTGATCCGCTCGCTCCTCAGCGAAAACATCGAGCTCAACGTCCAGCTTCCCGACCAGCCCGTCACCATCGAGGCTGATCGCAGCCAGATCGAGCAAGTCATCATCAATCTCGCCATCAACGCCCGTGACGCCATGACGCAGGGCGGCGCACTTACGCTCCGCACCGGCTGGCGCGACGTCGCCGCCGGCGAAATTCCCGATCTCATGCCCGGCCGCTATTCGGTGATCTCCGTCACCGACACCGGTTCCGGCATGAGCGAGGAAGTGCAGGCCAAGATTTTCCAGCCGTTCTTCACCACCAAACCCAAAGGTCGCGGCACCGGCCTCGGCCTGGCAACCTGCGCCGTTGTCATCAAGCACTACGCAGGCGCCATCCGCTTCGACACCGTCATCGGCCAGGGCACGACCTTTCACGTTCTCGTCCCTCACACCGAGTCGCCCGCGCTCAACCTCGATTTCAACTTCGACGCCGAGCCCGGCACCGGCACCGAGTCCATTCTTCTCGTCGAGGACGACGAAGCCATCCGCAACGTCACTTCCGCGATCCTCCGCTCGCTCGGCTATCAAATATATCCCTTCCCCGGAGGTGCGGAAGCGCTCGAATTCTGCTCCGGCCCCAACGCCCCGGAGTTCGATCTTTTGCTCAGCGATATCGTCATGCCCAATATCGGCGGCCGCGAACTCGCCGAACGATTGCTCGTCATGCGCCCCGGCCTCCGCGTCCTCTTCATGTCCGGCTACGTTGACGATCCCGTCATCCTCCAGGCCGTGCAGGAGGCCGCCGTTCCCTTCCTGGAAAAGCCTTTTACTCGCGACATCCTCGCCCGGAAAGTCCGCGACGCGATCGACGTGGAAACCCGGGCATAGCGGATATCTTGAGTTTATTTCATCCTCTGCAGCTCGCCGTGTCCTGATCTCGCCGGAATATCTTCGAAGGGAAATCGCTTCGACCGGCGTTTGACTGCTCGTACTCCACTCCAACCAACCCGTCTCTCCGGACCATCCGGTCCTCCCGGGCTGTCCGCCCATGTGATTTCGCCCAACTCTGCCGCTCACTTTTGCAATGAAGACCAAACACCTGATCCCACTCGCCCTGGCCACCGTCCTCACGCTCGTCAGCACGGCCAGTGCCGCCCTCGAAGCCACCGGCCCTTTCAAGAATCGCGACAACCCCAACCCTGACGACGACGGCGAAGGCTCCTACGGCATCCCCTACCAGCTCCCCACCACCGCCGAGATCACCGAGGTCCTCCACCGCGTCCGCGGTTACATGGAGAAAAACACCTTCACCCGCGTCATCGACGGCAAGACCCGGAAGGAAATCACCGATTTCACCACGCCTGTCGCCACCGCCCGCGCCGACGCCGGCCCTTCCCGCTTCAGCCTCCTCGCCTATGAAATGGGCGTCGTGTATTCGGGCATGCTGTACGCCGCCGAGGTCACTGGCGATAAACGCTTCAACGAATTCACCGCTTCCCGCCTCCAGTTTATTCACGACCGCCTTCCCTACTTCCGCGCCCAGGACGAGAAATTCAAACTCGAACGCGCCAACTCCTTCCGCGGCCCGATCGATCCGCGCGCACTCGATGACTGCGGCTCCATGTGCGCCGCGCTGATCCGCGCCCGAATCGCCAAGGTCGGTCCCGACCTCAAACCCACCATCGATCTCTGGAGCGACTACATCGCCACCAAACAATTCCGCTTCGCCGATGGCACGCTCGCCCGCCAGCGCCCGCAAGCCGAGTCTCTTTGGGCCGACGACGCCTACATGAGCATCCCCGCCCTCGCCGAGATGGGCCATCTCACCGGCGATAAAAAGTGGTTCGACGACGCCGTGAAAAACGCGACCCAGATGTTCGATTACCTCTGGAACAAGGACAAAAAAATCCTCACCCACGGCTACAACACGCACAACCCCGACGCTCCGCACTTCCATTGGGCCCGCGCCAACGGCTGGGTCGTCGTCGCGCTCTGCGATCTCCTCGACGTCCTCCCCAAGGACCATCCCGGATACGAACTCGTGAAGACCCGTCTGGTATCCCTCCTCACCGGCCTCGCCGAATATCAAAACGGTTTCACCGGACTCTGGCACCAGATGGTCGACCGTCCTGATTCCTACCTCGAGACCTCCGCCTCTGCGATGTTCGTCTACGGTCTCGCTCACGCCATCAACCAAGGCTGGATCAGCCCGACCACCTACGGATCCATCGCACAGGTTGGCTGGATCGGCGTCACCACTCGCATCCTGAAAGACGGCGCCGTCGATGGCACCTGTGTTGGCACCACGTTCGCCAGCGACGAGGTTTACTATTACCACCGCCCCGCCAATACCACCGCGCTCCATGGCTACGGCCCGGTTCTTCTCGCGGGTGCCGAGATGATCAAACTCATCAACAACCCGAAGCTTCGCATCGATATCAAGCTCCGCACCTACCACTACGTCCCACTTGACGGCCGCCCCACCAGCTACCGCGAACATTAAGAGTCTCGAAGACGGAACGCGCACTCCGGGCTCGTTTCCAATCACATCAAACAATCACCCCGAACGAAGGCCCGACTCTTGTCGGGCCTTCTTGTTTTCCAGATACTCCTCTACATGTCCCCACTTCGCCGTCTCTTCGTTTTATTCGGCTTCCTGACTTCCGGCCTCGTTTTGTTCTGTGCCGCTGAAAATCCGTCCATCGATTTTTCCTCCGCTGGCTACGCCAATAACAACGTCTCGATACCCTCCGTTCCTGGACGCCTGGAGGTTTCCCCGCCCGCCGGCCACTCCGACGCAACGCCACTTCTCCAATCCGCACTCGACGCCATCGCCGCTCTCCCCGTTCAACCCGACGGCTTCCGCGGCGCACTCGTGCTTCGCCCCGGCACTTACAAAATCTCCGGCCAGCTCCGCATCCGCACGTCAGGCATCGTGCTCCGCGGCCACGACGCCACACTCGTCGCCACGGGGCAGGACCGCCGCACACTCATCGACATCCGCGGTCGCAGCGACCGTCAGCTCGGCCTCGCACTCGCCATCGCCGACGAAACCGTCCCCGCCGGCGCCACCCAACTCACGATCGTCTCCACCGATGGGATCACCATCGGCCAACGCATCGTCGTTCGTCGCCCCAGCACCAAGGAATGGATCGCTGAAATCGGCATGGATAAATTCACCGGCAACTTCGCCGACCAACGCCTCGCCTGGCTGCCCGGGACACGCGACCTCGAATGGGAGCGCACGATCACTGCTCTCGATCCCGCCACCCACCGCGTCACTCTCGATATTCCCATCACCACGGCACTCGAAAAACGTTTCGGCGGCGGCACCGTCCACACCTTCACCTGGCCCGGCCGCATCTCCCACATCGGCATTGAAGGCCTCACCTGCGTCAGCGAATTCGATCCCTCTCATCCCTCCGACGAAGAACACGCCTGGATGGCGATCTCGCTCGATCAGGTTGAAAACGCCTGGGTGCGCGAAGTCACCACACGCCACTTCGTCAGCGCCGCCGTCTGGCTCGGCGCAAACACCCGCGCCATCACCGTCCAGGACTGCCGGAGCGAAGCGCCTGTCTCCGAAAACGCCGGCTGGCGCCGCTTCGCCTTCTACACCGGCGGACAACAAACGCTCGTCCAGCGCTGCACCGCCGACAACGCCCGCGAAGCCTTCCTCGTCGGCCTCTGCTCTGCTGGCCCCAATGTTTTCTTTAACTGCACCGCCACCAACGCGCTCGCCGACAGCGGCAGCATCGAAAGCTTCGCCAGCGGCGCGCTCTTCGACCGCATTCGCATCGAAGGAGCAAAAATTAATCTGGAGCCCATCGGCCCGCGCTATCAAGGCGCCGGCATCGTCGCCGACAATTCCGTTGTAGGGCCGGACGTCAGGTCCGCGCCTCCGCGCTCCTCACACACACCCCTCGTTTCTGACTCCGCCCCAACTACCAACTACAAACTACCAACTACCTCCGCGCCCACCGTCCCTTCCCCCACTGGTCATTGGTCAATGGTCAATGGTCACTTCCTCTTCTCCGGCCGCGCCCTCTTCGCCACTTCGTCCAGCAACGCGTGGTGGAAAGGCCAGACCGTCCCCGCCCGCGCCAAAACACTCGGCTGGCACTTCGCCCGCTGGGCGCCCGGCCGTATCGGGCCGGGCCTGACAGAAGACCTCGCTGATCTCGCCGATCGTCTCGCCGCCGCCGATCAACGCATCGCCCAAGTCTGGCCCGGCCTCTGGTACGAGCGACGCCGCGACTCGCACAAGACCGACGCCGAGCCCGACTCCGAAGTCTGGGCACCGTTCTACGAAATGCCCTGGGCACGCAGCGGCACGGGCACCGCCAACGACGGCCTCAGCAAATACGACCTCACGAAATTCAATCCCTGGTACTGGAACCGCCTTCGCGATTTCGCCCGCGAGTGCTCCGCCCGCGGCATTGTCGTCTACCACCATTTCTACAACCACCATAACCTCGTCGAAGCCGCCGCCCACTGGGCCGACTTCCCCTGGCGCTCCGCCAACTGCCTCCAAGAAACCGGCTTCCCTGAACCGCCGCCCTACAAAAACAACGGCAGCCGCATCGGTATCGTCGCCGACTTCTACGACATCACAAATCCAGTCCGCCGCGAACTTCACCGCGCCTACATCTGGCACGGCCTCGACGTTCTCGCTGATGAATCCAACGTTATCCACACCGCCGCCTTCCAATTCGCCGGACCGTTAACCTTCCAGCAATTCTTCATCGACACCGTCGCCGATTGGGAAAAAGCCCGCGGCAAAAAAGCACGGCTCGCGCTCAACACGAGCAAATCCATCACCGACGCCATCCTCGCCGATGCTTCTCGCGCCGCGCACATCGACGCGATCGATCAACGCTACTGGCAGTACCTCGCCGATGGTACGCTGTTCGCCCCGCACTCTGACGGCGCAACCGCCTTTCGCGAAGATCGCACCGCCGCCTTCGGCAAAGACCTCATTCCCGCCGGCACGCCCGAACTCGTCTACAAACAGATCCGCGAGTATCGCGACCGCCTCCCCGAAAAACTGGTCCTGACCAATCACGCCGGACAAGGCCCTGTTCCCATTCTCATGGCCGGCGGGTATCCGCTGCTAAACGACTTCGCCGCCGCGCAACCACTCAAAATCGAACGCGATGACCGCGCTCTCTTTGCTTTCCTCCGGGAAAATTTCGCAGACGCACTTTCCTCCCTGAATCCGCGCGACGACATTTCCTCCAACGCCTGGGCTCTCGCCGACGAGACCGCCCGCACAGTCATCCTCTACTCAGCATCCAGCGAAACCATCGCACTCAAACGTCCGCTTTTCGCCCGTGCACGCATGGCCCTCTGGTTCAACCCCTCCAATGGCCAGACTCAGCCCGCCACGCTCACCGCCGACCCGGCATTAGCAAAACCAACCACCGGTGCCTGGCTGCTTTTTGTCCGATAAGAAGTCCGGCCCATCGAAATGATTTTTTCTCTGCATCTGGTCGGGAGAGACGACCGGCACTTGCCCGCGATTCAATAGACTCATTGCTTCCTTCCCGACGCATGACGCTTATTCGCCGCCTCGCTCCGCACGCCTGGATCGCCGCCCTCGCTGTCGCGCTCCTCTTCCTCGCGGTCGATAGCAGGCTTCGACTTGCCCATCTCGCCTCGATCAGCCGCGTGCCCGGCGTTCTTGTGCAGTCACCCTCTCAAGATCCGCAATCCTCAACCGGCTATGAAAACGGCCAGCGTCAGCTCATTCTCCCGAAGTACGCGATCGATGGTTATCACTGGTTGATGCAGACGCAGCAGATGTTTGCCAACGGCGACCTGCGGATCCGTCACGTTGACTACGACAACGCACCGAATGGCCGCGAAGTCCACTGGGCGTCTCCCTTCCGTTGGTGGCTGGGCTTGCTCGCGTGGATCGATCATCAACTCACCGGCCTGCCCATCGGCCAATGTGTGGAACGCGCCGGACTCTACGGCAGCCCGCTGCTGCTCGCACTGTTTCTCGTCGCCATCACACCATTCGTCGCGCGACGACTGGGCCCGACTTTCGCCACGTGGCTAAGTCTCGGCCTCGTGGGCTCGATGCCGCTCTACGACTATTTCGTCGCTGGTAATCCCGACCATCACGGCGCCGCCGGAGCCTGCGCACTGCTAACCGTGCTCGGCCTGCTCGCAGGCGGGTCCGGCTGGCTCGCACAAGACGGGAAAAATTCCGGCGCGCTCATGCCGGCCGACCCGCGCGTCGCCCGCCGATGGTTCGCGCTCTCAGCAATCGCCGGTGCGCTTGGTCTGTGGATCAGCTCCGCCAGCCAGGCACCCGTACTGCTCGCCGTCGGCATCGGCGCGTTTTTCGCCGGCTCCGGATACAAATCCAAAACAACCGGCCAAGCCACCGCATTGCCGGCGTTGTGGAGTTTTTGGGGGCGTGTTGGAGCAGCCGCGAGCCTGGCAGCGTGGTTGATTGAATATTTCCCGTCGCACCTGAGCTGGCGGTTGGAGGTCAACCATCCGCTCTATGCGCTCGCGTGGTGGGGAGGTGGCGAGTTGCTCCGTATTCGGTGGCAAAGCCCGGGTATTTCGCTCTTCGCAAAAGCCCTCAGCCGTCCCGCGGGTTACCTGGCTCTTGCTGCCGTGATCGCTCTTCCGCTCACGGTGCTGATTGGCGGTGAGTCCGTTTTTCGCATCAGCAGCCGCTTCCTCTGGGCGCTCCATCACGAATACATCTCTGAATTCCAAAGTGTCCGGACACTCTTCTCCACCTCCGGCAACACGCTCCTGCTCTGGGCCTGGATTTTGCCGTGGCTGCTTCTCGTGCCTGTTATCCCGGCTTTGCTGAAAAACCGCGGTTCCTCGGCGAGCCGGAGCGCACTGCTTCTCGCCGCCGCGCCGACCACCCTTTTCGCCCTGATGGCCATCACTCAGGTCCGCTGGATGGGGTTTTCTCACGTCATGCTGCTTTTGCTGCTGGGCGTTTTCCATGTCAGCCGACCCTCTACTGCCGCAACTCGTGAACGCCGCCTGGCCTTGGCGCTGACGGTTGGCTCGCTTCTGCTGCTGACTCCGCAGGTCTATCGGCTCTGGTCCATCCACCGGCAGCCGGAGGGCGCGTCCAAGTCGGAGATCGTTCAGCTCGCCACGCGTGAAGTCGCCCACTGGCTCAATCGTCGCACCGGATCGCGTCCTGCCGTCGTCGCCACCAGCCCCGGTCTTTCCACGACACTTGCCTATCACGGCGGAGCGAAAAGCCTTGGTACGCTGTATTGGGAAAATCTTGACGGGCTGGAAACCTCCGCCGCTTTCTTCGGCGCCCGCACCGAAGCCGACGCCTGGCGCATCGCACAGGCCACCGGCCTCACCCATCTCGTGCTCGTATCGTGGAGCGACTTCGCGGAGCCGTATGTGAAATTAGTCCGCGGCCTGAAAAAAGATGACCCCGCCCCCTCGGACGCTTTTGTCCTCAATCTACTGGCCACAAAAACTCCTCCGCCCTGGCTTCGTCCGGTGCCGTGCGTGCTTCCCGCCAATCCAGGTCTCGATGACACCGGCGTGTTTGTGTACGAAGTCGTCCCGCCTCAATCGCGCGAAGAATCGCTCACTCGTCTCGTCCAGTTTCTCATCGACTCCGAAAATCTCACGCAGGCCACCCGCTTCCTTCCGGCCCTCGAGCAATATCCTCAATTTTTGCCCGCGCAAATAGCACGCGCTCGCGTTCAACTTCTGCGCAGAGACAACACTGCCTTTCTGGCAGCCATGCGCCAGCTGCTCACGCTCTCATCCCAATTTCCCACGCTTGCACTCGAAGACCGCGTGCAACTCGCATTACTACTCGCCGTGGTAGGCAACGACAGCAACGCCCGGCGTGAGTTCTCTTACTGCTGGGATCAGGCGGGCCAGCGAACAGTGGACTTTCGCAAACTTTCACCGTCGGCACTTGTGTATATGCTGCAGCAAAGCGCCCGCTTGGAAATCAAGCCGCCCGTCGAACTCGAGCAACTCGCCAGGACGCTTCTGCCACCGCAGTGGCTCGCGCGGCTCTGATCGACATCCAACAAAAACGCCGTTCCGAAATGGAACGGCGTCACAAAAGTTCAAACGGGTACCAGCCGCTCAACGACCGCACCAGCCGCCGTCGACAGGCATCACAATGCCGGAGAGATAGTCACTCGCACTCGACGACAGAAAAACAACCGCGCCGTCCATGTCGCCGGGTTCTCCCCAACGATTGGCCGGGATGCGGCTGAGAATTTCCTTCGAGCGAACGGGATCGGCCTGCAACGCCGCGGTGTTGTCCGTGCGCATGTAACCGGGAGCGATGGCGTTTACCTGCACGCCTTTCGACGACCATTCGTTCGAGAGCGCTTTCGTGAGCTGACCGACCGCGCCCTTGCTCGCAGCGTATCCGGGCACCGTGATGCCGCCGAAGAACGTGAGCAGCGAGGCGATGTTGATGATCTTGCCCGAGCCACGCGCGAGCATGTGTTTGCCCGCCGCCCGGCAGGCGGTGAACACACCGTCGAGATTCACACCGAGCACGAGATCCCAGTCCGCATCGCTGTGATCAACCGCCGGCGTGCGTTTAATCAGACCCGCGTTATTCACGAGGATGTCGAGGTGTCCCTGCCATGCGATCGCCTGATCGATGAGACGCTGCACGTCTTCGCGTTTGCCGAGATCGGCCGCGATGCCCGTGGCACGGCGACCGAGTTTTTCGACTTCAGCGACAACCAGGCCGAGTTTGGCGGGGTCGCGACCGTTGATGATCACATCGGCACCGGCTTGCGCGAGCGCGAGCGCCATCGAGCGGCCGAGGCCTTGGGACGAACCCGTGACGAGGGCGACTTTTCCGGCGAGGCCGAATTTTTGTTGGAGAAAATTGCTCATGGGAGAAACCTAGGTTGAAAGTTGAATGTTGAAGGTTGAATGAAAGATCGAGCAACCCGCGGTTCTGGGGCCTTCAACTTTCAACACTCACCCTTCAACTTCCGATTTTATTTCAGCTCGGCAATCGGGCACGGATCCATGTCGGAGAAGACCTGATTATCGCCGCCCATCGCCCACACGAAGCGATACGAACCGGTGCCGACGCCCGAGTGAATCGACCATGCAGGCGAGAGGACGACCTCACGATCACGCATGATAACGTGCCGCGTCTTCTGCGCTTCACCCATCAGGTGAACAACCATCTGATCGCCCAGATCGAAGTAGAGATAGATCTCGGTGCGGCGGCTGTGAACGTGCGGAGGCATCGTGTTCCAAACGCTGCCGGGCTCGAACTCCGTGCAGCCCATCACGAGTTGGCAGCTCTTCACGCCATCGATGTGGATGTACTTCAGAATGCGACGGCGGTTTGCTTTCGTGACATCGCCAATCGGATCGCTGGAGACGTCCTTCTTGCGGACAACTGCGGTCGGGTACTTCGCATGCGCCGGGGTGCTGATGAAGTAAAACGCCGCCTGACCGCTCGTGCCGTTTTCAAACGTCACATCCTTTTCGCCGAGTCCGACGTACACGCAATCGAGAGAACCGAGTTCGTACTTCGTGCCTCCAACAGTCACCACGCCGGGAGCACCGACATTGAGGATGCCGATTTCGCGGCGTTCGAGGAAGAAGCTCGTGCCAAGCTCTTTGTCGTGCGGCAGGCCGAGCGGTGCGGTCGTTGGCAGCGCTGCGCCGACGATCATGCGATCGAGGTCGGTGTAGTGCGCGAGCACCTTTCCGGGCTGGAAGAGACCGCCGATGTGGAAATGCGCGCGCAGTTCCTCGGTGCTCATGACATTGGCTTGGGCAGGCGTGGGGAAGTAATGGAGCTTCATAAATGTACTGGGCGAAGTGTGAGAATGAAAACGAAGCCTAAACCCGAAGATCGGCGGGCCGGCAATCCCTGTGACTGGATCTTGGGCGACCTTACTGGCCGAGCTTCACGGTGATCGGCGACTTCAGGCGCTTCGCGAAGTCCGCGAGATATTTTTCCCAACTTTCCTTGGTGGGAAAATCACCGCTCTTGGACCAACCGGCACCGACATAATAACGAACCGGAACACCGGAAGTGGCCTTGGTCAGCGCGAGAACATTCAGTGTGTCCTCGGCGTAGCCTTCAAACGTGTCGCGCGGGATGATCACCGCAGTACCGAGCGAACCATTGGTTTTTTGGGCCGTCCACTGGGCAAGCACGCCATCGGCGTCATTCTTGATGACTTCGATCTGCGGCTCCTGGTTTTTGTCCGAATTATTTTTGTTCAGACCCACCGCCACCGTGATCGAGGGAGCGCCTTCGAACGTGAACGTGCTGTCCATGCGGTCGAGATTCTGGCCGGCATCCACCGTGAAGCGTTTCACCTCGGAGACTTTGACGCCGTTAGCGGCATCCCAGGACTCATAGCTCAGCTCGAAAATCGCACGGATCGGCCCGTTGGCTATGACCTTCCATGTCTTGTAATTGCGTCCCGTGTAAAGTGTCTGTCCATCCCACACGCCAGTGCCGCCGCAACCGCGGGATTTGCCGACGTTGTACATGTCCATGCCCTCGCCTTCGTCGTGGTGATAGTGGTCGTGGCCCTTGTTGTACCAGCGGTCGACGATCGGGTAACTGACGCGCTTGCACCAGATATCGAGACCACTCGTGACCAGAACCTCCTTGGTCACTCCCTCCGGAGCAGGAGCCCCGAGCGCCTGGCCATAGGTACGATGAGCGATCTTGTCGTTTTCCCAGCCGAAATCGTCGAGACGTTCAGGCACATAACGAGCGAAGGCCTTGACGGGAAACACGGGGGAAACGACGTCGGTCTTCTCGACCGTGAACGTCGCGGACTTTTCGCCGGCGGCGAAACTGTGCTGAAAGATCAACTCGCCATAAGCGGCGCCGATATTTTTCGGATCCTTCGCCTGCGGAGCCACATTGGTGACCTGATAGGGGAGAAGATTGCCCGCAGCGTCCTTGACAGCGATTTTCTGAAGGAGCGCACCCGGAAGTGCATTGTTCACTTCGCTCCAAGGAATTGTGATAGTTTCAGAGGGACGAGGGGCATCGAGCCCGTGAGAAACAGTGACGGTCAACTTTTCGGCGGCGCAAAGGCCACACGCGGAGAACAGCAAAGAAATCAGGAAGGAAGCGCGTAGGGTATTCATGATAAAACGGACAGGTGTCGAACGAACGCGTCCACCGTCCAGAAACCAAGCGCAAAGCGCAAGGACGGTCCGGCATCGGAGACTGCCGGCAAAACACTCCCGCAACGTCCGGCCCGCCACGAGGCAGCACCGCCCTGAAACGACACTAAATAGTAAATCCAACTTCGCTCTGAAATTTCCCCGAACCTGATCCGATAAGAGCAATCCAACGCACCTCACTCAAAGCCGAGCATTTGCACGCGCACTGCGTTTTGTTTTTCACAAATTTGCGACTACTTGGAAATTGCTCCTGTCATTCCCAACCACCCCACTCTACTCAGCCCAATTATCTACCGTGAGCACCATGCGTCCCTTTTCTCAGACTCTCGCCCTCGGCCTAGCCCTTTGCCTGTGCAGCACGACCGCAAGCGTAGCAGCAACCGCCACCACCGATCCGGTTGGTTACAACACCATCTCGCTCCTCGCAAATTCCGACACCTACGTCTCGGTTCCTTTTAGCCGCCCCGCCGCATTCGTCGGCCAGATTTCGTCGTTCTCTGGAAATGTGATCACCGTCGCGGGCACCCCGGGTTTTACCGCCAGTCAGTTCGTCTACGCTTCAGGTTCACAGTCGAACACATACTACGCCTTCATCCGTTCCGGCGCCAAGGAAGGCAACTACTACACGATCATTGCCAATGGCACGAACACCCTGACCGTAGATCTCGCTGGCGACACCCTCACCGGCATCGTCGCCAATGAGGCAATCAGCATCATCCCCTACTGGACGCTCGGAACGCTGTTCCCTGCGAGCGACGCTGGAGTGTCATTTATTGTGACGGTTTCAAACCCATCACCGCAGACCCAAATTCTGATTCCTGATCTTACCTCCACGGGCATTAATCTCTCGGTTTCCAAGGTATATCGCTATCGTTCCGGCTCGTGGAAATTGGTGGGCGGTCTCAACCCAAGCTACGACGACGACATCTTAATCCCTGATAGCTACTTCATCGTAAGAAACGCTGCCACAGGCACGGTGTTTACCCAGACAGGCTCTGTTGTCGTTAAAAAGACCACGACGCCCCTCATTACTAATGTCGGTTCAAAACAGGATAATTCCGTCGCACTGACCCGACCAATTCCCGTGTCGCTGAACGACTCCGGTCTCATCAGCAGCGGCGCGTTTGTTGCGAGCAATCCCACGGGTCCGCGCACTGGTGACGAACTCTTGGTTGTCGATAACACCACTACGGGCATCAATAAGAGCGTCAGCGCAGTTTACTTTTATCGAAACGGTGCTTGGCGGAAAGTAGGGGCAGCGGATGCGAATAGCGACTTTGGTGCTACTATCGTATTCGGCCCTGGATCCGGAGTTATCATCCGCAAGGCGGCAACCGCCACGGGTGCATCGGCAAATTGGACCAACAGTCCCACGTACTGATTTCTATCATGAAGAAACTTCTCATCGCACTAACTTGCATGACGCTTTCCAGCGTCACTGCACACGCGTCTGTCACCCTTGATATCGAAGGAGGCACTCTTCGGACCAGCACGGGAACTGTCATGAATGACAATGGGCTAATTATTTTGGTGGCGAGCACCACGGCGAACGGATTCACGTCCACCTTCGACGGGACTGCTTCTACTGCGGTCGGGACGTTTTTAACTGCAGATGACCAAATCATTGCCTCTTTTTCGGTAAATAGCGCCGCAGGAAATGGAGCGGGTGGCTTTTCATCCTTAACGGGCCTGACCTACTCAGGCATGTTTTCGAGCCTGGCCGGCGGTCAATCACTGCAGATGTATTGGTTTCCTACCCTGACCACATCCAGCACCACTTTCGGCGTTGGAACTTCCTACGGCTCTTATCGGACTGACTCTGCACTCGATGGCGCATCAAGCGGGTGGTTTCTGCCGAATGACGGTACCCCTCTTACCACGATAACATTTTATACCCAGAGCGCCAGCGGCAGCGTCGCTGATTCTTTCGGCAACGCCAATCTCACAACCGTTCCCGAACCCGCCACCACCGTCGCCCTCCTCGGCGGCGCAGCTGGCCTCTTCGTGATGCATCGCCGGCGTCAGCGCAAAGCCGCGGCTCCCGTCTCCACTTCCTGAGCCGCTCTTCGACTCGTACCGCATTTTTCAAACCGCGCCCTTATCGGGCGCGGTTTTTTTGTGCCCGCCGCTACACTTCACCTCAGAAGCCCTTCGAATGGCACCAATCCGGACAGTCCACGTCCAGTCATACATCTAAAACTGGTGCACGATACTTAAGTTAAATCGGGAGCGGCCGATTAGGAGGGTCAATTCATCGCTGAATCATGACAAAGCCCCTCATCCGCTTCTTCTCGCTGCTGACCCTGATCGGTTTGACCAGCCTTCCGCTCTCTTCTTTTGCCGACGACACGATCTACACCAAGGTCGATGAAAATCCCGTCCCGGTTAAAACCCCGCCCCCACGCTATCCTGACAGCTTGAAACGCGAAGGCGTTTCCGGCGTGGTCGCCGTCACGATCGTCATCGATGAAACCGGCGCCGTTTCCAGCACCGCCGTGGCAAAATCGTCCCATCCCGATTTCGAAAAACCCGCGATGGATGCCGTCGCCAAGTGGAAATTCAAACCCGCCAAGAAGGACGGCGCCGCCGTCAAGGTGAAGGTCACCCTCCCGCTGCGTTTCAGCGTCGAAGACTAAGCCGCGCCGCGTCAGCGCGCCTCTTCACTCACAACATCCCTTTTTAAAATCGTGAAACTCCCATCGCTCACCATCGGCCGGAAAATTTCCTCCGGCTTCACGCTCGTCTTCGCGCTCTTCGTGGTCGTCGCCGCGATCGCCTATCTGGCGCTCGGCCGCGCAGGCAAAGGACTCGCCGACTTCTCCGACAGCACCGCTGAGACCAACGTCGCCGCCAACTTGGAAACCTCGATGCTCAATCTCCGCATGAGCGTGAACGAGTTTCTCGCCACCGGTTCGGAAGAGAGCATCGCCGGTTACGGCAAAAACCGCAAAGCCCTCGACACCGCTGTCGCCCAAGCCGCGACCGAAATGACCGAGCCCGCGCGCGCTGGCGATGTCTCCGCCGCCAAAAAACTCCTCGCCGACTACGACGCCGCCTTCAAGAAGACCATCGACCTCCTCCACGAACGCCAGGCCGAGGTGACCAACACCCTCGATCCCCGCTCCGCCGCAATTGGCGACGCGCTCAAGGGCATGCTCCTCGCCGCCCGTCAAAGCGGTGACCAAAACGCTTCGTTCAAGACCTCCTCGGCTCTCCAGAATTTCTTCGAGGCTCTCGCCTCCGTGAACAGCTTCCTCCTCACCCGTGACTCCGCTCACGCCGAAAAAACCCGCACCTCTATCGCCGCCATGGTGAAACAGGTCGTCGGCATGGAAAAGGAACTCAAGGAAGCCGAAGCTCTCGACGCCAGCCTCGCCGATCCGGCCAAGGCCAAGCTGCTCAAAGAAACCCAGGTCAACGCTGCCGCTTACTTGGAAGGTTTCGAAAAAGTCGTCGCTTCCTCTGAGGCTCGCGCACAAGTCGTCCAGAACGACCTCGATCGCCTCGCTCCCCTCTTCACACAGAAAATCACCAATATCCGCACCTCGCTCCGCGAGCTTCAGGACAGCATCAACAACGACGTCCGTGCCGCTCAGAAGAAGAACGAGCTCCTCGTGCTCTCGCTCAGCGTCGCCGGCATCGTCCTCGGTATCTTCTTCGCCTTCGTCATCGTTCGCAGCGTCACCCGCCCGATCAGCGCGATCACCACGCGTCTCGCCGGCGGCGCCGAACACACCGCTTCCGCCTCCAGCCAGGTAACCTCCGCCAGCCAGACCATGGCTGAAGGTTCTTCCCGTCAGGCCGCCGCCCTCGAAGAGAGCTCTGCCTCTCTCGAAGAAATGGCCGGCATGACCCGCAAGAACGCCGAGAACGCTCAGGCCGCCAAGTCTCTCGCGAATCAGACCCGCGTCGCCGCCGACGCCGGCACCGAGGACATGAAAGAGATGAAAGCCGCCATGGCCGCCATCCAGACCTCGAGCACCGAAATTTCCAAGATCATCAAGACGATCGACGAGATCGCCTTCCAAACCAATCTCCTCGCCCTCAACGCCGCCGTTGAAGCCGCCCGCGCCGGTGAAGCCGGCCTCGGTTTCGCCGTCGTCGCCGATGAAGTCCGCTCACTCGCCCAACGCAGCGTGCAGGCCGCCCGCGAAACCGCGCAGAAGATTTCCGATTCCACCGCCAAGTCCGAACAGGGCGCCAAGATCTCTGAAAAGGTCGGCAAGAGCCTCGACGAAATCACCGCGAAAGCACGTCAGGTCGACGAGCTCATCGCCGAGATTGCCGTCGCCTCTCAGGAACAGAGCCAGGGCATCGATCAAGTTTCCCGCGCTGTCTCCGACATGGATCAAGTGACGCAGGCCAACGCCGCCACCGCGGAAGAAACCAGCGCCGCCGCCAACGAGCTCAGCAGCCAGGCCGCTCAGCTCAAAGGCATCATCTCCGAACTTACTCAGATGGTCAGCGGAAACAAAGGCACCGCCGCTGCTGATGCCAGCGCTTCCCCAGTTCAATCTGAAGCCGCTCCCGCTGAGGTTGCCGCCGTCGCACCAGCTCCAAAGCCACAGGCCCCGGCCCGTGCCGCTCGCGCAGCGAAAGCCGCCCGCCCAGCTCCCGCTCGTGCCCGCCACGTGGAAGCAGCTGCCAACGGAGCCGCTCCCGCGAAGAACTCGATTCCCAACCGCAACGGCCACGAAACCAACGGTTCCGACGATCGCTTTTTCAAGGACGTCTAAGAGACGTTCAGGTCCTTCTTGAAAACCAAGGCCGCAGCCTCACCGCTGCGGCCTTTTTATTTTTAGATCGTTCTGCCGCCAGTCACTTCACCTCTTCCAACAACTGCGGCAGAAGAGCGATGTCGGCGGGACTCTCGACGTACCAATCCTTCTGCAGACAATCCGAACGTATGTTCTCAAAGCTGGACGCCTTTCCTGAAACGTCCCCGATCAGCGAGAAAGTCTTGGCGCCGCCTGGCCGGGCATAAACCACTTTCCGCACAGTGAAAATGGATCCGGATCGAACGACTCCGACTATCCGGGAATTCAGTGTCTCCTTCCCAATATTTTTCTCAGAAACCTCTTCAGGAAGTTCAGAAACTTTTGTCAGTTCGCCCAAGTTCGCTCCCACGTAAGTACGATCGGCAACGGCACTCTTAAAAACATAGAGATCGGTTTTCACTCGAAACTGTCTGCCGACCCACTGTTGCGCAGCCTGCTTTTCATTCTGGCTCATGATCGCCAGGCACCCACTAAAGAAGAGGCACAATAAAACGAGAAACCCGAGCAACCCGCGCCTCAGACCGTATATTGCACCAGTTTTCATAATTTGAGGCTGATCCACTAACACTGCGAAAAAGACCACCCGAAAACAAAACAGGCCGCTCGTTGAGAGCGGCCTGTTGCCTAAAGAAATCCTCAGCGCCCGATCTTCGGGCCGCCTTGCGAGAGGTTGCGCGCGCGGAGGCGCAGGCCGTTGAGGCGGATGAAGCCGGTGGCGTCGCTCTGGTTGTACCAGCTCTTCACGCCTTCCATCGACGCGATCTTATCGTCGTACATCGAGTACTTCGATTTGCGGCCGCAGGTGATGATGTTGCCCTTGTAGAGCTTGAGGCGGACGGTGCCGCTCACGTAGCGCTGGCTCTCGTCGACGAGCGCCTGGAGCGCCTCGCGTTCGGGAGCGAACCAGAAGCCGTTGTACACGAGCTGCGCATACTTCGGGATGAGGCTGTCGCGGAGCTGGAGCACTTCGCGATCGAGCGTGAGCGACTCCACCTGGCGGTGCGCCTGCATGAGGATCGTGCCACCGGGAGTCTCGTACACGCCGCGGCTCTTCATGCCGACGAAACGGTTTTCCACGAGGTCCACGCGGCCGATGCCGTGCTTGCCGCCGAGTTTGTTCAGCTCCTTGAGGAGTTTTCCGGGCGTGAGTTTCTTGCCGTTGATCGCGACGGCGTTGCCCTTTTCGAAATCGATTTCGACGTACTCGGGCTTGTTCGGCGCATCTTCCGGGGAAACGGAGAGCTTGAACATGCCCTTGTTCTCCTTGGTCGTCGGGTCGAACCACGGATCTTCGAGGATGCCCGCTTCGTAGGAGATGTGGAGGAGGTTGCGATCCATCGAGTATGGCTTCTTGAGCGAAGCCTCGACCGGGATCTTATGCTCGGCGCAGTACGCGATCATCTCGGCGCGGCCGGGGAAGAGCGCGCGATACTCCTCCATTTTCCATGGAGCGATGATCTGCAGTTTCGGATCGAGCGCCATGTAGGTGAGCTCGAAACGGCATTGATCGTTGCCCTTGCCCGTGGCGCCGTGCGCGACGGTGTCGGCCTTTTCCTTGTGTGCAATATCGACCTGCGCCTTGGCGATGAGCGGGCGCGCGATCGAGGTGCCGAGGTAATACTGGCCTTCGTAGATCGCGTTGGCGCGGATCATCGGGAAGATGAAGTCGCTCGCGAATTCTTCGACGAGATCGAGCGTGTAGTGCTTCGAAGCGCCGGTCTTCTTGGCCTTCTTGTCGAGGCCCTTGAGTTCCTCTTCTTGGCCGACGTCGGCCGCGAAGGTGATGATCTCAGCGTCGTAGGTCTCTTTGAGCCACTTGACGATGACGGACGTGTCGAGGCCGCCCGAGTATGCGAGGACGATTTTCATAGGTGCAGAATTTTGAGAGTTAAAACGATGTCGCAAGCGTCAGGCCCGCGGTTGCTGCGCGAGGACGGCCATGATGGCCTTCTGCGCGTGGAGACGATTCTCCGCCTGATCGAAGATGATCGACCGCGGATTATCCAAGACTTCCTGCGTCACTTCCTTGCCGGGATAAGCGGGCAGGCAGTGCATGAAGTACGCATCAGGCTTCGCCGCAGCGAAGAGCTTCGCCGTCACGGCAAACGGGCTCATCTGTTTGATGCGCTCGGCCGACTCAGCCTCCTTGCCCATGCTGACCCAGACGTCGGTGTAAACCACGTCGGCATCTTTCACCGCTTCGTACGGATCGGTCGTAAACTGATAACCACCCGCGAAACCTTCTTTCGCGAAAAGCGCATTGGCTGCCGCATCCGGTTCGAAACCCTTCGGGCCCGAGAGCGAAATTTTCATGCCGAAGAGATTCGCGCCGAGGATCCACGAGTTGGCCATGTTGCACGCCGTGTCGCCGAGGAACGCGATCTTGCGACCCTTCAGCGAGCCAAGGAGATCGCCACCTTTCGGCGCCCAGCGTTCCGCGAGCGTGAAGGCGTCCGCGTAAATCTGGCATGGGTGGAGAAAATCTGTGAGCGCATTGATCACCGGAATGTTTCCAGCCGCCGCGAGACGCTCGACTTCGGCGTGATCATACGTGCGCACGACGAGACCGTGCACGAAACGCGAGAGCACCTTTGCCGTGTCCTCGATCGATTCACCGCGACCGAGCTGGATGTCGCTCTTGTTCAGGAAAAGCGGATTGCCGCCCAGCTCATGAATGCCGACTTCGAAGGAAACGCGCGTGCGTGTGCTCGATTTCGAAAAAATCATCGCCCACGTCTGGTGCTGGAGAACCGGAGGCGTATGACGCCCGCGCTTCTGCTTGAGGTCTCTGGCCAGCGCGAAAACTTCCGCCACTTCATGTGGCTTGAAGTCGGTCTCTTTGAGGAAGTGCTTCATTTGCGAAGCGGTCTGAATTACGGGAGCACCGCGGCTCCTACGAGCGAAAAATGCGTGACGACCCCGTGACAGCGGCCGGCATCCGCTCCACGCACAGCCTCAATCGGGAAACCATCTCCGTTCCGCCGCCTTTTTTCCCAACTCCGTTCGCCCGCACCGGATCACCAGCGCCTGATAAAACTCCTTCGCCGTTTTTGGATCCTGATACCGCATCCATCGACCTGCCTTCGCCAAAACCGCCGCCGTTTCCTCGGAATCGTTCGGCATCAATGTCACCGCCCACCACGCCAGTTGCGCCGCGCGATATCGATAATGAAAGCGCTGCTCCGGTACCACATGCTCCCCCAAGCGGCTCAATTCCTCGCCAGTCACCGCAAATGCACCTTGCAACATACCGTCCGGTTCTTGCCGCGC
Source organism: Nibricoccus sp. (assembly GCA_049840895.1). Taxonomy (GTDB): domain Bacteria; phylum Verrucomicrobiota; class Verrucomicrobiia; order Opitutales; family Opitutaceae; genus Nibricoccus. The sequence goes on along the minus strand of JASGJB010000008.1, from coordinate 7,397 downwards.
CTTAGCCGCGGAACCGGTATCGTAGTTACCGCCCCAAATTGCCCAATCCGGCTCGAGCTCGGTCCCAAGTAATTCCAAGCCGTGGGCATGCACGGTCTGGGCCGCGCGCCAGAAAGCTGCCGCGCGAACATCATCCGGCTGCGTCAGATCGAAACCCAAACGGACGTCCCCCACGTACGCACCCGCCATCATCTGCAAATCCGCAGGGAAATATTTACGCGCATCGTCAGGACGATTCGCCCGCATCAAACGCCTCGCTGTCAGATGCGCCAGCGCGACATTGGGATTCGCCGGCAGCCACGGTTTTTCACCGCCGGTTGCATTCACATACGCCCACATCTCCGCACCGCTCGTGCGATCTAGAAACGCGCATGTCTCGTCCAACGTCAGCACACGTTCCGCCAGATATGCGGCATCCTCCCAATGCCCTCCGTCGAGCCAGACCGCCATCGCTTCCACCGGTCGATCTTGGGCGAGCCGGACACGCCCAAGTTCACCGAGGATTGTCGTTCGCTGCTTCTCCAATTCCGGAGAAGCGGACGCGTTCAGCAGATGCACTCCGCCTTGCGTGAGATCGCCTTTTCTCAAAGCCAGTTTCCCGCGAATCCATTCCGCAGCGCCGGAGTCTTTGGGCGCGAGCTTCGCCCACTCCTCCGCCAGCGCGAATAATCCGCCCTCATAAGCCACCCACGCGAAACGATCGGCATCGGGCACGTCTTTGACGCCTGAACTGCACAACAACTCCGCCCATGTCTGCGCCGCTGTCGCAAGCCGCTGCAGGTACTCGGTATCTCCCCAGCCAAATCCTTGATCCCCCTGTGCCAGCAACCACGCCGTCCAAACCCGTCGTGCGTCCGCATCGTTCGCGAGTTTTTCAGCCACACCGTTTTTCCTCCACGTTTCATTGCGAAACAATCGCCGCATCACAAAGCGCAGCGAGTTTACCGCCGAAGAATCGCCGAGTTGGTGGTGCCGCAGATAAAGCCTGATCGCCGGCACAAAATTATCGGTGTGGAACTCCGCGTACGCCTCCCAGCCGATGCTTTCCCTGGAAAGATTGTCAGGATCTGGCGCTCCTTGGGCCGCAAGCGCACGTGTGAGCCCAAACCATTTCACCGCCTCATCCCGCGCAACGCGTCGTTCAGAATCGGCCCGGCCTTCCTGTCGTTCCGTGCGCGCCGCGGCCTCGCGCCCGAGTTCGTAAGCGGTTTTCAAATCAACGTCCTTGGCCGCGCGAACCACATATGTTCCGGCGCGTTCATCTACGTTCACGCGCGGAGCGATCCTATCCACTTCATACGCGAAAATCGCCTCCGGCGTATCGAGCAACCGGCTTTCCGAGGCATCCAGATAACGATTCGGAAAAAACGGTCCGCAGGCGTGTACCATCGGAATGAGGATGGTCATCGCCAACGCAGACGGGAGAAGCCGGCTTAAAATTTCAACCCGCGGGAGGCTCCGCGATGATTTTGATTTGAAGAGGAATTTCATGGGGAAAACGCATCCAGCCCAATCGCACTCGACGGCCCGGCGGCAGCGCAGCCGTGCGGCTTGCAGAGTCTCTCGCGAACACCGTTTCGCCCTCGGCCACACTCGATTTAAGCGCATAGCCCGAGAGCGCATCCAAGGCCGAGACTCGCACCCCGTCCGGCCAGCTCGCCCTCACGCGCGCCGGCAACGGCACCGTTTTTTCACCGGTGTTTTCGAGAAAAACTTCTGCGAGTCCCGTTTCGCCCGCGCTCCAAACCACATTCGCGACCAGGCGCGCTTGCGCCTCCTCGCCGCGCATTACTGCGAGCAGCGTCCGCACATCCCAGTTGAGCCGGTCGCCTTCGATCGGAAGCCGGAACCAGATCACGCCTTCGCAAAATGGCGGTGCGTCTTCCACAAACTCACGCGCCAGACCGCGCATCGTTTCCACCTCCGCCAGCACTGTCCGGATCTGCGTGCCTTCCGGCCAGGAGCGCCGCGGTCCTTCCGCCGCGAGCCCAAAGAAAATTCCTTCCGGGGAAAAACCCACTTCGTAGCCATACGTCGGCAGTGCCACGCGAAACGGCACGCCGGCCATCGATGCCTTCTTCGCCCATTCCCGCGCTCGCGCCGGATCACACAAAACAACCGGCTCATCCACGGCGCGCGGCTTTTCCAGCGAGTGAACTTGCAGCACAAATCCATCGGCCAGTTTGGCGAGCGCGCAGAAATCGTTTTCGTGCTTCAACCACGCCGGCAACGCCGTGAACACAAGCCGTCTTGTCCCGACGGCTTCACGCAACGCGATCAGCCACTCGCGATAACCCGCGAGTTTCGTTTCCGCGCAGTCGAAATCGATCTGCACTTCCGCCGGCTCCACGCCTCCTTCTTGCGCCGTCTTCACGCGCTCCCTCACAAGCGACGCGAGCTGATCCGCCACACTGTCGTCCCGGGAAAACGATCCTGCATAAGGCCCGACACGCACGACCAGGCCCACGCGCATCCGGGTTCTTTTCAACGCCGCAAAGTCCGGCTTTGCGCGAAAAATTTCCAGACGTCCGGCCCGCCAGTTCATCTCCGCCGCGAGCACCTGCACTGTTTCCACTTCGGCCTTCACCTTTTCCATCGAGGCAACGACCGCCTCCGTCCATTGCCGCTGCCAGAGATAAACCTCCGGCTTCTTCGTTTGCGCCCCGACCAACTCCAGCCCGGCAAGGATCACCGCTCCGCAGGCCAGCAACCCCAAGCGCAACCAGAATGGAAAAGAGACAACGATCTTAGGCGGACATGACTCAGCGAACACTCCCGCAGCATGCGGCTACTCCATGAAGTCCATGTGAAGTCGGCACGAAATCCGCGCGCATTCGCTTCAATGCGTCGGCGAGACCATCGCCTCGCGACGGCCTGCCTTCCTTTGCCTCAACCCGCCTCGACGCGCATGCCGGCCAGTTCATCCTTCAGCCGCTGCCGCGCTCGATACAGTCGCGTTTCCACACCGCGCTCGGAGCAGCCGGTCACTTCACCGATCTGGCGGTAACTCAGGTGCTCGTAGTGATGGAGCAACAAGGTCACCTTCAGTTCGTGGGGCAGCCGGTCGATCGCCTCGCCCAGCGCCTCCAGCGTTTCCTTCCGCTCCATCGCGTCATCGGGAGCAGGCGCTTCCGCGACGGGCTCGCGCGCTGCCGTTTCGTCGAGACTGACCGACGGATGCCGTTCACGCCACCGGTGCCGGTTGCGGCAGAGGTTCACCAGGGCCGTGAACAGCCATGCCGGGATATTCGAGTCCTCCGCCAGCCGCGCACGGTTTTGATACAGCCGCACAAACACCTCCGCCGACAGGTCGCGCGCATCCGCGCTGTTGCGCACATAACGCCACGCAAAGTTAAACAGCGGCTTCTCCCAGCGCGCAATCAAACGCCCAAGCGCGGCGTCGTCACCCGCGCGCAACGCACGCCAGTCCGTCAGATCACTGCCGGTTTGGGATTTCACGGGGTAAGGGGCATCCAAGACGATCACGGCCGCGTCAGCCCGATGGGTTCATCCGCAGTGTTTTCAACGCCGGTTCCAGCAGGCTCAGGTATTGCTCACGTTGCGAGGGCGTCATCACCCCCGCCGCCTCGGCCACCAGCCGTTCCGTCGAAAGCGCGCACTCCCGGTCAATGCGCCGGCGCTCCTCGACGAATCGCGCAAACTCCAGGAAATCGATACGCCCTTCCGTCTGGCGAGCATGCTCAAAGGCCGCCAGCTCGCCGCGCAATCCCTCCACTTGGGCCGCAAGCGCCTGAAGCCGCGGCGCCGACTGCTCGTGCAACGCACGGATGCGCGCCAGTTGTGCGTCATCGAGTTTCAAACTCGTCCGCATCCAGGCCAGTTGCGCACCCAGATCCGCCGTGTGGCGCGGCGCTCCTGCGTACGACAGCCAGCCGAAATGCGCGCCCAGACCGCCCGCCAGACCGAGCAATAAAATCAACAATGTCCGCTTCATGACTTGCTCCCGTTTCCACCGTGGACCCTCTCTGCGTCCGCTGCCTCGAGCAAGGGATCGATCAACCGCAAATAACTCTGCATCAGCTCGCGATTATATTCTGTTTGCAGACGCGAACGCCGGGCCTCCGCCAAAAACAGTCCAAGCAAAACACACGCCGCCACAAAGGCTGCCGCAAATGAGGGCCGCGCGAACGCTGTGTGAATTCTCTCCCGACGCTGGCGCTTCGCCGACTCCTCGGCCATTGCGATGCGCCGCCACACCTCCGGCGTCAGCGGCCCGGGCGGGTCGGGGTCTGCCGGGCCCATTGATCGAGCAAAGGATCGAGCGGATCAGGCGGCGGAGTCGGTTGCATGATGAGAGAAATAGAAACGGGAGCTGGCGTGGGAATTCGGCACGGTCAAACACCCGGCCTGCAGGCTGGGCATCTCCGGATATAACCCCGTCCCGCCGGAAATCCCTTCAAAAATTCCACGGCCGCTCATGGCAGCCGGACAGCTCTACCCTTCTTCCCAAAGACTCACCATTTCCACCCAGCACAGACATCGACATATTGCTTATCGCCTGAAGACCCCGCTTAGCCTCCACTGCACCTTTCCGACGTGACCCAACCTCCATCACAACTTCCGCCAGCTGCAGCCGCTCAGTCCGCCAAGCGGAACTTCTGGCAGCGACGCGTGCGCGATCCGCTGGTCGCCCAGCTGACGCAGGGGATCACACCGGAAAAAATCGCCCTCACACTCGCCGTCGGCACCGCCTGCGCACTTTTCCCGATCATCGGCATGACGACGCTGCTCTGCGCCCTGGCTGCCATTGCACTTCGCCTCAACCCAGCCGATCATCCAGCTCCTCAATCAGGCCTGCTGGCCAATCCACATTCCCGTGGCACTTGGCTGCATCCGCTTCGGGGAAAGGATCTTCAGCGCCCCGCACGTCTCGTTTAATTTCAAGCGTGTGAACCATCTTTTCTGGACGAACCTCGCGTCTTCTTCCATGAGTTCGGCGACACAGTCCTCAATGCGATCGTCGCCTGGTCACTTCTCGCCCCGGTTTTTATCCTCGTCGTTTATTTCCTGACCTTACCCATCACCCGTCGCGTCGCCCGATTGAAAGCGAAGACCGACGAAGCGTCGCCCTAGGCAGATCACCCGGTGTCGCCGGTTCGCGGACACAACAAGAACCTATCGACCGCCGGATGCGTCCACTGCCGGCCGCAGCATAAAACAAAAAGCCGGATTTGCGCCGGCTTCACTCGTTCAAGGCGACAACGTCCGCCCTATTTTTTTCTGCTTTGCTTCCTTTGACTTCGGAAATTCGTCTCGAAGCCAGTTGTCCAGCAGCGCCTTTTCATAGCGCAGTGAATCACTGCTGAACGCCGGCGTCGCCGTCATTTGAAAACTCAAATTGCGCAGCTGCCGTTCGCCTTCCTTGACGACTGTCCCACTCGCATCCGTAAGCTTGAACGACAGATTTACCCGCGGCGGATAAAGGTCCTTCACGACCCTCACGTCGGTAAACTGCGGTCCACGCCAAGGCTCAAAGTCACCCGCCAAATCGATATCCGAAATCGAGATCACGAGCTTCCGCCCTTCTCGGCACCTGCTTGGTCGCGCGCTCGACCAAGAAATCTTTGATCTGCGCAAGGATATGATCGCGATCACGCTCAAGTCCTATCTCTGAGGTCTTCACATCCGTGAATTTTTCCGGATTCACATACACCACCTCGACACGTGCATCCGCTTGTGCGGCTGCCGTGGGATCGGCTGGGAATACCGGCGCACAAACCGCCGCCAGTAAAGCCGCGGTCACAGCTAATTTAATTTTCATGGGGAAGGGTGGACACCGAACACTGAGACCAATGATACCGCGTCTTGGTTTCATAGCAATGTCGTGTGCATTTTTTCCGCGCCCACCGTGCGTTTTCTTTCGAAAAAAAATTTCACTCCCGCCTTTCGCATTCTCTTTTTCCCACTACCTTTTCCCGCAGCAAAACACACTTCGATGCTCTCAAATTTTCTCCAGCTCTTCGGCCGGAATCCGGATAATGAATACGAACAAGCATTCGTGAAGGAGATCATTGTGCGCGAAAGACCGCCGCGGAATCGCCGTGTCGAGCGCATCATCACCGCCGGCTGGATTCTGATCGCCCTGAAAAGCGCCTTTATCTGGTGGGCCTGCATGAACTACCCGGTGCCCTTCCATCCGCTTTGGATTATCGCTCCGACCGTGATGTTCGGCCTGCTCTGCACCGCCGTCTACTACGGTCGTCGTTAAGAGTTCCCGGGTGGAACGCGCCTCTCGGCGCGTTACTTAAACCCGCTGGAGTGTGATACCCCTCGCGCATTCACACCGCCCCGTTTCCCGCTAAAGCGCCCCCGCTCACTGCTCACTGGTCACTCTTTGCCTTTGCTCCACGGGCGTTCGTGATTTCCCTCTTCGGATTTCGTCATTCGATCTTCGGATTTCTTCACCATGCCTTCCGTTCCCGGACTCCGCAGCCAATACAGCAAAGCTCGGCCGACTCGTTTATTTCGGCCGGATGCTCGACAAAATCCGTCTCCAAGCCGCCCGAAAACTTCCCGCTGACTATCATGCTAATCTCGGCATCGGTTTTGACGCACGCACCTGCACTTTTCTGGGAATCGCTTACACCGACTTAAAAACTCGTACGCTCGCCGGCGGCACCGATGAGGAGATCCTCACTTGGGCGCACGCCCAAGGCACACCGCGCTCCGACGACGACTGTACCACGTGGTGCCGCTTCATGATGAAGATCGGCTGGCGCGACGATCGCACCCCTATCCTCCAGCAGCGCATCGCCGCCCTCGGCCTCAGCGGGAAACCCATCGAAACTTTCTCGACCTCAACGAATTCGACGAGGGACGCGATCCCATCTCCGGCCGCTTCTGGGAAAACCCTCCATCCGCATGATCGTTCTCCTCATGGGCGTCGCCGGCAGCGGCAAAACCACCATCGGCCGCCTGCTCGCTTCCCAACTGGGTTGGGCCTTCTACGACGCTGACGATTTTCATCCGCCCGCCAACGTGGCCAAAATGGCCGCCGGCACCCCGCTCACCGACGCCGATCGCGCTCCTTGGTTGAACGTTCTCCGCGAAACGCATCGCGACCAGCCTGGCTTCCGGTGAAAACGCCGTGATCGCCTGCTCCGCCCTCAAGGCCGCCTACCGCCAGATCCTCCAGCCCGATCCCGCGGAGCCGATCCGCCTCGTTTATCTCCGGGGTTCGCCCGAGCTCCTCGCCGGCCGCCTCGCCGCCCGCTCCGGCCACTTCATGAAACCCAGCATGCTCGCCAGCCAGCTCGCCACACTCGAGGAACCCGCCGGCGCCCTCGTGGCCGATATCGCGCTGTCCCCAAAAATCTCGCCGCTTTCATCCGCGACTAGGTGCTGTTCGGATTCTATCGTGTTTCCCTATTAACCTT
>JASGJB010000007.1:0-22621 GCA_049840895.1 Nibricoccus sp. | reverse complement strand
ACGTCCGCGAAGGCCTCGCCGCCGTCATCTCGATCAAGCACAGCGATCGAATTTTGAATCGCAGACGAAGGTGAAACTCCTCTCGCCCGAAGTCGAAACCATCGTCGGCTCCGCTTCCTACGAAGGGTACGATGCATTTTCGAAATTAATCCGCCGATCGCGAAACGCATCGTCTCACAAGACGCTCAATGCCGCCCGCGCGCCGCGAGGCTGCGCGCAAAGCCCGCGAGACGTCCGCAAGGGTGCGCTCTCCGGAGGCGGGTTGCCCGGCAAACTCGCCGACTGTTCCGAACGCGATCCAGCCGTCACCGAACTCTACATCGTCGAGGGTGATTCCGCCGGCGGTTCCGCCAAGCAGGGTCGCGACCGCCGCTTCCAGGCGATTCTCCCCCTGCGCGGTAAAGCTGATCAACACCGAGAAAGCCCGCATCGACAAAGTGCTGGCCAACGAGGAAATTCGCACGCTCATCACCGCCTGCGGCACGGGTATCGGTGAGGGCGACGACACCGTCGGTGGCTTCAACGTCGATAAGGTGCGTTATCACAAGATCATCATCATGACGGATGCCGATGTGGACGGCTCCCACATCCGCACGCTCCTCCTGACGTTCCTCTACCGTCAGATGCAAGGACTGATCGAGCGCGGCTACGTCTACATCGCCCAACCTCCGCTCTACAAAATCAAGCGCAAGAAACGCGAGCAGTACGTCGACAACGACGAACAGCTCAACCGCATCCTCCTCGAACTCGGCTCCGAAGACGTCATCCTCACGCGCCTCAAGCGACCAGCACATCTTCTCTCCCGCGCAGATCGACCAGATCGTCGAATCTCTCGCCGCCCTCGAAAAACTCGGCGGCGGGGTCACGCGTTACGGCGCGAATGCTCGCCGACCTACCTGGATCGCCACGATCCGACCACCCACGCGCTGCCTCGCTACATCGCCCGGATCCGCGAAGGTAACAAGGAGTCGCACGAGTTTCTACTCGACGAAACCGCGCGCGCCGCACTTCGTCGCAGCACCACGGACTCGATGCCGAATGCTCGAACAGACCGAGGCGAACCCCGGCGTGAAAGAAATCCGCCGGTCCTCGTAAGCGCATCACGCTTCACGAAATCTTCGAGAGCACCGAAATGGCCAAGCTGCTCGACGGCCGTCGCCGCGGTGGGCCTCGAATCGAGAAGTTTCACCACGACGGAGGAACCGCGCTTCCTCATCACCGAGAACCTGGGACAGAAGTCCGAAATCGCAACCGAGCTGCACTCTCCGATCGAAATCGTCGCGCAGATCCGCGCCAACGGCCGCAAGGGCCTCACCATCCAGCGCTACAAGGGCCTGCGGTGAAATGAACCCGAAGCAGTTCTTCGAAACCACGATGGACCCGGAAAATCGCCGGCTTCTCAAGGTGTCCATCGAACGATGCCGCCAAAGCCGATGCACTTTTCACGCTCCTCATGGGAGATGAAGTCCCGCCACGCCGCCAGTTCATCGAGGACAACGCACTCAACATGCAATACCTCGACGTCTAAGAGCCCCAAGTCCAAGCAGTCCGCTTCCCTTTCGACATGTACACCGCTCCACGAGAAACTTTCTACGGCCAACATCACCGACATCATGCAGACGGCCTACATCGATTATTCGATGTCGGTCATCATCGCGCGCGCGCTGCCCGATGCGCGTGACGGCCTCAAGCCGGTGCAACGCCGCATCCTCTACGCGATGCTGCGTGAAGGCCTGCTGCACAACCGCGCGTACGACAAGTGCGCCGGTGTCGTCGGTGAAGTGCTCAAAATTACCATCCGCACGGTGACTCCTCCGTGTACGACACCCTCGTGCGCCTCGCCCAGACCTGGGTCATGCGTTACCCGCTCATCGATCCGCAGGGAAACTTCGGTTCCGTCGACGGCGACCCACCCGCAGCGTATCGTTACACCGAGTGCCGCCTCTACGGCCGTGGCCGAGGAATTGCTCGCGCGGCTCGACGAAGACACCGTCGATTTCGCGCCGAACTACAAAGAATCGACGACCGAGCCGACCGTCCTGCCGTCCGCCCTGCCCAATCTTCTTCTCAACGGCTCGACCGGCATCGCGGTCGGCATGACCACGAACATCCCGCCGCACAATCTCGACGAAATCATCGACGCCACGTGCGCGATCATCGATCGCCCGACGATTACAATCGACGAGATTGTACGCATCATCCCCGGACCGGATTTCCCGACCGGCGGTATCATCGCCGGTCGCGAAGGCATCGTCAGCTACCTGCACGACCGGGCGCGGCATTGTCCGCATCCGCGGCAACGCGCACACCGAGGAACTCAAGGCCGGGTCCGAGCAAATCATCATCACCGAGATCCCCTACAACGTTAACCGCGCCACGCTCGTCACCCGTATCGCCGAACTCGTTACGTGAAAAAGAAATCGACGGCATCCGCGACATCCGCGACGAGTCCGACGAAAACACGCGCATCGTCATCGAGCTGAAACGCGGCGAACAGGCCAAGGTCGTCATCAATCAGCTCTACCAGAAGACCGCCCTCGAATCCTCCTTCGGCGTCACCCTGCTCGCGCTCGACAAGAAGCGGCCGAAGCAGATGAACATCAAGGAACTCATCGAGTGCTACATCGAGCACCGCCGCGATGTCATCACCCGCCGCACGCAGTTCCGCCTCAAGCGAGGCCGAGGACCGCGCCCACATCCTCGAAGGCTACATCATCGCCCTCGATAACCTCGACGACTTCGTCAAAATCATCCGCTCCTCCGCCAACCGCGAAGAAGCCAAGGTGAAGTTGATGGCCAAGTATCCGCTCTCCGAGCGCCAGACCAACGCCATCCTCGAGCTCCGCCTCTACCAGCTCACCGGTCTCGAGCGCGGCAAGATCGAAGCCGAATACCTCGAGCTGATGAACCTCATCGACGAGCTCCGCCTCATCCTCGAGTCCGAGCGAAACTCCTCGAAGTCATCAAAACCGAACTCCTCGCCGGACGCGAAAATTCGCGACGCCCCGCAAGACCGAGATCATCGCCGCCGCGGGCGACTTTCGCATGGAAGACGTCATCCCCAACGAAGGCTGCGTCATCACCGTCTCGCACCTCGGCTTCATCAAACGCACGCCCGTCGCCGAATACCGTTCGCAGAAACGCGGCGGCAAAGGCGTCATCGGTGCCGAGACTTACGAAGACGATTTCGTCGAACGCCTGTTCACCGCGAGCACGCACGACTACATCATGGTCTTCACCTCGCATGGCCAATGCCTCGCGAAAAAAGTGTACGACGTCCCCGAGGGCGCGCGCACCTCGAAGGGCAAATCCGTCTCGTCGTTCCTCCGCCTCAACGAAGGCGAGAAGATCGCCGCGATGCTCTGCGTGAAAGATTTCTCGAACGACCAGTTCCTCGTCGATGGCGACCAAGAGCGGCGTCATCAAAAAGAGCGCTCCTCTCCGACTATACCAACTCCACCCGCGAAGGCGGCGTCATCGGCATCAATCTCGCCGACAACGACAGCGTCATCGGCACCGTGCTCACGACCGGCAGCGACGAGATCATCCTCGTTTCCCACCAAGGCCTCGCCGTCCGCTTCCGCGAACGCGACGCCGAGAGCGGCGAAGAACTCTTCCGCGCCACCGGCCGCGCCACCGGCGGCGTCACTGGCATGCGCTTCAAGCTCGATAGCGATTACCTCCAGGCGATCGAAGTCGTGGACCACACCAGCAAGTTCCTCGTCGCGAGCGAAGCCGGCCTCGGCGTCCGCACGCGTTTCGAGGATTACCGCCTCATCAACCGCGGCGGCTCCGGCGTGTGGGCCATCGACCTCCCCGAAGACGGCTCCGTGAAACTCGTCGGCGCGCTCAGCGTGAAAGACACCGACGAGATCATGCTCCTCACCACGAAGGGCCAGAGCGTCCGCTGCCCGGTGAACACCATCCGCGAAGTGAACCGCGGCGGCAAAGGCGTGAAACTCCTCACACTGGCCGAAGGCGACAAACTCCTCAGCATCGCCCGCGTCGTCGAAACCGCCGAAGAACTCGACGCCGCCGCCGTGGGCACGACCCCGCCCGCGAACTGATTGCAGTCACTATTCAACCCTTCAAAGGCGAGCCCTCACCGGCTCGCCTTTTTTCTTAGGCGGAAGGCGCACTCCACCCACGACCATCCCCAAGTTCCCCCGCTGAACCCGCCCTCCGCGATCCCGTTGATTCCGGCCAATCCTGTTAATCCTGAAATCCTGTCCAAAATATCCGGCACGATTCCATCAACCAGGTTCATTCTCCACACCTCCGCGCTCCTTTTCCCCGCCTCGCTTTGCGCTCCGTACTTTTCGCGATTTCTTGAGCAAAGAATTTTCCGAAAAGTGTCGATTCAGCCCTTGCCAATAATTGGCGGCGAAGTCTCCTTCCACACCTCCTCCAGTGTTCACGTTTTGATTTTTGCGTCATGGCCGGCCGTTTGTCCAAGCTCCTCGATCCCACTCGTATTTCGCTCTCCGTCCAGAGCGCCAAACGCACCGTCGCCTTGAATGAAGTCGCCCGTCTTCTCGACGGGCATCCCGAGGTCACGAACTTCCAAGGATTCTACAACGAGCTCCTCGCCCGCGAACGCCTGGACACGACTTGTCTGGGCAATGAAATTGCCCTCCCGCACGCCCGCACCGAGCACGTCCAGAAAATCGTCCTCGCCGTCGGCCGCAGCGACCAGGGAGTGCATTTCGAGAACGGAAATCAAACCGTGCGTCTGATGTTCGTCCTCGGCACTCCCAAGTCCAACCCCACCGACTATCTCACCGTCGTCAGCGCCCTGTGCAAAATCCTCAAGGATTCCGCCAATCGCGAGGCGATGATGCGCGCCGAAACTCCCGAGGCGTTTATTCAAGCCGTCATTGCCGCCGAGGACAAACTCCTCGCCCCGGCTCCGGCCACCGCCTGAGACCGGCCTTCCTCGCACCGGTTCAACGCTGCGAGATCGACTCCTCCCGGACTCCGCGCTTCCGCCTTTCAGCGTTTCCGCGATCTCCGAAACCCCGGGCTTGCCGCCCTCACGCGGCGCATGATGCTCGCCGTACGCGCGCATGATCCACTCGTTCGTCTTCAGCGAAGGAAAACTCGTCGGCCGGGACCTTGAGGTCGAGGCGCTGCGTCTCGTTCGTGCGGACAAAGGCCTCATCCTTTGGGTCGATCTCGAAAACCCCACCGACGAGGAAATTAAAACCGTCCTCGAGGGTGTCTTCCAGTTTCACCCGCTGGCCATCGAAGACTGCGTCACGCCCAGCTCCCTTCCGAAATCGGAAGACTACGACGACCACATCTTCATCGTCACCCACGCAGTAGATTTCACACGCACGGAGAAGTTCAACACCACCGAGCTCGATCTTTTCCTCGGCAAGGAATTCCTCGTCACGTTCCACCGCACGCACCTCAAATCCGTCGCCGCCGCGATCGACCGCTGCGTGAAGGCCACCGGCGTCGTCGCCCGCGGTCCCGACCGGCTCGCCCACCTCGTCCTCGATCTGCTCGTCGACAACTACAAGCCCATCACCGACGAACTCCGCAACGAGCTCGAAGAAATCGAGGAAAACGTCCTCACCGGAAAAAGCACCGACGACCTCATCCCCAAGCTTCTCGAAGTCCGCGGCGAAATTAATCACCTCCGCCAGATCGTCCGCCCCCAACGCGACGTCATCAGCCGCATCGCCCACGGCGACAGCAAGATCATCCGCAGCGTCATGCTCCCGTACTTCCGCGACCTGCGTGATAACCTCATCCGCATCGACGAAACCGCCGCCAGCTACGCCGACCAGCTCTTCATCTCTTTCGATCTCTATCTCAGTAAATCCGACGTTGCCGCCAACGACGGACTCAAAGTCCTCACCGCACTCACCGCGCTCACCCTTCCCGCCACACTCATCAGCTCGTGGTACGGCATGAACTTCGACCACATGCCCGAACTCCACTCACCGTTCGGATACCCGATCGCCTTCACGGCCACTGTGCTCCTCACCGCGACGATGTGGTGGTGGTGCAAACGCAAACGCTGGATCTGACGCGAGCTCCGCTCGCGCAATGACCGAATGACCAGTGACCAATGACCAGTGATCAGAAAAAATCCGCCACTCAGAGGTGGAGCGCGCACTCCGAGCGCGCTGTTAGATTCTCATCTGCGTTTACCACGACTGTTCTCGCTTCGCTCCCCCCTCCCGCCTGCATCCGCCCATTGGTCACTGGTCATTGGTCACTGGTCATTCTCCCCTCGCTTCGCACACCCACGCCGTGATCACGACTCTCGTCTATCGCGACAACAAGTTCGTCGCGCAAAACCCGCCGGCCGAAACGCTCGCCGCCCTCCGCGCCGAGCCCGGCGTCATGATCTGGGTCGATCTCGCCACGCCGACCGACGATGAGATCAAACTCATCCTCGAAACGACCTTCGCGTTTCACCCGCTCGCGATCGAAGACTGCGTCGCCGATTCTCCGCTGCCAAAACTGGAGCCCTACGACGACTATCTCTACCTCGTCATGCACGCGGTGGACTATACCCGCACCGAGTCGTTCACGACCACCGAACTCGATTTCTTCCTCGGGAAAAATTTCCTCGTCACCTTCCACCGCAAGCCTCTCAAGGCCGTGGACACGGCCCTTGAGCGTTTCATCAAAAACCCCGCGCTCATCGTCCGTGGCCCCGACCGTTTCGCCCACACCATCCTCGATGCGATGGTCGAGGCCTATAAACCCGCGCTCGAATCCGTCCGCAGCCAGATCGAAGAATTGGAAGAAGGCGTCCTCCACCGGATCTCGGCCGATGAACTTTTCCCGCGTGTCGTCGGCCTGCGCAAACAACTCGCCCACCTCCGCCAGATCGTGCGCCCGCAGCGTGAAATCGCCGTCGAACTCTCCAGCGGCAAGCACAAGCTCATCCGCAGCGTCATCCTTCCCTACCTCCGCGACCTCGGTGAAGAACTCGCGCGCATCGAGGCCCAGACCGGAACCTGGTCCGACCAGCTGATCCTTTCCTTCAAAATCTACCTCAACAAATCGAAGCACGACGCCAACGCCGGTATCCGCGCGCTCACCGCAATCACTGCGCTTTCGTTTCCCGCCATCCTCGTCTCCAGTTGGTTCGGCATGAACTACGAGTATATGCACGCACTCACCGGCCGGTACAGTTACCCGCTCGCTTTCGCGCTCACGCTCTTCGCGACTTTTTACACCGCGCTCTTCATGCGCCGACGCAAGTGGCTCTAGTCTCCCACCTCAGCGCCCGCTCGTGATCGCCCGCCAGCTCTGCTTTGTCTCCTCGGAAAGATCCTTCGCACCAACCAGCCAGGACTCCGCACTTGCCGCATCGGAAGACCTCATTGCGCGATACACGCTAAACAGCGCCCGCGTCCGTTTTTCTGGATCGCGAATTGTGCCAGCCGCCTGCGTGGCCAGCTCCGGCTCAAAGCGTTCCGCCCAGTAAATCGCGGCGGCTTCCACAGCCGCGTCCCGCGTGGATCCCGCCGGCAATTTCGCCAGCCAGTCGGCTCCGCCTTCTTCATCCTTGGTCAAAAACCGGTTGGTCAGTTCCGACGCCTGCTCCGCCGTCACCAGCGCTGGATTCGCCACTACCCACCCTGCAGCCGCAGCAACATCGCGTTCCGCCCAGCTCGAAAATGCCTGCGTCACCACGTCCCGCATTTCCGGAGACGCCACCCCGGAGCTGCTCATCACCGACAGCGCTGCTACCGGATCGCGCTGGGCTTCCCATCCAATCAGGCCGGCCTGAAGCGTCGTTTGCATCTCCGGTTCCGTCACCGTGCCCAGCCACTCCATCGCCGCACGCCGATCGGATTCCAACCACGCCGTGAATCCTTCCCGGATAACCCCTCTCTGCGTTTCTTCAGACACCCACTTTTTCAACAACATCACCGCTCGCTCGGGCGATTTCTCAAACGACTCCCGCGCCCACATGGTCAGCGCTGACCGTGCCGTCGCCGGGGAAACCAGAGACAATGCTTCCACTCCATGCTCGGGCGAGTGCTCCAGAAGGAGGCCGATCGCGTGGCTGTTACTGTAGTTGTCTTCCGTCTCCGGAAATTTTTTCAAAAACGCCAGTGCCAGATCCGGGCGTGATTGCGCGCACTCGAAAAGAACAGCCATGCGTGCCGCCGGCGAAGCGATCATGTCCGGTTTCCCTTCGACCCAGGCCATTGCGGCAGCCGCATCTTTCTTCGCCCACGCCTCCAACATCCACCCGGCGGCATTCTCGCGGTTTTCCCCGCTCAAACGATTGAAAATCACCAGCGCCTCCTGAGGAGACTCCCCGGCCAGCGCGCCCAACGCGGCCCCCAGGTTCTGCGGCTGTTCGTTCTCGGGAAACGCACCGATCAACTCGAGAGCCACCCGCGGCGATTCAAACGCCAGCCCCTGAAATGTCTGCTCCAGCATGAACACCCGGTCATGGTGATCCAGGTTTCGCCGAATCCATTCCTGAGCTCCCGCCAGATTTTTCCGCGCCAGCGATGTGAGCGCCAAGGCCTGCAGGTTCAACCGTTGCGGCAACCGACGTGCTCCCTGCGCCCACGCCAGAGCCCCTTCCGGATCATGCTCCGCCCAGTCAACGATCGTCGCATACAACTCATCGTTGTCCGGTTCCTTTCCCTTACCTTCCGTCCAGGCCCGCAATTCCCCGATCCGCGTTTCCAGCGGCACCCCGCCGTTTTCCTTTTCAGAGTCTGATTTAACCTGAAAGCCGGTCCGCGTTGATTCTGCAACCGCCGCCTCCTGTTTGTTTTGACCGCCGGTCGCACTGCTCGAAACCGGACCGGCCGGGAAAAAAATCCGCATAATCCCCAACGCCACCAACGCTCCAAACACGCCGCCGCCCAGAAAAACCAGCCACAACTTCATAATTTTTGAGGACGCTAGCGCCCTCCTGACGTACAAGCCAAGGTGAACCCAGCCCCGCGCACAGATAAATAACCTCACGGCTCGATAACGTGTATCCCTTGGTGCAACTTTTCCTAATTCGCACCGTCAGGCCGCACGAACCACACTGCCGCCCGGTCTTTCTTAATCGCCAACTCCGCCCATGCCCGCTCCGACTCTGCGTACGCTCGCGAAATCCCTAGGCCTCTCCCGCACCACCGTCTCGGAAGCCCTGCGCGGCTCGAGTTGCGTGAAACCCGCCACCGCCGAGCGCATCAAACTCGCCGCCAAAGCCGCCGGCTATCAACCCAACCCGCTGGCCGGTGCAGTGATGTCCGAATTGCGCCGCTCCCGGGGCAATGCATTTCGCGGCGTCCTCGCCGCCGTCGCTCTCACCGAGTCCGACCGGCCGCTTCACGCCGGCCCCTTCTTCCGCGAAATCCTCCGCGGCGCCACTGATCGCGCCAGCGCGCTCGGTTTCAAAATCGAACTTTTCAACGCCGGCGGCGACACCGGCGTCTCCCTCGCCCGCCTCGACCAGATTCTTCAGTCGCGCGGCATTCAGGGCCTCATCCTCATGCCTGTCTGGCACTCGCCCGACTTCAGCGCGCTCGACTGGACCCGCTACGCCGGCGTCTATGCCGACTACATGATCGAGAAGCCCGCCCTGCACTCCATCTGCCCGGATCATCACCGCTCCCTCAGCACCGCGCTCCAGCAAGTCATCGCCCGCGGCTACCGCCGCCCGGGAATGTTCGTGCAACGCCACCACGACGAACGCCTCCAATACCGCTGGCAGGGCGCATTCTTCGCGTTCCAACAAAACAACCCCGACTGCGGTCAGGTCCCGCTGTTGATGGCCGACGAGATCAACGAGAAAACCTTCAGCGCCTGGTTCAAAAAACATCAGCCCGACGTCGTCCTCGGTCACAATTCCCAAGCCATCGAATGGATGAAGGCCTGCGGCGCCTCCGTTCCCAAGACCCACGGCTTTGTTTCGCTCAACATCCTGAACTCACAGATCCCCTGCGCCGGCCTCGACCAGCAGCCCGCGCACATCGGACTGCGCGCAGCGGAAATTCTCGTCGCGAAACTTCACCGCAACGAACGCGGCGCCCCTCAGCCGGCTTCGCTCACCACCATCGCCGCCCGCTGGGTCGACGGCCCCACCGTCCGTGAAATACCGGCCGCCCGGACCGCCCGCGAACCCGCCGAAGCCGCGCTCGCATAGTCTCGAGCTCGACAGCCGCCCCTGTAGGAGCGGCTTTACGCCGCGATCCGGGTTTCAACCTCGGGATTTCACTCGCACGCCACGACGGCCGCCCCGAGCGCCGCAAGTTTTAGCGTGCCCGCAGCCTGAATACCGCTCAGCAACTCCGTGCCCTTGATGCCACCAAGCGCGACCTCAACCGCCGCCTCGCCATGGTTGAGCACAAACAGGAATTTCTTCCCGCCGCCTTCGCGCACGGCAACTTCGACATGCGCCGGTGTCTTCAGGACAGGCTCCACCTTCGCGCGCTTCACCACGGCATCCAACACGCGCGTGAGCCCCGCCGCATCCGGCTTCGTCCCGAGATAAAACGCCGCGCCTTTCCCAAATGCATTTTCTGTCAGCGCCGCGCGCCCGGCGAAGAAATCGCTCTCAAACGTCGCGAGCGCCTTCGCGTTTTCCAGATGGATCACGTCGCACCAATGCTTCGCGTCGCACTTGGCGCCATCGGAAAACACGAGCGTGTTCTTCTGCGTGTCCGGCATCACCGCCCACTCTTCGATCCAGAGTCCGAGCGCTTCGCGCAACCATGCCGGATAACCACCGAGCACCACATGCTCGTTTTCATCGACAATCGCCGAGCAATACGTCGCCAGCAGCGTTCCACCGCCGCGCACATACGCCGTCAGATTGTCTGCATTCGTTTTCGTGAGCAGATAAAGCGCCGGAGCCACGACGAGCGAGTAGCCATCGAGCTTCTCTTCGGGGTGAACAAAATCCACCGCGATGTTCCGGTCGTAGAACCAGCGGTGGATCTCCTGCGTCCACGCCACATAGTCGATGCGCGCCACCTTCGATTCCAGCTCCAGCGCCCACCACGCATCCCAATCAAACGTGATCGCCACCTTCGGCTTCACGAGCGTCCCCGCCACCGCGCCGAGTTTCGTCAATTCGGCGCCTAGCTCCGATATTTCCTTAAACGTCCGCGTCTTTTCCGCACCCGCGTGCGGGATCATCGCGCTGTGATATTTTTCCGCGCCCGCCTTCGATGCGCGCCATTGGAAAAACATCACGCCATCCGCGCCGCGCGCCACCGCCTGCAAGCTCTGCAGCCGCATCACGCCGGGATTTTTCGTCGGATTCAACGGACGCCAGTTCACCGCTGCCGGCGCCTGCTCCATGAGCACGAACGGCATCGTCTTCTTCTGCGAACGCTTCAGGTCGTGCCCCACCGCACCATACGCCTCGGCGCCGTGACCAAGCAGCGGATCCGGATAATTGTCCCACGACACATAATCCATTTCCTTCGCCCAGCGGTGATAATCGAGCGGCTTAAAGAAGCCGATGAAGTTCGTCGTGATCGGAATCGCCGGCGTCGCCTGCTTGAGGATCGCGTGCTCGATCAGGTAGCACTCCAGAAACGCATCGCTCGTGAACCGCTTGAAATCCAACTGCTGCGTCGGATTGCAGTGATAAGGCGCGCGCCTCGGCGTCAGCACTTCATCCCACGAGTGATAAAGCTGGCTCCAGAAGGCCGCGCCCCACGCGTTGTTCAACGCCTCCAGCGTACCGTACTTCCGCTTCAGCCACGCGCGAAATCCCGTCGTGCTCTCCGCGTTATGGCACTCGTTCATGTGACACGCGTACTCGTTGTTGATGTGCCACGTCACCAGCGCCGGATGCTTTCCATAACGCTCCGCTAGTTTGCTCACGAACACCGCCGCCAGCCGCCGGTAGTTCGAACTCGACGGAGAATAATGCTGACGTGCGCCCTGATTGTACGGAATGCCACTCGCGTCTTCCGGAAGGATGTCGGGATACTTCTTCCACATCCACGCCGGCGGAGACGCCGTGCATGTCGCGAGGCAGACATAGATGCCATTCGTCGAAAGCAGGTCGAACACCCGATCCAGCCACCCAAAGTCAAACGTGTGCTCATCCGGCTGGATTCGCGCCCAGCTGAAAATCCCCACGCTCACCAGATTCACCCCCGCCTGCTTCATGAGCCGCACATCCTCGGGCCAGACGGACTCCGGCCACTGCTCGGGATTGTAGTCACCGCCGTAGAAGATCGTGGAAGGAAACTTGGAAGAAATCATGGAGGGGAAAGACGTTCGTGCGTTCCCACCCCTAGCCAAACGTCCGCCACGTTTACAGTCCGAAGCGAGGGCATCTCAACCGCGGCTTGCCGCGACTTCACGAGCGCTCACGCTGACGTCCTCCCATGCCCCAACTGACACGCGTCGTCATCGCCTGCACCGCCCTTTCCTGTGGTTGCACCCTCCCCTCAACCAAAGACTCCGCAATTCCGGTCGCGCCACCGCCCGCCAAAAGTGCTGCGAACGTCAACGACATCGAAGCGCTGCTAAGAAACAACAAACCCGTCGAAGCCATCGCGCGTCTTCAACTGCTCGCCGACAAAGGCGATCCCTCGGCGCTGTTCGCCCTCGGATTTCTCCAGGAGATGGGCGCGGGCCTCGTGCTCGACGACGATCAGGCGCTTCAATCTCTCACTCAAGCCGCCGAGCGCGGACACAAAACCGCTGCAGGGTACCTCGCCTGGAAATTCGAGCAGGGCTTCCTCACCAAACCAGACCCGCAGAAAGCCGCCCGCTTTCGTGAACTCGCCGGGGACGCCGTATTTTCAACCACACCCATTCCGGAAGACTGGCTCGGAGTCAGCGGGCGCGCATTCATCCCCAAGCTCGCACGCGCTTTTCTGTGGCTGAGCGACGCCGCCTCGCAAGAAGACCCGGTCGCCCAATTCAACCTCGCCCAATATTACTTCGAAGGTCGCTGCTCGCCGAGGGACTACAAACTCCATGTCCGTCTCCTCCGGCAATCCGCCGATAAAAATTTCGGGCCGGCGGCATTTCAACTGTCGCGCTACTATCACCTCGGACTCTTCACCCAAGAGGACAGCGCACAGGCGAATCACTACCTCCGCATCGCTGCCGAAGCCGGCATGCCACGGGCCATGTACACGCTCGCCGACAATCTCCTCGAAGTCGGAGGTGAAAAAACCGCCGAAGGCCTGCACTGGCTCGAACTCGCCGCCGCCAAAAAACATCCCGAAGCCTGTCTCGATTTCGGCCGCCGCCTTCGCGATGGCAACGGCCTCCCCAAGGACGAGGCGCGTGCGCTGCAAGTATTTCAAAGCGTCGCCGACGCGAAAGACTCCAACACACTCGACGAGGTCGGCTATGCGTACGAAAGCGGCACGGGAACCACACGCGACCTCGATCACGCACGCAGCCTCTACGAAAAATCAGCGGCCCGCGGCAGCTCCTGGGCAAAGTACCGCCTCGGCATGATTGCCCTCGAAAATCCCGTGAATGGAAAGATCGACCACCCCGCCGCCATGCGCTGGCTCGAAGCCGCGGCACGCGAGGAAAACGTTTCCGCGATGATTGAGCTCGGGAGGATCCACCACTACGGACTCGGCGTCACCCCCGATCCCGCCGCCGGGTTCGTGTGGTACGAACGCGCTGCACGCGAGGGCAACATCGACGCCCAAAAGATGGTCGCCTGGTGCCTGCTCACCGGCACCGGCATTGAGCGCGACGATCAAGAGTCATTCACCTGGATATCCCTTGCAGCGAAAAAAGGCGACACCCAGGCCGCGCTGAATGTCGCCCAGTTCTATCTGGCAGGCCAGGGCGTGGATAAAAATATTCCCGCGGCCTTGGATCAGGTGTTCTCCGTTCTTCGCCAGAATCCCGGCTGCTCTTTTCAGAACGACGCTTTTCGATTCATCTTTGGCATCTCCGCCGAAAGCCAGACACAGGCACGCGCATGGCTGTTTGAACGATGGAATGCCCTCGCCGAAAATCCCGGGCCCACCGAAGAACATTTCCTCATGGATTTGATCCTGGGGGGGCCGGAATGGTTGCGCGACTCCAAGGCCGCCCTCAGCCGCCTTCAGCGTCGTTCCGACGAGAAGGAACTCTGGTCGCTGGAGAGACTCGCCCAGGTCTACTTCCACGGCGATCACCTCCCCCGCGACTACAAGGCCTCCTATGAGTACGCCGAAAGAGCAGCCGCACTTCCCGGCCCGGGTGGCGCCGCCGCTCTCGGTTTTCACAAGGCGGTGGGCATCGCCTGCAAGCAAGACGAGGCCGGCGGCCTGGCCCTCCTTGAGGCTGCGGCGGTCGAAAGCGGTTATGCGAACTACCTGCTGGCACAATTCTACACCATCGGACTTGCGGTGCCTGTGGATCTGCCAAAAGCCCGGAAGCATCTGGTTCGCTCAGCCGAGCTGAACTTTCAGTCGTCCTGGAATCTCCTCAACCAGGCCGGCGACGACCCGGCAAAGGCGATTCAACATTTCGCATCCACCACCGCGACCACGTCTTTCGATGAGAAACGCTTTGCGGAAAAACTCGCCAGACACCTTGCCTCGGGGACCAACTCCACCCCCATTCCTTTCTGGCAGTGCAACCCGGAATATCCTCCGCGCATGCGCATCCTTAATCAAAACGGAGAAGCCACCGTTCGCTTCGAAGTCACTCCAGAAGGGCGCACGGAAAACGTCATCATGATTAATGCGACCCATCCGGAATTTGCCACCGCCGCCGTCAAGACCGTGCAACAATGGCGGTTCCTGCCTTCCATGACTGACGGCAAACCTGGCCGGACCCTGATGCAGATTCCGCTTATTTTTAACTTAGAGGACAAATGACCCGTCACGCCCCATGAAAATCTTCCTCGGACTTCTGCTTTCACTCACCTTCGCAGCCGTCGGTGCGGCCGACGAAAAAACAGCCAATGCGCCCGCAAGCGCCGCCTGGCTCACGGGAGCCGACATCGCCTTTCAACGCTCCGCGGAGTTGCGCCGGCCTGTTCTGATCAACTTCACCGGATCCGACTGGTGTGTCTGGTGCCATCGCGTGCGCGACGAGATTTTTGTCCAAAAGCATTTCCTCGATTACGCCGCCAACAACCTCGTGCTTCTCGAAGTGGATTTTCCACGCGGGAAGAAGCTGCCCGCAGAGTTGGAAAAACAAAACGATGCGTTGAAGGAAAAATACGCGGTGACCGGCTATCCCACCCTGCTGCTTCTCGACGCAAACGGCAAAGAACTCGGGCGCCTCGGTTACATGCAGGGCGGCGCAAAAACCTTCGTGCGCGAACTCAAACACTTGATCTCGACCCATTCAGCCCCGGCCCCAGCGAAAAGCACTCAATGAAGCCCACCCGGCCCCCTTCGTCTGAGTGAGCCGGGATCAAGAATACCCTGCAGCCATTAACTTGACCTGTCCGTGACAGAAATCGGGCGGCCATAAACACCCAGCGATCGAAGTTAGAATGCCGACCACTCTATCACCTCGATATCTTTCCCTGCCACCGCACCCGGGAAAACGATACGCAGATAACGCGCCTCACCCGCGTGCTCGATCACGACCGGCGATCCGCTCACGCCGCCATCCGCACGCCAATCCGCGAACGTCTTCCATGTTTTTCCATCCAGCGATCCTTCGAGGGTGAATGGGTATTTTTTCCAGGCGTACTCAAATCGCACCACGCTCCGCGTCACCGGCCTCACCGAGCCAAAATCGATCTGCAACCAACCGCCCGCCGCATCGGAAGCCGCCGACCAACGCGTGGCATAATTGTCATCGAACGCGCGCTCCGCGCCGGAAAATTGTCCAGGCGCCACACTTGAGGCCGTCGCAGTCGCGCCTGCTTCACGCGCCGCGAGATTCCCTGTCGCCGCACGGCCTTGCACAAGTGCAGGTCCGCTATGGGTCGCCTCGACTTTGCTGATCGTCCCACGATCGGTAAACGTCAGCTCGTCCAAGCAAACCTGTCGAAACGCGGTATTCACCACATACGGCAGGCGATGCCGATGATAAGCGATGTAACTTTTACCGTCCTTCCGAAACACGGCGTGATGCCCGGGACTGATCAGGTCATTCCGCACATCGCTCGCGAGGATGGGACTTTCCGGGATCTCCACAAACGGCCCGAACGGCGAATCTCCCACAGCCGCTCGCACTTCATAGGTATCGCTGACGGTTTTGCCGTTTGAGTACGTGAGAAAATACTTCCCGCCGTGCTTCACCATGAACGGCGCCTCGAAATAGTTCGGAGGCGTTACATCACGCGGCTCATCATCAAAGCTCACCATATCCGCCTTCAGTTTCACCGCAAAGCAGCGTCCGTTGATCCAGTTCCACCCGGAGCCCCAGTATAGAAACGCGTCGCCGTTGTCGTCGATAAACGCCTCCGCATCGATCATGTGGAACTCCGGTTTGTAATTTCCCGGGATGAGCGGCTTGTCCCCGAGCGCATTTTTCCACGGTCCAAGCGGCGCGTCCGCCGTGCCCACCCACACTTCGCTACCGACGGAAACGTACATGAAAAACTTCCCGTTCGCCGCACGCACGACCGACGGAGCCCATACCTTCGCGTCTTTCGAGGTCATGCTCGTGCATGCCTGCTTCGTCGGCCAGTCGAGTTCGCGGTAGGTCCAGTTTTTAAAGTCCGTCGATTCCCAGCACCCGAGTTTTTCCCCGCCCCATGGATCGATCGTGGCGTAGATGAAAAATTTCCCGCCCTGCACGAGAACAGACGGATCGGCAAAATACCCCGGCAACACCGGATTCCCCGCATGAGGCGTTTCCCAAACGACGGGCGTCGCCCGGGAAGGCGCCTGAAACGCCGCAATACCGAGACCTAGAAAGCACAGGAGTTTTTTCATGGGATACACGGCCGCTCGCTCTAGACGGGACAGAGCCGGCGGCTAAATCACTTCAACCTCGGCCCGCTCCGCATTCAAACAGAACCTGCCCTCCGCGAGCCTCGTGACAGCCAAAGCCCTTCGAGACCGGAAGAAATCTTGCCTGACAGTTGCTCCGCGTGAATAGCGGTGGCCGCCATGCTTCAAAATCCCTCCACGAAAATCCCGCGGATGGAATTTTTCGTATGCCTGCTGGTTCTGGGTGCTGTTCTGGGGTTTCTCATCCACGATTCCCTTTCACGCAGTCGTCAGATCGCGGCCGTTTCCGGGATCCATGGCGTTTCCGAAAACGCACTCGCCATCGACGAGGAATCACCCACCGGCTACCTCCACCAGCAGCGCTCCATCATCCTGCCCGCCCGCAGCATGGATGGCTATCACTGGATCATGCAGACGCAAACCATGCTCGTGCATGGCGGAGAGCGCATCCGGCACGTCGACTACGACGGAGCGCCTGATGGTCGCAGTGTTCACTGGGCGTCGCCCTACCGCTGGTGGCTGGGCCTGCTTGCCTGGCTCGAACACGATCGGAACACGCCGTGGGGAATTGCCGTCGAACGCACGGCATTTTCAGCCGGGCCGGTTTTACTGGGACTGTCGCTGCTCATCTTCACGCCGCTGCTGGCATTTCGTTTCGCTCCGGCTGCGGGCACACTTTTCGCCGTCGGTTGCGTGGCCGTGTTCCCCTTCTACGTCGATTTCGTGGCGGGCTATGTGGACCACCACGGCATCGCCAGCCTGTGTGCGATGGCGAGCGTGCTCCTCTTTTTGAACCGGGACGGCAGCTTCAAGAGCGGATGCTTCGCCGCGATCACAAGTGGTATCGCAGGCGCGACCGGAATCTGGATAAGCGCCGCCACGCAAATACCCGTGCTGATCGGACTCGGGCTGGGAGCGGTTGTCGCATGCTGGACTGAACGAGGAGAAAAATCCGGAGCAGTATGGAGCGCTCATCCCGCCATATTCCGCATTTGGGGAATCTCAGGAGCCGCCATGAGCCTGATCGCGTATTTGATCGAATATCTTCCCGGCGACTTCGGACTGCGACTCGAGGTCAATCACCCTCTGTACGCACTCACCTGGCTGGCGGCAGGCGAAGCGTTATGCCGGCTCGCCAGAATCTGGAGCCGGCCGACCGCGCAATCGCCCGCCCGCGACATGCTCGCTGGAGTCAGCGCGCTCGTCGTCGCCGCCGTGCTGCCAATCACGATCCTGTTGTCTAAAGACCGCACCTTCCTGGTCTCGGATTCTTTTCTCTGGCGACTGCACCACGATTTCATCGCGGAGTTTCAAAGCCTGCCAGGTTTCCTTGGCCGAAGCGGCTACGCGTGGACTGCGCTCAGCTACTGCCTTCCGTTTCTTCTGATAGTACCCGCCCTCTGGCTGGGATTTTCGCGCAAGCAAACACTCTCAACGCGCTCATCGCTAAAACTGGCGGCCGTGCCCTCTGTGCTGATACTCGCGCTGACATGGAATCAGGTGAGATGGTGGGGACTTGAGTATGCCATGCTTATCCCGGTCGTTGCCGCAATCTTCCGGGCACTGCGCACCGACGCTGCCAATAAGCACCGTTCGGTCGCTCTCTGGACGATAGGATGCGGACTCCTCTTTGTTCCCGGAGTCATCGCCACGTCGCAAGAGTCGGGCGCCGAGTCCGACTGGAATGCGTCCGACGTGCGCTCGCTGGCAGAGCGTGAAGTGGCGCACTGGCTGCGTCAGCGCGCAGGCGATGCACGCGTCGTCGTCGCAGCTTCGCCGACGGTCACCACCTCCCTGGTCTTCCACGGCGGCCTGACCGGAGTGGGAACGTTGTACTGGGAAAACGTTTCCGGGCTGAAGAATGCCGCAGCCTTTTACGCGGCTCCGACCGCGGAATCAGCGCGCAAAATCGCGAAGGACTGCGGCATCACGCACATCGTGGTCGTTTCGTGGGACGGCTTTGAAGGCGTCTATGCGCGCCTCGCTCGCGGACTGGCGGCCGAAGCGCCGATTCCCACCGATGCGTTTATCGCCCAATTGCTCACCGCGCCCGCTCCACCTCCCTGGCTGCGGGCGATTGATTTCAAGCTGCCGCAGAATCCGGCGCTGGATGGCCAGCAGATCCGAATATACGAAGTCACGTCTGAAGCGCCTCCGCTGCGCGCACTCATCAATGCCGCGGAATACTCTCTCGCCACTGGCGAAGCGGAGAACGTCAACCGCCTGCGCGGCACTCTTGAACAACACCTCAGCGAGTTCCCGGCTCGTATCATGACCGCCTATATCGCTGCGCGGCAGAACAACCCCGCGGCGTTTTCGCGCGCACTCGCACAGTTGTCATCTTCTCCAGCGCAGATCGAAGCACTTTCACTCGAGGATGCCCTGCGCCTCACCGCCGTACTCGCAGCCGCGGAACGCTTCGATGACGCGGGTCTCGCCCTCAAGACTGCGTTGAGCAAAACCACCAAAGACAGCCTGCGGCAACTTCCTCCAGACAAACTCGTGGAGCTGATCACACTCAGTGAATCGGCCGGCATGAACTGGCCGGATCCAGCGTTGCGCGTGTTTGCTGACAAACTCTTGCCATCGAGCCTGCGCAGCCAGCTCAAGAACTAGCGCGCGCCAGAACCCGCTCCCGCATTCTTGAGGGAAAGTGCGCGCTGCAAATTCTCCAGAACCGCACGGTCGTTTGGACGACTCTTCAGTACCTCCTGATACTCGATGATCGCCTCATCAATCTGGCCGGAAACCAGCAGTGCATTGGCGAGATTGTTACGAGCAGCCACCAAACCAGCATTCACCTCAAGGGCCTGACGATAGGCGTGGATCGCCGGGCGAAAATTTCCGTCGGCCGCATGCAAATTTCCCGACAATAGCAGCGCGTCCGCTTGACGCGGATTCAACCGCAGCGCCTCGGCGCAATGATACGAAGCGGCCTCCTTGTTGCCGGCCCGCACCAAAACCTGCGCCAGCTTGAGATGGATTTCTGCTCTCCCGGTTTCAGATGCCAGCGCTGCCTGATAGTGGCTGATCGCCGAATCAAAGCGGCCCATCCGCACGTAGAGATCTCCGAGCGTGACATGAAGATCGATGGCCTCCGGCTCCAACCTCAACGCCGCTTCATACTGTTCCACCGCGTCACTGACTCTGTCCACGCGGCTCAATGCCTGAGCCAGATTCACACGCGCATCCGCATCAGCCGGTTCTAAAATCACCGCCTTTTCTCCGTGAACGACCGCCTCCGCATAGCGCCCCAGAAGCACGTACGCGTGACATAGGTTGGCGTGAACCTCTGGAGACAAGGGAGCCAGGCGTTCCGCCTGAGTGAACTTTTCCAGTGCGTCGTTGACCCGTCCCTGCTCAAGCAAAACACCGCCCAGGTTAACGAACGCACGCGGATTTTGCGGACTCTTCGAAACCGTATCGCTCCAGAGCGCCAGCTCACTTCGGTAGGTGTCGTTGCGATGAACGGCTAAAATTCCTGCGATCAGCGCGAGCGGCAGCGAAATCAAAACTGAAAAACGCTTCGCCACAGCCTGGATCAGGCAGACCACCGCAACGACGACGGCAACAAGCGGAAGATACATCCGGTGCTCCGCAACGGTCTGTGACGCCACCGGGACGAAACTTGTAGTCGGGGCCAGAATCACAAAAAACCACGCAGCCAAAAATCCGCGCGGGGCCGGAATTTCAGCGCAAATCCAGCGGCAACCAGAGCGCCTAAAACCGCCAGCCCTTGGGGAATGACCTCGGCAAAGCTGCCAACCAGCTCGGTGCCGTGATCGAACACCAATGAATCCGGCCATATTGAAAGCCTGACGTAGAGAAGCAGGGCTTTGCATTGCGTGAGCAGATACGACCAGGAGGAAACGCCCCCACCAAAACCAGCCGTGCCGCCACGCGTTCCCGCGTGAAGTACGAGCAGTGCCAGAATAATCCAGGAAGCAGCCAGCCCGAGATAGACCCGCTTCCGAAGCTGCCACGCCTTGGAAAACGATCCCGCCACAAATGTCCGGTCATAGAGCAATACCATCACCGGTGCGCTCACCATCACCTCCTTCGCAGTCATTCCGAGCGCGCAGGTCGCGATCGCAGCGCCATACCATCTGCCCGGACGTGGCGCCGCTCGTGCCCCGGACAAAAAAGTATAGAGTCAGCAGATAGCACGACCCCATGAGAGACTCCGCCCGCTGCACCACGTAAGTACCAACCGACTCTGTCTGCAAAGGATGCAGCAGCCAGAGTAAGGCTATACTCAAACACGCCCATTCCGACGTTAGCTCCCGAGAGTCATCACGACTTGAATTCGCGCCGACGGGAGACTGCCCGTGGATCAACGTGCGACGGACAAGTCCCCAAAGCACCAGACCACTGAACAAGTGGATGCCCACATTAACGACATGGTAGCTCCAGGGATCGAGTCCGCTCCAGTGGTAGTTCAGCGCCAGCGAGAGGCTCACCAGAGGTCGTCCACTGACCGGGCGACCGTCCGCCGCCGGAAGCAACGCCGCGGAAAAACTCCGTATTCTCCGGGTTATCCACGATCGCCGCCCGATCATCAAAAACGAACGGCGCGGCCAGGCTGTTTTTATAGGCAGCCAGAGTGGCTAGAATCAGAATGACGGCGCCGCCCCACAACACCCAACGCTTGGGGCTATTTCTCATCACAAGGAGCGCTTTGTTCATCCACGATGTGCTGAGTTACCGGCTTCACCTAGGTGCCACGACAAAAAAACCTCCCGCCTTTGCAGGCGGGAGGTTTGATCAACCAAAGAGAACAACACTTCCTGAATTAGAACTCGAAGGTCGTGGTCAGGAAGAACTGGCGTGGGTCGATGATGCGGTAAGCAAAGGCCGATCCATCCAGGTTGTAGGCGACGGGCTGCAGTCCTCCGTCTTCCAGCGCGTCACGCACGTTGAGCTGAATCTTCATGTTCACCTTGTTCGCGAGAATCTTGCAGCGATAAGAAACCCACAGGTCGACGTGCGATTCCGATTCAACCGTGATTGGACGATTGAGGTCAGGAGCGACAATCAAGTTGTTTGAATCGCGGTTATTGGGGCCCCCGTAGAAACCAGCGGTGGCTTCATCGGCCCAGCGATAACCACCACCCACCGTGAAGTTCTTAAACATGCCCGATTCGAAGGCGTAGTTGGTGATGATATTGAACGTCCACGGGCGTTCATTGGGGACTGGTTTATTCTGGAGAGCTTTCGCTACGTTGATTTCCGTAGCAACTGCACTCTCGTAAAACCCTTGGTGACTGATCCAGCTCGGATTGGCGCCTGTCGCATTGGAGAGACGGGCATCTGCGCTTGGACCATAGCCCGTCCAGAAACGCTGCAACGAAAGCGGGGTGCCGTTGGACATGGTGATTGAGGCCGGCATGTCTAGCGCGAGGTCCTGTTCTGCCAGATAGGCAGACGAGTCGCAATCCACGCATCAATCTCAGGCGCCACTTTCTGATAGGTCGACTCGATGTGCGACGCGGTGGCTTTGATGTTCCAGTTACGCTTTGGATTGTAGATGAGCTGGAATTCCTGACCCTTTGCCTTGTTGGTCTGGGTGCCGTTGAATGTTGCTGGCGGCCAATTGTCATAGGCCGGAACCTTCATCAGCGCCGCAATTTCATTTTTCATGTTCTGCGTCAGCGGGAACAGGGTGTTGTTCGCGAAGTTAGGCGCAGTCGGACCTTGACCGTTGCGGATACGCACAACATAATCAGCCCAGGAGCGGAAACTCGTGGTGTCCATGCGGAATCACGCGACCGATCGCAGTCGTGGCCGCG
>JASGJB010000006.1:0-76081 GCA_049840895.1 Nibricoccus sp. | reverse complement strand
GTTCAGCCGGAGCGTCCTGTTTTTTCTGGGCGCCTTTGTCTCCATCCGTGATCCAGCGGAGGCGCAGGTCCATCCCCCAGCGACGTGTCCAGTCGACCATCTGCAAATTGAGGTCCGCCCCCTTTCCTTCGTCATTCCGCGGAGAACCTGAATCCCGTTCCCGTGATGATTTCTTGGATGAGTCTTCATCCTTTTTCTCGGCCTTCTCTTTCTCCTTCTTCTCCGCCTTCGCCTTTTCCTCGGCTTTCTTTTTTGAAAGCGCCTCGGTCATTTCCTTGTCCACCGACATCCGCTCGGCTCTGAAAACAATCACGGCTCGCGAACCCGCGCGCACCGCCCCATCCAGCGCATTCGCCTCCTGCACCGAAAAACTTTCCCACTGCCCCCGCCACATGCCCGCGAAGACAATCGTGCGCGCTGGAGTCACCGGGATTTTCTTCATCGCCTGCAACGATCGTTCCACGCGCATCCCCGGCAGTTCTTGCAGCGCCTCGTAAATCGCCCGCGTCCCGAGCGGATCGGCGCGCAAGGTCGAGTAGGCGGGAAACAAATCGCCCTGCCCCAGCCGCAACTTGAACAGCCAGCAGAGGCCGCCGGTGAAAACCACCGCAATCAGCAGCAGGACAATCCATGACGAACGACGTCTCATGCAGCCACCGGAACTCCTTCCAGTTCTTCGAGCCACGCGCGAACCACCGCCTCGCTTGCGCTTTCGCGCCCATACCAGACCGACTCGAAATTCAACCGGTGCGCCAGGAACCGCACCGTCACCTCCGGCTGCAACACCGAGCGGCGCCGCAACTCCCGTTCGTAATCCAGATTCGTCTTAAACTTCGCCAGCGTCAGCAATCCGTCCGCCGCGTGCTTCGCAAGCGTCGCGAGATAGAGCGCGCGCAGCGCCAGCCGCCATTCGCCTTTGGCCATTTGCTCCTTCGCCAGCGCCAGCCAGCCGTCGGAGGGCATCTGCGCCGCGTGCGTCGCTTCGTCGCGCAGATCGGGCTGCGCCATCGTGATCGCCCTGCCCACCAGCGCCGGTGCGGCGTGCCGCCGCCCGCTCCGCACCATCATCACAATGACCACGACGATCCCGAGCACCAGCACACCAATCAGGATGTAGAGAAAAATTCTCAACGATTCAAAGTCCGCACCACCATCAGCCATTTTCACCGGCTTCTCGGGCGCATCCTTTTTGTCCGAACCAAAGAAGTCGCGCAGCCATTCCCGGAACTCGCGCCAGGTGTTTTGAATCGACCGCACCATTTCACGGATCATCTGCACCCCTTCGCGGAAAAACTTTCTGACCGGTCCTTCGTTTTTGGCCGCGGTCGCCTCGTCGACGGGCACCGGCCGCAGCTGCCACTGAAAGTCCCGGCGCTTCAACACGTCATCCAGCGCATGATTGAGCGATGCCGGATCAACCGCCCGGGCCTTCTCGATCCGCGGCTGCTCGACCGTCTGCACCGTCTCGGCGTTCGCCGGCTTCGGTGCGACCGTGAGCAACAAAAGCAACATCAACGCCGCCCCCCTCAGCCCGCGCAAAGACGCGCCTGTGCGTCCGGCTGATTTCAATTCAACGCGCAAATCATCACCCGACTTCTGCGCCCGTCCGTGAAAAACGCGCAGTACATAGTACGCCTTCACGAGCGGATTCCATCCGCGAGTCACGACAGCGCGCCCACCGACGCCAGAGAAAGGTCGCGTTCCAAAACGCCCAGCCAGTGAGCCCCTAAAAATATTGTCCAGCCCGAGCAGCGTGTTCGCCAGCCAGGGGATGATAAAAATCCTTACCGAAATCGATCACCGCGAATACGCCGCCAGCGAGAAATACAGCAGCGCCATGTGATTCTGCATCGGCCAGCGCCGCGACAGCGCCCGTCCTTCACCAGCCCGGGTCCCCGACCCGATCACCGTCGCGTGCTGATAATAGCCATACACCCAGCCAAACGGGATCGTCACCACCGCAGCCACCGGCACGAGCACCAGGCCCCACGCCTGCACATTGAGCTGCGCGGCTGCGAGCTCCAGTGCCCGCCGGCGCGACCACACCGGCGGCACATCGCCCATCCGGTGGGCGAGCAGCCTCGCGCAAAACTCCGCCTGCGTCACTTTCAGCAGGACAAACAATCCCACAAGCCCGAGCGCCGACCACGCCAGCTGTGCACCACCCGGCGCAAACCACGTCGTGTGAGCCCAAGAAAACAAAAATCAAGCACCCACGCCCCCGCCCCGAAATAGTACATCGCCAGTGTCCCGATCGGCGCGCAGCGCAGCAAGTGCATGAGCTTTCTCCACCAGCTCCATCGCCATGGGCTCGCCCGTCTTCGCGCGTTTGTTCCGTTTCGACGTCATCGGATCAGTCCATGAAGAACGCCCGCCGCCAGATGTCCCCTCGTGGTACTCCGCCGGTATGCTCATCAACCACGAGCCCATCATATAAAACTACCGACGAAACAAACACCGCGGCCGCGAGCATCACGCCACGCCGCGGCCCCGCAAAACTCCGTTTAATTTTGTCTCCGCGGCGGCCTGGTTGTGGTTTTCGCGAGACAACTGCACACAAAAGCCGGCCCGCGCGACATTCGACCACGCACTCGCGGCAATAAAATCCGCGCATGTCGAACACCTCGCAACCGCCTCTGGCGTTCGGCGTGCCTGACACAACGCCTCGCCCGCAGCGGCGCGGTCACGCGACCCGGCAGATCGGGAATGGAGGGAGTCGCGTCGACAGCACGGTGGGAGGCGCTTCCGGCGGCGCAACCGGCTCGGACGCCGGCACTGACTCAATCTGGCGGGATGTCCGGCCACTCCAGGCTGGATCACCACTGGGGCTGCCAGGGAACTCTGCGCGCTTTCAATCAAGGGCTGGATTTGCCCGAGCACTTTGTTCGCCTTGCGCCGCCGGGCGCCGCCGGCGAGGTGCAGCGTCTGCACTTTTGTCACCAGATAGACGCGACACGACGGCCCGAGCAGATCGTTCCGATTAAAAAAACGGTCGCGAGGCCGAGTAATGACTAGCGATACGCCGGGCATCACTTCATCGGTGAGCGCGATGACAATGGGAATTCCGGCGATTAAAGCGACCAGACTCCAAAAAAGAGATTCCAATAGAGCCGCCGGCTCCAGCCGCGATGATCGCTGGACATCTCCAAATTGAAACCGCTGATAATTCTCGGTGTAGCCGTTCGTATCCACCTGCATCAGGTGATCGGCACCGAGCCAGAGGCTCTTGTAGCTGCCCAGCTGGATCGGCGAGCGGGTCAGCCGCGTGTACATTTTAGGGAGGCGTGCCATCGCGTCAGGGGTTCATGAACACAATAATTCCCAGGTAAATCCATCCGCAGACCTGCACCAGCGCGATGAGCCCGCCCACGACGATCCTCCAGCGCCCCGGCCGCACCTAGGCTCTGCGGCTTCTTCCATCCGGTGATCGCGAGATAAAGCGCGATCGGCGAAGTCACCAGTGTGATCGGCCAGACCACCAACGGCACCAGCGTCAGCGCGAGCGTGGTGCTCCCGGGCAGATATCTCGATGTCACCAGGCCCGTGTCATTCTTCTTCGAGTTCGCGATGCAGCTCGGACACATCGTCTTTCCGTCGAACGGCACCGCGCACACGGCGCAGAGAAACGCCCGCAGCCGTCGCAGACCTTCTCCGCCTGATTGACGCTGTGGAAAAAACACGTCGAGTCCTCGGCCACCGCCACGGCCTGCGGCTTCGCAACTTCAGTCGTCGCGACCAGCGCCGGAAGGGGGAGAAATCAAATCCTCCTGGCACTTCAGGCAGCGGCAGTGGTCGGCGTCGATCCAGTCGAGCGCCTCGATACGACCGCTTGCACGATGGACAAGGTAGCACCTGACCGCGCGTCATTGGCGGATCTTGATCACGCGTGTATCGCAGATCCGGTCGAAGATCGTCCGCTTCTCGCTATCGAATCCGGCAATCACGTAGCCGATCAGACCGATGGCCGTAAGGATGGTCAGGCCCACCCCCGAAAAAAGATTCAGCGTCCATTCGGCGAAAAATCGCCCCACGATCCGCCCGGTGGTCAACTCGGCGCCGTCGCTTCGGAGGAGCTGCAGTCCCATCGCCATTTTTCCCGGCGTCGCCTTGTACTTCCGGGTGAAAT
This sequence comes from Nibricoccus sp., assembly GCA_049840895.1. Lineage (GTDB taxonomy): Bacteria > Verrucomicrobiota > Verrucomicrobiia > Opitutales > Opitutaceae > Nibricoccus. The sequence goes on along the minus strand of JASGJB010000006.1, from coordinate 71,955 downwards.
AAACCGCGTAGGGCAGACCGACCACGACACCCAATGCCAGGGTCGCCATGTTAAACAGCATGTACCGGCCGTCCACGCCGCCATTCGTCCGCGCATAGTCCAAAAAATTCCACGTCCCGAGAATGATCGACGAGAGGACGAAGCTGAGTGGCACCGAAACAACCGCCAGGATCAGGCCATCGATAAATTTCGCGCAAAACCGCCGCCAGAAACCACCGTAGCCATACGGCCCGGGAACAACGCCCTCGCCGCCCGGCGCCATGCCTTGACGGAGACGCTGGAAAAATTCGTCACGATGCTGGGCGCTGACCCACTTGCCTTCATACTGGATCATCTCGCGCTTCGGGAATGTCTTCCCGCTCACCACACAGACCGCGGTCTCGTCGTTCGTCGCGCCTGCATCCGCCGCCGCAACCCCGACCGGCACAGGCTGCGCCGGCTTCACCGTCGAATACGGTTTCCATTCCGGCATGCCCTCCTGCCAGACCAAAGTCTGATCGGTGATAACGCCGGTACTGACCAGCTTCTCAAATTCAGATTGTGCGACCGGCCCCTGCCGCTGCCCGTTGATGGCGTAATACCAGTTCATGAGTGAGGTTGCTCGCCGTCTGGGAATGCCTCGCGCACTGTCAGAATCAATTTCATTCCTCAGGTTTTGTGGAAAATCGGCGGGGCAGAGACCACCTAGACCACATCCTCGCGGTCCTTCCCGCCCTTTACTCCGCGCTCTCTCCGCGCATCTTCACCGCCGACATGCGTACACTCTCTGTCGCTCTCGCCCTGATTGTCGCCACGCTTTCGTCAGCTCCAGCGGTTTTCGCCCAGCGCGAAACAGCCGTCGAAGCCGGCCTCCGCTCCCAGACGCTTCACCTCGGCAATGGCGCCGAACCCGCGGACCTCGATCCCCAAACGTCCACGGTCTATACCGACGAGCTCATCATGATGGCTCTATTCGAGGGCCTCACAGTGATCGACGAGGCAACGTCGAAAGCCATCCCGGGAGCTGCCGAACGCTGGGACGTTTCCCCCGATGGGCTTACTTACACGTTTTATCTCCGCAAAAACGGCCGCTGGTCCAACGGCGATCCCGTCACCGCACAGGATTTCGTCACCTCCTATCAACGCATGCTCTCGCCCGGCGGCCCCGGCAATCCCGGCCTCGCCGCTGAATACGCCTACATGCTCTACCCGGTGAAAAACGCCGAGGCTTTCAACACCGGCAAAGTCACCGACTTCTCCCAGGTCGGCTTCCGTGCCATCGACCCGCTCACGCTCGAAATCGTCCTCGATCACTCAACGCCCTACTTGCTCGCACTTGTCGCGCATCAGGCGTGGTTCCCTATCCATCCGCCCACGATTCTGAAATTCGGCAAACTCGACCAGCGCGGCACCCGCTGGACCCAGCCCGGCAACCTCGTCGGCAACGGCGCCTACACCCTCAAGGTCTGGCAGCCCAACGCCCGCATCATCGTGGAGAAAAGCAACACGTACTGGGACGCCGCCAATACCAAGCTCCGCTCCGTCGTCTTCTACCCCAACGACAACATCGCGACCGACGAGAAAAACTTCCGCGCCGGCCAGGTCCACATCACCTACGATGTGCTCCCCGAAAAAATCCCCGTCTATCGTAAACAGTCCCCCAGCCCGCTGCGCGTCGATCCTCTGCTCGAGACGCTCTTCATCCGCTTCAATACGACGAAGCCTCCCTTCGATAACAAAAAAGTCCGCCAGGCGCTCGCCCGCGCCCTCGATCGCGAAATCATTTGCCGCGTCCTCCTCAACGGGAGCCGCGAACCCGCCAATTTCTTCACCCCGCCCAGCACCGGCGGCTACACCGCCACCGCACGCGTCCCGTCCGACTTCGAAGCCGCCCGCAAACTCCTCGCCGAGGCCGGCTTCCCCGGCGGCAAAGGATTCCCCTCCGTCGAGCTCCAGATGAACACCGACGGCATCAACAAAAAGATCTTCGAAGCCGTGCAGGAAATGTGGCGCCGCGAACTCGGCATCACCGTGCGTCTCACCAGCCAGGATTTCCGCGTCTACCTCGACGCCCAGCGCACGCTTTCGTACCAGATTTCCCGCTCCCGCTGGGTCGGCGATTACAACGATCCCAACACCTACCTCGACATGTTCATCACAGGAGGCGCCAACAACCAGACCGGCTGGAGCAATGCCGAGTACGACCGCCTCATCGCCGAGGCCGGCCGCACCTTGGATCAAGCCGCCCGCTTCGAACTCTTCCAGAAAGCGGAAGCCATCCTCCTCGATGAAGTGCCGGTTGCCCCTGTGTTCTTCGGCACCCGCACGTTCCTGATCCATCCGTCCGTCAAGGGATGGACCCCGTCGCTCCTCGGCATCCACCGCTACCAAAAGATCTGGCTCGAATAACGCGACCGAACCTTCCGCCATTGGTCATTGGGCACTGCGTCATTGGTCATTTTCCATCTATAAATCCCCTTCATCCGATGCCTCCGCTGGCACACAACCTGCAAACCTCAGCCCGGCCCGCCACAAGCGCGGCTAAATCCCTGTCCATGCGTCTCGTTCTCTCCTTGCTCGTCATTTGTTGCGCTGCGCGGCTCGCCGCCGCCGACCTCGCGACCGTCCGCATCTGGCCCGGCTATCGCACGGCAGAATCCTTCGAGCGCATGTCCGAGTTTTTTGACGGCAAGGAAAACTCCGGCGGCCAGATCCTTCTTCGCAGCCAGCCGGCCACCCGCGAGGGCTTCTATTTTCTCACCCGCATCAAAAACACCGGGACGGCCCTCGAAAACGTGAGCATCGAGCTCACCGTCATCACGCCCTCCTCCGCCGATCCCAAGCGGTTCACAAATTTTGCGATCACCCGCGTTCCTGCAGGCAGCCACGTTTTCCAGATCGGCCTGACCGGCACCGACTGGCCTGATGCCACTGCCCACCCCGTCGCCTGGCAGCTCCGGCTCCTCAATGCCGAAGGACAGGAACTCCTCCGCGAACAAAGTTTCCTCTGGACCCAGCCGCCCAAGAACTAGTCGGGCGCCTTCCCTGACTCGCACCCAATCTCCCACACTTTAACTCACCGACTCCGCACACCACTGACTCACTTTCAGCCTCAGCCACTGGTCATTGGTCACTGCGTCACTGGTCATTTCCTCCCATGCCCGATCTTTTCGCCAGCTACGAACACGCCCGCTTCTTCGATGAGATGTTCGCCGCTCCGGGCAAACCGCACGCGCACTACCAGCGCCTCGCCGAACGTTTCGGACGCATGGACGGCATCGGCGAACTGCTCCAGCGCCAGCGCACTGCCGACCAGACTTTCCTGAGCCGCGGCGTCACGTTCACCGTCTACTCGGACAACGCCGGCACCGAGAAAATTTTTCCTTTCGACCTGCTCCCGCGCATCATTCCCGCCCACGAATGGAAACATCTCGAGGCGGGCCTCACGCAGCGCATGCAGGCGCTCAACATGTTCCTCGCCGACATCTACGGCGAACAGCGCATCCTCAAGGAAAACATCATCCCGCGCGGCATGGTGGACTCGTCGAAACATTTCCGCCGCGAGCTCGTCGGCTTCAAAATCCCGCGCGGTCTCTTCGTCCACATCAACGGCACCGACCTCATCCGCGACGAAGCCGGCACTTACCGCGTCCTCGAGGATAATCTCCGCACACCGTCCGGCGTCAGCTACGTGCTCGAAAACCGCCAGGTGATGAAGCGCGTTTTCCCGAACCTCATCCGCGACTACCGCGTCCGCCCGGTCGAGAATTACACCAACGACCTCCTCTCGCTCCTCACCTACCTCGCGCCCGAACACGTTCCCGAGCCGACCGTCGTGCTGCTCACGCCCGGCGTCTACAACTCCGCCTACTTCGAGCACAGCTTCCTCGCCCGCCAGATGGGCATCGAGATCGTCGAAGGTTCCGACCTCGTGGTGGAAGACGACAAGGTCTACATGCGCCGCACCGACGGCCTCGCCCCGGTCCACGTCATCTACCGCCGCATCGACGACGACTTCCTTGATCCGACGGTTTTCCGCAAAGACTCCATGCTCGGCGTCCCCGGACTCGTGGAAGCGTATCGAAAAGGCAACGTCGCCCTCTGCAATCCGATCGGCACAGGCATCGCCGACGACAAAGCCGTCTACTACTACGTCCAGAAGATGATCAAATTCTACCTCGGTCAGGACCCGATCCTGCCGAATGTGGAAACCTATCTCTCCGCCGATCCTACCGACTTGAAGTTCATCTTGGACAACCTGCCCAAGCTCGTCGTCAAAAGCGTCAACGAAGCCGGCGGCTACGGCATGCTCGTCGGCCCCCACAGCACGACCGCCCAGATCGAGGAGTTCCGCGCCAAGATCATCGATAACCCGCGAAACTTTATCGCCCAACCGACCATCGGCCTCTCGCGCTGCCCCGCCGTCTGCGGCGACAGCATCGAAGGCCGCCACATCGATCTCCGTCCATACATCCTCAACGGCGAGACGATCAAAATCATGCCCGGCGGCCTCACCCGTGTTGCACTCAAAAAAGGCAGCCTCGTCGTCAACAGCTCCCAAGGCGGCGGCTCCAAAGACACGTGGGTTCTCGCCGACGAAACCGCCGCGCCGTTCCAAACCCAGTCGCAGTCACACTCTCCACTCGTGGAAAAAGTTTTGGTTTAACGCATCCATCCATGCTCTCCCGCGTCGCCAATCTCATCTACTGGACCGCCCGTTATCTCGAGCGCGCCGAAAACGCCGCGCGTCTCCTCGACGTCAACGCCCAGCTCGTGCTCGACCTCCAGAGCCGCCAGGCCGCCGACGATCCGCGTTCTTGGGAACCGCTCGTCTACGTCTGCGGTGGCGACGAACTTTTCCACAAGCTCTACGGCACCGACGTTACCGAACGCACCGTCGTCGATTTCGTTCTCTTCAACCGCCAGAACCCGAGCTCGTTCCTTTCCTGCATCGCCTACGCCCGCGAAAACGCCCGATGCATCCGCGATCAACTCGCCGGTGAAGTCTGGGAAGAGCTCAACACGTTCTACCTTAAACTTAAAGAGGACGACTACTCGCGCTACGCCCAGCTAGGCTCCTCGGAGTATCTCAACTTCCTCAAGGGCCGCATCCAGCTTTTCTACGGCGTCGCCTCGTCGATGATCCCGCGCACCCAGATGTGGTGGTTCTTCGAGCTCGGCCGCTTCCTCGAACGCGCGGACAACACGTCGCGCATCCTCGACGTGAAGTACTTCATGCTGCTGCCCGATAACACCACCGTCGGCTCCGCGCTCGACATGGTGCAATGGGCTTCGGTTCTCCGCTCATGCTCCGCCTTCGAAGCCTTCCGCAAGAGCCGCCGCGGCCAGCTTACGCTTGAACGCACGGTCGACTACCTCGTCCGCGATCACTTTTTCCCGCGCAGCATCGCCTTCTCCATTCACGAGGCCGGCCTCGCGCTCGCACAGATCACAGCCGCTGCTCCGCATCACGCCGACAACGCCGCTGCACGCCACATCGCCAGCCTTCGCGATCATCTGGAAAACAGCGTCATCAAAAAAGCCATCGCGGAGGGGCTTCACGAATATCTCGACGACGTCCAGGTGCGCATCGGCGAAATCCACGCCGCCACTCAGGAAACCTTCATCAACTACTCCAGCGATACAGCGCAAGTCCTCGCCTGAGTTGAGAGCGGGTGCCCCGGCACCGCTCTCCCTGCCGGCGCCTCGCCGCATTTTTTCCGTGGCACGCAGGCCGGCTCCAGATCAGTCGCGTTTCGCCGCTCGCTTGCACGCGAGCCCGTTGCTTTTTGCACTCAAAAAATCTCTGGGGAACCGCGTGGCTGAAGAGCTGACCACGCGACATGGACACGACCTCTCACTGGATTTCGTCCGGCTCGCTTCCCCGCTACCCCAGACTCGGAAAAGATCTCACGGTTGATGTCGTCATCGTCGGCGGCGGCATCACCGGCATCACCGCCGCGCATCTCTGCAAAAATGCCGGCATCTCTTTCGTCCTGATCGAGCGCGACCGCCTCGCCCGCATGGACACCGGTCACACGACCGCGCATCTCACCGCTGTCTCCGACCTGCGTCTTTCGAAAGCCACGAAAACATTCGGCGCCGAAACCGCGCGCGCCGTCTGGGACGCAGGCAGCGCAGGCATCGACCACATCGTCGCCAATATCCGCGCCAACAACATCGCCTGTGATTTCCGTTGGATGCCCGGCTGGCTGCACGCTCCAAACGGTGATCCCACCACCACGATCGTCGACGAACTCCTCGGCGAAGCCACCGCCGCGAAGTCACTCGACATCGCCGCAGACTTCACTCCCAACACTCCGATCTTCCAGGGGCCCGGTGTGAAGTTTCTCCATCAGGCGATGTTTCATCCGCGCAAATACATCGCCGGACTCGTGCGTGACTTCGGCGGCAAAAACACACACGTTTTCGAGCAGACTGCTGTCGAGGAAATCACCGGGAAACCTCTTTCCGTGAAAGCCGGGGGTTTCACCGTTCACTGCAAGCACGTCATCATCGCCACGCACACTCCGCTGCAGGGAAAAAGCGGCACGCTTTCCGCGCTGCTGTTTCAAACCAAGCTCGCTCTCTACACGAGCTACGCGCTTTCCGCGCAACTCCCGCCCCAAGGCGCCGAAGGTCTCTTCTGGGACACCAACGATCCCTACCACTACCTTCGCCTCGAGCACCGCCGCGGCCACGACCTCGCGATTTTCGGCGGCGAAGATCACAAGACTGGTCAGAACCCGGACACCACGGAGTCCTACCGCCGCCTCGAGGAGCGCTTCCGCGCGATTTTCCCCGAGGCCAAAATCACCCGCCGCTGGTCCGGCCAGGTCGTTGAAACCAACGATGGTCTGCCGTTCATCGGCAGCACCGCCGTCGATCAATTCGTCGCCACGGGTTTCTCTGGCAACGGCATGACCTTCGGCACCGTCGGCGCGATGATGGCGCTCGACGCGATCACAGGTCGCAAAAATCCCTGGACCGGACTCTTCAACGTTCATCGCAAAAACATCGTTGGTGGTGCCCTCCACTATCTCAACGAGAACAAGGACTACCCATACTACGCGCTCCGCGACCGCCTGTCTTCCGCCAAGGACAGCTCGCTCAGCTCGCTTCAACGCAGCGAAGGAAAAATCATCACGCTCAACGGCAGAAAAGTCGCTGCCTACTGCGACCACAACGGCCGGATCACGCTCTACTCACCCGTCTGCACCCACCTAAAAGGCATCGTACACTGGAACAGCGCCGAACACACGTGGGATTGTCCCTGTCACGGCGCACGCTTCCGCGCCACGGGTGAGATCATCGCCGGTCCCGCTGAAACCGATCTGGAAAAAATCCCGCTGCCTGCGTCCGCTGAAAACGTCGTAATCCCAGGTTGATGAACCCTCTCACTTTCGCCCCGGGTCCGGGGACGGAAATTGGCCGGTGATGACTTTCATCGCCTCGCGATGGAGCCCTGCCGAACTCCGGCAAAGATCGGGCTTCATCGCGCAGGAAAGCGGGTGAATACCCGGACAGTTATTCCGCGTCAGCAGAAGCCAGCGCCTCGGCATTCACGACTTCAGAGAGCGCCGTGAGTTTTTTATTGGTCGCGCCTTCTTCGTCCAACGTGTCTTGAAGCAATTGGGCCACCTTCGATTCACCGAGTGCCTCGGCGAATGCCCGCGCCGTTCCATAAGCGGCCATTTCATAGTGCTCCACGCGCTGCGCTGCGCCGATCAGCTGGGCGTCGCGCACCGCATCCGGTGCATTGACCTCGATGGCTTCGGCCCCCTCTTCGATCAGACCTTTCATCGCGTGGCAGGTCTTACCTTTCACGGGCAGATCCAGCAGCTTGAACGCTTTCGCAAGCCGCTCGATGTGACCTTTCGTTTCATCGAGATGAGTCAGGAAACCCTGTTTCAGATCTTCGTTGGAAGCGGCTTTGGCCATCTTTGGAAGCGCCTTGGTGAGCTGCGTCTCGGCGTTGTAGAGATCCTTGAGTTCGTCAGCGAGGAGGTCTTGGAGCGAGTGGAGAGAGGACATGGTGGTATACGTTTAAGTTTGAGGTTTGCCCCAAAGCATCGCCGCCAATGAGGTGATGCGATTGGGAGCAGGCATCCTGTCGCTCACTTTATGCCAGCACGCGCCAAGCCCCGGCCTGCGGCGCATGCCTAAGTGCGTTTCTCCTCTGAAAAACGTCACAAACCGCCCGCTTCGCCTTTCAAGTCTCTTGCGCGCTCAACGCAATATGCACACCGGCCCGCGCGCCTCTTTTGGCAAACTGCATCCCGACGTCGTCTCGCACCACATCGATCAGTCTTCCTCGTTTTCCCAATGCGGCGTTTCCACTTCCTTCGACTCGGGCGAATTTTTTTCCCGCAGGAAAATACTCAGCACCACCATCGCACCGATGGATAGAAATTCACTCTGCCAGTTCTGAAACGACTCGAACCAAAAACGCGACGAACGCAGATAACCGCCCCAGCTCAACAGCGCCTCGCCCTCTGCCAGACGCTCCTGGTTATAGTGACGCTGCCCGCCGCTCACGTGCAGAGTAAATGCCACGAGAAATAACGCGAACAGCGCCAGCGAAAGTGAGTGCTCGTACACGTAAAGCACCCAGCCACCCCGCTTCACCGGCCACGGCGCATTCGCCGGAATCGGTCCCTTCTCCACGCAATGATGCTTATGTTTTTTGCGCGGATCCTTCGATTCCGCCGAACCCCTTTGGTAGAGATACGCCGTCGCGAGCACATAGACGAACATCTGAAAAAACTCGCTCTCCCAATTTTCCGCCGTCGCTTCGATAAAATGCGCGCTGCGTACATACTCGCCCACAGCCAGCGCCCGCTCGCCGCGTTTCGTCCGCTCGTCATTCAACTGGTGACGCCCGGTCAAAACCTGCCCGGTTAAAAACATCAGGAAACAGCCAAACATCACCAGCGACAGTCCGTGACTGCGAAAGAAAGAGGGATGCTTGGGCATACGAATGTGATGATGAACTGCGGGTGCCGCGAGAGAGCTGATGTAGAACTCTATTCACCGACCTTCCTACCCGCCATCAGGCCCGCGCCGGAACACCACCCCCGGCCAACCTATCCAATCACAAACCTGCTCCTAGTCATTGGTCATTGGTCATTGGTCATTGGTCATTGGTCATTGGTCATTGGTCATTGGTCATTGGTCATTGGCGGCGCGAAACGCGCCGCCCCGCCTTTGACTTTCCTGCTACGCCGTCTTTGTCTGCGCTCACTTTTCAAAACACATGGAGCAGCTTCACGCCTACTGGCGTATGGAATACATCGAGGCGCCACGCTTTCCCGCCGTGAAACGCCCGTTCACCGAACTCCCCGCCCTCGGCGACGACCGCGCCGCGCTCATCGTGTACCGCAGTCCGCTGTCGTACCTGATGCTCAACCGCTTTCCCTACAATCCGGGCCATCTCCTCGCCATCCCCTTCCGCGAAGTCACCGACATCGAGGAACTCACTCCCGCCGAAAGCGCCGACCTCTTCGCCACAATCGTCGTCGCCAAAAAAATCCTCCGTCAGGCCATGAAACCCGACGGCATCAACGTGGGCTTCAATCTCGGCTCCGCCGCCGGCGGCAGCATCGCCCACCTCCACGGCCACCTCGTCCCGCGCTGGAACGGCGACAACAACTTCATGCCCGTCCTCGGACAGACCCGCATCCTGCCACAATCACTCGATGCGACGTGGGAACGGCTCAGCGCTGAGGCGGCGAAATTGCGCTGAGATCATGAACATCAGAGTTCTCTGCGCCATCACGATACTCGTCTCGGTCACGGGTCTCGTTGCCAGCGACTCCACAAGTTTGGACGCCTTTCATAAACAGGCAATCGACCGATCCCGGCTGTCCAAGGAGGCCAAAAACCACACATTTTTTCTGCACGTCTTCATTTCTGGAGGCTGGGGTCCCGAAATCGCTTCCTACGAAGTCCGCTACGATGGGACGCTTGAAAATCTGCATCCCGCCAAAGGCGCAGAGGTCACGGGCGTTATTATACGTCGTGACCTAAAAGGAGAAACCCGCGTCCAGCTCGATAAATACTCCTTATCTGCGCTCGTGACGCAGTGCATCGATCAAGAACTCTTCGAACTCGGCCCTAAAAAGCACGCCTTTCATCGCCCTGAAATTAAGACGGACGGCTGCGACCTCTGGATCTTCATCAAATATGGTGATTCGGAAAATTTCTTTCACCGCACCGATGACTCCGCGCCGGTAAATGCCGTTTACCATAGGGTGAAGACTTATCTTCAACCCGCCGAAGCATCGCAAAACCACACTCCCACAAAATCCTGATCCGCGTCTTAAGCCTGCGCCACTGGTCATTGTTCATTGATCACTGGTCATTCTCCTCCGCCCTCCATGCCCGCCTCCCAAACCCTCCGCTTCCCCAGCCCGCGCCATCTCCAGCAACTCATCGGCGGACGCGAAGAAAATCTCAGCTACGCGGAAAAACACCTCGGCGTTCGCCTGGTCACGCGCGAGGACTGGCTGAAAATCGATGGTCCCGCCGAAGCCGTTGCTAAAACTGAAACGCTCTTCGGCTTCCTCAACGACGCCCGCGCCCAAGGCGTTTCCATCCGCACTCCCGACTTCCACCGCTTCGTCGACTCCGTCGCCCGCGGCGAAACCGACCAGCTTCGCGCCCTCTTCGGTCAGCCGCTCGTCATCACGACAAACCGCAAAACGATCGTCCCCAAAACGCTCGGCCAGAAGCTTTATCTCCAATCGATCCTCAAGAACCCGATCGTCTTCGGCATCGGCCCCGCCGGCACAGGCAAAACCTATCTCGCCATGGCCGCCGCCGTTTCGGCTCTTCTGAAAAACGAGGTCGAGCGCATCATCCTCACCCGCCCCGCCGTCGAAGCGGGCGAAGCCCTCGGCTTTCTGCCCGGCGATCTGCGCGAAAAAATCCTGCCCTACCTCCGCCCGCTCTATGACGCGCTCGGCGACATGCTCGATACCGAGGACGTCACCCGCCTCACCGAAAAGGGCATCATTGAGATCGCCCCGCTCGCTTATATGCGCGGCCGGACCCTCAGCCGGGCCTTCATCGTTTTGGACGAAGCCCAGAACACCACCCCCGAGCAGATGATGATGTTCCTCACCCGTCTCGGCGAAGACTCCCGCATGGTGGTCACGGGCGACATCACCCAGATCGACCTTCCCCGTTCCAAACAGTCGGGCCTCCTGGAGGTCAGTCGCATTCTCAAAGACATACCGGGCATTGAGTTCCATCAATTTAGCGGCACCGATGTCGTCCGCCATCCGCTCGTCCTGAAGATCATCGAAGCCTACGAACGGTATAAAAACCCCATGGGTGAGCCTGAGGCAAAGTGAGCCAGCACCGAGCGTGTCCGTCAGATTCGGGCTAAAATAAGCCCTCGCGCCGCCGCCCGTCTTCATCCACGTTGCCGCCTCTCGTTTTTCGCGCCGCGCGTACGACATGTCTCTTATCGATAAACTCAAAGCCCTGCCCGGAGGCGCCGGTCGCCCGCTCCGAATGCGCAAGACGGCCGACGTTTCCGGCACCGTCGAGTTCCTTGAGACCAGTCATCTGGTCACGATTCTTATCTTCGTCGCCACGGTCGCGGCCATTGTGCTCATCAGTTTTGTGGGCGTCAGCACGGTCAATCTCCCCGTTCTGCCCAACCAGTTGTCCACCGTCCGCATCACAGCCAGCGCGCCTTTCGACTATACCAGTCAGGAAAAAACCCGCCTCAATCGCGAACAGGCCCGCACACGCGTCCCACGCGTTTACCAGCTCGAGTTCTCTCATCTCCAACGGTTCCAGTCCCATCTCAGCGAGTTGCTGACCCAGCTCGAAACGTTTGAGAAAAACCACGCCGACACCGCTCCCGCCGACAGTCGCCGCGCCGCGCTCACGCCGATCGTTGAAGCTTTCGACGCCAAAGGCCCTTATCGCGCCAGCGTCGATGACGTCCTTACTCTGATCAACGCGACCGACGCCAAGACGCGCTTCAAACTTGTCGAAGAAGGTCTGCTCGCTCTCCGCGATCTCTATCAGGAAGGCATCCAGGACGGCCGTATCTCGGGCGGCACCGCAGCCCCCGGCTCCGTGACGATCTTTCAGATCACTCGCCCCAACGGCGACGTCGTCCAGCGTCCCGTCCAATCCATGGAGGAGGCGCTCACGTTTCTCCGCATCAACCTTACCGCCGAGGGCGTGGGTCGCGACGTCTCCCTCGCCCTCTTCCGCATTTTCCGCAACGGCCTGATCCCCAACCTCACTTTCGACGCCGCCGCCAGCACGCGCCTTCAGGAACAGGCGCTTCAGGAACTCCAGCCGGTCATCGTATCTGTTCAACAAGGACAGACTATCATCGAACCCGGCACACGCGTCACCTCCGAGCAGTTCGAAATGCTCGAAGCCCATCGCAATTTCCTGCTGAAAAACGACGACACGCGCATCGAGGAAGGCCTCCAGCTTTTCGGCCGTATTCTGCTCGTGCTCGCGATGCTCGTCGCCAGCGCGGTGTACATCCGTCTCGAAGACCGCGAAACACTCCAGAGCAACGGCCGCCTCGGCCTGCTAGCCTTGGTGGTCATCAGCAACCTCGCCCTCGTCCGCCTCACCTACTGGCTCGGCGAATTCCCGTATTTCGTTCAAAATCCGAATGCGGCCTCCGTCCTTCCCTACATTGCGCCCACCGCGCTTGCGCCACTCATCGTCGCCATCCTGATCGACGCCGGCTCCGCCATCTTCATGGCGCTGTTCATTTCGATTTTCACCAGCATCATCTACGGCAACCGCCTCGACGTCCTGGTCATCACCTTTCTCGCCTCGATGATCGGCATTTTCTGCTGCCGCCAGGTCCGCCGCCGCAGCGACGTCGTCCGCGCCGCCGCCTACGGTGGATTCACGGTCGCTCTCTTCGCCGGCGTAGTCGGCTTCATCGACCAGCTTTCATTCATCAGCCCGCCGCACCTGATCCCCAAGCAAATGCTCGCCGGCCTGGCCACCGGCATCCTCACCGGTGTCATCGTCGCCGGCGTGCTCCCCGTGCTCGAAGGTCTCTTCAAACGCACGACGGACATCACGCTGCTCGAGCTTACCGACTTCAATCACCCGCTGCTCCGTCTCATGCAGATCGAGGCGCCCGGCACGTACCATCACTCGATCATCGTCGCCCAGCTCTCGGAAAACGCCGCCAACGCCATCGGCGCCAACCCGCTGCTCGCACGTGTCTGCGCGCTCTTCCACGACATCGGCAAGACGAAGAAACCCGAATACTTTACCGAAAATCAGCGCGACCGCGCCAATCCGCACGACGAAAACAACCCGTCCCTCTCCGCCCTCATTATCAAGGCTCACGTGAAGGACGGCATCGATATGGCCGTGAAGCACAAACTTCCCCGCGCCGTTATCGATGTCATCCAGCAGCATCACGGCACCTCGCTCATCCGCTATTTTTTCCAACGCGCCCTCGGCGACAAACGCCCCTCCAACGGCTCCGGAGCCACCCGCCCGCCCGGCGCAGATACTCGGTCCCCTTTCCATTCGCTTCCCGGCCTCGAACCGGCCCGGGTTTGCGAAACCACCTATCGTTACGACGGCCCGCGCCCCCAGTTCAAGGAGAGCGCCATCATCCACCTCGCCGACGGCGTTGAAGCGGCCTCGCGTTCTCTGCGCAAAGTCACGCCCCAGCACCTCGGCGAATTGATCGACCAGATTTTCAAAGACCGCATCGAAGACGGCCAGCTCGACGAAGCGCCGCTCACCTTCGAAGAACTCAACAAGATCAAGAGCAGCTTCACCTTCACGCTGCTCAACATGCTCCACTCTCGCGTCAGCTACGCCCCGCAAGCCGACGAGTCCGCTCAGGCCCCCAAAGCCCAGCCCGCGACCTGAGTCTTTCTCTTTCCTCTTTCTCTCAATCTGTCGTCAGCCCCCCGCCCCTGACGTAAGAGAACAGCGGGCAGGAGAAAAAAGAACGAGAACGGCCTTGCCGGGACGCTTACGCCATCGGCCACTCGCTGACATCCTCTCTGTACTGTCCGGCGCCTCCGCGATCAATTCCGGCTCCAAAAACCGCGCTTGCCCCTGCGGCATTCGGTCTTCCGATTTCGGGTTTCCCCATGCCCGTTCGCGAGGTTCACATTCATAACGCACATCCGCGCCTGAAACTCGACCGCCGAGCCGTCGCGAAAGTCATCCATACGCTCGACGCCCGCTTTCGCTACACTGAGGCCGATCTCCCGTTACTCACACCCGCCGCCCGAAAAATCGCCCAAGTCCAACTCGCCGCCTCCGAGTCCACCACTGTCAGCGATCATGCGGCATTCTCGCCAGCCGTTCCGGCTGGCGAACTCTCCCTCGCCTTTCTCACCGATGCCGCCCTTGCGCGCATTCACGACGATTTTCTCGACGACCCGACCACGACCGACGTCATCACTTTCGAGGGAAATGCCGCCCTCGAAAGCGCCGGCGAGATCTGCGTCTCCGCCGACACCGCGGCCACATTTGCAACCGCACACGATCGCGACTTTTCCGATGAACTGACGCTCTACGTTGTCCACGGCTGGCTGCACCTCGCCGGCTACGACGATCTGAAGCCCGCTAAAAAACGCCGCATGCGTGCCGCAGAATCTCGCGCCATGGAAATCCTTCGCGCCGCAAAGGCACTCCCCCGATTCAAACTCGGTCCCACGCGCGCCTGAGTCCGGCGCACGTCATCCAGCGATCACGCATTCAGAAACTCCCGCACCAGCGCGAGCCATTCCTCCTCCAGCGTCAGCGTGGGTTTCACCATGCCCAGACGATGATACCAATAACGCGCATTCCCCTCGTCGCCTTCCTTCCGATGCAGATAAGCATGCACGCGGTCTCCTGCCCGTCCCGACGCCTGCTGCGCCAGATCGTGGGCACGATTCCAGTCGCCTTGGGCGTCATGCCACAGTGCCTGCAACGCCCGGTTCAATTTCTCAGGCGAAGGCAGTGCTTTGAATTCCTCAACCGTCATGAGTGACTGAAAAACCATCGAAGACTGCACAGTGCGCGCTTTCAGCCTGCGGTTCCCTGCAAAATTCATCATTTTTTTAGATATCTCCCGTGGATTCCCACGTACGGATTGCCAGTCTGCGTGTCACGCCGCGCGCCGATGAAACTTGTTGTACTAGCCCAGACACCGCCGCCCGTGCATGGCCAGAGCCTCATGGTACAGACTCTCGTGGAGGGTCTGCCCGCTTACGGCATTGACGTGTATCACGTGAATCTCGGCCTGTCGCACGATGCCGCTGACATCGGCCGCTGGCGCTGGGGGAAATTGTTCACGCTGCTAGCCGCCTGCTTTCGCGTCTACCGCATCCGCCGCAAACTCGGCCGCACCATTTTTTATTACGTACCTGCTCCGGCCAAACGCGGTGCCCTTTATCGCGACTGGCTCGCCATGATCCTCTGCCGCCCGGTTGAAGGATCACTCGTCCTTCACTGGCACGCAGTCGGTCTCGGCCACTGGCTGGATGTCCACGCAAACGTCATCGAGCGCACGATCACCAAACTTCTCCTCGGTCGCGCCGACCTGTCGCTCGTCCTCGCCGAATCCCTCGCCACCGATCCTATCGATCTCAACGCGAAAAATAGACGCTCATCCTTCCCAACGGCATCCCTGATCCCGGCCCGCCACCCGCCCGCGAACCGCGCAATCCCGCGGAGCCCTGTGACCTCCTCTTCCTCGGGCTCTGCTCCGAGGAAAAAGGACTCTTCGAACTCATCGATGCGCTCATCCACGCCCAAGCCCGGCAGCCGGGATGCTTCCACCACGGTCGCCGGCAGCTTTCCATCCCGCGACGAAGAACTGCGTTTCAACGAAGCCATCCGCCCGCTCGGCACCTCCGTCCGCTACGTCGGTTTTAGTGGCGAACACGCCAAAAACGCCCTCTTGCGCGAGGCCGATGTATTCTGCTTCCCGACACACTACCCCCACGAGGGCCAGCCGCTCGTCCTCATGGAAGCGCTCGCTCATGATCTTCCGATTGTGACAACCCGCTGGCGCGCGATTCCTTCGATGCTTCCCTCGGCGCACACATGGATCGTCGAGCCCGGCCGCCCCCAATTGCTGGCCGCCGCATTGCTCGAAGCCCGCTCCTCGCCCCGCCCTGCCGGCGCCTCCCGTCGTTTCTTCCTGGAAAATCTACACGAGCGAAATTCACCTCGCCTCCCTCGCCGCCGCTCTTCGAACAGCCCAGCGCGACCCAACAGCCGAGAAACAGGACGAGTAACCGGGCTTCGCTCGAAACCGGCGCTGTTTCTATTCCTGGCTCCACGCCTTCTCTAAGGCAGGAAAAACAAAACCCTTCCCGCCCGCCCGTTTTCTCGGCCACAGTCGCGGCAATGTTCTTCTGGCCGAAAAAAATCATAACGCTCTTCTTTCTGCCGCTTCACTTCGCGATATTTGCCGGCGTCGCCGGACTGATTCTCCTGTACCTCCGTCGCCGCGAACGCCTCGCCCGCGTTCTGGTCACCGCCGCCATCGCTGCAGTCGTCCTCTTCTCCAACAAGGGCGTCGCCAACCTGCTCATCAGTCCCCTCGAATCGCGCTATCACGCGATCGCTGAGGCGAGAGATTCTTCCTCCCCCTCAGCACTTCCAACCGACATCGCCGCATGCCGCTACATCGTTGTGCTCGGAGGTGGCCACGCACGAAGCCCCGGCCTTTCACGGATCAACCAGCTCAGTGGCGCTTCCCTTTCGCGCCTCACGGAAGCCATCCGCATCTTCCGCCATCTGCCTGCCGACACCCGCTTGATTGTCTCCGGCCATGACGGCGAAGGAAACATCTCACATGCTCAGGTTCTCGCGGAAGCCGCCCTGTCGCTCGGCATTCCCTCTGACCGTATCATCCGCTTCGATAAAACACGCGACACACACGACGAAGCCCTCGCAGTCCGCGCACTCGCCGGCGATGCCCCTGTCATCGTGGTCACCTCCGCCTGGCACATGCCGCGCGCAATGAAGCTTTGCGAAGGCGCCGGTGTTCATGCGATCCCCTGCCCCGCTGACTTCATGCTTAAACCAGGAGCCGAAAGCGGTGCCGATCTCCTCCGCTTCGATCTGGTCGCCCTCGAGCGCAGCACCAAGGCCATCCATGAATACCTCGGCCTGCTCTGGTCCGCTCTCCGAGGTCAGACCTGATTTCCCGACCTCGCCCGCCTTGGGCACGCAACGCCCTCCGTCCGTCGCAATCTCAGAGTCGTCGCGCCGCCTTGCCTCCGACGCGCGCCAGTTCATGGGTCAACTGCGCCATCGCCGCTGGCAGACTCCACCCCGCCGCTTCCCGCGCCCGCCTCATGTGCGCGCGCACCAATTTCACATCCCGCCTGCCCGCCGCACGCAACGCGTTGCTCAACCAGCCGCACGCGATCGACCGCCGCAGCCGTACGCGCAAATCTGCGATCGGCCGGACTGGCGTGAACTTGTCAGCAAGCTCCAGCAATCGCTTCTGAACCGCATCCCAGTCCTGCGCGCCACCGTGGAAACGCAGCCAGAAATCGCGCAACGCCACGCCTTCGTCATGGGAAATCGATACGCCGCACATCCGCTCCACTTCTGCGATCCCTGCTTCGATGCTGGGTCCGGCATACCTGAATTTTAAACTGTTCGTCACCGAGCTCGGATTCGCGGCCCGCCATTGGAATAAGACCTCTGGAATAACCACACACGACCCTTCTCGCAAAAGCCGTGGCCACAACTCCCGATCCTGCGCATGGCGGTCATTCTCTTTGTAACCTCCGATCTTTAGAAAGGTGTCCCGGCGAAACATCACCTGCCCGTGCCCGCCCACTCGATTATAGAACAACAAATACCAGGGAAGCAGCTCCTGCTCGAAGCATATCCCCTTGCAGGCCGGTAGTGTCACCTGGCCTTTGCCATCGATCGTTTCGAGCAACGTCGTGATGAATCCGATATCTCCTTGGCGTTCGACAACCGCCATCTGCCGCGCCAGCCGGTCCGGCTTGGAAATATCGTCGGCATCCATGCGGGCAATCCATGGTGCGCGCGCAGCCGCGATTCCCCGGTTCGCCGAAAGACTCGCGCCCACGTTGGTTGTATTCGGCAGGTCGATGACGCGTGCGTCCCTGGCCGCCCAGCGCGCAATGACCTCGCGCGAGCCGTCTGTCGAAGCGTCGTCGACAATGATGAATTCGAAATCCCGCCAGCTCTGCGAAAGAATGCTTTCGATCGCCGGCTCAAGATACGGCCCGGCATTCCAGGCCGACATGACGACGGAGAGCGGTGGAGTGGCCGGCATCGCGCTGGATATGTAGGTAATTTTCCCTCTTTCAACCGCGTTGTGCTCTGCTCTTCTTACCTCTTCCAGTAACGTTGCCAGCTATGCCTCAAGCACCTCGTCCGTCCGGCTCCCCTGCTCTCAAACTCGGTATCATCACTGACGAACATCTCGGTTTCGCAGACAGTCGCAAAGGCGGTTTCGGCTGGGCCAGTCAGCAGGTCGGCCAGTTTTTCCGCGAGCGTCCGGAGTTGGGCGTGCAGCCCATCATCATCAATTGCGAGCGCACTCACGGACGCAAGGGCCTGCCAGCCGACATCGATGGCGTGCCCGTGATCTGGCGCGCCGGAGGACGCCTCGCTCCCGCTCAATTCAACGGCCGGAAAATCGACCTGCTGCTCGCCATCGACTATCGTCCGAACTACCGGATCATCTTCGCGCAAAAACCGTTCACGCCCGCCATAGTCTGGGTCCGCGACCCTTGGGGACCTGAAGAACACCGCGACCTGCTCGATCTGCGTCTCCCCGGGCGTCCCGACGAAAAGCCCCAAGGCATCACCCCGCCTGATCACCGCTCGCTGCGCCAGATCTGGAATCTCTCACGTGTTCTTCGCCGCAAACTCCTTTTCGGCACCACCGCCAGTTTCCTCCGCCAGCGCGTGCCCGGCGCCTACAACATCCCCGCGCCGGAAATTCCGATCCTCCCCAATCTGCTCACCATCCGCGCCGACGGCATCGCAAAGACGGAGCGCCCTTCCGTGATCTTCCTCGCCCGCATGGATCCCGTGAAACGCCCGTGGCTTTTCACCGAGCTCGCCCGGGATTTCCCCGAGGTGGACTTTCTCCTCGCCGGAAAAAATCACTTCACTGGCTCCGGCAGCTGGCAGCCCGAAAACCTCGCGCCCAACGTCAAGCTCCTCGGCCACGTCGATGGTGAGGAAAAGCGCCGTATCGTCGCCTCCTCCTGGGTCCTCATCAACACGTCGATCCACGAAGGCCTGCCAGTCTCCATGCAGGAGACGCTCGCGTGTGGTATTCCCCAGCTCAGTACGCTGGATCCCGAACAGACGACGTCGCGCTTCGGAATTTTCGTCGGCAAACACGGCGGCGACGGCCTCGCCGCCCTCCCGGCCCTCCGCGATGGACTGCGGCGGCTGCTGACCGACCATGCACTCCGCAAACGCTTGGGCGACGCCGGCCGCGACTGGGTCACCAGCGTGCACAACCCCGACGCTTTTCTCGCCAGCTTTCGCGAACTCGCGCGTAACGCCGGACGTCCATTGCCCGTCACAAGCTGAAACCAGCGGTCATGAAAACGGCGGTTCTTATCAACAACTACAACCACGCGCCCTGGTTGCCGGCCTGTCTCGATTCAGTACTCGCGCAAACCCGCCCCGTCGACGAGATCATCGTTTACGACGACGCCAGCACCGACGGCAGTCTCAACATCCTTCAAGGCTACGATCCGCGCATCACGGTGATCGCCGGCCAGAACCCGGCGCCACCACTTCCCCCGCGCGCACGCCAGGGAAATGCCATCCATCAGGCATTTCTTCGATCCACCGCCGACGTGCTTTTCCTCCTCGATAGCGACGACGTTTTCGACCCCGAAAAAATCGAGCAATACCTGCCCGCCTTCTCATCCACGCCCGAGCCTCTTCTCGTCCAGGCCCCCATGCGGTGGATTGATGAACAGGGCATCAAACGAAAACGCTATCTCGAGCCCTTCAAGCACACGCCTGATCCGCTTGCGATGACGTACGCCACGAACGACCCCGATCTGTTTTATCCGACCAGCTCGCTCGCGTTCAGCCGGACATTTCTCAGCAAGGCCCTCCCCATCGACTGGTCCGACGGAATCAATCTCTGGAGCGATACCCGCCTCTCCCTCGCCGCCATGCTCCAGGGGCCGATCGTCACATTGCCCCGCGAACTGGGCGGCTGGCGTCATCACGTTTCCTCGGATTCGGCCCGGCAGGCACTTCGCCACACCTATCAGCTTCGCCAGACCCTCCGGCGTACGAAGGTTTTCAACCAGCTCGCCAGCCGGATCGGCCGTCCCCAGGTCCGGGTTTGGCAGAACCACCGCCTCTATCGTCAACTGCTTCGCCTGATGATGCCCGTGGCCGCGTTCGATCTTTACCAGCGGTGGCGCAACAGAAAAGCCCCTCTCAATCCCAATTCCTCGTCCGCCTAAGCGACCGCGCCGCATGAGAATGCCTCCTCTTCCGGAATTTTCGTTTCACAAACGTTACGAAGCCCGTTAGCCAGACCGGCTCCATGATCTCGCTCCAGAAACTCTTCGGCAAAGACCAGAAGTTCTACGACCTCCTCGAAGCCAGCGCCGAGGAAGCCCACACCAGCACCAAGCTCCTTGCCAACTACCTCCAGCGGATCGAGTCCTACCGCAGCGTCGGCGACCTCGACGACTTCATCCAAAGCCGCCGGAAGGATAAAAAAATCACGAGCCTGATCACCGAGGAACTTTGCAAAACCTTCGTCACCCCGCTCGAACGCGAAGACATCGAGGCCCTGTCCAGCAGTCTCTACCGCATCCCCAAGACCGTCGAAAAACTCGTCGAGCGCCTTTCCATTTATCCCGGCAAACTCCCGCGCGAAGCGTTCATCCGTCAGGCCGAACTCCTCGGCAAGGCCGCCGAAGCCGTCGTCTTCATGGTGAAACAACTCCGCAAGGGCGCTCAGATGGAGAGCATCGGGGAAGCCAACACGCGCCTCCAGTTCGCCGAGGGCGAGGCCGACAAGCAGCTCCTGCTCGCCATCAAGGATCTCTACCAAGGCCCCTACGACGCGAAGGAAACCGTCATTCTCCAAGACCTCCTCGAGATGATGGAAAAGTCCATCGACCGCTGCCGCGACGCCGGCAACGTCGTCTTCCAGATCGTCCTGAAATACTCGTAAGCCGGAAGCGCCCGCCATGACGCTCCTTTTGTTAGTTCTGCTCGCGGCGTTGCTGTTCGAATACATCAACGGCTTTCACGACACCGCCAACTCCATCGCCACCGTCGTCTCGACCAAGGTCCTGACCCCGCGGCAGGCCATCCTGCTTGCCACCATCTCCAATCTCCTGGGCGCACTCGGCGGGGCATTCTTCGCAAAAATCCTTATCGAATTCGGCGCCGAATCGCTCGCCGCCGTTGTGGCAAAAATGGGCGGCACCGCGGTCGCCAAAACGATCGGTGCGGGCCTGATCGACACGAGCTTCGTCTCCATCCCGGCCGTCCTTTGCGCACTCTCCGGGGCGATCCTCTGGAACATCTTCACCTGGTGGCTTGGCCTGCCCTCCAGTTCCAGCCACGCACTCATCGGTGGTTTGTGCGGCGCCGCCCTCGCTGCCGCACACGGTAACTGGGGCGTGCTCAAATGGTCTTACATCGACGCGAAAGGTGCGGCTGCCGGCCTCTGGCCCAAGGTCGTCATGCCCATGTTCGCATCACCGCTGATCGGTTTCGTCATGGGCGCGGTGATCATGTACCTGCTCTACGCGTTGCTCCGCAAAGCCACGCCTCGTTTCGTCAACCGCACCTTCGGCAAGCTCCAGCTCGTCTCCGCTGCGTGGATGGGCTTCAGCCACGGCACCAATGACGCCCAGAAAACAATGGGGATCGTCGCCCTTGCACTCTACACCGGCACCAAGGCCGGCACCCTCGACAACATTCCCGACTGGCTCTCCTTCCTGCGCACGCCGACATTCGAGATTCACACGTGGGTCGTGATCGTTTGCGCGCTCACCATGGCCGCAGGCACCGCCGCCGGCGGCTGGCGCATCATCAAGACCATGGGCCACAAGATGGTGAAACTTCAGCCCGTCCACGGCTTCGCCGCCGAAACCACCGCGGCCCTTATCATCCAAGGCGCGTCCCACATCGGCATCCCCCTCTCAACCACGCACGTCATCTCGACTTCAATCATGGGCGTGGGCGCGACCAAACGCTTTAGCGCCGTGAAGTGGGGCATCGTCGGCCGCATGGTCTGGGCCTGGGTTCTCACCATCCCGATCTGCGGTCTCATCGGCTACGGCCTCATGCACCTCGCGCACTTCGCGAACTAAGCCGCCGCTCCCACGAGAGAAGTTTTCACGCTCTTCGCCACGGCAGTATTTTCCGACATAGGTCCTATGGGTCCCATAAGACTTATAAGACCTATTTTTTAACGCCCTAGGTCAGCTCACGCTTATCCCGCGTTGCGACCCGGCTGCTAAAAAGATTGCTCCGACACACCGCATCGCACGCCATTCCCGCCGCGATGCCCGACGCCCCCGCCCTTCCCCCGGTTGCGAAATCCTGCTCCTCGAAGACGACCCCGTCCTCCGCAAACGCCTCGCCGCCCACCTTCGCAATCTCGGCGCTGAAATTAGCGAAGCCGCCAAAATCGCCGAGGCCCGCCGGCTCCTCGGTGATATCCGCTTCGATTTCGCGCTTCTCGATCTGCACCTGCCCGACGGCGAAAGCATCGAGCTCCTCCGTGAAAAAGCCTTTTCCGAAAATACCGGCGTCGTGGTCATGACCGCTTTCGGTGGCGTGAAAAAAGCCGTCGAAGCCATGCGCCTCGGCGCGGGCGACTACCTCGCGAAGCCTTTCGAACCCGACGAACTGCCGCTCGCGTTCCTCCGCTGCCGAAGCCTCCGCCAGTCGGAGCGTCGCGATCAGCATCGCTCCAGCCCTGCCACCGCCAGCGCCGACTCCAGTGAACTTTTTTTCGGCCAAAGCCTCGCATCCATCACGACCCAGCTCGACCAGATCCTCGCCGCCGAACATCGCCTGGAACGCAATCTCCCTCCGGTCCTCGTCGAGGGGGAAACCGGCACCGGCAAAAGCGCACTCGCCCGCTGGATCCACCAGCGCGGCCCCCGCGCTTCCCGCCCCTTCATCGCCATCAATTGCGCCGCCCTTCCCGACACCCTTGTCGAATCCGAACTCTTCGGACACGAACGCGGCGCCTTCACCGATGCAAAAACCGCCCGCCTCGGCCTTTTCGAAGCCGCCGACGGAGGCACCCTGTTTCTCGACGAGATCAGCGCACTCACGCCGGCGACACAGGCCAAGGTCCTCACTGCTGTCGAAGAGGGCCGGATACGCCGGCTCGGCTCCAACAAGGAGACTGCGATCGACACCCGTCTCCTCGCCGCCAGCAACCGCCCGCTCGCTGAGCTGGTGGAAGCGAAGCTCTTTCGTGAAGATCTTTTTCACCGCCTGAATCTTCTCCGTATCTCTCTGCCACCTCTGCGCGAACGCGGCTCGGACCTGCTCACGCTGGCCCAACACCTCCTCAAACGACTCGCCTCGCGCCACCGCCGCCCCGGCTTGAAAATTACGCCGGAAGGCGAGACCCGCCTTCTCACCCAGCCTTGGCGCGGCAACATTCGCGAACTCGCCCACGAACTCGAACGCGCCGTCATCTTCACGCCGGGCCTCACCCTCGACTTCACCCACCTCGCTTCATCTTCGACCGCCACCGCATCTCCGGCCGCCGGCTGGCGCAATCCCGCGTGGCGCCTTCCCGATTCGAACTTCACCCTCGACGGCGTGATCGACACCTTGATTGCCGAGGCTCTCAACGAAACCAACGGCAACGTCTCAGCCGCAGCCCGACGCCTCGGGGTCACCCGCGAATTCCTTCGTTACCGCCTCGCTGGAAACAAGCCGCCCGGCACGCCGGCGGACTCTGGTTCTCCTGCACCACCCTGACGGGATGATCCAGCGGGGGATTGGTTGGCAGCCACCAATCGCCAGTGCGACTCGCGAAGGCCCTTTCGCAAGCGAAGGAATCATTCGGTTGAATGCCAGCGCGTTATGTCACAGCCCGGCCCGCTGGCATGTCCAACGCAGAAGAACCTGCACTTCCCCATGATCATCACCCAACCCTCGCTTCGCCTGTCCGTAATCGCCTGCTCGCTGCTGCTAGCCGGCTCCCTTCACGCCCAGATGGATCCTGGTTTCATCGGCAAACGTTACGTCGGTGCCGGTCTGTTTTTCGAGACCGTCCATGATGTCGATATCGACACCGGCACCGCGTTTACGGGAACGGCCAATCTCCCGCTGACCGCCAATTTCGATCTCAACGGCTTCGCTTCTTACGAGAGCTTCGACGACTACGACATCAGCGACACACGACTCGGCGCGATGCTCGTTGCGTATAAGGAACTCGAGTACTTCAAGCCCTTCGTCGAGGCCGGCGTGGCCGGCACCTGGCAGGAATCCACTTTCGGAAGCACCACCTACAAAAGTCACGATGGCATCTACATCGCCGGCCTGGGAATCGAGGCCGCTGTCTCGCGCAGCACCGCTCTATTCGTGAAGGCCGATTTCAATAAATACTTCGATAGCAAAAACGGCGACTACTGGACCTACACGGCCGGCATCAACACGTGGTTCGACGAGAAGATCGGCGGCTACGCATCCGTCGCCTTCAACGAAGGCGAAACCACCCTCTACTCCTTCGGCGTCATCTGTCGCTTCTAGTTCTCCGCGTTCGCTGCCCGCGATCCTTCACCGGAAATGCGCACGCCTTGTCTCATCTCCTCCAGCCAAGAGCACGCGCCTTCCCCATCGTGCCAAAACCGATCTCTCTTTCGCGGCAATCAGTTGCCGCCCCCTTTTCCGCTTCCGCTCTTATGAATGCCCACCACACGCCGCACCATGCCTCAGGCTTCCGCAGTAAACTGCTCCTGCTGCTCGCGCTTGGTTTCGTGCTCCACCTTCCCGCGGCGCGGGCAGATCGCTTCATCGTTCCCACCGACAATTCATCCTCCAGCAGTCCGCCACCTCCGTCGCCTCCACCCTCTCCTCCACCGTCGTCCAGCGGAGGTGGCTCAAGCTACTCACCTCCGCCTTCTTCAAATAACAATCCGCCGTCGAGTGGCGGTGACCGGTTCATCGTGCCGGTTCCCAATAACAATGGTTCGTCAGGCGGCGGTGGTTACCACGGCGGAGGGTCCGGTGGCTACGGCCACGGTTACTACAACGGCGGCTACTACGATCCTTTTTGGGGCGGCTGCTACTATTGGAGTGGTAACTACTACTATTGGGGCGGCAGCTACTACTCCCCCTTCAACAATCGCTATGTCGTGTATCGTGATCCCGCTTACTACGACTACCGCTCGGTCCCGAGTGCCTCTACACAGGCTCCGATTTTTTTCCCGCCGTCACCGCCGCCCCTCGGCGCATCCATTCCGCCCGGACCTCAATCGCCCACTTCCGTCATGGCCCCAGGCGAGCTCGCGGCCTATGTCTATGAGCCGTTCTACGCCCCGCTCAGCACGCGGCTCAAACAGGCCGATCTCACCAAGAAACTGATGCAGCGGCTTGAGGCCTTCCGAACAGCACGCACGCGTCTGCAAAAAGAACTGCTTCAGCGGATCGACGAATTGAAAGACGCCGACGCCGGCACTCGCTCCAAAGAACTCTACGCACTCGCCGTCCGCCAGGACGATGGTCTCGAGAAGCTCGAAGCCGAGGCCGAGGATCTTCGCAGCGACATGCTGCATGGCGGGCTTGTCGGATTTTTCTCCGGCACCGGCGATTGGAACCAACGCCGCCGCTGGCGCCTCGGCGAAGACGAACTCGCCCTGCCACGGGATCAAACGTTGTCCGCTGAATTCCGCGTCATCCGCGCCGCCTCGTTTTATCAGGAAGGCCTGGCCCCCACACAGCGCCGTCTCCTGCGGGAGGTTGAAATGGAGCTGCAGATTGCCGCTTTCAAACCCAAGGAGGCCCCCGCCTCCGCCCGGAATGAATCGTTACTGTTCTTCTCTCCCGAAACCGCCCGCATCCCGATCCCCGCCGATCCTCCTGATTCTCTGTCCCTGAAAATTTCCGTCTACGAAACGGAAAAATCCGCTCTCAAGTCGGAGCTGCGCGACGCCATCTATACGCTCGATCGCGCCCCCGCTTCACGACGCGCCGATTCTCTCCGCAAACTCGCCGAAGCACAGGCCGGCCGCATCACCAAGCTCGAGGCGCTTGAAGACGATATCCGGGCCGAATTCGCCGCCCTCCCCAACCCGCCCGGGCCGCCCGCTCCACCGGCGTTCCCCGCCAATCTGGGTACGCGCATCACCAATTATCAGACGGAAAAAGCGGCGCTTCAAAAAATCCTCCAAACCAGTCTCGACGAGGTCAGCAAAGCACACGGCAACACCGCGCTCAATATCGTCAAAAAAGACGCGTCTGCCACCGGCCCGGCAACGTTCAAACTGGAAGTCCCCAAGTCCGAAAACTCCGACGTCATCATCGCCGCGGCGCGCAAAGCCATCGAAGAATTCAATCGCGACTACGAAAAGCGCCTCACCAAGCTCAGCAAAGAACGTGAAGCCATCCGCGCCGAAGTCGCCCACGTTTCCACCGACAAAGAAGCCGTCGCCGGCAAATCCATCGAAACGCTGCTGGCTGATTTTTATGCCAGTCTTAAACAGGGCGAACGCTGGCAGCACTATCGCTACTATCAGATCGCCGTGCTTCAGCCGGGACTCTCTCCCCGCCAGCGTCGCCTTCTATTCGAAATCGCGCTCGAACGCCTCAATCTTCCGCTGCCCGCCGGTGAATATCCGCCATAGTCTCACTGTCCGCCATCAGGCGCCAGTCAGAGCTGGTCTCGCATGAGCCTTTCGCCGATGATTTTTCCTGTCATCGGCGAATCGTTTTAAGCAATCTGCCCACTCCATGGCCGGAGCCGCCCCAGTCGTTTCTTCCGCCCCAACCGTCCACTCCAACGCGCGGCTGCTGCTCGTCACCGCGTCCACCGGAGTGCTGTTGATCGCTATCTTCGCGCTCATGGTCCTCCGCTTCAGCACCGAGCTGCGTGAAGAAATTCGGCAGAAGCTGATCGAACGCGACGCGGCCGTGCTTCAACCCGTGGCCTTGCAGCAACTCGCCGAAAGCGAAGCCTCCGCGACTCCGCTCATTCCCGGCTCTGCCACCGCGCTCAACGCCGTCCTGAAAAGCGCCCATCAGGAAGGGATGCTCGCTGTCGCCGTGTTCGACGAAGAGGGCCTCACGATACAGGCCGTGCCCTCATCGATGCTTTTCGTTGAACTGCCGCCAGAGGACTACGCCCGGCTCCTGGTTGGCGGCACCATCAGCCGCTATCATCCGGATTTTCGTCTCGATCACTACTTTGCCGGCATCGCCCCCGATACAAAAGCGCCGGTCCTCGAAGTCCTTTTGCCCCTTCATACAAGCCGCTTCGGCGTGCTCGCTGGATTTGCGCGCTACTACATCGACGCCCGTCCGCTCAAAGCCGAACTCGCCATCATCGATCAACGCGTCAACCGCCAGACGTCCGCCACTCTCGCGATCGGCAGCGGACTGATTGTACTCGTTCTTGCGGGCGCACATTTCGGACTGCGTCGCGCCCAGCGCACGATCGCCGAGCGCAATGAGCGGCTCATGCGCACCAACTTCGAGCTCACGCTTTCCGCCAAAGCCTCCGCACTGGGCCAGATCACCTCCCATCTCATTCACGGTCTGCAGGGCCCGGTCGCCGGGCTGCGCGCAGTCGTGGCCGAGCGGGAAGGCCCGGCTTGGAGCCACGCCGCCGCGTACACGGAGCAACTCCAGTCCCTCATTCAGGAAGCCGTCGCACTCCTCGGTGAAGAACGCTCGCAGACGGCATACGAACTCACGGGTCGTGAGTTAATCGACACCATCCATCGGCGCTCTGCTTCCGCTGCCGCGGAAAAAGGTGTGGAGCTCGCCATGCGGGAAGGATTCGCACACGCCCTCGACAATCACCGCGGCAGCCTGCTGTGCCTCATCGCAGCCAATCTCATTCAAAACGCCGTCGCCGTCACACCACGCGGCCGCCGCGTGGATGTTTCTCTCGTGAACAACGACGGCCAGCTCACCCTCGCGGTGGCCGACCAGGGTCCGGGCGTGCCCGAGGAAATTCAAAAAAATCTCTTCGAACCCGGTCGCTCGACACGCCCCGGAGGCACGGGACTCGGGCTTGCGATTTCCCACCTCCTCGCCCGGCAACTCGGCGGTGAACTGTGTCTCGCTCGCAGTGATTCGGACGGCGCCACCTTTCAGCTGCGACTGCCGCTGACTTGACCGGATCCTGCCAGAAAACACTCCGTGCGATGCCTTCCTTATCAGGAAGCCGCCGCTCCGCCTGCTTTCTTCAAGTCGTCGCTGTGCCGGATGTCTTTCGCATGCGCGAGGAACACCATTTCCTCCGCGATATTCGTCGCGTGGTCGGCAATGCGTTCGATCGACTTTGAAATGAACATCAGCTCCAGCGCACGGCTGATCGATTGCGGACGCTCGATCATGTAGCTCGTGAGTTCACGGTAGAGCTGCTTGTTGATCGAATCGACCTCCGAATCGCGACGCACAACCGCCAGCGCCTTCTCCTCGTCGCCGTGAAGGAAGCAATCGAGCGCATCGCGCAGCATCTCCAGCGCGATATTGGCCATGCGTGGGATATCGACGTAAGGTTTGAGCGGCGGCTCGGCAGCGAGTTTCACCGCGCGCTTCGCAATGCTGGTGGCTTCGTCACCCACACGCTCAAGATCGTGCGATGCCTTCATGCCGACGATCACGAGACGCAGCTCTGTCGCGATGGGGGCGCGCAGGTTCATGTAGCGGATCGCCTCGTCATCGATGCTCATCTCAAGCTGGTCTATCTCGTCGTCAGCCGCGATGACCTGGTCGGCGAGCGCGACATTGCCCTCGACGAGAGCTTTCAGCGCCTGCCGGACTTGCTCCATGGATTTTTCACCCATGAGGAGCAGATGCGAGCGGAAGGTTTCGAGTTCGGAGTCGAAGAAGCGTTTCATTGATAAAACAGAAGGCGGTAGTTGGTAGTTAGTATTTGGTAGTTGGTTGAAGAGCAGTCGGTGGGTTGGGCTTTCTATGGATCGTACCAACTACAAACTACCAACTACTCGCTTTGGCATTAGCCAAAACGTCCCGAGACATACGCCTCGGTCTGCGGGTTGGCGGGGTTCATGAAGATTGTGCGGGTATCGGCGTACTCGATCAGCTTGCCCATGTAGAAAAACGCCGTCTTGTCCGAGCAGCGCGCGGCTTGCTGCATGGAGTGCGTCACGATGATGATCGTGAATTGCTTCTTCAGCTCGTGAATGAGCTCTTCGACTTTGGCAGTCGCGATGGGATCGAGCGCGGAGCAGGGCTCATCCATCAGGAGAATCTCGGGATCGACCGCGATGGCGCGCGCGATGCAAAGACGCTGCTGCTGGCCGCCGGAAAGACCCAGGCCACTCTCGTGCAGGCGGTCCTTCACTTCATCCCACAGCGCCGCTCCGCGGAGGGACTTTTCCACGACTTCATCAAGCCGGGCCTTGTTGCTGACGCCTTGGATGCGCAGTCCGTACGTAATGTTTTCGTAGATTGATTTCGGAAATGGGTTCGACTTCTGGAATACCATGCCGACCCGTTTGCGGAGTTCGATCGGATCGATGTCGGAGCGGTGAATGTTGATGTCACGGATCTTGATCGAACCGCGCTTGATCGCGGTGCCGTCGATCAGATCGTTCATGCGATTAATGCAGCGCAACAACGTCGATTTGCCGCAACCCGAGGGCCCGATGAACGCGGTGACGCGCTTCTCATCGAGCGAGAGGTTGATGTCGAAAAGCGCTTGTTTCGCCCCGTAGTAGAAATCGAGCTGGTCGATCGCGATGAGGGTGTTGGCGGGCGGGAGATTCGCGGAGCGCTCGAGCGGCACGTTGATGGTGCGTCGGGCGGGCGTGGCGGCGGCGGAAGAGGATTCCATTGGCGGCGTGGAGAGATTGGGCGTGGCGTTCACCATTTGTAGCGGCGGCGGAGAGTTGTGCGGAGTCGGATCGAGGCCATCGCGATGACCGCGACGATCAACAGGAAGACAAAAGCGGTGCCGTACTGGACGCGCTCGGTGTAATCGTTCTGCGGGATCTTGGAACTGACGACGTAGATGTGATACGGCAGCGCCATGACGCCTTGGAAAAAGAAGTCGCCGACCTTGTTTACTTCCCACGGAAGCTTGTCGCTCATCACGTAAGCAGCCGTGAACATAATCGGGGCGGTTTCACCCGCCACGCGGGCGATGCCGAGAATCGATGACGTCAAAATGCCGGGAAGCGCGTAAGGCAGCACCGCTTTGCGGATCGTCTGCCACTTGGTCGCACCGAGCGCCAGAGAGCCTTCGCGGAAACCTTTCGGCACCGCCTTCAACGATTCCTCCGAGGCGGTGATGACGACCGGGAGGACCATGAACGCGAGGGTGAACCAGCCCGCCATGAGCGAGGTGTTCCACCCGAAGAAAATCACGAACATGCCAAACCCGAAGAGGCCGAAGACGATCGAGGGAACGCCGGCAAGATTGATGATCGAAAGACGGATCGCCCGCACCACCGGTCCATCCTTCGCGTACTCGCTCAGGTAGATCGCACTCGCGACACCGAGCACGAGCGCAATCGTCATCGAGCCGATCACGAGCAACACCGTACCCACGATGCACGGGAAAATACCGCCGGCAGAATAGGCAATGCTCTCGGTGACCTTGATCTCCGGCGCGGGCTGGCCCGCGGCTTTTGCGGCGGCTTCTTCCTTCGCGCGAAACTCGCGGAACTCTTTCGCGCCCATCTCGTGCTTCTCACCTTTGTACTCAAAGACGTTCAGCGTCTCGGGCGATTGCGTGAGGAAGGGAACGTTGATGAAAGGAAACTCCTTTTGAAAAACCGTCTGGGATCCCTTGTAGAAAATGCTGCCGAAGACGAAGAGGCCGCAGAACAACACGAGATATGTCGCCAGGCGGAAAACCCAGAAAAGGATTTTTTCGCCGGTACGCGCGGCGCTGGGGCGGGAGGCAAAGGGATTGGCGGGTGCGGTGCTCATGGCGGATTACCCGATCGAGACGCGGTAGCGGCGGACAACAGCCTGCGCCACCCAGTTGATCATCAGAGAGAGGAAGAAAAGACAGATGCCGACGACAAAGAGCGCACGGTAGTGAATGCTGCCATTGGCAACCTCTCCCATCTCCTGCGCGATAATGCCGGTCATCGTGTGCACGGGCTGGGTGAAGGCGCCGAGTCCTGCGGAGAAATCCGGGATCGCGATGCGATTGCCGGCGCAGAGCAGCACGACCATCGTCTCGCCAATTACGCGGCCAAAACCAAGCAGCACGGCGGAGATGATTCCCGAAAGCGCGGCAGGCACGATGATCTTCACCGTCGTCTGCAGCTTGCTCGCGCCGAGCGCGAAAGAGGCCTCCTTGAACGCGCGCGGCACGTTGTTGATGGCGTCTTCAGCCAGCGTGAAAATCGTCGGCACGGAGATCAGCGCGAGCAGGCAGCCGGCGGTCAGGACATTGAGACGTTCCGAAATCGGAAAGCCCGGCAACCATTGCAGCCACTCGACTTGGGAAACGTTGCGGAGGAACGTGCCCAGGATCGCGATACCGAAGAAACCGAGGACCACCGACGGAATCGCCGAGATGAACTCGATCGTGGGCTTGATGAGACGCTGCTCCGCCGGGCGGGCAATCTGGTTCACATAAATCGCCGCGCCCACGCCGAGCGGTACCGCAATCACGAGCGCCACGAGCGACACCATGAGCGAGCCCGTGAGCAGCGGAAGAATGCCGTACCAGTCCTGCCAGAAACTCGCCGTCAGCCAGCTGCGTCCGAAGATGAAAGCGCTGAACGCCTGCCAGAAAGAAACCGGCACGGAATAATCCCACGTTTCCAACTGCTTCACAACGGCGGGAAATCCGGCGATGTACTCGCTGTTGAGGCTCTTGAATTTTTCCATCCTCGCCTGCAGCTCCGCCACGGGCAGTGTGGGAGCCGAGGCTCCGAGCGCCGTTAATTCGGCCGCGAACGCCTGGCTAGCGTCCTTGTAGGCGGGCAGCGTTCCGAGGATGGGTTGAAGTTCGGTTTTGAAATCGACCGGCTTGATCACGACGGCCTCGGCTTCGGTGACCTTGCCGGCGGCGAGCAACTGCTCGCGTTCGATATGACGGTCTTCATTGACCGTGAATTTTGTTTTGATGGCGACGGCGACATCGCCGAGATCGGCGACGAATCCGCGGATCGGTGCGACCGCATCGCTGTAGCGGCCGGCGTAATCATCGAAGGCGGCGAGACGCGCATTGGCCTCCGCCAGGGAAAGTTTTTCGACCTGCGTGAAATGATTGAGCGTGCGAAGCCGCAAGTCGGACAGATAGCGGTTGAGCGCCGTGTGATCGCGTTCCTGCTGGCGGATGAAATCGACGTACTCGAGACCCGCCTCGCGATAAACGGTCAGGTTTTTTTGATTCTGCACGAAAAACCCCGCGCCTTCGCGAAACAAAAAGAGCGTGATCAGACCGAGTACGACCACCGCCACCGCCGCGCTTCCGCCGAAAAACGACTGGATGCACTCATCGAGCGAGAGGCCGAAAAATCGGGTGCGCGCCTTCGCAATGACGAAGGGCGGACGGGAATCGGCGGTGATGCTGGTGGCCATGGCTGGAGAGGACAAAGGACGGAAAAGTTCGGTCAACGGGCCCCGGGTTACGTTATTGTGACAAAGGACCGGTTAAAAACAGAACGAGCGCGCCGCTATGAACTCCGGCGCGCTCGTTTTTAGTTAAACAACAACACTAACGGAAAGACGCGGACGAATCAGGGACGCGGAACGAACCCGACCTTTTCAGCGATCTGCTGGCCTTCCGCACTGAGCGTGAAAGCGAGGAACTTCTCGGCTTCGCCGCTCGGTTCACCATTCGTGTAGTAGAACGTGGGACGCGCGTACGGATAGCGGTCGGCGCCCTTCGAAAGGATGGCTTCCTTGCTCGGGAGCGATCCGCCGATGGCGACAACTTTGATGCCTGGAGCGTGAATGTACGCGAGGCCGACATAGCCGATGCCGTTGGGATTCTTGGCGACCTCGGCGACGATCTGCTCGTTGCCGGCCATCTTCTGTGAAGAACCCGCGTAGTCGCGACGAGCCATCGCGAGTTCGGTGAAGTCCTTGTAGGTGCCGGAAGACGTGTTGCGGGTATAGATCGAGAACTTGCCAGGGGTGCCGCCCACGCCGGACCAGTCGGCAACGTCACCGGTGAAAATTTGCTCCACCTGACGCTTGGTCAGACTTGTGACGGGATTGTTGGCGTTCACCACGATCGCAATGCCGTCGTACGCAACGATGGTAGGCTTGAGCGTCACGCCCTTGGCCGAAGCATTGGAGGCTTCAACGGTGGTGGCGCGGCGGGAAGACATGCCGATCTGCGCAGTGCCATCGATGATGGCGGTGATGCCCGTGGTGGAGCCCTCGGCGGCAATCTCGAAAGACGTGCCGGGGTTCTTCGCCTTGTACTCTTCGGAGAGCATCGGGACGAGTTTGGCGCCGAGCGTGTCGGAGCCTTTGATAACAAGTTTCTCAGCTCGCGCCACACCGGCGACGGCAAGGAGGGAGGCCAGAAGGAGGAGGGATTTTTTCATATGATTAAATCGATTCAGTGAAAACGCAGGGACGGGTTAGAACTTGGCGGAGAGGTCCACCTGGATGACGTCGGCTTTGTGGTTACCGACCGAGCCCGAGCTGTTCTTGTCGATGTTCTCGGAGTGGAACCATGTGACCGTGCCGCTGATGGCATCGGTGATGTTGTAGACGCCTGAGAGGATCGTGCCCGCACCGTTGGTACGGCCCGCGTTGAAATCGGAATCCAAGAGGATCGCGGTGTACGCGCCGGATTCCACATAGCGATACTCGGCAGTGACCTGCCAGTCG
Source organism: Nibricoccus sp. (assembly GCA_049840895.1). Lineage (GTDB taxonomy): Bacteria > Verrucomicrobiota > Verrucomicrobiia > Opitutales > Opitutaceae > Nibricoccus. Next base: position 37,977 of record JASGJB010000006.1, on the reverse strand, counting down.
CCCGCGTTGCGAGTTCCACCAAAGCGAACACCCGCATTGCCCATTTGATTATATGCGCTGGGGTTTCCGGCCGCAGTGGTGAGAACGGGCTCGTTGTTCGCGCCGGGCGTGGCGCTGTAGAGATAGTTGGAACGATCACCGCCCTTAAGGTTGAGACCGTAGGTGGCGTAAACGGCGAGGGGGCGATTAGCCGCCTTGAAGGTATACTCGACCGGGATCAGCACGGTGAAGAGATTGTCGTAGTTGGTCGTGGTGGCGGAGTCGGCCTGATTGAGCGTGGTGCCAGTAACTTCAGGTGCGGTGAACGCGACAAACGCGGGCGCGATGCGCAGGCCATACGGATTGCTTTCGTAGAGATAGGTCTTCGAAAACTCCGCCTGTCCCATCCAGAGGGCGCTCGGGTCGTTGAGGAAGCCGCCGTTTCGATCGGTAACACGGCTGTTGTTGGCGAGCAGGTACTGGCCACCGCGAATCGCGAGGGACCAGCCTTTCGCGAAACGATCGTTGAAAACGACCTCTTCCGAGAAACCTTCGGGATTGATGTCGGTATCGATCCAAAATCCGTTCACGCCCGGCGTGAAGAACGGATGCGCATGTTTACCGATGCGGACGTCGAAACGATCGGCGCCGTACTTGTTGGTCGCAGCGTATTGAACCCACGCCTGACCGACATAGACGGTATTGTTGTCCTTGGCGAAGTTCGCGGAGCCTGAAGCGCCAAAATCGTCGTTCGTAGAGGTCGAGCCAGCGGCGGTTTCGAGACGGAAGCCCGCGATCCAGTTATTGGAGAACTGCACGGTGGGGCCGAAACGGAAGCGGTAGCGATAGCGGCTGCGATCGTTGTTCGGGCCGGTGGAGGGCGCGGCATTAAAGTTGTTGGCGATCTCGTTGTCGTACTGGTAACGCAGGCGAACATCCCCCGCCAAAGTGAAACGCTTCACGCGGCTGGAGAGCTCGATCTTGCCGGCGGAAGTATTGGCGGCGAATTCCTTGGTCAGTTCGGCGCGAAGATCTTCGGCCTCCTGATCGGTGATAACGCCTTTGCGTGCGAGCAAATCGAGCAGCGCACCGCTGTCTTGAGCGTGGGACGCAGTTACAGCGCTGAGCGCCATGCCGCCGGCGAGGGCGAGCCATTTGAGTGAGTTCTTAGCCATACGGGTCTTGGTCGGGTTTGTATTATCTTCTTGGATGAACACGTCGGCTGGACGCCAACGCACCAAGACCTTGCCCACGCCGCGCGACGGGATTGTGGCGGAATGGTTACGAACAGGTGAACTCCGCCTTATTTGGGAAAAATCCGTGAGCGGCACCCCGCGCCAACCTTCCCTCCCCCGGCTATATTGAAACGCAAAGACGCGAAGACACTGGGAACTGAGCAAAGCCGTGTCTTGCGTCCGAACTCAGCGTCTTTGCGCTTCAACCTAAACGTCGCTCCCCCGGACGGCAGTCTTACGCCCCGCCCAGATGCTCGGGCTCGGACTCGTCGGCCACTTGCGCCGTCGTGAGCTGCACAAGATCACGCAACGAACTGAAATGCTGGCTCAGGTCGAAGTCTCCGCCGAGGCCGCCGATCAATTTGTCGAACAGATCCTTCTTCGACGCCTTCAGCGCCTGGATGCGTTCCTCAATCGTGCCCGCTGTAATCATGCGGTACACAAAGACCGTGCTCTTCTGGCCGATGCGATGAACGCGATCGACCGCCTGCGCTTCAACAGCCGGATTCCACCATGGGTCGAGCAGGAAAACGTAATCCGCCGCGTGAAGCGTGATGCCGGTGCCGGCCGCCTTGAGAGAAACGAGCATCGCCGCCGCACCGCCTGCCGATTGAAACGACTGCACGGGTTTCTGACGATCGAGCGTCATGCCCGTGAGTTCGTAGCGTGGCAGATCCGGGAAATTCGCGGCGAGCGCTTCGCGCACACGGTCGAGCAACATCACGAACTGCGAGAAGATCACGACCTTGTGGCCGCTGCTGACGATCTCGGCCAGTTTCTCGACAAGGAGCGAAATCTTGCCGGAATCCGACAACGGCGCCTTGAGCCAGGGCAGCATGTCCGGATCGCAGCAGGTCTGGCGCAAACGCGTAAGCAGCGCGAGGAAACCGAAGGATTTTTCGCGCATGGCCGCGCCGACGTCATCGCCGAGACGCGTGAGGCCCTCGGAGCAGATGCGTGCGTACTCGGCGCGCTGCACGTCGGTGAGAGGGCAAAGCAGCTCCATCTCGACCTTTTGCGGCAGCTCGGTCGCCACCTCAGTCTTCGTACGGCGGAGAATGAACGGAGCCAGCTGTGCGCGAAGCCGCGCCAGAGTGGCCGCACGGTCAACGTTGAGCGATGCCTCGAAACTCGCGCGTGAGCCAAGCAATCCTGGTAGCAGGAAGCGGAAGATCGACCAGAGATCCAACTGGCGGTTCTCGAGCGGTGTACCCGAAAGGACGATACGGTGAGCGGAACGCACCGCGAAACAGGTCTGCGTTACCTTCGCATCCGGGTTCTTGATGAACTGTCCCTCGTCGAGGACTGCGTAGCCAAACTCCACCTTGTCGAGCAGCGTGCGGTGCTTGCGAAGCTGCGTGTAGCTCGCGAGCCAGATGACGCCGTCGTTATCTTTGCGCGTGGTGAAATCGTGGCCGCTCTTGAGCACATCGACGACCAGCTGCGGATAAAACTTGGCGATCTCCTCGCGCCAGACCGGCACGACACTCGCCGGACATACGATCAGGCTCGGCCGTTTTTTGACGGGGCGGGTGGCGAGCAGCGTGATCACCTGCAGCGTCTTTCCGAGACCCATCTCGTCCGCCAGCAAACCGTGGCAGCCGACATCGCACAGGTGGTGCATCCACTCGACGCCGCGGCGTTGGTACGGACGCAACAGCTCGGGCAACGCCTGCGGAGCGGGCGTGGGCGCGAGCACGCTTTGACGCCAGGTTTCGAGCTCCGGCGAGAGCGTGAGTTTGAACCGCGCGTCGCTATAAAGTGAAAAGATCAGGTACGGCGAAATCGCGCCGTCCGCGTGGGTTTCGCTGACGTTTTTCTGCCACGCCTTGATCGACTCGAGCCGGTCCGCGGGAAGCGCGACGATGCCGATTTCCGGGATGATCAGCGGACTGACACCGCGCTTGGTGATGAGCGCGACCTCGTCGTCTGTGAGCAGGCGTTCCCCCGCCTTGAAAATCCAACGCAGGTCCAGCCCCTGATCGTTGCCGGCGCGCTTCTGGGCGACAGCCTCGATTTCAATCGTGCGCGGTCCCTTGAGCAAATTCGCCGCAAGCGCATCGAGCTCGATCGAGAACAATCGCTTCCACGCGGGCAGCGTGACCTTGAGGAAATTCGGGATCTCGACGACCGAACCCAGCAAGTACTCCCCGGTCTTCTGATCGTAGCTGAAATGCGCCTTGCGCGCGTACGCCGCGAGACCGATCAGCTTGGCGCGTTCACTGGAGCTTACCGCTGCTTTGGCGGCTTGGGCCGCGGCACCCAATGCCGGCACACGGCTCTTGTTGGTATTCTGCCAATTGGCTTGGAAGGACAACCCATCCGCGAGGGTCTTGAAAACCAGTACTAGCGTCCGCGACGCCGAAGCCAGCGCCGCACCTGCCGCCGAAGCTCGGCTGCCTCGGATCGAGGACGTCGTGGCCGAAGATGTCGAAGCGTGGGCGCTGGAGTTCGCAGCAGCGAGGCCACCGGGCTTGTAACTGCCACCGTTGGAGGCATGGCCATTGCCATTCGCAGTATGGCCGTTCGTTGAAGGTTTTTCATGGCCGTTCGACTTTTCGCCCTCAGGCGGCAATGCCACCGGCAGAGGCGAAATCTCATCGCAAACCAGCTCCTCGATCTCGTGCAAACCAGCCACGGCAAGCGCATGCGCCAGTTCGCGATCCGTCGAGGACGAGCGCACGGAAAAACCACGGGAGTCCCACTCGATCACCGCGTACTCATCCTTCTTGTCGATGCGGCGGTGGATGATCGCGTCCTTGACGGTCAGCTCCAACTCCCGGACTTCGCCATCGCGGTAGATACGGCGGCCTTCGTCGAGTTGTGAATCGCTGAAGCGTCCTGCCCAATCGATTTCCAATTTACCAAACCAGAACTCGAGAGAATGGGGGGTATAGACGCGCTTCGGGCCGTGCGATTGCATCAAACGAAAAGTGGAAACCGTAGAATCAGCCCGGGACGCCGCAATCTCTTTTTCCAATCCTTTGCGCATGTGCGGGACCTATGAGCATTTCGCATGCTCAATCGGCACACCCCCTTGGCTTGGAAAAACTTCTACGAGGTTTTAACAGCCAACTTTCAGAGAGCTCGCTGCTTCCGTCACCTGCCCTATCGTCCACTTTCTTCAGCTTAATTTGCGCAGTTCTTCGTCCAAGGCGGCGAGCGATCTGGCAACCGCACCTTGGTTCGCACTATGCCAGCGCTGCGCCGCCAGCGCCATCGCCCGTCGTACTTGCTGGTCTCGAAACAGCAGCGTTGTGACAACCGCCAGTTCCTCGGCGCCCTGCACCACCCGTGCCGCGTTGCCCTCGATCAGCTCACGCGAGATCGGCCGGAAGTTCGACATTCCCGGCCCGAATAAAATCGCCCGCCCAAGCATGGCTGCCTCGACAGGAGTCTGCCCTTCGCTGTGCGGTGGGAGGCTTTTCCCAACAAAAACGACGTCGGCCAGCTGCGTGAATTTCCGCAGCTCCCCCGTTGTGTCGCCCACCGCGATATCGACCTCCTCAACCGCAGATCCTCGTGAGCGCAGGTGATACGAGAAACGTGTCTCTTTCAACATCGCCTCCACTTCACCGCGCCGCTCTGCATGACGCGGCACGAGCAGCAACCGCACAGCGATTCCAGCTTCGCGCAAAACCCGCAATGCATGAACAAGTGCCTCTTCCTCGCCCGGCCAGGTCGAGGAGCCGAGCAACACCGGCGCTTCTTCGCCAAGGCCAAGCTCCGCGCGCAATTTCGTTTTCTCCGCGTCAGCAAGCAGCGGGATCGTGACATCGAGTTTGATATTTCCGGTCGAAGAAACGCTCTCCGCGGCAAAACCAATCTCACGAAACCGCCCCGCGTCATGCTCTGAACACGCCAGCACGCGCGTGATCCCGCGCATCAACGGCCGCACCGCCCAGAGCCATGCGCGCATGCGCCCGAAGCTCCGATCCGAGAGCCGCCCAGTTGAGCGCAATCAACGGCACGCCGCGTTTGCGCGCCTGCGCAATGAACTCCGGCCAGCGTTCTCCTTCCGTCAGGATCGCCAGATCCGGCGCCACCTGCCGCCAGGCACGTGCCGAAAACAGCCACCAATCCAACGGAAAATAGCCGATGCCAATCGTCAGTCCGCGATACCGCTCATTCGCCAGTTTGTGCCCGGTGCTTGTCGTCGTAGTCAGATAAATTTCCACATCCCCGCGCTTCGCCAGCGCATCCAGCACCGGTCCGATCGCAAGCATCTCGCCAACACTCACTGCCTGCAGCCAGATGCGTTTCACGCCCGCGCGTTTCGCCGGCAGTGCATCCACCACGCCAAATCGCTGACTGAACCCCGTCCGATAACCGCCGCGCTTTCGCATGCGCCAGAGATAGTACGGCGCGGCCACCAGCAGCAGGGGAACAAACAAAAGTCGGTAGAACCAAAGCATGAGAAACTTCCTTATTCGCCCCGAGTCAGAGCCTGAGTGCAAGCCGCCCTTCAACATGGCCGCGTTCGTTAGAACGTGGCCGTTGAACGCCAATCGCACGCTCCTCTCCGCTTTTTTCACTGGTCATTAGTCACTGGTCATTGGTCACTCTCCCTATGCGTCGTTTCCTCACCCTCGGATTTCTCGCAACCGTATCGATTGTCTCGGCACTCTTCGCCGTTACCCCGCCGGATGCCGCCTATTTCGCCCACGAGCACAGCGACCTGAAGGCCGATCCCGCCGCGCGCTTCGGCAAACTTCCCAATGGCCTCCGCTATGTCGTGATGGCCAGCCACGAGCCAAAAGACCGCGCGAGCCTCCGTCTCGTCGTCTTCGCCGGTTCCTTTCACGAGAACGATGACCAGCGCGGCCTCGCCCACTTCCTCGAGCACGTGGCCTTCAACGGCAGCACTCACTACGCGCCCGGCACACTCGTGGAGTTTTTCCAACGCATGGGCATGAGCTTCGGCGGAGACACCAACGCCTACACATCCTTCGACCACACGGCCTACATGCTCGAGCTGCCCAACACCAAGTCCGCCACGCTCGACGAAGGTTTCCGCGTCTTCGCCGACTACGCCGGCGGCCTTCTGCTGCTCGAGTCGTCGATCAACAAGGAGCGCGGCATCATCCTCTCCGAAAAGCGCGCCCGCGATTCCGTCGAGTATCGCCAGCACGTCGCCAAATACGAATTTCTCTTTGGCTCCACGCGTTTCCCCAAACGCATGCCCATCGGCGAAGCCTCGGTCATCGAGAACGCCCAGCGCGAACGCTTCACCGATTTCTACAACACGTGGTACCGCCCCGAGCGCATGGCTGTGATCGCCGTCGGCGATTTCGATCCCGCCGAGATCGAGAAAAAGATCACCGACACTTTCGGTCCGCTCGCTCCGCACGGTAGCACGCGTCCCGCCCCGGACCTCGGCCGTCCGGACGACTTCACCGGCGTTCGCACGCTCTATCACCACGAGCCTGAAGCCGGCGCCACCAGCGTCTCCGTGCAGACCGTGACACCCGTTCCCGTCGAAGCCGACACGTCGGAAACCCGCCTGAAATATCTGCCACGCGAGCTCGCCGTCCTCATGCTTAATCGCCGGCTGGAGATCCTCGCCAAGGCTGAGAACGCCCCCTTCAGCAACGGCGACGCCAGCGTCCACGACGAATTCAAACTTTTCCGCGCCTCAAGCATCGACCTGACCTGCAAACCCGGGCAATGGCCTGCAGCGCTCGCTGTCGCCGAACAGGAACTGCGCCGCGCAATCGAGCACGGATTCCAGGAAGCCGAACTTCAGGAGGCCCGCGCCAACATCATCAACATCCTCGAACAGGCCGACAAGACCGCCTCCACCCGCCGCTCTCCCGAGGTGACGCAGCAACTCATCCAGGCGCTCACCGACGACGAGGTTTTCACCACGCCCGCCGACGACCTCGCTCTCTACCGCCCCGCCGTCGAGAAAGCCACGACCGCGCAATGCACCGAAGCGTTGCGCGCCGCGTTTTCCGCCCCCGGCCGTTTCGTCAGCGTGATGGGCAACGTGAAGATCGACACCACCGCCGGTGCCAGCCCCGACGCGCAGATTCTCGCTGCGTACGAAAAGGCCCGCGCTGTCGCTGTCGCCGCACCCAAGAAAACCGCTGACGCTGCTTTCGCCTACACCGACTTCGGCCCCGCCGGAAAAGTGACTTCGCACAAACACGTCGATGACCTCGACCTCGAGCTCGTTTCCTTCGCCAACAACGTCCGTCTCAACATCAAGAAAACGTCCTTCGAAGCGGGCAAAATCCGCACGATCATTCGCGTTGGCGGCGGACGTCTCACCGAGCCGAAAAACCAGCCGGGCCTTTCCCTCTTCACCCGCGCCGTGTTCACAACCGGCGGTCTCGGCAAGCACAGCTTCGACGAGGTCCAGCGCATCCTCGCCGGTCGCACCGTGAGCGCGACACTCGACGTCAACGATGACGCCTTCGTCATGCCCGGCATCACCAACCGCGACGACCTTCTCCTCCAGTTCCGGCTCGCCGCCGCTTACATCACCGATCCGGGATTCCGCCCCGAAGCGCTTCGCGTCGCGCAACAGCGCCTTGATCAAACCTACACGCGCATCGGACATCTCCCCGAGGGTCCGCTTCAACTCGAAGTCCCCCGCCTGCTCGCCAACGGCGACACGCGCTTCGGCCTTCCTGCTCGCGAGGAAATTTTCGCGCGCACACTCGACGAATCCCGCGCCTGGCTCGGACCGCAATTCGCCTCGGGGCCGATCGAAATCGGCGTGATCGGCGATCTCGATGTGGATCAGGTCATCGATGTCATCAGCCGCACATTCGGCGCACTCCCCGCCCGCCAGCCCAAGCCCGCCTACGAGGCCGAGCGCAAGGCAACCTTCCCCGCACAACCTTTCACCAAAAACTACACGGTGCCGTCGGAACTGCCCAAAGGCATTGTCGCCGTCTACTGGCCGACAACCGACGCGACCGACATCCGGCTCAAGCGACGCCTCGATGTCCTCGCCGAGGTTTTTAGCGACCGTCTCCGCGTAAAAATCCGCGAGGAACTCGGCGACGCCTACAGTCCGGAAGCAGGTAACAGCCCGAGCGACACCTATCGCGGCTACGGCTACACCGCCGCGTACATCACCGTCGATCCAGCGAAAGCCCAGATAGTCACCGACGCCGTCCTCGAAGTCGCCGACGCGCTCGCGAAAAATGGGCTCACCGAAGACGAATTCGAACGCGCCAAAATGCCGATCCTCACCGGCATTCGCGAAGCCGTTCGCAGCAATGGCAACTGGCTCCAGGTCGTCCTCGCCGCAGCCCAGGAATATCCGCAACGCCTCGACTGGCGCCGCTCGATCGAAAGTGACTTTGCCGCCATCTCCAAATCCGAGTTGGACGTCCTCGCGAAGCAGTATCTCCCCGCAACCCGGGCGTTCCGGGTCACTTCGCTGCCCCAGAAACCGTAGCGCAGTTTGCATGAATGCCAGAGCATTCTGGCATCTGCCACAGCTTCAGGCTCGTCCGATCCGTGACGATAATATCCCTGCGGCCCCGAGCCTGCAGAAGGGACGCGCCTCGTCATGTCTGCGCCCTACCCCCATCACTCACAGATCCCCGCAGGCGGACACCGCGCCAGCGGCCGCCTGCCTGACTCACTGAAAGAAGCCCCCGGGCAGGCCGCTGAAATCTTCGCCGTCTTTCGTGACTCCGACCTTCGACTCATCTACCTCAACGAAACCGGCTGCCGCCGGATCGATCAAGCGCTCGAGCTCGAACTGGATACACTGACACTTCTCGACGTGATCGGCGTCGGTGCAACGCAACGCTTCCAATCCGAGATCCTTCTGAAAACGCGCATCCTCGGCCACTGGGAAGGCGAGTGCGAGATGCGCGACGCATGGGGCAGCGCCTTCAACAGCCGTATGACGCTCTACACGCGGCCCGACCCGATGGTGCCCGGAACACAACTCCTGTGTCTCTCCTCCACGCCAATCGACCACGCCGCGCCACAAACGTCCCACGCCAGCCTGGCCGATCGCGAATTTCTCCACGCACTCCTGACCAGTCTGCCCGATCACATCTACTTCAAAGATCGCGCCAGCCGGTTTCTTCTCATCAGCCGCGCCAAATCCCTCAAACACGGCCTCAACGATCCACGCGAGGCCATCGGCAAAACTGACTTCGACTTTTTCACCGCCGAACACGCATCCCCCGCTTTCAACGACGAGCAGACTATCATCAAAACGGGCCGCCCGCTCATCGACATCGAGGAGGAAGAAACGTGGCCCGACGGGCGCCGTACATGGGCATCGACCACCAAGATGCCGTTGTTCGACTCCGAGGGAGACATCGTCGGCACCTTCGGCATCTCGCGCGATATCACTGCTGCCAAAAAACTCGCTCAAGACCGCCGTGAGCTCGAGCTCCAGCTTCAGCTCAACAGCAAGCTCGAGTCCATCGGCCGCCTCGCCGCCGGCATCGCTCACGAGATCAACACCCCGACTCAATACCTCACGACCAATATCCGCTTTCTCGACGAGTCATTCGCGGTCCTCTCCGCAGTCTTCAAAGCCCATCGCGCTTTCCGCGATACCATCGCCGCCTCTCCGTTCGCCGCAGATCCCGCCGTCGCCAGCGCGCTCCACACACTCGCAGGGGCCGACAGCGACTCCGACCTGCCCTACCTTCTCGGTGAGATTCCTGTCACGTTGAAGCAATCGCTTGAAGGCCTCGATCACGTCGCCCGCATCGTTCGCTCGCTTAAGGAATTTTCCCATCCCAGCGCCTCCACCAAAGTTCCCGTCGACCTCAACAAACTTGCCGAGAACGCTCTCACCGTCTCGCGCCACGAGTGGAAATACGTTGCCGAGGTCACCACCGACTTTGCCTCCAATCTCCGTCCGGTGCCGTGCATCGCCGATCAGGTCGGACAAGTCATCCTCAACCTCGTCATCAACGCCGCGCACGCCATCGGCGATACGCTCAAGCCGCGCAACCGTGAACGCGGCCTCATCACGGTGCGCACGCGTAACACCGACACTCACGCCATCATCGAAATCCAGGACGACGGCACCGGCATCCCCGATCACGTTCGCGCGCGACTCTTCGAACCTTTCTTCACCACCAAGCCCGTCGGCAAAGGCACCGGACAGGGCCTCGCGTTCGTGCGCACCATCGTCGAAACCAATCACAAAGGCCTTATCGATCTGGAAACCAAGGTTGGCTCCGGCTCCCTTTTCCGTCTCAGTTTCCCCTATGAAGCCGCTCCCGACGCGGCTCCGACAGGTATCGATCTTCCCGGCGGACCGATCGCACCACCCTGATCCACCCCACTCGCCCCATGAACAACCTCATCCTGTTCGTCGACGACGACCCCAACATCCTCGCCTCCTTCCAGCGCAGCTATCGCAAGGTCTTCGAATTCGACACCGCCGCCGGCGGACAGGAAGCGCTGGCCTGCCATGAGAAATCCGGGCCGTACGCCGTCATCGTCTGCGACATGCGGATGCCCGGCATGGATGGCATCGAAGTCCTCGAAGAATTTCGCCGACGCTCACCCGGCACCGTTCGCCTCATGCTCACCGGCAACGCCGATCAGCAAACCGCCGTCGAGGCCGTCAACCGCGGCCAGATCTTCCGCTTCGTCAACAAACCGATCGCTCCCGAGGACCTCGCGCCCGTCATCACCGCCGCCCTCGATCACTTCAAGCTCCTCCAGATCGAGCATGATGTCCTCGAAAACACACTCACCGGCAGCGTCAAAGTTCTCGCCGAAATTCTCGGCATGGTCGCTCCCGACGCACTCGGCCGCGGCCAGCGCCTGCGCGACTCCGCCCAGAAGTTCGCGCATTTCCTCGGATTAAAACGTACATGGGAAATCGAGCTTGGCGCCCTCCTCTCCCCCATCGGCTACGCCTCGCTCCCACCTGCCTTGCTTCGCAAAATCGCCGGCGATGGCGACTACACGCCTGCCGAAACGGGAATCCTCCGCCGCATCCCGCGCGTCGGACACGAACTTCTCATCGGGATCCCCCGCCTTAAAGAAGTCGCCGATATCGTCCTGTATCAGGAGCAACGTTTCGACGGCCAGGGCTTTCCCGGTGACGGTGTCGCCGGCGAAGCCATTCCACTCGGAGCCCGCATTCTCAAGATCGTCGCCGATCGCAGTCTTCTCGAAGCCGACGGCATCGTGAAACGAAAGGCACTGGAAACAATGCAGCTTCGCAAGGGACACTACGATCCCGCTCTGCTGGAAAAAAGTTTCCTCTGCTTCCCCGATTTTCTCAGCAACGCCCTGTCCGCCAGCCAGCCCGTCCTTTCACTCTTCGTCGCAGATCTCAAGCCCGGTCAGGTCGTCGTTTCCGACATCCACGCCAGATCAGGCACCACGTTGCTCAGTGCAGGCAGCCGGCTGACCGACATGATCATTCAGCGCCTCAAAAACTACTCCTCGCTGGGCGACGTTCAGGAACCTGTGATGGTCCAGAACGCGACCTGAACAAAACGCCCTTCTCCGACCTCCTGAAACAGCGCAGGCATCCAGCCTTTCACGTTGCCGGGAAGTTTCCACTGCAAGTTGCGACTCGCACTCGCCATCCGCCTTACGCTGCCCACACTCCGCCCTTCGATGATTCGGCTTAGCGGCGTTTTTATTTTCCTCATTCTCTGGGCGCTCACGCCACTCGCGTTTTCGGCCCCCTGGTCCGAACGGACTTCCGATCTTCCCGCCGACCCCGCAATCGTCCAAGGCACGCTCCCCAACGGCCTGCGCTACGTCATCCGCCGCAACGCCGAGCCCAGGGACCGCGTCACGCTTCGCCTCGTCGTCGCCGCTGGCGCGCTCCAAGAGCGCGATGACGAGCGCGGCCTCGCTCACTTCGTCGAGCACATGATCTTTCGCGGCACCCGCTCGCATCCCGGCGATTCCCTCGTCAACACCCTGCAGCGCCTCGGCGTCGGTTTCGGCCCCGACAACACTGCATTCACCTTCCCCGATCATACGATCTACCACCTGGAGCTGCCCGACACCACTGCCGCCACACTCAAGCAGGGACTGTCCACCTTCTACGAATACGCGGCGGAGGCCACGTTCGATCCAGCTCTGATCGAACGTGAACGCGGTATCATCTTCAGCGAAAAAGCCACGCGCGACACCCCGGGTTACCGCCGGAGCGAAGCCGGCCTCGCCTTTCTCTGGCCAGGTTCCCTGCAAGCCCGCCGCCCCGTCATCGGCGTCGACGAGACGCTCCGCGCCTTCACCCGCGAAACCTTTGTCTCGTTTTATGATGCCTGGTACCGCCCAGAGCGCATGGCCGTGATCATCGTCGGCAACATCGATCCCGACACCGCCCGCCGGCTCGTCGAGGAGACATTTGGCTCCTTCACCGCCCGCGCCCCGGCGCGCGAAGAACCAGCGGACATCACGCCTGCCAGCGCCACGCCACCCGACATCAAGATCAACCTCGATCCTGCCTATATCGGGATCGGCCTCACCTTTCAGCACCCCCGCCCCAGGCCCGAGGAAACCGACACCCACGACCGTCGAGTTGCCAAGCTGCACCGGATGCTTGCCTTCGCCATGCAGCAGCAACGCCTCAACCGCGTTACGGCAGAACTCGGCGACACGCTCGTCGCGCCCTCGGCTTCGGTCGAACATTTCATCTCGGGTTGGGAGGTGGCTTACTTCAGCGCATCGAGCCGCATCGACCACTGGCGCGAACTCGCCGCTGCGCTTGAGCAGGAACACCGCCGCGCCATTCTTCACGGATTCACCGCGGACGAACTGGAACGCGCACGCCGCACCATCGCCGAACTTCTCGAGACCAACATCCATAGTTTCCCAACGCGGCGCTCCGAATACCATGCAGCCGAGATCGTCGATTTTCTGCTCGAGGGTGACGCGATCTGCACGCCGGAAGCCATGCGCGACGATCTTACCGCACCCTTGGCCGAGGCCAGCTTGCAAGAGTGCAACCGCGCCTTCCGCGAGACTTGGGAACGCTCCGCGCTTCACGTCTTCATCACCGCCAACCCCGCTTTCACCGCCGATGTCCGCGAAGTCGCCCGCGTTCTCAACGAAAGCCGCCGGACCACTGTCGCCGCCCGCGCGGCCTCCGCCGTGGCGCCATTCGGCTACACCGATTTCGGAGCGCCCGGAAAACTCACCCGCGAAGAGACCGTCGCCGGGCTCGACGCGCGCCTCTCGTGTTTTGCCAACGGCGTCCGCTTCAACTTCAAGCAAACCGACTTTGAGGCCGACACGGTGAACATCTTCGTACGAATCCGCGGCGGGCGTCTTACCACACCCTCCGCGCTCCCCGGGCTCGATCTGTTCTCCGGATACGCCTTCACCGATGGAGGCCTCGGCAAACACAGCGCTGCCGAACTCAGAGAACTCCTGACCGGCCGCAATGTCGGCATTAACTTCTACATCGAGCCCGATGCCTTCGTCTTCGCAGGCCGCAGCTCACGCCGCGATCTCCTGCTCTGCCTTCAACTCATCGCCGGCTATGTGAGCGACGCCGGCTACCGGCCGGAGGCGATTCACGATGCGCACGCATCCTACGGTTCGCTGCTTTCCTCCCTCGAAGCCTCGGCCGGCGGTCCCATCCGCCGCCACGCCGAACGGCAGTTGCTGGATGGCGATGCGCGATTCGGCATTCCCGGCGAACAAAATTTTTCCAACCGCACTGTCTCTGAGATGAAGGCCTGGCTCAAACCCGCACTCGCCGAAGCACCGCTCGAAATGAGCATCGTCGGCGATACCACGTGGGACGCAGCCTCCGAGGCCGTTGCCCAGACATTGGGCGCCCTGCCCGCTCGTGCTGAAAACGTGAAGCCGCCTCATTTGAAAAACCCGCGCTTCGCCGACGCACCGCGCCAGCCCGTCCTCTACGTCGCCCCCGGCCGTCTCAAACAATCCGCCATCGCTTGGTGCTTTCCCGCGCCCGATGCAGGCAACTATCGCGTCGAACGCCGCTGCGTCCTCCTCGCTTCCATCCTCGAAGAGCGCATCCGCCACCGGCTGCGCGAAGAACTCGGCTCCGCCTACGCGCCCAACGCGTCCTTCATCTCATACGACGCACTTCCGAAATGCGGTTACTTCATGGTGTACGCCGAGGTGGACACCGAACGCGCCCCCGAAGCCGTGGCTGCGCTGCGAAAGGAATTCGATGCCTTGCGCGATAAAGGGTTCACCGACGACGAATTCCTCCGCGTGAAAACACCATTCCTTCGCGAGCGCACCGACCATCTCCGCCACAACGGCTACTGGGGTCACACCGTGCTGCTCGACGCCCAGGAGCGTCCTTACCGCCTCGAAGCCGCGCTCAACCGCACCGCCGACTCGACTGCGATCACGCACTCCGAGGTGCAGTCACTCCTTCTCAAATACATCAACCGCAAGAAAGGCACCCTGTTCATCGCCGAACCCGGACGCCTGCGGAAGTGGGATGGAAAGTGACGACGCCCCACCTGACGACCTTCGGAAATTAACCTGACTCCCGCGCCGGAATCATCCACATCGGAAGCCGGCATGAACACTCCGCGCGGGCTGCCCCTCCTTGCTGCCGTAGTCATTTTCCTCGCTGCGTTCACCCGCAACCAGGCCCAGACAACTCCGGAGCCACCGCCAGCCACCCCATGGGCGCTTGCGGACGTGGAGATCCCCGACAGTCCGCTTGTCACCAAAGGGCAGCTTCCGAACGGCCTCCGCTACGTCATTCGTCCCCACGCAGCACCAGACCGGCAGCTCAGCCTTCGTCTTTTTGTACGCGCCGGATCTCTCGACGAAAACGACGACGAACGCGGCTTCGCCCACTTCGTCGAGCACATGGCATTCAACGGCACCAAGAATTTCCCCGCAGGCGAACTGGTGAGATTTCTCCAGCGCCAGGGCGCGCAATTCGGCCCACATATCAACGCAACCACCACCTATCTCTCCACCGTCTACAAACTCGATCTACCGGGTGATGCACCGGACTCTCTCGAAACCGGCCTGCGCATTTTCCGCGATTACGCCGATGGCATCCTTTTCGAGAACAGCGAAGTGAAGCGCGAACGCGGAGTCATCCTCAGCGAAGCCCGGACTCGCAACACACCGGAGCGGGAGGAAACCCTCGCCTTCATGCGGTTCCTCTATGGCTCCACGCCGATCCCGTCGCGCGAACCGATCGGGGTCGCCGAGCAGATCGAACACGCCGATCGCTCCGCTCTTCGGCAATTTTATGACGCTTGGTACCGTC
The DNA here is from genome assembly GCA_049840895.1 of Nibricoccus sp. Classification (GTDB taxonomy): domain Bacteria; phylum Verrucomicrobiota; class Verrucomicrobiia; order Opitutales; family Opitutaceae; genus Nibricoccus. The sequence continues at coordinate 22,572 of JASGJB010000006.1, read as the reverse complement.
CTGAAAATCTAGCCGTGATCGTCGTCGGCACTGTGTCTGCGCCCGAGGTCGAAACGCTTCTCCAAAAACACTTCGCCTCGCTTCAAGCCCGTGCTCCCGCGCGCACCCGACAGCCCCTGAAAAAATTGCCGGAACTCACCACGCCGCTTGTCACGGTACACCCGCGCCCCCTGGTCGGCGCCAGCATCAACCTGACCAGTATCACCGAGCGCCCTGCCGTCCGCCCCACATGGGCGAGCCGTCTGGACAGCCTGCGCGTGCAAGCGGCCGTCGCGATGCTCGAAGATCGTCTGAGAAAAATCTCCAGGACTCCCGGCGCCGTCATCAACGCACCCTCTTCCCAAATGGAAGCGGACTTTCTTCGCTTTCGCCGCGTGTCGCTCACCACCAACTGCGCACCCGACAACCTCCCCGCCGCCATGGCTGTTCTCGAGCAGGAGCTTCGCCGGACGGTGGACTTCGGATTTACCGACGCGGAACTCGCACGGTACCAGGATCTGATGCGCCGTCATCTCAAGTCCTCCGCCGAATCTGTTTCAACGACACCAGCCGGCGTCATCGCCGATGCTTTCGTGGGCTATGTGGAGGATGATTTCCCTCTCCGCCTTCTGGATGAGACCGTCGACACGATGCTCGACATCGTCGGTCGCTTGAAACCGCAGGATTGTCAGAACGCATTGCAGGAAATTTTCCGGCAGCCTCCTCGTGTTTTCGTTTCGTGCCTGGCTTCACACGCTCCCTCCTCCGAAAAAATTCTCCAGTCATACCAGGCAAGCCGGGCAACAGACGTGGCGCGTGACATACACGCGTCCACAGAGGCCGCTTTCGGTTATCAAGACTTCGGACCCGCCAGCACCATCGCCGAAAAAATCCACCTCGACGATCTCGGCCTCTGGCAGCTGCGCCTCTCCAATGGCGTGCGGGTGAACTTGAAGCCGACCAAGTTCGAGGCGGGTAACAACCGATTCTCGCTGCGCCTCGGCTATGGACGGATGGCCGAACCCGCCGACAAACCGGGTCTCGCACTCTGGTTCCCGTTCCTCTGGGAAGGAGGAACCGGGAAACACTCCGCCGCCGAACTATCCCGCATGATCGGAGGACTCAACGGCGTGACCACCAGCACGAGTGACGATACGTTTGTCCTCAAGGGAACTTTCCCCCGCGACAATTTCCCCAAGGCACTTCGCCAGATTACCGCGCTTCTCTCCGATCCCGCCTTCCGCGAGGAAGGATGGGAAGCAGCCAGGCGCAGTCTTCGCGGCTACACCGGACCGTTGTGGAACCAACCCGAAGGCGCGGTTGTACAATTCATATACCCTCTGCTCGCGGGCGGCGACTCCCGCATCGGCATCCCCGGAGACTCGAAATACCTGGCCCGCACCTCCCAGGAATTTCGAGACTGGTTCACGCCTCAGCTCGCGTCCGGTCCGATGGAGTTTTCACTCATTGGCGACTTCGATATCGAAACAGCCATCGACGAAATTGCGCGGACGCTGGGAACGCTGCCCGCGCGGGCGGACCGTGACGCTCATCCTTTCCCGGTGGAACTGAAATTCCATCAAGACCGCCGTGTCGCCCGATACTTCTACATGGGCACGGCCGATCGCGCCTGTCGCTGGGAATTTTTCTGGCGTATCAAGGAACCCGTAACACCAAAAGAACGCCAGCAGATCGAACTGCTCGCATCGATCTTTGAGGACCGCGTGCGCGAAGAAGTGCGGGAACGAAAGAGCTCCACTTACCGTGTCGAAGGAGGCGTCTCGTGGAACGATACTTATCCCGGCTTCTCGTTCATTCGCTGCTCGGTGGATCACAAGCCCGACGACCGGGAAAAACACACCCGCGCCGTGCGCAAGCTGGCTCTGACCATCGCGGAAAAGGGAATCACCGCCGATGAACTGGCTCGCGCAAAATCACAGGCGTTGGCCGCTCTCACGCGCAACCAAAGCGACAACGGCTATTGGCTTGAACACGTCGTCGCCGACTCACAGCAGCGCCCTTTCCGTCTCGATGCCGAGCGGTCGGCCGAAAGCAACCTCCGCACGACAACCGTTGCAGACATCAACACTCTCGCGTCACGCTATTTCGGTCCGGATCGCGTTTTTCACTATCTGATCGAACCGTCTGCACTGAAGCCCGAGAAGAAATGATCCGTTCAGGCGCGTTTCATTTCTCCGACTGAAAGCTCACCTTCCAGTTGAGCATCTGCGTCAGAGCAAGCAGTCCCAACGTCGTCACACCGATCACCGCAAGACCCGTCCAGTCGTGGAAACGACCCTCGATCGCCTGCGGTCCATAGTGATACGCCCAGCTGGTCAGAAACAGGCTGCGCAGCAGATTCATCAACAGCGCAAATGCGATAGAGGCGGCGAGCAGCGTGATTTTTTTCCACAGCTGCTCAAAGCACATGGCCCCCAAAAATGAACCGGCAAACAAGCAGCCCATCAGCGACCGGATACCCGAGCATGCCTCAGCCACTCCCACATCGCCCAATGGCAGCACGAGCACGTTGCCATGCTGCTCGATGGCCATTCCCAAGGATTCGAAGACAAAAAAAACGACGCTCGTTATTTTCCCGAGCAGAAAAAGGCTGAGCGCGTTTTCGACCAAAGAAACCATCGGCGCCGACACAAGCCACACCAGTGCCGGAAAAACAAACAGCCGCGCCACCGCCCATCCGTCCGCCCCTTCGGCGTCAGCCGTCAGCGTGATCAATCCCAACACCACGCCCGCAGCGCCAAGAGAAAGCGCGAGCGACGCGGGATAAGATGCGCCCGCAGCCGCGAGCAAGAGCGCGCCAGACAGATAAAATATCGCGCCCATCACGGCCGCCAGCCAGGCCCCGATCCTAATCACGCGGGCACGCTTGGGATCTTCAGAGGTATTTGTTTTTCCCGCAGCTGCGACGACCTGCGGCCAGCGGTCGTATATCACGTATCCCGCAAAAAAGGGTACCAGCCAGCCGAAGACGTAATCGGCCTTGAGCAACCACCAGTGCGAATGATTCCACGCGGTGAAAAGCATGAATCCAATCGCCAGCACAACCGCATAAGCCAGCGAACGCGGCACCCCCGCAATGAAACCGGACTTTTCTGCCAAGGCTGGGGAATCGGATCGCATGCGGCAGCCTCACCCGATGCGAGGATGCGAAAAGAATAAAGCCCGGAGTTCGCTCTTGGGGAAGGAATACGCTTTTCGGACGCGAGAGCACCATCGCCAGCGTCCGCTCAGAGGAATCGTTCCGTCGTGCACAACACGCCCGCAGCCCCCGCTCGACTCCCCTTCGCTTCAACGTTCACATCACGCCTCATGCCCGCGCCCGATTCCTGGTCCGAGTGGAGCCCACTTTCATTTCTTCCCCCGCTTTCAGAACGCACGCTGGCTGAGTTGATCGATGGGGGCCAGGCGTTCCGCTGGAACCGCCAACCCGACGGCCTCTGGCTCGGCGTGTGGAGTGACTGCGTTGCCCAGATCCGACGCGAAGAAACCGGCAGAATCTCCTGGCGAGCTCCGTCGCGGCTAACCACGCGCGTGGCCGCCACGCTGCCTGTCTATCTGGGCCGGCACACCGGGTTCGAGACAATGATCGATGCCCTTCCCTGGCGCAGTGACGCGCATCTCGCGCTTTGCCTGAAAGCATTTCCCGGCCTGCGCATCCTGCGCCAGCCGTTTGGCGAAACGCTGCTTGGGTTCCTTTGCAGCGCCACCAAGCAGATCGTTCAGATCAAGCAAATGATGGAGCTTCTGGCGGCGCGTAACGGCGCACCGTTCGGACTACTGCCGGCGGAGGGACAAACTCCGGCAAAGATCATCCACCGCCTTCCAACGTGGGCCGAACTCGCAGCCGTGCCCGAAAAAAATCTGCGCGAGTGCCTGCTCGGATTTCGTGCGCGCTACATTCACGACACGGCACGGTTCATTGCGGCTCACCCCGGCTGGCTGGAAGAAACAGAGCAACTTCCTTACGCCATAGCCAAGGAACGCCTCTGCTCGCTCCCCGGCGTCGGCGAAAAGTCGCCGACTGCGTCCTGCTTTTTGGCGCAGGAAAGATGGAAGCATTTCCCGTCGATGTCTGGATCCTGAAAACGCTGGAAAAACGCTACGGCCTCGACGGGTGGAAGCCTGCGCAGGTTGCTCGATTCGGCCGGGCACATTTCGGTACGACAGCCGGGCTGGCTCAGCAATTTCTCTTCGCCTACGAGCGAGCCGCGAAGCGCGGCGAAACCCTCACTTCGCCCGCTGAATGAGTTCCACTTCGTACCCCTCTGGTGCGTCGATGAACGCGATCATGCCACTGCCGCTTTTGGTCGGTGCGTCGCTGAGTTCGTAGCCACGTTTTTTAAGTTCAGCGGCGAACACCGTGAGATCTTCGACTTCAAACGCGAGATGCATCAGATCGGGCTGAACTTTTACCGGCTCGGCGCCGGGTGGCATCTGGCAGATTTCGATTTCTTCGTCGCTGTTGGGCGTCGCAATGAACGCGAGCTGGGCGCCGCGCGGAGAAGTACTGCGTCGCGAGACTTTGAGGCCAAGCGCGTGCTCATAAAACTTTACGGTGCGCTCAATGTCATTCACGCGCATGCGGGTGTGGAGTAGTTTTTTGACCATGAGTCGCACGGTGGGGTGCGGGAAGGAAAAGGCAAATATCCGAGACTGTAGGAGCGGCTTTACGCCGCGATCAGACCGCAGGAACGGATCGCGGCGTAAAGCCGCTCCTACAAAGAAAAAGCCGCCGACTTTCGTCGGCGGCTTTGAAAAACTAAGGCGTTCGATTCGCGATCGCTTAGGAAGCGGAGACCTCGGCGACCGGAGCCGCTTCGGGGATCTCGTCGCCGAACGGCAGCGTGACCTTGAGCTTCTTGTACATCGGGAGACCCGTGCCAGCAGGGATCAGGTGACCCATGATGACGTTTTCCTTGAAGCCCTTGAGCATATCGACCTTGCCGAGCGTCGAAGCGTCGGTGAGGACGCGCGTCGTTTCCTGGAAGGAAGCGGCCGAGATGAAGCTCTCGGTTTCGAGCGATGCCTTGGTGATACCCAGGAGGATTGGCTCGGCTTCGGCGGGCTTACCACCGGCTTCTTCAATGCGACGGTTGTTCGCGATGAAGGCAGCGCGGTCGATCTGCTCGCCCCAGAAGTACTCGGAGTCACCTGGATCCGTGATGCGGACCTTGCGGAGCATCTGGCGGATGATGATTTCGATGTGCTTGTCGTTAATGGTCACACCCTGGAGGCGGTAAACTTCCTGCACCTGTGAGATGAGGAAATCGTACAGCGCCGACGGCCCGAGGATCTCGAGGATCTCGTGCGGGTCAGCGGAGCCTTCAGTGAGGTGCTGGCCTTTGTGGACGACATCGCCGGGCTGCACAATGATGTGCTTGCCCGCCGGGATGAGGTGTTCCTCTTCCTGCGAAGTCTCCTCGTTCTTCACGACGAGCTTGCGCTTGCCGCGGATCGTTCCCTCGAAGGAAACGACGCCATCGATACGAGCCATCTCGGCCGCGTCTTTTGGACGGCGGGCTTCGAAGAGCTCGGCGATACGTGGGAGACCGCCCGTGATGTCCTTGGTCTTGGACGCCTGACGCGGGGTCTTGGCGAGGAGAGCGCCGGGGGCGATGATGTCGCCTTCGTTAACGGCAATCTGAGCGCCGACGGGAATCGAGTAAGCGGCGAGCGGCTTGTTGTGCGAGTCGCGGACTTCGATCTGAGGATTGAGGTCTTCCTTGTGCTCGGTGACGACCGTGGCGATGCGGCCCGACGATTCGTCGAGTTCGCGCTTCACGGTGACGCCGGGGATCATGTCCTTGAAGACGAGCGTACCACCCTTTTCGGAGAGAACCGGAACGTTGTACGGATCCCACTGAGCGAGGACGGCGCCCTTCTCGATCTTCTCGCCATCAGCGATGGTGAGGAACGAGCCGACGACGATGTTGTAGCTCTCGAGTTCACGATCTTCGGAGTCGATGATCTGGATCGATCCGGTCTTGTTGAGCACGATGGCCGCACCGTCGGCCGTCTCTACGAGACGGAGGCCGCGGTACTTCACCTTGCCGCCGGAGCGGACGCGGATTTCAGGAGTTTTGAAACCACCGGTAGCGACGCCACCGATGTGGAACGTACGCATCGTGAGCTGCGTGCCGGGTTCACCGATGGACTGGGCGGCGATGATGCCGATCGAGTCACCGGTCTTGGCAACGCGGTTGGTGGCGGGATTGATGCCGTAGCTCTTCGCGTCGATGCCGTGGCGGCTGGTCGAGGTGAGCGGGGACATGATCTTAACGCGCTCGAGGCCGGACTCTTCGATCTTGGTGGCGATTTCCTCGGTGATGAGTTCGCCGGAGCCGATGAGGAGCTCGGAAGGATTGAGCGGGTTGTACACGTCGTCGCTGGAGCAGCGGCCGATGATACGTTCGCGGAGGCCGACGATTTCGTCGTCACCTTCGAAGATGGCCTTCTTCCAGACGCCATCGCGGGAACCGCAGTCTTCCTCGGCGATGACAACGTCCATGGCCACGTCACACAGTTTACGCGTGAGGTAACCGGCGTCAGCGGTCTTGAGGGCGGTATCGGCGAGACCCTTACGGGCACCGTGCGTGGAGATGAAGTACTCGAGAACGGTCAGGCCTTCGCGGAAGGACGACAGAATCGGGCGTTCGATGATTTCGCCGGAGGGCTTGGCCATGAGGCCGCGGGTACCGCACAGCTGACGAACCTGCTGTTTGTTACCACGAGCACCGGAGTCCATCATGATGTAGACCGGGTTGATCTCAGGACGGCCGTCGTTGCCTTCGAGCTTCGAGAACACCGCTTTCGCGATCTTGTCGGTGGCGCCGGTCCAGATGTCGACGACCTTGTTGTAGCGCTCGCCGTCGGTGATGATACCCTTGTTGAACTGGGCTTCGACCTCGGCGATCTTCTTACGAGAATCGGAGACGATGTCCTTTTTGTCGTCGGGGATGATCATGTCATCGATACCGATCGAAATACCGGCCTGCATGGCGGTCTGGAAGCCGAGCTCCTTGAGCTTGTCGAGGGTCTCAACCGTGGCGCTGTCACCAGCGGCCTTGTAGGTGTTGAGAATCAAATCACCGAGCTTGGCCTTCGGAACAGGGAAGTTCACGTAGCCGAGAGCGGAGGGCCAGATCTGGTTGAAGATCACGCGACCGACGGTCGTGCGGAGAGTCTTGCGCTCCTTGTTACCGAAAACGGTGTCGCGACCGAAATCGGGATTTGGAACCTCGACCCAGTCGTGGACCTTGATGGCGCCATCGGACTTGGCGAAGAGTACTTCCTGGAGACCAGAGAGGAGCGGGATGCGCTCGCCCTTGGCGATCTTCTTGCGGGGCTCGACGGTGAGGTAATACGCACCGAGGACGATGTCCTGCGAAGGCGTGAGGATCGGCTTGCCGGAGGACGGCGAGAAGATGTTGCTCGTCGCCATCATGAGGAGTTTGCACTCCATCACAGCCTCGAGAGAGAGCGGGACGTGCACGGCCATCTGGTCACCGTCGAAGTCGGCGTTGTAAGCCGTACAGACGAGCGGGTGAACGCGAATGGCTTCGCCTTCGATGAGGACAGGCTCGAAAGCCTGGATCGAGAGACGGTGCAGCGTGGGAGCGCGATTGAGGAGTACTGGATGGCCCTTGGTTACTTCTTCGAGGATGTCCCAGACTTCTGGAGACTTCTTCTCGATCATCTTGCGGGCACCGCGGACGGTGTGCACGAAGCCGAGTTCCTTGAGGCGGCGGATGATGAATGGCTCGAAGAGAACGAGCGCCATCTTCTTCGGGAGACCGCATTGGTTGAGCTTCAGCTCAGGACCGATGACGATCACGGAACGGCCGGAGTAATCGACGCGTTTACCGAGGAGATTTTGGCGGAAACGACCCTGCTTGCCCTTGAGCATGTCCGAGAGGGACTTCAAGGGACGGTTGCCAGCGCCGGTGACCGGACGACCGTGACGGCCGTTGTCGAAGAGCGCGTCGACAGCTTCCTGCAGCATGCGCTTTTCGTTGTGAATGATCACATCGGGCGTCTTCAGCTGCATCAGGTTTTTCAACCGGTTGTTGCGGTTGATGACGCGGCGGTAGAGGTCGTTGAGGTCGGAGGTCGCGAAGCGGCCGCCCTCGAGAGGAACCAGCGGACGGAGGTCCGGCGGGATCACGGGGAGAACTTCGAGAACCATCCACTCAGGACGGGACTTCGAGTGGATGAAACCTTGGATGACCTTCAGACGCTTCGAGAGCTTCTTCTTGATCTGCTTCGACTTGGTCGCGCGCATCTGCTCCTGCAGCTCGGCGACGGTCGCTTCCATGTCCATCTTGCCAAGGGCTTCGCGGACAGCTTCGGCGCCCATCTTGGCAACGAAGGAATCGTCACCGTATTCGTCGAGGGCCTGACGGTACTCGGTGTCGGTCAGGAGCTGCTTGAGCTCGAGCGGGGTCTTGCCCGGATCGACGACCATGTAGTTTTCGTAGTAGATCACGCGCTCAAGCGAGCGGGCGGTCATGTCGAGCAGGAGGCCGAGGCGGCTCGGCATGCTCTTGAGGAACCAGATGTGGGCGACAGGTACGGCGAGTTCGATGTGGCCCATGCGCTCGCGACGGACGCGGGCGATCGTCACTTCGACGCCGCAGCGATCGCAGACGACGTCCTTGTATTTGATGCGCTTGTACTTTCCGCACGCGCACTCGTAGTCGCGGACGGGCCCGAAGATCTTCTGACAGAAGAGACCGCCTGGCTCGGGCTTGAAGGTACGGTAGTTGATCGTCTCGGGATTTTTGACTTCGCCCTTGGACCAGTTGCGGATGGTTTCGGGCGACGAGACCGTGATGGAAACGCAGTCGAACGGATTCTCGTCGAGGCCGAGAGCCGAGCGGACTTCATCGCGTGCGGGTGACGCGGCGGTTTCTGAAGGTTGGATGCTCATTTAGGATTTCCTGTTTTAATTAAAGGATGCGGAGGCGGCGGCTTAGGAACCGGTGTTGGCAGCGCCAAAACCGAGGGCGTCGCGCTTGCTCAACTTGATGTCGAGACCGAGCGACTGGATTTCCTTGATCAACACGTTGAACGATTCCGGCGTGCCGGCCGTGAGCGTGTTGTCGCCCTTGACGAGCGACTCGTAGATCTTGGTACGGCCCTGCACGTCGTCGGATTTGACGGTGAGGAGTTCCTGCAGGGTGTGCGCGGCGCCGTAAGCTTCGAGAGCCCACACTTCCATTTCGCCGAAGCGCTGGCCACCGTACTGGGCTTTGCCGCCCAGCGGTTGCTGCGTGACGAGGGAGTACGGACCGACGGCGCGGGCGTGAATCTTGTGAGACACAAGATGGTTCAGCTTCATCATGTAGATGTAGCCTACCACGACCTGCTGATCGATCTTCTCGCCGGTACGACCGTCGAAGAGCGCGGATTTGCCCGAAGTCGGGAGACCGGCGTCCTTGAGGTATTCACGGACTTTCTTTTCCGGGATACCGTCGAACACAGGCGTCGCGACCTTGATGCCGAGTTTCTTACAGGCCCAACCGAGGTGGGTCTCAAGAACCTGACCGACGTTCATGCGCGAAGGCACGCCGAGTGGGTTAAGGCAGATTTCGACCGGTGTGCCGTCCGGGAGGAACGGCATGTCTTCTTCGGGAACGATCTCGGCGACGACACCCTTGTTACCGTGGCGGCCGGCCATCTTGTCGCCAACTTCAAGCTTCTGCTTGGTGGCGATGTAGACCTTGACCTGCTTGATGGCGCCGTTGCCAGCGTCATCACCGGCTTCGATGCCGGAGATCTTGCGTTCGCGGTCGCCTTCGAGCTCGTCGAACTTCGACTGATAGGAGCCGATGATCTCCATGATCTTGATACGAACCGGGGACGGGTCGATCTCGACGTGCTTGGAGACGGCGGCAAGCTTGCGGAGAAGCGTCTTGGTGATCTTGCGATTGGCCGGGATGATGACCTCGTTGGTCTGGCCGTTGATCACGTCGAGCGGGATCTTTTCGCCGAGGAGGATGTTGGAGAGAGCCTCGGTTAGGCCTTCGCGCAACTTGTCCATCTGGGTCTTATAATCTTCCTGGATCTGCTTGGTCTGGCGGCGGCGATCGGAAGGAGAAAGTTTCTCCTTCTCGAAATCGATGCGGCTGGAAACCTTCACGTCCATGATGATGCCGCCGACACCGGAAGGCACCACGAGCGAGGTGTCCTTAACGTCGGCAGCTTTTTCACCGAAGATCGCGCGGAGCAGTTTTTCTTCGGGAGCGAGTTCGGTCTCGGACTTCGGAGTGATCTTACCGACGAGGATGTCGCCGGGCTTCACTTCGGCACCGATGCGGATGACGCCGTTGTGATCGAGGTTCTTGAGAGCCTCTTCACCGACGTTTGGAATGTCGCGCGTGATTTCCTCTGGCCCGAGCTTCGTGTCACGAGCGGTGACTTCGAACTCCTGGATGTGGATCGAGGTGAAGATGTCTTCCTTGAGAACCTTCTCGGAGATGAGAATGGCGTCTTCGAAGTTGTAGCCGTTCCAAGGCATGAACGCGACGAGCACGTTGCGGCCGAGGGCCATTTCGCCGTCTTCGGTCGAAGGACCGTCAGCGATGATCTGACCGGCTTTGATCTTCTGACCTTTGGCGACGATCGGCTTCTGGTTGAAGCAGGTGCCTGCGTTTGAACGCATGAACTTGCGCAGCTCGTAAACGTGAACGCCGTTCTTGGCGTCGGTCTTCGGAGCGCGGTCGAAGTTCTTCGGCAGTTCGCCGTCTTCAGTGACGACGATGCGCTTGGCGTCGACGGAGGCCACGATGCCCTTCTCGTCAGCGACAACGACGATCTTCGAGTCGCGGGCGACGCGCTCTTCGATGCCGGTACCGACGAACGGCGACTCAGCTTTGAGGAGAGGAACGCCCTGGCGTTGCATGTTGGCTCCCATCAGCGCGCGGTTGGCGTCGTCGTGCTCGAGGAACGGAATCATACCGGCAGCGATCGAGATGACCTGCTTCGGAGAAACGTCCATCAAGTCGACTTCAGTCGCGGCGACTTCCAAGAAGTTGCCTTGCTGACGGACGGTGACCTTGCCGACGAAGTGGTTCTTGTCGTCGAGCTCAGAGTTGGCCTGAGCGATGACTTTGCCCTCTTCCTGGTCGGCGGTGAGATACTCGATCTTGTCGGTAGCCTTGCCATCTTTGCAGAGGCGGTAAGGCGTTTCGATAAAGCCGAACTCGTTTACGCGGGCGTAAGTCGAGAGAGAGTTAATAAGACCGATGTTCGGACCTTCGGGCGTCTCAATGGGGCAAATACGGCCATAGTGCGACGGATGAACGTCGCGGACCTCGAAGCCTGCGCGATCGCGATTGAGACCGCCTGGCCCGAGGGCGGAGAGACGACGCTTGTGCGTGACCTCGGCGAGCGGGTTGATCTGGTCCATGAACTGCGACAGCTGCGAACGAGCGAAGAAGTCGCGGATGACGGTCGTGAGAGCCTTCGGGTTGATCAGCTTCTGAGGCGTGATCGAGTCGACGCTCTGGTCGTACATCGTCATGCGCTCGCGAACGAGACGCTCCGTGCGGCTGAGGCCGACGCGGCACTGATTGGCGAGAAGTTCGCCGACGGTACGAACGCGGCGGGAGCCGAGGTGATCGATATCGTCAACAACGCCTTCGCCGCGCTTGAGGCGGACGAGGTACTTGGTGGCGGCAACGACGTCGTTGCTCTCGAGAATGCGCTGCTCGATGTCGACCTTGAGCGCGAGCTTCTGGTTGACCTTGTAGCGACCGACGCGGCCGAGGTCATAGCGCTTGGGATCGAAGAAGAGACGCTTGAGAAGAGCCTTGGCGTTCGCCGTGGTCGGCGGCTCGCCTGGACGGAGGCGCTTGTAGATTTCCTTGAGCGCTTCTTCTTCGTTGCGGGTCGGATCTTTCTTGAGGGCGCGGATGATGGCGCCTTCGTCGACCGCGGTATCGATCACGCGGATGGAAGTGATGTCGTGCTTCTCGAAGGTGCGGACGATCTGCTTCGTGAGCGGTTCGAACGCGCGGGCGAGAACGACACCCTTCTGGGCATCGATCGCGTCTTCGACGAGGACGAGCGTGGAAACGTTTTCGAGATCGAGCGCCTTGGCGACTTTGAGATCCTTGATCTCGTAGAAGAGGTTCAGGATATCGATGTCGGAGCTGTAGCCGATGGAGCGGAGCAGCGTCGTGATAAGGAATTTGCGACGACGGCGGCGGCGATCGAGGTAGACGTAGAGCAGGTCGTTATTGTCGAACTGCACTTCGAGCCAAGTGCCGCGGTCAGGAATGACGCGGAAAGAATGAAGCGGCTTGCCGTTGGCGTGGGGCGTTACTTCGAACGCGATACCAGGCGAGCGGTGGAGCTGGGAGACGACGACGCGCTCGGCGCCGTTGATGATGAACGAGCCGCGGTCGGTGACCATCGGGATTTCGCCCATGTAGATCTCTTCGTCCTTGATGAAGTCTTCCTCGCGGAGGCGGAGCTTCACATAAAGCGGGACGGAGTACGTGATACCTTCGCGGATACACTCGATCTCGGTGTTCTTGGACTCGCCGAGGGTGTAGGAAACGTACTCGAGGACGAGACGGCCGTCGTAGGACTCGATCGGGAAAACTTCGCGGAAAACGGCTTCAAGGCCCTGGGGCTTGCGCTGCTTGTCGGGAATGCCTTTTTGCAGAAAGTCCAAGTAGGACGTGATCTGAATCTCGATGAGATTCGGCGGTTGGATGACTTCTCTGAGTTTACCGAAGTTATTGCGGTCGGCCATGGATTTTCCCGGTTGAATGGAATGAAGAAATGCGGAGCGCGCGCGATGCGACGAGGGCGCGATAATTAGCCGCGAGGTGACGGGTGGGCTGCGTCAGCTGCGGCGGACTGCACTAACAAAGAACAAAATGGAAAAAAGGCAAAGGACAGGCCGCGCGTTGGCACGGCCTGTCCTGAGATAAAAGGACGTTTTGCGATGTTGAACGCCAAGTAATTACTTGAGTTCGACCTTCGCGCCGGCGGCCTCGAGCTTCTTCTTGATGTCTTCGGCTTCGGCCTTGGGGGCGTTTTCCTTGACGGGCTTTGGAGCGCCTTCGACGAGGTCTTTGGCTTCCTTGAGGCCCAGGCCAGTGATGGCGCGGACTTCTTTGATGACGCCGATCTTGTTCGCGCCAGCATCCTTGAGGATGATGGTGAACTCGGTCTGCGCTTCGGCGGCCGGAGCGGCAGCGCCACCCGCGCCACCAGCAGGGGCAGCGGCGACGGCAGCGGCGGCGGAAACGCCCCACTTGCCTTCGAGGTCTTTAACGAGAGAAGCGAGTTCGAGAATGGGCTGTGCGGACAACCATTCGATGACTTGGTCTTTGGTGATGTTGCTCATAAGTAATCTCCTGAGGCTGCTAGCGGTTTCGAAGAGTGAAACGCGTTTAAGAGACGTATCTCCTAGCGAGCCTCGCTTGATGTTGAATCCCGGCCGCCGGTTTTAAGCGGCGATCGGAAAAATGTTAAAAGTTTGGGTGGGTTTAGGCAGCGGGAGCAGCGGGCTGCTCGGGCGACTCTTTTTTGATCTTGGCGTCGAGGACGCGAACGAAGGCTGCGCCGGTCTGGGTGAAGAGACCGAGCAACTGCGAGCGGAGGGCTTCGAGCGAAGGCAGGTCGGCGATCTTCTTCAGATCGGACGAACTGATGATCTTCTTCTCCATCACGCCGACCTTGATCTCGAGCTTCTGCTTATCTTCGAAGAATTTCTTGAGGATCTTGGCGACACCGGCGGGGTTTTTGCCACCGACAACGACGGCGGTCGGACCAGCGAGGGACGACTCGAACTCGGGGAGACCGAGGGTCTTCGCAGCGACACGGAGGGAGCTGTTCTTCACAACGTGAAATTCAGCATTCTCGGCGGCGAGCTTGGTGCGCAGGTCAGATGCGTCGGACACGGTCACCTTCGAGAAATTCGTGAGGATGACGTAGTCGGACTTCTTGAGGTGGGTCTCGACCTCAGCGATCAGGTAATTTTTTTCAGCTCTCATGGGTCGGGCTCCTTAGAATTTGTTGTATTCGGTCGAAGCGAGGCGGACGCCTGGGCTTTGGCTCGAAGAGATGACGACGGTCTTGATGTACTGGCCCTTGAAGGATGCGGGCTTGGCCTTGCCGATAGCGTCGATGACAGCCGCGGCGTTTTCGATGATCTGGGCAGGCGTGAAAGAACGCTTGCCGACGCCGACGCCAATGTTGGCGGCCTTGTCCATCTTGAACTCAACGCGACCGGCCTTAACGGCCTTGATACCAGCGGCGATGTCGTCGGTCACGGTGCCGGACTTCGGGTTGGGCATGAGGCCCTTGGGACCGAGGACGCGGGCGAGCGTGCGGACTTGCTTCATGGCTTCGGTCGTCGCGATGGCGACGTCGAATTCGAGCCAGCCTTCGTTGATCTTCGCCATGAGGTCCTGGAGACCGGCGACGTCAGCGCCAGCGGCGAGCGCGGCTTCAGCGTTGTCGGTGAAGACGATCACGCGGACTTTTTTGCCAGAGCCATTGGGCAGCGGCGTGGTGCCACGGACCATCTGGTCGCCCTGAGCGGGATCGACGCCGAGGCGGAAAGAGAGCTCGACGGTTTCGTCGAACTTCGCCTTCGGGAATTTAGCGAGGACGTCGACGGCTTCTTTAAGGCCGTAGTCCTTGGTGAGATCAGCGGCCTGAACGGCGCTGCGGTAGCGTTTGCTTTGTTTTACGGGCATTGATGACTCCTTGCGGTGCGAACGTCCCGGGTGGGACTCCCGCGTTGAGTGGGTTTACTGACGGGAAACTTAGTCGATGACTTCGATGCCCATGTTACGGGCGGTGCCGGCGATGACCTTGATGCCAGCGGCTTCGTCTTTGGCGTTCATGTCGGCCTTCTTGATCTTCCAGATTTCAGCGAGCTGCTTCTTGGTGACCTTGCCGACCTTGTCCTGATTCGGTTTGGCCGAACCGCTGGCGATGTTGGCGGCCTTCTTGAGGAGGACCGACGCTGGCGGGGACTTGAGGATGAACGTGAAGCTCTTGTCAGAGTAGACCGTGATGACCACGGGCAGGATCATGCCGTTTTGGTCTTTGGTCTTGGCGTTAAATTCTTTGCAGAACGCCATGATGTTGACGCCTTGCGCACCGAGTGCGGGACCGACCGGGGGCGCTGGATTTGCGGCGCCGGCGGGGAGCTGGAGGCGGATATAACCTTGGATCTTCTTAGCCATGATGAATGAAAAGGCGGGTGATTAGTGACGTGTTGGTTCGGAGGGCGAACGTCGGCGGTTGCGAAAGAGGGCGTCGCTTTATTCGGTAAGGCGTTGCACCTGCCAGTATTCGAGCTCGACCGGGGTGAACCGGCCGAAAATGGAAACCGAAATCTTGAGTTTGCCGCGGGCGGGATCGATCTCGTCGATGCGGCCGGTGAGGTTGGCAAAAGCACCGTCGGTGATTTTGACCTCTTCTCCGATTTCGTAGGAAACTTTCGGCACTTCTTTGCCGGATGCCGCTTCAACGCGGGACTTGATTTCGTCGATCTCAGCCTGACGAAGAGCTGCGGGGCGTTCGCCACCGACAAACCCGATCACGCCAGCGACTTCCTTCACGAAGTACCAAGGCTTGTTGATCAGTTTGTTGTCCTCTCCGTAGAGGCGCATCTGGATGAACACGTAGCCAGGATAGAGCTTACGGGTTTTGGTCGATTTCTTGCCCGCTTTAACTTCGGAAACCACCTCGGTTGGGAGGAGGACTTCGAAAATATAATCATCGAGTTCTTCCTGCTTTTTGAACTTCTCGATGTATGTCTTCACCTTGCCCTCCTGACCGGAGAGGGTGTGCAAAGCGAACCATTGGGTGCCAGCAGGCGTGGTGACTTGGGCGGACATGAAAGAGGTGATTAGCTAACCCAGCGGGTGAAAAGATCAACGACTTGATAGAGAGCAAAGTCGCTGATGCTCGTGAACAAACCAAGGATGACCGCCGCCACGATAACGACGATGGTCGAGTCGCGCAGTTCCGTGCGAGTAGGCCAAGTGGCTTTCTTCAATTCGTCGATCATCTCGACGGTGAAGATGCGGATGCTGCGGAACGGGTTTTTCATTGGGGAAAATTTGGCAGGCGCGGAGGGAATCGAACCCCCAACCAACGGTTTTGGAGACCGCTACTCTACCAATTGAGCTACACGCCTGTGGTTTTTTGTCTTTTAGACGACGCAGCCGAGGCCCCGGTAGAGGCCTCGGCAGGTCATTGGAAACAAAGGTTAAACGACCTTATTCGATGATGTCGGTGATACGACCCGCACCGATGGTGCGACCGCCTTCACGGATGGCGAAGCGCTGGGGTCTTCTCCATGGCGATCGGGACGATCAGGTCGATTTCGACGGCGATGTTGTCGCCAGGCATGATCATCTCAACGCCCTTGGGCAGATTGACAACGCCCGTCACATCGGTCGTGCGGAAGTAGAACTGAGGACGGTAGCCATTGAAGAATGGGGTGTGGCGGCCGCCTTCTTCCTTGGACAAGCAATAGATTTCGGCTTTGGCCTTCTTGTGAGGCTTGATGCTCTTTGGAGCAGCGAGAACCTGACCGCGCTCAATGCCATCCTTGTCGATACCACGGAGGAGGATACCGACGTTGTCACCGGCTTGGCCGCTATCGAGCAGCTTGCGGAACATTTCGATACCGGTAACGACGGAAGTCGTGGTGTCTTTGAGACCGACGATTTCGATGGTGTCGTTGACCTTGATGATACCGCGTTCGATACGACCGGTGGCGACGGTACCGCGGCCGGTGATCGAGAAGACGTCTTCGACGGACATCAGGAAGGGCTTGTCGTTCTCACGAACGGGCTCAGGGATGTCCTTGTCGATGGCGTTCATCAGGTCGGTGATCGCCTGATTGCCTTCGGGCTTGTTTTCGAGAGCGGCGGTGGCGGAACCACGAACGATCGTGGCGGTATCGCCTGGGAACTGATACTTGTTGAGGAGCTCGCGGATTTCCATCTCGACGAGGTCGAGGAGTTCTTTGTCATCGATCAGGTCGACCTTGTTCAGGAAGACGACGATGTTTGGAACGCCGACCTGACGGGCGAGGAGGATGTGCTCGCGGGTCTGGGGCATTGGGCCGTCGGCAGCGGAAACAACGAGGATCGCGCCGTCCATCTGAGCGGCGCCGGTGATCATGTTCTTGACGAAGTCGGCGTGGCCGGGGCAGTCGACGTGAGCATAGTGGCGCTTGTCGGACTCGTACTCCACGTGAGCGACAGCGATCGTCACGATCTTGGAAGCGTCACGAAGCGTACCACCCTTGGCGATGTCTGCGTAGGTCTCAACCTCAGCCAGACCTTTACGAGCCTGCACCGCGAGGATCGTAGGTGGTGAGCGTGGTTTTGCCGTGGTCGACGTGGCCGATGGTGCCTACGTTGACGTGCGGTTTCTTGCGTTCGAATGTGCCTTTAGCCATGGAGTTTAGTGGTTTAGATGAAGAATTGACCTCTCATTTTACGTCGGAGAAGTCACCGACGTTGACCTGGAGCCCAGAACCGGATTCGAACCGGCGACCTCGTCCTTACCAAGGACGTGCTCTACCAGCTGAGCTATCTGGGCGAACCTAGGAAATGGGTCAAAAAACGTGAAAAAGAGCGGAGAACGTGGTGACCGCATTTTTCTCCGTCAACAGCAAATTCGATCTTTTTCCGGAAATCCTGCCGTGCGGCTACGGACCAACGCGAAGGGAGTAGAATCCGGGGGTAGACGTTCTCCAAGATGGAACTGTTTGGCGAGATAACTCCTGAAAAAAACATCGATCGCCTCCATGCCTGAACTGCGGGTAAGCGCTGGCTGGCCTTATCAGCCCGGTTGCATCGATTGCAGCGATGAATTCAAGCGGCCGCCAGTCGGCGGTTGCCACCTGCAACAACACGTCGGATGCGTTAAGCGGAGCTGTTAAAACCACCCGTCCGGTCTTGGTATGCACCACTTCGATCAACGCCACCCTCGCGGGGAGCGCCGGTTCTTCCCGATCAAACCGTCCCATGACCTCGTAAGGACTTTGTGCACGCCCGTAGTTGAACGAGTCCACCGGCCTTGCGGGCACGGACACCACCTCCGGAAAACTAATCGGCGCAGCAGCCAGCGTGTATGCGTATTTGGCGGCGATTAACTGGAAAGTCACTCCAGGCTCACGACGGACAAATGCCGGCAGAGGCACCTGGCTGGCATTGAACTCAGTCGGCAGGAAGAGCGGATCGGGATCCAGCAAGGCCTGCTCTCGCAAAAGGGCACTGACGCCGGCTCCGTTCACCGGTGCGATACCGATGCCTTTGGTACCGGAATTAGAAGGCGGTGCGGACTGATTCCGTGGCGGCGGTTGCGGCAGGCTCGACAAAGCGAACAGCCACTATCAGGATGCCGGCAAACCCGACGGCAACCAACGCAGCGAGCCCAAGCCAGCGTCCCTCGAGTGGCAGTTTCATCACTCCCCCGCCCCGGCTTTAATTGTCCCGACTCCAATGTTCGGAAGCAAGCCGACCTCCTTGGCCGCCACGGTGATTTTGGCCACATCGTCAAAGCTCACAGCCTTGTCGGGAAGGATCAGCAAAGTCGCACCTGGCGAACGTTTGGCGCGACCAGCCAGCCAGACACGCAATTGATCGAAATTCACGAGACCGTTCGGATCGACGAATATCTGCCCGTTTGCCTTCACACTAATCACAAAGGTGCTCGCGACCAGGCTCTCCGTCCCCTCGGGGACCTTCGCAGGCTGAAGGTCTTCGCCATTCACCGCCAGAGCGGGAGAGAGTACAAAACGGGAGCCGAACAAAATGAAGAACAGGGCGATCAGCCCGAAGTTCACGTAGAAGACCCAGTCAAAACTGCGCGGCGCGCGGCGCAGGGAAGATGCGAGATCGAGCGGCCGCGTGATCATGACGCCTTGGCTTGGGAAACACCGGTCACCGGTGTCGCCGGCAAAACCGGAGCCGGAGCAGGACGCCGGGCAGCATTGCCCTCGTCCCCGTTCCGGTAGTCCGAAAGCAAATACTGCATGATCTCGTTGCCCGCCCATTCAACATCACGCACCAGCGAACGCACCCGGCTGTTCAGAAAATGCCACGCGAGTTGCGAGGGGATCGCGATCAAGAGGCTGCCGGCGGTGCCGATCAGCGCCTGCCACATGCCCGAGGCGAGCGCGGTGGCCGTCGCATACTGGCCGCCCTGCATGAACGCATGAAATGTCGTGATCATCCCGAGCAGCGTCGCCAGCAAGCCGACCAGCGGCGCTATCTGGGCGACCGCCGCGATCGACCCCAAGCGGCGCTCGAGCGCGGGGATCTCAACCACCGCGGCCTCCTGCACGGCAAAGCGCATCGTTTCAGCATCCTTGTCCGCGTTAACAAGCGCGGCCTTCACCACCGCAGCGACCGGGCCCGGGGTTTCTTCGCAGAGGGTGACCGCCTCGACCAGCCGGCGGCGTTCGAGCGTGTTTTTCGATTCCGTCGAGAAACGGCTTCGAACGAATCTGGCCGCGATGAAGGTACAAGGTGCGCTCGATAAAGAGCACGATCACGACGGCCGCCATGAGCACCAGCACGACCAGCATCGGCCCGCCTTGGGTGAAAAGACTGAAATCAAAACCGGACATTGAGTTGAGCGACGTTAGACCGTTTTCATACTGAGGCGTAAATGCCTAAAATCAGCGGACGGCATCGCCCGTTGCCGGCTGGGCGGGTTTGCCTCCCGTTCGTGCCAATCCTTCGTTTGCGAGAAGCGCGCCGGGCAGTTTTTTCTCCAGAATAAGTTCGTACAGGCGGCGGGCTTGGCGCGGCTTCGACTGACTTTCCTGAAGCGCGGCGAGTTTCAAAATCGTGCGGGTCATCCAATAGCGGCCGTTGGCCCCCAAATTCGACGCTTTGGCGTCATCCAGCACGAAGGCCTCGATCATCGGCCACCAGATCTCGTGCGCGCGAGCGGCACCTTCCCGGTCGGCGTAATACAAACCCAGTTTATGTCCGGCTTCAGCGCGCAAATCGAGGGGAGCCGAGGGCGAGTCATAAAGGCGCTCATAGATGGAGGCGGCGGTGCTTGCCCGCGAGGGATCGGAAGCGGCAAGTGTCGCCTCCGTGTCAGCCAATGCGAGTTCGGCTGAGAAGGCGTCGGCAAATTGAGGAAACTTAAACTTGTTCACGAGATCCTGATAGAGGCGTACGGGCCCGGCCGTATTCGTTCATCGAACGCAGCAGATTGCCCTGTTTCAGGCGCGCGTAAAAGACGAGTTCGCTATCGGGATATTCCCGCACCAGCTCCTCGAGCGTCCGGTTGGCTTCCGCATAAGCCAGAGGATCGGGACCACGACGCTCCGCATAAAGTGCCGCGCGATAGAGCGCGTAAGGCGCGTAGGCGCTTTTCTCAAATCTATCAGCGAGGTCGCGAACCTTGCGTTGCGCATCCACCACCTGGCCGGCCGCATCGGCCGCGTCAGCTTCAACAATGTAGGAATAAACCGCCGCGTCGGAGGTCGGATAGTCTGCACGGAAGTTTCTTCAGCTTCTCCAGCGCTGCAGTATTCCGGTCGGAATCTTTCGTGGCAAAGCCCGCCTGCGCCTGCAGCAACAGCGCGTTGCTGGCGATCTCCGCCTTCAATGCCGGAGCGGCTCCGTCGAGAGAGTCCGCTCAGTTTTTCAGCGAGGACCAGCGTGCGGGCAGGATCGTTATTTTCGAACGCCAGCCGCGCCTGCAGCCAGGCGATGCTGACCCTCAGG
The DNA here is from genome assembly GCA_049840895.1 of Nibricoccus sp. Classification (GTDB taxonomy): domain Bacteria; phylum Verrucomicrobiota; class Verrucomicrobiia; order Opitutales; family Opitutaceae; genus Nibricoccus. The sequence continues at coordinate 1,828 of JASGJB010000006.1, read as the reverse complement.
CTCACATCCGACGGCAGACCTCCGGAAGTCGGTTTATCCAACAAGAGATTAACCCGCGCGTAGGCCTTGGGCACAGCGTCGGCGGCCTGCAGCGCGCGCGCGAGGTTCCACTCCATCTGCCAGCGCACATCGGCATCCAGCCGGGGATCACGGGCATACTCGTCCACAATCGTTTCCGCGACGTCGAGCTGTCCGGAATTAATCGCCGAGAGAACACGCTGAAACATCAGATCACCCGCCGGCACGCCGGCCGGCACTTCCGCCAGCGCCGCACCATAGGCATCGGCCGCAGTGCGATAATCAGCGGCGGATTTCCCGTCTGGCCGCACGGAAATAAGCTTCGGCCATCAGCACGCCGAGCTGGGCGCGCGTTTCCCCGGCGGGCAGCTCCGCCCGCGCCTCAGCCGCTTTGACTGCCGCGTTACGATAAAATCCCTGCTCCCATGCCGACTCGGTGAGTACACCCAGGGCAGCCGCCTTGAGCGGTGAATTCGGGAATTCCGTCAGCAGACGATTCGCGTCTTTTTCAGCCTGCTCATAGCGCTTGGCGGTGGTGCCCGCGAGGACACTCTGTGCTCTGAAAAGAAGCAGATACTCGAGTATCGGATGCGGCGTCGAAGCTGAGATCAGATCATCGAGCAACCGGGCGAATTCATCGCGGCGCGCAGGGTCTTGGACGCACGCGCGAGCAGGCGGAGTGCGATGCGCTGACGATCGGGATCGGTGGATTTGGGCGAAAAAAGATTACGCAAGGCCACCCACCCCGCGCCGTCTTCCGGGCTGGCAATCAGACCAAGGAGAAGCTGCCACTCATCATATTGCGCACGCTCCTGCTGCGGCAGTTCCTGCGAAGCCTTCTGCAAAACCGAAATCGCCTCTGAACGCTGGCCGATCAGCGAAAGGCCCACGGCCAGCTGTCCGGTTGCCTGATAGGCCTGGGACGTACCTGGATTGCTCTCGATCGTTTTTTTCCACACGGTCAGGTTACGATCCGTCACTTCACCCGCCTGAAGTTTCAGCCGCTGCTGCGCCAGTATAAACCAGGCACGTTGCGCTTCCAGACCCGCCGCGCTGACGGCATCGTAAGCCTGCTGGTAGAACGCCGGCGCGTCGCGTCCGTTGTCCGTCAGCTGGGCCAGTCGTCGGCAAAAAGAAATACCAGCCGCGATCATAAGGCGTGGACAGCTGGTCGGGAGTGACCGCCTGCACTTCCTGTCCGGGCCGCATCGTAACGCCGCTCCCGCACCGCAATCATGGCCAGGCGCAGATGCACCCCTGAGGTGGGCAGACCGGAATATTTCTTCAGAACCTGCGATGCCTCCACGAGACGGTCTTCCTCGATCAAAGCGGTAGCCAGATTAACGGCCACGCGGTTGCGCACGTCCGCAGAAGTCGCGGGATCATCAAAAATTTTCCGGTAGAGATCCGCCGCGATCGATGACAACCCGAGGTTGAGCGCGCGGAATGCCGAGATTTCCAGATTGCTCGCCGGTCCTGGCGCAGGTTTCGGCACGCCTGGCAGGAAGGGAACCGGCTGACTGAGCGGCGCCAGCTGGGCGTGAATAATACGCGCGCCGGAGACGGCCAGCAGGAGAAGCAGCATCCAAGGTTTCAGTACCGAGGCTTTCGGAAATGGCATGGGTTTGCCGGACGATGCGCGGTGCCGCGCCCGCTGGCAAGACAGTGGACAGCGGGAAACGCCCAACGTTTCAACGGAGAGCAATATCAACCGCCTCCGCCGCCCAATGCGCTCTCGCCGCCCTTGGTCATCGCCATCGGCTCCAACGCGCGGTGCTGTTCGGATTCTATCGGTTTCCCTATTAACCTT
>JASGJB010000005.1:0-88168 GCA_049840895.1 Nibricoccus sp. | reverse complement strand
CCGCCCGCGTCACCTTCGACGGCGCCAGCTTCATGCGCCCGCTCGCGCTCGAGTTTCCCAGCGACACCGCCACGCACCCCATCGACGACCAGTTCATCGTCGGCTCCTCGCTGCTCGTCTGCCCCGTGACGCACCCGATGTACTACGCCCGCGAATCGCGCCCTCTCGAAAACATCGCCAAGTCCCGCCCCGTCTATCTCCCCGCCGACACACTCTGGTACGACTTCTGGACCGAAAAAATCCACACCGGCGGACACCACCACGAAGCCGCCGCCCCACTCGACACGCTGCCCCTGTTCGTCCGCGCCGGAACCATCCTTCCGCTCGGCCCCGTGCTCCAACACGTCGACGAACACCAGGACTTCCCCTACGAGCTTCGAATCTACTCCGGCGCCAGCGGCACTTTCCGCCTCTACGAAGACGCCGGCGACACCTACGATTACGAACGCGGTCTCTGCGCTGAAGTGGAGATCACTTGGAACGACCAAACCCGAGTTCTCACCTTCGGCCTCCGCCAAGGTGTATTCCTCGAACTGGTCGAAGTCCGCGAATTCAACATCGCCTTCATCGGACCGCACGACCGCGAAACACGATCCATCCGCTACACCGGCGCGCCACTCACAATCCCCTTCTGAGGCTGAGCGGATTATCCCTAACCCGCCGATTGGACGCCAGGCTCGCATCACCAATCCTGTTCATCCTCTTAATCCTGTCCGAAGCTCAGCTCCTCCGATCTCTGCGCCCTCCGCGCTCTCTGCGGTTCACTTCTTTTTTCCCGCGCCAAACAACACCTCGCGCTCGATCCACGCGATGATCGCATCGAGGTTATGTTCACGTTTCAGATCGCAGAAAATAAACGGCCGAGCCCCGCGCTGCACTTTCGCGTCGCGCTCCATCACACCGAGATCCGCCCCGACATACGGCGCTAGATCGATTTTGTTTATCAGCAGCAAATCCGAGTACTTGATCGCCGGCCCGCCCTTGCGCGGCATCTTTTCGCCCTCGGCGACATCGAGCACGTAGATAAACGAATCCACCAACTCCGGCGAAAACGTCGCCGTCAGATTGTCGCCGCCGCTCTCCACGAGCACGAGCTGCAGATCGGGAAACGCCTTCTCCAGTCCCTGCACCGCCTGCTCGTTCATCGTCGTGTCATCGCGGATCGCCGTGTGCGGACATCCGCCGGTCTCAACGCCCACGATCCGCTCCGGCGGCAACGCCTTCGCCTCCTTCAAATACCGCGCATCCTCCGACGTGTAGATGTCATTTGTGACAACGCCCAGACTGTAACGCTCCCGCAGCCGCTGACAGAGCTTGAGGCAAAGCATCGTCTTGCCGGACCCAACCGGGCCACCAACACCAATTCGAGGAGGACGCGTCATAAAATTAAGTGAACCACAGAGACACAGGGCGCACAGAGGAAAACCTTAAAATTGCTCCCTCCGAACTCCGCGTCCTCCGCTCCTCCGCGGTTCAATTTAATCCTCATCCGCATCACGAAATAAACAACCGTGCCGCCGCCCGCTCATGCCGCGCCGCCGCGATATCCAGCCACGGGTTGAACCAGCCAATCTCCTCCGCCGGCACCGCCTTCGCAGCAGCCACGATTTCCGGAGCCAGCCCCAGCATCTCGGTCAGCAACGTCTGCGCCCCATTCTGCCCGAGCCGCAGCAGCTTCATCGCCGCCGCCAGCAGTCCCGCGATGCTCGCATAAAAAACCGCCGCCAGCGCCGCATCCAGCGGCGCACCCAGTACACGCGCTTCCAATGCCGCCGATACCGCCGGCGAATGCGGCCAGTTCCCCTCGCTCGCCCGCCGCACAAATTCCACCGCCAGCGGATGCTGACGCAACTTCGCCGCCAGCTCCACGCGCTGCCGTCCGATATTCTCCGCCGCAAACCGCGCCTCCTTCGCCGTCTTCAACGCCGATCCAAGTACACACAATTCCCCAACCTTCCCCCAATCCCTCTCCCCGCTCCGCTCCTTAATCCTGTTAATCTCGTTAATCCTGTCCAAAATTCCGTCCTCCGCCGCACCGTGTGCCCCGCCAAACGCCGCCCACGCATGAATCACCAGCGGCAGCTCCGCCTGCCTCAATGCCGGCAACGCTGATCGCAGCAAAAACTCCCGCAACGTCTCCCGATCCCGCACCGCGCCCAGCTCGATCATCCCCTCCAGCCCAAAGGAATGCGCATACGCTCCCGTCGGATAAAACGTATCCCCCATCTGCAGCATCCCCGCCAGCCAGTGAATGTCCGTTTGCTCGCTCACGCGTCAGTGTTTGTGACTTTGTCCCATGTCATCGACGCCGCTCTGCAGTTTTCCTGCCACATCCCCGCGCGCAAACCTCCCCGGCCTGAACACCGCGCGTGTCTCCCGAAACGGCACTTGAATCCGCTCCAACAACTGCCGCGCCGCTTTGTCATCCGGCGTCAGCAACCGCGCCGCTTCGCTCATCAGCTCCAGATGCAGATTCCCCACGGCCCAGCCAATCCCCGCAGCCGCCGAAGGCGCCACCTGCAACGAAATCTCCAGCAACGCCTCGTCTTCCTGTCGCACCACATAACGCGCAGACGCGTTCTGCCAGATCACGTCGCCATGCCTCAGCGGCTTTTCCAATTCGCAGCCAAACTCCACGCCATCCTCCGCCGCACCCCGCCACACGCGCTTCGCCAGCTTCAGCCTGTCCACGCGCACCGCGACCTCCGGCAACGCCAGATCCACATCCGTCACGGGCTTCGAAATCATCTGCAACATGCCGCCCACTACTTCTGCATCTCCTCATCCTGTCCATCCTGTTCATCCTGTCCAAACTCTCCGCCTCGCTCCGCTTCCCTGGAGGGACGACCTCCGTGTCGTCCGCCCCGTAGCTGCGCGCCACCTGACTGTGTGAATCCTCCCTCGTTTCCGCACGGCCCGCGTTTCTAGATACCTAGTGAGTTCTCCCCACACGCCCAGCTCGCGCTTGCCGGTGGCCTCACAACTCCCTTTCTGTCCTCCACCCCATGACGCCTTCCAGCCGTCCCTTTTGTACCGCGCCATCACTCGCCGTCTTCGCTTCGCTCCTCTCCAGTCTGTGTGCCGTTGCCACCGCTGAGGTCCTCACGATCGACCTCCCGCGCCCTGCCGCGCCTGCCGTCGAGACGTTCGCGATGGGCACCGCGAAAAACCCCGCCGGCACCACGCTCTCGCTCGATGCCCGCAGTCTTCTTCGCAACGGCAAGCCATGGACACCCGTCATGGGCGAATTCCACTTCTCCCGCTATCACGAAGCCGACTGGCGCGAGGAACTCCTCAAAATGAAGGCAGGCGGCATCGACATCGTCGCCACCTACGTCTTCTGGAATCATCACGAGGAAACCGAGGATGTCTTCGACTGGTCCGGCCGCCTGAGCCTCCGCCAGTTCATCCTGGCCTGCCGCGACGTCGGCCTTGAGGTCGTCGTCCGCTGCGGCCCTTGGTGCCATGGCGAGGTCCGCAACGGCGGCATACCCGATTGGGTCCTGGCCAAAGGATGGAAAGTCCGCTCGGACGATCCCGCCTACCTCGAAAGAGTCCGCGCCCTCTACCAGGAAATCGCCGCCCAGACCCGCGGCCTCCTCTGGAAAAGCGGTGGCCCGGTCGTCGCCGTGCAACTGGAAAACGAATACGGCGGCCCCGCCGAGCATCTCCTCACGCTCAAGAAAATCGCCCGCGACGCCGGTCTCGACGTTCCCTACTATACCCGCACCGGCTGGCCCGCCCTCAAATCGCCCATGCCCTTCGGAGAAATTCTCCCGCTCTACGGCGTCTATTCCGAGGGTTTCTGGGATCGCGAGCTCACCGCCATGCCCGGCAACTACTGGGCCGGTTTCCATTTCTCGCGCCTCCGCGAGGATGCCAACATCGCCAACGAGGCCCTCGGCAAACGCGAAGCAAAAGATGGTCCCGACGTCTCCCGATACCCATATCTCACCTGCGAAATGGGCGGCGGCATGATGTCCGCCTACCACCGCCGCATTCGCGTCTACCCCGCTGACATCGAGTCCACCGCCCTCATCAAAATCGGCTCCGGCTCCAATCTCCCCGGCTACTATATGTACCACGGCGGCACCAATCCCAACAGCGGCACCGGCATCACCCTCCAGGAAAACCAGTCCACCCAGATCACCAACTGGAACGACATGCCCGTCCGCGGCTACGACTTCCAGGCTCCACTCGGCGAATACGGCCAGACGCGTCCTCACTATCATCTCCTCCGCCGCCTCCACCTGTTCCTCCGCGATTTCGGTTCCTCCCTCGCGACCATGCCGTCGGTCCTCCCCGACAAACGCCCCGCAGGTCGCGACGACGCCACCACCGTCCGCTGGTCCGCACGCTCCGACGGCCGCTCCGGTTTCATTTTCGTCAACAACTACGAGCGCCTCAAAAATCTCCCCGCCAAATCCAACGTCCAGTTCTCCCTAAAACTCCCCGGCTCCGACTCCGCTTTCACCATTCCTTCTTCACCCTTCACTCTTCCAGCAGGTTCCCGTTTCATCTGGCCCTTCAACCTCGATCTCGGCCAGGGCGCACGGCTCGTGCACGCCACCGCCCAACTCGTCTGCTTCGTGGATGACGGCGACACGCGGACGCTCTTCTTCGCCGAGACGCCTGGCGTCGACCCCGAATTTCTCATCCAGGAAGGCGCGCACAAAACCAAACTCGATTCCGGCAAATCCTCCCGCGACGGCTCCCGCCTCCTCATCCACAAACTCAAGCCATCCACCGACGCCTTCGCGCGCATCGGAGACAAATCCGCAACCGTGCAACTCGTGCTCCTCAGCGAGGAAGACTCCCTCGCTCTCTGGAAAGGCACCTGGCAGGGCCGCGACCGCGCCATCCTCTCTCGCGCCGATGTCGTGATCGACAACGACCAGCTTCGCCTCGTCTCAAGTTCCGTCGAAAATCTCAACGCCGCGGTCTACCCCGCGCCTGAGAAAGTCACCGCTGGCGACGCGAAGATCTCGACCAAGTCCGACGGCCTCTTCCGCCGCTTCAGCGCACCAGCTCCCGAAGCATTCACCTCCAAGGTCATCGCCGAAAAGCTCAAGGACGCCGGCCCGCCCCGGAATGTGAAGCCCGGCAAGGCGCCCAAACCCGTCGCCGCCGCCCCCGAGGACAGCGACTTCTCCGAAGCCGCGATCTGGCGCATCAAATTCCCCGACGGTCTCGACGAAAAAGTCAGCCCACTCCTCCGCATCCGCTACACCGGTGACGTCGCCCGCTTCACACTCGACGGAAAACTCGTCACCGACGATTTCTACAACGGGAACGTCTTTGAAATCGGCCTTAAACGTCTCGGCCGTCTCACCTACGCGGAACTCCGGCTTTCAATCCTCCCGCTTCCGAAAGACGCTCCCATCCATCTCCCGGCCGAAGTGAAGCCGGTCTACAACAGCATCGGCGCCGCCATCAACCTCGACTCCGTGGAGTTAATCCCCCGATACAGCTCAACGCTCACCGCCTCCGGGAAAAAGTAAGTCGGCATTCCCCTGCGCGCATCACACACAGCACGGGCGCGCGACTTTTTTCCTGCATCGGTGTTAACCGTTCTGGCAGTCTATGCGCACTCCATGACGAGTTTCACCTCAACGCTGAAAAACGCCTCCGCCCGACTTCTTCTCGCCTTCGCTCTGATCACGGCACTCCTGCGGGCAGACGTTGAAGCACAATCCTCCGGCATCGTCACACCCACGGAGAGCCAGCTAGACGCGATCATCGCCATCGCCCCCGATCGCCCCGGCGCTGTCGCCGCTGTCATTCACAACGGAACCATCATCGCCGCCAACGCCTGGGGCATGGCGGATATCGCGAACCAGGTCCCGTTCACAGTCCACACACGCTCCAACATCGGCTCCACGTCCAAGCAGTTCACCGCGTTCGCGATCCTGCTGCTCGCCTCCGAAAATAAACTGTCGTTGGACGACGATGTCCGCCGCTTCATTCCGGAACTCCCGGATTTTGGTGAGAAAGTCACTCTGCGCCACCTGCTCACGCACTCGAGCGGCTACCGCGAGATCTTCAACACACGCCAGCTCGCCGGTCACGGACTCGAAGCCCCCTTCGAGCGCTCAGAAATCCTGCGGATCGTACAGCGGCAACCCGCGCTGCAAAATTCTCCCGGCCGTGAGTGGAGCTATAACAACACCGGCTACGCGTTGCTCGCGCTCGTCGCGGAGCGAGTCACTGCAACGTCTTTCCCCCGCTGGATGCAGGAGCGCGTTTTCATGCCTATCGGCATGAACGACACCCTGGTTCGCTCCACACCGGACGAGCCGGTTTCTCATGGCGCCCGCGGCTACCTGCCGGTCGGAAACGGCTACCGGGAGGCACGCGATCTCGGCGCTGCGCAAGGAGCCGGCGCAGTCTATACGACAGTCGGCGACCTCGCCCGCTGGATGGGAAATTTCAAATCAGGCGCTGTTGGCGGCCGTGATTTGTTCGCCCGGATGTCCACGCCCGCGATGCCGACGGGCTTCGGAAAAACTGACTACGGATTCGGCCTCTACATCGATGAATGGCACGGCCTTCGCCGGATCTATCACGACGGCGACGACGTCGCCCACCACTCCGCCTTCTACTACTTTCCCGATCAGGACGTCGGCATCGTCGTTGAAACGAATGATGCCTCGTTCAACGCCGTCCGTGCCGCGATCCGCATCACCGAATGCGTCTTCGCCTCTCACCTCGCCGCTCAGAAGTCAGAGGAGAAACTTCATCCGGCCACATTCTCCCCATCGCAGTTCGACCGCTTCACCGGTTCCTATGAGTCCGGGAAAACACCGGGGCTGATCTACACCTTCAGCCATGACCAGGATCGTCTCTGGGTAACAGTCGCCGGCGAAAAGATGGAAATCACCTTCGCCCGTGACACACGCTTCCGCGTCAAAGGACAGAACGTTGAATTGAAATTTTCACACGAAGAAAATTTTCCCGCCGGTTCGGTGACGATCTTCAATCGGGGCGAAGACAACGCCCGTCGCGTGACGTCCTTGCCTGCCGCCACGATTGCCCCCCGCGACCTCACACCCTATGCCGGTCGCTACGAGAGCGCGGAACTGGAAACGTTTTATACCTTCACCGTCGACGGAAATACCCTGATGCTGACGCATCCACAGTTCCCGCAACCTGTGAAATTAAAGCCCATCGCTGGCGAACGCTTCACAGGAAACGATCCTGTCGCCAGCGTCGTTTTCGAGCGCGATGCACAAGGCGACGTCACCGGGTTTCGCGTCGGCAAAGGCGCCGGCTACGAGTACATTCAATTTTCCAAAAGCCCTCGTGTTGATCCCGCGCCGTAGCGCCATTCTTATCGCGCGAGGAAGGAATTCACAAAGGCGACTATCGCAATCCCAATCGGTAATCGTGAGCGCAATCCCCGCCAGCAACCCAGGCACCGCCGGCAGTTTCGCGCGGCCAGTCGTCTCCTTGTAGAGCCACAATCGCCCGCAAACGCGACCAGCGTGCTGCCGCGGCGCAGACTCGAGCACGATCGACACCAGCGCATCCGGATCGCGCAGCGCGTTGAAGATAAACGAAGTCCGCGATCAGCAGCGCAAACGACACCGGCACGATGCTCCAGCGCCAGTGAAACACATTGCGCGGCCACCACCGCAACTTCCAGCCGATCGCCAGCGGCAGAAACAGTAGCGCCAGATAAATCGAAAACCACGCCTGCACCGTCGCCGCACCGAAGCCCTGCCGTCCGAGCAAAAACTTGTCGTACAATCCACTGACCGCTCCGAGCAGGCGTTCCCGCCACGAGCCAGCCGGATCCATTTGTCCTTATGGAAATGGATACCTTCTTTCCGCCCCGCAACCGACAGTCCGACAAACGACACCAGCGTCGTCGCCACGCCTGAGATCTTCCATTTCGGAACGAGCGTTCTCCCAGCAACAACAGCGCTCCCATGAACGTCCACACCGGCCCCGTCGCCCGGATCGGCGACGCGATCGACACCGGCAGGTGCTTCACCGCGAAGTACGAGCAAATCCATGACGACGCCACGATGGTGTATTTGATCAACAAGAGTCCGTGCTGTCGTCCACGTCATCGGCTCCACATGCATGATCGCCGGCAGCGCCACCGGATTCGCCCGACCCACCGCCATCAAGACCAGCCAGACTGCCGAGCTGCACACATTCGCGAAAAACAAAACCGGCAGCACCGCATTCTCACGCACTGCGTACTCGGTCGAGAGACTCGTAGCACCCGAGGAGAGAAGGCCGAAACCAGACTGGCGAGGATCCAATGCATGAAACCGGCCACGCTGCCCGGGCCTTACACCCACCGCAAGAACCCGTTCGCCCTGCATCGCTCCATTTCCAGCACCCTTCATCCTGTTAATCCTGCAATCCTGTCCCGGAAAATCTCCGGATCGTCTACGTCACCTGCGTTTCCCAACAGAACATTTGCCCTCGACGCGCCTCTACATTCACTCGCACCCACATGACCGCTCCGAAACGCGCCACCCGTCTGCGCCGCCTCCTGCTGGGAGCCGTCATTTGTTTCATACTCCTTGTAATCGCCATCGTCACCACACCTTGGTGGTGGGCGTCCGCCGTCCGCGGCACGCTCGCAGGCTACGGCGTCACGTTCGGCCGTTTCGAAACGCTCGGGTACTCACGTTTCGTCCTTCACGACGTCCGCTTCCAAGATGCCACCACACCCGTCTCCGCAACGGTCTCCCGCATCGAAGCCGACACGCCGCTCGCCTGGATTTTCAACGCCGCATTCTCTCAACCGGGACCCGTCCGCATCGAAACGTGGCAGGTCAACATCACCTCTTCCGAGAAAAAATCCCCACCCACCCCGGCCTCCACAATCGACGGCTGGCCCGCGCTCCGCACTCAGATCGACAAACTCCTCGCCACGCTCCAGCGCTGGCTCCCGGAGGCCAGTGCGACCAACGGAACGCTCCTCTCCGGAAAACAAAAGCTCACCGTTGGCTCTCTCAACTGGCTCGCGCGCGAGGGACGCTTGACCGCCGACGGGCTGGCCTCGCACGATCAAACCGCCCGCGCCGAGCTTCGCTGGCTCAGTGCGACCAGCCAGCTCAGCTTCGCCGCCACCACCACGGATGAGCATTGGAGCGCATCGCTGTCTTCCTCCGGGGACACCGTGACGGGACAGCTCAAGCTCTGGAGACAGCCGGTCGACTTGCACGCCACATTCCCTGCGCACGGCTGGATCCCACAGGATGCCGCTCTCACGACAAACCGCATCGCTGTTCCAGGCCAGGCCGTTGGCGTCGGCGAGTTCTACCCTGTTCTCCCCGCCGAAGTACGCATTCTCTGGAAAGAGTCCCGCTTCACCCTCGAAATCCACGCCGACGGCCAGCCTTACGAAAGCCAGTCCGTCCCTCCGCTCCACCTCGATCTCGCGGGACAAGGCGACGCCGAAACGCTCCGCATCGATCATTTCGACATCACCTTGCCCGGCACCTCCGCCCGCCTCCTGGCTCCGATCGTTATCGATCGCGAGGCCCAGATTCGTTCAGGCGCCTCTGAATTCTCCCTCGACTCAGATTTGGGAAAAATTCCCGGCCTGGAAAATCTCCACGGAAAGATCACAGGCCGGGTCCTCGTCGAACCGACTGACAGCGGCAAGCCGCGGCTGACTGCCAAACTTGAAGCCTCCAAGGTCACCGCACCGGACTTGAACATCGAAAGCGCGATTTTCGAGGCCGAACAGAATGACGCCCTGCTCACCGTCAAAAACGCACACCTCGTTTTCGCCGATGGCTCTGACGCGGAACTTCAAGGAGCGTGGAACTGGCGCGACCGGTCCCTCAGCGATGTCCAGCTCGAGGGAAATATCATGCCCGCCGCGTTCGCCCGCTGGCTTCCGCCTTCACTCACGTTTTCACGTCTGAAAATCGCCGCCGCCGGCAGAGGCCGCTGGCCGGATTTAAAACACTCCGGAAAGATCAACCTGACCGGACTGACCGCCGGCATCCCCGAACCCGTCTCCGTCTCCGCCGAATGGACCGGCACCGGCCCTGCCGCGGATGCCCTCACCGCCGAAATAAAAACAAACGATACGCGCGCCAGGATCCAAGGTCGCCTCACTCACGACGAAGCCACGCTCAACACCTTCGAGCTCTTGTTGCCCGACGCGCCCGCGCTCCAACTGGCGCAGCCCGCACGGATCCGCTGGCAGCCGTCCCTGAGTATTGAGTCCTTGGATCTCTCGGGAGACGCCACCCGCATTTCGCTCGGCTTGTCTCCCGGGCCGACACGGAACGTCCGGATGGAACTCGCCCGGATCCACTCCGACTGGCTGCGTGATTTTCTCCCAACCAACCAACCGCACTGGCTCCTCGAATCCGCCAGCTTCGATGGCTTTTGGTCCGATGGCCCCTTGGAGGGTTCCATCCGCGTCCTCGGCCAGATGGAAATTGCCGAAGGAAAAAATGCCCGTCTCGAACTCACTGCCCGCGCTCAACCGCACGGCGTCCTCCTCGAGCGCCTGCTCGTCAGCGACGAACACGGATCCGTTCTCGAAGCAGGCGGTGTTGTTCCTCTCATCATCACTCCTTCCGTCACACCGTTCTGGAAACTCGATCCAAGCGGCACGTGGTCGCTCACCGCCAGGACCGCACCCGACTCCCCCTTCTGGACTGCACAGGCCGAGGCCAGCGGCATTAAACTCCGGGCCCCACATTTCACCGCGCGCATCGAGGGCGCCGTTAAAAAGCCCGACGCCAGCATCGAGCTGCAGGCCGACGAAATCGCCTTCGAGCAAGCCCATCTCCCCACGCTCTCACGACTGGACGCCCGTCTCGTCGTGGATGAAGACCGCGTCGATCTCCAAAAACTCTCTCTGCTCGTCGCCGGACAACCCATTTCCGCTTCTGGCAGCACGTCTGTGAAAGCCGGACAATGGACTACCATTTCCCGGAATCCGCGCCTGCTTTGGACCGGCAATGCCGAGGCTAGAATCAGTCTGCCCACGGTGGAGATATCCGCGCTCGATGCCTTCATTCCCACGGCCTTTGCACCCACCGGGACACTGCACGGCGACGTGACAGTCCGCGCCAGCGGCGAAGTCACCGGCACGCTCAAAATCCAGGATGCCGCGACACACCCGATCATTCCCTTTGGCAGCTTCAGTCAGATTTCCGGAGAAGTTGTTTTCTCGGGTCGTCAGGCCGAGTTGAAATCCCTGAGTGCGCTTGCCAGCGGCCAAGCGATCAAGGCCTCCGGATCGCTGGCGTTCCCTGTGTCCGCACCGATGAAAGTCGATCTTTCACTCGCAGGAAAAAATCTTCCGATCGTCCGCCAGACCGGACTCCTCATCCGCGGCGACCTCGATCTTCAGGTCAAATCAACCGACAACGGTCTCACCACGCTTTCCGGCGAGATCAACATCCACGACAGCCTTTTCCTCCGCGACATTCGCTCGCTGGTCCCCACTCGCGGCGGCGGCCCGGCTTCACGTCCGCCGTACTTTTCCGTGACCAAGGCCCCGTTCCGCGACTGGCAGCTCGCAGTCAAAGTCGGTGGCACCCGCTTCATCACCCTGCGCACTCCATTCTTCGACGGAGTCGTCTCTGGAAATTTCCAGCTCAGCGGCACGCTCTTTGAACCCGTCGCCATCGGTCAGGTCATGTTCAATGAGGGAACGATCAAACTTCCCTTTGCCGCTCTCCGCCTCAACAGCGGCTCCGTTCGCCTCACACAGACCGATCCCTACTCTCCCCAACTGGCTATCAACGCCGCCTCACGGAGTCTCGGCTACGATGTTCGCCTGGATGTCAGCGGCTCAGCCTCCGATCCGACGGTGGTTTTTTCCTCCAGCCCGCCGCTCACGTCCGAACAGATCCTGCTCATGGTCATGGCCGGGGAAACCCCACGCACCGACTTCAGCTACACCGGCACTCAGCGCGCGGTGGGCTTCGGCGCCTACATAGGCAAGAGCCTCTTCTCCGATCTGTTTGGAGATCCCGCCGCCGCCGAGAAATTCACCTACAGCTCCGGCGAAAATATCACCGAGGCCGGCAAGGAGACCTACACCATCGAATACAAATTGAACGAACGCTGGTCGCTCGTCGGGGAACGTGACGAATTCGATGACTACAACGCAGGCGTGAAGATGCGCATCTTCACTTCGAAAAAGAAGAACGTCAAAGATGCCGCGAATCCTTAAACGAATTCTCACCGCCGTTCTCGTCGCCGGGTTCGCTCTCGCATCCGCCTCGGCAGACTCCGAAGAACCGCCCGTCGCGCGCCTCGAGGTCTCCGGCCTCGGCTTCCTTCGCAATCACTCGATGAAGCGGATCATGCAGGACTTCGTGAACCCGGGCAAAGTCGCCCACCTTTCCGACGACGCCGCCGAAAACGCCGCGTTCGTACTCATCTCCGAACTCGAGGATGACGGTTATCTCCATCCGAATATCACCGGCACCGTCACCCGGCTCGACGGCACGCAAAGCACCTTTCGGTTCGACGAAAAACTGGACACCGCTTTCCCCCGAAAACCAGGCACGAACGTAATCTCCTTCAAGGTGGACCGCGGCGTGCGGTTCTATGTGTCGGAAGTTCACTTCGAAGGACTCACCGCGCTCGATAACAAGGACGCCACCGCCTTTTTCAAACCGGCCTATGGCTGGTGGAATGGCGCAAGCGCCAACACATTCTCCGAAGGCTCTGTCCGTCGTGCTCGCAACACTCTCCACGATGCGTTGCTGGTACGCGGATACGTCAACGCGCACATTGACGTCACCACTGCCCGGCTTCCCAAGCCCGAGGGGGCGATGCGCATTGACGTCAAAGTTCAGGAGGGCCCGCGGTGGATGGTTTCCTCCATGCAGCTGGTCGATCCCGAAAACACAGCAGTCGATGCTTCTGCGCTTCAGAAATTTGTCGGCAAGCCTTGGTCTGATGCGACCCGGCAGGATACTGCCGTCGTCGCCCGCCGCGCCTACTACAAAAAGGGGCATCCCGATGTCACCGCCCGAACCACCCCGGCAACCACACCTGCACCCGGTGGTGACACCCAGGTTGCAGTCACCGTAGACGTGGCCCCCGGACCCTACATCAAGATCGGAGAAATCCGCTACGAAGGAAATGAGCGCACGCATCTCAGCGTTATCAAACGCCGCGTTCAGCTGAATCCTGGCGATCCTCTCGATCCCGCCGCACTCGAACGATCCCGTCTCCGCTTGGGCCGCCTGGCCGCCTTCAGCAGCGTCGAGATGGCGACCGAACCCGCCGGCGACGACACACGAAACGTCATCTTCACTTTCCAGGAAGCTGCACCGTGGGATGCCAGCCTCCTCTTTGGCTATGGCAGCTATGAACAACTTCGCGGAGGCATCGAAGCACGACGCTCCAACTTGTGGGGACGCGCGCATCAGGACCGCATTTTCGCCGTTCAGTCGATGAAAAGCACGCGTGGCGACTACACCTATACCGTTCCGGAACTCTTCGGCGAAACCATCGACGGTTCCGCCCGTCTCTTCGGTCTCCGCCGCGAGGAAATCGCTTTCCGCCGCGTCGAATACGGCGCCTCCGCACAGCTCCGGAAAAAAATCGGCACCCACGGCCCCGAACTGACTGGCGGCTACACACTCGAAACCTTGAGCGATCAAAATAACACGCTCGGCACCGAAAACGGCACCAGCTCCGACGTGCTCTCATCGAGCATCAATCTCGGCATCTCTCTCGACCGGCGCGATGAATCCATCAACCCCAAGAAGGGCTACCGGCTTTACCTTCAGACCGAGTACGCGTCGAAAAACCTGGGCGGCGAGGTCGATTTCCAGCGCGTCGAGATCGGCGCCGCCTGGCATCAGGCGCTCTCAAAAGACCGCTGGTTCCATATCGGACTGGCGCAAGCTGCCGTGTTCACCGCAGGCGCCGATCCGTATGTGCCCCCCCCCGTGAACAAGCTGTACTACCCTGGCGGCGACAACAGCCTGCGCGGTTACGGCGAGGGTGAAGCGTCGCCTCGCGACGCCGACGGGGCCTTCCTCGGCGCCAAGACCTACACGCTCCTCAACACAGAACTGGAACAGGCGCTCACTCCCAAATGGTCGATTATCCTCTTCTACGACTGGCTCATCGAATCCGCTCGTTTGGGAGACTACCCGGGCGATGTCCGTTTGAGCAGCGCCGGACTTGGGCTTCGCTACAGCACGATCGTCGGACCCATTCGCGTCGAGTACGGCCGGAACATCAATCCGCGGCCGCTGGACCCCGGCGGTTCATGGCACGTCTCAGTCGGCTATCCGTTCTGATCCGCCCCGATCATTTGAGCTCAAGCCGCACGACGACCGGCCGGTGGTCGCTTGCGCCGCGCGTTTCCTCCCCGTCGAAAATTTTGGTAACACCTCCGATCACCGCCGGTTTCAGCGCAGGAGAAACCAGTACATAGTCCACCCTCGAGTACTTGTCTTCTTTTCGGTAGAAATGCGTCCACGTTTCTCCACGGGAATCAGCGCTGGCGAGCATGTCTGTGATCGTCGTCTTTCCACGGGCAAGCAACGCACGCAACGGCCGGCTCGCCGGTCCATCGTTGCAGTCGCCAACAATCACAAAACGCGCCTTCTCCGGATCCGGGAAACGCGTGAGCACCCGGTCCCTGACAGCCACCGCTTCACCGGCACGACGCAACGCCGACTCCACATCGTCAGGCCTGTCAGTGAAGCGGCTCTTCAAGTGCACAACGAACAACGTCAGTTCTCCGCCAGCCGTCTCGCACCGTACTTCCAGCAAGCCTCGCTTCACGCGTTCAGTCGCTCCGAAATAGGGAAACGTCAGATCTGTGTGTCCTTTCACCAGCTTGAACGCCCGGCGTGAAAGCACCGCAACGTGTCTCTCCGTATCCGCAGCCTCCAGCCACTCCACATGGGGATACTCACAGCCTTCACTCGCCAGATCGCGTCGCAACTCGTCGAGATAGGGCCGTGGCCCGATTTCCTGAAGCGCAATGATGTCCGTATTGAGCGCACGGATAACCGCGCGCAGCGAACTCTTCGCCGCCTCCGGCTTCGGATAACCTTCGCGATAAACTCCGTCCACCATACGATTCGCCGCGACATAGTTTTCCACGTTGTAGGTCGCGAGGGTGAGCGTCTCTGCCCACAAACGAGACGGGAAACACCACAGCGCCATGACGCCAAGGACGACGCTCCAGCAGCGCCCACCAACCGCCTTCCCGGTTCTGCCTCCTCCCGCCGTCATAGTCACGTCGCCGTCACCGCCCGCTCTCGTTCCACGATGGTCGGATGCGAATAATAAAATCCACTGAACCAAGGATGCGGCGTGAGGTTGCTTAGATTTTTCTGCGCCAGCTTCCTGAGCGCGCCGACAATCGGCCCCGGGCCGCCCATCGCATCACGTGCAAACGCGTCCGCCTCATACTCGTGCTTGCGGGAGAACAAATTTCCCACCGGCGTAAACCAGAATGTCGCCAGCCCGCTGAGCAGCGAGAACAACAAAAACGCCGACGCCAGTTCACCCGCGGGCAGGCCAAATGCCGGATTGAACCACGCACTGCCAGCCAGCCCCGCGATCACGGCAAATCCGCCAAACATCATCAGCGCACCCACCGCGAGCATCTTGGGGATGTGCCCGCGTTTGTAGTGCCCGACTTCGTGTGCGAGCACCGCCTCGAGTTCCTCCGACGACAGCTGCGCGATCAATGTGTCGAAGAGCACGATGCGGCGAAACTTTCCGAAGCCGGTAAAAAACGCGTTCGAGTGTCCCGAGCGCTTCGAGCCGTCCATCACCTGGATCGTCGATGCTTTGAAGCCCGTGCGGTCCGACAATTCCAGTAATCGCGTACGCAACTCTCCCTCGGGGAGCGGCGTGAGTTTGTTGAACAATGGCAGGATCAACTTCGGGTATAGCACCAGCATCAGCAGCTGAAATCCAAATACCAACGCGAAGCCCCAGATCCACCAATTCTGTCCCGCAACGCCCACTAACGAAAGCAGCGCCCACAGCAGCGGAAACCCGATGAGGAGTCCGAGCGCGAGCCCCTTCAGCTTGTCCGAAATCCACAGTCCCGGCGTGCTCTTGTTGAAGCCGAACTTCGCCTCGAGCCGGAACTGTCCCCACCAATCGAGCGGCAGCGAAGGCACGCTCAACAGCATGCCCGTCGCGATGAGAAAGAGCGCGTCGTCCCACACACCGGTCGGCGACAGCTGCGCGAATTTCGCGTGCAACCACGGAAGCAGGCCGCTCGTCAAAATAATCACGAGCACGATCGCATCCCAGATCAGTTCAATGCGCCCCAGCCGCCCCTTGGCCAGCGTGTAGGCGACGGATTTCTGATAGGTCGACTCATCCATCAAAGCCGCGACTGCTTCCGGCGCCTTCGCGGCATGCCGATTCACTTCCGCGCGGTTCAGCAAACTCAGCACGAGTTCAGCGACGACCTTCAGCACGAGCAGGACGAGAACAACCGTTAAAACCATCCAGCGAATCAGCGCGACCAGCGCCCCCCGGCCAAGGCTAAAAGCGCTCCGCTCTCTGGTGTAGCCGAGCCATTTAAGGCGCGGAGAAACGCAAACCGCCGCAACCGCGTCCTAAATGACGCGGCTACGACAAGCTCCTCACACCTTCACCGCCGGCAGACTCCAGATCTGCTCCGCATACTCGCGGATCGTACGATCACTGGAGAACTTGCCGACGCGCGCCGTGTTGAGGATCGCGCTCTTCGCCCACTGGGCGGAGTTGCGATACATCGCGTCCACCTTCTGGTGCGCATCGCTATACGAACGGAAGTCCGCCAGTACCATGTAAGGATCGCCGCCACCGAGCAGACTGTGATGCACATGTGCGAATGCATTGTTCTCGCCCGGCGTGAAGAAATTCGAGCCAAGCCAGTCCACGATCGCGCGCAGCTCCTCGTCGGCGTTGTAGAAGTCCCAAGGATTGTAGCCCTTCGCCTTCAACGCCTCCACCTGCTCCACTGTCATGCCGAAGATGAAGATGTTCTCATCGCCGACTTCCTCGCCAATTTCGACATTGGCACCGTCGAGCGTGCCGATCGTGAGCGCGCCGTTGAGCGCCAGCTTCATGTTGCCCGTGCCGGACGCCTCCTTGCCGGCCGTGGAAATCTGTTCCGACAAATCGGCCGCGGGGATGATCCGCTCGGCGAGCGACACGCGGTAGTTGGGCAGGAAAGCCACCTTCAGTTTTCCGCCGACACGCGCGTCGTTATTGATCTTCGCGCCAATGAGATTGATCGCGCGAATGATGTTCTTCGCCAGATCGTAGCCCGGCGCCGCCTTGGCGGCGAAAACGAACACGCGCGGCACCATGTCGAGCGACGGGTTCTGCAAGATCCGGCGGTACAGCGCCAGGATGTGCAGCAGGTTCAGGTGCTGGCGCTTGTACTCGTGCAGTCGCTTGATCTGCACGTCGAAGAGCGCGTCGGGCGACACCTCGATGCCGCAATCGGCTTTGATCACCGCCGCGAGATCGACCTTGTTCGCGCGTTTGATCGCCATGAATTCTTTCTGGAACGCCGCATCGCCGGCGAATTTTTCCAGCCCGCGAAGCTCATCAAGATTCTTCGCCCAGTGCGTGTGTCCGAGTTTGCTAGTGATGAGCGCGGACAGGCGCGGATTACAGTCGAGCAGCCACCGGCGCGGCGTGATGCCGTTGGTCTTGTTCTGGAATTTACCGGGATAAAGCGCGTCGAATTCCGGGAAAAGGTCCTTCTTCAACAGCTCCGTGTGCAGCGCGGCGACGCCGTTCACCGCGTGCGAACCGACAACGGACAGGTTCGCCATGCGCACGGACTTCGCGCCGCCTTCGTCGATGATCGAGCAGATGCGCAGCTTGTCCACGTCGCCCGGCCATTTGGCCGCCACAACGGCCATGAGCTGCTTGTTGATCTCGAAAATGATCTGGAGATGGCGCGGCAACACGCGGCCGAAGAGCGGCACACTCCATTTTTCCAACGCCTCAGGCAGCAGCGTGTGATTGGTGTATCCGAAAACGCGCGTCACGATCGCCCACGCCTTGTCCCACTGGAAGCCTTCCTCATCGAGGAGGATGCGCATGAGCTCCGGCACCGCGACGGCCGGATGCGTGTCATTGAGCTGCACGGCAACCTTGTCGGCGAAATTATCCCAGGTGTTTCCCTTGTCCGCGTTGCGGAAATGGCGGCGGATGATGTCCTGCAGGGAGCACGCGACGAAGAAGTACTGCTGCACGAGGCGCAGCTCCTTGCCGTTCTCCGTCTTGTCGTTCGGATAAAGCACCTTCGAGATCGTCTCGCCGACAACCTTCTCGCGCACGGCCTCGACGTAACCGCCCGAGTTGAACGCCGCCAGGTCGAACTCCTCGGTCGAGCGCGACGCCCACAAACGCAGCAGGTTCACGGTTCTCGTGCCATAACCCGCGATTGGGATGTCGTAGGGAACGCCGAGGATGTTTTTGGTGTTCACCCAGCGCGGCCGGTAGTTGCCGCTGTCATCGAAGACATTCTCCACCTGGCCGTAGATGTGAATCGTCACCGCGTACTCGGGACGCAGCACTTCCCACGGTGTTCCAAAAATCATCCAGCTGTCAGGGTGCTCGATCTGGTGGCCGTTCACGAACTCCTGCTTGAACAGGCCGAATTCGTAGTGAATGCCATAGCCGATCGCCGGGTAGTCGAGCGTCGCCATGGAATCGAGGAAACACGCCGCCAGACGCCCCAGGCCGCCGTTGCCGAGACCCATGTCGACCTCCTGCTCGCGGATTTCGTTAAACTCGATGCCGAGCTCCTTCAGCGCCGTCACGACCGCGTCGAAGTGATCGGTGTTGTACACGTTGTTTTCCGTCAGCCGTCCCATCAAATATTCGAGCGAAAGGTAATACAGACGGCGCACGTTCTGGCCGTTGTGCACGCCCTGCGTGGCAATCAGCCGCGCAAGGATGCTCTCGCGCACGGCCATCGCCGTCGCGATCCACCAGTCGCGCGTCGTCGCCGTATGAACGTCACGAGCAAGCGTGTACGTGAGATGACGCAGAATCGCCTGCTTGAGCTTCGAACTCTCCGAGAGGGGAACCTCGATCGTGGAGGAAAAAGGCGTGGCCGAAACAATATCGGCCGGGACCGAGGATGCGGCTGACTTCTTGGACTTCGTTGAGGCGGGCATAATTAAATAGGTTAAAAGTGCTACCGAAGGTCAGAAAACTAACCAGAAACCGTGCCACGCCTGCCCATGCGGTCACGTTAAAATTTTCCGGGAAAACTCCTTGGTGCAAGTCGCTCACCCAACCGTCACGGCTTTGTAACCCCGTAAAACTACGGATGCCGGCCGTCGAACAGAAGCGCCCGCCGCCCCCATCGTCGCGTCACCACCTATTTCTGAAACCTCCGCGCGAGCTCGCCGTGCCCTAATTCGATATGCGTCGGCCGGCCCGCCGGACTCGTCAACGGGGTCTGACAGGCGAAAAGCTGCGCCACGAGTATCTGCATTTCATGCTCGCTGGTCGTCTCTGGAAGGCGGATCGCCCGAGCCACCGCCAGCCGCGCGAGTTCATCGTGCGCCACATCGATATTTTTATCCTGCAAGCGCCCGTCACGCAGCGCGCCGAGCAAATCACGGACGAAGGATTCCGCATCCGCCGGCTCCATCCACGCCGGCACGCTTTCAATCCGGAAAAATCCACGACCAAATTCAGCGATCTCGAAACCGTGTCCGTTGAAAAACTCCAGCCGGTCGATCATCAGCGCCGTCGCGATCGGATCCAGCTCCAGCGGCACGGCAAACAAGAGCCGTTGCACCGGTGTTTGTCCCGCACGAAACTGCGCCTGCAACCGCTCAAACCAGATGCGCTCATGCGCCGCCCGTCGGTCGAGCAGCACCAGCCCGGCCGCCGTTTCGAAAAGCCCATACGCGCCATGCGCGAGTCCCAGAAAACGCCAGCGCGATGGACCCGATGACGGTGTCGGTGCCGGCTGCGTTGTCGTTGTCGACGGTAGATTACCGACGGGAGTGATCGCCTCACGAGTCGGGACCGCAAGCGCCTGCGGCACGAAAGCCGGAACCGGTGGCGAGAACGACCTCGTCGGCTCAGGCGAGAATACTTTCGCCGCCGCGAGCCCTGACGCCGGTCCGTTTCCTGTCTGTATCGGAGCGCCCGATGGCGGCGGGCTGTGATGTGCGGCAACGTTGGCCGCAGCCGGAGGCGTGAGAGCAGTCTCCGGCCGCGTGAGCGCCCTCCCCGCCTCCGTCCCCAGCTCTCTCAACCGCGCGAGTACATTGCGAATCACAAACGACCGCACCTGCGGCTCGCTGCGGAAACGCACTTCGCGTTTCGCTGGATGCACGTTTACGTCCACGGCCGCCGGATCGATCTCGAAGAAAACGAATGCCGATGGATAACGCCCCTTCGGCAGCGACTCGTGATAGCTCTCAATCAAAGCATAATTCAACGTGCGGCTGTCCACCGGACGTTGATTGATGAACACGATCATCTCGTGCCGCGTCGACCGCCCCTGCCCCGGCCGTCCGATCAACCCGGAGATCTTCATTCCCTGCTCCGCGGCCTCCAGCGCGACAAGCCCTTCGCCGACCTGCTTTCCGAAAATCTCCGTCACGCGCTCGGTGAGCGTCGCACATTGCGGCGACTTGAAGATCACGCGTCCGTCCTCGATCAGCGAGAATGCCACCTGCGGAAACGCCAGCGCGTAGAGCCTCACGCCTTGGATGATGTGCGCCGCCTCCGTCGCATCCGTCTTCAAAAACTTCCTCCTCGCCGGCACCGAATTGAACAGATGTGTCACCTCGATCCGCGTTCCCACCGGACGCCCGCATTCGCGCACGTGCACGAACTTCCCGCCGTTCACCAAAATCTCCGTGCCCACGTCCGAGCCTGCCTCGCGCGTCTGCAGCTCGAAACGCGAAACGCTGGCGATCGAGGGCAACGCCTCTCCGCGAAATCCAAAACTCGCCAGCCGGTTCAGATCATCCGCCTCCGCGATCTTGCTCGTCGCGTGTCGTTCCAGCGCCATCAGCGCATCGTCCTTCGACATGCCGTGGCCGTTGTCCTCCACGCGCATCAACGAGCGTCCGCCATGCCGGAACTCCACTTCGATCCGCGTCGCGCCGGCATCGAGCGCGTTCTCCACGAGCTCTTTCACGACCGCAGCGGGGCGCTCAATCACCTCGCCCGCGGCGATTTGATTGGCGACTCGATCGGAAAGAAGACGGACCTTGGCCATGAAGGTCCGCTAACAAGCACGACCCGCCCCCAAGACGGAAGCGCGAAAAAGCATCCGGCCCGGCTTCCTTAATTCACACCGTCCGTTTTGGTCGGCAGCAGCCCGCGCAATTTATCCGGATTGCTCACGAGATACACCGATTTGATCCGGTCTCCTTCGAACGCAAACGCCGTCACGATCATGCTGCCGTCCGCCCGCCGCATGATCGATCCGACTTTTCCGTTCACGCGCACAATCTCCACACGCGCCCCGGCAAACGACCGATGGCGGATTCCCATATAAAAGCGTCCGATAAACTCCGCGCTGTAGATCGGCTTGAGCGCCGCGCGCACCTTGCCTCCGCCATCCGAATACAGCACGGCGTCATCCGTCAGCACCGCCAGAAAACTCTGCATGTCGCCCGTCGCACATGCTTCAAGAAACTGCTGCACCACGCGCTCCGCTTTTTCCCCGCCGGCTCCTCCTTCAACTCCCGCTGCGCCAGATGGCTCTTCGCCCGGCTGAACAACTGGCGGCAGTTTGCCTCGCTCTTCTCCACGATCTTCGCGATCTCGCTGTAGTCGTAATCAAACGCCTCGCGCAACATGAACACCGCGCGCTCGATCGGCGCCAGGTCCTCCATCAGGTGCATGAACGCCAGCCCCAGCGAATCGCTCAACGCCGCCATCTTCACCGGGGACGCCACATGTTCATCAGCACCCACGATCGGCTCTGGCAGCCACACCCCGACATATTCTTCGCGCTGCCGCCGCGCCGAGCGCAGTTGGTCGATGCTGAGCCGCGTCACCGTCGAAATCAGCCACGCCTTCGCCGACTCAATCGCCGCCGCGTCCTGCTTCTGCCAGCGGATAAACGCCTCCTGCACCATGTCCTCCGCATCCGCCCGGCTCCCGAGCATGCGATAGGCAATGCCGAAGAGCAGTGAACGGTGTTCTTCAAAAATAGCCGTCATGAGCAGCACTTTATTATTCTCAAAATTTCCAAACGCCAAAACCCAAACGCCAAACAAATCCCAACGACCATCAACCAACACAATACCCGCAACCATCTCCATGCGGTCATTGGTCATTGGTCATTGGTCATTGGTCATTGGTCATTGGTCATTGGTCATTGGTCATTGGTCATTGCGGCGCTCCGCGCCGCTCAGCCCTGCCAGCGGATCGGCATTCCAAATCCGACGCTGAAGCGGTTCCAGCCGTTGATCGCCACGATCGCCAGCGTGAGATTCGTCAGTTCCTCATCGGTGAAATACTCGCTGACTTCCTCGAAGGTTTCCTCGCTCACTGGATTGCCCGCGGGTTTCGTCAACGCATCGGTCCACGTCAGCGCCGCCTTCTCACGCGGCGTGTAGAGGTCGTGCGTCTCGTGCCACGCGCTGAGCAGATACAGCCGCTCTTCGCGTTCACCCGCCGCCTTCGCCTCGCGGAAATGCATGTCGATGCAGAACGCGCAGCCATTCAGCAGCGACGCACGCAGCTTAACGAGCTCCATCAAGGCTTCTCAATCCCGCCTTTGTTGGCGGCCATCTGCAGGGCAAACATGGCCTGGACCGCGGCGGGCGAGGCCTTGCGGTAGTTGAGTCGCGGTTGCGCCGTCGAAACAGCGGCCGTGGTTTCAGTCGTCGAAGAAGAGGTTTCTGTGTTCATCACCCACTAGGACGAACCAGCGGTTTGTTTTGTGACAGCTCCGCAGCCGGCGCCCTCACGTGATTGTCCCGTATCGTCTGAATTGCCCGCCAATCTCCACTCCGATAATCACGCGCCCGCCATGCGCCGTTTCTTCATCCTCATCGTCTTCATCGCCGCCGTGCTCCCGATCACCGCCCAGGAAGACGCCCGCCCCGTCGAAAACGCCTCCACTCTGGCCGAGGAAAAACCCGCGCGCCCCGACCTGCCCACGTTCTTCATCGTCGGCGATTCCACGGTGAACACCGTCACGCCCGGCAGCCAAAGCGTCGGCTGGGGTCAGCGCATCGCACCCTTTTTCGATTCATCGAAGATCAACGTCGTCAATCGCGCCATCGGCGGTCGCAGCAGCCGCACGTTTTTCACCGAGGGCCGCTGGGCGCGCGTGCTCGCCGACCTGAAGCAGGGCGACTTCGTGATCATTCAATTCGGCCACAACGACGTCGGCCAGGTCGGCGAGGGCAAACTCCGCCGCTCGTCCCTTCCCGGCACCGGTCCCGAGACCGCCGGGGACCCGCGCGAAAACACCGCGCCCGAAATCGTGCACACCTTCGGCTGGTACCTGGCGCGTTTCACCGACGAAGCCAGAGCCCGCGGCGCCACCGTCATCCTCTGCTCGCCCATTCCGCGAAAAAACAAATGGCAGCAATCACGCGACTGGCCCGATTACGCCACCTGGACCGAACAAGTCGCCCGCGAACACAACGCTCACTTCATCGACCTCACGATGGTCATCGCCCGCGCCTACGCGCCACTTGACCCGCCCGCTCTCGAAAAATTTTTCGTCGGCAGCGGCCACACGACCGACACCGGCGCCCGCTTCAACGCCGCCCGCGTCATCTCCGCGTTGAAGTCTCTTCCCGGAAATCCCCTCGACCAGTACCTCTCACCCGAAGGCCAATCCATCCCCGCCGACATATTCTCCGCGCCCTCCGCGCCTCCGCGGTGAACCTTCCGAACTTTTCGGTCCGGCTTCCTCATTGGCCACGGGTCATTGCGTCATTGGTCACTCAGCGGCGCCTGCCCGCCTTATTAGCCTTTCTACCTCACGCCTGGCCCTTCGCATGATACCACCAACTGCCTCCACGCGCCGCCCGAATTGCCTTTGACCCTCCCCCCTCGCCGCCCTTTGGCTTCCCGTCCTTTTTAACGAGTCCCAATAACCACGTCGCTCACTCCCATGTCCGCCGCGAAGCCCACCATCCTCTACACGATCACTGACGAAGCGCCCGCGCTCGCCACCTATTCCTTCCTGCCGATCGTGCAGGCCTTCACGAAGAGCGCCGGCATCGCCGTCGAGACCCGCGACATCTCCCTCTCCGGACGCATCCTCGCCGCCTTCGAAAAAGCCCCGGACGCCCTCGCCGAACTCGGCGCCCTAACGCTCAAGCCCGAGGCCAACATCATCAAGCTGCCCAACATTTCCGCCTCCGTCCCGCAACTGAAGGCCGCCATCGCCGAACTCCGGGCCAAAGGCCACGCCATCCCCGATTTCCCTGAAAATCCCACCAACGACGCCGAGAAGGACGCCAAGGCCCGCTACGCGAAAGTCATGGGCTCCGCCGTCAATCCTGTCCTCCGTGAGGGCAACTCCGACCGCCGCGCGCCCAAGGCCGTCAAAGACTACGCCAAAAAACACCCGCACTCCATGGGCGCCTGGACGCCGGCCTCGAAGACCGCCGTCGCCACCATGGGCAAGGACGACTTCTTCTCCAACGAGAAGTCCGTCACCGTCGACGCCGCGACCGACGTGAAGATCGAGTTCGTCGGCGCCGACGGCTCCACGAAAGTCCTCAAGGAAAAGACCCCGCTCAAAGCCGGCGAAATCCTCGACGCCACCAAGCTCTCCAAGTCCGCCCTCCTCGCCTTCCTCGAGCAGCAGGTCGCCCGCGCCAAGGCCGAAGGCATCCTCTTCTCGGTCCACCTCAAGGCCACCATGATGAAGGTCTCCGACCCCATCATCTTCGGCCACGTGGTCCGCGTCTTCTTCAAAGACGTCTTGGCCAAACACGCCGCCACCTTCGCCCAACTCGGCGTAGATTTGAACAACGGCTTCGGCGACCTCCTCGCCAAAATCGAGAAACTCCCCGCCGACCAGAAGTCCGCCATCGAGGCCGACATCGCCGCCGCCTACGCGAACGGCCCTGCACTCGCCTACGTCAACTCCGACAAAGGCATCACCAATCTCCACGTCCCGAGCGACGTCATCATCGACGCCTCCATGCCCGCGATGATCCGCACCTCCGGCCAGATGTGGAACAAGGCCGGCAAACAGCAGGACACGCTCTGCGTCATCCCCGACAGCTCCTACGCCGGCGTCTACGCCACCACGATCGAGTTCTGCAAAAAAGCCGGTGCCTTCGACCCCAAGACCATGGGCTCCGTCCCCAACGTCGGCCTCATGGCCCAGGCCGCCGAGGAATACGGCTCGCACAACAAGACTTTCACCGCCCCCGGCAAAGGCACCATCCGCGTCACCGACTCCTCCGGCAAACTGCTCCTAGAACACTCCGTGGACGAAGGCGACATCTGGCGCGCCTGCCAGACGAAAGACGCCCCCATCCAGGACTGGGTCAAACTCGCCGTCAACCGTGCCCGTCTTTCCAATACGCCCGCCATCTTCTGGCTCGATAAGGCCCGCGCCCACGACGCCCAGGTCATCGCCAAGGTCCAGAAATACCTCGCCCAGCACGACACCAAGGGCCTCGACATTTCCATCCTCGCTCCCGCCGCCGCCTGCCAGGTCACCCTCGAGCGCCTCGGCAAAGGCGAGGACACCATCAGCGTCACCGGCAACGTCCTCCGCGACTACCTCACCGACCTCTTCCCGATCCTCGAAGTAGGCACCAGCGCCAAGATGCTCTCCATCGTTCCTCTCATGAACGGCGGCGGCCTCTTCGAAACCGGCGCTGGCGGCTCCGCTCCGAAACACGTCCAACAGTTCCAGGAGGAAAACTTCCTGCGCTGGGACAGTCTCGGCGAATTCTTCGCCCTCGCGGCCAGCTTCGAGCACCTCGGCATCACACAGAACAACGCGAAGGCCAAGGTCCTCGCCGACACGCTCGACGAAGCCAACGGCAAGTTCCTCGAGAACGACAAGAGTCCCGCCCGCAAAGTCGGCGCCGGCATCGACAATCGCGGCAGCCACTTCTACCTCGCTCTCTACTGGGCTCAGGCCCTCGCCGCGCAGAGCAAGGACGCCGAGCTGAAGAAACTCTTCACGCCCGTCGCCGAGAAACTGACGGCTTCCGAAAAACAAATCGTGAGCGAACTCATCGCCGTCCAAGGCAAGCCCGCCGACATCGGCGGCTACTACCGCCCCGACGACAAAAAGGCCTCCGCCGCCCTCCGCCCGAGCACCACGCTCAACGGCATTCTCGCGACACTCTAAGCTTTCAACGGCTGGCAGATTTTCGAAATGGGTTCTGGAGGTTCAACTCCAGAACCCATTTTTTACGCCTCGTTTCAAAGCACCCGTTTAAGCCGGCGTTCTACCAGACAAGGCTGATCAGCCGAACAGCTCGCGATCCACATAATGAAGGTCGTTCGGATCAAAATACGGCTCGGCCCACTTGTCTGACGTCGATAGAAACCACCCGGCATCGGTGGCCTGCTGCTGTTTGGACGCTGACTTGGTCTTTTTCGCCACCACTCCGGCGGAATCCGTTTTCGCAACGCTGCCATTCGTTTTCGCCTCAGCGGCCACACTGCCAAGAAACTGGAAATGATCGACCAGCCCGAGCGCCTCGATTGCGAAGACCGTGGCGATGTCTGCATCGTGAATGGCAATCAGATTGTCGCCATTACTCTTCTCACCGCCCAGGGCCAGATTTGAGGAACCACAATAAACCACGGCTTTCGGCGTGTTGAAACCGCAGACCACGAATTTGTGGTGCACTTGATGGCCCAGACCGACGCCCGGTACTTGATCGAACGGAGGCGGTAGCTTCGTCGAGCCCGGCTTGCCCGTCACCAGCAGGCCGTTTTTTGAACCCGGCTTATAAAGCACGATGCCTCCGTTCTTTCCTTTTGGCGCGTCTTTTTTCCCATCCGCGGAGTCGGTTATCCCATAGCTGAAAATAGCTTCGTTGGCGTGCAGCGCTTTTAACGCCGGGAACACCGGGCCGGTGCCGGTGCCCATATCCATCACAGCGAAAAGGACACTGCCGTCCTTGACCGTGCCCTCCTGCGTCACCCGATCGGCAATACCCTGTAATACTGTCGTGGCAGTGGCCTCGTCGTGCGGCGAATAGGTGATCTCCATGGATGGCACGCCGGGTGCGGCAAACATCGCCGGGACTTTTGCTTCATTTGTTTTCGCAAATTTCGGGCCTGATACATTTTGAGCCCAGGCGAGATCGAACACGTCCGAGTACTTTTTCGCGATCTTGCGATCGTTGAACGTGATCACGTGATTCGAATTAACGTAGATCCCCGTGACCGAAAAGTTGGTCGAGCCGGTCAATACCTTGAGCGGTCCGGTTTTGTCCGAAACTATCAATTCCTTGTCGTGGGCAAAACGGCTGAATTTTCCGCGCTTTATCTCAGCCGCTCCTTTCGCCGCAGCAATAAACAATGCCTCGAACTGATCCTCCCGCTCCGTGCCCGCTTTATTGTGGTGCAAGGTGGCGTTATCGAGAATCACCCGGATGCGTCCCTGCTTCGCCAGCGCGAGAAATATCTTCAACAGATCCGGCTCGTTGAGATCGTAGGCGAACACATCGAGCCGAAGGGAGGGCGTCTTGAGCACCTCGTTCGCCAGGTCGAAAATCTGCGCCCGCGCAGTGAACCCAAGCCATCTGTATTGGTCGGCAAACGTATACGATTCTCCCCGGCTGTTCGTGCCGGCTGTCTGCGACGTATCAAACAACAACTCCTTCGGACGGGAAATCGCCTTGGGTCCGAAATGATGGACAAATGCCTGTGACTGCGTGAACCCCCTCGCAAAACCCAGCGCGACGCGCCCTTTTGTGAAAGGCCCGACCTTGGTCTTCACCGTGACACCCAGTTTCGCATCGATTGCCAGCAGCGATCCCTGTGCGTCAAAATAGCGAGGCGTCACCGTATAGCTGTAGATTCCGAAGAACGGATCGGTTCCTTGACTCAAGGATCCCGGGACATGAATCCAGCGAAACTTGTGAATGGGCGCGTTGAGACTCGACGTCGCAGGCTGCGTCGCGTCCTGCACGTGTTTCGACGGATCCTTGAAACGCAGTCGGTTTGACAGATAAAACGGACCAGCCGGCCCCGGCTGAAATTGTATGGTAAATCCTGCGAGGTTCTTGGATTTCGATTTTGGCAGGTCAAAGGCGAGGAGAGTCTTCGCATCGCCTTGATAAGCTTTAACGGAAAAACCGTTCAGGGTCTTTGTCGTGATCATAACGAATCTGGAGTTTCGCTTCTGCAGTTAAAGAACACTCCGCGTTTTTATGACGGAGATTTCTGTGGTCTTAAAAAAGGCCCGACCGCTGATTACTCGTCGCCGGTTTTTCTGGTTAAGAAGGCCTGAACCTCCGAACCGGACATGTCCCTCTCACGCTACCTGATCCCTTTGCCGGGCCCGATCGGCCAAAATACAAACACCCGTTTCATAAAATAAGCCACCCGGAAAACTCGGGCCCGCAATAAATGTCTCCGGCCTTGAAACGAAATTGCATCGAAACCAGCAGCATTGCGGCGGCCAAACAGGAAATCCCTTTGCTCCATCGTGGGCCCGCAATGTCCCCCGCAGCCGTAAGAAAACGATAAGGTCGCGGAAAGGACTTCCCCGCGGCTCCGCGCTAGGATCACCGCGTCGCTCGTCCACGTCGGAGGAGCGTTCGATCCAACCAAATAAAACTCCCTGTCGTTATATGAAAAAGCGTCTCTCAATCCTCCTGCTCTCGCTCGCTGCAACCGTCATCGCACTCGCGGCCACCACCGAAAATACACCGGCCACCTCCTACTTCATCGACATCCATGAATTCGGCCCTGGCAACGTGACCGCATCCGCCGTCGCAGACGCCCATCGCCACGACCTCACCGTGCAGCAAAAGCACGGCGTCCGCTTCATCAAATACTGGGTCGATGAGGAAAACGGCCGCGTCTACTGCCTCTCCTCCGCGGCCAGTGCCGCGAGCATCGCCAACGCGCACCGCGAAGCACATGGACTTCTCCCCGCGAGCATCCTGCACGTTTCGGGCGGCAATGAAGTCGCTCTGACGGAAGGTGCACAGCTGTTCCTCGATATCCACGAGTTCGGCGCCGGCAATGTGACCGCCAAGGCCGTCGCCGAAGCGCACGAAAAAGACCTCCAAGTCCAAAGCCGCTTCGGCGTCCGGTTCATCAACTACTGGGTCGATGAGGCGAACGGCAAAGTGCTGTGCCTTTCCGAGGCGCCCAACGCAGAAGCCGTCCGCGAAACCCACCGGCACGCGCACGGACTCCTTCCGCTACAAGTCGTGAAGGTCACACAAGGCGAGTAACCGAAAGCCGCCGCCCGCGACACTCCCTCCCCGCGCAACCTGCGCGGGCAAGGAGGCGCCATGTCCGCCGGCATCCACAGCGCCCCGTCATGAAACCCGCTTCGACCACCCGGCCGTCCACCGTCACCGTGACGGTCGCCTTCGCCGCCATTTATCTTCTGTGGGGCAGCACCTATCTCGGGATGAAGGTGGCCGTTGAAACGCTTCCTCCCTTCGCGATGGCCTCCGCGCGTTTCCTGGCCGCCGGCCTCATTCTCCATCTGATCAATCGCGCGCGCGGCCTGCCCAACGCCACGCCGCGCGAATGGCGAGGCAACGCGATCGTCGGCCTGCTTTTTCTCGTCGGAGGCAACGGCCTGGTCGCCTGGGCCGAGCAGTTCGTTTCCTCTGGATGCACCGCGTTGCTGATCGCGACGACTCCGTTCTTCACCGTCCTCGTCGAACGGATATGGACCGGAGCGAAACAAACGAACGCGCTGACCTTGGCCGGACTCATGCTTGGCCTCCTCGGTGCCGCTTTGCTGGCGGCTCCGTGGGAATGCACACAGGGAAACCTGCCCGCCGGAGGATTAATGGCGTTGCTCGTCTCCTGCCTGTCATGGTCTGTCGGTTCAATTTATTCCCGCCGCTTGAAAAACTCATCGCCTGCGCTCGTTGCGGCTTCGGTCCAGATGATTTCCGGCGGCATCGGCCTCGGCTGCGTCTCGTGGATGCGCGGCGAACTGAGCTCATTTGATCCATCGACGATCAGCCAGGCGTCCGCGCTCGCGTGGGGCTACCTCCTGCTCGTCGGAGTCGTCGCCTTTCCGATCTACGCGTGGCTGACCCGACATAGCACACCGGCGCGTCTTTCGACGCACAACTACGTCAACCCGCTCGTCGCTGTTTTTCTCGGCTGGCTCCTGCTCGATGAAACGATCAGCTCACAAACGATCCTCTCGGCCGCCATCATTCTGGTGTCGGTTGTGTTGATCAGCCTCTCAAAAGACCGGCCGGTCCGCAGCACGCAGCGGACTCCCGCGCCGACTTCTATCCCGCATCTGCCTTCATACGTTCCGAATAACCGCCCTACACCACTCCCACGATTCGCCACCAGTTTGTCAGGCCAGCGCCGTCGACGTGCGCCTCTTACAACATAGCTCACTCAGCCACCCCGTGGAGAAATCTGCGGGCTTTTTATTTCTGCGTGCTCGCCAGCACCGGTGACACAGTGAAGTGCTAGCTGAGTCCGGAAACCCCGATCAGATCGCGTCAACATCCGTCCAGCCTTTCTCCGTATGATCAAGTTCCTCGCCGTAGCAGGCCTGCTTTCGCTTTTTCAACTCGCCCCGTTATTCGCCGACATCGCTCCAACCGAATTCGTCGGCGCCGGAATCAAGCCCACCGGCAATACCGTGGTTCGGATGGAAAAGGCCGTTGTCGATATCGTCTGGGGTACACCGTGTTCACTGACCGCTACCTTCACGATGGTGAATCCATCCAATGAACCACAGAAACTCGAGATCGGTTTCCCCGTGATGCCAGGCCTCGTCTTCGAAAATCCCGGGATGAAGCCCTCCCCCCTCAGCATCGCATTCGACGACGCTGAAGCTACTGTCGAACCACCGATTTTCGATCACGGCATGGCCTGGTATCGTTGCCCCCACGCGTTCAAACCGGGAACGACCATCGTCACCGTCAAAACCGCCCTGCTCTCATCGGGAGTCTACGCGTCGGGCTTTCACGAATCACTCTTCTACTGCATCGAAACCGGCGGCAAATGGGCAGGCACCATCGGCGAAGAAACGGTGACCATCCGTTTTCCTCATCCCATCCAGAAAGACCAGATAGTCGGTGCCGCACCAGCAGGTTGTCAGATCGAAGGAGACTCCGTCCGCTGGCGGCTGGTGAACATCGAGCCCAAGGGAAAAGAGTTCGATATCACGCTCACCTACATCCGTCCCGACGCGATGCAGGTCATCGCCGCGCTGCGTCGTGACGTTGCCCAAAAACCAGAGTCCGCCGCACCCGCGATCAGACTTGCCAGAAATCTCCTGGCGCTCGGCAACAGCAAATCAAACAGCGGCTTTCCACCCAGCCGATTGAGCCAGGACGCGTACGTCGCGCTTTTATCCAAAATCACCGGGACAGAATCACGGTCCATCTTCATCCGTCACTACTCAGTCATCAAAGACGGTGTCTATTTCGAAGCAGGCAGTAAGTGGACCAAGGACCGGATCGCACTTATCCGAATCCTCGCGAACGCAGACTATCGCGACGAAGATTCAAAAACGCCTTTCATCCTCGAGGCGGAATCACTGCTGACCGCAGTGATCAAACGCGAGCCGCACAATGCCGAGGCGTGGAACGTTTACTTGGCCAACTACTGGCGATTTTCCTTCGCCGCTGTCGGACATTGGTTCGGCTCAACCGAATTCAGCGAGGCGCAAATTCAGGCAATAAAAACCGCCGCTAAAAACTGCCCTGACGACAAATTCATTCAAGATTGGTTGAAACTCACCAGGACCAACAAACGAGGGATCAATGAATTGATGGGAAGTTTAGAAAACGCTGGCTACTACCGCATCGACCTCCCAACCCCGCAGCGCAGGTACTATTGAGGCTTCTCCTCAGCCCGTCTTGCGCGGCTGTTTCTTCCGTTTGTGCAACGCGATCACGTTCCCATCCGGATCGCGCACACCAACCATCCGGCAGGTCGGATAGTCGAAGGGCCCGATCGCCAGTTTGATCTTCTTCTTTTTCAGATGCTCCAGCGCAGCGTCGAAGTCCGTCACCTCGAGCGTCGCGACCGTTCCCTTCCTGGACGGCGGCCACACCTTCGGAGCACAGCCCACTGAAATGGTGCCCCGGCCGATGTCGTATTCAACGAAGTCCTTGGAGAACACGCGCGCCGGTTTCAGGCAAAGCACGCCTTCATAAAATTTCCGCGCCTTCCGCATGTTGGTCACCGCGTAGGCCGTGAATGCGATTTCTTTGTAAGTAATCATAAGCATTGAGGGTTCGCCGCGACAGACCCGCCTGGTGCGAAACAGCTCCCACCCAAACCCCGCTCATCTCTCCGATATCACCATCCAAGAGTCCTCCGATATAGCCCTCTTCGCCCCACAGGTCCTATAAGATCTAGTCCGTTTCTTTCCTGCCGCCCCACACGCCATTTTTCGCTTTTTAAATTCCCCATTGCCCACATTTCGACCTCCCGGCCAACTCCCGCCCATCCACTCCAGCTTCGCAGATGATTATTCCTAAATTTTGGGCAGAGGGCCGAGCTCGCGAACGCGTTGGCAAAAAACAGGTGACCATCCGCCGCTTCGGCTGGTCCGACCTCAGCCAGGCGGACGCTCAACTCCACGCCGATGAACGTGCGCTGTCGGCGATGGTCCGCGCGCTGTCTGGCGAAAAACTTCCGCGCCGCGAACCCAAGCTCGCCTACAACGGCGCCGACGGCGTTCCCATCCGCGAAGAGATCGTTGCGCAGCACGGGGACACCATCATCACGCGCAACATCTACGGTGCCCTGTGTCTGAATACTCCCGATGTCCTCTTTGCCGACGTCGACGTTCCTCCACTTCGCCGGGCATCCTTCGGCTGCGGCTACTTGATCGCCTGCGCCATCGCCACGTTCGCCACGCTGGCCTCCACACGTTCCATTCCATTCGCCGGGGCTGTTCTTGGCGCCTGCCTCCTGCTCTCCATCGCCATGATCGGCGTGACCAATTTCGTGCGCGACCGAAAGCGTCCGAAACTCGAGCAAAGCAGCCGCGCGCGCGTCGAGACCGTGCTCCGCCAGTTTCCCGACTGGCGCATCGCGCTCTACCGCACGCCTGCCGGCTTTCGCCTGCTTGCGCTCCATCGCCTTTTCAAGGCCGACGAACCTGCGGCCCTCGCCTTCTTCGACGCCCTCAAGGCCGACGACGCCTACGTCTACATGTGCCGTCACCAGCAATGCTTCCGCGCACGTGTGAGCCCGAAGCCCTGGCGCATCGGTATTCCCCATCACATCAAGCCGCGTCCCGGAGTCTGGCCCATCAACCCCGAGCGCTTGCCCGACCGGCAGCAGTGGATCGCCGCCTATAATCGCGCGTCCGAAACCTTCGCCTCCTGTCGCTACCTCGACACCTTCGGCACCGGCACCACCAATGCCAAAGCCGCCACCGTGAAAAAACTCCACGACGATCTCTCCCGCGCCACCACGTCTTTCCCCATCGCCTGACCTCCCTCCGATATAAGTCCTATTCGACCCATAGGCCCCATAAGACCTAGTCCGCTCCCCGATCCAACCACCCCATGCCCACCGCGCACTCTCTTTTCGCCTTCACGCTCTTCCTTTCCCTCACGCTCAGCGCCTTCTCCATCCCACCCATCCTCGAAGCACGCCAGGGTTTCACCACCAAACTCCTCCGCGAAGAGCGCATCGGCGAAGCACCGGAAAAACCACCCGCTTCCTCCGGTCTTAAACTCATTCAATACGCCGCGCCCCTCGGCCAGAACGCCGCCTACGTCAGCGCCGATCCTGGCGACGGCAAGAAACACCCTGCCATCATCTGGCTCGTCGGCGGTTTCAGTAACAGCATCGGCGACATCGCGTGGACGCCCGGCCCCGCAAGCAACGACCAGTCCGCCTCCGGCTTTCGCGATCACGGAATCGTGATGATGTATCCCTCACTCCGCGGCGGAAACACCAACCCCGGCCACATCGAAACCTTCTTCGGTGAAGTCGACGACGTCCTCGCCTCCGCGAAACATCTCGCCTCGCTCGACTACGTAGATCCCAAACGCATCTACCTCGGCGGACACAGCACAGGCGGCACGCTCGCGCTCCTCGTCGCAGCCGCCGCCGAAGACCGCTTCCGCGCTGTCTTCTCCCTCGGCCCCGTCGAAGACGTCACCGGCTACGGTGCCGACGTTCTCCCGTTCGATCTCAGCAATCCCAAGGAAGGCAAACTCCGCGCCCCACAAAACTGGCTCAAAGACATCCAATGCCCGACCTTCGTCTTCGAAGGCACGAAACGGGGAAACATCATGTCCCTCTTCGCCCTCCAGTCCCGAAACAAAAACCCGCTGATCACCTTCGAACCCACCCAAGGCGAAACCCACTTCAGCATCATCGCCCCTTTGGTGACGAGGATCAGCAAAGCAATCACCACAGACACTAATTCTGCCGTTCCCCTTGAATTGCCTCACCCCAAAGCCGTTTCTCGTCTCAAATGAATGACAATCCGCAAGAACGCTTTGGCGTGGCCTCCAGCATCACCTCCCACATCCGCCCCACCCTAGCCCAGATCGAAAAAGACCGGGCGGTAAAAATCTGGTTCGCCGTCGAGAGCGGCAGCCGCGCGTGGGGCTTTGAATCCACCGACAGCGACTACGACGTCCGCTTCATTTATCTCTCGCAGCTGAAGGACTACCTCACGGTCTATCCGCGTCGCGACGTCATCGAGAACTGCGACATCACTTCGCCCGATCCGCTGCTCGATTTCTCGGGCTGGGATTTCCGCAAATTCCTCGGCCTCGTCAGCAAATCCAATCCCGTCTGCTTCGAGTGGATGCAGTCCGGCATCATCTACAGGGAAGAGCCCATCTGGAAACGCGTGCGCGAACTCATCGAGCCCTTCTTCTCACCCAAGCACGCGATGCATCACTACCTCTCGATGACGCGCCACAACTACCGCGAGCACATGCGCGACGGCAGTTCACCGAAGGTGAAGCTCAAGAAATACCTCTACATCACCCGCCCACTCCTCTGCTGCCGCTGGATCGAACGCGACCCGACCGCCGGTCCGCCGCCGATGCCGTTCGAAGACGCGCTCAACGCCGCCAGCCTCGCCTCAGAACTCCGCGCCGCGATCGACGATCTCGTGAAGCGCAAGAAAGCCGCCGAGGAAATCGACGAAGGACCCGCCATCCCGGTTCTCAACCAGTTCATCGACGCCGAACTCGCCCGTCTCCCCGCCGTCGCCAGCGCCATGCCCGACGCCCGCGGCCAGCTCACCGATCTCGACGCCTTTCTTCATGACGTTCGAAACGAAATGTGAGCATGACGACGTCACTTAGCCCGACGTCGTTATTCCCTCTCGAACTTGCCATGTCTGCCTTGTCAGCCCGTACCCGTTTGAGGTGCAGGCTCGGTTGGAACATCCGCTGATGGCTCCCAAAACAAGTGCCATTTCCCGCTGCCGTGGTGGAAGTAAATCCGCTGCGCCCAGCGCGTGCGTCGGTCGGGCAACGTATAAACGACCACGTACGTCGCGGATCCGGTTTCTCAAAAGAGAGGCGACTCTGAATTTTCTTAGCGCCCGGAAGCCGGAGCTTCAGTTCCTCTTCCGCCCTTTTCAGTAACTTGGGTTCCAGCTCGTTTGCGGGTTCACTGGATGGAGTCGGATTAACGTAGGCCTCCAAAGCCGCCAAACGCTCCTCCAGTGAACGTGCCTCGGGCGGAGCGATCGGATTGGGCACTTGTATAAAGCCACGGCTGGGATCCAGAAAATAGTAGGAGCTCCGCTCCGATTCGACCGCGTGGAAAGGAAGTTCCTCCGGCACCTTCAGCTCCGCTTTCCGAATATCCCGGATAACCAGCTTACCTCCCGGTCTCACGCGAACGCTGAAGCGATGATGCGTTTCGTCAGTCCCGTTGTACTCGATGCCACGCTCCCCATCCGGCTCAGTCTTCGCATACTCTTTGAACCACTGTTGAATCTCAGCCGGCGTCCATTCGATCTTTTCAGGATCCTTCGCGAATAGCGAAGAAGCCACACAACAAAAAAAACAAATCCAAAGGCGTTTCATCTCATCCCAGATAGTGAGCGCGGTTTCATTGTCACATGCTAAAGCCACGGACATCCGCGACCACTTCAACCGCCCACGGCACCCCAAAGACGACGCAGTAAAGGCTTCGAATAAAAGGGCCTGTCCGACCGGAAGTAGCCTGTAAGATCTCTACCGGTGTATTGGACGATATCGCAGTAATGTCCTTCCGTTCCGGTTTCCTTGAGAATCAAGGAAACCACCCCGGCCAATGTTTTGAAGTCGGTGGAACGAGTTGTCTCAATGGCGAGCAGATAGCCGGGCTCGTTCTCAGTTTCCGGATTGTGGTACCAGCCAAGCCAGGCACGAAGCACTGAGCCTTCGTTCGAAAAATACTTCGAAAGCTCGGCAAGCAGGCGGTCGGGCACAGTCTTTGGCTGTCCGATCGAAATTTTTGCGGACTTGTTTACCTGAAACTCCTTTTCGGGCTGCAATAGCTGCCCCGATAAAAGCCGGTCAACTTCATCCGGGGAAAACGTTTTAAGCACCTTTGCACCCGGGTTGAAAACGAGGTGAGATCCTTTCGTAATTTCGAAAAACTGGCGCGCCGGTAAAGAAATGTACCGTGCTGCCGGAGGAAGAAATTTCTCTGACAGATAAAACCGGATGTAGTTAACCCCATCAACAGTAGCTGCCTCCAGTTTCAACGTAGCCGTTTTTTTCTCCGGATCATCACTTTCCTCAATGTCGCCGTGCGGACATATGAGAACCGTACTGTTGAGAAGTTCACGGTAGAACTGAGGACGAGCCGCCGGCGATTCCGCCGCTTCCGTCAATAAACGCTCCAGAGTGTTTTCAAACGTCACCTCGTTATTCATCGAATAGAAAGCTGGTGGGTCTGTTTCAGACGTGAAGTCCTGCCGATGCAATCATTCCCAAAGGCGCGTCCCCGGTGATCACCCAACTCATCGACACCAAACGCCCGCCTCCCCACGCGCACCCTGGCCATTCTTGGTTCTGTAGAATAGAAGGAACGATAACTGCTAAATCGTCCATTACGTGAGGACCTCACATCATGAGACGATTTAAGCGCGAAGACTTCGAAATCAAAAACCTCGGTCTCGCCAGCTACCCGTCACCGCTTCAAGCGCGACGTGACGAGGCCAATGCCAACTTCGTTGGCGACGACCGGCACCGGGTGCTTTTCGATCACGCGCTCGAACGCGTCGCCGCCGCCATCGAAGGCGAAACCGAGCCGATCACCATCGAGCGCTCCGGCCCTCGGCAGAAAATTTTCTTCGACCCGCAAAAGAGCCGCGCAGCCATCGTCACCTGCGGCGGTCTCTGCCCGGGCTTGAATGACGTCATCCGCGGACTCGTCATGACTCTGAACTACTCTTATGGCGTCAAAACCATCCACGGCATTCCCTACGGCTACGAGGGCTTCATCGACAGCTACGGACACAAGCTGGTCGATCTCACGCCCGAGTCGGTGAGCGAGATCCATACCGAGGGCGGTTCCATCCTCGGCACTTCGCGCGGTCCGCAACCGATCGGACAGATGGTCGACAAACTCGTCTCGCTCGGCGTGAACATGCTCTTTGTGATCGGTGGAGACGGTACGTTGCGCGGCGCGTCCGCGATCGCCCAGGAAGTCTCCAAACGCGGTCTCGCCATCAGCGTCGTAGGCATCCCGAAGACCATCGATAACGACCTCGAGTACATGGATAAAAGTTTCGGGTTCGAAACGGCTTTCGCGGAGGCCGTCCGCGTCATCCGTTGCGCCCACAATGAAGCCCAGGGCCACGCGCGCGGTGTCGGTTTGGTGAAGGTCATGGGACGCGACTCCGGTTTTATCGCCGCCTTCGCCGCACTCGCCGACAACTGCGTCAACTACGTCCTGATTCCGGAGTCGCCTTTTCATCTCGACGGCCCCAGCGGATTTCTCGCGCATCTGGAAAAACGGCTCAAGTCTCGCGGCCATGCCGTCGTCGTCGTCGCAGAAGGCGCCGGCCAGGAGCTCTTGCAGACCGATGCCGCCGCAAAGGACGCCTCGGGCAACGCTAAGTTCGGTGACATCGGCCCCTTCATCAAAGACCGGATACAGGCGCACTTCAAAAGCCTCAAACTCGATTCGACGGTGAAGTACATCGACCCGAGTTACATCATCCGCAGCGTGCCGGCATCTCCGCAGGATTCCATCTTCTGCCTGCGTCTGGCGCAACACGCCGTCCACGCCGCCATGGCCGGGAAAACCGACATGGTCGTCGGCCGCTGGCATGGCCACCACGTGAACCTGCCGATCAGTGTGGTCACCGTGCGCCGCCGGAAAGTGAGCCTGCAAGGCGACCTCTGGATGTCCGTGCTGGAAGCGACTGGCCAGCCCGCGCATTTCGGTCCGTGAGCACGGAAGCCGTCTCAGCTGCCAAAAGCGCTCCGACGACGACGCAGCACTGGCAGGGATTGCCCGCACGGAAGTGAGTGTGTTCGCAGCCATCTGCACGCGCCGTCCGTAACCTTTTCCGGCCGTTCCGGGTTTAGGGCTGAAACTGGAAATCACCCACAAAGGAAACCCGATGCACCTCACTCCATCCGCAGAATCAAAAGGCAGCTGGCAACCGAGGAGGATTCAAGAGTCCCGCTCCTCGTCGATTTTCTCCGGCACGCTCGTGATGGCCTCGATCATCTGGGTCACCGCCGTCGGTGTGGCCCACGCCGACGAAGTCGACGACTACATCACGGCGCAAATGGACCGCCAGCACATCCCCGGTCTGTCACTCGCTGTTGTGAAAGACGGCCAGCCGGTGAAAGTGCTGGGCTATGGAGTCGCCGACATGGAACTGGATGTCCGCGCGACGCCCGAAACTGTCTATCAGATCGGATCGATCAGCAAACAGTTCATTGCCGCCGGCGTCCTGCGCCTGGTCGAGGAGAACAAGGTCGGTCTCGATGATTCGATCAGAAAGTACATCGAGGACGCACCGGAGACGTGGCAGGTCATCACCCTCCGACATCTGTTGACCCATACATCGGGTTTGGTGAGAGAGACGCCGGACTTGCAGCTGAAGGCGCAGAGCGTGATAGACGCCATCCGCTCCTCCTATTCCAAGCCGCTCGCCTTCGCTCCCGGCGAGAAATGGCAGTACAGCAATCTCGGTTACTTCGCACTCGCCGAGGTCATCAACCGCGCGGCGCAAAAACCGTGGCCGCAATACTTGCAGGAAAAAATCTTCGCACCGCTCGGCATGAACGCGACGCGAACAACCACCGTCGAAGAACTGGTTCCTCATCGCGCCGGCGGCTACCATTGGATGGACAGCAACCGCTACCAGAACGCGCAGGTGGTGTCCGGTGTGAGACCCAGCGGCGCGTTTCTTTCCAGCGTCGTTGATCTGGCTAAATGGGATGCCGCTTTGTGTTCGGACAATGTGTTTTCGCCAGAACAGCGCGCACTCATGTGGACG
Source organism: Nibricoccus sp. (assembly GCA_049840895.1). GTDB lineage: Bacteria > Verrucomicrobiota > Verrucomicrobiia > Opitutales > Opitutaceae > Nibricoccus. The sequence goes on along the minus strand of JASGJB010000005.1, from coordinate 48,615 downwards.
CCAGTAAAACTCAACGACGGCTCCGAAAAGCCCTACGGCTTCGGCTGGGAAATCGGGAAAGCAGGCGGGCACCGGCAGGTGAAACATGCGGGCACCATGATTGGATTTCGCGCGCAGCTTGTGCGGTTTCCCGACGACCGCCTGACCATCGTCGTCCTCACAAATGCCACGCAGGCGCTGCCCGAGAAAATCGCGCAGGGCGTGGCGGCATTCTACCTTCCCGACCTGAAGTCTGCGCACAACAAACGAAACGCCACACAACTGTCCGCTGAAGCTCTGGACAGCTACATCGGACAATATCGCTTCTCCGGCAGCCGGGTGGTGACCGTCGCGCGACACGAAGACAAACTCACGGTGAGCATGGCGATGGCACTTCCCGGATTGAGCCCGGAGGTCGCTTCGTTGCTGCAGGGTGTAAACATGCAGATCGCGTTGCTCGCACCGGAAACGACGACGCGCTTCTTCGATCAGGAAGACCCGCGCTCCACCTACATTTTCTCCACGAACGCCGAGGGCCGCGTGCAGTTAGTGATTGAAGACCATGCCGGGAAAGCCGGTCAGCCGGCGGAGAAACTCAGTCTCCAAAAGTAAACAGCCCGCGGAAAGGTGCGTCGCCGCGGCCTGTCCGCTTCAAACAGGATGAGAACGTTTCGTCCATGGATACCCGCTTCGTTGGCCGCATGCCTGCTCTTTTCCGGATGGGGCGCGATTCATGCCGCTCCGATCGACCAGCAAATCGACGCCATTTTTCGCACCGCGCACGAAAACGGAAAATTCAACGGCACCGTGCTCGTCATGCGAAAAAAACAGACTATTTATGAACAAAGTTTCGGATCCGCCGATCTGGAGAAAAAAATAGCGAACGGGCCGGAAACCAGATTCCCCGCCTTCTCCATTCTCAAAACCATGACGGCGGTTTTGGTTTTCCAGCAGATTGAAGCCGGCAGGCTTCAATTGACCAACTCTTTGGACTCGTTCTTTCCGAACCTCGCCGGAAAACCCGCAGGATCGCTCACGCTGCAACAGCTGCTCACGCATACCTCGGGCATTTCCGAAGTGATCAGCGATCACCGCGACCGGCGCATCACTCCGCAGGACCTCGAGTCCGCCACTGTCAAAGCGACCGGGGAATTCGAATACTCAAACACCGCCTACGTTTGTCTGGCCCTGGTGCTGGAAACCGCGACTGGCCGTTCCTACGAATCACTTTTTCAAGAACGCATCTTGGATCCCGCAGGAATGAAAGACTCGGGACTGCTGCGAACAGGACGGACAGTCCCCGGCCTCGCTAAAGGTTATCAGCGGAAAGCCGGAAGGCTGACATTCGTCGGCTTGAACGTGGCAGTCGAGGCCCTGGATGGCGCTGGCTCGCTCTATACGACCACGCGTGATCTCTGGCGGTTTGATCAAGCATTGCTCGGGGAAAAAATTCTCTCCCGGAAGATGCAACAACTCATGCTGACACCACAGGTGAAGGATCGGTACGCCTTCGGCTGGTTTCTCAGCGAACAAAATGGACGCTACTTCCCCTGGCACAAAGGCGAATTCAACGGTTACGCCAGTGTCCTGGTGCGGCAGATCCACCGCGAAGAAGTCATCGTGATTCTGTCGAATTTGGATGAATGCGATGTTCTGGAGCTGCGTACGAAAACGCTTCGCGTCCTGAAAGCATACAAAAGCCTTTAGAGGAATCTACCTCCAGACGGAGAGTTGCCGAACAATGTGCTCAGGTCGATTTTCTCCTGCGCCGCCAGAGGCCGACACCGAGAAGTAATGCGCTTCCGACAAGCCCGTAGGTAGCGGGTTCAGGAACCGCGCCCGCAGCCAGTCCATTCAGTCGCAAATCATCCATGGCGAAGTGGGTGCCGAATCCGATCAGGTCAGCACGATGAATGCCACCAAACGCCGAGAACTCGACCCGGTCGACGTCATCGAAATTCAAAGAGACAAAGAGCGGTTGTGTCGTATTAACGACAACTGTGGTGCTGTACAGGAGGTCGCCGTGCGACAGGCCGTCTATTTTGACGCTGAGTCCATCATTCCACGCGGCTGTCAGCCACAAGCTCGTGACGTCAAACTCGCTGGCCGAGAAGAACGCTGCGGGCTCCCCCCGAGCATTGAGGGCAGTGGAACGGCCGCTAATAGCACCCGCTTGATAACCTGATCCAGCGAGTGGCGGATATAAGGCGTAGTCAGTGTACGAAAAGTTCGTCCAGTTCAGCCCCGCATAACCCTGCGGAATAGCCTCCGCGTTAAGAGGGGAAAAGTCGAAATCGATCAGCTGCGCCTTAGCGGTGCAAAGCCAGACGAAGCAGATAAGCGCAGTAATAAATCTCTGTTTATTGGAAATCCTCATGGATGCCGGTGGTGTGTTTGCTCGCTAAACACCACCGGCACTCAATTTTCCCGTCGAAATCTTTGAAAAAAGACCAACTGGAGTTTTTGCCTCCCGAACAGCGCGCTCACTCAGGCTGTGCGGACCAGACAGCCGCCATCACCCGCGCGGTCATCGGATCGCAGTAAGCTGCGCCATAGTCGAAAAGCTCGACGCCGGCCGCGCTCTTCATGATCTGCGTCTTCAAGCCTTCGCGGGCGCGATGCAGGCTGACCTTCACGTTGGCCGCCGACAGACCGAGACAGCGCGCTGTTTCCTCAGTGGAAAGTTGCTGCACTTCCCGCAGGAGATAAACGACCCGGTGCGTCCGCGGTAGAGTCTGAACGGCCTGCTCAAGGAGCGCCTTGATTTCCTGACGCCCAAGACCGTCCAGCTCAGGCTCGGTCTGCAACGCGGTCTCCGGACGCGTCGCTGCGTCATCGATGGTTTCGAGAACAAAGCGTTTCTTCCGGCGCAAATGCATGAGACATTCATTGATCATGATGCGCGTCAGCCAGGTGGCGAAGGCCGCATTATCGCGGAAGTGCCGAAGATGGAGGAATGCCTTCAGGTAGGCGTTCTGCATCGCGTCTTCCGTCTGCGCATGATCCCGCAAATAGGCCATGCCGACCCGGTAAAGCTGGCTGTTGTAGCGACGCACGATCACTTCAAACATTTCCCGGTTACCCGCGATCACGCCGCGGACGGCGTCGGCATCGGCCATATCCAATGAAAAACCGGTGCGTGCGGTGGACACAGGAGAGCTTCGAACGAGAGAGGCCATTGCTGGATTGGATGCGGAACACCGCCAAAGGTTACAGTCTTCGATTAAATCGCTGATGCAACCGGCCCCGCCACCTCATCAGGCGGGCACGCGATAGCAGATAGGAAACTGGTCTCCGTGCACCTGTAACCTTCCATCCCCCGCTGCATCCAATGCCGTGAGCGACCGGCTCCATGCTGGAGTTCGTCGAAACCTTTATAACCATGGCCACTACTACGCATTCCGCCTCCGGCATTTCGTCAGCGGCGTCTGTCACCGAAACCCACGTCGTCCATCAAACGTACGCGTTGCTGAGATTTCTCTCCGGCACCGTGCCTATCGTCGCCGGCGCCAACAAATTCGCCAACCTCCTCGCCCATTGGAAAATCTGCTTGACCCGATCACGCTCCGGCTCCTCCCCCTTGTCCGCCGGGACGACGCATGCACGTCGTCGGCGTGATCGAGATCGTCGCCGGCATCTACGTATTCGCCAAACCACGCCTCGGAGCGGTTGTCGTCACTGCATCGTTGTCGCCATCGCGCTCCAGTTGCTCATCGGAGGACACTACCTCGACGTTGCGGTGCGCGACATCGTCATCGCGCTGACTGGCTCCCTCAGCCTCGCCCGCTTCGCTCCGCTGGCTTCCGGCGACCCTGTGTAGAGCAATCATCAAAGCGGCCTGGGCGAAACCGCCCGGGCCGCCGCCTTCCACCGGAATAGCCGTGGCCCTTGTTGCCTCAGCGAGCCAGAAGCTTGCTGACGCGATCACGGTAGTTTTCAGCCTTGGCCTTTTTGCTCTCGATGAACTTGAGGGCGTCGAGCAAGGCAAAGAATCCATTGTCTCCACCATGGCTCGCCCAGCCGATGCAGTACTTGTTGGCAACGTACACAGTCACACCGTGTCCGACGTCGTCAGCTCCGGCGCGATCAGAATAGAGACTGCTCAACGAAATTCCAACGATTCCGATTCCACCCAGTTAACCCCGATCCATTCGATCGCGAAAGCTCCCTTGAGTTCGTCACCGTCCAGCGCGGCACCCAGTTGCTCGATCACGATATTGGGATGCGACAGAACCACTGACGTGGTGGTGGCCCGACGACTCTCAGGTTTTGATGTGTTTGTATTCAATGGCATCACCGCGATATCCCAGAAGGTTTGCGGTCGTCCTTTTTCGAAATAGGCGTCCCATTCATCCCGCCAGATCCTGGAGCAACTGCCGGTTCTTATAGGCCATATAGGCCGCGGCATTCCGTTTATAAGGGAATATCGCTTGGCGCAGAGCCTCCAGTGCCTCCTCCTGGGTTGTTGGCACGGAATTACCCTGATTTCCCACCGCGACCGTGATACGTTTGCTCGGTAACGGCAGCACATCCGTGTTGTCGGGCGAGTCATCGGCAAACTGATAGGTCAACGAGCGAGCGGTAATGGGGCCATCATCGGTAGTTTAAATTCCGGAAGTTTTTTCGGAAACCCTTCGCCGGCGGGATAAGGTAGATTGCCGAAATAAGCCAGCTGCGGATCGAGCTTCGGCAGGCCAATAGAAGATAGCTTCTTACTGACATCGGTCTGGACGAGTTTGCCAAACGCCGGAACACCTTCCGCAGGAAAACCCTCCTGGACGGATTGTCGCGTCGGAACGACGATCGCATTGATCGCCAACTGGTCGAGGCGACGCGCCTCCTTTTGAATTTCCGGGAAAAGCTTCGAATCGGGCGCATCGTCCTTTTTGACGACGTAGGGAGGCGCCTCGCCATAAACCGTGCATACCAACGGGCAAAACGTGGCCGTAAGAACGAGTGAAAAGTGAAGGAGTCGTTTCATGGCAGCATTCTCAAAAGTTGTCCTTGATGTGTTTGACCGCTTCATAAAACGCCTTCGCCTGATTGAAGAAATCCATCCAGCCGGTGACCTGATCCGACTCCTTCAAGGCGTCCTTGAGCGAATCTTGCAGCGCGGTGAAGGCTCCTTGAATCGATTGAGCACTGTAGTCCGCAACGTACTGGTTAAACTCGGGAATCGTTCCTTGGAATTTCGACTCGAGAAAGAACGGCAGCAGACGCTCCACGACTTTGGGATCGCTGAGATACTGTGTGAATGAGTGCGTATTGGCGTCGAGGATAAGATCGATTACGATAGGACGATAATCTGTGGCATACGTGGCGTTCGGAACCCAGCTGCCATCATTCGGCGGATTGAAGCGAGCTGGCCAGGTGAACGGATCCAGCACGTGCCGGGTATTGGTGAACTTGAATGTGCACCCACCCACCCCGGGACGCACCAAGGATCCCAGCGGATCGGAAAGCCGTGTGATGCTATTTACGAGACGGCTGACATTGGCGAACATCCAGATGGATCCCAGCTTGTGCGTAGTAACGTCGAGATCCGGAATCTGGTCATTCGGGTCGTGCTCCGCCCGGTACAGGAGATGCAGCGTATCATGGGTCAGCGCAGTTCCCAGACTATGCGCGATAATATGGACGTTACTGCCGCCATATTGCTCGACCAGCGCATTGATCTTCGCCGCGGCATCCACCCGTACTTTGGCGCCCAACATCGTGCCGTAGAAAAGAACATCGAGCCAATGGGTGTAGAAGAACTGGTCGTTTTTAAACTTCGCTTCAAACGCAGTGAGCTGGGCCACCAGCCCCGCCGCCGAACCCGCCCCGGGAAACATACCGATGGCGTTCAAGCGATCCGACATCGATCGGGCATTGTCAGCCATGATCGTGCGCATTTTGTCGAACCATTCGTTGTAGTTGAATTCGTGGATGTCGCAGTAGGTCTCAATACTGTCGTTCGCATGCTTGGAAAAGCGTCGGAGCGCCTTGTTGGTGGCATCGATGAATTCCTTTCCAAAGGAGCCGGGCTTGCCGTTCGCCGATGCGGTGTTCTTGCCCATACCATGGACAAGGAGGATGGCTTTTTTCATGGGTCGTGATGCGACGTGATCATTAGGTTCAGCAACTCATCCGGCACTGACTGGGTGCCAAAGCGAAGCTGTCCGTTTGTGTGGAAGGCCAAGTGATTATCTTTTCCCGCCGATGACTGTTTCAAAGAAACGCTTCTTTTCACGCAAGCCGCCTGACGGCCCGACACGTCGCTTTCGCGAGTAGTAGCGAATCTGCCACACAGATTTTCCCGGCATTAGCAAACGCGAGCAACGCGATTGCATCTATCTCCTTAAAACAATTCGCACCCCATCGCCACGACAACGTATCGCAGCTCACAAAACCAAGACTCATTCCATTTGCTTTAAAATCTCCTGCTGCCGCGCATAAGCAGGAAGCAAGTTGACGTGGTAGTGACGCCACACAACTGCGGCCACCGTTGCCAAAAATCCCAGCGTAAGCCCGATCCGCAGCGTCACCGCCTCCAAGCTGCCACCGTGAAACGGCGTGTTCACGATTATCGAAAGAATCGCAAGCATCCCCCAGATACCGAGCATCCATGGCAGCCAGCGATAATCACTGCGCTCCTCTCCGAGCCTGACCAGGAGAACCTGCGCTTGTTCACGAAGCGTCGAAATGCGCACGCGTCCAAGCGCGCGATGACGCCGCAATCGCCGGAAAACAAACACGGACGACGCGATCAAAACCATGAGATGAAGCGCCACGCTCACCCAGTAGAGAGGTGTTCCCACGCCGGGAAGATACCGATAATTCACGATCGAAAGCAGTGGCGTGAAAATGAGGCCCAAACTGATACAAAAGGCACCGTAACCAAGCATGCGCCGGCGTTGCTTGAAGTTCTTCAAGAGCGCGCGCTGACGTTCGATAAATTCAGGAGCTTGCGCGGGAGGAGCCGAGATTTGTCCGGCCCAGAGGGATTGGATTTCGTCAAAGTTCATGTTTGAGGCGCTCTGATTGAGCGGCGAGGTGCTGTTTGATTCGGTGAATGCGGACGCCGACATTGCTTTCGGAGAGTCCGGTGACATCCGCGATCTCCGCGTAGCTGAGGCCGTCGAGTGACAGAAGGATCACACTGCGATCCACTGCGGGCAGTTCATGGATGCAGGCGTATAGCCAGGCGATGCGCGGGTCGTTCGCAGGGTTTTCTTTCGCGCCCGTTCCGACGAGCGGCTCGCCGGCGTAGAGATCGAGTTTGCGCACATAACGTTGCCGGGAGCGCTTCCAGTTCATCGCACAACTGTGCGCCACCCGGTAAACGTACGTGGAGATTTTGGCCCGTCCCTGAAACTGAGGCAGCGCCTGCCAGAGCGAAAAAAGGATCTCCTGGCAAAGGTCCGCGCGATCGGCCGCGTTTTGGGTAAATGCGAGGGCAGTCCGCATGACGATGCCCATATGTTCGCGGTGGACCTCCAGAAAACGGGACTCAAGGGAACCGCTCATCGCGTCAGACGGACGGCTGCGAAGAGCCTGCGACGTCGGGGAGTCTTCCGTTTGTCACGCGACGCGATGAGAGATAAATCCAGAAGGCGGCGAAGGGGCATAGAAACAGCAGCCAGTAATAGGTACGGCGGCTGATGGGTTTGTTAAACAAGACGTATTCGACTTTTTTCATGATGGAAGGGAGTTCGCAGAGATTAGGCACCGCTCCTTTCCAAAACTTACACGGACTTTGAAATCTCCTGAATCAGCCCCTGCCGGCCCCCGAGTCTCAAAGATGGAATACGGGAACTTTCTCCTCCGGAGACTACTCGCACAGGCATGCGCTTTCTCCCCTGTTTTGTTCTGGCGGCTCTCACCGCCGTGGTCATTCGCGCGGAAATTCCTCCGCTGCTCGACGACGCCTGGATCAAGTATGTCGGAGATATCGACTATTGGGCCTACACAGAAACGGTCCGCGCGCTGGACGAGAAAGGCCAGGTAACACGCGAGACCGCGACACGCTACGATCCTTCCAAACCGTATGCCGAACAATTCACGGTTCTCAGCCACACCGGGAAGCAGTCCATCGAGGTGATGCAAAAGTGGGCGCGTCAACGAGGCATCGACCGCGGCAACAAACTGGAGCGTCCCGGCGGCGTGGAGAGTGATGCCCTGCCGCGTGTCGTGCTCATGGGCTCTCGCGCACTGGCTGATCTCGAACACGCCACCGTCGTCGAGGAGAACGAGCAAAGCATCACGTATCTGATACCGCTGCATCCCGAAGATGGAAAAGCGTCCATGGTCGAAAAATTTGAAACCCGTGTCCGGGTGAGCAAAACACTTCGCGCGTTCGAGCGAGTGGACATCTCTCTCTCCAAGCCGGTGCGCGTAAAGGTGGTCGCAAAAATCAACAAGATCGCGCTCTCGATCGATTTTGCCACGATCGATCCCGCATTCGGTCCCGCCGCCACGATCTTCAAGGATCACGCAACGATCTCGGCCTTTTTCAAAAAACGGGAAGGCGGACACGAATCAGTCCGCAGCGATTTCAAACGCGTGAAACCGTATCGCGAACGTTTCAGCGTCGAGATCGGCCCCTCCCGCACGATCGACTTCTGACGCTTTCGCTTTTTCCCACACTACGGCACCAGGGCCAGAAACAAAAAGGCCGCGAACAACACCAAATGCACCGCGCCTTGCATCAGATACGTGCGCCCCGTTCCAAGCGTGATCGCGCTCACGAGGAAAGTGACTGCGAGCAACGCCATTTCCTTCGCCTGCAATCCCAGCATCAGCGGCAGATCGAACACGAGCGCAGCCACCACCACGAGCGGCACCGTGAGCCCGATGGTCGCCAGAGCCGAGCCGATCGCGAGGTTCATGCTCGTCTGAAGCCGGTTGGCTCTCGCCGCGCGAACCGCCGCCCACGTTTCCGGCAATAGCACCAGGGCTGCGATCACTATGCCGACCACCGCGCGTGGCGCGTTTGCCGCATCGACACCGCGTTCGATGGCGGGCGAAAGCATCTTAGCGAGCCCCACCACCGTGCCCAGCGAAAGCACAAGCAACCCGAAGCTCGCCCAGGCCTGGGCCTTCGTCGGAGGCTCCGCGTGTATCTCGAGATCACTGGGTGTCGCGGCCGGGATGAAGTAATCCCGGTGCCGGATCGATTGCACGAAGACGAAGATAATCCACAGCACCGCCGAACTCACCGCCACGAAAGCCAGCTGAGGACGATTGTAAGTCCCCACTACCGTGCTCGTCGTAAACGCGGGCAAGATAAGCGTCAGGGCCGCCATGACAACCAGCGCCGCAAGCCCTGACCCGGCGCCTTCCACGCGAAACGTCTGCTCGCGATGCGCCAGGCCGCCAAAGAGAAGGCAGGCGCCAATGACCCCCGTACAGATGATCATCACCGCGGAATAGAGTGCGTCGCGGGCAAGCACCGCCATCTCTTGGCCACCGGCAACCATCATCGACAGGATAAGCGACGACTCGATCGCGGTCACTGCAAGAGCCAGCACGAGCGTGCCAAAAGGTTCTCCCACCCGATGCGCAATCACCTCCGCGTGATGCACCGCCACAAATACCGCGGCTCCCAACGCAACGCCGCACAGCAGAATAAATCCTGCGCCCATGTTGCTCATGAGCGCGATCAGCAGCGAAACGAAGGACAGTGCAGGAACAAGCCAGGTCCAGGCAGGCGTGGATGTCGTCTTCATGATCGGAAAAAGGAACTCCTCCTGTCGCCACCAATCGAGGCGCTTTGTCCGCACTTGGCGAGGCTCATGTCGCCCGCGGTTTCCAGCCAGCACCCGGTCAATTCATCCCGATTTCACGCTGACTTCACCGAGGTTTCATGCGTCCTGTGCACACTGGCATCGGATGAAAACGAAAACTATTCTCCGCATCACGCTCCTGCCACTGATTCCTCTCTCCATTCCGCTCACGGCAATGCTGTTCAACGTCGAGGGCTGGGCATGGGGGCCCGGGGATTTCGTGGCCGGGTGGATCATCATGGCTGGTGCCTGCTTCGCGTACGCGTTGATCACGGGAAAAAACGTGCGCACCGCCTACCGTTTCGCCACCGGCCTCGGGCTCTTCACCGGTTTCATGCTCGTGTGGGTGAACGGGGCGGTCGGACTCATCGGCAGCGAGGAGAATCCCGCCAATCTGCTGTATGGCGGCGTTATTCTGGTAGGGCTTGTCGGCGCCATTGTCGCGCGTTTTCAGGCCGGCGGAATGTCCCGAGCCTTGTTCGCGACAGCGCTCGCACAATTGCTCGTTCCCTTGGTCGCGTTGACCTTCCCCAAACACGATTTCGCACCGGGCTTCTGGCAGGTGCTCGTCCTGAATGCGTGCTTTGCAGCGCTGTTCGCGGGATCCGGATTTTTATTTCAACACGCGGCCCGCCAGTCGAACAACAGACTTGGCGAGACCACGATGGCGTGAACAAAGCCGGGGCCGACTGCCATCAGCTGCCAGGCCGCGATGAGCCAACCACTGCAGGGACCTGCACGCTCGTGTTGGTCGTGGCCTTGATGACTTTCTTCGAGGACACACTCCTTGGCACAAGGCTCTGCTCGGTCGCCTTCCGCAACGCCTCGATCTGCGGCGCGGAGAGTATGCCCGACGACTGCGTGAGCATCGCGCCGTAGAGATCGGGTTGAACCATCCAGTCGAAATTCACTTTCCCGTTCGTCGTCTGTTCATACTTCACGACCGCATCGAGTAATTGATCGGTCTGTGCCGCCGTCAGCGGCGTTTCGGTGTAGAAAAGGGATTTGGCGAGTTCATCCAGCAGACCGCGGAAGGGAAGCGTGCGCTCATGCTGGTCCATCGCCTGCACGGCGCTGTCGCCGAACTCGGCGCGAACCGCCGCGATCAACTCCGCATTGGTCTGGTCGTCGATCGCACGCTGCTTCGCGGGATCGATTTTGTCCCCCTGCATGACCACAGCCTTCGTCAGCTCTTCATTGCGCCGGGCATTTTCCACCAGGATCGCTTTGAACTTCTCGCTCTGCCCGGCATTGAGTCCGAGCCGGCGGTAGAGTGGACCATACTGGGAATCGAGCGATTCAACACGTGCCTGATAATTGGCCGAAATCTTCACGATCTGAGGTGGCAGCGAGGTCCTGCTTGGTGAAGCAACGGAGGCTGGCTGCAAGTTTTGTCCCGGTTTGGCCGCTGGCTGAAGCCCGGCCGCCTCCGCCGAAACACCCCGGATCTGCACCGTCGCGGGCTGAAGTCGCTCACGCAGCGCATCTCGGTCCTTGTTGGCGACGGCGAGCAGGATTTCCGCATCCTGCGCCTGCTTGAATTGAAAGATGGCAACGCCCACCGCAAGAAGCGCGACGGAACTGAGAATAATGGTTTTCGTTTTCATGACAAAAATTCCGGCGGTCACCAGCGCGCTGCTTGTCGTAGCGCCCGACAACGCCACGCCAGTCACACTGGCAGCCAGGCCCGCGGGTGCAGACGCCATCGCCTGGGTCGTCAACACCACGCCCAACGCCGTGGCCGTCGAGGCCACGCCGCGTCTCGCGAGCAATGCATGCAGTTTTTCAAGCGCGCGATCCACCCGCATCCGCGCCCCATTCTCCGACACCTTCAAGCGGGCGCCGATCTCGGCAAAGGGCAGGCCGGTGAAGAACCGCAGCAAAATCGCATCGCGATCCGCGGCGTTGAGCTCGGCGAGCACGGTATCGATGAGAGGACGCAGATGTTCCCATCCGGCCGGATTTGTTTCGGTGGCAATGTCTTCATGCATGATCCGGGCCTCCTCTTCGCGTCGCGTCCGACGATTTTCACGACGGCGGTGACAGTGCGCCGTGTAACGTGTGGTCGTGTGCAGCCAACCCGCCAGCGTTTCATGAGTCACCAGTGACGAGGCCTTGCGCGCAACCAGTGTGAACACCGCCTGTGCGATTTCCTCCGCCGCATGTGCATCGCCTCCCACCTGCCGTAACGCCGCATGATAGACCAGACCGAGATACCGCCGCACAATTTCGGCAAACGCCGCCTCATCGCCATCGTCAAGATAGCGCCGGAGCAGCACGGCATCGGGAAGGTCGTTCATGTCACCCTACTAATGTCCGCCACTTCTAAAACCGCACACGGAAAAACGCTGATCTCGCAAATGAATACTGCCCGGGACCGCTGAACGTGCTGAACATCACTTCGCTTTTGCCTTTGCAACCGGCTTTTCTGCTTTTCTAAAAGCCGCGAGATAGCGGACGGCGAAATCAATAAAGGCACTCACCCGAATAGGCATGACGCGTTGCCCCGCATAGACCACATGGAGCGGCAGATCCCTCGCTTTCCATTGTGGCAGCACGGACACCAGCTCACCGGAAAGCAGTTCATCCCGGATCAGCCAGTCGGGAAGCAACGCCACACCAAGTCCGTCCCGCACGGCTTCGCGGATGCTGGTAACACCTTCGGAAATCAAAACAGGCGAAAAACTCAGGTGCTCCTCTCGTCCCTCGTGATTGAAGAGCGCGATCTCTTTGGCGCTCCAAAATTGCGATCCTGCCAGCGCCACCCACGGCCACGATTTGAGATCCGCCAACGCTTTTACGGGCAGGCGGCTTTTAACGAGAGCCGGTGAAGCGGCCAGATGCAGCACAATCGAATCCACGGGTCTGGCGATCACACTTTCATCGGTGATTTTTCCCGGCACGATGCCGACGTCGCATCCTTCCTGGATCATATGCAGCGGGCGGTTGGTCAGTGCGAGTGTGGCGGTTACTTTGGGATTCTCCTGCAAAAACTGGCTCACGATACGCGTCACCACCCACTGCCCCAAATCCATCGTCGCAAACAACCGCAGGTGCCCGCTCAACGTCGTGTGGCTTTCGTGCAGTCGTCGATCGGCTTCCTGCGCTTGAGCGAGGAGAGCCCTGGCGTCGGCAAGCAATCGCCGGCCTGTCTCGGTCACATTCATCTGATGCGTATCGCGGCGCAGCAGCGCGGTGCCACTGAGTTCCTCGAGCGTGCGCAACTGGCGGCTCAACGTTGGCTGCGAAACCTTCAATTGCCGCGCACCGGCGGAGATGCTCCCGCACTCGACGATGGAAACGAAAGCGCGGAGCAAAGTGAGGTCTTCAAAGGGGCTCATGCAATTATGACATGACTGTTATAGGCAACGAGCGGCTACACGGGAAGCCAATGCGCGCGCATACTGCATTCGTCAGGGAAGCACCAAAGTCCTCAAACAAAGCAAAAACATGAAAATCGTGATCATCGGCGGCACCGGCCTCATCGGCGCAAAACTCGTCAAGAACCTCCGCCAGCAGGCCCACGAAGTCGTGGCCGCATCGCCCTCCTCAGGCGTCAATGCCGTCACCGGTGAAGGCCTGACGGAAGCGCTGAAAGGCGCCCAGGTCGTGGTGGACGTTTCAAACGCCCCCGTGTGGGAAGACAAAGCGGTGCTCGACTTCTTCGAGACTTCCAGCCGCAACCTGCTCGCCGCTGAAAGAGCCGCCGGTGTGAAACATCACGTAGCACTTTCAGTCGTCGGTACCGAACGTTTGCAGACGAGCGGTTACTTCCGCGCAAAACTGGCTCAGGAAAAATTGATCAAGGAATCCACGGTTCCTTACTCGATCGTCCGCGCCACCCAGTTTTTCGAGTTTGTCTCCGGCATCGCCCAATCGGCGACCGACGGACAGGCGGTCCGGCTCCCACATACACTTTTTCAGCCGATCGTGTCGGATGATGTCGCCGCGGCCCTGGCAGACATCGCTGTCGGTCAGCCATTAAATAGCCTGCTCGAAGTGGCGGGCCCCGAAGCCGTACACCTCGACGATCTCGTCGGACAATTTCTCCGGGCCAACGGCGATCCGCGCACCGTGACCACGGATGCGAACGCGCGTTACTTCGGCATCGCCGTGAACGACCAGAGTCTGACACCGGGAGCCAATCCAAGGCTCGGCGCCACGCACTTCAAAGACTGGCTGCAACGGACAGCCTTCAAACATCGCGGCGGCGGTGTATGAAATCAACCGGCCCGCTTGCGTTATCGACGGCGGCTGCGGAGTGAAGCCGCCCGTTTATTTCCCGGAGCGTCCCCGCGCGAGATCCACTGCCTCTTGAACTCTCTTCGCGCGCGTCTCGGGTTTCACCGCCTGCTCGATCAGCCGGATCGCATAAGCCCGCTTGCCCGGTGTGAGCGCCTTGAACGCCTCCACCAATTTCACCTCCTGCAACGCCGTCAGCAAATCCCCGGGCACCGGCACGGCCGCGCGATCGATCACGGTGACCTCCACCTTCACGCGGTCGCCTTCCGTGATTTTAACCTCTTTCCAGACCTTGGCCTTGACTCGCATCGCATGCCGACCGCCACCCACCGGATGCAGGCTCACCTGAAATGGCGTCGAGCCATTCACCCGCGCCGAGACCAGCACCGCCGCTTTCGTTCCCAGCTCATCGGTGATCTTCTGCGGCACCGAGAGACCGAAATACTCCATGTCCTCGGCGACACGTTCCAACGTGGCACTAAATGAGAGCGTCTGAGGCTTCGGGGTGTTTTTCATCCCGAAAGAGCTAGGAGCGCGTTTCCCGGCCGTCTACTCTAGAAACGCCGTAATCAAACGGCAAACTCACGGTGGACCGACGGTCCCTTCATCGAAACACGGGAGATCATCGGTGGCTACGCGATCCTCCGCGCCAGTTCGACAGAGGAACCCATCGAGCTCGGCAAGACCTTCGTGCGTCTCCACCTCGATGTGCGGGGCGTCTCCAACGAAGGCAAATTGGAAATTCGTCCCGTGGCCGACAGCGCCTGCCACGCGCAGCCAATCCCGTCTGCCACTGAAAAGAGTATCTTAGCAAGACGCCGCCGGCCACATCGTCCATCAGGACGATATGCCTTTGCTCCTCTGCTTTGGGCTTGGGTCTGTACGCGGTTGCACGCACTCCTTGAGGGCTGAACCAGCCTTCTCTGTGCACACTCCGGTGAACAATGCCCTGATCGCCATGCAGGGCGCGATCACCCCCGATGAGTTCTGGAAGGCAGCGTACGACTTGATGCACGCAGCAATGCCCACGCGGTTCGTTGCGCTGGGACTTTCCTCGCTCGGCATCATGCCGATCTACCTGCGAACCACCATGCCCACCCGCGATATCGGGCGGTTCGGCGAGCTGGCTCCGCTCGGGAAAGTAGTCGCGACCAACCCGGGCCTGAAAGTCGCGCGCATGAGCGATTTCTACACGGCGCAACCTGGAGATCCTTTTTATCGAGGAGTTCCTCGTGCCGGATGGCTGGATGCACTCGGCGGCGTTCCTCTTCTGGACACTGGACGGACATTTCATCGGGCATCTCGCGTCACTTCGGTCTTCTGAAATGGGCGACTATACGCAGGACGAACTCGATTTACTTCAGTCACTGCATCCACACGTGGAAGCTGCCGTGAGCCGCTTGCTCGCGATGGAAAGATCCGCGGCCACGCAGGTTTCGCTTGAGCGCTCGCTCAACTCGCTACCACTTCCACTCGCAGTGACGACTTGGGATCTGGAGCTCGGTTTCATCAACAGCGCCGCGCACAACCTCCTTCCGTTGTGGGAGCACGGCAACGAGATCGGCGCTGCGTTCAAACCAAAGACCCCGGTCCTGCCACTCGAGATTCGCGACGCCTGCCTGTTGATCAAAGAGTCCTGGAGCGAAGTCGTTCGCACGCACCGCATGGATCGGCTCAAGCGTACAGTGCAGGTCGTGCATCCATGCATCCAGGGTCTGGTCGCAACCATCCGCCTCGTCGAACCACCGACCGGTCGTGCGCTCCATCCGTCGTTGTTGATTCAATTTCAAACCGGTCCTGAACGACCGTCCGAGGTCGCAAACGCGCTCGGCCAGCTCAGCAGCCTAACCACAGGCGAACGCGCGGTCGCAATCCTCGCCGCAGGCGGACATGACAACGCGGAGATCGCGAGACGCCTCGGCCGGTCGACCAGCACGGTGCGCACGCATCTGCGCAATATTTTTGGCAAGCTCGGTATCACAACACGCTCGCGGCTCGCTCCACTGCTAAGAGCACTCGAAGTCCCCATTCCTGGCCGGACAGACGTCGGCGAAGAGTCCGCGCCTGCAAACAGCCACCGCTAATCTCCGGCGATCACCGGCGCGAATATACCGCGGAGGGACACCAATTCGTTTCGTCCCGACGGACGATGGTGCGTCCTGCAAGAAACCGGCATAATCACAGCCGTCAGCCATCCCGGATGAGCAAACGGCATCACACTCATGAACGAGCGATGGCACTGAAATCCATTCGGACATTTGACCATGAACACATCACTCCATCGCTTCTTCAGCCGGACGCTCGCGTCCTCGGCTTTGATCGTCGCCTTCGCATTCCCCTCCTCGCCTGTCGCAGCACAGGGGATGTTTCACGACTGGACCCTCGCCGGTGGCTGGCCCACGGGACAAATGTATGCGCGCGTAGATTGGTCCTCGGACTTGGGCCCGGACTGGATTTACAGCAGCAGTGCTTCAAGCGACGCGGTGGTATGGAGCGGCCAGGGCTCCAACTGGAGCACATCTCCCTACACACCATCGATCACAAACAATACCGTCGGCTGGGAGGTCAGCCGCCCCGGCGGTGCCGCGGGAATCACCTACTCGGGCGGCGAGGTCACCGTAGGCTCTGCGCTGACACTGGAGAACGGAGCCGTGGCCAAAATCCATTTCCACCTTTGGAGCGTGCTCGGGGAAAACTCGGCGGGTTACGGCATCGATACAAGCGCGCTGACGGCCGGGCATCCTTTTGTATCCACGGGAAGCCAGCCCTACGCACCGCTGCACTGGCGGTTGGATTGGGATACGCAGACCTCGGGTAACGCGGACCTGCGCTCCACACTCTATTTCTACGGCACCTGGCGAGAGATCGGTGGCACCGACGGCTCGGCTTCCGGAGTTTTCGGAACAGCATCCTATCCGTGGTACTCGGAGGGAAATTTCATGACCCCCGATCTCCTCTTGAGTACCTACGCCGGCGACGCATCTGGTGATCCGCGCAGCGGGCGCATCGACACCTGGGTCACGTTGAGTCTGTCGCGCGATCCCATTCAGGACGTAGCGCCAATCCCAACCGACGGATCGGCGGTTCCAGAGCCTTCCACCTATGGACTGATCGGCGCCGCAATCGTCGCAGGCCTCGCCGTCCGCCGGAAATTGCGCGCGACTCCCACCAAGAAAAACTGAACGCGTCGCCCGCCCACCGGTTAGTAGAGCGGTTAGCGCATAAGCAGGCCCGCGTTTTTTCGCGCCTACTTGAGCGTATACGGCTGCACGCGAAGTACGTTGAGCGTCACTGTCGCAGACACCCCTGCGCCAGTGAGCACATACATGTGATACCCCTTTTTATCGGTGTCAGTGGCTGCACCACCGGCAGCGCCCACATCACCGGCCTTGGCCGCCGCCTCCGCAGAAATTCCCGAGTGCCACATCCCACCGGCCAGTTTCCGGAGTTTTTCCACATCTTGAAACAGGATGACCACATGTTCTCCGCGCCCGCCCCATCCTGCTCCGAACTGCAGCTCGGGAACTTTCAGGTAAGTGCGCTTCACGCCTTCTTTTTCCAGCACGACCCCCACGCCTCCGCCGGCCCCTAACACCGGCACCTTCACGATCTTTTTTTCAATGACTGCGTAACCGACCGAATCCTCCACGAGCTTTTCTGCCTCGGGATACTTCTGAACCAGATCCGCCAGGGCCGTTTCCTCCAGCTTCTGAAAATAGAGACGCTTTTCTTCGGCCGTGCCCTTCGGCCCGCTGACGCAGCCGGCGGCCAGCAGTGTCACGATCATGGCTCCCAACCAAAAGAACCATGGCGAGCGTCGGATTTTGGAAAAGCTCATGACTTCGTTACCAGCGGTAGCCGAGAGAGGATGTGATCATTTTCCGCTTTCCAAGGCCCACTTCCAGCAGCGCCTCCCAATGGTCCTTTGAGGACCGTTCGCATCCCCGCGGAGAGATTCCACGCCGTGGACTCCAGGTTGACGTCGAATGAAAAATGTCCGCCGCCAGACAAGGGAATCGTTCCTCCGTACGAGGAACTGTAGTCAAAATAACGTCCCCCAATCCATACTTGGCTCAGCCCGACTACATACCCCAATCGCGGCGCTATCGAAAAAGTGACGTCCTGATCTCCATGAACCAGATCCTTGTGGCCGAAATTGATTTCAGTGGCCGAGAAGTCCACTGACGCGAAAAACTTTTTATACCCGCCTGCAAGAACACCGCCGATTGTCACGTAGTCGCCATCCAGGCTGAAATCCACGATAACGTCTCCACGAACAACCTCGGCCGGACGACCAATGCCCGGCGGGATGAACTTAATAGGAACGCCGGTAAAATTAAGTGTGATGTCGGCTTTCGTTTTCCCACCTACCAGAAACATATTGAAGAACGGCAAAATCCAAATGTCGCCCTTCAGTCCGGCCGTCGTGATGTTGATGTCAGAATGCGTGTTCGCGGCAAACTCGGCGGGCACATTGGCATCATCGATGCCCACCCTCGCAGAGGTGATCGTCCAATCCGAATCGACCCACGTATAAATGGCCGCAACCCCGTAGGGCGGCGGCAGCGCCGGCCGCTCTTTCACGAGATCTTTCATCAGCGGGAAAATGTGCCCTGTCTCTTCGTTCGCTGAATACAGCGCCGATGCTGGCGCGAAAAACAGCGCCACCACCGCGGCGGCCCAAGAAACATAGCTCGCGGAGAAACGTCCTCGGCATTCGTTCTTTAGTCGGATCGTTGTGAGCATCGGAATTTCACCTTGGAAATCGTTTCGTGTGAGTACGGTCAGCCGGGACGCCTTTCCAAGACGGCCCCAAGCGTCCACCAGACCAATCATCCTGCGTATTTATAGCCGCTAGCCCGTCCGTCGACCAGATGGGAGAATTTCCGATACACTCGAAAAACTTCGGATGCCGCACCGGCCAGCCAAAAGGCTTCGCGAGATCAATCGCTGCATGAGCACGACAGACGCTCAATCAACGTTGAAGCATCACTTCTCGTCTTTCCCTGCGAGCAACCGGCTCAATCCTTTGAGCATCGGTTCGCCAGCGATTAACTGCCAGCCTCCCGGACCGAGACGCATGGGCAGATGCTGATCGGCACTCGTCAGACCTTTCACCGTGAGCGAGACAGTTGAAGCGTCCTGGTAGGTCGTCTTCGTTATGTGGATCGCGGGCACACCCAGGACGTGATTCGCGAAAACCAACGCAGTCACCGCTTCGGGCGTTGGATAACGCGCGCGCATTTCCGCTGGCAAACCATCGATCAACGCCTGCGCCTGCGGTCTCACCTTCGGATCCCAGCCGAGGATTTTTGTCATCACCTGATCATCGCCCTTCATCGCTGCCCATAGAAGTGTCTGTAGCGCGGCTGCAGGAGTCGCCTTCCCAACGTTCTGCATGTTTTCGAGCCTCATCATTCCTTTCTCAGGATCTCGCTGTTGCGCCATCGCCTCTGTCGCCGCGCGTTCCGCGGCCACACGCTCGGACACCTTTCGCTCGATCTCCGAAATCTCCGCTCGCAGTTGAGCGATTCGGTCCGTCTCCGGCGTCTGCAGGTCTATGCCGCTAACTTCTCCAGTTCCCTTTTGATGTGAACTCATGCGAGCGTTGCTGGCTGGTGCACGCATTTCCTGAGCGAGCCGGCGCTCGTTCACTTGCACCTGCAGCCGCGCGTTATTCTGACGGAGCTTTAGAATCACCACGCCAGTCACCGCGACAACAGCCACCACCACAATAGTCCATAGAGCGTTTCTCACGGTCATGACTATTTTTTGGGCGGCAGAATGTTTCCGGTCATCGGATCGATTCGCGCGCGCAGTTTTTCGATGGGGATTTCCTCGCTGCCTTTAAGCGAAAGCCCCGAAAGTGCCCAGCCGCCGGGTGTGTTTTCAAACGGGATGCTTTGCTTTTTCTCTTCACCCGACTGCAGACGCGTCCATCCGACCACCAGTTGCTTGCCGTTGGAATAATTCTGGGTCGACAACACTTGTCCCGCTATGGGCGGATCGCGGAGAGCCTGATCGAAACTGAATGCCATCACCAGTCGCTCCGGCGTCCGATAGCGCGCACGGACAGCGGGGCTGAACTGAGCCATGAATGCCTCGCGATTTTCGGGCGTATCATCGGTGAAGAACACAAAGCCATCGAGCGTGTTCAGGTCTTTGTCTCGCAGCGCGGCCGAGAGCGTCTGCATCGCGTTCTGAGGAGTCGCACGGCCAACCGACTGCGGCGGCTTCATCTCCTCGTCGGACACACCTTCCGGTCTCGCCTTCAACACTGCCAGCCGTTTCTCCAATCGATTCAGTTCCTCCGCATCTTCAGGAGAAGCAACTGTCGTGACGGTTTCCGAAACGACCGGAACGTGAATCTCCGTTGAGGCGGTCGAGGCCGGCACAGACGAAGAAATCCCCGGGCCAGCCAGTTCGTGATACTCTGCCTCGAGGCGCTGGTTCTTTTTCAGCTCGGCAGTCGCCACCGCGAACTCTCCGGCAAAAACAAGGCACGCCGCTGTGAGCAGGATTTTCTTCATGATAAAAAGGGGGACAAGCGCAGCGCCCGCAGTCGCGCTCTGCGCGAGAGCGACACCGCTGACAGAGGTCGCAAATCCAGCCGGCGCCGCCGTCGCCGTTTGCTGCGCCAGCACAATGCCGAGCGCCGACGAGGTGGACGTGATGCCGTGCCGTGCGAGCCTGCTTCGCAGACGCTCCAAGGCGCGATCCACGCACGAACGCGCGGCCGATTCACTCAACCGCAGCCCATCGCCCACTTCGTTCAGCGATTTCCCCTGGAAGAAACGCAGCAGAAGAGCCGTACGATCCCGCTCCTTCAATTCACCCAAAGCGTCGTCGAGCACGGGACGCAGCTGGCTCCAATCAACCGATGCATCCTCTTTTCCAAGCAACGCCTGCATTTCCGCGGCTTGCTGGTCGCGCACCTGCCGGCGTGTTTCGGAGCGAAGAATCTTCATGGCTGCAAAGCGGGTCGCCGTGTGCAGCCAGCCCGCGAGCGTTGGATGACCGAGCAGAGACTTCGCTCTTCGCGACAGATCAGTGAAGACGAGCTGGGTGACGTCCTGCGCCTGTGCCGCATTCCCGCGGCACTGCCGGAGCGCCGTGGCATAGACAAAATCAATGCTGCCCCGGACGAGTTCCGAAAACGCCGCCTGATCGTCTTCGAGTGCGTAGCGGCGCAGCAGTTGGGCATCATGACTCATCGGGTTCATTCAATAACACCCGTGGCCGCAAAAACCGCGCACAATTTCTTGCGTGGCGTGATCGACCACGCCGTAAACACCCGGAAACCTCAGGGGCTGCAGCGTTATCCGCGTTTCGTGATGATCACATGCGTCACATCCGGCGACATCACATGCTCGCTGCACTGATAACCGAGCTTCAGCAGATCGATACCGGCCAGCAGATGCTCTCCCGATCCCAGCAACACCGGCGAAATCGACAGATGCATTTCGTCGATCAATCGGGCTTGCAGATACTGCCGGACCGTCGACACACCGCCGCCGAGTCGGACGTCTTTCCCCTTCGCCGCGGCCTTTGCTCGTTCCAACGCTGCATGGATTCCATCCGTCACGAAGTGAAACGTCGTGCCTCCGGCCATCTCGATCGAAGCGCGCGGATGATGCGTCAGGACAAATACCGGCGAGTGATACGGAGGATTGTCCCCCCACCACCCTTTCCACTGATCGTCCGTCCATTCGCCGCGAATCGGTCCGAACATATTTCGCCCCAAAATATTCGCACCGACACCAGCAAAGCCGCGCTCCGCGAAATCGTTGTCCACGCCCGTCGTGCCGCTCCCTTTTCCGATCATCTCTTGAAACGTCCGCGTCGGGAAAAACCATCGATGCAATCCCTCTCCGCCCTCACCCAGCGGACTTTGAAGGGTTTGGTTCGGTCCCGCGCCATAGCCATCGAGAGAAAGGCCGAAGCAGTGAACACGCAGTCTGGGGACAATTGAAGAAGCCATATAAAGGGCGGGTGAGAAATCAGAGAGGAATGAGCGACCGGGTTTCAACGTAAGACGAACCTGCCTGCGTCAAATCGACAGCCGTCACTAATTTTCCAACGTCGATCACCGCCCATCAAACGGGCCAGGCAGACTGGCAAGCCCGCCATTCAGCCGCATACTCCCCCGCATATGGATTCGATGAAATCGTTGCTGGATGAGATTTGTGGCGAGATGCGCGCCCGCGTGGGCAAGGGCCGCGTAGCCGACTACATCCCACAGCTCGCCAAAATCTCCATCGACAAGTTCGGCATCGCGATCGCCACGCTCGAGGGTGACGTCATCGCCGCGGGAGATGCCGACGAGTCATTTTCCATTCAGAGCATTTCCAAGGTCTTCACCCTCACGCTCGCCCTTGGCCAGATCGGCGACCGCGTGTGGGAACGCGTGGGCCGCGAGCCGTCCGGCAACGCGTTCAATTCCATCGTGCAGCTCGAGCACGAGCGCGGACGTCCCCGCAATCCGTTCGTCAATGCCGGCGCCATCGCCGTGACCGACATCATCCTTGGCAGACATCGTCCGAAGGAAGCCATCGGCGAAATTCTGCGTTTCATGCGTTTCCTCGCAAACGACGACGCCATCAACATCGACCGCCTCGTTGCCCAATCCGAGCAGGCTCACGGCGACCGCAACATGGCGCTCGCCCACTTCATGCGTTCATTCGGCGTCATCGAGCATCCGCCCGCCGAGGTGCTCGGCGTGTACTTTCATCAATGCGCCCTCGCGATGAGCTGCCGCCAGCTGGCCCAGGCCGGACTTTTCCTCGCCGCCAACGGCCGCAATCCGCTCACCGGGTTCAACGTCGTCCCCGCGCACCGCGCCCGGCGCATCAACGCGCTCATGATGACCTGCGGCCACTATGATGGCGCGGGCGATTTCGCCTTCCGGGTTGGTCTTCCGGGAAAAAGCGGTGTCGGCGGCGGCATTCTCACGATAGTTCCTAATCGCGCCGTCATCGCCGTCTGGGCGCCCGGACTCGATGCGAACGGCAACTCGCTGCTCGGCACCGCCGCACTCGAAATGCTCGTGCAACGCACCGGCTGGTCCGTCTTCGGCTGAAAAGATAAAGGGCTACCTGACCTTCCGCTTTTTCTCCAGGCCATCCAGCTTCAACTGGGTTGTATTGATATTCAGCAGCGGCCCGAGTTCGTACACATTCGTATAACCGTAGGCGTGCAAGTTCGTGAAAGTGGAGAGATTGAGCGCCACGGAGATCGTCTTGGCGGGAAACGCCGATGCGCTGTTGAGGAAATTATTGTTACAATAAATGAGCACGCGCGTGGTCTTCGTCGGAATTACCGCAGCCAGTGTCTCTGCGGTGAAATTGGGGAAACTGAGGTTGACCGCTCCTCGCACGTGCAGGCGCTCGAACATCTCCGCGCTGCGTGCATCCAAAACGACCGTGTCCGGTTCTGCGGCGAGACGGATAAACTCGTCCTCGGAAATCCGGCGGCTTTCACGGAGCCGGATCGCTTCATCGACAGCAAGCAGATGGCCCGGCGCGTCGATCATGGGGTTTGCGGCAGGCCGCGTTTCCGACCCGGCGGAAAAGTTCGCGACCAGGAGACAGAGCAGAACGAGAATTTTATTTTTCATGAGTGGGGAGGTTCGCTCGTAGTGAACCACAAGCACCGGCCCCGGTTGTCATGAAAATGTCATATCGCGGTCAGAAAATTGCCATGGAGCGCACTAGGCCCCAGCCCCTGCTCCTAGGGCCGCCAGGATTTCCCGCTCACGTTCACGCCTGAACCCTGTCTTCGTTTTCGAGAAATCGTAGTCAGGCGGATAATTTTCCCGGAAATGCAGCCAGTTGCTCGCAACCGACTCCACCAGCGGGCGCGTCGTCCAGCCTGCAGCTCTGGCCTTCGCAGAACTTATCGCGCGAATCCCGGCACACGCCACGATGGCGCCCATTGCGGCGTTTCCGCCGGCATCACCGTAAATCGCTCCATCTCCGCACGCGGCAGCCAGTGGATCGCCGGAGTCGATCCCGTCGCTTGCATGCACGCCTCCAGATACTCTTTGAACGTGGCCGGCCTGGCCGGGCCCGTTGCGTTGAAGACGCCCACCAGCCGTCGCTCGACGACCTCGATCAATAGTCGCGCAACGTCACGAACGTCCACCGACTGGTAAGGATCCGTGCCGTCACCCGGCGCCACAATGTCTCCACCGCGCGCGATGCGAGCGGGCCAGTACATCGCATTGTCGTCCGCCGATCCTCCGATAATGCCGGACGCGCGTACCGCCGCCCAGCGTTCCGGGAAAATGTTCGCGGCTGCACGCTCGCACGCAGCCTTCCGTCCACCATACGTGCTCCAATCGTCCTCCACCAACGTTTCGTTCTCCGGAAACTTTTCCCCCAGCGGACGGACCGGAGACTCCTCCGACAAGCCAACTGTCTTGAAGTCCGCATACGCTGAGATACTCGACATCACGACATAGTGCGCCACGCGCTCTGCGAGCAGCCGTGCCGTCGCATCCACGATCCTCGGATAATACGCGGGAATATCGATCACCGCATCCCAAGTGGACGTTCCTTCCAGAGCTTTCAGGCCGTTCTCTTTTTCCGGGTACCGGTTTCCACGCAGCTTTTCGATTCCCGGAAAAAGTTCCGGATGTGTTTTCCCGCGATTGAACAATGTGACGTCGTGATTGCGCGCCAGCGCCTCTCGCACCACTGCCGGTCCGACAAAATGCGTCCCGCCCAAAATGAGAATACGCAGCCGCCTGGCCGGCTTGCTCCGGCTTTCCGCATCAGGTTCAGCAGCGTGCGACTGAGCCACCCCGCTCTGCAGAGCGCCAACGCCGATCGCCAGTCCCGCCGCCGCCGTGCGCGCAAATGCCCGCCGAGTCATCAAATCCGAACGAGTTCTCATGGATAATAAAAAGAGAATGGATCGCGGATAATACGCCGGAGACGGATCGGTCCCTTCGCCTGATTCAAAGTTCAGGCAGTGGTCCGCTTTCCGGTGCGAGCGGCGCGAGAACAAACGTCAGGCCGCGCACGTAAGACTCCAGCTGCATCCCGGCGTGCCGCGCGCCTTCGATGATGCGGAACTCATACGCGAGGTCCGGATATTTCCGCGAGACAACGCGGCTGTTGTAACGCAGGACCGCACCGACGAAGTTCGGCCACTCATTGCCTCCCACGCTCAAAAACAAACGGCCCTTCAGTGTACGCCCCGCATGGGCAAATGCATCTTCATAGCCAAACAGCCAGTTGTTTCCCGCTATCACTGACGGCGTCACCGCCATGTAACCGGAAAACAGCTCCGGCTTCGTGTACATCGTATAGAGCGTAAACAGTCCGCCGAGGGAGGCTCCACCCAGCACGCGATGCGTCGGATCGGTGCGGAACTGTCGGTCGACGTAAGGAATGATCTCCGTCTCAAGCGTTTTCAGGAATTCCGCCGCATGCCCCGAGGTCTTCTCGTCGCCAAAGGAAACCGGCGACAACTCCCAGTTGCGCAGATCCTGATAGCGTGGGTTTTCACCGGCATATCCCAAGCCCACGATAATAAACTCCGGCACGTATTTGTCGTACTGCAAGCTGCCACGAGCGACGTGGAGTTTTTCGAAGTCCCAATAACCATCGGTCACGAAAACGACCGGATAGCGTTTGTTGACGTCCCTGCCGTAATTTCCCGGCAAGCCGATGTGCAGTTGATAATGACGGCCAGCGGACGTCGGAGGCAGGACATGTAACTGCGAATTCACAATCGCGTGCGGAGGAAACGTGACGGCGGACTTCTCTTCGGCCAACGCGACCGAGGAGAACAGCGCGTGCAACAGCACCGCGAGCAGGGCAAGGCGGGGATTATGATACATCATAACAGAGCAGTACTACGAAACCTGCCGGAAAATCCCGCGTAACGGAGTCACTGCATCGAAACAGACATCCTCCTCCACCTAAAATGCGTAGACCGGTCGTTTTCTACTGCGCGAGTCAGCGCAGCGTAGCCTGAATCTTTTTCGGCAGCTTTGCCACGACGAGATCATAGCTGCGGCGAATGCGTCGCTCGAACTCCGGCACGGACAACACGTCGATATCACCCACGCGCACCCAGTGGCGTTTCGCGCAGTACGGCGCCTGCGTGACACCATCGATCTCCGTGAGTTCATCGAACTCCTCCGGCGTGCACTTGAACACAACCGCCTCGAGCGTCTCGGCATCCAGCACGAGGATGAGAAACATTTTGCCCGCGACTTTGAACACCAGACACTCGCCCCACTGCTTCACCCACGTCGTCTGCGGAAGCGAGAGGGCAAACTGGCGGAGCACGTGAAGACGCATGGTGTAACTATGTTCCCGCAAAGTCTGCTCCCGATCCGTCAGCCATCAACACTTCACTCGACGTCTCGAGGTTCCGTTTCAGCGCGATCCTGCCCGAATGGCCCATGTTACGCGGCCGCGGTTTGGCGTATCGTCGCATGAATCGAACCCTTTCAACAACGCCACGCCGTGAAACCGTCATCCCCATTTGCAGCAACACCACCGCCCTTGCCCATGGCACCTCAAGGATCGCGCTTTGTGAAAATACTGGCCTGGGCAGCCATCGTCATTTCGACACTCCTGCTACCCGTCAGCCTGATCACCTTGCTGATGGTCATCGCAGGAAGTGAAGGAACGAAGCACGCCACTCTGTCGGGATTTCTTTTTGTGGTGGCGCGTCCACCCGCGACATTGATCGCAGGCATCGGACTGCTGCGCCGTTGGCGATGGTCCTACCGCTACACCCTCGCAATCCTGGCGTCATTCGCAGTGTGGCACGCCATTCTCATGATCCGAGGGCCGGTCGCCGAACACACCTATATATCGCCCGGTGGCGTCCCGACGACGGTACTGGCCTCAAGCGTCAACTATCCGCTGCACCTCATGGCGCTCGCGCTCACGATCGGAGCCTTTGTTAAACTAACAGCACGGTCAGTGCGCGCAGAATTCGGATATGGTCCCCGTGCCGCCGAAAAGCCGCTTCCCTCAAGCTCACCGGCTGGCGGATCTATACGACGGATCGCATATAGCTCCCCGGAAAAGCATTCGTTCGACGCAATGGTCCCGGTCTCCATGGCGCCATCTGACGCCCGCGCCGGCCACTCCTCACTTCTACAGGATAATAAACGCTCGCAAAGCCTGGCGCTGCTGACGGCGATCGCCGTCATGACCCTGATCGCCGCCGGCATGGGCTGGCTTGTCCACAACGGCATCGCGACAGACGAAACCTATTTCCCCACCAAAAGTGCCTCGCACCGGCGCACCGTTCAGCGCGCGCAGGAGCCCGTGGTCTTCTGGGTTTCGATCGGTATTTATGCCGCACTCTCCGCTGGTTCCGCCGGCCTTGCGGCATGGGGGGCGCGCGAGGCGATTCACGCATCCGCCACCAGCCAGCGCTCAAGCCGCGAGCTTCACTGAGGACCGTGCGACGATTCGCGAAAAAATCCGTTCCGCTTGTCCGGACGCTGCGATGCCATTCGTTGAGGAGATGTTCCCAACCTTCATCCCTTAAACAAATCCTCTGATCATCATGGCTCGCGTCACCACCTACCTGAATTTCAACGGCAACACCGAGGAAGCCTTCCTCTTCTACAAGTCAGTTTTCAAAACCGAGTTCGCCGGTCCCATCATGCGTTTCGGAGATGGCCCGCCCTGCCCCGGACAGCCTCCCCTGCCTGCCGATCAGGTCAAGATGGTGATGCACGTCGCGCTGCCCATTCTAGGCGGGCACGTACTCATGGGCACCGATTCTCCCGAGGCGATGGGACACAAACTGAACCAGGGTAATAACATTTACCTCAATCTGGAGCCTGACACCCGCGCCGATGCGGATCGCCTGTTCGCCGCGCTCAAGGAAGGCGGCAAGGTAGGACAAGCCCTCCAGGACATGTTCTGGGGCGCTTATTGGGGAACGGTCACCGATCGCTTCGGCATTCACTGGATGTTTAACTGCACGGCGAAGTAAGCCTATTCTCTCTTCGAGAAAATATTCTTGGAGATGCGCCGCGGAAAAGAAACGCGGCGCATCGGTGGTTAAACTCAAACCGGTTAATTCTTCGCGGCAGCCTTTTGCGGGCGGCGCGCGCGATAAGCGACGAGTGCGACCAGTGCCAGCGCGCCAACGGCTCCATAAGTGGACGGCTCAGGAACCGCGGATGCCGGTGCAATTACGAGGTTATCCACAGCCAGGTGGCGGCCTTCGATCGTGCGAATTTCAAGATACCGGATGTCCGTAAATCCTGCGTTCAGAGTTTCGAAGGTTTCGCTCAAAAAGAAAACCGCACTCTGCTCCACAAGATTATCAGCGGCATCGTAGCCAAAGAGCTGAATGGAGGACGCATTGAAGCCGTACCCAGGACTGAGAAAAGCAAAGTCACTCTGCAAAAAATCCACATTGCTTTTGAAATCGATCCAAAGGCTTCGAGGCGAATCCCAGTTCCAAGCATAAGAATGGCCTGCCAACCCGACCGGCTCAGGACTTACCGCTTCATCAGAGGCAGTCGCCACCGCCCAGCCCTGGAAGGTATTCGCAAATGTACGGTAAGCCAGACCCGCATTAGTTCCATAGCCCCACTCGAAGCCTTGGTAGGAATCAACGATGCCAAGACGAGTGAAATTGTCTCGTGTGTTAAGATCTTCAAAGCCGATCACCTGTGATCGGGCGGCGGTAACAGCCGAAACACAAAGTCCGGCGGATAGGATAATTTGAACTAGTTTTGCGCGCATGAGCTGGATTGGGGACACATGCGAGGAGGACGCGCCTCCGCAATTAATCACAACCCCTTAATGCAAGTGACAGCCAATAGAAGGCAATCACCCGAACCCGTTTAATGGTTTCCCTGACAAATTCTGCCACTGGGAGAAAGCCGGCGACTCGCCGCACGCGGTTCCGTCGGCTCTAGTCCTGATCCACTCCGAAGCAGAGCCGGGCGAGCAACATCCCCAGCGCCATCATCGGAACGAACACGAGCGCTTCGATTCGCAACGCGCTAAGATTCGCAATCGCAGGGCCCGGGCAAAATCCACCGAGCCCCCAACCCACTCCGAAGACCACCGACCCGAGCACGAGCGACCGGTCAATCGGCGACGGATCGCGGACCGGCAACATCGTGCCGAACAGCCCGCAACCGTTCGTGAGTTTTCGCCAGATCAGCAGACCAAGTCCAAACGTCCCGACTGCACCGCACATGACGAACGCGAGCGAATAATCCCAGTGGCCTGCGACATCCAGGAACGCGATCACTCGTGAGGGATCGGTCATTCCGGAAATCA
This sequence comes from Nibricoccus sp., assembly GCA_049840895.1. Lineage (GTDB taxonomy): Bacteria > Verrucomicrobiota > Verrucomicrobiia > Opitutales > Opitutaceae > Nibricoccus. The sequence goes on along the minus strand of JASGJB010000005.1, from coordinate 19,343 downwards.
CGAGGCCCGCTCCAAAGAGCACCCCCGCCACGAGTACGCTAAGCAATGGGCGGTTCATTGAGCGCTCCCTCCCGAGAGATGATTGATCACATACACGGTAAGCATGCCCGCGGCGATGAAGACCAGCGTCGCGACAATCCCTGACTTCGAGCCCATGCCGATGCCCGAAACACCATAACCGCTCGTGCAACCGCCCCCGACGCGTGTACCAAATCCCACCAGCACGCCCGCCAACGCCAGCACTGCCAGAGAATGTTGCGGCCGATAAATCGCCGCCGCCGGAAGCACGAGTGCGATCACGCCGGCGCCGGCGACGAGCCCGACAAAAAATATCATCCATCGGGCAACCTCGTCCTTTTTTCTTCTCAGCACTTTGCTGAACGCGCCCGAAATCCCAACGGTTTTTCCCGTGGAAGCGCTCGCTAGCAACGTTCCCAATCCGATCAAAATTCCTCCGGTCAGGGCATGCAGGGGTGTGTAGTTTTCTGAGAGCATCGAGCGACGAGCGTGAACCACTCGCATCCGTCCGACAAGCGCGGCGCCAGAGCGGATGATGAAAAACTGCGGCAAATTCCTCAATCACCCCGTGCGGTCGCATCCACCGGCCGATACCTGACGGAAAATCGACGCCCCGCCCGCCGTTTCTACACGCGAGAGTGGCTGGCTCAGCCTAATTTCTCCCGCAGCTCACGATAGCGCGTCCGGCCAACCGGCAGTCGCGCACCATTTCTCAATTCAGCCTCATACTGGCTTCCCTCCCAGGCATGCAACGCCTTCACGGCGCTCCAGCGCACCACGTAGCTTTTGTGAATGCGCTCGAACCCCGCAGGCAGCAGCGCGTGCACTTTTTCCAGCGTCTTGTCGTGCAGCTCACGCTTGCCGTCCTCCAGCACCAGCTCCGCATACGCGCCGGCGCCTTCGACATAGAGCACGCGATCGATCGGCACGAGTTCAACTTTGCCCGCTTTCTTCACCGCGAGAAACTTCGCCGCGCCTGCCGAACGTCCGTCGCGATCAGTCACACGGCCGATCGCCTGCGCAAGCCGCTCCTTCGAAAACGGCTTGGGTACGAAATCCATGACACCAAACTCAAAGGCCCGCAGCGCCTGCTCGGTGTTCGCGGAAACAATGATCGTGTGAAACGATCCGGCCACGCTCGCCTGCAACAAGGCCATCCCGTCCCGCCCATGCAGATTCAGATCCAGCAACAGCAGATCGATTGGCGACTCATCCAGCCGGGCGCTCGCTTCCGAATAAAGAGTCGCCACACGTAGCGTCTCCAGTTTCTCCCCGAGAATCTCGCGGCAGAAACGCTCCAGCCGCTGCGCCAGCAGCGGCTCATCCTCGACGATCAGCACTCTCACACGCGGTCTCCTTTCGGCGGCGAAGCCAGTTCGATAACCGTCTGCCAGCCGGTCGCGACCGGTCCGTCGGCAAATGTCCATCCACCCGGAAAACTTTCCTCGAGCCGCGCTTTCACATAGCGCAAGCCCGTGCCGCCCGGCGGCCGGCCGGGGTCGGCCTGCACGTCGCCCGGAGATAAAAAGACATAACGCCGCGCGCCGTTTTCCGTGCGTTCCTGCGCAAGGGCGAACACCGTGGCACCGCCGCCCGTAGTCCGCTGATGAGCGAAGCCGTTTTCGATCAACGTGAGAAACACCGCCGGCGGCACGAGCGCCGCCTCGTCCGTTCCCACAGTTGCCAAGGTCGATTCACGGCCCATACGCACACTCATCACACGCAAATGCGCGCGACAGAGCGCGAGTTCCTGCGCGAGCGGAATCAGCTTTTCCGCCGACACACGCGCCACTGTGCGCAATTCATCCGCAAGGTCATCGATCAAGCTCACCGCACGGGCCGGCTCCCGCTCCACGATCTCCGTGAGCACCGCGAGCGTGTTGAGCAGAAAATGGGGCTGCATGTTTTTCTTGAGCAGCTCGGCCTCGAGCCGCGCCGCCGCCAGCTGTGCCGCCCGCGCATCTCTCCGCTCATCCCGCAGCTGCAACGCGAGGGATGAAATCAGACCAACGAGCGCCGAGGAAAACTTCAGAAAAAAACTCGCCCGATAGTCCTCCGCTTCCATGAGCAGCAGCAACGCACTCACCGCAACGCCGATAGCCGCGGGCCAGGCTCCGCGTCGTCGCCGCCAGACGGCCCACACGGAACACGCCAGCGCCAGTCCAATTCCCACCGAGAGAATTCTCACGCCTTCCAGATTGGCCCGCTCCGGACTCGTCCATGCCACCAGCGAAAAAACGGGCACAAGCGCGGCCAGCAACCATCGACGTCCTGGCGCGGCGAAGTGAACGAACACAAAAATCACGGTCAGGACGCCTTGCACGCCGACCAATGCCGCCATCGACGAAGTCACGGGATAATGCCAGTCCGCCGGGTACGCAAAAAACCAGCGTACTGCCTGCAGTCCCTGCATGGCCGCGCCGGTGAAACAAACTCCGCATAGGAGCAGCAGTGTCGAGCGGCGGGCGGCGAGCAGCCACATGATCAGGCAGGCCAGCCCCGTCATGCACAGAGCCCCTGCGGCAAGCGTCGGCAGAAACGCCTCCCTCAGTACCTTGCCATGCAATATCTGAGGTTCATCGATCAAAAACCGGAAACCCGATGTCGCGGCGGGAAATCCACAACGATAACTCGAGGTGCGCAAAGCCACCACGTGTTCCCCGGGGCCACGCAAGGCGGCGGGAATCGAAAACCATTCGTCAACCCGGCCTGAGCCTTCGTTCTCGGCATCGTTACCCGGCCGGCCGGAGCCGCCCAGCTGCACCCCGTCCCAGAAAATCTGGTACGACCTTACCGTCGAAATCATGATTTCAGCCGGCAGCGGCAACTTTCCATCCTCTCCCATTCGAACCCGGAAACGCACCCAGTCGATCCCCGCACGGGCGGGCAGGTCCCAATAGCCTTTCACCGCCCAGTCGTCATCGTTCCAGGAAGCCTGCGACCAGCGCGCGTCATCGCCACGCTGGAACCGCGCTTCGGAGTATTGAAGCTGCGGCGGCAACGCCACGAACCAGCGCTGCACGGAGGCCGGATACCAATTAGCCGGATGTCGCCAGCTTCGGACCACCGGCGCCGGCGCGGACAGACCCGGCTCCGCCGCACACCGATGCAATATCGTCAACGCGCACGCCAGTGCGACAAACACAAAAGCGGGCGGGCGCAAACGATGAGACAAAAGCGGGACCACAATCCGAGGATGTAAGGGCAAAAGAAACGCGTCGACGTGTTTTCCGAGACGTTCACTCGCCCGATGAGCAGTTCGCTCACCACCCCAGGCCATTTGCTTACGGCGCGAGCCGTTCGCTCGCGTTTCTTCGCGACGCGTCCAGTGCCCCCGCAAGTTCACCTACGTCATCCGCAACACCACTCACAAACACACTCCTCAGACAAAATCACTTCGTCATGAAAACCACGCTCATTTCCCTCCTTCGCGCCACGGCGCTCGTCGTCACTCTTGCTGTCCTCCCATCCTTTGCCTTGGCCAAGGACAAGGCGGTCTCAGATCCCGCAAAACAGTCGCTTGCCCAACGCGGGTATCTGCCCGTCAAAGCCGCCGGCCCTTACGTCGACATCGGCACGTTCCAAATCCAAGTTTTCGCGAAGCTCGGCCGGCCGGCTGTCAAGCTTGCCGACGGCACCTGGCTCTATCCGCATTTCACCGTAAAGGACAGCAACGCCACCGGCACCTTGGTCGTGCGCTTCAAAGAAGGCTGCGTCAGCGAACTCACCCTGGTCACTGAAGCGATTGCCGCGGTCCTTTCGGCACCTCCCCAAGCAACGGACGCCGACACCCGCCTGACATCCATCGAATAACCTGCAGACCGTTCCCGCTGTCCTTTTTGATCTTACCGGCGGCTTCTGCGATTCTATTGATCGACCATTGTAGACCTGGCGTGACCTCGCTCGCGAATCTCTCTTTGATTCGTCCTTATGTCACCCCGCCTTCTGCTCGTTCTGCTGGCCCTTACCCCGTTCTCTCTTTTCGCCGATCAAACCGCGCCACGCGTGATCGAAGCCAACGTCACCCAAGTCCGCGGTGACATGAGTCGCATGTATAACTTCTGCGTCGGCGCAGGCCGCGCCAATGAAGGCCTGCGCGCCGATTGGCAGCGACAGCTCCGGCAGGTCCATGCCGATTGCGGCTTTCGCTACATCCGTTTCCACGGACTTTTTTGCGACGACATGGGCGTCTACAGCGAAGACAAACAAGGAAACGCCGTCTACAATTGGCAATACGTCGACGAGCTCTTCGATTTCATCGTCAGCATCGGGATGAAGCCGTTCGTCGAACTCGGTTTCATGCCCAACGCGCTCGCGAGCGGCCCGCACACGATTTTCTGGTACAAGGCAAACGTCACGCCTCCCAAGGACTACGCCAAGTGGGAGGCGTTCATCGCCGCCTTCACGCGTCACGTCACCGAGCGCTACGGCGCCAACGAGGTGCGCAGCTGGTATTTTGAAGTCTGGAATGAACCCAATCTCACCGGCTTCTGGATGGGATCAACCGGCGGCAAAACGTACGACGAGTTTCTCCCGACCGCGCGCAGCGAGTATTTCAAGCTCTACGAAACGTCGGCACGCGCAGTGAAGTCCGTGGACGCCAGCTACCGTGTTGGCGGCCCCGCCACCGCAGGCAGCGGCTGGATCGATGAAACACTTGCACACTGCGCAGAGAAAAAACTTCCACTCGATTTCGTCAGCACGCACACCTACGCGACGAAGAGCGGCTACCTCGACGAAACCGGCAACGCCGGCACCGTCTTTTCTTCCGACCGCAACGCGGTCACCGGCGAGGTAAAGGGCGTCCGCGCGAAAATGGATCGCTCGCCCTTCGCCAAGGCCGAGCTCCACTACACGGAATGGAGCAGTTCCTACACGCCTGCCGATCCCATTCACGACAGCTATCATAGCGCGGCCTTCATCCTCGATAAAATCCGCAACATCGGCAACGCCGCCACCTCGATGTCTTACTGGACCTTCACCGACATCTTCGAGGAAGCCGGCCCGCGGACCACGCCCTTCCACGGCGGCTTTGGCCTGCTCAACTATCAGGATCTTCGGAAGCCGTCCTATTTCGCCTACCAATTTCTCCACCGCCTCGGCGACCAGGAGCTGACCTGCGCGGATCCGTCCACCTTCGTGTGCCGGAACAAATCGGGCGCGCTGCAGGCACTTTTCTGGGATTTCACGATCACGCATCCCGGCGACTCGGTGATCAATCAAGAGTACTACAAAGCCGATCAACCGGCGAAATCGAAGTCCTCCGCAACGTTCAGTCTCTCGGGACTAAAACCCGGCGCCTACCAGCTCATCGCCCACAAAGTCGGCTATCGCGCCAACGACGTTCAATCCGCGTGGCGCGATCTCGGCTCGCCCGCACAGCTCACACGCACACAGGCCGAAACTCTTCGCAAGGCTTCAGCCAACACACCCAGCATCAGTGAGAACGTGCAAGTCGGTACAGACGCCCGCTTCTCACGCGTTTTCGAACTAAGAGAAAACGACGTCTGGTTCGTGGAACTGCGGCCTCTTTGAAGCGCGGTAATCCGCGTCTGGCTCAGTCTGCTGACATACCGCTGTCACGAGACGGTGTTAGCGTGAGAAATGACTTTCACGCTTCCGCCTCCACTGGCCGCGATGGTGACAGCGCACAACGCCCACGACATCACCGCATTTACCGCCTGTTTCACCGAGGATGCTGTCGTACGCGACGAGGGCTGCATCTACGTCGGCCCGCCCGCGATTCGTGACTGGTTCGCAGGTGTCTCCCGACAATACTGCATGACGATCCAGGTGACCGATCTCACGACACAGGACGGTGAGCCCGTTCTCCATGGAAAAGTTTCCGGCGCGTTCGACAGCAGCCCGATCAACATGCGCTACTACCTCGCCTTGGAAGACGGAAAAATCGTCGCACTCAAGATTGTGGCGTAGCCGCTGTGTCTCGTCGTTTCACTGTGGCGTAGGAAAATCACGTCCACTGCATCGTCAGCCCGTGTACGTGCGCTTGTTGTCCGCAGTCCGCTCGCGTTTGTGTTTTCGGAGCATTTACACCCATGCCCCACGTCCCCGGTCTTCGCAGCGTATACGTCAAAGTCGGCCGTCTTATTTATTTCGGCCGCATGCTGGACAAAATCCGGCTGAACGCCTCCGGCAAACTCCCTGCTGACTACGTCGCCAATCTCGGTGACGCCCAATTCTACGTGCTCGACGGTCGTTGCTGCCGGTTTCTCGGCGTGCCCTATGCGGAAATCCGTGAACACGTCCTCGGAAGCAGCAAATCTGACGAAGACATTCTCGCCTGGGTTCACACTCGTGGAACTCCTCGGACAGACGAAGAGTGCCACACGTGGAACCGGTTCATTTTGAAACTCGGCTGGCGCGACGAGCGTTCCGCCGTCCTGCCCGAGCGCATTCGCAATAGCGGACTGGAAGGCAAACCCATCGAAACGATCATCGATCACATCGAATACGACGAAGGCCGCGATCCGGTCGCCGACCGGGCGTGGGAAAACATCTGACGAGACGCTGCGCGTTAATCGTCGGCTTTTATTCGCGCTTCACCGTTAGCTCAGCGGGATCGCTGTTGAGCACTGCCGGCGCCGGCGATCCGGTCAGTTCACTCGAAACCGCCGCGGTATATTTGCCCGCAACAGCCGCGGTGGCGTGTTTCAAAACCAGACGAGGCGTTTTCGCGCCGGAGATTTCCACCCCGTCCGCCTGCCTGCCGTCGGCCAGCAGAACGCCGGCCCGGCTCCATTGCACCGCCGGCTGCATTTCCCCGGCGGCTTTCCCACCCTGCACAGTCACCTCGAAAAATGCCTCTCCGCCTTCGGCCACGTGCTGATCGCGCGGCTGGCTGGCGAGAATCAGCGAATTGAAAACTTTCGGCGGGACAGCGGAGCCGCGGCCTTCGAAACGTACGTCTCCACGAAAGCGCATCAGCGCATTGCAGACAACCAACTCACCGGGCGCCGAGATCGAAACATTGTCCAAGACGATTTCACCTGCGGGCATTTCAGGCACACTCCAGATGATTCCAAGGGTGCAGCGCTTGTTATCCATCGCCGCGCGCGAGGTGAGATTCTTGATGACGATATTGCGCCAGACCGGCGTCTTCGGTGTCACCGGCGCACCTGCGTCGCTCGCAGGATCCTTCGGGATGGTTTTATCCGGATAGTAGCCGGTGATGAAGATCGGCTTCTCCACATCCGTCATAGTGATGTTCGAGTAACTCAGGTTCTCGACTACACCGCCACGATCACGCGCCGTCTTCATGCGGATGCCCGACATGGTTTTCGCGAAGGAGCAGTTTTCCACACGCAGATTTCGCAGACCGCCCGAGGTATAACTCCCAATCGAGAGACCGTGACCGTGACCAAATTCGCAGTTCGTGATCGTGATATCCTCATTCGCCACCGAACTGCCGCCAATCGCGATATTGTCATCACCACAGGCGATCTTGCAGCGATCGATGAGAATGCTGCGCCCCGACACGTCGATGCCGTCGGTGTTATGGGATTTTTCCGGCGAAGAAATAGTCAGGCCTGCGATCGTCACGTTCGACGCGTTGCGCAGCTGCATGTGCGTGTTGGGCGGATTGAGAAACGTAACGCCTTCGACGCGGACGCGATCGCTCTTCACGACCGCGAGCATGGTTTTCGGGCGTTTCACTTTTTCATCGTCAAATGCCTTCCACCAAGGCGCGCCCTGACCGTCGATCACACCGCCACCGCTCACCCGCACATCGTGCAGGTTGTCCAATGTGATGAAATCCTCGGTGCCCGGATATACCTTGTAAGGCAGCATCGCCAGTGTGGCACCTGGATCGATGCGCAACTCGACACCGCTCTCCAGTTTGAGCGGACCGCTGGCATACGCTTTTTCCGCGGCAGGGATCTGCACCGTTCCGCCTCCGGCTTTGCTTGCTGCGCGGATAGCCGACTGGATCGCCTTCGCGTTGTCAGTCACGCCATCCGCCACCGCGCCAAATTCCTTTTCGGTGACGACGCGGACATTGCCTTTGATTTCCGGCTGCCGCGGCTCCGACGCAAACGAGCGAAGGCAGAGCAATTCGCTCAACACGAAAACGGTCAGGAGAAACAGCGCACGGGGAAAGAAAGCCATCGATCGCATAGCCATCCATATCACCATGCCTGGGCCGTCACGACGAGCCCACGCATGGTCGCATCGTTGCCGAAACCGCCGGCCGCGCTTACGCGTCAGGAATCTCCGGCTCCACCAGTTTGGCCAGCTGCTCGAGCGATTCCTGCCAGCCGAGGTAGCACATTTCCGCCGGGATCACCGCGGGAATTCCCGACTGCTCCACATTCAGCTCGGTGCCGCAAAGTACCTTCTTCAAGTTCACCGTGACGGTGATCGTACCCGGCAGATTCGGATCATCGAACTTGTCGGTGTAACGGAGCCGCTCATGTGGAACCAACTCGAGATACTCGCCGCCAAACGAGTGAGACTTGCCCGAACCAAAATTGGTGAACGACATTTTAAAAGTCCCGCCAACCTTGGCCTCCAGGTGATGAACCTTCCCGAGAAAGCCAAACGGCGGAAGCCAGCGCTCCATCGCGGACGCTTCCGTGAACGCACGATAGATTTTTTCAGGCGATGAACGCAGAACGCGATGAAGACGGACGGTATGGGGAGTAGACATGATATTTCTTTTTGAGAGGAGGAGGATTGGTTTCAACCCTTCAACGAACGACTGCCTTCAACACGGACACCCTCCCCGTAATTTTTCAAATTCGGTCTGCATTCCCCCGCGGTTCTCACTTGGCATTGCGCGCGCCAGCTGAACAGTTCGCGGACCATGAACTACCGGACCAAGGCGCAATTTTTCATTCAAGGTATCACCCAAGGCTTCGTCGAAGCGTCGGAAGTCATCGCCTGGTGCGATGAGATCGTCGCCGTCGCACCCAAAACCGAAGACTGGATGCTGGAAATCTCCAGCAGCGGCCCCGACGACCGCATGTCCATCCTGAGCCAGCTCAACACCGTCAAAGGCGAAGTTGACGCCGCCGAACTTGCGGCGCTGCTCAAAGCCCGCGGAATCGCCTGAGCCGCACGCTCCCGGCGGTCGAAAATATTTTGTCTCCCCCGTCCGCACCGCCGGGCGTTCGGTATACGTTGTTTCTCCATGTCGAGCGCACCAGCCACACTCTTTGAACGCATCGGCGGCCGTCCCGGACTCCAGACGCTGCTGCGACGTTTCTACGCCGACGTGCGCCAGCACAACGAGATCGGCCCGATCTTCGCCGCGCACATCGACGACTGGCCGAAGCACATGGAAAAGATCGCCGACTTCTGGTCGGGACTCACGGGCGGCCCCGCGCTCTACGGCGGCGGTTTCGCGGGACGCCACATGCCGCTGCAGTTGGAAGAGCGTCACTTTCAGGCATGGCTCGGTCTCTGGCATCGCCACTGTCAGACGCATCTTCCCGCGGCGGAGGCCACCGACATGATCGCCATCGCTGAAGCCCTCGGCCAGCGACTGCGCATGGTCACCGGGGCAAACCGCCGCACGTAAACAGTGGCGATTGCGACAAGCCTCAGGCTGCTCGCGAAAAAATCCTGTCACCGGTTGGAGGCATTCGGGCACTTCGATGTGCCTATGAATTCCACCCATTCCCACACGTCTCAAAAAATCACGCTCCCCGCGTCTGCTGTCCGATTGCTCACGGCGTCTATTCTCGCTGCCGGCATATTTCTCGGTCCCGGCTTTGTTCGCGCCGAATCATCACCCGCGTTGCTGGACGATTTTTCCGACGCAGAAAGCACCAGTCTTAAAACAAAACGCATCCTCGTTTCTGACAACGTCGCCGGAGGTCAGTCCCGAATGTCTCAAAAATCCAGCGGTGACACGCTGACCATTGAGGGCGAGCTCTCTCCACCGCGCGGCTCCCCCGGCTGGGCCAATCTGATCCTTCCTTTGTCGCCAGATAACACATCGCGCGACGTGAGCGCATACACCGGGGTCCGGCTGCGTGTGAAAGTCGTTACCGGGATGCTGTCAGTCCAAGCCTGCAGTCCCGAAGTCACCAACTTCGACTATCACAATGCCATGGTGACGGCGCGGCCCGACGAATTCCAAGAGGTGCGCATCCCTTTTCAAAAGTTAAAGCGCTCGTGGTCGGAGCAGACGCCGCTCAATCTGAAAAACATCACGAGCATCAACGTCCTCGCTGTTGGTTTTGCCAAAGGCCCCTTCGCTTTCGCCATCGATGAAATCGGATTCTACTGAGAGCACAGCATCTGCCGCGGCCCGACTCCATTATCTGGATGCCGCGCGAGCGTTCGCGCTTGTTCTCGGAATTGTGTTTCACGCGAGTCTCTCGTTCATGCCCGTCTTCATCGGCTGGGCAGTCATGGATGTTTCAACGAGCCCGGCGGTGCCGGTCTTCGTTCTCACCAGCCACTCGTTCCGGATGGAACTGTTTTTCCTGCTCGCAGGATTCTTCAGCCACCGCGCCGTGAACCGGCAATCGCCGGGCTCTTTCATTGGATCGCGTCTCCGCCGCCTTCTCGTGCCCTTCATTGCCGGCTGGTTTATCCTCTGGCCGCTAATCGTGTCCGGCTGGCTCATGGGCGCGGCCAGCTTGCGCGGCGACTACGACTTCGTGGCAGCACTTCAAGGCGGATTCCAAAGTCTTTCCCGTCTTCCCGAGGGACTCTTCACCCGGACACATCTTTGGTTTCTCTACTACATGCTGCTGGTGACCGGACTCGCGCTTGGCGCTCGCAGTCTTGTTCGGATCACGCCTGACAGCGTGAAACGACTTCAGGAGCGTCTCCACTCCATCCTGAAGCGCATCATCGTCTCGCCGGGATGCTTTCTTTTCCTCACGGTGCCGACCGCTGCGACGTTGTGGCTGATGCATGGATGGGGAATGGACACGCCTGATCGCACGCTTCTTCCTCACGTGCCGGTATTGCTGATCTACAGCGGCTTTTTCGCGTTCGGATGGTTCGCGAGCCGGGAGCCTGATATTTTGAAAAACTTCATCGCGCTCACTTTTCCACGTTGTGCGCTACTGGTCGTCGCACTGACAGGCACCGTCCTCTTGAACTCAGCCCAGGCAAATCCAGGTGCAACAAACTACGCGCTTCTCCGCGCACTGTTTACGCTGAGCTACGCGTGGACGATGTGGTCGCTCGTGAGTCTGACGCTTGGCGTCTGCCAAAGGATCTTTTCAAAGCCCAACCTTGTCGTGCGCTATCTCGCCGAATCGGCCTACTGGCTCTATCTCGTGCATCTACCAGTGGTCGTCTGGCTTCAAGTGATCGTCGCCGAATGGCCCGGACCCTGGTTCGTCAAACTCGCCGGAATATCCAGCACCACTCTCGTGCTCGGGCTGCTCACCTACGACGGCTTCGTTCGCTCGACCGCGATCGGCCAGATCCTCCATGGACGCCGCCAGCCGCGTGTTATTTTCCGCGCCTTCAGTCGCCAGCCTCTCCCGGCCGCATCCCACGCGTCAGTCGACTAAAAATACTGTCACCGATTCCGGCTTTGCGGGCACTTATCCGCAAACCATCATGCCTGCCTCCGATCCCATGGGCTCCCTTGAAACTCTCGGCGATGCCGACCTCGTTGCCGCCTGCCAGAAGGGCGACCGCAATGCCTTCGGACAGATCGTTGAACGTTATCAACGGCTGCTGTGTTCACTGGCGTACTCCACAACCGGCAGCGTGAGCACCAGCGAGGATCTCGCGCAGGAAACGTTTATCGAGTCGTGGCGGCAGATGCACGCGTTGCGCGAACCGGAGAAACTTCGCGCCTGGCTCTGCGGCATCCTTCGCCGCAAGGCCTGGCGCCTCCACCGGAACGACAGTCATGAACCGGTGCGTCAGGCGGAAGCGATCGACGAAACCTCCGTGTTTCCGAGCGAGGACGAACCAGCCCAGGCGCTCGCGATGCAAAAGGAAGAAGAGGCGATCCTGTGGAGCGAACTCGCCCGCGTGCCGGAGCTCTACCGGGAGCCGCTGATTCTCTACTACCGCGAGCACAACTCTGTGGAGCACGTCGCCGCCGCGCTCGAGCTCACGGAAGACGCGGTGAAACAGCGTCTGTCACGCGGGAGAAAAATTCTGCAGGAACGCGTTCTCGCCTTCGTCGAAACAGCACTCGCCCGCAGCACACCCGGCAAAGTGTTTACCCTCGGCGTGCTCGTGGCCCTACCCGCCGCCCTGCCCGTACCCGCCAAAGCGGCCGGCATCGGCGCACTCGCCGCACACGGCGGCGCACTCGCAAAGACCACCGGACTCGCCGCAGCGCTGTCATCAGTCACAGGCGTGCTGAACATCATCCTTTCTCTGCGCGCGACATCAGACCAAAGCCGCACACCGCTCGAACGCCGGGCCGTGGCAAAGGGAATTCTTTCCAGCTTTGGAGGAAGCCTTGTTTTCCTCGCAGTCATCTACGGACTACGCGAAGCCGCCTTTCGTTGGTGGGAATCACGCGCGGTCTTCGCCGTTGTCTGTCAGCTGCTCGTACTGGGGTTCGCCATCGTTCTTCCCGTTTACGTGATTCGTATGATGCGACGCTTTCGCAGACTGCGGACTTCGGAACGCGCGCAACATCCCGAGTGTTTTCGTGCGGAACGGGATCAACCAGGCTCCTCGGCCGGCGAATACCGGAGCAAGGCAACGCTCTTCGGAGTACCTCTCCTTCACATTCGGTTTTCGCTGGCCGATGAAGGTGCACCGCCGCTCTTCGGCTGGATCGCCGCAGGGGACCGGGCGTATGCCTTGTTGTTTGCCTGGGGCACGCTGGCGATCGCGCCCATCAGCGGCGGTGTCTTTTCCGTCGGTTTCGTTTCAGTGGGCGCCGTGAGCGTTGGCGTGATTGTACTCGGCACCGCCGCGGTCGGGCTATTGTCGCTCGGTTGTGCCACCATCGGGGTCAAAGCGTATGCGTGGCTGTCGGCGCTTGGCTGGGAAACCGCGCGCGCAAACGGCTTCGCCCTTGCACGAACAGCCGCGGAGGCGCCGGTGGCTTTCGCACAAAACGCAAACGACCCCGTCGCCCGCGCGATTTTCTCCACTCCAAACGCCGAGCGAAATCAGATGCTTTTCTTCATCACGATCGCAGTTTTCTCACTCGTTCCGCTCGCGTGCTACGTGCGGGCCGTCCGCCGGCGACTCGGCGCGAAGTCCCGATAACGTCACCACGCCTGCCCGCCGTCTTGGCGGGCATGGCGAATCACTTGTCTCAATCGAAGCCGCACCAGTATTTCCAGACGTACCGGTGCAACTCCGCGCGGTGTTGGGCGCGATACTCCACGTAGTCCTTGACCAATTCCTGGTCGGCCCGCTCGAAGAAAACAAAAGACTCAAGAAGTCCTTCTTGTTTCAAAGCGGTGAGACCATCGACCACAGAGCGCCATTTGGCCATGGCTGCTTTGTCCTCGGGTTTGGCAACCTCTGCCACTTCGAGCATGGCGTTGATAGCGGCTATCTCCTCAGGCAGCGATCGGCGCGAGGATGACTCCTTGGGGAAATGGCGGCTGAATTCCGCTTCCCGCCAGCCCACCGCACTGACATTATACGCCATGATCAACAGTCCGTCGTCAGGAGAGACCGCCAGATGGATCTGCTTGTCCTTCATCGTTGAACGCATCGCAGGAAAACGCGGGATCACCCGCCCCCGCGATTCTGCAGCCTGCCGCATTTTTTCCGTGAAGTGCTGCCGGGTCAGCCGTGCGTAGGGCTCACAGATCAAGGCCGCGATCCACTCATTGTACGCCTCCTCGCGGCGCCCGAGCCCGGCGAGTGCGTCACCGAGATAGCGGTGGGCAATCTCTATGTCGGGCGAGATCGCAATGGCTCGCTGAAACCACTCGCACGCTGGCTCGAGCTGTTTGGACGCAAAGTACGCATCTCCCGTCCAGAGTGCCGCACTGTAGTTGATCGGCTCCAGTTCGGCTGCTTTCCGGTAGTGCTCAATCGCGCCGGCGTAATCGTGACGCCCGAATGCCGCCTCACCTTTTCGAATCGATTCATCGACCTCCTTGTTTCGGGAGAACGATCCCTTCGGCAGGTCAACGATGGAGCCGTCTGGATTTATCTCACGCAGCAAAAGCGGAGAAAGTGGATCAGTCGTGCCCAGCTTCTCGGCCTTCTCCGCCAATTCACGCGCGCGTTTATTCAGTTTTTTCGCCTCGGCGGAATCCGTCAGCGAATGCGCCTGCAAGTTCAGTACATGAGCAAGCCGGGCCAGCAGCGCCGGATCCTCCGGATGCAGTTTTAACTGCTCTTCATAAATCGCGACGGCCTCGGCGTACCGATACGCGCCGGCCAGCATAGCCGCCTTGCGCATGCTGACTTGATCAGCGTTTGATGCAACCGCTGCAGGCGACTGCTGGGCAGTCAGCAGGAGCGTATTGGCGAACGAAAGGAGGACTAGAAGCGTGAGCCGGACGGCTGGAATTTTTCCCACCGGCACACGCTGCCGCCCGATGCGCTGCCAGACAAGCCAGCTCTTGTTGCGCTGACGAAGCCGCTCAACCGTAGGTCGGCTTTTGCGGCCAGCCTTGCGGCGAATCCTCCCAATCCTGCTGCCGGCCATACGGCGTCACATCGAGAAGGCTATAAGCATCACAAAGGCTTTCCACGCCTCGTGCATAGGACGAATAGGTGTGAAACACATCATCCTTGAGGCGGAAGAAAACGCTGAGCCCATGCACCTCCCCTTCGGGTTCGTGGTTTGGATTTTTTGCCATCAGCTCTGCCTTGGAGCGGTAGTTATATTCCACCGGCCGGACCTTTTCATCGAGGGTCACGTGGAAGTCATAGTTGAAATCGCTTCCGAATGACGAGTACCATGCACGGTCCCAGCCGTGTTGTTTTCGATAGGCCTCGAGCTTGGAAAACGGCGCGCGCGAGATGAGCGCAAACGTCGTGTCATTCTCCGCCAGCATCGACAGATCGCCCAGCGCATCGACGTAGCCGGTGCAGCCGGGACAACCCTTCTCGTTCGCAGGATCGAACATGAAGTGATAGACAATCAACTGTCGCCGGCCTTCGAAGAGATCGACCAGCCGCTGCTTTCCCGACGGTCCTTCGAAAACGTAATCCTTTTCAATGCGCACCATCGGAAGACGCCGGCGCCTGGCAGCCAGCTTGTCGTAGAGATGGGTGACTTCTTTTTCGGCCGCTAACAATTCGACGCGCTGCTTACGCCAGTCGGCGCGTGTGGAGATGAGTGGATGGACGGGAATGGACATAGTTGAGGTCTCCTTCGGATTTAAATTTAAGGTGGGTGGCTTCCTCCATACGACGAACCAGGGACCGCCAAAAAGACATCCGGTCTCGCGAAAGAGTTCACCCGCCGTCCACCGTCGCAACCTGCAGTGCTTACGCCGCTGAGTCACTTGGCGCTCACATCACCCGTCGCCGGTGCGGCCTTCGCCACTTCCATGGCAAAAACGTACGTGGGGCCAAACATGTTGGAGCGAAAAACCACCAGCTTCTGATCAGGAGTAAAACTCACATTCGGCTCCAGCTTGTAGTCGTGTTTGGCCATGTTCACGAGTTTCTCGGATTTCAAAACACCGGGCCGAACGAGCCCCGCTGTGTCCGGGCCGTCCGTTTTGATAAGCTGCGGGCGAAACAGGTAGATCCACTGGCCGTCGGGCGCCCGCGCCACCTGTCCTTTATCGCCACCGTCGCCGCAGAAGAGAGTGCCGTCCTTCGTGACGTTGAAGTGAATCGACCACTCGTTGCGCTCGAGGTTGTACCACGTGCGCTCGCCGGTCGTCAGGTTATAACCGGCGAGATAAAAGACCTCTCCCTTCGGCGTCTGCAGGTCGTACCAGACGGTTTTTCCATCGGCGCCCCAGAACTCATGGCCCGCAATCTCCATCGCCATCGTCCGTTTGTGGATAAGGGTTTTTTGTGAACCGTCGGTGCGGATCGTCCAGATACGATCCACCTTATGCCAGGGCCCTTCGTGGCAGTACATCAGCAGCGAGGGATCCGTCGGCGAGAAAAGCAGATGATTCACCCAGTCGGTGCTATGGAGGATCGGGTTCAATTTTCCCGTCGTGATATCCACCGTGAACAAAACAAGCGGCAGACGCGCGGCGAGACGGCGCTCCATCATCTGCCCTTTGTTGAGGGGCTGCTCGAGTGCGTGACTCTGTCCGCTCTGCCGGCGGCTGTAGTCCTCGCCATCGCCTTCGATGTACGTTCCGGCGGCCAGCGTTTCATCGGCATTGATCGCCGCGATGCCGCCGCGCTTGGGCAGCTCGGCGATTTTGCGTGTGACACCGGTATCGATCTGCGTCGAGTACAGCGCATTCTCCTCGGACTTGATGTAATAAACTGTCGGCGTCTTCTGGCCGACGACGATCGCGCGAACCTTTCCCTTAACGACCTGACGGCATTCATGGGTCTTCAAATCGATCACCGATATACCCTCTTCCGTCGTATAAATCATCCGCCCGCCGTCAGGCGTGTAGCCATTCTCGTTAAAGTACAGGCTCGCCGATCCAGGCTCGCGTGTGAGGCGAATGACACGATGGCCGGTGTCCGGATCCACCCAGGAAGTCGGCGGCTCGGTCTTCTCAACGGCAAACGCCACGTGGCACGTCGCAAAAAGGAAG
This sequence comes from Nibricoccus sp., assembly GCA_049840895.1. GTDB lineage: Bacteria > Verrucomicrobiota > Verrucomicrobiia > Opitutales > Opitutaceae > Nibricoccus. The sequence continues at coordinate 2,706 of JASGJB010000005.1, read as the reverse complement.
AAAGCAAACGCTGACAGAATTCGTCTATTCATAAGACCAGATGGGTGAGAGCACGGGGTATTCTGCAGACAAAAAAGAATACCGCGCTTCTTCGCTACTCTGGCGGAGGCGAAGCGTCCGAACCTGTCGACCGGTCTTCCGCCGTTCAATCCAGCGTGATCTTCACGCTCACGTTGCCCTTGGTCGCCTTCGAGTACGCGCACATCGCGTGGGCTTTGTTCACCACATGCTGGGCCTTGTGCTCATCGAGATCGGGAATGCTCACCAGAAGTTCGACGGAGAACGGCTGCGGCCCGCCCGGGTGCAACTGCACGCGTGCGGTCACCGTAATGCCTTCGTCGGCGTGCCCGGATTCCTTCGCGATGTACTTCACCGCACCATTGAAACACGCCGCCCACGCCGCTCCGAAAAGATGCTCCGGTGTCAGTCCCTGCGGATTTCCTTCGGACGGCGGCTTGAAGTGAAGATTGAAACCCGCTTCGGATGTTTCCACGGAACCGGCGCGGCCGCCTTGAGAGATCGTTTCAGCAGTGGGAGGTAGACTGGTGCTCATGATTTTTCGAAGGATTCGATGAGAAAGGGAAAACGACGCGCTTCCCCGTCGCACCAAACGCGTATCCGTCCGGAAGTCCAACGCCCGGCGGAAATCATGCACTCCAATCTACTATGCCCTTGGCGCAGATCGGGCGCGGCCCTACTGGACTATGAGCCATGAAAGCAGGCGTCCTTCCTGTCGTCTACGTCCGCGTTGTCCTCTGGCTGCATGCCTCGCTTTTCGCGGTCGTTTTTACTGCGGCGAAAGCCCAGCACGCCACATCCGCTCCCCGCCGACACGCCGCGTGGCTACGTCGCCCGGCTGCTGATCAACGAAACGCCCTTCCCGGGCGAAAATTTCTGGGTGAGCGAGGAGGACACTTGCTCCGCGCAGGCCGCGATCATCTGGGTGCTGCGCAACCGGCTGAACAATATCCCCGCCGGTTACACCCAGTGGCAGGTGGCGGCGGTAACGACGGACGAGAACGTCGTCGGCCTTCTCACCGCGGGTGGCGTCCGTGGACAGGTGGACGGACTTGACGCCGACGATCAGGGACGTCCCGTCGTCACCGAACGCGTCACTGAACGCGTGACCTATCTGCTCGCGACGGCAAACAGCGGAAACCCGGGTCGCTTCGCGCGCATCATCAATCACGCACAGAAGCTCGCCGATGAATTCACCGGACACACGCCGCCCGACCGGTTTGCCGCCATCAAAGACGTCGACGGCATCCCCGTCACCGGCTCGGCCTATACGGATGGATGACCGACCGGGCGCTGGACAACATCGGCGGAAACTTCGTCCGCATCAGCGACCACTGGCGCGGCGGCAAAATTTCGGCGGCAACCGCTCCTTCACCTTGCGCACACTCCCATGAAAACCCGTTTCCTCGCAGTGCTGCTGTTATTTTCAACCGCGCTCTCCGCTGCAGAAAAAATCCACTCCCGATGCCCGTCTTGAAATTGAGACTGGTTGATGGATGTGCTCCTCTACTCTTACTACTGGTATCTCGACGACGGATTCTTCGTCGCCATCCAAAACGAAACGGAGATCGCCATCTGGGTGCGAAACGTCGAGCCGTCCAGCCGCGATGCCGGTGATCGCAGCCGCTTCGCCGAGATCTGGCTGCCACAAGCCCACGTGCTGCTCCACCTGAAGCAGGCCGACTACCGCATCGACGAACTGGACCTGCCCGTCCACAGCCCCAACTACCGGATCGTGCGCGGCAGTTTCGAAAAAGCTCCGCCTGGATCGCGCAGCGACTGGAAGATTATCATCCTGCCCCGCGATCAGGTGCGCGAGGCGATCCGCTCGGAACGTCATCAACTTCATCAGCCGGCGCCCGCAGTTAAAAAAATCGCCCTCGAGGCTGTGCGCCGGGAAATGAAAAGCTCAAAAGCGACAACTCCCCACAGACGCTTTTCATCGCAGCCCGCACCGCCGCGTACCGAGGTTGGCTGTACTGGGCTGAGCGTCGAACGATTTTCCACATCGCCGGCGACATGGACGTGGTCGATCCCGGCATTATTGGAAAAACTGCCGCTGCTCGTGCGCCAGTACCACCTGGGATCAAACATCGTCCTGCGTCTTCGCTCGAGGCCGGACGGCTCCAACGCCGTCCTCTCGCGCGACTACGCCAGCCGCGTCCTCTTCGTCTGCCTCGCGCGCGGTGAAGAGATCACCTTTCAGCCAGAAACACGCCGCTGATTTTCCCGCGCAAACGATCACCGTCCACCATCTGTCCTTTTATGAAGCCTGCACGTGCATCCTCTTTCGCGTCAAAGCCACCAAACCCGAGCATCCGCCGCATGGCTCGCCGAGCCGCCAGCGACGAACCATCGTTCGTGCTCAAATCCTGGTTCGGCGGACGCACCATCATGCTGCATGGAAACCATCAGTTGTTTCTCACCACGTAGGGCGAGCCGTGGCAGGGAGTGCTGGTCTGCACGTTTCACGAGCATCAGCCGAGCCTGCGCGAAGAATTTCCCGCACTCGTGCAACATCCCGTCTTGAAGAAATGGCTCTATCTCCCGGAGTCGTCCGACAACTTCGAACGCGTCGCCAGGCAGCTCGTCCGCCTCGTGAAAGCCGGTGACGCGCGCCTCGGATTCGCCTTCACCGAGAAAAAAACAGGTGCTGTTCGGATTCTATCGTGTTTCCCTATTAACCTT
>JASGJB010000004.1:0-6518 GCA_049840895.1 Nibricoccus sp. | reverse complement strand
TCGCCAAGGTTAATAGGGAAACACGATAGAATCCGAACAGCACCTATCGCGCCGAAGACGGAGTTGACTTCATCCACCTTCAGCCCCGCGTCGCGCACACGGGAGAGCGATTCCTCAATGCGCTCAATCGCGCTCGACTCGAGACCGTGCGCGCGGGTGATCGGAATGAGATTAGTCATCTCGATCACACGATTCGACATCTGCTCGATCTCCTGCCGCAGCTTTTTGTTTGCTCTGGAAACATGTTTGTGCAGTGCGCGGACGAGCACGACCGCCATCGGGATGCTCAGCACGAAGAAAATCAAAAACCACGGCACGCGGAACGCCGTCACTGCGATGGCAGACGCGAGATCGACACCCGCTGTCATGACCGTGTCGAAAAGACCGCGCGTCAGTTGTTCGATGGATTCGACGTCACGAGCACCTCGGCTTGAAGGAGGCCGCGCTTTGCGCGAACAGCCGATCGAGCAAAGGCTTCGCTCGAAGTGGCCGGCAGATCGCCGAACGCAACCGGATCGTCGAGCGCGCCGCCTGACTGATCGAGCGCACGCAAAGATAATCGGTCGGGATGTTTTGAATCAGGATCGCGAGCAGAATCGCAGCGTTCACCCAAGGTTCATTGAGTGAATGCGCCTCGGGCTTTGCCACGATATCGACGATCCGGGCTGTCACCAGCGGCATGACCCACACCGGGCTGTGCTTGATGATGTAGAGCACGGCACCCCAGATCAGCCGCGCGCGTTCCTCGCGATAAGGAACAGCAACGTGCGCAAGGGATGTTCGCCGCGACGATGCTCGAGCGGACTGTGGGTCGAAGACTGCATCAAAATGGCGAAATATGCGGCGAACCTCCACGCGCCGAGAAGAAACCCCGGATATCCACAGACTGTTTTGGGCCGACAAAATCTGAAGCAGTGAAATTATGCCGGACTGTACGGCATCTAAACAAGTTGGTAAACGGCGCGGGGGCGCGCTCACCCATACCGCAGCAACGCAACCCGTTGTTTCCCCCGCAAACCCCGCACCTCGATTCGCATCACGAATCGCAGAAAGCATCCTAGGAACCTACCTATGAACCCAAGTGATAACCCTGTATCACCTTCGTCGACCTTGTCCCAAGGACGACTGCTGGCCAGCCTGCTCGTTCTCACAACGAGCAGTGTTTTTGCTCAAAGCACTCCCCCCGCAGCGACACCACCGGCTCAACCTGGCGGCCCGGCTGCGGAAGAAGAAACCGTCAACCTGCCGAAATTCGAAATCTCCGCCGCCGGAACCAGCCGCTATCAATCCCAGCAGGCGCTGTCGGCCTCGCGTATCGCGATGTCGATTCAAGACATTCCGCAGACCATCTCGGTCGTGCCCAAGGAGTTCATCGAAGATTCCATGGCCGCCCGCATCCTCGACGCCGCCAAGTACGTCACCCCGATCGTCGAAAACACGCTGCCCTACGGCGGTGATCGTTACACGATCCGCGGCTTTCAGGTGTCCGCCGAGTTTATCGACGGCACCGAGATCTCCGGCGCAGACGGCTACAGCATGTCGCAATCGGTCAGCAACATCGAGCGCCTTGAAATCATCAAGGGCCCCAACGCCATCCTCGTCCCCGGCGGCAGCCCTGGCGGCGTGATGAATCCCATCACGAAGTCGCCGATGTTCAGCAACGCCTCGACCGTCACGCTCGGCATTTCGCAATACCTCGGCAACAGCTTCGACATCGATGCGAACCGCGTGTTCGGTCCGCAGGACAAAATGGCCGCGCGCCTCGTCTACTCCGTTCTGGCGGACTACGACTACTACATCAAGGGCCAGTACCGCAACGGCTACGAACTCGCGCCGTCGTTCTCGTATCAGCTCACTCCGACCCACAAGCTCACGATCAAGGCCGACTTCGTGCAGAATCGTGAGACCAACCTGGGCGGCTTGCCGATCGATCCTACCATCGGCGGCAACGGCTACGCCCAGATCGCTCGCGGTCTGCCGCGCGACTACCAGTTCGGCAACGACACCGACACCCGCCACCGCTCCACCGAGCGCGTCAGCGCGGAACTGCTTTCGACCCTCAACGAGCACGTGACCTCACGTCTCTATGTCATGGGCGATCACGTTCGCCGCTACGATATCGGCGGCACGAGCGCCGGCCTCACGAACGCCGGTGGCGGCAGCCGCAATCCGTTCACCGGTCTCTACGAGCCCGGCGTCAATTGGAACACCGCGGCGTACAACGCCGATGGTTCCGTCCAGCTCGTCGGCACCCCCGTTCCGGTCACCGATCCTTCCACGTGGATCTACACCCGCAACAACGGCAAGAACGACATCGAATACACCGAGGCTCACATCAAGAACGACTACGCCGTCATCTTCGAGATGCCGTGGTTCAAATCGACGACGATCGTCGGTTTCACGGCCAACACCTCCAAGGTCCACTGGGTGTCGCCCGCTGCCGCGTCTCGCCCATCCGTTCCGGCCAACAACCTGGCCTCGATCACTTATCCGGGCTACATCTTCCCCGCCATCGTGCCTGGACTGACCACCACGCCTGGTTTGGGTCTCGACCGCACCGGTCAGCAGGACGACCTTGCAGATGTTCGTCTACGAAACGCTCGGCGTTCTGGGAGAACCGCGATCCAGCTGTCCGGTGGCGTCTCTCGCTTCTTCGGCACGCTTACCCGCACCGGACAACAACGGGACTGCATCAATCCCGCGTTCCCGAACTCAGCCGGACTACAACCTCACCACTGACGCCACGTCGTTCGGTATCGTCGTGAAACCGATCAAGGAGATTTCCCTCTTCTACAGCCGCAACACGACCGGTGGCACGATGCCTGGCTCACTCAACGCCGGTGTCACCGATCCCACCCAGAAATTCGCCGCCGGCGACCAGAACGAATACGGCGTCAAGGTATCGGCCCTCGAAAACCGCCTGACCGCCTCGGTCGCCTATTTCGAAATCGCCCAGACCAACTACTCGGTCACGAACAGCGAATTCTTCCGCCTCCAATCGCTCGGTCTCTCCACCGCCGGTCTTCCACAATTCCTCCTTTTCGATCTTAACTCGAAGGGCTGGGAATTCGAAGCGACCTACTCCATGGGCAAAAATCTCACGCTGCTGGGCAATTTCAGCGTCGGAGAGATCCGCCAGCCAATCACCGACGTTCGTCTTCGCGGCGTGCCCGACAAATCCGCTGCGTTCTATGCCGACTACCGCTTCACCGAAGGCGCGATCAAGGGCTTCGGCGTGAACATCGGCGTCGACTACAAGAGCGATGTCGCCGGCGAAAACGCCTCCGGCTACACGACGAACCGTCCTCTGCCAAACGGCACATTCGTGGCTCAACAGCCGTCCTTCCTCGTCGACGCACGCACGCTGGTGAACGTCGGTGTCACCTACGCCTACAAGGACTGGAACTTCGCGGTCACCTGCATGAACGCGCTGGACAAGGAATACGTCCTCGCCGCCGGCAGCCGCGGTGCCGTCAACGTCGGGCAGCCGCGCGACTTCCGCGCCACTGTTGGCTACAAATTCTAATTAGGCACTCCGAACGGAGTACCGTTCCCACACCAACAAAGGCCGGCAGCAATGCCGGCCTTTTTAATTTCCAACAATCATTTGCCCACGCACCGAATATTCGGCGCACTGAATAATCCGGCATGGCAGAAAAAAACATCCCGACCATCCGCTCACTCGCCAGGAGCCTGCGTCTTTCCCCCACCACGGTTTCCGACGCGCTGCGCGGCGTCGGTCGCGTCGACAAAACGACGGTGAAACGCATACAGCAACTCGCGGAAAAAGTCGGGTATAAGCCCAATCCGCTCACCACCGCGCTTATGTCGGGCTTCCGGCGGTCGCGGGCCGCGACATTTCGCGGCGTGATTGCCGCCTTGGATATCAACGAATCCGCCTATTTTCCCCATGGTCCGTTTCCCAAGCAGATTTCAGAGGGAGCACGGCAGCGCGCTTCGGAACTGGGATTCCACTTTGAAGAGTTTCTCGTCGGCCACAACGCGCTGCCGTTGCCCCGCCTCGATTCGATCCTCAAGTCGCGCGGCATCCACGGAATCATGATCATGCCCGCCTGGCTGGCTCCGGACGTTTCCGCGTTGGACTGGAGCAACTACGCCGGCATCTACACCGACAACTTCATCGAAAAACCGCGTCTCCACACAGTGTGCAGCGATCACTATCGCTCCATGACAGAACTCCTCGCGCGATTGCGTGCCCGTGGATATCGCCGGCCGGGATTGATGCTCGAACAAGGGCGTGACGATCGCCTGCTATTGCGTCAGAGCGCCGCCTTTCGGGCCTTTCAGGAAAGCCGCGAGAACGGAATCGACTATGTCCCTATCCTCGTGGCCCGCGAATTCAGCGAGAAGCCGTTCAGCGCCTGGTTTAAGCGTTATCGACCCGACGTGGTCCTGAACCACTACGACAAAACCATCTCCTGGATGGAAGCGTGCGGCGCGAAGGTGCCCGACACGCACGGATATGTTTGCCTCAACGCCATCAATCGCACGCGGCCTTGCGCGGCGATCGATCTGCAACCCTACCAACTCGGAGCCCGTGCCGTGGAGTTACTCATCGGCCAGCTTCAGCGTGGAGAATACGGCAGCCCGGCGTGGACCACCGCAACGATGCTCACGGGAAGCTGGGTCGAAGGGCCCACGTTGCGGGCAACAAGTCCGGGCCCGTAACCTAACCGGCTCGCGTCATGGGAGCCAGGGAAACTTCCGCGCATTGGGTTTCCGTTTCTCCCGCTGCGCGCCGTGAAACTCTTTCGCTTCATCGGTCATATAATAAAGGAGCGTCGCATTGCCCGCGAGTTCCTGGATGCCCGACTGCCCGTCGACATCCGCATTAAACGCGCTCTTCAAGCAGCGGATTGCCAGCGGACTGTGGCCGAGAATTTCCCTGGCCCATTTCACGCCCTCCTCTTCGAGCTGCGCGACCGGCACCACGGTGTTCACGAGACCCATTTCGAGCGCCTGCTTCGCATCATACTGACGGCACAGGTACCAGATCTCGCGCGCCTTCTTTTGTCCGACAATGCGGGCCAGATAACTGGATCCAAAGCCGCCGTCGAAGCTGCCCATCTTCGGCCCCACTTGTCCAAAGATGCCGTTGTCCGCTGCGATTGAGAGATCGCACACCAAGTGAAGCACATGCCCGCCGCCGATCGCGTAGCCCGCGACCAGCGCGATCACAACCTTGGGCATCGAGCGGATCAGCTTTTGCAGATCGAGCACGTTGAGCCGCGGCACGCCGTCCTCGCCGACATAACCCGCGTGCCCGCGCACGCTCTGGTCGCCACCCGCGCAAAAAGCATATTTTCCATCCGTATGCGGACCGGCGCCAGTGAGCAGCACCACGCCGACCGTCTGGTCCTCACGCGCGTCGATGAAGGCGTCGTACATCTCGAACACGGTCTGCGGGCGAAACGCATTACGTTTCTCAGGCCGGTTGATCGTGATTTTTGCGATCCCGTCCGCCTTGTGGTAGAGGATGTCCTTGTACGTTTTGACGACTTTCCAGTTGGGAAGACTCATGAGATTAAAAACGCCACGAAGCCGCCAACCACGCCCGGGGTCAACGCAGCGCGAGCCATTGCAACCAATATTTCGCCAGTGCGCCAAAACGACTTGGAGCCGCCTGCACTCTCCGAAAGCCTTCCTGCTCCATGACTGATCACACACCCGGCTCGTCAGCCCGCCGGCTCCAGCTCGGACTTTGTCTCGGTGCCCTCGGCGTCGTCTACGGCGACATCGGCACCAGCCCGCTCTACACCATGCGCGAATGCCTCGCGCACCTCGAGGGCGCAGATCGCACCGAGGGCATCCTGGGTATCCTTTCGCTGATGTTCTGGACCATCATGATCGTGGTGAACCTGAAGTACCTGCTCTTCGTCACCCGCGCCGACAACCGCGGTGAAGGCGGTATCTTCGCTCTCCTCGCACTTTCCCATTCTCATGGCGTCACCGACCCCAAGGGGAAAAGAAACCGCACCATCGGTTTCGGAACGCTGATCGTCCTGGCGGGCGCCGCACTGCTCTACGGTGACGGTGTGATCACACCCGCCATCACGGTACTCAGCGCCTCCGAAGGCTTCGCGAGCATCTATCCCAATCTAAAGGAGGTCCACATCGTCCTGATCGCTGTCGCGATTCTGGGCGCTCTCTTCCTCGTCCAATCAAAAGGGACCAAGGTTATCGGCCGTATTTTCGGGCCGGTGATGCTCGTCTGGTTTGTGGTACTCGGGGCCTTGGGAGCGTGGCACCTGTTCGACGCGCCCCAAGTCTGGGAAGCGCTCAATCCCATGCTTGGGGTTAAGTTCCTGATCAACCAGCCCTGGCATATCACCGCAGGCATTCTCGGCTCCATCGTCCTCACCATCACGGGCGCGGAAGCACTTTACGCCGACATGGGCCACTTCGGCCGCAGGTACATTACTCAGGCCTGGCTCGTACTCGTACTGCCCGGACTTCTCCTGAACTATTTTGGCCAGGGCGCATTCATGCTCTCTCAC
>JASGJB010000003.1:0-22893 GCA_049840895.1 Nibricoccus sp. | reverse complement strand
CTCATCAACAGCACGGTCGAAGCCGGCCGCAAAGGCGCCTTCCTCGAACGTAACCGCGTCCGCCTCGCCGAACGTTTCCAATGGGCCCTCGCCCCCGCGTTGCTTTTCCTCGCCTGGAGCTACTGGCGCGAATTTCCGGTGCGCCCTCGTCCACGCGATATCCAGTTGAAATCCACCACGCCCTCCGTCGCTTCCCCTTCAAGTCGAAGCCACACGCACCGCCACCCTCACCGCTCTCCTCTGCATTCTTTCACTCTTCACTCTTCACCCGTCACTCTTCGCTGCGGATGCATCCGCAGCGGATCCCTCCGCCACCATCGCCGCTCCGCTTAGCGCCTTGGTCGGCAACATGTCGGGTCGCGACAGCCTCTCGGCCCGCGACTGCGCCGAGATCGCCCGCACCACCATCACTTACGGTGAACGTCTTCAAACCGCCAAGCACCCCGTGCCCGAAGGTCCGATACGCGATGCCCTCCTCGCCGTTGACCAAGGCGAGGCCACCGACGCCAAAGCCGCCGACTGGCCCGACCCTCCGCACGAAATTCGAAAAACTTCCTCGAAAAGTCCGAGCCGCCGCCGAAGCAGGATCAGGAAAAAAAGCAGGACGAAAAAAAGGACCAGCAGGACAAACAGGATAAGCAGGACTCTCAAAACCAGTTCGGAAAACCCGAGAACAATTCCGAACAGGAGAAGAAGGATCAGAAGCAGCAGTCCGACTCCCAGAACCCCAGGATTCCAAATCACAGCAAAACCAGCAGCAACAACAGCAATCCAAGTCCTCCGAGGAAAAGAAAGAACCTGGCAAGGATCAGCAGTCCGCCTTCGGCAAAATGGACAAGCCCCCTGAGGAGAAAACGCCACAGGAGGTTACCAGCCATCCGAAGAAACCCAGAAGATCGGCGGCGCCCCCGACAACAAATCCACTGTCCCCGTTGACCCCGAACTTTCCGTTCCGCCTCCAGAAGCTCGATCAGGTTCGCAATCTCGATTCACCCGGCCGCCTCTTTCAGCTGCTGCAAGACCCTAAAGCCAAATTCAAAAAATGGGCAAAGACTGGTAATCTGCCATGCACCGTATCCGCCTTTTATTTTCGCTGGCCTCTTCGCCCTCCTCACCGTCTTCACACGCGCACAGTCCGTCCGCTGGGAGCCATCGACCGGCAGCCTCGCCTTCGGGCAGACCAGCGCGATCAGCCTTGTTTTCGAAAGCTGTGAACCCACCGGGAATCCACCGATCCCCAGCGTCAGTGGTCTCACGCTCCAGCGCGGCGGCGAGATGCGCAGCACGAGCCTCGTCAACGGCCGCATGTCGCAGTCCGTTACGCTCAACTTCGCCGCCCGGCCCACCGTCAGACAACGCATCGCGATTCCCGCATTCACCGTCGAAACCGACAAAGGCCGCCTCACCGTGCCCGCCGCCGGCTTCGAGGTCGGCGAAGCGACCATCGGCGGAAATCTTTCCCTCGAGTCCGTCGTGACCGCCCGTTTCCAGACGCCACGCGAGGTGTGGGCCGGCGAAGTTTTTTCCCTCACCTACAACCTCAGCATCCTCCGCCGCTACGCGCACTCGCTCGGCGGAAATCTCGAATGGGCGCCCACACCGCTCTCCATCGAGGAGTGGGGCAAGCCCGAGCAACGTGAAGCCGTCGTGAATGGCGAAAACCACATCATTGTTTCGCAATCCACCCGGGCGCTCGCCCGCACCGGTGGCGCTGTCATGCTCAACGCCGGCAATCAGCTCGTGAACGTCGTCAAGGGTACCGACATGTGGGGCCGCGCCAATCTCGACCAGTTCGCCGTCACCAGCGACCGCCCTTCGATCATCGTGAAACCCCTGCCCGCCGGCGCACCCGCGTCCTTCAACGGCTCAGTCGGCAAATTCACTCTCGAATCCAAGGTCGTCCCCGCGACCGCCAATGTTGGCGATCCCATCACCTGGACACTCACGCTTACCGGCGCGGGAAACTGGCCCGACATCCCGGGTCTGCCCTCGCGTGAAGCGTCGAAAGATTTCCGCGTCATCCAGCCACAGGCCAAACGCACCAATAAAGACGGCGCGCTCTTCGAAGCCACGCTCACCGAGGACGTCGTGCTCATCCCAACCAAGCCCGGCTCCTACACACTGGGTCCTGTGAGCTTCAGCTACTTCGACCCATCAAAAGGCGAATACCAGACGATCACCGCTCCTCGTACCACGGTCGCCATCGCAGCCGTCACTCCCCCTCCGACTACCACGACATCCGGCGTTGGAGTTCGTCCGACCGACACGGCAAACAGCGTCGCGTCCGCCTCGAAAACTCCGCTTGTCCCACCCGGCGCGCCCGCCGCGATTCCACGCGACCCGCTTTCCGGATCAGCCGAAGCGGCGCTGCCGTTCACCAGTCGCACACTGACGATTGCCGCTCTTTCACCGCTGCTGCCGCTGCTCGCCTTCTGGTTCATCCTCGCCCTTCGCCGCGCAAAACAAACCGACCCGCTCCGCCCCCAGCGCGAAGCCCGTGTCCGTCTTGCCGCCACACTCAACGAACTTCGCACAACCACCGACCGCGCAAAAATCATCACCCTGCTCCAAAGCTGGCAGCGCGATACCGCCGCTCTCTGGCCGCTCACCCGCGCCGTCCCGGCGCCCGACGATTTCACCGACACATGGGCCACCCTCTGGCGTGAGGCGGAACGCTGTCTCTACAGCACCGCGACGACGTTGCCCGCCGATTGGATCACACGCGCCGATGCCGCCCTCAGCACACGATCCGTCAAATCGTTCAGCGCCTTTTCCATCTTCCTCCCGCGAAACCTCCTTCCCTTCGCTGCCGCGGTCATCCTTGGCCTCACGATTTCCCCCGACTCAGCGAGCGCTCAAGACACCGCCAGAGCCGCCTACGACCGCAGCGACTTTGCTTCGGCCGAAAAAATGTGGCGCGAACAAGCGGCAAAATCCCCTGCTGACTGGATCGCGCACCACAATCTCGCCCTCGCGCTCGCCCAGCAAAACCGCTGGCAGGAAGCGGCCGCTCATTCCGCAACCGCCTTCGTCCAGCATCCCGACGATGCCTCCGTGCGCTGGCACCTCGCTCTCACGCTCGACAAAGCCGGCTACGCGCCGACCACGATCTCCGCCTTCATCAATCCCTCGCCACTGCACAACCTCGCCCGCCGCCTTTCCCCCGCTGAATGGCAACGCGTGATCGTCGCCTCTTCCGTCCTCGGTGCGATCGCCCTCGCTCTCGGATTACTCCGTCTGCACGGCGCCCGCTCACGCGCACTCAAACCCGCCGCCTGGACACTCTGCGCCGTCTCCGTCGTCATCCTCGCCGCAGGTGTTCTCAGCCTTCGCCTGTACGCTCCGACCGACGATCTTCGCGCCGCACTCGTCTGGAAACAAACGACACTTCGCTCGATTCCCACCGAAGCCGACACCGTTCAAAAAACATCCCCGCTCGCCGCAGGCTCCATCGCCATCGTGGACAGAACGTACTTCGGTTGGTCCCGCCTCGTTTTCAAAAACGGCCAGACCGGCTGGGTCCGCCACGAAGACCTCCGCCAGCTCTGGCGCTAAGGTGGAGCGCGCACTCCGAGCGCGCTGTTCACCACCGGCTCTAGACCCCACGCTTGCGCCAATGGTCATTGGTGAATGGCCACTGGTCATTCCGCACGCTCAGCGTGCGGCCGTCTTCCGCGCCATGCGCAGCATCGATTCCTCGGTGCTGAAATCCGTCATCCGCGAAATCTCGATCCAGCGCAGATCCTTTGACTCGTTCGTGATTACCAACGGCTCTGCTTCGTCCGCCTCGATCATAAAGCGAATGTCATAGTGCCAATGCCCGGGATCACTCTTGCGCGGGGGAATCCAGTGCCGGTCCACATCGAAAATCTCCTGCGAAACTTGCTGCAATCGCGTCAACCCCGATTCCTCCTGCGCCTCGCGCATAGCGACTGCCGCAATATCCAGATCGCCATCCGCGTGCCCGCCTAGCTGCACCCATATGCCCAGCTTCGCATGATGCGTCAGCAGGGTTCGCGTCCGTGCCGCATTCACGATCCACGCCGAACCTGTGAGGTGCCCGGTTTCCAGAGACCGCTCCGCACAGCGCGGATTCTCTGCCACAAAGCGTATCATGCCCGCCGCCATCGCCGCTTCATGCACATCAAGTTTTTGTGCCGCGTGCGCACGCAATTTCACCAGCAACGCGTCGCGAGGATCCGTCGGTACAAAGCTCATTTCGTCTCGAACCACTTCGTCTCCGCCTTCACCACGCCGCCATCGAGCTGGGCGAAAATCTCCGGCACAGTCTTCGCCACCGTGAACAGCTCCAGATTGGAGGGTTTGTTGAACTTCTCAGCCACCATCCGCTGAAAAAACGCCAGCAGCTCGTCATAAAAGCCGTCCTGATTCAGGAACACGCATGGCTTCCGCAACACATCGAGCTGCCGCAGCGTGAGAATCTCCATGATCTCCTCAAGTGTCCCCCAGCCTCCCGGCAATGTGAGAAATGCGTCGGCCCTGGTTTCCATGAGCAGCTTGCGCTCGCGCATGGTCACGACCGTCACGAGTTCATCCGCCTCGGTAAACGCGAGCTCCTTCGCCTTCATGAATTCCGGGATCACCCCGATTACCTGCCCACCCGCCTGTTTCACCGAGCGCGCAACGGCTCCCATGAGCCCGGTCTTTCCTCCACCATAGACGAGCCCCCAGCCGCGCTTCACCATCTCACGACCAACCTCTTCGGCCACCGCATAGTACTTGGGTTCGAGGCGGTCGCTGGAGGAGCAATAGACACAGAGCAGCTTGGACATGCCTTCTGGAAAACCATGACGGCCCGCACATCGCCACTAATTTTTGGCTGATACTTTTCAGCATTAGTGCCCATTAGTGACCATCAGTGGTTAATCATCCATCCAACTACCGCGGTCGCCTCGCCCCTTCTCCCACCGGGTATCTGCATCTTGGGCACGCCCGCACGTTCTGGATCGCCGCCGAACGCGCCCGTCTCGCCAACGGCACCCTCATCCTCCGCAACGACGACCTCGACTCCACCCGCTTCCGCCTCGATTTCGTCGACGCCATGCTCACCGACCTCCGCTGGCTCGGCTTTGTCTGGCAGGAAGGCCCCGACATCGGGGGCCCACACGCGCCCTATAACCAGCAGGCCCGCCGTCCGCTCTATCGCGCCGTCCTCGAAAAACTCCATGCCGCCCGGCTCATCTATCCGTGCAACCGCTCTCGTCGCGATGTTCTCGAAGCCGCCGGCGCTCCGCACGAAGGCGCCGCGGATGATGAGCCCGTTTATCCCGCACACTTCCGTCCGCCAATCGATGCACCTATCCCGGCGCTTCCAGCACCGGATCAACCCATCACGACCAACTGGCGCATCCGCGTGCCCGACCGTGAAACCATTTCATTCACCGACAACCGCCTCGGCCGGCAAAGCGCAGTCGCCGGCCGCGATTTTGGCGATTTTCTCGTCTGGCGCAAAGACGACGTCCCCAGCTACCAGCTCGCCTGCGCGGTCGATGACGCAACGATGGCTATCACCGAAGTCGTCCGCGGTGACGACCTCGTACGCTCCACGTTCCGCCAGCTCTTGATCTTTCGCGCTCTCGGCATCACCGCGCCCGCCTTTTATCACGCGCCCTTGATGAACGACGAAAACGGCGTCCGTCTCGCCAAACGTCACGATTCCCTCAGCCTCCGCGCCATGCGCGAACAAGGCGTCACCCCCGCCGACATCCTTCAAAAATTTTCCGTCTCACTCGCATGAACTCCGTCAAAATCGGCGTCCTCAACATCTCCGACCGCGCCAGCGCCGGCGTCTACGAAGACACGCCTGGAAAAGCCTGCGTCGCCCTTCTTCGCGAGTGGCTCGTCACACCCTTTGACGTCGAATACCGGATCATCCCGGACGAGCAGCCGCAGATCGAAGACGCGCTCCGCGATCTCGCCGACAACGCCGGCTGCGCGCTCATCGTCACCACGGGCGGAACCGGCCCTGCGCTGCGCGACGTCACTCCGGAAGCCACCGAAGCCGTCTGCAAAAAAATGCTCCCGGGATTCGGCGAACTCATGCGCGCCACGTCCCTCAAATACGTGCCGACTGCCATCCTCTCGCGTCAGACTGCCGGCATCCGTGGCCACACGCTGATCGTGAATCTTCCCGGACGTCCCAAAGCCATTCGCGAGAATCTCGAAGCCGTCTTCCCCGCGATCCCCTACTGCATCGATCTCATCGGCGGA
Organism: Nibricoccus sp.; assembly: GCA_049840895.1. Lineage (GTDB taxonomy): Bacteria > Verrucomicrobiota > Verrucomicrobiia > Opitutales > Opitutaceae > Nibricoccus. The sequence continues at coordinate 16,662 of JASGJB010000003.1, read as the reverse complement.
CCGAAGCTGGAAACCAATCCTGCCGTGATGAAAGCGTTCCGACCGCAGTCATAGGGCCGCCCTGCACTTAAAAACCAAAGAATGCCGCCGCTTCCCGGCGGTCGCTCGTGATTTGATCCGTCAGTGCCGAGATCGACGAAAACTTCGCCTCGGGTCGGATGAACTTCAGCCACTCAACGCGGACCGCATCGCCTTCGACAAACGGACAATCCACCAGCAGGTGCGCTTCGATACGCGGTTGATTGCTCTTCTCAACCGTCGGCCGCAGCCCGTAATTCGCCACCGCCGGCAAAAATTCCTCCTTCGATTTCAGTCCATTCACGCGCACCGCATAGACTCCGAATTTCGGGCGCAAGGCGGGCTCCCACGGAATATTCAGTGTCGGAAATCCAATCGTCCGTCCCAATCGCTTTCCTGGGGCCACCACTCCATCCGCGAAGTACGTGTAACCGAATAATTCGTTGGCTTCCTCCATCGCTCCCGATTCCAGGCACGCCCGGATGCGCGTGCTGCTGATCGGCTCGCCGTTGTGATTGATGCGCTGCGCGCTCACCACGCCGACATGCTGCTTCTTTCCCTCGGCCACCAGCATCGAAATATCACCACGGCGGCCTTTGCCAAAGCGCCAGTTTTCGCCGACGTAAACCGTGCTGAGCGAAGGAAGATTTTTCTTCAGATAAGGCAGCACCCACTCGGCCTCGATCGCGGCAAACTGCGGCGTGAACGGCTGTGTGATCACAATGTCCACACCCGTCTCAGCGAGCAATCGCGCACGCACTTCCGGACCGGCGATCAGACGGGTCGCGGCCTGAGGGTTCACCAACACGCTCGGATGCGGCCAGAACGTCAGCACTCCCGCGATCCCGCCGCTGCGACGTGCCGACTGGATCGCCGCGTCGATTACCGCCCGGTGGCCAAGGTGGACGCCATCGAACATGCCAATAGCCAGATGCAGCGGACGCGCCGGCAGCCGTGCGTTCTCAACTCCTTCGATCTGGCGGGCCGCGCTCACAGTGCAAAACTCGGAACGGCGTCGCGCACCGGCACGAGACGTTTTTCCAGCTCGGGAACCGGCAGCGCCTGTATCTGCTCGATCGTGAGGCATTGCGAAATCGTGAACTTGCCCGTCGCCGTGCGGCGCAACGCCGAGAGATGCGCGCCGCAGCCGATTTTCTGGCCGAGATCATGCGCGACCGTTCGCACATAGGTTCCTTTCGTGCAGCGCAGCACGAAGTCGATTTCCGGCAGCGCGAAACGCGTCATATCAAACGACGACACGCGGATGAAACGTGGCTCGCGCTCAACCTCTTCGCCCTTGCGCGCCTGCTTGTAGAGCGGCACGCCATCGATCTTCACGGCGGAAAACATCGGCGGGAGCTGATACTGGTCGCCCACAAATCCCGCCATGAACGTCTTCGCCTCCGCCTCGGTCAGTGGCGGCACCGGGCGCGTCTCCAGCACTTCGCCCTCGGCATCCTGCGTGTTTGTCACGCTGCCGAGCTTGATCGTGCCGGTATATTCCTTGTCCAGGCTCATCAGGTACTGCGACGCCTTGGTGGCCTTGCCGAGCAATACGACCAGCACGCCCGTCGCCATCGGATCGAGCGTGCCCGCATGGCCGATACGGCGCATCTTCAGGATGCCGCGCAGCCGTGCGATGACGTCGTGCGACGTGTGGTCGGTGGGTTTGTCGACGAGGAGCACGCCCTCGAGTTCTTTAGGCTGAACGAGCATCGGGAAGTCAGGCTTTGGCGGACGTTGTTACACGGGCGATCTGCGCTGCCAGTGCGCCCAGCAACTGGGAACGGAATTCCGCCACCGGTGTGTTTTTCAGATTAAGGCCCGCCGCGCAGGCATGCCCACCACCGCCAAATTGGGCGGCGACTTGGTCGACGCGATAGATCGGGTTTTTGCAACGCAGGCTGGCTTTGATCGCGCCCGGGCGCTCCTCGATCAACACGCCGATCTCCACGCCGTCGATCGCCCTCGCGTAGTCCACGAGACCCTCGGTGTCTTCGACATTCGTCCCCGTCTCGCGAAAAATACCATCTGGCAGAGAACCGACACAGACGAGTCCACCGCAGTCGAGCTTGAGCGAGGCGAGAAACCGCTGGAGAAGCTGCAACTTGCCGAGCGATTCACGCTCATAGATTTCGCCGCCCGCTTCCGAGGGACTTGCGCCGAGTGCGACGAGTTCGGCTGTGAGCAGAAACGTGCGGTGCGTCGTGGAGTTGAAACGAAACTGGCCGGTGTCGGTCATGATGCCGGCGAAGAGCGCTTTCGCAGCAATGGCATCCACAGGCAGTTTGTTGTCGGCGAAAACACCCGCGAGAATCTCCGCCGTCGCCGCGGCGCCGGCATCGATGAAATTGTGTTCGGCGTAGGCGTTGTTCGACAGGTGATGATCGATGTTGGCGAAAGGTTTTGGAAACCGTTCGCGTGCCTTGTCACCCGCGCGGCCCGCATCGGCGCAATCGACCCAGAGCGAAACCCAGTCTTCCGCCGCAGGCACATCGTGAGGGCGGACGAAATTCAGATCGTCCACCAAGTATTGCAGGCGACGAGGAACGGCGTCGGTGTTCACGCAGATCACCTCGTGGCCGAGTGCACGCAGAACACGTGCGAGACCGACTTGTGAGCCGATGCAATCGCCGTCGGGCCGGGCGTGGCCGACTACCGCGAGGCGGCGGCCCTTGAGCGCTGCCAGCGTTCGGGCAAACTCCGCGGAGAGTGCGGCGAAATGTTTATCCACGATCAGGCGTTCTCCTTTTTATCGCCGGCCTGAGAATCAGCAGCCTTCGCCTTTTCCTTGGCATCAATCTCGTCGAGGATGCCGAGAATGCGATTGCCGCGGGCGGTGGAGATATCGAGTTCGTAGGTGAACTTCGGCATGTGCTTCAGCACAATTGTGCGCCCGAGCTCGAAACGGATTTCCTGCGACGTCTTGCGAAGCCAGCGGAGTTTTTTCTCGGTTTCAGAAGCATCGCCCAGCACGGAAACGAAGACCTTGGCTTCGAGCAGATCGGGTGTGACCTCGATGGAAACGATGGTGATCGAAAGCGCTTCCGCCTGATAACGTTTGCGCAGGATGGCGCTCATCTCGCGCTGGATGAGTTCGTTTACGCGAAGAGTTCGGTTGGACATGGCGGCGGCGGTTGAGGACTCAGGATTATTAAAAAAGGAACGGGCGCAACGCGGAGGCGCGGCGCCCGTGATCCATCGTCAACTGGAGATAGGCGAGGCTTAGAGCGCGGCGCGAACCTTCTGGATTTCCAGGCACTCGATGATGTCGCCGGTCTGGTAACCGTTGAAGTCGTCGAGCTTGATACCGCACTCGAGGCCGGCGCGGACTTCGTTGGCGTCGTCCTTGAAGCGCTTGAGCGTGGCGATCTTGCCCTCGTAAACGATCTCCTTGCCGCGGCGGATGCGGGCCGAGTTGTTGCGGCCGATCTTGCCTTCCGTGACCAGACAGCCGGCGACGAAGCCCTTGCCTTGCGGGAAGGTCGCGCGCACTTCGGCGGCGCCGAGTTTGACTTCCTTGAGATCGGGATCGAGCAGGTCGGCCATCATCTCTTTCACCTTGTCGGCGAGTTCGTAGATGATGCCGAAGGTTTCGATGCGGACGTTGTGATGCTTGGCGAGCGGCGTGACGCCGTTCTCCAGCTTGGTGTTGAAACCGATGATCACCGCGCCGCCGGTGCCGGCCATGAGCACGTCGTTCTTCGAAATGAGACCGACGTCGGACGAAACGACTTCGAGGGATACCTTGTTGCTCTTGATGCCTTCGAGCACGTGACGAACGGCTTCCGTGGACCCGAAGACGTCGGTCTTGAGGATGACCTTGAGCGTCTTCTGCTGAGTCGCCGCGATGTTGGCGAAGAGGCTTTCGACGGAGACCTGCTTGGGTGCAGAGTCGCTGGAAGTGGCGAGCTTCTTGAGGCGATGCTCTTCTTCTTCGGCGAGCTTCTCGGCTTCGCGGGCATTCTTGACGGCTTTGAAAGCGGCACCGCTATCGGGCGCGCCAGACCAGCCGATGACGCGAACCGGCGTGGCAGGAGGAGCCTCCTTGAGATTGTTGCCTTGATCGTCGAACATCGCACGCACGCGAGCCCAGTGCGGGCCGCAGACGATCGCATCACCAACGCGAAGCGTGCCACGCTGCACGATGACTGTGGCTAGCGGACCGCGACCGACGTCGATTTGGGATTCAATGACCACACCGCTGGCCTCGGCCTTCGGGTTGGCCTTCAACTCGAGAACTTCGGACTGGAGAATGATCATCTCCAACAACTCTTCGATGCCCGTGCCCTTGATGGCGGAAACAGGAACGGTGACGGTCTCGCCACCCCAGTCTTCCGGAGCGATGTTGCGCTGCTGCATCTGGCCCTTGATCTGGTCGAGGTTCGCGCCTTTGACGTCCATCTTGTTGACGGCGACGATGAGCGCGAACTTCTCGGGCTGCTGTTCTTTGACGCCGAGCGCGATCTTCAACGCTTCGTCGGTCTGCGGCATGAAGCCGTCGTCAGCGGCGACCACGAGGATCGCAACATCGGTGACGCTGGCGCCGCGGGAACGCATCTTGGTGAACGCGGCGTGACCCGGCGTATCCAGGAAGGTAAGCTTCTTGCCCTTGAACTCGATCTGGTAGGCACCGATGTGCTGCGTGATGCCGCCGGCTTCGCCCGAGGCGACATTGGCTTTGCGAATCGTGTCGAGCAGCGAGGTCTTGCCGTGGTCAACGTGACCGAGGATGCAGATGACCGGGGGACGCGGGGCGAGGTTCTTGGCCTCCTCCTCGTCCGGATTCACTTTGGCTTTTGCCTGCTTTTCCTTCGCCGCCTGCTGTGCCGAGGCGTCGCCGCGGTGCTTGATTTCAAGAATGAAGCCGTGCTTCTCAGCGACCTTCACCGCAACCGTCTCGTCGATGGTTTGATTCATCGACGCGAAAATCCCCATCTCCATGAGCTCAGAGATGAGCTTGAACGGTTTCAGCCCAAGCGCGGGCGCGAAGTCGCGAACGACGATCGGCGGCTTGAGGTGGATGGTCTTGATGTCTCCCTGAACGGTGACGACCGGGGTATTCGCCGCTGGCACTCCACCGGGAATCGCGGGCGCTGCCACCGGAGACGAAACGGGAAGCGGACGCGGGGCCGAGGCGAACACGGGAACTGCCGGCGGAGGAACGGGGCTCGGACTGCGTGGCGGAATCGGAGGAGGCGCGACCGGACTGGATGCGGGACGCGGAGGCAGAGCCGCTGGTGGTGGTGAAACGGGACGAGGAGCCGATACGGCCGGTGGCGCGCTGGGTGCCGGCTTGGGCGCGGAAACCGGAACAGATACCGGCGGAGGAGCGGCTGGCGCCGGACGAGGCGCAAAGGAGGCTGGCGCCGGGATCGGTGGACGCGGCGGAGGACTGGCTGGACGAACCGGAGGCACCATCACAGGCGGCGCAGGTTTGTTCTGTTTGGCGGCGGCTTCCTCTTTTTCACGCGCGATATCCTGCGCGCTCTTCACCATCACACCCGCGGGCTGCTTGGTCGTGAAAACCGTCGGTGCCTGACCAACGCTCGTCTTGGGAGCTTCGACAGCCGGAGCGGCAGCCGCGGCTGGCTGAGGCTCGGCGACTGGAGCTGCTGCTTCCACCTTGCCTGCGAACTCCTGTTCGAGGGCCTCGGCCGAGATATTGTCGATCGTGCTGGAGACGCTCTTGACGTCGTACTTGCGCTCCTTGAGCAGGGACAACAGCTGCTTGTTGTCCATGCCGATCTTCTTGGCGAGTTCGTGGATGCGGATGCTCATTCAGTCTTATTAAGTAAAGGGATTCTTGGCGCGTGGAGAAGTTGGGTTAACGAACGATGCGAGCCAGCAGTGCCTGGGCTTCCTCCTCCGAGAACCCAGCCTCCTGCAGATCGTTGAGCTCCACGCCTTCGAAAGCGGCTGGCGAGTTGATGCCGATGCCAAAGAGGCGTTCGGCGGTCGGACGGTCGATGCCCAAGGTGGTGACCATCGATTGAAGCGCGACTTCGCGCGGATCGCTGGAAACAACCTTGAGTTCTTCCACTTCCAGGCGCCAGCCGAGCAGACGCGACGTGAGACGGACGTTCTTGCCGCCCTTGCCGATGGCAACGGCCAGTTGATCCGGAACCACTTTCACGACGATGCGATGATTCTTTTCATCGAGGAGAATCTCCTTCGGTTCGGCCGGCTTCAGGGCCTCCTTGGTCATCTCTTTGACGTCGGTGTAGTGCTTGATGATGTCGATCTTCTCGCCGTTGAGTTCGCGAACAATCGTCTTCACGCGAGCGCCACGAGCGCCGACGCATGCGCCGACTGGATCGACCTTCGGATCCTTCGTGGAAACGGCGATCTTGGTGCGATAACCGGGTTCGCGGGCAAAGGACTCGATCTTGACGGTGCCGTCAGCGATCTCGGTGACTTCGACTTCAAACAGGCGGCGGACAAACTTGGGACTGCCACGGCTGAGGATGATCTCAGGACCGCGTGGCGACGAATCGATCGAGGTGAGCAAGCAGCGGATACGATCGCCCGCTTGATACTCTTCACCGGGGACTTGTTCTTTGCCGGGGAGCAACGCCTCGGCTTTGCCGAGATCGACGAAGATGTCGTTGCGCTCCTTGCGACGGACGGTGCCGGTCACGATATTGCCGACCATGTCCTTGAAGTCGTCGTAAATGCGGTCCTTCTCGAACTGACGAAGACGCTGCATAACCGCCTGACGCGCGGTCTGCGCGGCAATGCGGCCGAGAGTGGCGGGATCGATCTCTTTTTCCAGCATCTCGCCGAGCACTGCGCCGGGCTTGAGAGACTGGGCTTTTTCGAGGTGGATTTCCGCGCGAGGATTGCTGACGGAATCGACCACTTTCAAAAGCGACCAGGCCTTGAGCTGGCCGTTCTTGGGGTTGATCTCGATTTTGAGTTCCTGACCCGAGTTAACTCCCTTGAGGGCGGCGGTTTTAATCGCGTTCACGATCGCGGCAATCATGTCGGCACGACCGATCCCCCTTCTCCTTCTCCATGTACTCGAGGACGGATAGAATTTCGCTGCTCATAGGTAGATAAATTTAGGGAAAAAAAAGCGGGCCAGAGGCCCACTTTCTGGAAAGTGAACGATGAATGAAAGGAACAAAATAGCTTCCGCCCGAAAAGCTTGTCAAGTCCCGCGCCCCTCCACGCTATCGCCAGAATTCTGCTTTTTCTCCTCGGCGATCAGCCAGCCGAGCAAACCTTGCAAAGCGCCGTGCGAAGCCGGCCATTCGCGGCTGCCGATCACGCCCAGTCCTCTCAGCAAGACGAGCCATTTCGCCGGAGCATCGCCCGGAAACCAGTTCGTCCACCAGATGCCCAGTGCGTCCAGCTGCGCGGGATCCCGCGCAGCGAGGAGCGGCAGGAAGCCATCACAGATCAGCGTATTGAAACGCGAGCCTCCGATGACGCCTCCCGAGACTTCGTCGGCGAAACGGCTTTTCAAAACACGGAATCCGCCGAGCTTGCGAAGGTCAGCCGTGGTCACCGGCCGGCCCCCCTTCTCAATACCGTCCGGGAGCTTTTCAGAAAACGCGATCAATCGACCGGGCCAGTCAGGACAAGTCCCGGCCCATTCCGCATATTGAAGAAATCGCGTACGCGGATGATTGGCCGGACGGACACCTTGCGCGCGCCAACGCCATAACACGCCGGATTGGGCCATGATTTCGGCAACGAATGCGTCTCGCTCGGCCGCAGCAGTCAGTTTTGACCAGGCTTCAAGCGGGTGAACGGCAGCCACCGCGAGCATCGCCGCCCGGTTCGCGCGATAGCCCAGGATCTCCAGAGCGGTGTGGTGACACGCTTCGGCCCAACCAAGCCGATCGATGCGGATCTTCGCGTATCGGACCTTCTGGCTCCAACGCTCCCGAGCATGCCGGTTCAGCTCCGCGCGTAACGCCTCTTCGCTCAGCGCGGCCAGCGTTTCATGCGCACGCGTCAGCGGATGATTCGCCAGCCGCTCGACAGCGGCATCGGCCGCATATTCCTCGAGATCGTGATGCAGCAGCGGAAGCAACGCCAGCAACGGCAGCGCCTGTCCTCCGAAACCCGCCGTCATCTGATCCCCACCGGGAAAAAGCACGACATGCAGAATCACCTTCGCATACGCCGGATCAGCGGCATGGCCGTGCGCGCGCCAGTCGGCGGCGTGAAGGTGCAATTCGACATCGCCCGTGGTCACGACGCCATCGATACGCAACCGCGCACCGGTGAAGTCGGGGCCGCCGAGTAAATTCCAGCGGCCCGGGTGCAAAACTTCGAGGGAACGGCCATCGGCCGTGCAGAGGTCGCGCGTGTCGAAATCACCGCGCAGCCAGATTTGTTGAAGGAGTTTTTCGGGAAAGGAGAACGCGCCGTAGAGCCCTTGAATCTCCGCCACGGCCATGCCCTCCCCGCCCCCGCCGGGAGTTTTCATCATGATTTGGGACGCCGCCACTCCCGCTCATTCTCGCGCTTCAGTCCAGAAACTTGTGCGCGCTGCCGATCCTCCGCGTGCAGCACGCGCGCCTTCAACTCATCGGCGGAAATTCCCGCAGCGCCCAGCGCCTCGATCGTTTGCCGCTCGGCACGATCATCGGTCGCGACAATACAGAGCGAACTCTGCGCACTTTTTGCGACCAGCTGCTCGATCACATCGTCGGCAGTGGTGCCGGTTGGCGTGTACAGATGGATGAATGTCGCCTGACTGGAAGGACGCTCAACAACGAGCTCGTTACCGCGGCCATCGAAAACGAGTGTCACGCGCAATTGCTCGACGTCGTGAAGAACGCTCACCGCCTGCGACAATCGGGAACGGGCCGCATCGCGATCACGTTTCAGCAACGCATTCAACTCCGGCCACGCGTGGAGGATATTCGAGCCGTCGATAAGCAGGTGTTTCTCAAAAGCCACACGGGCAGACTGCATCGCGCCCACGTTTGCGCAATGAAGCGCCGTGAACTTCTTCACGTCGCAAGCTGTCCTGCCCGATCAACACGGGCACTGTATCAATGAAATTCATTGCCGGATTTGCAGATGGTGGCGACGGGGCGGCACAGTGATCCGTTCCATGCAAAGTCAAAGCCCAGGCCCAGCCATACTCACACCCGAGAAACAAACGCCCGTCGGAAACACCGTATGGGCGCTGCTTCTGGCGTTGAGCGTTTCGCATATGCTCAATGATACGCTCCAGGCGTTGATCCCGGCGATCTATCCGCTTCTGAAGGATTCGTATCATCTCACCTTCACCCAGATCGGACTGATCACCTTTGCGTTTCAACTGACCGGCTCGCTGCTGCAGCCGTTGGTCGGCCGATACACGGATAAAAAACCGCTGCCCTACTCTCTGCCGGTCGGCATGGCATTCAGTCTGGTCGGGCTCATCTTGCTCGCGACCGCCACGAGTTATCACTGGTTGATCGTCGCCGCCGCGCTGGTGGGAACCGGCTCCGCGGTGTTCCACCCCGAGGCGTCGCGACTCGCGCGACTGGCCTCCGGCGGCAAACACGGTTTTGCGCAATCGCTTTTCCAAGTTGGAGGCAACTTCGGCAGTGCGCTCGGGCCTTTGGCCGCAGCGTACATCGTGATGCCGCGCGGACAGACTCATGTGCTCTGGTTCACGGCGCTCGCGCTTGCCGGCATCATCGTCCTGCAACGCGTGGGCCGCTGGTATCATCAACATCTTTCGCTCGCCCGCAGTCAGACGGCAGCAAAGCCGATCGTGCGATCATCGCTGCCCAGGCGAACGGTCGCCCAGGCGATCACCGTTCTCGTGCTGCTGATTTTTTCGAAGTACGTCTATCTCACGAGCCTCACGAGCTACTACACGTTTTACCTGATCGAAAAATTCGAGGTGAGCGCATCGCACGCGCAGGTGCTGCTCTTCGTGTTTCTTTTTGCCGTCGCACTCGGCACGATCATCGGCGGTCCCGTGGGTGATCGGTACGGACGCAAACTCGTCATATGGATTTCCATTCTCGGAACGACGCCCTTCGCGTTGTGGATACCTCATGTCGGACTGGTGGGGACCGTCGTGCTGAGCGTCGTCATTGGCGTGATCATCGCCTCCGCGTTTTCCGCGATCCTCGTTTACGCGCAGGAACTCGTCCCCGGGAAGGTCGGCCTGATCAGCGGGCTGTTCTTCGGCTTCGCCTTTGGCACGGCCGGCATCGGCTCGGCGGCGTTGGGTAAACTCGCCGACCACACGGGCATCCTACACGTGTTTGAAGTGTGCGCTTACCTGCCGCTGATCGGATTGCTCACCGCATTTCTACCGACCATCGAGCGCAAACGGTCTTAAACAAAAAGCCACGCGATCTGCGTGGCTTTTTTATGACCAAACACCCAGCCAAAACGTGTCACATCTCCGGGCTTAGCGCGCCGGACCCCAGCGTTTCGTGAAGGGATAATAGATGAAGAGCGGACGTCCCACCACGTCCTTGTACGGGACTTCGCCCCAGTAGCGGCTGTCAGCGCTGTCGTAGGAATTATCGCCCATCGCATAATAGCCCTCTTGGGAAACATCGACGCTACGACCTTTATCCAGTGCCCTCAGGTTAGGATAGCCGCGGTAAAGGCCTTCCTTGTTCGCGTTCTTGTCAAACGCAGAGGATCCGGTGATGGGAGCGCCGTTGCGAAAAAGCGTCGAGTTGCGAACCTCGAGTTTGTCACCCGGAACTCCGACGAGTCGCTTGATGTAATAGGACTCCACCTGACGTCCGGTGCTGCGATCCCGCATATCGGGACTGTGAATATTGTCGGTACGGAACACAAAACCGGAACCGACTTGGGGCCGCACGAAATGATAGGAGATGCGATCCACGAAAAGTTGATCGCCTGTCATCACGTCGAACGAGAGGACGCGTTCTCCTTTTTTCACGCGCTTGCCGGTGTTTATCCATCTGCCCTGGGTATGCTGATTATTCACTCCTGCAGGCACTTCTCCCAACTCCGCCTGATGCTGGGCGATACGCGCAGTGATTTGCGCACCGAGGTCGAGATCGCCGGGGAAAAACGCATCCTGCGCCACCCGGTCGAACCTGAATTCCAGAGGCACCTGAAACGACACGAACTGGTCGCCAACCCTTAGCGTGATCTCCTGAACGGTCGTGGGCAAAACAAGCCAGGTACGGCCTTTCACCTGCGAAGCGGAAACATATCCGCCGGGATTGCCGCCGACTGGAATCCAGACATCGCCGTCAACCGGCGCATCGACCGACCGGCGCGTCGCGCCAAAGGCAACGAGACGGGCTACACGCCCCAACGCACCCGGCTCGTCTTTCTCCGAAGGAAAAACTTCGCCGGTCATGCCGTAGTAGGTCGGCCACATGGAGTTCGTCGGGATCTTGAACGGTTGCACGAAGTACGCGCGCAGACCAAGGATCACGATGGCGGCGACGACGAAAAACTCCACGTACTCCTGCATGGTGGAGCGTGGATAAAATTTTCCTCCCGCACGGCGGACCGCGGGTTCAAGCGCTTCAATACCGAGTTTCAACTTGCTGGCGTCGGCCTTGTCGCGGAGCTGGGCGCGGAGCTGTTCGCTCTTCTGCTGGAGCTCGGCGCGATCGGCGGCGGAGATCTCGTCGCGGCGGTAATTAAAAACCTTGTCGGCGAGCTCGAGCCAGTTCGTGGCATTGGCGCGCATCTGTTTTTCGACCGACGAGAAGAGTCCGAACATGGTGGAATGTGGAAATCAGGAAGACGGGAACGGAGCCAAGCTAATCTGAAATGCGGAAACCCGGTGAAAAACTCCGACTAGAATAAACCTGCCGGAGTTCCTCATTTTCAGATTCATCGAATTTGGAATGCAGCCAGACGTTCTCAATCGCCGCTCTTGAGGACCTTGATGAAGGCGTCCGGCGGGATGTTCACCTTGCCGATCATCTTCATCTTCTTTTTGCCCTCTTTCTGCTTATCGAGGAGCTTGCGCTTGCGGGAGATGTCGCCGCCGTAGCACTTCGCGGTGACGTCCTTGCGCATTTCGCGGACGTTGTCGCGGGCGATAACCTTGCCGCCGATGGCCGCCTGGATGGCGACTTTGAACATCTGCGGCGGGATGATCTCGGCGAGTTTTTCGCAGAGCTGGCGGCCTTTGCCTTCGGCCTTGTCGCGGTGAACGATGCAGGAGAACGCGTCAACGGGATCACCGTTGATCATGATGTCCATCTTCACGAGATCGTCGGCTTTGTACGCGCCGAGTTCGTAGTCCATCGAGCCGTAGCCGTGCGTGATGGATTTCAAGCGGTCGTTGAAATCGACGAGGATTTCGTTGAGCGGAAGCACGCAGCGGAGCATCACGCGATTCATGTCGAGCGTGTCGGTGTGATCGCACACGCCGCGCTTTTCCATGATCAGCGAGAGGATGTCGCCCATCGAGTCGTTCGGGATGATGATCGAGGCGGTGATCGTCGGCTCGCGCACTTCGATGATCGTGCCGGGGTCGGGCATGTTGACCGGGTTATCGACCTCAATCATTTCGCCGCCCTGTTTCACAACCTGATAAATAACGCTCGGGTACGTGGAGATGATCTCGACGTCGTGCTCGCGGCGCACGCGCTCCTGAATGATCTCCATGTGGAGCAGTCCGAGGAAGCCGCAGCGGAAGCCGAAGCCGAGCGCGATGGAGCTTTCCGACGAGTAAACGAACGCCGCGTCGTTGAGCTGCAAGCGACCGAGACCAGCCTTGAGCTTTTCGTAGTCGTCGCTCTCGAGCGGATAGAGTCCGCAGAAAACCATCGGGCGGACTTCTTTGTAGCCGGGTAGCATCTCCTGCGCGGGCTTGCTCGCGATGGTGATGGTGTCGCCGGTTTTCACATCCGCTGGATCCTTGATGCTGGAAACAACATAGCCCACATCGCCTTCGCGAAGGACCGCACACTTTTCCATCTTCGGCGTGAAGACACCGACCTCTTTCACCTCGGCCTTCTGATTGGTGCTCATCAGGAGCATCATGTCGTTGGCCTTGATCGATCCTGAGAACACGCGGACGTACGCGATGCAGCCGCGGTAGGCGTCGTAGAGAGAATCGAAAACCAGAATGCGCGTCTGCGCATAATCGCGCCAACGCGGCGGCGGCACGCGGGCGACGACCGCTTCCAGAATGTCTTCGATGCCGATGCCGGATTTGCCGCTGGCGAGAATCGCCTCCTCGGCCGGGATCGTGAGAATGTCTTCGAGCTGCTTCGTGCAGAGCTCGAGGTTGGCGCTCGGCAGGTCGATCTTGTTGATGACCGGGATGACCTTCAGTTGCTGGGAGAACGCGAGGTGCGCATTCGCCACGGTCTGAGCTTCTACGCCTTGCGCCGCATCGATGAGGAGCACAGCGCCTTCGCAAGCCGCGAGACTGCGTGAAACTTCATACGAGAAGTCCACGTGACCGGGCGTGTCCATGAGGTTCAGCTTATAGTCACGGCCGTCCTTCGCTCGGTAGGTCATCGTGACCGGGTGCGACTTGATGGTGATGCCGCGCTCTTTCTCGAGGTCCATCGAGTCCAGATGCTGCTCGGTCAACACGCGCTTTGAGATCGTGTTGGTATGTTCGAGCAGCCGGTCGGACAGCGTCGTCTTACCGTGATCGACGTGGGCGATGATACAGAAATTGCGGGTCAACAGTTCTTCCATGCGAGGATCGCGCCGCCGGCTGAAACCGGGACGCGTTCAAAGGTTCAAAAGGTCGAGGGTGCGGACGCCCCCCGGCGGGATCAAGCGGCTAAATCGGAAAACTCCGACAGGCTCTTCACCGGCCAGTCCTTATTGGTCCGGCGGGCCAAACCAGCCAGAACGCCGCCCGGCCCGAGTTCCCAGTAAGTCGTTGCACCAGCAGCCGAAGCGCTGCGCATGCAGTCTTCCCAGAGGACAGAGGAGACAACCTGTTTCACGAGCGCGGCGCGGATGTCGTCAGGCGACGAAACGGCCTGGCCGGTCGTGTTGGTGAACACGGTGAACTTTGGCGCGGCGAACGGCACGTTCGCCAAATAGGCCGCAAACGCCGCACGAGCCGGCTCCATCAGGCGGCTGTGGTAAGCGCCGGCGACGTTGAGCGGCATGGCTTTCTTGATGCCGCGCTCCTTGGCGGCGACAACGGCGGCTTCGACCTTCGCCTTTTCGCCCGAGATGATGATCTGCCCAGGGCAGTTGAAGTTGGCGGCCTCGATGCCGAATTCGGCGCAGAGTTCCGCGACCTTGGCGCGTTCTTCACCGACAATCGCAGCCATGCCGCCAACGGTCTGCTCACAGGCCTGCTGCATCAGACGTCCGCGCTCGGCCACAACTTTCAGGCCGGTCGCGAAATCGAATACGCCTGCCGCGGTCAGCGCGGTCACCTCGCCAAGACTCAGGCCGAGGGCGAACTTGGGCTCGTTAACTCCGGTGACTTTTCCCCTGCTCTTTCAACGCCGCGAGCAACGCGAGGCCATGAACGAACAAGGCCGGCTGACAGACTTTGGTCTGCGTAAGTTCGGCCTCGGGGCCTTCGAACGAGATCTTCGTGAGCTCCCAACCGAGCACGCGATTGGCTTCGTCGTAGAGCGCGCGGGCGGCCGCGGAGTTTTCGTAGAGCGATTTGCCCATGCCGACTTTCTGGGCGCCCTGACCGGCGAAGAGGAGTGCGAGTGACATAATGAAACCGACCTTCGTAAACGGGCGAAGGTCAAAGTGCCAAGGGCGAAGATGTAGGAGCGGCTTCACGCCGCGATAAACGTCCGCCCGCTTTAGACATCGAATAATCGCGGGATAAACCCGCTCCTACATCTCCAGCCGCCCGCCCGCCTGCCGCGCGTGCAACTGTGAATAAAGCCCGCCCGTCCGCAGCAATTCGTCGTGCGAACCAACCTCCTCGATCCGGCCCTGACGCATCGCCACGATGCGGTCAGCGTTGCGAATCGTCGAAAGACGGTGGGCCACGACAAACGTCGTCCGACCCTTCATAAGCCGCTCCAGTGCTTCCTGAATTTGCGCCTCACTCTCGGAATCCAGCGCAGAGGTCGCCTCATCGAGAATCAGTATGCGCGGGTCGCGGATGAGCGCTCGCGCGATCGCGAGCCTCTGCTTCTGTCCGCCGGAAAGCCGCGCGCCTTTTTCACCAACCTGCGTGTGAATCCCGTCGGGAAGTTTTTCGATGAACTCCCAAGCGTTTGCATCGCGCAATGCCTGCGTGAGCACGGCATCGGGGACGGACTTCATGCCGTACGTGACGTTTTCCCGAATCGTGCCATCGAAGAGAATCGACTCCTGCGGCACCACCGAAACGAAGCGCCGGTACGTGCGCAAATCGAGAGCAGCCATGTCCCGTCCATCGAGTTCGATGGCGCCACTCGTCGGGCGGATGAAGCCAATCACGAGATTCAGCACGGTGGACTTGCCCGCGCCTGATGGCCCCACGAGCGCAATGGTTTCGCCCGGCTTCA
This sequence comes from Nibricoccus sp., assembly GCA_049840895.1. GTDB lineage: Bacteria > Verrucomicrobiota > Verrucomicrobiia > Opitutales > Opitutaceae > Nibricoccus. Next base: position 1,231 of record JASGJB010000003.1, on the reverse strand, counting down.
CGTGCAGGGAGAAATCGCGCACCGCGTGCGCCTCGACGCCTTCGTAACGGAACCCAACGTTATCAAAGCGAAACTCACCACGAACACCGGCGACGGTCGCCTTGCCTTCGTTTTGCTCAAGGTCCGGACATTCGAGCACTTCACCGATCGACTTCACCGCTTCAAAGCCGCGGGTAATCATCGGTGTGGCGTTGGCTAGCATGAGAACCGAGCCGGTGAGCAGGCCGAAATAAGTCGTCAGCATGACGATGTCGCCGAGCGTGATCGGCAAGAACTGCGTGTAACACGCCCACGCTGCAAACACGACGCAGGTCATGTTGAAAAAGTTGAAGACCACCCACGAGATCGCGCCGAAGACGGAGTTGACTTCATCCACCTTCAGCCCCGCGTCGCGCACACGGGAGAGCGATTCCTCAATGCGCTCAATCGCGCTCGACTCGAGACCGTGCGCGCGGGTGATCGGAATGAGATTAGTCATCTCGATCACACGATTCGACATCTGCTCGATCTCTGCGCAGCTTTTTGTTTCGCTCGGAAACATGTTTGTGCAGTGCGCGGACGAGCGCGACCGCCATCGGGATGCTCAGCACGAAGAAAATCAAAAACCACGGCACGCGGAACGCCGTCACTGCGATGGCAGACGCGAGATTCACAACCGCCGTCATGACCGTGTCGAAAAGACCGCGCGTCAGTTGTTCGATGGATTCGACGTCACGCAGCACCTTGGCTTGAAGCGTGCCCGCGCTTTGGCGCGTGAAATAGCCGATCGAGAGATGCTGAAGCCGGCGGCAAATCGCCGAACGCAACCGGGTCTCCGTCGAGCGCGCCGCCTGACTGATCGAGCGCACGCAAAGATAATTGGTGGGGATGCCTGAATGCAGGATCGCGAGCAGAATCGCAGCGTTCACCCAAAGTTCATTGAGCGAATGCGCCTCGGGCTTTGCCACGATATCGACGATCCGGGCTGTCACCAGCGGCATGACCCACACCGGGCTGTGCTTGATGATGTAGAGCACGGCACCCCAGATCAGCCGCGCGCGTTCCTCGCGATAAAGGAACAGCAACGTGCGCAAGGGATGTTCGCCGCTGGAACCGATGCTCGAGCGGACTGTGGGTCGAAGACTGCATCAAAATGGCGAAATATGCGGGCGAACCTCCACGCGCCGAGAAGAAACCCCGGATATCCACAGACTGTTTTGGGCCGACAAAATCTGAGCAGTGAAATTATGCC
>JASGJB010000002.1:0-107901 GCA_049840895.1 Nibricoccus sp. | reverse complement strand
AGGGTAGCCGAACACCGCCTACGCCGAGTTCTTCGGGATCGACCCGCAGAGCGACGATGCACGACCAGGCTGGAGCGAAGTGCTGCATCCGGAGGACGTGGGCGTGTTCCACTACGAACTGCGCAACGCGCTGCACGACCAGCGCATACCTGCGCGCACTAGTGCGCGCGCGCCGCCACGACGGGCGAATGGCGCTGGATCGAGATGACCGCGATGCCGCGCTATTCCGCCGGTGGGCGATTCATCGGCCTGGCCGGCAGCAGCCCGGACGTGACCGAGCGCCGCGACATCGAACTGGCGCGTGAGCAACTACTGGAATCCGAACGCAGCGCGCGCAACGAAGCCGAGAGCATGGCGCGGCTGAAAGACGAATTCCTGGCGACGCTCTCGCACGAGCTGCGCACGCCGCTGACCACGATCCTCGGCTGGAGCGAACTGCTGCTGCAGCGGCTGGATGCATCCGATCCCAGCCACAAGGGGCTGTCGGTGATCGCCAGCAGCGCCAGGGCGCAGAAGCGGCTGATCTCGGACATGCTCGATCTCAGCGGCATGCTGCTCGGCAAGGTGCAGTTGGAGGTGGAGACGCTGAACCTGGGCGAGCAGCTGCGCGAGGCGATGCGGCTCGCAGGAGCCGGTGGCCGAAGGGCAAGGCGCAGCACCGATCAGCCTGCGCTTGCCGGAGCAGCCCTGCCTGGTGCTCGGCGACCCCACGCGCCTGCAGCAGGTGCTCTGGAACCTGCTGTCGAACACGATCAAGTTCACCCCGGCGCACGGCCGTATCGAGGTGACCGCTGGTGCACGAAGTCGGGCCACTTCGTGATAAGCATTCGCGATACCGGCGATGGCATCCCGCCGGAGTTCCTGCCGCACCTGTTCGGGCGTTTCAGCCAGGCCGACGGCACCACCACCCGGCGTGCACGGCGGCCTGGGCCTCGGGCCTGGCGATCGTGCAGCAACTGGTGGAGATGCATGGCGGGCAGGTCGCCGCTTCCAGCGAAGGCCCCGGCAAGGGAGCGACATTCACCGTGCGCCTGCCCGAATACACCCACGCGATCAGGGCAAGCGGCCGCGTCGCGACTCAGGCGCAGTCTGGCTTCAGAGCAGGTGGTCGAGGCCAAGGCGCTGAACGGGTTGCGCCTGCTGGTGGTGGAGGACCAGCCGGACATGCGCGATTACCTGCGCCGCCTGCTCGAGGAGCATGGCGCGGAGGTGGTGGTGGTTGCCAACGCGACCGACGCGCTGGAGCTGCTCGACGACGGCGCGCATGCGCGCTTCGACGTGATGCTTACCGACATCGGCATGCCGGGCATGGATGGTTACGGGCTGATCCGCACGATCCGCGAGAACATGGGCCTGAGCGCTACCGCGCTGCCGGCGGTGGCGGTGACCGCGCTGGCGCGCAACGACGACCGCAGGCGCGCGCTGGCTTCCGGTTTCCAGGGGCACCTGGCCAAGCCGTATAGCGTGGCGCAACTGGTCGCGGCAGTGGTGATGCGAGCGCGATGTGACCGCGCCGCCTTGCCGCCTTGACCGAGCATTTGCGGGTGTATCGTGTGCTGGCGGCAGCATCCGCCGCTGCGGTCCCCCTTCCAGGAAGTCCCTAGATGAGCCACGTCATGATGCAGCCGGCCCGTTGGCCGCTGGTCGCGCTCGCTGCCTGCCTGCTTGGCGGCTGTGGCGACACCGCAAAGTATCCGGTCGAGCGCGGGACCGGGCCCGACCCGGTGCTGCCGGAACCGGTCAATCGGCTGATTCCGACGGTCAAGATCGCCGCGGCAAAGGGCTGGGCGCGACGGTGCTGCCCCGGTGCCGGCCGGCGACCTGCGGGTCACGGCCTTCGCGCGCGGTCTCGATCATCCGCGCTGGCTGTACGTGCTGCCCAACGGCGACGTGCTGGTGGCCGAGACCAACGCGCCGGCAAGGCCGGAGAAGGAACCAAGGGCATGAAGGGCTGCGCATCGCAGACGCGGTGATGAAGAAGGCCGGCGCGCGTGCGCCGAGCGCCGACCGCATCACCCTGCTGCGCGACGCCGACGGCGACGGCGTGGCCGAGGTACGCACGCCAGTTCCTGAACAACCTGCACTCGCCGTTCGGCATGGCGCTGGTCGGCGACACGCCTCTACGTCGCCAATACCGATGCGCGTGGTGCGCTTCCCCTACAAGGAAGGCGACACCGCAGATCACCGCGCCGGCCCGAAGTTCGTCGCCGACCTGCCGGGCGGGCCGATCAACCACCACTGGACCAAGAACCTGCATGGCCAGCCCCGACGGCAAGAACCTCTACGTCACGCGTCGGCTCCAACAGCAACGTCGGCCGAGAATGGCATGGACGCAGGAAGCTGAACCGCGCGGCGATCCTGCGAGATCGACGCTGCCGACCGGCAGCAACGCGCGTCTTCGCCGACCGGGCCTGCGCAATCCGAACGGCATGGACTGGGAGCCGCCACCGACAGCGGCTGTGGACCGTGGTCAACGAGCGCGACGAGACTCGGCAACGACCTGGTGCCGGACTACATCACCTCGGTGCAGGACGGCGGCTTCTACGGCTGGCCCTACAGCTACTACGGCCAGCACGTCGACAACGCGGGTCACAGCCGCAGCGATCCGGACATGGTGGCCAGGGCGATCATGCCGGACTACGCGCTGGGCGCGCACACCGCCTCGCTGGGACTGGCTTTCTACGACGGCGCGCTGTTCCCGCGCGCCTACGCAGGGCGGCGCTTCATCGGCCAGCACGGCTCGTGGAACCGCAAGCCGCCCGCGGCTACAAGGTGATCTTCGTGCCGTTCGCCGACGGCAAGCCGTCAGGTCCGCCGAGGACATCCTGACCGGCTTCCTCGACGCCGAGGGCAAGGCCCAGGGCCGGCCGGTCGGCGTGGCGGTGGACAGGACGGCGCGCTGCTGGTCGCCGACGACGTCGGCAACGTGATCTGGCGGGTGACGCCCAAGTCAGGGAGTGAGGAGCTAGGCCTGAGCCGTGTTTCCGCATCGATCGTAGAACGGCTTCGGCCGCGAGGCGGGTTTATCGTGCAGCTCGAATCGCTGCTAAAGCTCGCTCTACTGTTCAAAGCCACCGAGCATTGCCACTTACGATGTGATTCGCGCAGGTGGCCAGACACTCCGGATCGCAAAAACGGGTGGTGAATGCACTCGTAAGATCGGCTACAGCCGCGACAAGCGTCACAGCGTCGCCTGGTCGAAGGCTTGGGGCCCAGCTTCTACATTTCAATGTCCACCGTGCTTCGGGCGAGATCGACGCGGCGTCAAAACGACGCGCGTAGCCGCGTTCGTTGACGATACGCGCTCCGACTTCGGCGTCGCCCAGTTCCGGGGCGGCATAGACGGCATAAGCCACACTGTCCAATCTTCGCTGCATTGCTCGACGCTGATGCAGGCGGTCGCGCGCGGGCGCCCGGTGCCGCTATTTTCCAGGGTAATGCAACGGTGGTGGCTGCATCATCCAGGTCCATCTCGCTGTTGTCGACGACGCCACCGACGAACAGTGCTCGCATGGCTGTTCTCTCCAGTCAATGGTCTCTTGCAGCCTAGGCGGGACGATGTTTGCCCGGAACAAAAATGTGCATGGATTCGGCAAACCGAGCTCGCCGCCCGCTGCCGATAGACTATGCGGTCCTGTTCCACGACCATCGGCCACGATGCCCGCCGCGCAAGACGCTCCCCTCGAGACCCTGTTCCTGCCGTTCGCCACAGGGCGTGCTGCGCTGGCCCGCCGCCGGCGGCGTCCTGTTCCTGCGCGCCCGCGACGGCTGGCCGCTGCGCCAGCATGCGCGTCCGGGCCGGTCTGCGAGCAGAGCTTCCGGCCGTTCGCCGACGCGCTGCGCGCCGGCTGGACGTGCGGCGAGCGAATCCGCCGAGGCCGACGCCACGTTACGCGCTGGTGCTGGTGCTGCCGCCGCGCCAGCGCGAAGAGGCGCGCGCGCTGCTTGCGCGCGCCGTCGGCGCTGGCGCGCCGGGTGGTATCGTGGTCGCCTGCAGGCCCAACGACGAGGGCGCGCTCCGGCGAGGCCGACCTGCAGACAGCTTGCCGGCCTCGCGGGCAACTGACGCAAGCACCACTGCCGCGTGTACTGGACCGCGCCGATGCCGCGCGCGTCGACGAACGACGCGCTGCAGCGCGCTGGAAGCAACTCGACGCGCCGCGGCGCGATCCTCGACGGGCGCTTTCGTCAGCCGCCCGGGCGTGTTCGCCTGGGACCGCATCGATCCGGCATCGGCGCTGCTGGCCGCGCATCTGCCTGCCGACCTGCGCGGACGCGCCGCCGATCTCGGCGCCGGCTACGGCTATCTGTCGACGTCGAACTGCTGGCGACGCTGCCCGCGGCGTGACCGCGCTGGACCTGCTACGAAGCCGACGCGCGCGCGCTTGGCACTGGCGCGACGCAATCTCGAAAGCGACGCGGCGCGTACGTCCGCTCGAGTTCCACTGGCACGACGTGACGACGGGACTGCCGCGGCCGTACGACATCGATCGTCACCAACCCGCCGTTCCACGCGCAGCGGCGGAGCCGGCCGGAAATCGGCCGGCGCGTTCATCGCAGCGGCCGCGGAGGCGCTGAAGCCGGGTGGGCGATTGTGGCTGGTCGCCAACCGGCATCTGCCTTACGAAGAGACGCTCGGCGCGGAGTTCGGGACGGTGCGCACCGTGGCGCAGGAGACGGCTTCAAGGTGATCGAAGCGATGGGCGCGCATGAAACTGTTCAAGTCGCTCGCCAACCTCGGCTACGGCAGCCGCAAGACAGGTGGAGGCGCTGTTCCGCGAAGGGCCGCATCACCGATGCCGACGGCGAAGTCCTGTACGCCGACGACCAGATGTCGCGCGCCACGACGCGATCCGCGTCGACGGCGAACCGCTGGAACCGCGCGCCCGGGCTGTGCTGATGCTGCACAAGCCGGTCGGCTACACCTGCTCGACCAAGGATCAGGGCCGCGTGGTCTACGACCTGCTGCCGCCGCGCTTCCGCCTGCGCGATCCGATGCTGTCCACGTCGGCCGCCTGGATCGCGACACCAGCGGGCTGCTGCTGATGACCGACGACGGCGCGCTGCTGCACCGGATCATCTCGCCGAAGTCCGCACTGCCCAAGATCTACGAGGCGACGCTGGCCGACCGCTGCGCGGCGACGAGGCCGAGCTGTTCGCCAGCGGCACGCTGCTGTTGGACGGAGCGAACGCCGCTGCTGCCGGTGGCGATGGACATACTGGGGCCGCGCCGCGTCCGGCTCACCCTGCTCGAGGGCCGCTACCATCAGGTGCGGCGCATGTTCGCCGCCGTCGGCAACCACGTGGACGCGCTGCACCGCAGCCGCATCGGCGGCTTCGGTCTGGACGATCTGCCGTCGGGGCAGTGGCGGGTGCTGGAGGCGGCGGACGTGGTGCGCTTGTTCGAGGGCGGGGAGTAGGGATCGGGGATTCGGGATTGGCAAAGGCGCGATGCGCCTCGCACCGCGGCGAATCCCGCTTACGAATCCCGAATCCCGAAGTGCCTAGCAGTGGCGGGTGCTGGAGGCGGCGGACGTGGTGCGCTTGTTCGAGGGCGGGGAGTAGCGATTGGGGATTCGGGATTGGCAAAGGCGCGTGGCGTTGCGACGCCGTGCCTTTGCCGATGTCCGGTCGTCCCAACGTCTGCCAGGTTGACGGATTGCGCTGGACGGTCGCGTCTTGAACCGCGCGCATGGGCCGTTTCAACGAAGCGCGCAGCGCAGCTCTCGTAGGACGGCTTCAGCCGCGACCAGGTCTTGCCGGTAACGCCCGGTCGCGGCTGAAGCCGCTCCTACGTGGGATGTCGGGATGCGGATTGGCAAGGCAACGACCACGCGTCCTGCCTTTGCAAATCCCCAATCCCAAGATTACGAATCCCGGCCCTCAAGCGCCCGCTTCCACCCCTCCAGCCCAGCTTCTCCAAGCGTCTCGAGGTTGCGCTCGACGATCACGTCGGGGTCGGGGAACGCGGCCACCGCCCGTTCCACGCTGTCCTCGCGCAGCAGGTGCAGCGTCGGGTAGGGCGAGCGGTTGCTGTAGTTGCCGATGTCGTCCGGGGCGGTGCCGGCGAACTGGTAGTGCGGGTGGAAACTGGCGACCTGCAGGATGCCTTGCAGGTCCAGCGCCTCGACCGCGGCGTCGGCATTGTCGAGGAAGTCGTTGTAGTCGAGGAAGTCGGTCAGCACCTCGGGGTGCACGATCAGCGTGGTGTCGACTGTTCGGCCGGGGCGTCGCGCAGCAGCACCAGTTCCTCGGCCAGCTCGCTCAGCAGCGCCTCGGGTCGTGCTGCGCGTCGCTCGAGCACGCAGCGCATCTGGCTGCTTGACGTACACGGCCTTGGCGAACGGGCACAGGTTCAGGCCGATCACCGCGCGCTCCAGCCAGCGGCGGGTGTCGCCCAGGTAGTCGGGGACGCGTAGCGAGGGATCTAGTCGTCCATCGGTCTGCAGTATTGGCCTGGGGGATGGAGTGCAGGCGATTGTAGGAGCTGTCCGCTCACGACGGAGTTTCCGTGTACATCTCGCGGATCAGGTGCTTGATCAGCGGCAGCAGCGCGGAACTGTCGTTGCGGCGATAGCTGAGGATGATCGGCGAGGTAGCGTGCGCGTCGTCGAGCAGGCGGTAATGCAGGTCGCGGCGCAGCGCCCGTGCCGAGGCCGGGATCACGCAGATGCCGCTTTCGGCAGCGACCAGGCCCAGCGCGGTCTGCAGCTCGCGCACTTCCTGCACCGCCAGCGGGCGGACGCCGCGGTCGCGCAGCAGCGACAGCACCTGGTCGGCGAAACTCGGCCGCGGGGCTGGCTCGGGGTAGCACGATCAGCACGCTGGTCGGCGAGTGCGTCCGGCGCCAGCGGGCCGTCGCCGTCGGCGCAGTGGATTCCGGCGGCAGCGCCACCACCAGCCGCTCCTCGCGCAGCACGCAACCGCTCCACCTGTGCATCGTCGTGCGGATGCGGCCGAAGCCAAGGTCGATGCGACCGGTCTTCAGCGCCTCGATCTGCTCGGCCGGACATCAGTTCCAGCAGGCGGATGTCCAGCGTCCGGACGCTGCTGGCGCAGTCGCCGCACCACCGTCGGCAGGCCGCCGTAGAGCGTCGAAGGCGACGAAGCCGATGGAACGACGCGGCTGCTCGCTGTGGCCGAGCCGGCGCGCGGCGTCCTGTCATCTGCTCGACCTCGGCCCAGCACCTGCAACGCCTCCTCGTAGAACAGCTTGCGGCCGCCTCGGTCAGCCGCACCGGGCGGGTGCTGCGCACGATCAGCCGCGTGCCCAGCTCATCCTCCAGTTGCTGGATCTGCCGGCTCAGCGGCGGCTGCGCGATGTGCAGCAGCTCGGCGGCACGGGTGAAGTTGCGCTCGCGGGCGACGGCGACGAAGTAGCGGAGTTGGCGCGAGTTCCATCGGAAGTCCATGCTCGTTTGAAGTATGTTGCGCTGCAATAAAGGCAGAAAGGACGCGGCTCGCACGGACAAAATACCAAAAAGGTATGGAGCGAGACCGACAGAGTCTTGGACGTGGCCGCGCGGCCGGCGCAGTGTGGCCCGCATGGACCCGTTGCCCACCCCCACCCGCCGCACCGCCCCCACCATCGAGCGCGTCGAGACCCTGTTGCTCGATCTTCCCACGATCCGGCCCGCATGTGCCTGGCCGATGGCGACCATGCACCGCCAGACGCTGTGCCTGGTGCGGCTCACTGCTCCGACGGTATGGTCGGCCTGGGCGAGGCGACCACCATCGGCGGCCTGGCCTATGGCGCAGAAAGCCCGGAAACGCATCAAGACTAGCGATCGACAGCTATTTTGCGCCGCTGCTGGCAGGCGCCGCGACGCCACGCGGTCCGGCCGCGCTGATGGCGCTGCTGTCAGCAAGCATGTCGTGGGCAATCATTTCGCCAAATGCGCGGTGGAAACCGCGCTGCTCGACGCGCAGGGCAAGCGGCTGGGCGTGCCGCTGTCAGCGAGTTGCTGGGCGGGCGCCTGCGTCGAAAGCCTGCCGGTGCTCTGGACGCTGGCCTCGCGGCGACACCGCGCGCGATATCGCCGAGGCCGAGACAGATGATCGCCTAGCGCCGCCACCAGCGTGTTCAAGCTGAAGATCGGCGCAGCGCCCGCTGTGCGCGAGGATGTCGCCCATGTCGGCGCGATCAAGCGCGGCGCTGGGCGACCGGGCCAGCGTGCGGGTCGACGTCAACATGGCCTGGGACGAAGCCGACGCGATGCGGCGCATGCCTGGCGATGCTGGCCGACGCCGGCTGCGAACTGGTCGAGCAGCCGATCATCCGCCACAACCGCGAAGGCGATGGCGCGCCTGGTGCGCGCTAGCCTGCTGCCGCTCATGGCCGACGAGGCGCTGACCGGGCCGGACACGCGTCCATGGACTACGCCCGCGCCGGCGCGCCGACGTGCTAGCCGATCAAGATCGAGCAGTCAGGCGGGCTGAACGCCGCGCGCGCGTCGCCGCCATCGCCGAGGCGGCGCGGCTCGGCCTCTATGGCGGCACCATGCTCGAAGGCGCCATCGGCACCATGGCCTCGGCCCAGCTGTTTGCCGGCTTTTCCAGCCTGGCCTGGGGCACCGAGTTGTTCGGCCCGCTGCTGCTGACAGAAGAAATTCTGACCGAACCGCTGGCCTACCGCGACTTCGCGCTGCCCCTGCCCACCGGCCCCGGCCTGGGCATCACGCTCGACGAAGAGCGCGTGCGCCGGCTGCGCCGGGCATAAAACCATCAAGACACACCAAGACCCACCAAGGAGACTGCATGCTGTTCAAAGTGACGATGGATGTGCAACTGCCGCACACCATGCCCAAGGAAAGCGCCGACGCGCTCAAGGCGGCCGAGCGCGAACTGGCGCAAAGCCTGCAGCGCAGCGGCAAGTGGCGCCATCTGTGGCGGGTGGCGGGGCGCTACGCCAACGTCAGCATCTTCGACGTCAGCGGCGCTGCCGAGCTGCATGAGCTGCTGACCAGCCTGCCGCTGTTCCCCTACATGAAGATCGAGGTCGAGGCGCTGTGCCGCCATCCGTCCTCGATTCATGACGACGGACGACCGCTGAAGCCGACCGCTGTCAGCCCGGAAACGTGCCCCGCTGCACGTCCCTCCAGCCCACCAACTAAAAGAGAGAGTGAGACCAACATGGACAAGCAAGCTATCGATGCCGTACTGCGCAAGATCCAGGGTGCAGAGGCCAACAAGGAGGCCAGCCGTGTTCAGCAAATCGTCAATCGCATCGTGCATGACCTGTTTCATACGATTGAAGACTTTGACGTGCAGCCGGAAGAATTTTGGTCTGCCATGCATTATCTGACCGAAGCCGGCCGCAACGGCGAATACGGCCTGATCGCCGCCGGCCTCGGTCTGGAGCACTTCCTGGATCTGCGCAGCGATGAAGCCGAAGCCCGCGCTGGCGTCACCGGCGGCACCCCGCGCACCATCGAAGGCCCGCTGTACGTGGCCGGCGCCCCCGAAGAAAAGGGCTTCGCCCGCCTCGACCAGGACGCCGCAGCCAGGCGAAGTGCTGTTCATGCAGGGCCAGGTGCGCGACATGCACGGCAAGCCGCTGGCCAATGCGCTGGTGGAAGTCTGGCATGCCAACCATCTGGGCGGCTACTCCTTCTCGACCCGGGCCAGTCGCCGTTCAACCTGCGCCGCAGCATCCGCACCGACGCCGATGGCCGGCTACCGCTTCCGCTCGCGCGTGCCGGTCGGCTACAGCGTGCCGCCAGGCGGCTCCACCGACAAGCTGATGAAGCTGCTGGACCGCCACGGCACCCGTCCGGCGCACATCCACTTCTTCGTGTCGCAACCGGGCTTTCGCAAGCTGACCACGCAGATCAACATCGAGGGCGATCCCTATCTGTGGGATGACTTTGCCTTCGCCACCCGCGACGGCCTGGTGCCGCCGATGGTGAAGATCAGCGACGCCAGCATCGCCGCCAATGGCGTGGACGGCCCATTCGCCGAGATCGCCTTCGATTTCCACCTCACCCCGCTGGTCGACGCTGCCATGCCGATGCAGTACGTGACCACATCGCATTGGAGGAAATTCAGCGTGTCGTAGATCGCCATACCCGCCGTGACGCTGCCGCCCGGCGAGTTGATGTAGAGCTGGATGTCCTTTTTCGGGTCCTCCATCTGGAGAAACAGAAGCTGGGCGATCGTGTTGTTGGCGATCACATCGTCGATCGGCGAACCGATGAAAACGATGCGGTCTTTGAGGAGACGGCTGTAAACATCCCAATCGATCTTTTCGCCGCGTCCTGTCGTCTCAACAACCCTGGGTAGATAATAGCTCACGGATTCCTTTAATTTGCTGTCGTTTAAGCCTTCGGTTCGATGGTCGAGACCTTAGCCTTAGAGACGAGCAAATCAAGGGCCTTGTCGAAAATGATCGACTGCTGCACCGCGCGGAGGCGGTCGCGATTCTTGGTGAGATCCTTCACGAGCTTGTCGGCGCTCGTGTTGTTCATCACGGACTCGCGATAGATGAAGGCGTCGATGTCCTGCTCGGTGACGTTGATCTTTTCCTGCTCGGCGATCTTGGCGAGGAGGAGCTGGGTCTTCACACGAACGGCGGCGGCTTTCTTCGCGCCTTCGAAGAGTTCCTTCTTGTCCTTCTCGAACTGCTCCTGCGGCACGCCGCGGCGCATGTTTTCTTCGATAAAGTTACGGAGCACGCTCTGTGTCTCGCTTTCGACGAGGCTGTCTGGAACAGGGAAATCGACCTTGGCGTTCAGAGCTTCCGTCACCTGACGGCGTTGGGCCTGACGGTTCTCGTATTCTTTGCGGCCCTTGAGATTGGTGCGGATCTTGGACTTCAAACCTTCGAGATTATCAACCTGCTGAGCCTTGAAAAAGGCCTCATCGAGTGCCGGGAGCACGCGTTCGCGGATTTCCTGAATTTCGACGGCGTAAACAGCGGTCTTGCCGGCGAGCGCAGGCACCGCGGCAAACTCAGCGGGGAACGTGATCGTAACGTCCTTCTTGTCACCGGACTTCACGCCAGCGAGCTGTTTGCCGAGGCCGGGGATGAGGCCTTCGTTCTCACCTTCGACTTCTTCCCACGTTTGCGGGACTTTGCCGTAAATCTGTTTTTCAGCGGCGATCTCAAGGATCGGCTTTCCGTCCACTTTGCCTTCGTAAGCCAGCTTCACGTAGTCGCCCTTTTGGGCGGGACGCTCGGCAACCTTGAAATCAGCGCGTTCACCGCGGGTCTGCTCTACAACGGCATCGACTTCGGCGTCCGTCGCTTCAACGGGCGAGATCTGCGTCTCGATGCCGGTGTAATCAGGGAGCACGAACGAAGGACGGACATCCAGCGTGAAGGTCACTTTGGCAGCGGCATTCGCTTCGATGGTACCGGTGTCGACGTCCGTGACGCCGAGGATATCGAGCTTCGACTGCTCGAGACCGCCGCGATAGGCCTTGTTCACGACCTTCTGCTTGAACTCTTCGGCAATCTCCTTGCCGAAACGCTTGAGTACCATGGCGGCGGGAGCCTTGCCAGGACGGAAGCCCGGGAGGCTGGCCTGACGGCCGAACTCGGCGACGGTGGCTTGGTGCTCGGCGGCGACTTCAGCCTGATCGAGAGAGACCACCAAGCTTTTGCGGGTTTCGGAGACGTCTTTGATTTCGATGTTCACGATGGGAGATGCGGACGGGTTTTTCACTGTTAGAATCGGTCACGCTAGGTACCCCCTCCCGGGCCGGTCAATGCCTGATTCAGTCGTCGCGCCGCCGCAGTCGCGCTTTCACCGTCCGCCGGTCCAGATCCAACCGCCGCGCAGTCTCTTCAATCGTGCCCGCCTGATCGAAAACGATCCGCGTATACCGCCGCATCAACTCCTCCGCCGTTAGCGCACCACCCTCGATCACCGCATTCCAGTCGTCCGCTCCACCACGCACCAACGGCCCGGCAGGACGATATTCGCCACGAAGGATCAGATTGCGCACACATTGCTCCAGTTCGCGAAAATTTCCCGGCCACGCATAATCATCGCCCAAGTTTTTCTCGATCCACTGCACCGAATCCTCAGTAAACGCTTCGGCTTCGCGTCCGCCCAGCATGCGTCCGGCAATGTGACGCACCATCGTCTCCAAATCTCCCGGCGACGCATCCAATTGTTCGCGAAGCGCAGGGGTTGCGATCTGGTCGGAACAAAGCCGGTAATAAAAATCCTCGCGAAAGCGTCCCGCGCGAATCTCCGCCGGAAGATCACGGTTGGTCGCGGCGATGATTTTCCCTTCGAAGCGTTGCGACTCCGTGCCACCCAACGGCTGAAACGTCCGCGCCTGCAGCACACGCAACAGCTTCACCTGAATCCCCGTATCCGTTTCGCCGATCTCATCGAGAAACACCGCGCCCGTCGGCGGACACTCCGCCATCCAGCCCGCCCGATCCGCAAGCGCTCCGGTAAACGCCCCGCGCTTGTGACCGAACAACTCCGACTCGATCAGCGTCGGAGAGAGCGCCGCGAGATTCAGAGCGAAAAACCCATGCGCAAAATCCCGCCCGAAACCGCCGCGCTTCGGCTCGTATGGGATGTACCGCGAAAATGCCAGCGCCCGCGCCACCAGCTCCTTGCCGGTGCCAGACGGCCCCGTGATCAGCGTCGCAAAATCACCCAGCCGCAAAAACAGCCCGCGCCGGTAGCGCCGGAGATCGTGCGTGAAGATCGACTGCCATATCTCCGCTCGCAGGCGAGCCATCGACGCCGACGAACCCACAAGTGACAGAAAGATATTATGAAACGCCCGGCGGATCTGAAATGCACATGCAAACCAATGCGCCGCATCCGCGCCTCCGCCATTTTCTTCGCCTAAAACCGAAAAGCACCGTGCGACATCCGCCTTGAACGCCGGGAAAAATTCCACGCGTCCACCCTCTCCCCGCCCATCGAGCGCCGCTAGGATCACTCGATCAAATCGCGCTGCATATGTTTGGTACAACCAGTAGCCCGCAATCTCTTCATACAACAATGCGTCGTCTAGTGAGGGTCGTGCACCTGACACCGACGCTTTCAATGTCCGCTCGACCAATGCCCCGCAACGTTCGGTGATCGTCCGCACATTTGTATGGGATTCCCCGGTGGGTGGCCGCGTGTTCCAAGCCGCGCCCGCTTCCACAAAATCCGCTCCCAACGCTTCACGCTCAGCCTCAATCCGCTCCGGCAAAAACGGATTGGCTGCATTCACACGAGAGATCGCATGGGCGAAATTCCTATCCGTCGCAGAGAGCCAAATCTTGGCCGACGTCGTCATAATATGTCATAAGATAGACACTAAATGTACATCATCGCAAGCCATCATCCACGCACTTCAAAGTTTATTGGATTATAAATCAGCAACTTAAAACAGCCAGCCGATTAGCTGGTCTGTCTCCAGCAAAGGGGCCGACTCGTTTTCCCAACCAGTCGCTCCCATGAAACTAAAATCCATTCTGCTCAGCTCAGTTCTCGTTTGGACTTTGCTCGCCCTCTCGGCTTTCGCCGGCGGCACGCTCACTCCCACCGGCTCCGCGCAGCAACCGATCAAAATCCGCGACCATCAGGTCAACGTCACCATCAACAACGGTTTTGCCCAAACCGAAGTCCTCCAGACGTTCTTCAATCCCAACACCACAGACCTCGAAGCCATCTACGCTTTCCCCGTTCCGAAAAGCGCCAGCCTCTCCGAAGTCACCATCACAACCGGCGAAAAAACGCTGAACGGCGAAGTTCTTCCGAAGAAAGACGCCGAGACAATCTACGAGGAAGAGAAAAAATCCGGCAACGACGCCGGTCTCGCCAAAAAGAATAGCTACCTCACCTACGAATTCCGCGTCACTCCCGTGCGCGCCAACTCCGAGGTGAAACTGCGCTTCGTCTACTACCAGGCTCTGGAAATCGACACCGGCGTCGGTCGCTACGTTTACCCGCTTGAAGAAGGCAGCACTGATGAAATCGCGAAGAGCTTCTGGACCACCAACTCGCAGGTCGAGGGCGTGCTCTCCATCAACGTCGAACTGAAATCCGCCTGGCCGGTTTCCGACGTCCGCGTCCCCGGCTTCGAGGGAACGGCAAGCTCCCAGAAAATCGCCGAAGGCCACCACAAGCTCACGCTCGACCGCCCCGGCGCAAAACTGGATCGCGACTTTGTCTTCTACTATCGCCTTGCCGACAATCTTCCGGGTCGCGTCGAAGTCATGCCGTATCGTGCTTCCAAAGACAAAACCGGCACCTTCATGATGGTTGTCACGCCCGGCGTGGACCTGAAGCCGATCACCCGCGGCGCCGACTATGTCTACGTCCTTGACGTCTCCGGCTCGATGCAGGGGAAAATTCACACACTTGCCAACGGTGTCAGCCAGGCCCTTGGCACGATGCGCCCGGAAGATCGTTTCCGCGTCATCACCTTCAGCAACGCCGCCCGCGAGATCATCGATTGGACTCCCGCCACCCCGGAAAACGTCCGCTCCGCCACCGAAAAGATAAAGGGCCTTCAGCTTGAAGGTGGAACCAACGTTTACGCAGGCATCAAACTCGCCACCGAGAAACTCGATGCGGATCGCGCAACCAGCATCGTCCTCGTCACCGACGGAGTCGCCAACGAGGGCATCGTCGATCCCGCAGCCTTCCACAAGCTGCTCAAGCAATATGACGTCCGCGTCTTCGGCTTCCTCATGGGCAACAGCGCCAACTGGCCGCTCATGCGCGTCATCGCCGACGCCACCGGAGGATTCTACGCCGGCGTGAGCAATGACGACGACATCGTCGGCCAGATCCTGCTCGCCAAATCAAAGATCACCTTCGAATCGATGCACGACGCGTCGTTCAAGTTCAGCGGTGCCCGCGTCTTCGATACAACCGGCGACACGCCGAATAAAATCTACCGCGGCCAGCAGCTCGTGATCTTCGGCCGCTACGAAGGCGCCGGCAAAGCCACCGTCGCGCTTAAAGCCAGACTCACCGGCGAAGACAAAACCTACACGACCACCTTCGACTTCCCGGAAACTGACACCGACAATCCCGAGATCGAACGCCTTTGGGCCATGGCCCAGATCGAGCAGATCGAACTCAAGGAAAACACCGGCCAGCTCCCGCCAAGCGAATCGAAGGACGCGATTCAAAACCTCGGCGTCACCTACCAGCTCGTCACCGATCACACCTCGATGGTTGTCCTCGACGACCAGACCTTCGCCAAACGCGGCATCGCGCGAAACAACCAGCAGCGCATCGCCGCCGAGCGCTCCGCCCAAAGCGTTCGCGCTCAGCAAGCCCCCAAAAACTATCAGGTCGATGCGGCGCAACCCACATACACGACGCCCGCTCCTCACGTCAGTCGCGGTGGCGGCGGTGGCGGCGGTGGCGGCGCGATCGACGGCCGCACGCTAACCATCCTGCTTTTTGTCTTTCTCGCGGCCGCCGCTCTCTACGCCCGCAAGCATATGGGACGACGACCGCGTCAGAAGAGTGAGTGATCTGGATTGTGGAAAATCCGCTCGCCGGGCGGTCCACGATGGGCCGCCCGGAATTCATTCCTTCCGCAGCAACATGAAACGCTTTCCATGGCTCACGCTCCTCCTGGCAATTCTCGCCACCGCGATCCACCTGTCGCCAACGCTGACAACGGCTCTTCAGTTCGAACCGCTCGCCTTGCAGCGTGGTGAAATCTGGCGCGTGTTCACCGGACACTTCACGCATTTCGGTACCGATCATCTGCGCTGGGACGTGATCGCTTTTAGCGCCTTCGGTTCGTTGGCAGAAATACGATCGCGTCGCGCGCTATTGCTCAACCTGAGTATCGGCGCCATCGTCATTGCGC
The DNA here is from genome assembly GCA_049840895.1 of Nibricoccus sp. Classification (GTDB taxonomy): domain Bacteria; phylum Verrucomicrobiota; class Verrucomicrobiia; order Opitutales; family Opitutaceae; genus Nibricoccus. Next base: position 92,103 of record JASGJB010000002.1, on the reverse strand, counting down.
TCGGCGTCGCCTGGCTTCAGCCACAATTTTCGATCTACCGCGGCCTTTCGGGCATTGATTCAGCACTCTTCGCCTTCGTCGCAGCCGACCTATTACGCACCGGCTGGCGTACAAGAGACCGTCTCATGCTGATATTTGGAACCATCGCACTTACCGGATTTATTACCAAAAGCAGCTATGAGGTTTTCACAGGATCCACGCTATTCGTCGAAACAAGTTCTGAATTCCAAGCAGTACCGCTGGCACACCTTCTTGGAGCGACCGTGGGCGCAATTATCGCCTGCAACCTCAAGAACGATAAGGCCGATCCCGTCGCGCTCACTTCTTCGCCTGCAACGCGAGTGTTTGAAAAAATGAACTCGCGTCCATCTTACCAGCAGACCCCTTAACCGTAAAATTTTCCGCCACTGCGATGTAACCCAACGCATCGGGTTCGCGCTTGAGCATATTAAGAATTCGAAGGTCCTCGGCCTGTGCGCCGCGCACCGCCATTTGGAGATCCAGCTTCATCGCGCTCTGCAAAATGGAGCTCCAGCCCGCCGCGTTATCGATTGAGCCCGCACCCAGCAGTCGCAGATCGGGCGAAATCAGGCTGAAATTTTTAATCTCGGTCGCCGACTGTCCGGGACGGTGTGCGATATCAACGTTCAGCTGGTCGAAATTAAAGTTTCCCAACCGCCTGGCGGTATCGGCGACCGCCCGCCCTCTTTCAACCAGTTCACTCTTCCCAAAGACGCCACCAGCCATGCTTAAGAGACCGCTAACTTTTGATTCCGCCTCCACCAGTTTTCCAATGCCAGCGGCGACAGCCGACGATTCGAATCCGTAAAACCGCCCTTCACGACTCACAAGCTGGGCATCCAAGCTGGCAGTGTCTGCGATCTTATCAAGCGACGACGTCCGCCCAAAAAGTTTTCCGCTTAAATCGAATTTTCCCTCCACCGTCGGCGATTTGCCGGGATTCGCTGCTTTTAAGAAGGGCGCAGGATCGAAACTCGTCGCCGAGACGTTGGCTTTGACGTCGTAAGGCTCCGCTACAGCAGATTCAAACTTGATGACCCCATCCACCTTCGCCGCGGCGCCATCGGGAAAGACTGCATTGAGTGATTCCAGCGTGAGCGCCTCGGGAGTGATTCTAACCGTGGAAGAAACATCCACCGGCGGCTGATTTGCCGCGTAGATCACTTTCTTCAACGCCAGTCTGAGCTGGCCGGTAACACCGTCCCAAATCGGCTTGGTCCCTGGAGCGGAAGTTTGCGAATCAGACGCAGGACCGGGCTTGGCAGAACCCGCTGCGGGCGCGGCAGTCGGTTGAAGAGCCGCGAAAGATTTCAGGTCTTCGACGTACAACTCCCGGCTGAGAACCTCGGCACTCAGCGCCACGCCTGATTTTTCCGTCTTTAAGGTCGCCGACAATTCCACGTCGGACTTGCGGCCGGCGAGGTCGAAGACGAGCGGCGCATTCATCTCGATGCGCCCGTCAGGGTGAATATCTGCACGGAACTCACCGGAAACTGCCGGCAGATTCTGTCCGTCATTCGTGCGCAACCCGGTCAACGAAAGCCTGGAGGAAATTTGCTGCAGAGCGCTGGTCACGCTGGCAGTGAACTCCACGTCAGCCACACCCTGGCCGAGCACTCGAAATTTCGCAGCCGCAGGTTGTGCAAGGATCACAGGAAAGTCGGCGTGAATACGTCCCGTGGCTTTGATCGGTTCATCCTTTCCTTTCGATTGGCCGGCACGAGTCGAGAGCGTGAACAACGAGACACCTCCGCTGCGTGCCGCGATCTCGGATACGTCTGCCTGCCAGCCGCCGGGCGTGTGACTGCCAGCAGCCGTGATGGATACGTCCAGAGCTTTCGCCAGCGTCTTTCCCGACTGTACGACGGTCAGATTCTTCAACAGAAGCGGCGAAACCGAACGCACGGAAAAGCCGCCTTGCTCAGCGCGGACCACCAATTCCCCGTGCAAAGGTTCACCTGTAAGATTGAGATCGGACGGAGACGCGAGCCGGGTCCACGCCAGAGGTACTCCCTTAAGGGAAACCTGAACGAGATCGTTCTCGGGAGATGCTACCTTGATCTCTCCGTTGGAAGGAACGATCTCCAGCGCCTGAAGCACTTTGACCGACGCAACCGGCTCCTGTCCGTTCACATCGACCGCCAGTCGATTCACACGAAGAGCCGTCTGACGATGAATGACGTCGAAATCGGCGAGCACATGAAGCCGCCCAAGAGCGGAAAGGCCGGCGTACACCGAATCGAGCCGATCGGCCGTGATATCCGCTTTCCCTGCGAGTTTCACCTCTTGAAACCGGCGATCGGCTTCAAACGTTCCAGCCGCTCCAAAGATAAATTCCGGCAACACTTGACCGAGCATGAACGGTGCAAGGTCAGTATCGCTGACATCGAATTTCCACGTACCGGTGAACGGCTTTTCGCCAGCACGATTGCTGGCAGCTACATCGGCCAGGTATTTTTCGCCGCCGGCTGTGATGCTTTTGATGCGTACCTGATAGGACTCCTGGTCGCTTTCCCGTGAAGCACTGCTCTCCGACAAAAGGCGCGCTCCCTGCGGCACGCCAGGGCCGATCGCGTAAGAATCGATCGTCGCAGCAACGCGATTGAACGTGTGCGCCGTGTCCATCGACAGTGCCAGCGTGGTGGTCGATGTCAGCCGGGTCACAGGAGCCAGTCCGTCCGGAAGCGTGGTCTCCGCGGCAATGGTGAACCGGCCTTCCCGTTTCGAACCGAGTTGTCCCCCGGAAATTTTCACCGTTGCCCGGCCGGCGGGCTGGCCTGGTTTGATTGGGAAAATAACCAGGCCGTCGACGTCGGCTGAATCGACCGCCAGATCGACGGGCAACTCAAGTAGTTTGAAGATGCCTTCAAACGCGAAAGGTTTCGCCACACCTCCTGCTGCAGGTGCCGAAGGTGTGCTCGGAGAATGGGCAGGAGTTAAATCGAGCGTCCACCCTTTGGCAATCAGCCGCCGCAGCTGAACATCATTCTTTGAGGCGGCGAGCAGCGGCATTTCAATCACAATGGACGGGAAATGCCCCGACAGGCCCTCTCGCGCCAGCGAGACATCCGATACTTCGATACGGCTCAACCCGGCCGAAACGCGCCCTACATGAGTCACTCCCAGCGATGGATTGCCGGCGACGACGCGCCGCACCGCCCATGTCTGGACAGACGGCAGAAATGCCAAAGCCATGATAACTGCGAGCAGGACGGCGAAGATACCGGTACCGATCAGCAGGGGGCGGATTAGCTTCATGATAAAGTAGCGAAGCGGTTAGACGCGCACCGGACGCCAGTGTTACATAAGAATATTTTTGAACGCGGCCAGCAACAGGCCCCGCAAAAAAGAAGAAGGCCGGCAAATGCCGACCTTCCTCTAATCAAAAACTAACTCCCGCTCAAGGCTTCACCACGAACGGATCTGCAGCACCGATGGCTTTGCGCAAGGCAGCCACGGCTACATTGTGACTGTAGTTGGCCTGAAGCTGGTTGTTGCGGGAGTCCGTGAGGGACACGCGGGCTTCGAGCACGTCGAGCTGAGTCGCAGTACCGGCGGCATAGCGGGCGTCGGCGAGGCGCAGCGCCTCTTCGGCCTGTCCGACCACCTTTGCCGCGGCGTCGGCAAGTTCGGCGGCTTCCAAGAGCGACGAATGCGCGCGACGCACTTCGACTTCGACCGCAAGTGTGGTTTCGGAAGTCAGCAACTTCGCCTGAGTCAGCTGCGAACGAGCCTGGGCAACACGTCCGGCCGTGGCGCGGCCATCAAAGATCGCCCAGCTCGATTCAAGACCAACGGTCCAGCCGTCGAGCGATTCGTCGAACCGGCTCGAGAAATTGCTCTTTCGGAACTCGTAACCGCCAACCAAGGACAGGTTCGGCTGATAGTTTGACTTCGCGACGCTCACGTTGGCTTCACGCGCCAGCTCCAGTTTTTCGAGACGTTTGATCTCGGGGCGATTGAAGCGGGCTTGGGAAATCGCATCCTGCAAATCGTAGCTGACGGGCTTGAACTCAAGCGTGCCAACGAACTGAGGAACCTTGCTCACGCTTCCGGAGCGAGGATTGGAGTAACCGATGGCCTGGCGAAGCTCCTCGATGGCGATGCGGTAGCCATTGCGCGCGCGGATGAGTCCAGGCTGTGCGTTGGCGACGGCCACCTCGGCGCGAAGCACTTCGAATTGGGACGAGGCACCTGCTTCAAAACGGTTTTTTGCCGTCTGGAGCTGCTCGCGAAGCAGGCGGACGTTCTCTTCCTCCACCTTGGTCTGCTCGCTGCTGAAAAGCACGTTGTAGAACCGCGTGCGGACATCGAGGAGAGCGGAGTTGATAACCCCTTCGAGCTCGAGGAGCGCTGACTCGCGGGCGAGCTTCTGCGCGTCGAGGGCATTCTTCACTCCGCCACCGGAGTACAGAAGCTGACGCACCTCGAGACCGACCGCCCAGTTCTCGGTGTCTTTCAGACCGGCCGTCGCCGAACCATTATCGATGGTGAGCTCACGGTCGGTCAGACCATACCGCGCACCCAACGATGCGTTGGGCAATGCACGAGCCTTGATCTCGACGATCAGGCCTTCCTGTTCGCGGATGCGTTCACGTGCCTGACGGATGGCGAAGTTATTTTCGAGTGCGTACGCTATGGCCGTCTGGAGATCCAGTTTGTCGGGAACGTCGGGCGTCGTGACGTTCACGGGAGCGATCGCGGGCGGACGTTTGCCGTCAGCGGCTATGGCTGGGGCCACCGCCATGATGGCGGCGGCAATGAGCGCGGCTGCGTGGCGCAGGGAGTGGCGGGACATGGACTTGGTGTTCATGCGGTGAATAATTCCTTGGTGTTACTTGTGGGCTGCGGCGGTGGCAGGAACAGCGAGCGGGAGGCCGGCATGGCGTGCATCAGCTTTGACCCGGTCATGGGAATGGTCGCGGGCGATCAACACGTAGAAGGCAGGAACGACAAACAACGTGAAGACAGAGCCGACAGCCATGCCGATAACGAGCACCCAACCGATGCTGTTACGAGCAGCAGCGCCAGGACCGGTGACGAAGATCAGCATCAAGTGACCGAAGACGGTCGCAGCGGACGTCATCATAACCGGGCGCAAACGAGTCGCGGCAGCTCGACGGATGGCCTCGAGTTTTTCGATGCCTTCCTCCTGAAGCTTGTTCGCGAACTCAACGATGAGAATACCGTTCTTGGCGATAAGACCGACAAGCGTGATCAGACCGATCTGGGAATAGATGTTGAGCGACGTCTTCCAGAGAAACACTGGAATCAACGCGCCCACCAAGGCGAGCGGCACCGAACCCAGCAGGATGATGAACGGGTCGCGGAAGCTGTTAAACTGTGCGGCGAGCACCAGGAAGATGAGAATCAACGCGAGAACACCGGCCTTCCAAAGAGCGGCACCTTCATAGCGCAGCTGGCGGGATTCGCCACCGTAATCGATGGAGTAACCCGCGGGAAGAATCTCAGCGGCCTTATCCTCAAGCTTCTTCAGAGCCTTATCCACGCTTGGACCGACGCCAGTGATTTTCACGGAGTTCAACTGCTGAAAGCGGTTCAACGAGCGCGGCTTCACCGTGTGCTTGAGCGAGGCGATCGTGGACAGAGGGATCACCTGGCCGTGTGGTCCACGGATGTGGTAATCAAGAAGCTGCTCTGCGTTGAGGCGCTGGCCGCGTTCGACTTGTGGAATGACACGATAGCTGCGGCCGTCGTTCACGAAACGGTTAACGTAACCGCCGCCGAGCATGGAACCGAGGTCGCGGGCAACATCGCTCAGGTTGAGGCCCATCGAGGCAACCTTGTCCTTGTCGATTTCAATTTCGACCTGAGGAAGGTCGAACTTCAGATCGCTGTCGGCGAAATAGAACGTGGGCATACCGCCGCCCGCGTTGGCTTCGGTGTTGGCGAAGAGCACCAACTTCTGGGCAAATTCCAACATCTCGCTGTGGTCAGCGGTAGATCGAATCACAAACTCGACCGGGAACTGACCGCCCGCAGGAAGCGGCGGCGGCGTGGTCACGATCACGTTCATCCCTGGAATGGTCACGGCCGGACCTTGCAAACCTTGTTGAATTTCAACGGAGCTGCGGGAGCGCTGCGACCAAGGTTTCAGGATGATGCCGGAGAATCCGAACGAGGCAGATGTCAATTGGAACGAGTTTTCGTACTCAGGAACCTTCTCGAACATCTTCTGAACCTCAGACGCGAACATCACGTTCTGGTCGATGGTCGAGGTCGGTGATGGCTGAAGAATGCTGAAAACGACTCCTTGGTCTTCCACGGGGGCGAGTTCGCTTTGCGCAAACTGCATGAAGGGCGCGATCAACAACGTCAGCAGATAGGCGACGACGATCACCGGCGGACTCCAGGAAATCTTCAGGCCCTTCTTCCGGTCCTGGATGTACATGAGCGGATAAAGACCCACGACGAGGACGATAAGACCGATTTTTCCCCAGAGCGGTAGCGCGGTTCCCCAGAAGACCGGGACAGCAATAGACGCGATCATCAGCGTGAGCAGAATCGCGACCGGAGTCGTTACGTTGCGGACATCAAGCACGCTAGCCAGCCCCTTGGAGTAACTATTGCGAACACGATCGAAGGTGCGGTTGATGACACCGCTGAGGCCTTGATTTTCGTGCTCGGCGTCTTTGAGCAAGTAAGCGCTCATCATCGGTGAGAGCGTAAGAGCAACAAAGCCCGAGACAGTCACAGCACCGGCGAGAGTCATGGCAAACTCACGGAAGAGCGCGCCTGTAAGACCGCCCTGGAAAGCAATAGGCGCGTAAACCGCCGCGAGTGTGATCGTCATTGAAATGACGGGACCGACGAGTTCGCGAGCACCGAGGATAGCTGCGTCGATAGGCGATTTACCTTCGCGGATGTGGCGTTCGACGTTTTCGACAACGACGATCGCGTCATCCACGACAATACCGACCGCGAGCACAATCGCGAGGAGCGTGAGTAGGTTGATCGTGAATCCGAACGCGAGCATGAGGATCAGCGCGCCAACGAGGGAGACCGGCATCGCAACAATCGGGATCAACACCGAGCGCAGCGACCCCATGAAGGCAAAGATAACGACCATCACGATGAGCAAGGTCTCGAGCAGCGTCCGAAGGATTTCCTTCAAAGCGTCATCGATGTAAGCAGTGCCGTCGTAAGCGATTGTGGCGTTCAAACCCGCGGGCAGTGCGCGTTGGATATCGGGCATTGCTTCACGGACGCGTTTGATCACCTCAACAGTACTTTCGTTGGGCAGCACCCAGACGCCCATGAACGTGGCGGTCTTGCCGCCGAAGCGAACTTCTTCGTCGTAGCTTTCCGCGCCAAGGACGACTTCCGCGACGTCAGCGAGGCGGATGATTGTACCGTTTTTCTCGGCGACCACGAGTTGCTTAAATTGATCGACGTTCTTGAGGTCGGTATTGGCGATCAGGCTCATGCTCATCATCGAGCCCTTGGTGGAACCGACCGCAGCGAGAGCATTATTTGCCTGAAGAGCCTGACGGACCTCGGCGGGGCTCAAGTTGCGGGCGGCCAGTTCGTCAGGCTTGAGCCAGACACGCATCGCAAACACGCGGCCGCCCAGCACGTCGGCTTTTTGAACACCTTTAACCGACGACAGACGCGGCTGCACCATGCGGTTCAGGTAGTCCGTGATCTGGTTTTGATCCATCGTGTCCGAGAAGAAGCTCAGGTACATCGATGCGAACTGGTTGTCGCTGGTTTCGACATTGATCGTGGGCGCCTCGGCTTCGGGAGGAAGCTCGTTGCGGACCTGATCGATCTTGGAGCTTATCTGGGCGAGCGCGGCGTTGGTGTCGTAGTTTAGACGCAGGTACACGCTGATCGTGCTCATGCCGGCGGCGCTAGAGGAATCGATGTAGTCGATGCCGTCGGCGCTGGCGATGACACGCTCAAGCTGGGTGGTGATGTAACCGCGAACGGTTTCGGCGCTGGCGCCGAAGTAGACCGTGGTGACCTTCACCACGGCGCTGTCGCTGCGGGGATACTGGCGGGTGTTGAGCTGGAAGTAGGAAACGACGCCGACGATCAGGATGGCGATGTTGACCACCAGCGCGATGACGGGCTTGCGGACGAAGAGGTCCGTGAAACTTTTTGAAATCATGACGTGAGCGGGCGATTAGCGGATTGCCTGGCTGCGGTGGGAGAATGAGGAGCGCGGATATGAATCCCGGGAAGGCTCGAAGTCGTCTTCGCGAGAAACGCGGGCGGCTTCCTCAGGTGTTGGAAGGTTTCGGAGCAGGATTGCTCGAAGGCTGGACGGTGTTGTTGACCTGCACGGGCACGCCGTTGCGGAGCTTGAAGACGCCGGCGGTGACAACCTGCTCGCCTGGTTTCACGCCACCGGAGATCGCGACGAGATCGCCGCGCGCGGTGCCGATGGTGATGGGCTGCTGACGCACGCCTAGGTATTCATTGCCCTCGGGATCCTTCATTTTCTCAACGATGAAAACCGAGTTGCCGTAAGAAGCGTACGCGATGGCCGTGGCCGGAACGACTACGACGGACTCGGCATTGGGAAGCTCCACTTCGACTCGCGCAAACATACCTGCGCGAAGAATCTCATTCGGGTTGGAGATGGTGGCCTGCACGGTCACGTTGCGCGTGGCTGGATCGACTTCGGAATTGATGGCATTGATGGTGCCTTCGAAGGAACCGGCCTCGGCTGCATCAACGCTCAAAACGACTTTCTGTCCGACGGTCAGCGACGAGAGCTGGCGCTGGGGCACACTGAAGTTGGCGTAAATGGGATCGAGCTTCTGGAGAGGCAGCAGCGGACTGCCGCGGGAAACATACTGGCCGACATTGACCTGGCGAATGCCGACGCGGCCGTCGAACGGCGCGCGAACGCGTTTCTTGTCGATGGTGGCCTTGATGGAGGCGACCTCAGCCATCGCCTGTTTGTAGGTGGCGTCGGCCACGTCGAACTCGGACTTGGCGACGGTGTTGTTGCCCAAAAGACTCTGTGCACGATCGAGGCTGATCTTGGCGAGACCGGCCTTGGCCTCGGAGGCGGCGAGTTGCGCGTTTTCCACGCTAGTATCGATCTCAACGAGAATGTCTCCGGCTTTCACGGCACTGCCGCTCTCAACAGGGATCCTCAAAATCTGACCATCGGCATCGGCGCTGATCGTGACACCCTGAACGGGAGCGAGCGTACCGATAGCTTTGATGTAGGAGCGCCATTCGACGGGTTTTGCCTCGAAGGTCGTGACAGAGCTCGGCGGCGGCACGTGCGATACTGACATTGCTTTTTTGATCTGCACGGTCTTGACCGCGCCAAGACCGAGCACGAGCACGGCGAAACCGAAGAGTGCGATTACGAATTTCTTGATCATGGGAGTGGTTTTCTAGTGATGCTGATTGTGGAAATGCTGGGAAATTGGCTTAGGGGGCGGGAGCGGCAGGTTCGGTCGGCGCAAACGGCGGCCGGGAACCAATAGCCGACGCGCGATCGAGAATTTTGAGCAGAAGCGACACCAGTGTCTTACGTTCGGCTTCGCTCAGCCCGGACATCAAAGAGGCCATACGGCGAAAATGTCCCGGAAGGACTTCACCCAGGCGCTCGTGGCCACGCGGAGTTAATTTGACCGACATCATGCGACGATCGACAGGATCGGGCTCGCGGGTAACAAGGCCGTCGCGCTCCAACGTATCGATAAGGCCAGTCATGGTGGCACGGGTCACTCCGCAAAGCTCGGCCAGTTCCGCCGGAGTACGAGGCTGGGGGCAGCCTTCGGATTTATTCAACAGCAACATCAGGACGGAGAAGCGGCCTTGGGAAATGTGGTGAGCCGAGAGATTTTCGTCCGTGATGCGGAAAGCTTCATCGCCGGTGCGTAACAAATAGAGGAAGACCTCGCAGGCCGAAGGATCGAGATCCGGAAACGTCTGTGCCGCGTCCAGCAGGCACTCGTAACGCGGAAGATCTTTGAGCAGTAGCAGCGGCATGATTGGTAAGGAAACGAAACTGTAAGGCGGCTTACAGTTAGGAGGCTAATTATATTTTCAAGTCCTACTTTGTACCTTTTTGCGGGGATTATCGCTCCGTCTGCTCTTAAAAAATGCGGCTAATAGAGTCCGAGAAGCGGAAGAAGCGAATGCCGGCCGCTTCTATCATTTGAATGGACGTAAGCTTAGCGGAAGAATCTGTGCAGAGGACGAACTGCAGAACGAAACCTGCGATTGGCAGAAGTTATTGATCCTAAAAAACAAAAACGCGCCCTACCCCGTTTTCACGAGATGGGCGCGTTGATTTTAAAAGACTGGGAATCAGGAAGCGACCGCTGGCGCAGCCGCGGCAGGGGCTGCTGCTGGCTGGGCGGCAATTTCCGGGAGAACCACGCGGTTGCAGAAGTCCCCGAAATACTCGCCGGGCTGACGCTCGGCAGCGTAGCGCTTGATGACGGGCTTCAGGAAGTTGACGGCGTCATCGACGGTGACGGAGGGCAGCACGAGCTTGTTGAGGCGGGTGCCATCGTACTTCGCACCGAGATAGAAGGCGTACTTGTTCGGCGCCTTGCCGACCAAACCGATTTCCGCGAGGAACGGACGGGCGCAACCGTTCGGGCAACCCGTGACACGGATCGACACCGGCTGGTTGGCCAGACCGACTTCGGCGAAGAGCGGCTCGATCTTTTCGAGGATGCCAGGAAGTGCGCGTTCGCTCTCGGCGAGAGCCAGACCGCAGGTCGGGAGCGCGACGCAGGAAAGAGCATTGAGACGGAGGCCCGAGCGTTCGTTTTCTTTCGTAAGACCGTGCTTCGCAAGGATGGTTTCGATCTGGGGCTTCTGCGCATCGCTGATGCCAGCGATCAAAACGTTCTGCGAAGGCGTGAGACGGAAATCACCTTTGAGAACCTGCGCGATTTCGCGAAGCGCGGTGCGCATCGGCCAGCCGGGGATGTCTTTGATACGACCGGAAAGGATGTGCAGGCCGAAGAACCACTCACCGCCCGCGGTGCGATGCCAGCCATGCGGATCCTCGATGGTCTTGAACTCGAACGGACGCGCCGGAGCGAGTTTCCAGCCAAGACGCTTCTGAAGTTCGTCTATGAACCAGGCGACGCCGCGGTCTTCGATGGTGTACTTGAATCGCGCGTGCTTGCGATCGGTGCGATCACCGAAATCGCGCTGGATCATGATTACGTTTGAGCCGACTTCGTTGACCTTGTCCGGTGTGATGAAACCGATGACGTCCGCCAAACGCGGGAAGGTCGCGGCATTGCCATGACTCGTGCCCATGCCGCCACCGACGGTGACGTTGTAGCCAGCCACTTTGCCGTTCTCGACGATGGCGATGAAGCCGAGGTCCTGGGAGAAAATGTCGATGTCGTTCGATGGCGGCAGCGCGAAGCCGGTCTTGAATTTGCGCGGCAGGTAGGTCGTGCCGTACATCGGCTCGACGTCGGGCTGGCCGCCGGAAACGAGTTCATCGTTGATCCAGATTTCGTGATAGGCGCGGGTCTTCGGCAGGCAGTAGTCGGAAAAGCTCTTCGATGCCTGATAGATTTCTTCGTGGGCCGGCGAACGCTCAGGGAGCGGAGGCGCCATGACATTGCGGTTCACGTCGCCGCACGCGGCGATGGAATCGAGTTTCACCGCATCGAGACCGCGGATCAGGGCCTTCAAGTTACCCTTCAAAACGGCGTGATACTGGAAAGTCTGACGCGTGGTAATGCGGAGCTGGCCATTCGACGTCGTGTCGGAAAGCGCGTCGAGCGCGAGCCACTGCGCGGGCGTGGCGCGACCGCCGGCGAGACGCACGCGGAGCATGAACGAAAAAGCCTTTTCCTTGCCGGCTTTCTTCAGCGCGAGGCGCAGGTCGCGATCGTCCTGAAGATACAGGCCATGGAATTTGGTCAGCTGGCTGTTGTCCTCGCTGATGGCGCCCGTGGACGTGTCCGCGACTTCCTGTGCGATCGTACCGCGCAGAAAATTCGACGCGGTCTTGAGACCTTCATTGTGGACAAGTGGCTTGGACGCCGCGGGTGCTGAGCTCATGGAAAAGAGAAGAACGTGTCCCACCAGAGGGGGAGGTTCAAGAGTGAATTAGTTAATTAGGCTACGTACTAAAGATTCAACGAGTTTATTGCATAGAATAACGCGGTTTTTAGTGGGCTGCTATGGCTTCGAGGATTTTCTCTGAAGCACGCATCCCCTTCTCCATCACACCCAAATGAAAACTCTCATTAGGCGCATGCAGATTATCTTCGGGCAGGAAAAGACCCATTAATACCGAATCGAGTCCGAGTACGCGTTTGATGTCGGCAATGATCGGAACGCTTCCACCTTCACGCAGATAAAGCGGCGCTTTGCCAAAAACCTCGGCGATGGCTGCGTCGGCCGCGCGAAACGCATTCGCCAGCACCGGCGGTTGGTCCTTTGGAGTATTCGACCGGCCCGGAGGTACCACAACGTAGGGTGTGCCTTCGTGCTGATCGACGATTTCGAAAGTCACGTCCTTCGGCATCCGCTCGCGAACCGCGCGATAAAGCAGCTCACGGATTTTGGCCGGGCTCTGATTCGGCACGAGACGGCAGCTGATCTTCACGAAAGCTTTGCTTGGGATGACGGTCTTCGTCCCCTCTCCTTGGTAACCACCGCCGATGCCGTTGAACTCCAATGTCGGCAGGTAACGCGTCGCCTCGAACGGCGTGTAGCCCTTCGTCGTGTAGAACGCCGGTATTCCCAGAAACTCGCGGTACTGTTCTTCGCTCTGACCGAGTTTCGCGAGCTCCTCACGCTCCCACGGATGAACCTCGAGCACGTCGTCGTAAAAGCCCGGGACATTCACACGCCCGTCCGGCGTATGCAGCGTCGCGCACAACTCGGCGAGCGCCTGGATCGGATTTCTCAATACGCCGCCGTGCAGTCCCGAGTGCAGATCACTTTTGGCGCCTGTAGCCACGACATCAAACAGAACCAGGCCGCGCAGTCCGCAGGTGATTACGATCTGATCTTCGCGCGGGATGCCGGTGTCCGATAGAAAAACGAAATCCGCCTTCTTCAGCTTGTGCTGATATTGCTCGAGAAATAGCGGGAAACTCGGGCTGCCCATCTCTTCCTCGCCTTCGATCATGAAGGTGATGTTGAGCGGGAGATCCGGACGCCGCTCCAGCAAACGCGCGACCGCCGAGATGTGAGTCATCAACGGCCCCTTGTTGTCCGCCGAGCCACGACCATACAGGCGATTGCCGCGGATCTCTGGTTCAAACGCAGCACTCTTCCACAAGTTGAGCGGATCGGCCGGCTGCACGTCGTAATGACCGTAGATGATCACGTGCGGCCACTCGGGTTTCCCATGGCGTTCAGCGAGGATGACCGGGTGAAGCTTCGTGTGGACGACTTCCACCTTGAAACCGATTGAGGTCAGCAGATTCGCAACGAAGTCGCGTGCACCGGCCATGCCGGCCTTGAACGCGGGATCGGCGGAGACGCTGGGATGGCGGATGAATTCCTTGAGCTTTTCGACCGGATCAAACATGGCCGGGCAACGTGGCGAAAATCATCCGCCCGCGCTAGCTGGAAAAGCGACTTCCGCAAAAAGTTTTCCCGATATAAACCCGCGCTCAGTATTGCGTCTTCGCGTTCTCGTAGAGCGGCACGTATTGCGGTGCCAGTTTCTGGAGATTGGCGATGCGCTGTTCGTCCGACGGATGGGTTGAAAGCCAGACCGGCGGTTTCTGGGAGCCCGCGCTGGACTTGGCCATCTTCTGCCAGAACGAAACGGCCGCACGCGGATCATAGCCGGCACCTGCGGCGAAACGCAGACCGACCGCATCGGCCTCGCTCTCATGCAGTCTCGAAAACGGCAACGCGTATCCCACCGTCGCGCCGAGCCCATAAGCACCCAGCAGCATCGCACGCTTCTCAGGATCGACGTTCTTCGCTTCCATCCCGACTTCGGCAATGGTCGCAATTCCAGCGATCGCGTAGTTTTGCGATGTTCGCTCAGCACCGTGCCGCGAGGTGACGTGCGCAATCTCGTGCCCCATCACACACGCGAGTTCATCGTCGCTCGACACCAGCTTGAGCAAGCCCGTGTACACACCGACTTTTCCTCCCGGCAGTGCGAACGCGTTCACCTGATCTGATTGGAAAACGACGAACTCCCACTGCGCATTTGGCAGCTCACGGCCAACCGATTTCGCAATGCGCTCACCGACTCGTTTTACCTGTGCGTTGGCCTTCGGATCCGTGGAAATTTTTTCGTCTTTCTCTGATCTGATCGAACGACGCCAGGCCCATCTGCGCCTCCTGACTCGGTGAAACCAGCATCAGTTGCTTGCGCCCCGTTTCGGGAACGACAGCACAACCAGCAAGCCCGAGAACGAGAAGAAACGCGGAAGCGACGCGGATATTCATGAGGTTAAAAGCTGGCTCGCACAGACTCGCACGCAAGCCAGCGGTTCTCGGTGAGGACTCGAATCAGGGAAAACACCAGTGGAGAAACCCCGAAGGCCAAAACTCCAAACGCCAAAGAAACGCAAAAATCCCAGCCGCTTTCGCGAACTGGGATTTCTTTGGATTCTGAAATTTTGGCGTTTGCGATTTCCAGCCGCACGCGTGGCTGGGCTTAGTGCTTAAAGTGGCGCAGGCCGGTGAAGACCATCGCCATGCCGCGCTCGTCGGCAGCCTTGATGACTTCTTCGTCACGCACAGAGCCGCCTGGCTGAATCGCAGAGGTCGCACCTGCGTCCGCCGCCGCAATCAAACCGTCGGCAAACGGGAACAGCGCTTCGCTCACGACGACTGAGCCCTTGAGATCGAGCTTCGCCTCACCGGCTTTCCAGACCGCGATGCGCGAGCTGTCCACGCGCGCCATCTGGCCGGCGCCGACGCCGAGCGTCTGTTCGCCGCGGCAGTAAACAATCGCGTTCGACTTCACGTGTTTGCAGACGCGCCAGCCGAACATCATGCTCGCCCACTCTTCCGCGGTGGGCTGGCGCTTCGTGACGACTTTGAAGTCGCGCTGATTACCGAGGACTTTGTTGCGATCCTGCACGAGCAAACCGCCGACGACCGAGCGCACATCCTGGAGCGAGTCGGCACCGAGACCTTCCTTCGCGATCATCAGGCGCAGGTTTTTCTTCTTCGCAAAAATCGCCAGCGACTCGTCACTGAAACGTGGTGCGATGATCACCTCGGTGAAAATGTCTTTGATCTGCTCAGCCACGTCGGCCTCGAGCGTACGATTCACGACGATGATGCCGCCAAACGGCGCCTGCTTGTCCGTCGCATAGGCCTTGTGCCACGCATCAATCAGCGTGTCGGCACTCGCCGCACCACATGGGTTGGTGTGCTTGAGGATCGCAACCGTCGGACGCTCGAATTCGCCGATCAAGTAAGTTGCCGAGGTGATATCCAGGATGTTGTTATAGCTGAGCTCCTTTCCCTGGAGCTGCTGATAGTGATCGTGGAAGGTGCCGTAGAGTGCCGCCTGCTGATGCGGATTTTCGCCGTAACGCAGCGCCTGCGCCTTCTTGAGCGTGATCGAGAATTTTTCCGGCAGACCGGAAAGCGCCTCCAAGTTCGGCTCCTCGGCCTGCGACTCGAGATACTTCGAAATCGCTGCGTCGTAGCTGGCGGTACGCTGGAAAACCTTCAGCGCGAGTTTGCGGCGGAGCGCCGCGAGCTCGGACGGATTGTCCATCGCTGCGAGCACCGCGTTGTAGTCGGCCGGATCGCAGACGACGGAAACGCTTTCAAAATTCTTCGCCGCGCTGCGCAGCATCGAGGGGCCGCCGATGTCGATGTTCTCGATCGCGTCTTCGAAGTGCACGTTGGGCTTCGCGACGGTTTCCTCGAAGGGATAAAGATTCACCACCACGAGATCGATCATGCCGATGCCGTGCTTCTTCGCGGCCTCCATGTGCTCGGCCTTGTCGCGACGGCAGAGCAGGCCGCCGTGGATTTTCGGATGAAGCGTCTTCACGCGCCCCTCCATCATCTCGGGGAAACCGGTGTGCTGGCTCACCTCGGTGACGGGCAGGCCTTTTTCGGCGAGGAGCTTGGCGGTGCCACCGGTCGAGAGGAGGCGGAAGCCGTGCTTTTGGACGAGGGCCGTCGCGAATTCGACGAGGCCGCGTTTGTCACTCACAGAGAGGAGGGCGAGCTTTTCCATAGACGTAAGCGGCGTTTGTGCGGCCCGCAAAAATCACTGGCAAGCGTTTTGGTTTGGTAACCGCGAATCAGTGCGTGTGCCCCCCATGCTCTGCATGTCCCTCGTGCCCGGCGTGGGTGCCAGCCGCATCTCCCCACATCAGATGTTCATGCATCCAGTGATGCACCGCCGGTTGCCCCCGCACCAAGGTGAGTACTCCAAAAATCACCAGCGCCACACCGCCCGCGCGCACCAGCCAGCGTCGATGCAGCAGGCTGATTTTTTGCCCTAGCAACGCCACCGCCAGCAAACCCGGCAATGTCGCCAGCCCGAACACATACGCACCAATCACCACACCTTGCGCCGAGTTGAAACTCACCAGATAGAGCAGCGCCATCAACGAAAGTCCGCAGGGCAGAAATCCATTCACCCACCCGATCAGCAGGCTCTTGAAGAGCGAGGGCGAGCGCCACAGCCCACCGAGTGCACCGCACACCGCACTTCCCTGCCACCATCGCGCCACCATCGGCGGCAACCGGAGTTCAAACACATAGGCGAGTCCGGCGATGATCATGACGGAGCCGGCGATAAACCCGAGCACGGTTTGAAAATGCTCAAGCGAAGTCCGCGCTTCGACCCACTGCCCGGCCAGCAGCAACAGCACGCCAAGAAACACATACGACGTCGCCTTCCCCGCCTGATAGCTTACCTGCCGCAGCACCACGCCGCCCGCTCCTTTAGATCCCGACGAAGCCGCGATCGCGAACGCCCCGCACATGCCAATGCAATGTCCGCTGCCGAGCAGACCCAGCACGAGCACACCGAGATAATCGCTGAAAAACATTCGGGCTCACGTTTGCCCGGCGTGCGTTCGCCGCAAACCGAAAGCCTCGGCCCGCCGCGCGTATCACCAGTCACAGTGCGAAGCGCTCACACCGCTTATAACCGCAAACACCACCGCGATCGATCCCCTCGAAGCTTCAGGCCCTTCGATTCCCGCCCGTTTGCAAAGCGCCCTTGCGTGCGTTTGTTCCCGTGTGCAAAGCAATCCGCCCGTGTCCGCTTCCGTCGCATTACCCGGCCTCACCGCCCGTCTTGATAAACTCGTTTATCATCACGGCGGCATGAGCCTGCCCGAGGACAAGCCGCACGCGTTCGTGTACTTCATCACGATCGAAAACGCCTCCGATCGCACCATCACGCTGCTCGGTCGCAAATGGGTGATCCACCATTCCGACGGCACGCACCTCGTCGTCGAAGGTGACAAAATCGTCGGCGAAACGCCGCGTCTCCCGCCCGGCGAACACTTTTCCTATAATAGTTATCATGTCACCGGCGTGGATGCCCGCGCCGCTGGTTGTTTCCACGGCATAGACGAGCATGGAAATAAGATCCACGTCATGCTCTCGCCGTTCGACATGCGCGTGCCCGTGGCCTGAGTGCGCGCCGCTTCTCTTAATTCACGGTCAGCCCCTCCAGATTTCCCCCCCGGCGTTGATAATATTAAACGCCCGCAGGTCCCCTCTCGGTAGAATCAACGCTTGCCGGTCGACCCCCGCGGCGTATTCACTGACCCTTTATACATGAAGTTAATTGATTTGAACCGTGACGGCGGGATCGGCGCCAACAGCCAATTCCTGCAAATCGGTGACCTGAATATCGTCATTGATAGCGGCCTGAACCCAAAGCAGACCGGCCGCACCGCCACTCCCGATTTTTCCCCTATCCGGGGCAAGCACATCGACCTTATCATCATCACGCACTGCCACTTGGACCATATTGGCAGCCTGCCTGTCTTGATGCGCGAACACAAAGACGCGCCGGTCATCATGACCACCTCCAGCCGCATGCTGATCGAGCGCATGATGCACAACTCGGCGAGCGTCATGATCCGCCAGAAGGAAGAGGCGGAAAAAGGCGCCGAAACCGCCGTTCTTTTCACCCACGACGAGATCGACCGTCTTTCAAAGCGCCTCACCGGCCTCAACTACGGCCAGGCTAAACGCTTCCGCGGCAAAAAGGACGAGATCACATTCATCTTCCACCCCGCCGGCCACGTCGCCGGGGCTGCCGCCGTCGAGATCCACCACAAGAAGCGCCAGATCTTCATCACCGGCGACGTCCTCTTCGAGAACCAGCGCACGCTCCCCGGCGCGAAATTCCCCGCCGGCCACTTCGACACGATGATTATCGAGACGACGCGCGGCAACACCGAGCGCCCCGTCGGCAAATCCCGCGTCGAGGAAGTCGCCCGCCTCATCACGAGCATCAACGACACTATCAACCGCGGCGGCTCTTTCCTGATGCCCGTTTTCGCCCTCGGCCGTCAGCAGGAAATCCTCTCGATCCTGGCCGACGCCCGGAAGTTTGGAAAACTCGTCGACTGCCCCATCTTCGCCGCCGGTCTCGGCATGGATCTCGCCGACTACCTCGACGAGATCGCGCGTAAGACCAAGCACGTGAACTTTTCCAAGAGCGTCGTCAAAGACCTCAAAATCAAACCCGCCCCACGCAAACTTAACCCCGGCGAAGATCCGCAGCAAAACGCGATCTACATCATCAGCTCCGGCATGCTCGTGGAGCGCACGCCTTCCTACACGCTCGCCTCCGGCCTCGTCGGCCATGCGCGTAACACCATCGGCTTCGTCGGCTACTGTGATCCGGAAACTCCCGGCGGTGAACTCCTCGCGGCGAAGCCCGGCGACCAGTTCCTCTTCAAGACCGCCAACGTCAAAGCGAAGATCAAAGCCCGCGTGGAAAAGTTTGAACTCTCCGGTCACGCCGATCGTGAAGAACTCCTCGAGTTCGCCGTCCAGGCGACTCCTCGCAGCATCGTCCTCACCCACGGCGAACAAGCCGCCCGCGACTGGTTCAAACAACAGCTCGCGATCAAACTCCCGCAGACCACGGTCATCGATCCGGTCCCGCTCAAAGAGTACCAAGTTTGATTCGACCAAGGTGGAGCGCGCACTCCGAGCGCGCTTCGTTTGGCTCAAATCACAGACGCTAAATCTCCAAATTCCAAAAAATCCCAAGCCGGTCTCCACCGCTTGGGATTTTTTTTAGCCATCTCACGGGAGGGCGGCACTCTGTCGCCGCCGCTTTGAGTATTTCCGCCCCTTTTCTTTGGCGTTTAAAATTCTGGCCTTTGAAATTTCCCGCGCAAAGCGCAGGCCTAACTCACGACCCAATGAGGCCGCGCAGTTTCGCACACATCGCAGCATTCCCCGCCACATACTGGATGCGGCCCATCTTCAGGTTGAACTGCGTCATCGGAAACTGCTCGCCGTTCAAAAACTGTACTTCACCGCCGCCCGCAAGGCACAGCGGCACCGCCGCAGCGATGTCCCAAATCTTCACATTGTGATCCAAAGTCGCATCGAGAATCCCAACCGCGACATACGCGAGATGCAGTGTGCTGCTGCCGAGTCCGCGGATTTTGAAATTTTCCACCAGTGCCGATGCATGATGCGCGTACTTCCGGTCAAACGGACTGTGAAATCCCAGCATGCTCTGCGAATTTGGCGCGTTCTCTTTCACACGAGCCGGCTTCTCACCATCCCACAGACCAAAACCAGGCCCGCCGTGAATCAACGTGCGCCGGCTCATATCATAGACGAGCCCGTAAACCGGACGGCCATTTTCAAAAAGTCCCAGTGAAATCGCACAATGCGCGATACCCATCGCGTAGTTATTCGTTCCGTCGATCGGATCGAGCACCCAGAAAAACCGCGATGTCACCGGAATCGGTTCATCCGTCTCCGCCAGTTCTTCGCTGAAGACCTGATCGCCGGGGAGTTTTTCTCCAAGCAGCCGTACGATATTCTCCGAAATCGCCACATCCACTGCCGTCACGCGTGTGCCGTCATACTTCCAGTTGCTCTGCGCACGGCCAAACTGCGCGTGCATCAACTCGGTCTGCGCCAATACGGCAGCTTTGCCCGCTTCGATCCGGGCCTGAAGATCTGAACTCATATGCCTCCATGAGCGCGCCAGTCCGCCTTCGGCGCAAGCGCGCTCTGCGTCGTAGCCGCGTCATTTAAGACGCGGCCATGGATGCCATTCGCGCAACTCCATCCACACCGCCCTCTCTTCCCTGGAGGGACGACCTCCGTGTCGTCCGTTCCGATCTCTCACGCCAGCTTTCGCTGCGCCGGAAATACATCGCGCAACGCGAGGCTCAGCTTGTCCTGCACTTTCTGCAGTTCGCGGTAACACGCCACATTCGCCTTCGACGGCAGGCAACGCGTCTCCTCATCAACCGCGACCACGCCTTCGGTGAAGTCCGATGAGCTTCGCCTTCTTCTTTCCTTCACGCAGAGCCACGCACCACGCCGCCTGCAGCGCACCTCCGACTGCGGCGCCTTCATCCTCGACCATGCCGACCACCGGCACGCCAAAAATATCCGCCATGATCTGGCGCCACACGCCCGACTTCGCACCGCCGCCCGTGACGCGAATCTCCTTCGCCTTCACACCCAGCGCCGCGAGCCGCTGCAGTCCGTAATTCATGCCCATCGTCACGCCTTCCATCGACGCGCGCGCGATATGTCCGGCCGAAAAGGTCTTTCCGTTCAACCCAAGCAACACGCCCGAGCCGTCCGGCACATTCGGGCGTCCGCTCGCCTGCAAGATACGGCAGCAGCACCAACCCGCCCGCGCCCACCGGCGCCGAGGAAACCGCCGCCGTCAGCGCCGCATGATCGTGGCCGAAAAGCGCACGCACCTGCTCGGTCACCGTCGTGACATTCATCGTGCACAGCAGCGGCAGCCACCCGCCAGACGACGAACAGAACGCCGCGATCTCCCCCGTCGGATCGACCACCGGCTTGTTCGCATACGCATAAATCGTCCCGCTCGTGCCGAAGCTCGCCGTGACCACGCCTGGCGACACGTTGCCCGTGCCGATCGCGCCCATCATGTTGTCGCCGCCGCCAGCGCTTACGACGACGTCCGTCGGAAAACCCATACTTCGCCGCAATCTCCGGCCGCAACGTCCCCGCCGCTTCGATGCGACTCCGAAATCTCCGGCAGCCAGTCGGCGAGGTTTTTGTCGATCGCGTTAACCGCGTCCTTCGACCACACCCGCTTGCGCACGTCCATCAGCGCCGTGCCCGACGCATCGCCGTGCTCCATGAAGTAATTTCCGGTCAGATGGAAATTCAGATAATCGTGCGGCAGCAGCACATGACGCAGCCGCTTGTAATTGTGCGGCTCATTGCGCTTCAGCCAGAGAATTTTCGGCGCCGTAAACCCAGGCAGGAATAGCAACCCCGCCTTCTTCAACGCCGCCTTGTCACCGCCGAGTCTTCTTCGTGAGCAGCGCGCATTCCTTCGTCGTGCTCGTGTCGCACCAGAGCTTCGCCGGGCGGATCACTTCTGCCCTTGGCATCGAGCGGCACGAACCCGTGCTGCTGCCCCGACACGCCGATTCCCTTGACACGCGATCGATCGATCTTCGCGGCAACTTCCAGAATCACCGCATCCATCGCGGCCGTCCAATCTTGAGGATGCTGCTCCATGTGCCCCACCGGCAGTCCTTCGATCAATTTGTGCGAAGCGCGCGCCTCCGCGACGACCTGGCGAGTCTCGAGGTCGAGGACAACCGCCTTGGTGCTCTGGGTTCCGGAATCAATGCCGATGAAAAGACTCATGTGAGTGCGAGGATGTAACGAGAACGCGAAACAGGGATGGGGTGAATACCCAAGTCCGGCTGTCTTGTCGTTCCCCCGCACCAATTCCAAAACAAAACGCGCGCAAACATTGGCGCACCGTTGACTACCTCCGCTCTCAGCTCCTCGGCGTCAACGAAGCGCGCAAAATTAACCTCGCGGCGCCTCCCTGCCATTCCCCCTTCTTTCCGCCTCGCTTCGTTAGTTTCCACCTCAACCAAGCCGTCCCGCTTCCCCTGCCTCGGCGCTCCGTGACTTGCGCGCCGTTCGTCCCTCCCCATGACCTCGTTCCTTCGCCGTCTCGCACTCGCCTTCTCCACGCTCACCGCCACCTTGGTTTCCAGCCACGCCGGCACTGTCTTCGAAGACACATTCGGCACGAGCACCGTGAATTCCGCGTCTCCCTCGGCTCCATCCGCGAGTGCGACTTCCTACCAGCTATTCTCCTCCAAGGCGTGGAGTCCGGCTCCCAGCATCGGGACCAACAGTTTGAAGTTCGGCATCGCCGCCACCACGTCCGGACACATCGAGGTGGAATCCCTTTTCTCCGCAACACCCGTCGCGCTCACCAACACCGGCGACAACATCCAGCTGACCGTCACGTTCACCAACACGTCCGGACTGCTTACCCAGGCCGGAACCCTCGGCTTTGGGCTCTATAACTCCGGCGGAGTAGCCCCCCTCGCCGCCGGCTTGAACGGCACCGCCACCAGCAGCACCACAGCCACCACTGGTGGCGCACAGGGATGGCTGGGCTACAACGCCCGCATCGCCTACTCCGGCGGCAGTCACGTGATCGCCACCCGCCCGGCCCAGTCGATCACCACGGCAAACAACCAGGACCTCGTCACGAACGGCAGCAGCAGCCAGAGCTATGCGAACAGCGTTACCGTCGGCACCCAGTCTGGTTCGACCGTGGCACTCACCGCAGGAAATCAATACACGCTGACACTCAAGCTCACGTTGAGCGCCGCCAGCACCTACCAGATCGAAAGCGCACTCTACTCCGGCGCCACCGCGACCGGCACGGCCATCTACTCGCAGACCGCTTCCGCATCGGCGGCCAATTTCCTGACATCATCATTCGACAGCCTCGCCCTCGGCTGGCGCGCCACCGCCAACACCTCGGCCACGACAATCGACATCAATTCCATCACCGTCACCTCCAGCACCGTCGGCGGCCCGACGCTCCCGACAATCACCGCCCATCCCGCCGGTCAGACCGTGACCGCCCCCGCCTCCGTCTCGCTCTCCGTCACCGCGACGGGTGCCACCAGCTACCAGTGGAAAAAGGACACCAACAACATCTCCGGCGCCACCTCGGCGACTTACACGATCAATCCTTCCGCCACCACTGACTCAGGCAGCTACACCGTCGTCGTCACAAACGCCGCAGGCTCCGTCACCAGCAATGCCGCAACCGTCACCGTCAACGCCGCCGCAGTCGCTCCAGCCATCACCACGCAGCCCTCCGGCGCCACCGTCACCGCCGGCTCTCCCGCGTCGCTGACCGTCGTCGCCTCCGGCACCGCGCCACTCTCGTATCAATGGCAAAAGGACATCAGCGGAACGTTCACCAATGTCTCGGGCGCCACGTCCGCCACGCTCAGCTTCGCCAGCGCAGCCTCCGGAGATGCCGGATCCTACCGCGTCATCGTCACCAACTCCGTCAGCTCGGTCACCAGCAACGCTGTCACACTCACGGTTAACAGCGCGCCAGCCGTCACCGCACCAGCAATCACCACACAGCCGTCCAGTCTGACGTTGGCCGCGGGAAACAGCGCCACCTTCACCGTCGCCGCCTCCGGCACAGCGCCTTTCACGTTCCAATGGAAAAAAGACGGCGCCGATATCTCCGGTGCCACTAGCGCGTCATATAACATCGCCAGCATCACCGCAGGTGACGCCGGCAGCTACACCGTTACCGTCACCAACTCCGCCGGTACCGCCACCAGCAACGCCGCCACCCTCACCATCGGGGCATCCCTTCCCACCGGCACGCTCAAGGTCGACATCAATCGCGAGGGCAAAAACAGCACGGGCACCACGGCCACCGGTTACGTGCAATGGACAACGGATCCCAACGCCGGCACCACCGCCGCCGGCACTACTCCGATCACCCAGACCTTCACCACCTCCTTACCCAACTCTACCGGCGGCACCGTCACCATCGCACTGGCCCAATCAGCCGCATCCCAAACAGCTGGCGGCACCGGCCTCACCTACACCTACTACGCCACCGGCACCACGACCGAAGGACAGAAACTCGCCAGCGACGGCATCACCGTCGCTCCCGCCGTGGCCAACGCCGGCGGCGAGATCCAGATGACGCTCACCGGCCTCTCCCAAGGCACCCACTCTCTCCTCACGTATCACAACGCCGGCGACTCACCGGTCGCGCTCGTCTCGATGGCGCCCATCAAGGTCTCCGTTAACGGCAGCTACGTCACATCCGTCACCCCCTCGATCCGTGCCACCGATGTCGCGACGCCCACCTCGTACGTGACCTTCACCGTCACCGGTCCCTCCGACGTTACCACCGTGCTCTTCGCCGCCGACACCACCTCGAGCGCGACAACGAAAAACGTCGTGATCAACGGCTTCGAGCTCAACACCTCCAACGCAACCAAGATCGCTCAAAACCCCGCGCCAGTCGACGGTGACGAACACGTCGACGCCGACTCCAGCTCCATCACTTTGACTTGGACCGCCGCCGCCTCGGGCGCCTCGCTTTCTCGCGACGTCTACTTCGGTACCAGCCAGTCCGCGGTCACCACAGCGACACGCACGTCCCCCGAATTCAAAGGCAACCAAACCGCCCTCAGTTACACCGCCACCGGCATCAGCGGCTATCTCACCTACTACTGGCGTATCGACGAAGTCGATGCCTCCGGCACCACCAAGGGAACCGTCTGGATGTTCCGTCCCCGGCAGCTCGCGTTCCCGGGCGCCGAGGGCTACGGCCGTTACGCCCGCGGTGGCCGCGGCGGCAAGGTCGTCCACGTCACCTCGCTCGCCGACTACAGTTCCAGCCAGTCGCCGATTCCCGGTACCTTCCGCTACGCCGTGGAGCAGGAAACCGGCCCGCGCACCATCGTCTTCGACATCTCCGGCCTGATCACCCTCCAGGACGACATCGTCATCGGCTCCACCCAGCGCTACATCACCATCGCCGGCCAGACCGCTCCCGGCAAAGGCATTACCATCAAACGGCAGCTCTTCGGCTTGAGCGGAGCGAGCGACGTTGTAGTCCGCTACATCCGTGTCCTGGTGGGCAAGGAAAGCGGCGAAACGCAAAACGCCACCGGCATTTCCGGCAGCAACTACGTCATCATGGACCATTGCTCCATCGGCTGGGGTATCGACGAAGGTCTGAGCACTCGCTCTGGAAAAAATCTGACCTTCCAGCGCTGCTCCCTTTCCGAGGCGCTCAACGTGGCCGGTCACCAGAACTATCCGGCAGGCACGGCGCACGGTTACGCGGCCTCTGTCGGCGGTGATATCGCGTCGCTTCACCACAATCTCCTCGCCCACAACGAGGGCCGCAACTGGTCCATGGCCGGCGGCCTCGACGGCAATGGCTACTACGCCGGCCGTCTCGATATCTTTAACAACGTTGTCTACAACTGGGGCGGCCGCACCACCGACGGTGGCGCTCACGAGGTCAACTTCGTCAACAACTACTACAAGCGCGGCCCCGCCAACGGAATTACCACGCTCCTCAACCCCGACTACGGCGGTTTCCCCGGAACCCAGCAGTACTACATGGTCGGCAATGTCCTCCAGAATGGCGCCACCACAGTGACCGATCAGAACGCGCTTCTCAGCATTGGCACCGAGAGCGGCGGCACGCTTCCGCAAAACTCCACTCCACCGTATAGCGCCCTCGTCAACGCCCCATTCTTCCCTTCGTACGCAACGATTCACAGCGCTTCCGACGCGTACAAGCAGGTGCTTTCCGACGTGGGTTGCAACCAGCCGCAAATCGATGATCGCGACCTTCGCATCATCAACGAAACCCTCAACGGCACCTACACCTACACCGGCAGCGTCAGTGGCAAAAAAGGCCTGCCAGACACCACCGCTGATATGGGCGGCTGGGAAAACTATCCGGAAATCTCCCGCCCGGCCGGTTGGGATTCCGACGGCGACGGCATGCCCGACTGGTGGGAGACCATCAAGGGCTTCAACAAGAACTCCGCCGCCGGCGATTTCTCCGAATCCAACGCCGATCCCGACAACAACAACTACACCAATCTCGACGACTACCTGAACTGGCTCGCTACGCCGCACACACAGGTCGCCAAAAACGGTTCCGTCCAGATCGACATCAGCGCGCTCACCCGTGGCTACACCGCCAGCCCGGTCCGCGTCGTGTCCGCTCCGCAAAACGGCACCGTCACACTCGCTGGCGACGGCAAGACCGCGACCTTCACCCCGACGGCCAACTTCACCGGCCTCGCCTCGTTCACCTACGCCGTCACCGATTCCGCCAGCAGCAGTCTGACCGGCACGGTCAACATTCAGGTCCTCGCGACTGAGGCGCTACCGGTCATCACGACCCAACCCGCAGCGCAGACAATCACCGCCGGCGCCACCGCGACACTCACTGTCACCGCCACGGGGGCCACCTCGTATCAGTGGAAAAAGGCCGGCACCGCCGTCACTGGCGCCACGACCGCCACGCTCACCATCGCCAATGCACAAACGACCGATAGCGGCAGCTACACTATCGATGTCACCAACAGCGCAGGCACCGTCACCAGCAACGCCGCCACGCTCACGGTCAACGCTGCGCCTGCCGTTGTCGCTCCCACGATCACGACCCAACCCGTCAGCCAGACTGTCACCGCCGGTACTTCCGTCTCGCTAACCGTCGCCGCCAGCGGCACCGCGCCATTCACGTACCAATGGAAGAAAGCCGGCCTCGCGATCACCGGAGCCGCCAGCGCCACGTACACGATCGCCAGCCCCCAGACTTCCGACAGCGGCAGCTACACCGTCGACGTCACCAACAGTGCCGGCACAGCCACCAGTAACGCCGCAACACTCACCGTGAATGCCGCGATCGTCGCTCCCACGATCACAACACAGCCAGCCGCACAAACGGTGACCATCGGCGCATCCGCGACCTTCAGCGTCACCGCCTCCGGCACCGCAACGCTCACGTATCAGTGGCAGAAAGACACTGTAAACATCGCCGGTGCCACAGCCGCCACCTATACGATCGCAACCACACAGATCAGCCACATCGGTCAATACCGCGTCGTCGTCACTAACTCCGGCGGCTCGGCCACCAGTAACGCCGTCGCCCTTACGCTCACTCCTCCCGCCTTCACCGCACCAGCACCGAACGGCTATGCCGCCGCCGCCACTGGCGGAGGCAGCGCCACACCCGTCCTCGTCACAACCGCCTCCGAGCTCAAAGCCCAGGCCGAATCCTCCTCTGCCGCCGTCATTACCATCGGCGGTTCGATCAGCCTGACCGGACTCAGCCCGTCGACGATCAATGTGAAGTCCAACAAGACGATTCAGGGCCTCAACAACTCGGCTACCATCGTGGGTCAGCTGAACATCGGCGCGAACGTGAGCAATGTCATCATCCGCGGGCTTCATATCTCCAACCCGTCCGGCGGCACTCCACTCGCGATCGCCGGCGCCTCCAACGTCTTCATCACCCACTGCACGTTCTTCGACGCCGTCGATCACCTCGTCACGGTCACCACCGGTGCCGACAACGTCACTCTCGCGTGGAACGAGTTCTACTTCAGCTCGTCGTCGATCACACCTCGTCGCGGTCTGCAGATCGGAGCCGACACTGGCGAAACCAAGCCTCTCCGCGTCACGCTGCACCACAACTGGTGGTCCGACCTCGTCGACCAGCGCATGCCCGTGACGACCTACGGCCAGGTCCATCAATACAGCGATTATTTCAAGCCCGCCGCGGGTACGCCCAACACCGCCGCCACGTCGGTCCTCGCCAACGCCCAGTTCCTGAGCGAGCGCAACGTCTACCAAAACATCGTAACACCGCTCACCAAATCCTCCGGCGGTCTCATCCGCGTTTTGGACAACACCTACACCAGCACCACCGGTACGGCGGCCGACTCCGGCACCGATACCGTCTTCGTGCCGGCCTACGCGTACACGACCAGCAAAAACGCCGACCTGGCCGCAACGCTCGACCAATACGCGGGCAATACGACCGGCGCCGCCTCCACCGAACCCGCCACCACCAGCGCATCGATCGCCGGTCCGTCCGGAGCAGTTACGGCGGGCGGATCTTCACGCTCAACGGTGGCAGCACCATCAGCAGCACGACCACGTACCAGTGGCGCCTCAACAATGTTCCGATATCCGGCGCCACCTCCACGTCGTATTCGGTCACCAACGCCCAGACCTCTCACGGCGGCGCTTACACCGTCGCGATCACGCTCGACTCCAATGGCACCACGCTCGTGAGCGCACCCTTCACCGTTACCGTGAACGCAGCGACCGGCGGCGGTGGCGGAACTACGCCAGCACCCGCCTCCGGTGGCGGAGGCGGCGGCGCTCTGTCGCTTTGGTTCTTCGGTGCACTGTCCCTCCTCGTTGCTGCACGCCGCCTTTTCGCGCGTCGTTAAAAGCAGCCACTCGCCCGTCGACGCCGTGTCCCGAATTCACGGGACACGGCGTTTCATTTTCAGAGGAATGAAATAAGCGGGCAACAACGTGCACAGCGACGCGCTTGCGCTGCCGTTTTTTCGGGACACCTCATCGCACCACGTACCGGCGGTAGCATCACGCCGTCTGTTCCCATTCCCCTATGCCCCCACTCACGTCACGTTTCATTCTGAGCGCATGTCTCTTCGCGAGCACCACACTCGCTCGCGCCGGCGAACTCAAAGTCGACATCAACAACGTCTCCCGCAATCAGCCCGTTAACACCGAGCCCGGTTACACGATGTGGAGCACCATCCAGCCGCTCGGCAATCCCGGCACCACCTCGACCGGCACCGCTCCGGTCACTCAAAATTTCACCACCTCCACCGGTGAAGCCGTCACCGTCTCCTTCGCCGCCACGCCCACCTCCATCGCCCGCGGCGGCACCGGCATCATCGCCAACTGGTTCCAGGTCGGCGTTCAAAACGGCACAAGCAAACTCGCGGGTGACGGCATCGGTGCCGGTCCCGTCAACACCGTCGCAGGCGGCGAACTCGAGATGAAAATTTCCGGCCTCTCCGCCGGCGAACACACGCTGCTCACTTACCACAACGCCGTCGACAACCCCGCCACGAACTTCTTCGGCCCTATCGACATCTTCGTCAACGGCACCCTGGTCGTCGACAACCTCCAGCAGACCATCCGCGCCGCCACCAATCTCGCCTCCGCCACCGCCTACATCGAGTTCTCGGTCAGCGGCCCGAGCGAAGTCGTCACTATTCTCTTCAGCGCCAAAGTCAGCCCGGTCGTCACTCTGCCGCCAACCGTTTTACTCCGTCGCGCGCCCTTCATCAACGGCTTCGAAATCGACACGCCCAATTTCGCCCGCATCGCGAACACGCCTTACCCGGCCGACTTCGACGAACACGCCAACGATGACAACGGTCTCATCCTCACGTGGAACGACGCTCTCAGCGGCGGTATCGCCTCACACGATGTTTATTTCGGCACCGACAAACTCGCCGTCAAAAACGCCACGCACGCCTCACCCGAATTCAAAGGCAACCAGGCCACACGCGCCTTCCCGCTCTCCGGTCTGAGCAACCACCATCTCTACTACTGGCGTATCGACGAAGTCGGCACCAATGGAAACATCGCCAAGGGCACCGTCTGGCAGTTCCGCCCGCGCCACCTCGCCTTCCCCGGCGCCGAGGGCTATGGTCGCTTCGCCATCGGCGGTCGCGCTGGCCGCGTCGTGAAAGTCACCTCGCTGGCCGATTACCGTTCTAACGAAACTCCCATTCCCGGCACTATCCGCTACGCCGTCGAACAAGAAACCGGCCCCCGCACCATCGTCTTCGACGTCTCCGGCCTCATCACGCTTTACTCGCGCCTCACGCTCACCCATCCGAACGTCACCATCGCCGGCCAGACTGCGCCAGGCAAAGGCGTGACCTTCCGCGGCTGGGCGCTCGGCCTCAGCGGCGCGCGCGACGCCATCGTCCGCTACATCCGCAACCGCCCCGGCAACATCGCCGGTGTCACCCTCGACGGCGGCGGTCTCGCCGGCTGCGACTTCAGCATCATGGATCATTGCTCGCTCAGCTGGGCCATCGACGAAGTGTTCAGTTCCCGCACCGCGGAGAAATATCACCCTCCAAAAAACCTTCATCTCCGAGGCACTCAACATCGCCGGCCACCAAAACTACGGTCCCGGTACCGCGCACGGTTACGCGGCCACCATCGGCGGCGACATCGGCTCCTTCCACCACAATCTCCTCGCGCACAACGAAGGCCGCAACTGGTCCCTCGGCGGCGGCCTCGACGGTTCCGGCAACTTCGCCGGCCGCCTCGATATCACCAACAACGTTGTCTACAACTGGCGCGGCCGCACCACCGACGGCGGCACGATGGAGCTCAACTTCGTCAACAACTACTACAAGCCCGGCGCCGCCACCCGTCACTACTACGCGCTGACAATGAATCACGAGAATCTCGCCGGCGGCATGCAGCGCGCCTACTTCGCCGGCAACATCATGCCCGGCACCTTCGACGAAACCAACCAGACCGCCGGCCGTCGCAGCGTCCTCTCCAACGGTGTCACCATCAACTACGAGACCTTCGTCGACGCTCCGTTCTTCCCATCCTACGTCGAAACTCAGCCCGCTCGCGAAGCCTACAAACGCGTCCTCTCCGACGTCGGCTCCAACGCGCCGATCGACGATCACGACATCCGCGTCATCAACGAAACCCTCACCGGCACTTTCACCTACACCGGCACCGGTCCCTTCGGCGGTTATCCCGGCCTCCCGAACTCGCAGGACGACGTCGGTGGCTGGGAAAACTATCCCGAGATCTACCGCGACGTGGATTTCGACTCCGACAACGACGGCCTCCCCAACTGGTGGGAATCGCTCAAGGGCACCAACCCGCTCTCGGCCGCCAACGACTTCTCCGACACCAACGCCGATCCTGACGCCAACGGCTACACCCACCTCGAAGAATACCTCCACTGGCTCACCATCCAAAAAGCCGAGGTCGCTCAAGGTGGCAGCGTAGACATCGATCTCGCCGCCCTCACCCGCGGTTATACTGCCTCGCCAGTCTTCACGTTCGGCTCCGTCACCGGCGGCACCGTCTCCCTTCTCGGCGACAGCAAGACCGTCCGGTTCACGTCGCACATCAGCTTCGAAGGCGCCGCCGAATTCACCTTCACCGTGACCGATTCCGCCGGCAGCACGATGACCCGCACCGTCGGCATCCGAGTCATCGCACCCCTCAACGAGCCGAGCTTCAAGCTCACCGCCATTAACACCGGTCTCTTCTGCGGCACCTCCGGAAAAGTCTACCGCCTCCAACACTCCACCGACCTCACGAATTGGACGACTTGGAAAACGCTCGCCGCCACCGGCAACGACCAGCTCATCGAAGTCCCCGCCAACCTCACCACCGGCCCGAAAAACTTCTTCCGCGCCATCACCTCCCAATAATTCTCCTCCGAAGAATATACCTACCCCAAGGCCCGCCTTCACCGGCGGGCCTTTTTCTTTCCCAAATTCCGCACCTCCGCCCTTCCGAATCCACCTTCGCGACCGTCGCCCCTTCGCGAGACAAACCTCCACCTTCCGTCCTCCCCAATCCTGTTAATCCTGAAATCCTGTCCAAAAACTCCGTCTTCGTCCTTTCCCTTCCGCGCCATCCGCCACGCTTGCCCCACCGCGCCAAACGCCTCCTCCTCACGCCTTCATGTCCGAGTCGTCTCCCGCGCCACAATCTCCGTCTTCGCTCCCACCCGCGCCCCTCGCTCCGCCCCCCGGTTTCCCCGATGCCGACACCGCGATGGCCCGCTTCATCGCCGTCATGGCCGAGCGCAAGATCGAGCTCTACCCCGAGCAAGAGGAAGCGATCCTCGAACTCTTCGGCGGCGCCAACGTCATCCTCAACACCCCGACCGGCTCCGGCAAATCCCTCGTCGCCGCCGCGTTTCACTACAAGGCCCTCTGCGCCGGCCGCCGCTCCGTCTACACCTGCCCGATCAAGGCCCTCGTAAACGAAAAATTCCTCTCCCTCTGCCGCGACTTCGGCCCCGACAACGTCGGCATGATGACCGGCGACGCCTCCGTTAACCCCGACGCCGCCGTCCTCTGCTGCACCGCCGAAATCCTCGCCAACATCGCCCTCGCCGGTGGCGAACGCGCCGACTCCATCGGCGCCGTCATCATGGACGAGTTTCACTATTACTCGGACCAGTCCCGCGGCACCGCCTGGCAGGTCCCACTCCTGCTGATGCCGCGCACGCGCTTCCTGCTCATGTCGGCCACACTCGGCCCCACCGACTTCATCGAGCGCGAACTCACGCGCGTCACGAAAGCCCCCGCCGTCACCGTCCGCAGCGACCGCCGCCCCGTGCCGTTGAACTTCGAATACAGCGAAACGCCCCTCGCCGAGCGCGTCGCCGATCTGCTCACCGGGAAAAAAGCCCCGATCTACCTCGTCTACTTCACACAACGCGACGCCTCCGAAGCCGCCCAGTCGCTGATGAGCCTCACCATCTGCTCACGCGAAGAAAAAGCCGGGATCGCCAAGGCCCTCGAAGGCGTCCGCTTCAACAGCCCCTACGGAAAGGAAATGAAGCGCTGGCTCCGCCACGGCATCGGCGTCCACCACGCCGGCCTGCTCCCGCGCTACCGCATCCTCGTCGAGCAGCTCGCGCAAAAAGGGTTTCTCAAGCTCATCTGCGGCACCGACACCCTCGGTGTCGGCATCAACGTCCCCATCCGCACCGTCGTCTTCACCCAGCTTTTCAAATACGACGGCCAGAAAGCCGGCATTCTCTCCGTCCGCGATTTCCGCCAGATCGCCGGCCGCGCCGGCCGCAAGGGCTACGACGACGTCGGCTACGTCATCGTCCAGGCCCCCGAGCACGCCATTGCCAACAAACGCGCCGAGGAAAAAGCCGCCGCCGATCCCAAGAAGGCGAAGAAGGTCGTGAAACAAAAAGCTCCCGAAGGCTCCGTCGGCTGGGATTCAAAAACCTTCGAGAAGCTCATGGTCGCCCCCGCCGAAAACCTCCAATCCCGCTTCGAGGTTTCCCACGGCATGTTGCTCCAAGTCCTCTCGCGCGACGAAGACGGCTGCCGCGTCATGCGCCAGCTCGTTACCGACAGCCACGAAACGCCTCACCGCAAAAAAGCCCTCCGCCGCCGCGCCTGGCAGCTCTTCCGCGCTCTCCTCGACCGCAAGATCATCGACTGGATTCCTCCGGAAAACTCCGGCCGCAAACTCCGCGTCAACATCGGCCTCCAGGACGACTTCTCCCTCCACCAGGCGCTCTCGCTCTACCTCATAGACACGCTCCCGAAGCTAGACCGCGAATCCCCCGACTACGCCTTCGACGTCCTCACGCTCTGCGAATCCATCGTCGAAAACCCCGAGATCATCCTCCGCCGCCAGGTCGACAAATTGAAGACCGAGGAACTCGAAAAACTAAAAGCCGCCGACGTCCCCTACGAAGAGCGCATGGAAAAACTCGAACAGATCGAGCACCCCGAAACCGCTCCGCGAATTCCTCTACGACACCTTCAATGCCTTCGCCGCCGCCCACCCATGGGTCGGCCAGGAAAACGTCCGCCCCAAGTCCATCGCCCGCGAGATGTACGAGCGCTACATGTCCTTCGCCGACTACATCCGCGAGTACGGACTCCAGCGCTCCGAAGGCCTCCTCCTCCGCCACCTCTCCCAAGTCTGGAAAGTCCTCGCCCAAACCGTCCCCGACGACGCCAAGACCGAGCCCGTCATCGAAATGGAGCTCTACTTCCGCGAACTCATCCGCGGCATCGACTCCAGCCTCCTCGAAGAATGGGAACGCATGCGCAACCCCGACTTCGTCGCCCAGGAACTCTCCCCCGAAAAACCCGACCGCCCGTCCACCTTCGACATCACCCGCGACGTCTCCAGCTTCCAACGCCTCGTCCGCACCACGATCCTCGGCTTCCTCCAGGACGTCGCCGCACGCTCCTGGGACGCCGCCCTCGACCGCCTCGATTCCGACGGACTCAGCGACGACCCCGAAGACCCCGCGCGCAAAGCCGCCGCCCGCAAACTCGAAGACGCCTTCAAACCCTACATCGACGTTCGCACCCGCTTCCGCCTCGACCCCGAAGGCCGCTCCGCGAAACACACCCACTTCGAATCCCTCGACACCGCCCCGCTCAACTCCCGCTCCGTCTGGCCCGTAGCCCAAGTCCTCATCGACCCCGAAGAAAACAACGACTGGGAAGCCCGCTTCACCATCGACCTCCAAGCCTCCCGCCGCGAGTCCCGCGTCGTCCTCGTCTTCGAATCGGTCTGTGCAATCGGAGCTTAGGTCGACCGTTCCCTTTTCTCCCGGAACCGCATCCACGCGATCGCTGCGGCAAACTCATTCCGACTGCCTTCAAGCAACCTCGGATCAGATTCCTTTCCGACGTGTACCTCCCGTCCGGGAATTTGCAGAACTGGTTTCGGTCCCGACCGCCCGCTCAACACATGCGCCGCAAAACGTGCGGCCAGTTCAGAGCGTCCGATCCGACTCAATTTCAAAGCCGCTTCGCCCAGCCAATCGATCTGCGTTTCCATCGCCATATTTGCCGCAATGAACGCCTCGTTCCGGTCGAGCACGGATAAAATCTCACTCCAGCCGTGTACGGCCGCTGCGCTCAGCGGAGCGTCTCTCAACAAAACGGTATTGTCGCTCGTGTGAGCCCATTTCAAACAAGCATCCCGCAGCTTTTGAAGATCGTCGGCGGACAGCCACGCCGCCGCTGATTCAGGGTCGAGCGCGGAGAGATGACCCAAAGCCGTCAGCCAGTTTTCCTGTGACTCGCCTCTCGGCGCTTCAGCTTTCCACAGGCTCTCCAAGCAGTGCATCGCTTCCCGTCTCGCCAGCGGTGGAGGCGTAGGCCCATACGCCAGCGAATGCTTCGGAAACTCCTGATAGGTGTCGACGGGCCAAGGGAGATCGTCGGCCAGAAACCACAAAGTTTCTTCGTTGATCCATTCTTCTCCCCAACCTTCGGCCCCGTTGAGTTCAGACAGAAGTTCAGCCCTCACTTCGCTTGGCGCCGAATTGCGGCTCAAAAGAAAGAGCGCAGCCGATCGAGATCGTTTCTGCTCCCATGCCTTGATCGCCAGTTCGGTCCACCACGTATCGTCAGCCCAAACATCCGTCTGGTTGCGGTACCAATGCAACAAGCTCAACAACCAGAGTGGTGAGTCGCCGTAAAAATCGTTTCCGTCAGGATCGTCTTCAGCCCAACGACGGGCGGCCGAGATGATCTGAATCGCCCTCCGAGTAACCGCGTCGTGCGCGATTTCTTCCCAAAGCACCGGCTGGAGCCAATCCTCCGGTTTCTTCTCGGGCAAACCGCGTGTTGTCGCCGGCTCGCACCGCTCTTCCACCCAAAGCTTCAACTGCTCCAGCGTGGGCAATGGTTCAAACGGGCGGCTGGCAGCCAGCAAGTGTTGAACCAACAACACCGGCGATTTGTCCAAAAGTTGCAGCGTCAGTGTGCGGCCAATCGGAAAAGAAAACTCTCGGTACCTCCGCCCAAACCACCAGCAATTTTTCACCCGATCTAAATCGTAATGGAAATCCCGGCCGGCAAACACGGCACGGATTAATTTCAGCACCGCCTCCCGCGCACGGTCCAACCGCCGGAACTCGTCCGCCATTTCTTCCGCTACCTCCGCTACTCCGGCCTTCGCCAGACGATCCGCGATCTGCGTTCCTTGAGGAACGATTCGATAGTGGTCGTACGAGTCTGTGAACGCGAAGTCCGCCGTCCCCGGTTCGGTGATCTCGAAACTCAACCGATGCGGCCCCACGAACTCGGCAATTTTCTCCAGTACTCGCTGACCGTCCGTGTGCTTCGTTGGCAACAGCCGCGCAGCCGTTTCGTCTGCGGATCCTTCAAAGGCTCCCTCCGACAAAAGAGCCGCGCAATCAAGTGCGGCGAACCCAGCACCCAGCAGGTTTCCCTTCTCATCATCATTCTTCCACGCAGGCTCGTCAGAGGGCGGAGCCGGTTGATTGATCAACCGCTCGCCCAAGTCAGGGTGCAGCGGTGGCATAAAGTAGTTCTCGATCAACAGGCGAAGCGCGTCACCGGCGGCATGCGTCATCGCCAGCCGGGTCAAACGTGCGCCGATTGGAAAAACGCTGGTCGCACTCCCCATCTGCATGGGCCAGAAACCAGAGACCGAACGAATGAAAGTGATATCGCTGGCAGCGGCATGATGTCGGAGGCCCATCATCACGCGTGAACGCGTTTCGTTCACCCGGGTAAACTCCTGCAACACCTGCCGGACTTCGCCCGCACTATCGACCGGCTGCTCCGTATCCGGACGTATGGCGACGAAAAGCGAATCACACCCGTCATCGAAGTCCACGGCCAGATACTCACGACAGCGACGCCACCCGACATCCGCTCGTTCAGCAGCAGCACTCCAGGCAGGAAGAGACCGAACTGACAAAGACACTAACGATTGTGCCCACCCTTTCATGGTGTTGCTTAAGCTCAACCCTTTCGACTACTGCAATTCAAACGTATCCGTTGTCCCCCATTCACGGCACTTTCACTCACCCTTAACGATGAAAATCCCCCGCCTCGCCGCGCTCACACTGACCATTTCCTCCTTCATGTCCGTCAACGCCGCCGAACCCACCATCATTCCCCTCTGGCCCGAAGGCGTCCCCAGTCTCCGCACCGACGCCGGTGACGAAAAGTCGGCCGACAACCGCACCTCCAACGTCCACTATCCGTCGCTTACAGTCTATCCCGCTCCCGCCGACAAGTCCGTCGGCACCGCCGTCATCGTGTGCCCGGGCGGCGGCTACGTCCGTCTCGCGATGGATAAAGAAGGCGTCGAGTACGCCCAGTGGCTCAACGCCCGCGGCATCACCGCCTTCGTCCTCAAGTATCGCATGGTCGAATACGGCCAGCCCGCCCCGCTTCAAGACGCCCTCCGCGCCATCCGCATCATTCGCTCACGCGCCACCGAATTTGGCGTGAAGCCCGACCGCATCGGCATCATGGGCTCCTCCGCCGGCGGCCATCTTTCATCCTCCGCCGCCACACTCTTCGATGCACCCGAAGGCAAAACCGGCGCCGCGCTCGACAGCGTCAGCGGCCGCCCTGACTTCGCGATTCTCTGCTACCCCGTCATCACGATGACCGAGCCCAACACGCACGCTGGCTCGAAGAAATCCCTTCTCGGCGAGAACCCTTCACCCGAACTCGTCGTCCGTTGGTCGACCGAGAACCAGGTCACCAAAGACACTCCGCCCACCTTCCTTTTCCACACGACGGAAGACAAAGCCGTGCCCGTCGAAAACTCGCTCGCCTTCTACTCCGCGCTCAAACGCAACGGCGTCCCCGCCGAACTCCACGTCTTCGAAAAAGGCGGCCACGGCGTCGGCATGCGCGCCGGCAACGGCCCCACCTCCGACTGGCCGGAACGTCTCGAAGCCTGGCTCCGCCTCCACGGCTGGATCGCCAAATAATTTCCCCACCGCCTTCCCGGTCTCCGCCGTTCAGCGCTTCCGCCCTTCCGCGTTTCCTCGATCCTCATCCTTCCAGTTTTCGCCTGTCTTCGTCCCACCGCTCGACGGCGGCTCGATCAAGCTCACCAGATAAGACATCGCCCGAAACGGCCGCAGCACTGCGCTGCCGATCGACAGCGGCTCGACCTTCTCCTCAGTATTCTCCGGTAGTTTCGCGACCAGCCACGACAGCACCAGCGCGCTGGCCACGACACTCACAAAGAACCAGCCGAACACGGCCACATCGATTTCGCCCTCACCGCCATTCGCCGACGGCGTTTTCAAAAACCAGCCCCACACAATCGGCGCACAACCGCCAAGGCACGACGTCACCGCGCCGTGGATCGAGACCATCAGCGGCCGCTCTCCGTCGGGCACGATCTTCGGCAGGTAGCCCAGGTTCGCAATCGTCCACGCCGCCACACCCATTCCCAATAAAAAATACGCCACAACCACGCCTGGCGTTCCGCCGAAACCGCTTCGCAAAAACAACCACCAGAACACGCCCACGGCCACGTATAGCCCGAGCGACATCAATAAAAACGGCTTGGCTCCCGCACGATCGATCCGGTGCCGCAGCACCGACGCCGCGAGAAAAACCCCGAGATACCTCACCACTTCAAACCCGATGATCTCCCAAAGCGAAAACTTCGGCACCGCCTTCAGGTAATACGCCACGAACGCGGGAATCGGCGTCGAGATCACGCAGTACCACACGACGATCCACAGATATGTGCGAAAGATCCCCGGCGAAAAAACATGACTCGGCGTGCTCCGCACCACCGAAGCCACACTGATCGCGGTGGGTCGCGGCCCATCGGGCAATTTCTTCAAAGCAAAAAAACTAGCCGTCGATCCCGCCAGCGCGATCGCGTACTGAACCAGCAATGCGTTGAACACCGGCAGCAGCGCGAACAATCCCGCGCACACCAGCAACGTTGTCACACTCGCGATGCTCGAGACAAACTGGTCGTTCGCAAAATACCGCCCGCGCGCCGTCGCCGGCACGATCGCGTAGATCCACGGATTAAACGACGCCGCGCCGACCGACCGGCACAAGCAGAAGAAAAACACGCTCCATACAAGCGCGTGCGACATCCACCCAAGCACACCCCAGTACGGCACAAGCGCCGCCAGCACGATCGGCACCACTAGGAAAAAGCTCCGTGTCCCCCAACCGCCCAACATCACCGTTTTGAAACCATAACGCGGCAGCAACGCCGTGGACAAAATCTGGATCGGCGTAAGCAACAGCACGAACGACGTCGCCAGTCCCACCTGCAACGTCGTCGCCCCGAGTTGCTGCGCAAATAACACCAGTGGCGTTCCTAGCCCGACCTGCCACGTCAGGGCATTAAAGAATCCAAACACCAACCCCGACCGAACCGGCGCGAGCTCCGGATCGCTCTTCTTGGTCGGAAAAATCAGGTGGAGCACAGGAGAGATCGCCTAATTCCTAGCGGCAGAAACGTCGGAGCCCGTCAATGCAGCTCGGGAAAAAGGGCTACTTACCCAACCGGTGGCATCTGTAAACGATCCCGTCATCGAGATCCTTCAACACGAGCTCCTTGTCAGTTTGTTCAAGAATTTGGTCCCGATCGACAAAGCTGATGGGGCCCTCATGGAGGGAACTCCAACGATATGTGTAGGTGATCACGCTACCCTCCCTGACCCAGTCGCCTGAGAAACGCCACTCCGGTTGCCCCTCTTTCGATTTCACCGATCCACTGAACTTCCCATCGGGCATGTACGACACCACAGTGACGCGCGCGTTATCCTCATAACGCCACGATCCATGAAACCCGCTCGAGTCCGGCGCGATCGCACTGAAGCAAACGGAAACAATCAGCAGAAAGAGGCCGAGGATTTTCATCAGGAATTCTCAGATCCGCAAAAGCATGCTCACTTCAGCAGCTTCGCCCAGCGCGCAAATTGCTTCTTGATCTGCACCGGTCCAGGCATGCCCGTGCCCGCGCGCTTCTTCATCGCGCGCTGGAGATCGAAGACCTGCACCCAGTCCGGACCAAACGCCTTGTGCACCGACTGCACTTCTGTGTTCGGCAGTTCGTTCAGCTTCGCGCCAAGCTTCTCGGCGACACGCACAACCGCGCCCACCGCGTGATGCGCCTCGCGAAACGGCACGCCTTTTTCAACGAGATAGTCCGCAAGATCCGTCGCCAGCAGCGCCGGATCAGCCACGGCTTCGGCGCAACGATTACGAATCATCTCCGCCCCCGTAAAGGTACCCGCGAGCACTTCGGCGCAAAGTCCGGTCTGCTCGAAGCTGTCGAAGACCGGCGGTTTGTCTTCCTGCAGATCGCGATTGTACGTGAGCGGCAGACCTTTCGCGAGCGTCAGCAGTGTGTGAAGATTTCCCTGCAAACGCGCCGACTTGCCGCG
This sequence comes from Nibricoccus sp., assembly GCA_049840895.1. Classification (GTDB taxonomy): domain Bacteria; phylum Verrucomicrobiota; class Verrucomicrobiia; order Opitutales; family Opitutaceae; genus Nibricoccus. The sequence continues at coordinate 52,151 of JASGJB010000002.1, read as the reverse complement.
CAGCAGCTCGCACGAATCCGGATTCTTCTTCTGCGGCATCAGCGACGATCCGGTGCAGAACGTATCGGGCAGCTCAATGAACTTAAACTCGGCGCTGCTCCACAGAATCAAATCCTCCGCGATGCGCGACGCATGCACGCCAAACAACGCGCACGCGTGGGCAAATTCAATGAACACGTCGCGATCGGCGACAGTGTCCATCGAGTTCTGCGTCACACGCGGCTTCCCCTTCGCATCGACGAAGCCGAGCTGCACCGCCGTAAATTCACGATCGATCGGTAGCGTCGTTCCAGCGATCGCACCCGAACCAAGCGGACACCAGTTGGCGTGATCCGCAACCACGGCGAGACGCGCACGGTCGCGCTCCAGCATTTCGAGATACGCAAAAAGATGATGCGCCAGCCACACCGGCTGCGCGCGCTGAAGATGCGTGTAGCCCGGGATCAGCACATCGGTGTTGTCCTGCGCGAGCTTCAAGATCGCACGTTGCGCGAGGACGATTTTTTCACCGAGCGCCGCGCACGCGTACTTGAAAAACAACCGCATGTCCGTCGCCACCTGATCATTCCGGCTGCGTGCCGTATGAAGGCGCGCAGCCGCGGGCACGCGCTGCGTGAGCGCCTGCTCGATGTTCATGTGCACGTCTTCGAGCTTTTTGTCCCAAGTAAATTTCCCCGCCTCGATCTCACCGAGAATCGTATCGAGACCGGCATGGATCGCGTCGCGCTCCTTTGCCGTGATGATCCCCACATGCGCCAGCATCGCCGAGTGCGCTTTGCTGCCCTGGATGTCGAACGGAGCGAGGCGTCGGTCGAACGACACGGATTCGCTGAACGTGAGCATAAGCTCGGCAGGACCGGCGCTGAAGCGTCCGCCCCAGGTGACATGAGAGGGTTTGGCCATACGTCCTGCGAACACACGCCCTCACGCCCCGCCGCGCAACGCGAAACCGTCTCTCATTTCGACACACGACAGTCACCGGTACATCCCATCAAAGAGCAGTTGCCCGCCGCCGGCCCAGACCCACCATCCGGTCATGCGTTTTCGCACGCCCGCCCTCAGCACACTTCTGCTGATTTTAGCCACGCCTTTCCTGTACGCCGCCCCCCACGATCAAGTAGTCGTCCCCCCGGCCAAAACATCCATCTACGTCGGGAGCGTCACGCTTACCCCCGGCATCCTGCAGCGAGAAAACGGCACCTACCGCACCTCCTATCAGGCGAAGGTCTTCCCCTATTTTTTCTTCAGCGAGGACGGCCAGCTTTCGATCGACTTCTCAGACGAACAACTCGCCCAGCTTGCCCGCGGCGAACGCGTTGAATTCACCGGCACCGCTAAAAACAAGGACGGCGAAGACCGCCGCATCGAAGGCCATGCCACCGCCAGCGCCCCCGGCTCACCTGAAGGAACCATTAAAGTCCGCATTTATGTGACCAAGAAGATCGAATTGGTCTTCAACAGCACCTATCGCTTCAAGCCATAGACAGGAAAGTGGTGCGGTGGAGGTGACTCGAACACCCGACCAGCGGTTTAGAAAACCGCTGCTCTATCCAGCTGAGCTACCACCGCAAAACGACACCGGTAGTAAGGGCGGTAACTGGCGGGACAAGAGGGAAAACCGGGCATATCCGATTCTTTCAAAAACACCGCTTGACTTGAAATGTTCGGATTCTACCGTCCGCCCTCTTTCCCGATTTCCGGGGTGGTAGCTCAGCTGGTTAGAGCGTCTGCCTGTCACGCAGAAGGTCGCGGGTTCGAGTCCCGTCCATCCCGCCAGTTTTAAGGCCCGTTTCACCAAAAACGGGCCTTTTTTCGGCCCTGGCTCCCAGATTTGGAGCCTTTTCCCCAAAAATCAGACTTCTGACGAGGACCGTTATCTACCGTTGAAAATCGTGCCACTTCCAGTGATGGTGGAGGAAATGTCCGGAAAACAAACCACCTCCCCTGCTCGATCTGCTCCGCCTTCGCCCGGTTACGTGCTCCTTGTACGCCGTAGCGTGGGCCGTGGTTCCGTCATGCAGAACGACCTTCACCGCCGCGCGCTCGGCAAAACCAGGGCAGAGGCTGTCCTTGAAGCAGAAGTTCTCGAAAAAGAACTCAACGGCGGACTGACCTTCGCCGAGGCCGAGGCCGCCCAAATCCAAACCGCGCGTGAACTTCGCGATCCCAAGGTCACCGCCGGATTGAAAGAGGGCGCCTACCTTGTCGCCGTGCAAACACTCCACGGTGCATCAAAAATGCAGGGCTTCACCATTTGGAGTAAACGGAAGGCTCCGCTTAAGAAGGCTACACCTGCGCGGCGGTCCAAGTAAGTCACGCAACCGTCACGCGCCTGACGCGTTTCTGTCTTCAGACGAGACGCAGTCAGTCGGGCAAAACAAGAATGCCCCGATCCCCCTGACTGTGATCCGCGCCCTCCGCGTCTCCGCGGTGAATCTTCCGGCACTTCACTCCTCCCTCTTCACCATTCGCTCTTCGCATCGCTTCGCGATGCGCTACGTCCCGCAGAAGGTCTGATACGGTTCTGATCCCGCAACCATCGGAGCCGGTTCGAGAAATTCAACCGGCTGCGTGCCGTGCTCAAACGGTTTTGCGAGCACGCCCAGCAAGCGGTTCATCGGCGCGAGATTTCCTTTCTCCGCGGCCCCCAGCGCAGCCTCGACAATATGATTGCGCGGAATCACCGCCGGACAACTCGCCTGTCGCAGTTGCGCGGATTCAGCGGGCGTCTCGGGCTGACGCCTCAGCCGCTCCAGCCAGCGCGCCCGCCACTCCGTGAATTTTGCATCGATCACGATTGGCATTTCCATACCGGCATTCGCCAGATTCGCGGCCCCGTTTTCTGATTTTCCAGCCGCATCCACCGCCAGCGCTGCAAACGTGTTCGTGAAGTCGGACTTTGTCGTTTGCATCCATGCAAGCAGCTCTTCGATAAGAACCACGTCTTCGACCTCCGCGTTGAATAACCCGAGTTTTCTACGCCAGCCCGCGAGCAAGTGCTGATGAAATTTCGGCCCAAACTCCTGCAACGCCGACTTCGCCAGCTCCACCGCGTCTGCCTCTGTTTTGTGCAAAATCAGCAGTAACGCCTCCGCCAGCCGCGTGAGATTCCACTGCGCGATCTCCGGCTGGTTCCCATAGGCATAACGCCCGTGCCGGTCGATCGAGCTGAACACCGTCGCCAGATCGTACGCGTCCATGAACGCGCACGGCCCGTAGTCGATCGTCTCCCCCGAGAGCGCCATGTTGTCGGTGTTCATGACGCCATGCACGAAGCCCACCAGCATCCACTGCGCGATGAGTAACGCCTGCCGCTCGATCACGCCCGTGAGCAACGCCAGCGCCGGATTTTCCGCTCCCACCCGCTCGGGGAAATGCCGCCGCAACGTGTAGTCGGTCAACGCGCGCAACGCCGCCTCGTCACGCTTCGCCGCCGCCCACTGAAAGGTGCCCACGCGAATATGGCTCGCCGCCACGCGCGTGAGCACCGCGCCCGGTAGCGGCGTTTGCCGCCACACAGTCTCGCCCGTTGTCGCCACCGCAAGGCTGCGCGTCGTCGGAATCCCCAGCGCATGCATCGCCTCGCTGATGATGTACTCGCGCAACATCGGCCCCAAGGCAGCCCTGCCATCGCCCCGCCGTGAAAACGGCGTCGGCCCCGGACCCTTCAGTTGAATATCGAATCGCCCGCCCCGCGGCGTGATCTGCTCGCCCAATAAAATCGCCCGCCCATCGCCGAGCACCGTGAAGTGCCCGTACTGATGCCCCGCGTACGCCTGTGCAATCGGCCGCGCCCCCGGCGGTAACCGGTTTCCGGCAAAAATCCCTGCACCTTCCGGTCCTGACAACGCCTCCGCCTCCAGCCCCAGCTCCGCCGCGAGCGCCTTGTTCAAGACCACCAAACGCGGCTCCTTGACCGCCGTCGGCCCCACCGCCTCATGCAACACCGCCGGCAACTCCGCGTAAGAATGCTCCAGCTGCCAGCCACCCGGCGCAGCCACACTCACAGACGAAAAAGAAGAAGACTCATCAGCCATAAAAAGACCTTTTGCGAAAATAGCCATAGGTCCAGACGCAGCGTCAAAAAGACCATTTTGATTAGCCGATAGTCTAGGATGCGGGCGTTTGACGCTCCTTTTGGCGCCACGCCAAATTTCTCGTCGAGTGTTATCAAACAAATCTCGGTCGAAATCATGCAGCGGAATTCTTTCATCCTTTTCCTGGTAAGCGTCCTTTTCCTGGGCGGAAGCATTGCAGCGTCGGCGCAAGCTCCGAAAAAATCCGGCGGCTCCGGCAGCGTTCGTTCTGAGGCATGGACAGGTGTGATCACCTACTCGAAGACGCAGTCCCAGTCAGACAACAAGACGGTCGAACGAGTTTCCGCACGCGGGAAAGACACGCGCAATTGGGAGATGAACTTCGACTACAAAGCCATGGTCGGGGTCATGGAGGATCCGGAGCGGAAGAGCTCAAGTATTGGGAAGGCCAGCATCACCCACAGTTTCACCAACAAGGAGACCAACACCGCCGTCGAAAAAAACTCCTGCGATCAGGGAAAGACGTGGCAGGAGATGACCGGGACGTTTGTCTCCGAATCGAGTATTAGCGGACAGGCGAAGGTAGAGGCCAACGTGAACATCGGCGTTAACTCCGACGGTACTTACTCTGTCAGTGTAGGCCTTCCGCAGATCCACGGTACATTGAAAGGATCGGAGTCCTCAGTTTTCAGCGGCCAATGCAAACCGAAGAAAGGGAAAAACACCACGATGGGCCCCGTTCCCACAACGATACAGGGGCAGTCGCTTACCAGCGACGGATCGCATCGCGTAGACCCGAATGCCCCCAACCGGCTTTCCGGAAGCTATACCCTTTCCATTCCTGGCGGGGGCGCGGAAACCATCACGTGGAATCTACAAAGACACGCGGTGCCACTGCGCATCATCGATCTGAAATTCGAGGACATGAAATTCCCCAAGTGGGATGACTGGCAGGAAATCGCCGAACAGGTCGGAACGGTCGATGGCAACTGGGTGAAGATCAAGGCAACCGTATTCAACGGATCCACCGAAACGAAAACGGCCGAAATCTATCTCAAGGAAACTTACAAGGGCGACAAGTGGGACGGCGCGAAACCCGATCAACCTCTCAAGGATCAGACCTTCACGGTCACGCTCGAGTCAGGGGAAGAACGCGAAATCGAAATGCTTTGGGACTCCAGCGGCTATGCGTGGTATGACGACGGTCGTCCGCGGCAGATTCAACGGATCAAAGCCGAAATCTGGGAGAACTATAAAAAGGCCGACGAGATGACCAAGAATCTGAAGGTCACGCCAAAGCCGATCGTCTTCATTCCCGGGATCTGGACAAACCGGACTGACTTCGAGCTCTACCAAAACCTTCTCACCCTCACTCACAGCTACGGTTGGAAGACCTACTCCGTGATCGATACCTCCGCGCAGGGAACGATCGCCGGCGAGGGAACCATCAAGCCGTCGACTGCAAATCGCTCCGTGTATGATAACGCAGACAACCTCACCCGATACGTCGACAACGTCCGCGGCTCGCTCAACGCGTGGCACGTCGATGCCCTTGCGCATTCCACCGGCGGCTTGGTCGCCCGCCTCTATGTTCACAAGCAAATGGACGTCCTTCCCGACGGTCATCCCGTCATCAAACACCTGATGATGCTCGGAACACCAAACAACGGCGTCCCTTGTGCCGAATCCATGAGCTACAACGACGCCTTCAAAAACCAGATGCAGACCGCGAAGGAGCTGATGCCGGAGGAAATGGCTCACTTCAACCGGTACGTGACCCAGCGCAAAGGCACCCAATTCTCAGCTCTCGTTGGCGACTCCGTTCCGATCCTCTGCGCCACACCGCAGTGGAACGACGGCTTTGTTTCGGTCGAGTCGGCGAAATACGGCATAGAAGACGTCACCCTCACCGACCAGAAGCACCCGGACATGGTCAGCGGCAAAACCTTCAACGACTACGTCAAACCTCATGTAATCGTTGGACCGCAGGGCACATATCCCTTCAGGAAAAATCGGTAGGCGGGCGCCCGATCTTCGAGTTTTCACGTGGTATACACGAACACGCAACTTCCACGTCTTTGCGGGACCGGTCCGAAACCCTCGGTGACTTGAACGCGGACAGCCGTCGCCCCGAGGCCCTGAGTTTCCAATTTCCTGACATATTCCGCTAAAAACCTGCGAAGGAGCGGGCGAATGTTCCGGGAAAACGATTCCGCAATGCGAAATGCGCGGCGACAGAATTTCAGTTAGTAGTTTATTTTCAACTACTAATTGCCCGGTCACCGCCACTGCTCCGGGCAACAGGCAATTTCACGAGGATAAAACGATGAAAAATGCATTGCTGCCGGCATTTTTTTGGCCGCGCATTTGCGATGTCCGCGCAAAAAAAAGTGAAAGGCCTGCCCGTTGATTCTTTCCATTGCGGACGCCGCGCGGACATGCCGCAAATGAAGCAGGCAATCTCGTGTGCATGGTGAATTTCTCTAAAGCAAAACCAGAAGACACCGCGATGGCCCTTCACCACCAATTCCCCACGCCTCGGAAGTCGGAGGCCCCATGGGAAACTCAGCCTTAGATCTAGTAGTCGGCATGGAACAAGTAACACACACCGAAATCACTCACGCGGCGAATCGCACGGCAGATCGCAAGATGGGCCTTCTCCGCCGCTCCGGTCTCTTTGGAAACGATACTCGTGGCGCAATCATTGAACGCGCTTGCACAGCACAAGATCTCCAGGACGCCTATCGCCTCGTACATAAAGTTTATCTCAGCACCGGCTTCATCCATCCTGAACCGGCCGGCATGCGCCTCAGGATTTTTGAGACGACCTCCGAAACCGCTACGTTTGTCGCCAAAAAAGACGGCGAAATCGTCGGAGTGCTAAGCATCGTCGGAGACTCGCATGATTTGGGGCTCCCCTCGGATTCAGCCTTCAAAGCCGAACTCGACGGCCTCCGTGATCGCGGTGTTCGCATCTGTGAAGTTACCAATCAGGCTGTCGCGCACGAATACCGGAAGAGCTCCATTCCAACAGAGCTCATGCGCTGCGCAATCGCACATGCGATGAACGCCGGCTACGATTCCGGCGTGGCAACCGTCAGCCCTAGCCACCGCGGATTCTACACCTTGCTCGGCTTCCAAGAGCTGGGTGCAGAGCGGAGTTACTCGCAGAAGCTTCACGATCCGGTCGTCGCTCTCCAGATGGATCTCAACGAGTACCGCCAGCCTGCCGGGGGCATGGGAGCCGCCAGGGATTTCATCAATCACATCGCGGGCGCGGGAAATCCCTTCATGGAACGCATCAGCGAATGGACGCGCCGCGCAAAGGGCTACTTCCTGAATGTGGATCTGCTTGAAACGCTATTTGTGAAGCAACGGAATTTCCTGGCTGAATGCAGTCCGCAACAGCTTCAAATCTTGGAACGCCGGTGGGGGCAGGAACTTTTCCGAACCGTGGCCGGTTCCCTTTCCACCCTCGTCGCCGAAGAAAATCCAACGGTCGCGTCCGCCATACCCTTCGATGTCTCGATTTTTTCGAGCTCAACCAGAATATCACGGACCACTTCACATGGCTCCGCATCGTATCGTACGCAAAGCGCTCCCCGCATCACACGCATTCGCCGACGACGCAAAACGTCATCAATGTCGGTCAGCGCGATCCCGATGAGTTAGTCGCAAACCGTCCTGACGTCGGAACCGCCTGTCGTTCGCCGCCGTGAGCGCGTCAGCGTCAGGGTCCCAGATACTGAAATTTTCGCTCGTAGTCCAAGGTCATGCCACTGCCGAAACTTTCGTAGGTTTCGCAGGAGACTTCAAAGGGATGGTGCAGATACCGGGCGATCGCCTCCGCGAATCGCTCATGAATTTCATAGCTCGGCGCCACTCCGCTGGAGAGTTGGATTCGCACACGCACTCGCGTGGCCCCCGACACTAAACGAAAATTCGCCGTCGTCAGCACGGCGAGCTCCGGATCGTGATAGATACCTTCTTTGATCACCTCAGGATAGACGGGATATTTTCCGGAAAGCGCGTGATCTCCTCGACCTTGGATGGCAACGACCGGAATCGTTTCAAAAAGTCCCCAGGGAATCCCAAGTGATTCGATAACGGTTCGCACCGCCACAGGGATTTGCAGGAAATGACCACGATCTCCCGTCGCATAGCGAATCAACGGCAAACGCAGTCGTGGATCCAGCGTTGTGATCAAAAGGTGTCCGGAAGCATCAAATTCGACAAAAATCCGCTTCGGATCATAGGTGAAAAACGAAGGAACAAACTCAGCCCCCCCGAGAATCACACGACGCAGTTCCAAGTTCTCGTGAAGAGCACGTCGTAGAACCACCAGCACGGTCGGTGGTGGCACTTCGGAAAAAATATTCAGACCAAGTTCGGCGACTCCCATTGAAGAAACGACGATTCCGGTCTTCGGCCGCGAGACATCGATTCCCAAGAGAGACTCGATGTATTTTCGCGCATTTTCCGCGAGCGGCTCCTCGCCCACTATGACGTGAACGAGAAGATTCTTCCAATCGACGCCGCCACGCACACCAAGCTCCAATGTGTGCTTAATGAAGGCAGCTTCACCAACCAGGATGATTTGTTGATAGTGCGCTCCAAACGCTTTCACCAATCCCACCACCATGTCCGGTCGCACGCTCGTTTCAGCCAGCGTGCACGCTTCGGTATGAACCTTCACGCCCATCGGAAGACAATTGATCAAAAGCGTCGGTTTGGAGCGGACGCTAAAAACATAGTCTAGAAGATCGTCGATGGTGCGGCTCGCATCAGCCTGCGCGTCAGCCGTCGTCAGGCCATAGGCGAAAATTCCCGAATGTCCCGAGCTGGTAAGAACAGACCCAAGGCGCCCCAGCTCTCCCGCAACGCACAATTGCGCGACCGGAAAACGCTGGAACGTCGAACGCTTTTCAAGAACCGGCACACGATAGAAATCTTTCGCGGTCGAGATCGAATCCACCGCAATTCCCGCTTCTGAGAGCAGCAGGCCATACGCGGGAACCTGCGCAGCCGCCCGACGAAAGGCCTGTACTTGTGGGGGTAGCTCTCCGTTCGCCATAAGCAAAAAACGCGGGACCCCCCATGACGAGTCCCGCGTCTAAGGATCAGTTCCTCAAGCCTGCGCGCGCTTCTGGCTGCGGCGACGCAAAGCAATGATTCCAACCAAAGCACCCGCGGCCATAAGACCGTAGGTCGAAGGCTCTGGAACCGGGGTGTTTTCAACCAGACCAACGATTGGACCGCCAAACTCGCCGGTCCAAGTGCTGGGGACTAGAGTCGTCGTTCCACCAAGTGAGAAAGACAGGTCGATGGAGCTCAAGTTGAACAGTGTATTCACACCGTTGAGCGCGAGATTACCTTCGGCGTTCGTGGTGGCGCTGTTGGTATTGTAGGACGAATCCAGATTACCCACGATCCCTGTCTGGAACAGGAGCGTTCCGACATCCGTGATGCCCGTGTAGGAATCAATGTCGATACGGCCGGCAATGCCTTGGGTGAAGACACCCTGCCAGGCAGTATCGCCAGTGTCCAAAACGTTCACACGATAGATATCAATCTTCAGGCCAGTCGCATCGAAGAGGATCTGGTTGCCAAAGGTGGCGACACTTTGGTCAACCGAGTTGTAGAACATACCCCACAGCTCGTATCCCGTGTTATTGGTATACTTGACCGTGGCACCATCGAGGATGCTCGTGATCTGGAAAATGCCCCAAGTGTCTTCGGTTCCACCTCCAGAGGCCGTCAGCCCGCCAGGAGCGGAGTCCGAAAGATTGGCGGTCAACGTCGAGGCTGCATAGCCCTGTGTATTGATAGTGTACTTACCTGACGAGATCGAGAAGAGCTGTGCGTTCGCAACCTGCGAAAGCCCGACGAAAGCAAGCATACCAGTGAAGATGGCTGCCGCGCGTTTGAAGTGAGTTGGTTTTTTCATATGCGAGTAATGACTGAGTTATTCCTGATCCATTCGGACTGATAACTAGCTAAGACTAATTTGGGTCGGGGCACTCAGGCGTGCCGTTAGGCCTTAACGTGAACAGAAAGATCCGAAGCGAAATTCGATTGGTGGCTTAAACTTCCCGGAAATCCGCCAATGGATTCCCCTACGCTTTTTTGCACGATTTCTGTAAACAGGCTCCGCGAGAAAATCACTCGAGGGACCGATCACCTCCTATTTTACGAGTGAAACCACGGCCCGTTTTCATCCGGATCCAGAACTCTTGAAAATCAAATATGTATCGAACAAATTACTACAGAATGAGAACCGATGCGATTTGCCTGATTCCAACGTGCAGCGGCTCCAACTCGATTTAGCTGACGGAACACGGCTCGACTTAAACGACATTTGTACCGCATTCGCTCAAAATGCAGGACGCGGCGCCATGCGCGCTGCTTTAAGCAACAAAGTCATCAACCTGCCGGGCATTCCGCCGGAGTTTCCCGTTTGTAGGCGTGCCCAACAATTTTCCGGAACGATGTCCGTGTTCACCTTGCGCGTTCGTTTCACACATCTCGAACGCACAGACCCCGAGTCACACCACATTCTCCGTGCAGGCCCCAAGGCTGTCTGCATTCGCAGAGCCGGCAGCACACGTTCAGCTTGAGCCGGGATAGCCTCTTTCGGCCTGCCTTGACCACCCCCGCCAGATCATCGCCCCGTCATCTCAGGCATTGACCGCCCTTTTCCCTGACCGTTTCCTCCCGGCCATGAGTCACGCACTGGCCATCCACCCGGCAGTCAAATACAAGCGCATCGTCCTCAAGCTGAGCGGCGAAGTGCTTCGCGGCGGCAAATCCGGCGATCCTATCGACGGCGGTATCCTCGAAAAGGTCTGCAGTCAGGTGAAGGAGATCCATGAGCTCGGTGTTCAGATCGGCCTCGTCATCGGCGGCGGCAATATCTTCCGCGGCTCCCTCGGCGAAAAACGCGGCGTCGACCGTACCACCGGCGACTACATGGGCATGCTCTCCACCGTCATCAACGCCCTCGCATTGATGGATTGCCTTGAAAAAATGGGCGTCACGACCCGCGTCCAGAGCGCCATTCCGATGAACCAGATCGCCGAGCCGTTCATTCTCCGACGCGCCATCCGCCACCTCGAAAAGGGACGTGTCGTCATTTTCGCCGCCGGCACCGGCAACCCCTATTTCTCGACCGACACCACCGCCGCCCTCCGCGCCTCCGAAATGCACGCCGACATCATCATGAAGGCCACCAAGGTCGACGGCATCTACGACAAGGACCCCAAGAAGCACGCCGACGCCGTCAAATACGATAGCCTCACGTTCATCGACGCCCTCAAAGGCCGCCTCAACGTCATGGACTCCACCGCGTTTTCCCTCTGCCTGGACAACAACGTCCCCATTCTCGTGTTCGACCTCAACGACGAGCACTCCATCCGCAAAGCCGTCCTCGGCGAAAAAGTCGGCACGCTGGTCCACAGCTAAGCGACTGGCACGATCCGCGCCAGGCAGTTGAAGGTTGAAGGGTGAAAGTTGAATGACCGACGCTCACCGTCGGCATCAACCTCGCCATCCAGCCTTTCACTATTCAATCTCCACCCTTCACTCCTCCTCCACCATGTCCCATCCCGCCCTCACCGAAATGCAGGCCAAGATGAAAAAGGCCCTCGACTACACGCTGCACGAATTCAGCAGCATCCACACCGGCAAGGCCTCTCCTGCCATGGTCGAGAGCGTCATGGTCGAGGCCTACGGCTCCATGCAGCCACTCAAAGCCTGCGCCGCGATCACCACACCCGACGCCCGCCTCATCCAGATTCAGCCGTGGGACAAAGGCATCACCCAAGCCATCGTAAAAGGCATTCAGATGGCCAACATCGGACTCAACCCCACCGTCGACGGCGCCAACGTCCGCATTCCCCTCCCGGAACTCAGTCGCGAACGCCGCCAGGAATTCGTGAAGATCGCCAACCGCATGGCCGAGGAAGGCCGCGTCCACATCCGCAATGTCCGCCGCGACACCATGGACACCGTCAAGAAGAACCAGAAGGACGGCAAAATTTCCGAAGACGACCTCAAGCGCCTCGAAAAAGAGGTCCAGACCGCTACGGATAAAGCCATCAAAGACATCGGCGACCACCTCGCGAAAAAGGAAAAAGAACTGCTCAACGCATAAAGCTCCTCTGGAGGGACGACCTCCGTGTCGTCCTTTCCGGACGGCCTTTCTCCGCGTCCTCCGCGCCTCCGCGGTTAACATGCCTCTCCCCCGCACCCAGCCCAAACGCATCGTCGTCAAACTCGGCACCGGCGTCCTCACGCACGGCATCGGCCAGCTGGATACCGAGCGCATCGACAGCCTTTGCGCCCAGCTCGCGGCGTTGCACAAAGCCGGCACCGAGGTAATCGTCGTCTCCTCCGGCGCCGTCGGCCTCGGCATGGGCCGTCTCGGCCTCACAAAAAAGCCGAAGGAAGTGACCAAGAAGCAGGCCTGCGCCGCCGTCGGCCAGAGCCTGCTGATGCAAACGTGGCAGCGCGGCTTCGATCCCCACGGCCTGACCGTCGCACAGGTTCTTCTCACACACGAAGATCTCCGCGAACGCGACCGGCACCTGAGCATCAAGTCCGTGCTTAACCAGCTCGTTTCCTACGGCACGATTCCGATCATCAACGAAAACGACACCGTCAGTGCCGCCGAGATCAACGCCATCCTCAAGTTCGGCGACAACGATACTCTCGGCGCCATGGTCGCAGGCCTCATTGAGGCGCAACACCTCGTCATCCTTTCCACCGCGCCCGGCCTCATCGACATGAAGGGCACGAAGGAAATCGTTCCCGTCGTCGAAAAAATCACTCCCGAGATCGAAGCCATGGCCGGCGGCACGACGAGCGAGACCGCCACCGGCGGCATGATTTCGAAAATCTCCGCCGCAAAACTCGCCGTCCGCTCCGGTTGCGGCGTCTTCATCGCGAGCGGCGCCGAGCCCGACATCCTCCCACGTCTTTTCTCCGGACAAGGCCCCGGCACGTTCTTCGTCCCCTCCGGCATTCCGATGGAATCAAAGAAGCGCTGGCTCGCCTATTACCAGCGCCCGTCAGCCACCATCTTTGTCAACGCCTGCGCCGTTCCCGTTCTCCGCGAACAGGGCCGCAGTCTCCTCGCCGTCGGTATCACCGGCGTCAAAGGTACCTTCGCCGCAGGCGACATCGTCAACATCGCCTTTGACGGAACCGGCGAAAGCGCCCTTGCGAAACACGCAGTCTTCGCCCGCGGCAAAACCGCCTACTCAAGCAGCGAAGTCTCCGCCATCGCCGGCAAACAAGGTAACGACGTCCGTGCGCTCCATCCTTCGCGCAAGCGCCTCGACGTCATCCACCGCGACGACCTCGCATTGCTCTGAGGTGGAACGCGCAGTCCGGGCGCGTTTTCTTCGGCTGGAGGGCGGTGCTCCCTTGCCGCCATCTCTGGCATCAGGGATTTCGCATCCTCGCCGCCCGCAACTCCGGCCAGCGCTCCAGCACTTCACCGAGTTTTTTTGCATCGAGCGGTTTGCTGAGAAACCCATCCATCTGCGCAAAACGCACGTCGCCCTTCGGGGGCTCGGCATGCGCCGTTAGCGCAACGATTGCCGGCTGCTTCTCCACAGGCAACGTCCGTCGGATTTCCGCCGTCGCACTCGGCCCATCCAGCTCCGGCATCTCCACATCCATCAGGATAAGATCGTAATCACTCACGCGCGCCTCTTCGACCGCTTTGCGACCATCATCCACGAAGGTCGCCGCATATCCCAGCCGGCGGAGCGTGGCTTCCAGCACCTTCTGATTGATCAGATTATCCTCGGCCACCAAGAGCCGGCAGGTCCGCGCGTCGGTCGGCGCCGTCTCGAGAAACGGCGAACGGCTGATCGCATTCGCGATCGCAGACGCATCCGCTTCCTCGGCCAGGATCGTAAACTTGAACTGCGATCCTCTGCCGGGCTCGCTCTCCACCCACATGCGTCCACCGTGCAAATTGGCCAGACGCCGGCAAATCGTGAGCCCCAGCCCCGTGCCGCCAAACTTCCGCGTCGTCGACGCATCCGCCTGTCCGAACTCCTGGAAGAGCCGCCCGATTTGCTCCTTCGAAAGTCCGATTCCCGTGTCTTCGACAGAAAACTCCAGCTCGCATTTCCCTTCCGATGTTTTCTTCGCATTCACCGCCACCGTGATCGACCCACGAGCCGTGAACTTCGCAGCATTCGAAAGCAGGTTCACGAGAATCTGCCGGATGCGCGTGGCATCGCCGCGCAAGACCGGAGGTACGCCTTGAGCGATCGTCATCGCGCTGTGCAGTCCCTTCTCCGTGACCGCCGCTTCCACGAGTTTGAACGAGCTCCGCACCAACGTGGACACCTCAAACGGAATCGCCTCCAGCTCCACCTTGCCCGCCTCCATCTTGGAAAAATCCAGGAGATCGTTGACCACCGTGAGCAGCATTTTCCCACTGCTCGCGATCGTCTCAACGCACTCACGCTGCTCAGGGGCGAGCGGCGTGTCGCGCAACAGCGCCGCCATGCCCAGAACCGCGTTCATCGGCGTACGGATTTCATGACTGATCGCCGCAAAGAACGCATTCTTTGAAACCGCCGCGACCTCCGCGGCCGCATGCGCCGTCGCGAGTGCACGCTGCGTCGCCTCCAACTCGGCGATGATGACTTTCTGCTCGTGCAACAACCGGCGCATCTCGAGCGCGTTCGACACCTGACGCCGCAGCACCGTAAGCGCCTGCTTCTGATCGTCACTGAGCTCGCGGGGTTTCTCATCGACGACACACAGCGTTCCCAAGGGTTCGCCACTCTTCGCCACCAGCGGCGCCCCGGCATAAAACCGGACCCCACGATCGCGAGTGACCACCGGATTCGCAGAGAACCGCTCATCCAGCGTCGCATCCTTCACGATAAAAAGTTCCTGGTTCGGCGAGTACATCGCCTGTGCGCAAAACGAGAGATTTTTCGGTGTCTCCCGCCCGCTCAATCCTATGCTCGCCTTGAACCACTGCCGCGTGTCATCGACAAAAGTAACCGCCGCCATCGGTACCTGGCAGATACTGGCCGCAAGCTGAACAATATCGTCATACTCCTGTTCAAACGGAGTATCGAGGATGGCGTAGTCTTTCAGCGCTTCAAGTCGGCGGGATTCCAAGGATTGGGTCGGTTGCTGCATCAGAGGAAAAATGGCGTGGTAATATCGGCACGCCTGCCTCCGGAGACAAAGGACAAAAATCACCGTCCCGTCCAACCGTCCGACAGCGCTCTTCGCGGCCCGTCACACGTATTTTTCTTTCGATCACTTGCGACCGCGTGCTGGCATCGTAATGGCTTCGTAGGCCAGTCGAACCCGGTCGAAAAAATCAACCACGCCTCCTCATGATCGCCACGCAGATCCGCCAGAAAGACGCCCTCTTCTACTTCGCTTCCTACCCTTCCGAAAAACTCCTCCAACAAGTCCGTTTCATCAGCCGCTTCTACGATGAAGAC
The DNA here is from genome assembly GCA_049840895.1 of Nibricoccus sp. GTDB lineage: Bacteria > Verrucomicrobiota > Verrucomicrobiia > Opitutales > Opitutaceae > Nibricoccus. Next base: position 36,625 of record JASGJB010000002.1, on the reverse strand, counting down.
GGAGAAGGCATCAAAGCCGAGGAAGTCCCGGCCGAGGACGATGTCGCCCAGTTCATTTCCAAGATCGAGCGCTCCGACAAAGCCTTCCAACGCCAGCTCTCACAGGCAAAGGCCAAGGCCATCCGCAATTTCTACGAAACCGCCATCTCGCAACCGCCCATTCCCGGTACCGTCCTTCTCTTCACGCCGCAAAAGCTGAACTTCGACGCCTGGACCGACGGCTCCGGCGTCGGTCAACTCCAGGAGCCCGCCGAAAAATTCCTCATCATCGACGGCCAGCACCGCCTCGCTGCGCTCGAGTTCTACATGCGCTCGCATCCCGAGGAGGCCAAATCGATCAGCGTGCCCTGCGTGATTTTCGACGGACGCAGCGAAGACTTCGCCACCGAGATGTTCGTCATCATCAACTCCACGCCCACGCGCATCAACAAGAGCCACCTCGTCGATCTCTACGAACGCGTCTCCTGGGCCGAGCCCGACCGCCGCTTCGCCGCCCACATCGCCGAGATGCTCTACAGCGAGGGCGACAGTCCGCTCCGCTACCGCATCAACCGCCTCGGTGGCCGCAGCAAGCAGGAGAAATGGATTCTCCAGGCCGAGCTCTTCAACGAGATCCACCGCTGGGTGAAGCTCGCTTGGAAACACATTGAGCGCGACGGCACCGACAAACGTGCCGCCACCAAATACTACGAGGTCGTCCGCGACTTCCTCAAAGCTTCCGCCGCCGTGTGGGGTGATGCGTGGGGCGACTCCGCTTACATGGTGACAAAACCCGTCACCCTCAAAGCCCTCCTCCGCGTCTGCGCCGATCTTTCCGCCGATGATACCGAACCCTCCGAAGGTCGTATCGAACGCTGGCGCGAGAAACTCACTCCGTGGTCGGAACTCGCCCGTGATTTCCGCAACGAAGGTTTCTACGAACGCTTCCCCGCCAAAGGCCAGGTCGAGCGCGTCGGCCGCATCCACCGCGACCTCGCCAAAGCCGCCGGCGTCAAACCACGCCCCCGTAAATAACCGCAGCTCAACTCAACGGCCGGCCTGCGCGCCCACCGCGACATCTGCCGCCAGCCTGCCGTTGCAGAGAATCTTTGCGCGCAATCCACCGCGTCCTTGAAGTGCCTGCTCGGCGCCGGGTCCGATCGCGCCATCCATCCAGTAGCACGGTTTGCACTCGCCCATCCCGAGAAACCGCACGCCCTGCACTTCAAACTCTCGGTCATAAAACTCCGCGAGATTCACTCCCCGCGTAATCACATTACGCCGCAACTCTGCCGGCGATTTCCCCGACACTCCCAGCTGGCTGCATAGCTCGTCAAAAACTTCACCCGAGAAAAACGTGATCTGCCCCTTGTAGTCGGGTTTGTAGTCGAAGAAGCGATCTCCCTCGATTCCGCGTCCGGCGACGCACTTCAGTTCCGCCACCTCAACCGTCTCATGCTCGCTCGGCGGACGCCCATGATGTCCGAAAAAATTATGCCCGGCCGAGACGTAAAGGTGCTCAATGCGCAGCGAGTTCATGCCGGTAAAACTGGCCGCCGCGCGCACATCCCGCGACTCGGAAATCCGTGCCGCCCGTGAAACCGGGTCATCGTTTCCTTCGAAATTCATCATGCATCTTCCGATATATCTATTTGAATAGTTCGGCAATTCAGTTTTCGCATCGTCTGAACAAACGACGTCATGCGCATCCACTTTACCCTCGGCCTGCTCGCTTTCTTTTCGTGTCTCGCAGCGATTTCGTCCGGACAAACAGTGAGCGTCAGCTATGGTGAAACACGTCGTGAGTTCACCACCGCGGAGTTGGAGAAACTGACTCAGGTCGAATTCGAGTCACTCGATCACGGGCAGCCACATCGCTATCGTGGTATCCCCGCCCGCGACGTACTCAGTCTCGTCGGCGCACCATTGGGTGAAAAACTCCGCGGTCCCGCCATCGCTCTCGCGGTGCGTGTTCGTGCAAGCGATGGCTACGTCGCCGCCTTCGGCCTCGCCGAATTCGATTCCGCCTTCCGCGAGCAGACTATCTACCTCGTCAACCAGCAGGACGGCGCCCCGCTGAAGGAGCAGGCAGGCCCCTGGCGACTCGTGTGTGTCGGAGACAAAAAAGGCGCACGCTCCGTCCGCCAGGTCACCTCCATCGAGGTCGTTTCGCTCATTCCCGTCCCGCAGCCCTGACGATTTTTCCTCCGACTTTCCCTATGATCAAAACCCGATCAATCACCCACGCCCTCATTCTCGCCGCAGGCTGCGCGATTCCCGCCGCCGTCAGCGCCCAATCCACTTCCGTGGAAGAGCGTCTCAACGCTCTCGAAGCCGAACTTCAGGCCGTGAAGAAGGAAAACGCCCAGCTCCGTCGCGATCTCGGCGTTGATGGGCGGGCGGGCCAGACGGTCGTCAAGCCCGCGGGCCGCGAGCCGGCACTTTCCCTCGGCGGTCTCCTGCAGGTGCAGGCCGACGCGCTCGACAAGGGCGACGCCCGCTTCAACACATCCAACGATCGGTTTTACCTCCGTCGCGCGCGTATCAACGCCGCCGGAAAATTCCTCGAGGAATTCGATTTCCGCATCGAACTCGAACTCGCCGGCTCGCTTTCCGAAGGCTCAGCCGTCCGCGGCCAGATGACCGACGGCTACATCAACTGGAATCGCTACGAATTCGCCAACATCCGCGCCGGCCAGTTCAAGACAGGCTACGGTTACGAGCAGCTCGCCAGCGATCCCAAGCTATTCACCATCGAGCGCTCACTCGCCAACGACCGCCTCACGCTCAGCCGCCAGATTGGCGCACAGCTCGGCGGTGATTTTTTTGATAAGCGACTCAGTTACTCCACCGGCGTCTACAACGGCACCGGAGTGAACACCAACGCCAACGACAACGACGCCTTCACCTGGACCGGCCGCGTCTCCGGCGCCGCCTGGCAGGGCACGGTTGCGAAACAGGAAACACGCGTAACCGTCGGCACCAACGTCTACACATCAAAGGACACCAATCTCGCCAGCCAGCCTGCTGAGTTCGGCTTCGACTCCACGCCCGGCGGCGCGCGCGACAACATTTTCTTCGGCCAGCGCAGCGGTGCGGGCGTCGATGCCCAGATTAAATTTGGCGGCTTCGATCTCTGGGCCGAATACCTGCGGACACGCTTCAAGCCATCCGATGACATTCCCTTCAACACCTTCGACGCAGACGGCTGGTACGTGCAAACGTCCTACTTCGTCGTCCCGAAAGAGCTGCAGGCCGTGCTCAAACTCGAATCCTTCGATCCCAATCGCCGTCTCTCCGGTAACTCGACGGACACATGGACCGCAGGCCTCAACTACCTGATCAAAGGCGACGACCTGAAGCTGATGGCAAATTACCTTCTTACCGATTCCGCCGGACTGCCCGACAACCGCCAAAAGATTCTCCTCCGCCTCCAGGCCATCTTCTGATCGCTCAGCATTCAGGACGCCGCCAACACCCAACTATTTCCCATATGAAAGCACCTCGTTTCCTCTCCCTGCTGCTTGCCTTCGCGCTCACGGCGCTCTCGAGCTTTGCCGTCGAACTCAACGTCTTCGCCGCCGCCAGCCTCTCGGACGCGCTTAAGGAAATCGCCTCGAAATATGAGCCCGCAAGTGGCGACAAACTCCGTCTCAACCTCGCAGCCTCCAGCCTGCTCGCGCGCCAAATCAAGGAAGGCGCCCCCGCCGACGTTTTCTTCTCCGCCGACGAAGCAAAGATGAACGATCTCGAAAAATCCGGGCTCATTGCCGCTGATACGCGCCACACGCTCCTCGGAAACACACTCGTCATCGTCGTGAACAAAGACGGCGGCCCGGCCATCAGTGCGCCCGCCGATCTTGCCAAAACCAGCATCGGCCGCATCGCACTCGCCGAACCGCAGACCGTCCCCGCCGGCATCTACGCCAAGGAATACCTCCAGAAGGCCGAGCTCTGGAAAAAGGTGATCGATAAAGTCGTCCCCACGGAAAACGTCCGCGCCTGTCTCGCCGCCGTCGAATCCGGAAACGTGGACGCGGGCATCGTCTACAAAACCGACGCGCTCATTTCGAAGAAAGTGAAGATCGCCTACGAAATTCCTGCGGCCGATGGACCGAAGATCACCTACCCGCTCGCCGTCGTGAAGGACACGAAGAACGCAGAGGCCGCTCGCAAATTCGCTACGTACCTCGCTTCACCCGAAGCGCGCGCTGTCTTTGAAAAATACGGTTTCTTGCCTGCAAAGTAAGTCGCGCCTCAAGCTGCGCGCATGTCACCCGAAGTCTGGCAAATCACCTGGTTCACTGTTGCCGTCGCGGCAGGCAGCACCTTGCTGATCCTGCCCGGCGGCATCGCACTGGCCTGGTTGCTCGCCCGTCGCAACTGGCCGGGAAAGTCGCTCGTCGAGACACTCGTCGCACTCCCGCTCGTCATTCCCCCGGTGGCAACAGGGCTCCTTCTCCTGAAACTCTTCGGCCGGCGCGGCGCGCTGGGCTCGTTTTTCGAAAACACGCTCGGCTGGCAGGTCGTGTTCAGCTGGCGAGGGGTGGTTCTCGCAACGGCCATCATGTCATTCCCGTTGCTCGTGCGCACCGCACGCGTCGCCTTTGAAGGAGTAAATCCCCGGCTTGAAAACGTTGCTCGCACGCTCGGCGCAGGTCCGTGGCGTGTGTTTCAAACAATCACGCTCCCGCTCGCTCTGCGCGGTATCATCGCCGGCGCGATCCTCGCTTTCGCACGCGCGCTCGGCGAATTCGGCGCCACCATCATGGTCGCGGGCTACATTCCCGGTGAAACCGCCACGCTCTCTCTTTCGATTTACCACCTCGTTCAACTCGGACGCGACACCGAGGCCTTTGCACTTCTATCGATCTCACTCGGCATCGCCTTCGGCTCCGTCTGGCTCGGCGAATGGTTCCTGCGGAGGCGCACCGCATGAATCTGCGCTTCGAAAATGTCCGACTGCCGCTCGCACATTTCACCCTCGGGCTCGACCTCGCCCTCACCGCACGCGTCACTGCGATTTTCGGCCCTTCTGGCTCCGGCAAAACCTCGCTTCTCGAATTGATCGCCGGACTCCGCCGTCCGGTTTCGGGAAAAATCCATCTCGATACGACTGCACTGGTCGATCGCGACGCAGGCCAATTCGTGCCGCCACAGCAACGCGCCATTGGCTATGTCCCGCAAGATGGCGCGCTTTTCCCGCATCTCAACGTTCACGAAAATCTTCTCTACGGTTTTGTCCCGCAACCGACGCGCCCGGACGGACTCTCGTTTGAACATGTCACCGCTGTCCTCGAAATATCTCCGCTCCTCACGCGTCCCATCCACACACTTTCCGGCGGCGAAAAACAACGCGTCGCCCTCGGCCGCGCCCTCCTCGCCGCACCGCGCTTGCTGCTGCTCGATGAACCGCTGGCGAGCCTCGACGCCGCGCTAAAAGAGCGGCTGCTCCCCTACCTCCTCCGCATCCGCGACGAGTTCGCGATTCCGATGATCTACGTCACTCACTCGCCCGACGAAGTCGTCGCGCTTTGCGACGAGGCGCTGATCATTCGCTCCGGCCGGATTGAAAAACGCGGCCGCCCCAGCGAGCTTTTCGAGGTCACCGAAACGCCGCGCTATCGGCTGCGGGAGTAAACAATCGGCGTCACGTTCACTTTCTCGCCTGACGCCATTTGTCTTCGGCCCTCAACAAAATCGCCGCTACATAAGGATGTCTGGCTCTCGCGTAGAACTCGGCGGTGCAGACACCGATCCCACCGTGCTTGGTGGGATCGGCACCCAGGGAGAGAAGCGTCTCAACAATTTCCAAATGACCTTCCTCGGCAGCACACATCAGGGGACTCTTAAAGATGTCTCCTTCCTCAAAAGGATCCGCCCAGGCCCCAGCCTCGAGCAGTCTGCGCACGATTGAAAGATGTCCGCCTTTGATCGCAAAGGTCAGCGCACTCCGGCCATGGCGATCCCACACATTCACATCCAAGCCTTCAGCCAGCAGTCGACGGACGCCTGCTTCGTCACCTTGATAGGCCGCCGCCCAAAGCGCTGACGCCGGCGTGTCCGTCCGTTCCTGCACGTGCTGGCGGAGATTACTTCGTCGTCACCGCAGCCGTCGTCGCCCCGTTCTTCGCCACCCACGCCTCATACTCTTTCCGGGGCATGAATTTCAGCGAAGCCGAGTTGATGCAGTAGCGCAGGCCTGTCGGACGCGGGCCGTCCGGAAAAACGTGACCAAGGTGCGCTCCGTCGACCGTGGAATAAACTTCCTCGCGGATCATGCCGTAGCTGGTGTCGCGATTCACTCCGACAAATGCGGGATCGATCGGCTTGGTGAAGCTCGGCCAGCCCGTGCCGCTCTCGAATTTGTCGCGGCTGTCGAAAAGCGGCGTATCGCTGCAAACCGAGAAATACACGCCGTCCTCGTGATGGTCGAAGTACTCGTTTTGAAATGGCGGCTCGGTGCCCTGCTTGCGCGCGACCTTGAACTGGATCGGCGTGAGGACTTTCTTCCACTCGGCGTCCGTCTTTTGGACCTTCGTCTTGGTCATATCGATGACGACTTTGGACGGCAGACCGCAGGCGGAATTTTCCGCGTTGATCGCACAGTTCGCGGAATCAACGGCGGCGGTGGATTTCATTTCGGCTTTGTTCATATCGGCAAAAGTGAAGGCCAGCCCGGCGGCTCCGGCCAGCGCTGCAAAAGCGAGGATCTTCTTCATGCAAGTGAGAGTAGCCAGAACAGGGTTTTATTCCACGCGCTTGCCAAATTTATTTCTCCTCTAAAATGACCCCTCCTCGTTTTCCGGCCCTTGGCCCCAATTCCGGGTCCCTCAATCGCAAGTTTTCATCCCTTCACTTTCCATAAAACCCACCATGTCCACCGCCACACCGCAGAAGTTCGAGTTCCAGGCTGAGATCAAGCAGCTCCTCGATATCGTCATCCACTCGCTCTACACCGAGAAGGAAATTTTCGTCCGCGAGCTCGTTTCCAACGCCTCCGACGCCATCGAAAAGCTCCGCCACCTCCAGCTGACCGAGAAGGAGATCGCCGACGACAAACTCGAGCTCGAGATCAACCTTACGACCGACGATAAGGCCAAGACCCTCACGATCCAGGACTCCGGCATCGGCATGAGCCGCGCCGAGCTTATCGAAAACCTCGGCACCATCGCCCACTCCGGTTCCAAAGCCTTCCTCAAAGCCCTCAGCGAATCTGGCCAGAAAAACGCCAACCTCATCGGCCAGTTCGGCGTCGGCTTCTACTCGGCCTTCATGGTCGCGAAGTCCGTGAAAGTCTACTCCCGCTCCTGGCGCACCGGCGAGCCCGGCCACGTCTGGTCGAGCGACGGCTCCGGCAGCTACGAAGTCGAGGAAGTCGACGGCCTCACGCGCGGATCCAAGATCGTCATCGAACTCAAGGACGACTGCGGCGACTACGCCCAGGATTGGAAAATCAAAGAGATCCTCGAGCGCTACAGCGCATTCGTGTCGTTCCCGATCAACCTCAACGGCAAACGCATCAACACCGTCCAGGCCCTCTGGCTCCGCTCGAAGAGCGAGATCAAGGACGAGGAATACACCGAGTTCTACAAGTTCCAGTCCCACGCCCACGACGATCCGCGCCTGCGCCTCCATTTCAGCGCCGACGCCCCGCTCCAGATCAACGCGCTTCTCTTCGTCCCCAAGGACAACATCGAGAAACTCGGCATGTCCCGTCTTGAACCGAGCGTGTCACTCTATTGCCGCAAGGTCCTGATCGACGCCAAGCCGAAGGACCTGCTTCCCGAGTGGCTGCGTTTCCTCAAGGGCGTCGTCGATAGCGAAGACCTGCCGCTCAACATCTCGCGCGAGACCATGCAGGACCGCGCACTCATCGAGAAACTCAACAAAGTTATCACGAAGCGCTTCCTCAAATTCCTCGAGGAAGAAGCCACCAACCGCGCCGACGCGTACAACGAGTTCTACTCGGAGTTCGGCATTTTCCTGAAGGAAGGCGCAGCCCTCGACTACACGCACAAGGACTCGCTCACGAAGCTTCTCCGCTACGAATCCTCTCTCACCGAGAAAGGCAAAACCACCTCGCTCGCCGACTACGTGTCGCGCATGCAGAGCGAACAGAAGGAAATTTATTACCTCATCGGCGCCAACCGCGCCACGATCGAGAGCGGCCCGTATCTCGAAGGCTTCAAGGCCCGCAACCTCGAGGTGCTCTTCTGCTACGAGCCGGTCGACGAGTACGTGATGAACAACGTCCGCGAATTCGACGGCAAGAAACTCACCGCCGCCGACCACGGTGACGTGAAGCTGGCCGATCTTCCGAAACAAGAAGGCGCGCTCAGCGAATCCGAAATCAAAGCCGTTTCCGAATGGCTCAAGACGACCCTCGGCGACCGCGTCACCGAGGTGAAAGCCAGCGACCGTCTCGTCGATTCGCCCGCCCTCGCCACCAACTCCGACAAATTCATGTCCCCTCACATGCGCCGCATGATGAAAGCCATGAATAAGGACGGCGCCGACGCCCCCGTGAAGGTCAGCCTCGAGATCAACCCGCGCCACGCCGTGATCAAACGCCTCGCCGAAACGCGCTCCAGCTCGCCGGAAAAGGCGCAGCTCGTCGCCGAGCAAATCCTCGATAACGCCCTGATCAGCGCCGGTTTGCTCGAAGACTCCACCGCCATGGTGAAGCGCCTCTACAAGCTGCTGGAAAGCGTCTAACACTCCAAAAGCTCACGCGATAGTCGCGAGAGTTCCTCCGATCAACGGAGCACGCTGGCCCCAGGCCCGTGCTCCGTTTCCGTTTCAGAGTTCACCAAAAATTCGCCAAGGACTCCAAACCGCTCCAGCGTATAACCGAGCATGAACGACGACAGCGCACTCTCCCGCCTTCTCAAAACCTGGCAGCCTCGCACGCCAGAACCCGCGCACGATTTCGGCGAAAATGTCTGGGCTCGCATCCAGCGGTCACCTTCGTCCGCTCCGAGCGGCGGGCTTTTTCGTTTTCCCGCCACGCTCCGCGCCGCCGCGTGCTGGGCAGCCGCGCTCTCCGCGTTTGGAGGCAGCGCCGCCGCTTATGCGTATGACACGCTCACCCGCGATGAACGCATGGCCGCCGCCCACGCCGCCGCGATTGATCCGATTCAGATCACCGCCGCGCCCAACACGGTGCACCGCCATTGATGAAACGATTCCTTCCGCTGTTCGTCGTCATCGTTCTCGCCGGGGCCGTCGCTTTCGGTGTCACGCAATGGATGTGTCACAAAGGCTGCCCCGACGAAAACACGTGGCTGCAAACCGAGTTCTCTCTTTCGAACGAACAGCTCGCCGCGATTAAGAAAATCCGCGCCGACTACGGCCCGGTCTGCGCCACTCACTGCAGCAAACTTTCCGTTGAAAAAAAGCGCCTCGCAGACTTGGAAAAAAAACACGGTCGCGACAGCGCCGACTATCAGACCGCACTCGCCGCTTTTGATGCACTCAGCCGCGAGTGCGCCGAAGCGACCCGGAAACACTTGGAAGCGATCGCCGCCCAAATGCCGCCGGAACAAGGCCGGCGCTACCTCGAAATGGTCGGCCCGAAAATCACCACCGCAAAAACCGCCGCATCCCCAGCCGCGAAATGACGGTCGCCGCGCCCGTCGGGCAGGACACCGACGATATGATCGCACTTCAGCGTGGAGACGACTCCGCACTGGATAGACTGATGCTGCGCTGGCAACTTCCGCTTCGCGGCTTCCTCTTCCGTCACACACAAAACGAATTCGACGCCCTGGACCTCTCCCAGGAAACGTTTGTCCGTGTTTACCAGCATCGCGCACGCTTCCGGCCCGAGGCGCGGTTTTCCACCTGGCTCTTTCAAATCGCGCTCAATCTCGCCCGCGATCGCGCCCGGCGGCTGGTCCGCCGTCCGACAGCCTCGCTCGACGAGGCCCCCGAGCCCATCGACTCATCGGAGCGCCCGGGCGATTCCAACGAGCGCGCCGAACGCGCTGACGCCGTGCGCAAAGCCATCGCTGCGCTCCCGGCGGATATGCGCGAAGCCGTGCTTCTCTTCGAATACGAAGACAAATCACACGCCGAAATCGGTGAAATCGTCGGCGCCTCGGCCAAAGCCGTGGAAACCCGTATTTACCGTGCGCGCCAGCTGTTGAAAAAATCCCTTGGCCGCTGGCTCGCGCGCAACGCCTGATCATCCAGCAGGCCCGGATTGCCTGACTGCCGTTTCAACGCACCTTAACGCCTCCGCAACGCGGGCTAATTCCGGTGAACGGCCCGCGATTTCTCGCGCCGTCCGGCCCGATTTCCCACTAACTGTCCCCATGCCCACGCCCGCTTTCTTCTATCAGGATCCATTTCCCCTCGGCACCGACGAAACTGAATACCGCCTGCTCTCCAAGGAAGGCGTTTCCACCGCGACCTTCGAAGGAAAGGAAATCCTCAAAGTCTCCCCCGAAGCACTCGCTTTTCTCGCGCAGCAGGCGATGCACGATTGCTCCTTTTTCCTCCGGCCAAAACACCTGAAACAAGTCGCCGCGATCCTCGACGATCCCGAGGCCTCCGCCAACGACCGCTACGTTGCGCTCACTCTCTTGAAGAATGCTGAAGTCGCCGCCGGTGGAATTCTCCCGTTCTGCCAGGACACCGGCACCGCTTCCGTCATAGGCAAAAAAGGCCAGCAAGTCTGGACTGGCGCCAATGACGCCGAGTGGATTTCCCGCGGTATTTACGAGACCTACACGAAGGAAAATCTCCGTTACTCACAAAACGCACCGCTCGACATGTGGCGCGAGGTGAACACCGGCACCAACCTCCCCGCGCAAATCGACCTCATGGCGACCGAGGGAGCAAAATACGAATTCCTCTTCGTCGCCAAGGGCGGCGGCTCCGCAAACAAGATGTTTCTCTTCCAGGAAACACGCGCACTGCTCACCCCAGCCGGACTCGAAAAATTCGTCACCGATAAACTCGGCTATCTCGGGACCTCCGCCTGCCCGCCTTACCACCTCGCCCTCGTCATCGGCGGCACCAGCGCCGAGCAGTGCATGAAGACATTGAAGCTCGCATCGACGAAATACTACGACGCGCTTCCCACCAAAGGAAACGAACACGGGCAGGCATTCCGCGACATCGAGTGGGAGGGCAAAATCCTCGAGATCGCCCGCAAGACCGGCATCGGTGCTCAATTCGGCGGCAAGTACTTCGCTCTCGATGTCCGCGTCATCCGCCTCCCGCGTCATGGTGCATCGCTTCCGGTCGCCCTCGGCGTCTCTTGCTCCGCTGACCGCAATATCAAGGCCAGGATCACCAAGGACGGTATCTTCCTCGAGAAGCTCGAAACCAATCCCGGCCGCCTCATTCCCGACAGCGAGCGCACGTTCAAAGACAACAATGTCGTCCGCATCGACCTCAACCAGCCGATGGACGCCATCCGCGCAGAACTCAGCCGTCACCCGGTGACCACGCGCGTTCTTCTCAATGGCCCGCTTGTCGTCGCCCGTGACATCGCGCACGCCAAACTCAAGGAGCGCGTCGATTCGGGCCAGGGCCTTCCCGACTATTTCAAGCAACACCCCGTTTATTACGCGGGCCCTGCCAAAACGCCCGCCGGTTATGCGTCAGGTAGTTTCGGTCCCACGACAGCCGGCCGCATGGACAGCTACGTCGATCTTTTCCAGTCGCTCGGCGGCTCCATGGTGATGCTCGCCAAAGGCAATCGCAGCGCCGCCGTCACCAATGCCTGCAAGAAACACGGCGGCTTCTATCTCGGCAGCATCGGCGGTCCTGCGGCAATTCTCGCCAAGGAAAACATCAAAAAGGTCGAACAACTCGAATACCCCGAACTCGGCATGGAAGCCGTTTGGAAAATCGAAGTGGAAGACTTTCCCGCGTTCATCCTCGTCGACGACAAGGGTAACGATTTTTTTGTGAACGGTTGCGGCGCCTGCGCTCCATCAACCAACGGCAAACACTGACCGGCACAAAGAGCGCATTCAAAGCCCCGCGACTCATTTCTCTGCGTTCGTGACGAAAGCCGGATCCTCGTCCGGCTTTTTGCTTTTAGAAAAAACACTCCGGTCGACACGCTCGCGCCGAGCTAAATCTGAGCCGCAAATTTCGCGTCCAGAGCGCACAATTTGGGCAAAAAAAATCGCCCGGCCGAAGCCGGGCGATAAACCATACGGAGCTAGGCTCTACGTACAGTTTTTGGCGGGAGGGAACTGGAGACTCTTCCAAAAATGCATCTGAGCAAGCTTTTATTTCTGCCTAATTTGGTATTTTACTCAAAAACATATTTATAAAGTACTTAGAAAAATAACAGAGTAAAAAATCCTTGGTTTTTACAAAAAAAATCACAATCTAATAGATATCATCAAACTGTAAGACTCCTCCGCTTAAACGTAGGCTGAGATGGTAAAAATTTCAGCTTTCGATTTGCCGCTGAAAAACGAAAGACCGCGCAAAGGATGGGAGATCCGTGCCACGATTTTATCTCCGTTTTGAAAAACTGGTGCCCGGGACAGGACTCGAACCTGCACACCTTACGGCAAAGGCTTCTAAGACCTTCGTGTCTGCCATTCCACCACCCGGGCCAGGGCGCGAAAACGTCACGACATTGCCGTCAGCTCATTTGCTCAGGCAAGCGCTGATTCATCGGGCAGCCACGCCAAGCCGCTCGCCCATCCAAGCGTATGTCTCCACGCATTCCCGGCTTTGCTCAACGAGATCTCCGTCGAAAAGAATCCGTCCTTTTTGAAACAATGTGATCACGCACGATCCGCCGAATTTGAACAATCCCTTTTCCTCGCCCTTCTCCGCCGTGCGACCGGGTATCAACGTCTGCACAATGCTGCCTACATTCGTCGCGCCAACTTCCATGCAGGCAACGTGACCAAACGACGGGGAATCAACGATGGTGATCATACGTTTGTTCTGAACCAGGTATTTCACTTTTTTCCTGAGCGCTATGGGACTCACGGAGTAAAGCGCACCGTTGATTAATTCCGGCTTCGTGGGCACTCCCTCGACCGGAAAGTGAAAACGATGATAGTCCACCGGACACAGCCGCGAAATCACCATTGAACCTCCCTCAAACAGTTTTGAACGCACCCGCTGATCTTCCGGCAGATGCTCCTCGCCCAAGAGTTCAACGAGGGAAAATTTGGCTCCTTTCACATAGAAGCCGGTCGCTTCGTCCACATTCGGAAACACCAGATGTCTCCCGTCGGCCGGAAACACCGCGACGTCATTTCCCTCGGCGATCGGTCGCGCCTCGCGCTTGAGCTTCCGATAAAAGAATTCGTTGAACGACTTAAAGTCATACACAGATTTCTGGAAGATTGTGACGTCCAGATTGTACTTGATGATGAACGGCAGAACCCTTCCCGCGCTCACTCGCTTGTTCATCTGCCAGCCGTAGAAATGTGAAAACAACGCGCGCTTCACGATCAACCACAGGAAAAACTTCCCGACCGGATTCTCATAGGTGAATCGCAGCCAGCCTTCTCCGTAGATCTCCTCGGTCTCAATTGAACGAGTGTGGCGGTTATAAAAGCGGATCGGATCAGTCGGCATAACGGCTGAAATCACCCACAAAGCACGAGTCGCGCAAAGAAGAAATTGCATCACCACCAATCGCCTTACCGACGGTGATGCACATTCCGGATCACTTCATCACCAGTTGATCATCCTTTACGCGAAAAACCACCTCGCTGCCTTCGGCCACTGCCCCACTCACCAGAGCACGCGCCAGTTGGGTCTTAATCTGCCGTTGCAGGAAGCGCTTCAAGGGCCGCGCGCCAAACACTGGGTCGTAGCCTTTCTCAGCCGCCCAATCTTTCGCTTTTTTGTCGAGCGCCACAGTCACACGACGCTCGGTGAGCCGCTTGTTCAAATCCGCCACCAAGAGATCCACGATCTGCGTGATTTCCTCCAGCGTCAGCGGTTTGAACAAAATCGTCTCGTCGATGCGGTTCAAAAATTCCGGCCTGAACGACCGTCGCAGCTCCGCCATCACACTTTCACGAACCGATTCAGGGATCACGTCACCCGTCACTCCTTCCAGCAGGAAGCGCGACCCGAGATTCGAGGTCATGATGATGATAGTGTTCTTGAAATCCACCGTCCTCCCCTGCGAATCCGTCACGCGTCCGTCGTCGAGCACCTGCAACAGGACATTAAAGACGTCCGGATGCGCCTTCTCGATTTCGTCGAAAAGAATCACCGCATAAGGCTTCCGACGGACGGCTTCGGTCAACTGGCCACCTTCGTCGTAACCCACATAGCCAGGAGGCGCGCCGATCAAACGCGCCACGCTGTGCTTCTCCATATACTCCGACATATCGATGCGAATCATCGCCGCCTCGCTGTCGAAGAGAGTTTCCGCGAGCGTCTTCGCAAGTTCGGTTTTACCCACGCCGGTCGGCCCAAGGAAAAGGAAACTCCCCACCGGCCGACGCGGATCTTTGATGCCCGCACGCGCGCGTAGGATCGCATCGCTCGTCAACTGCACAGCCTCTTCCTGTCCAATGACACGCTGGTGCAGCTCGTCGCCAAGCCGCAACAACTTCTCCCGTTCACCTTCGACCAGCCTTGTGACAGGGATGCCCGACCACTTGGCCACGATCTCGGCGACTTCCTCGGCCGAGACCTCTTCTTTGAAGAGCTCCGTCTTCGTTTCCGTCGTTTCGAGTTTCTTCAACTCTGCTTCCAGTTGCGGGATCTTGCCGTGCCGCAGCTCGGCCAGCTTGCTCAAATCGTACGCGCGCTCCGCCTTTTCCATTTCAAGGCGGGTCGCCTCAAGGTCTTCGCGTACTTTGCGCACGCGGTCGACCGCACTTTTTTCTTTTTCCCACTTCGCTTTTAGCGCAACTGCCTGAGCGCGCGCGTCGCCGAGCTCTTTGCGCAGAGCTTCCAGGCGCAATTTTGACGCGTCGTCTTTTTCGAGCTTCAGGGCAGCCTCTTCAATTTCCAGCTGCAACACGCGCCGTTGCAGCGCATCGAGTTCCTGTGGCGACGAGTCCATTTCCGTGCGGATCATCGCACAGGCCTCATCGATCAAATCGATCGCCTTGTCCGGCAGAAACCGGTCGGAAATATAGCGATCCGAAAGCGTCACGGCGCTTACCAGTGCGTTGTCTTGAATGCGCACGCCATGGTGCAGCTCAAAGCGTTCTTTCAGGCCACGCAGAATCGAAATCGCATCCTCCACGCCCGGTGGCTCCACGAGGACCGGCTGGAATCGCCGCTCGAGCGCAGCGTCCTTCTCAATGTGCTGGCGGTACTCGTCCAACGTCGTTGCGCCTATGCAGTGCAACTCGCCGCGCGCGAGCATGGGCTTGAGCAGATTACCCGCGTCCATCGCTCCCTCGGTCTTGCCCGCGCCCACGATCGTGTGGAGTTCATCGATGAATAAAATGATCCGCCCCTCGGCGTCCTTCACCTCTTTTAGCACCGCTTTGAGGCGTTCTTCAAACTCACCGCGATATTTCGCTCCCGCGATGAGCGCGCCTATATCGAGCGAAAAAATCGTCTTGTCCTTCAATCCCTCCGGCACGTCGCCACGCAGAATTCGCTGCGCGAGTCCTTCGACGATAGCCGTCTTGCCTACGCCAGGTTCGCCGATGAGGACGGGGTTATTTTTGGTTTTTCGCGAAAGGATGCGGACCGTGCGGCGAATCTCGTCATCGCGGCCGATCACCGGATCCATCTTCCCCTTTTTCGCCTGCGCCACAAGATCGATGCCGTACTTCTCCAACGCCTGGTAGGTCGCCTCGGGATTGTCCGACGTCACACGCTGGCTGCCGCGCATCTGCTTGAGCGTCGCGAGCACCTTGCCGCGCTCAATGCCGAAACTCTTGAAATATTTCGCCAGTGCATCGGGCTTGGCCACATCCAGCAGCCCGAGAAACAAATGCTCCACGCTGACAAACTCGTCCTTGAGTTGTTCGGCCTCCTTTTCCGCCCGGGTCAGCACCTCGTGAACCGCCTGCGTCACGTATATTTTAGAAACATCCACGCTTCCGGTCACCTTCGGCAACTTGTCCAGCTCCCGATCGACCGCCACCGACAACACATTCGCCGACAGTCCAAGTTTCTCCGCCAGTGCCGGCACGAGTCCATTCTCTTGCTCAAGTAACGCATGCAGGAGATGCCAGGTATCCACTTCGTTATTCTGGCGGCGTCGCGCTTCACTCTGCGCGTCCGTGACCGCCTGGCGCGACATGACCGTGAGTTTCTGAAAATCCATATGGCCGACCCTAACGCACTTCCCATTCCACGCCAGCCATCGTACCACTTCCTCTCAAACACACTTCCTCCCTGTGCCACCGGCTGACAGAAAGTAACACCCTGCATTTTCCCCGTGTCACTCCGTCACTCCTTTGCCTCGCACTGATCCACCCTCTTCTGTTTATCGCTTCCCCGTGCTCGCAGAACTCCAGCAACTCCTCGGCCCTGAAAATGTACTCACCGCCCGCGAAGACCTGATTCCCTATGCCTTCGACGGCACCGCCGCATTAAAACAACTCCCCCGCGCCGTCGTCTTTCCCCGCGATGCCGCCCAGATTTCCGCGATCCTCAAGCTCGCCCGCCAGCACCGCACGCCCATCATCACCCGCGGTTCCGGCACCGGCCTCAGCGGCGGCAGCGTCCCGGTCGAAAATGCGCTCGTCCTTTGCGTCCTCAAAATGGACCGCATTCTCGAACTCGACCCGCGTAATCTCACTCTTCTCGCCGAGCCCGGCGTGATCACCCAGAAGATTTTCGAGACCGCCGACGCCGCCGGACTTTTTTATCCGCCCGACCCCGGCTCGATGAAAATTTCCACCATCGGTGGCAACGTCGCCGAAAATTCCGGCGGCCTGCGCGGCCTCAAGTACGGCGTCACGCGCGATTACGTCATGGGCCTCGAAGTCGTCCTCGCGGACGGATCGATCTGCTGGCTCGGCAACAAGTGCGTGAAGGACGTCGCCGGCTACAACCTCCGCGATCTCTTCATCGGCAGCGAAGGCACCCTCGGCATCATCACGAAGGTCCTCCTCAAACTCCTGCCTAAGCCCGCCGCTCGCCAGACACTCCTCGCGACCTTCTCACAAATGGACTCCGCAGCGGAAACGGTTTCCGCGATCATCGCCGCGAAGATCATCCCGTGCACACTGGAGTTTCTCGACCGCACTACGATCGCCTGCGTCGAGGCTTATGCCAAGGTCGGTCTTCCCGACGACGCCGAGGCCTTGCTCTTGATCGAGACCGACGGCCACGTCGCCGCAGCAGCCGACGAGGCAACGCGCATCGAAGACCTCGCCCGCTCCCAAGGCGCACTCCAAGTCCGCCGCGCCCGCGATGCGGCGGAAGCCGCACAGCTCGCCACCGCCCGCCGCAGCGCCTTTTCCGCCCTCGCCCGCCGCAAGCCCACGACGATTCTCGAAGACGTCACCGTCCCCCGCAGCGAGCTCGCTAAGATGATACGCGCCGTGCAGCAAATCGCCGGGCGCCACACGCTCGACATCGCCGTCTTCGGCCACTTCGGCGACGGCAACCTGCACCCCACGATCCTCACCGACGAGCGCAACACCGCCGAGATGCATCGCGTCGAACTCGCCATCAAAGAAATCGTCGATGCCGCCCTCGCCCTCGGTGGTACGATCACCGGAGAGCACGGCGTCGGTATCGCAAAGAAACCTTTCCTCAAACAACAACTCGGTGAATCCAGTCACGCGCTCCTGAAAGCCATCAAGCACACGCTGGATCCCGACGGTCTGCTAAACCCCGGAAAGATCTTCGATCTCCACGAACTCCCGCAATCAAACGCTCAACACTCAACGCCCAACGCTTAACACTCAATGAACAGCCCCAAGTTCGATCTGGAGGACCGCCTCTTGGAGTTTTCTGTCCGAATCATTCGGGTTACCGAATCGATGAAACGCTCCCGCGCCGCCAACCACATCGCCGACCAGCTGCTTCGCTCCGGCACCTCGCCATATGGCAATCACGGCGAAGCCGAAGGTGCCGAGTCTCGTGACGATTTCATCCATAAACTCAAAGTCTGCTACAAAGAGCTCCGCGAATCCCGCCGTTGGTTACGCCTCGTCCAGAAATCCACGCTCATCGCCAAACCGAAACTCTTGGAAAGTCTCGTAACCGAAGCCGACGAACTAGTCCGCATCTTCGCCTCCAGCATTCGCACCGCCCAGCGCAACGGAGGCTCCACCACTTGAGCGTTAAAAGTTCAGCGTTAAGCGTTGAGCGTTCTCCGAATTCCACCAATTCGGGCCCGCTCGCCGAGCTCGACTACTCCGTCCTCCAGCAGTGCATGCACTGCGGCATGTGCCTGCCGACCTGCCCGACGTATGCAGAGACCGGCAAAGAACGTAACTCTCCGCGCGGTCGCATCTCGCTCATGCGCGCGATTGCCGACGGCGAACTGGAAACGACACCCACCTTCGCGGAGGAAATGAGTTACTGCCTCGGCTGCCTCGCCTGCACCACCGCCTGCCCGGCCGGAGTCGATTACACCAATCTCCTCGAACACGCCCGCGCTCACGTCGAGCAGAGCGGCATCGTGAAAACACCGAAGCGCGATTTTGTGCGCTGGCTCACCATGAAGCAGCTCTTCATGAAGCCCCGCCTCCTGCGCTTCGCCGGACGCCTCCTCTGGATTTACCAAGCCACCGGCCTGCAATCGTTAGCCCGCTCGCTTCGCATCACGCGACTTCTCCCTGCCTCAATCCGCGCCGCCGAACCTTCGACGCCAACCATCCAGCGTCGTTTCTCCGATTCGCTCATCGCCGAAAAAGAAACGCCTTCCAACTGTAGGAGCGACTTTACGCCGCGATCCGATACTTCCCGCCGCGTCCTGCTCCTCACGGGCTGCGTCCAGGACATCGCTTTCTCCGACATCAACCGCGCCACCGCCGACGTCTTGCTCGCCAACAATTGCGAGGTCCACACGCCCCGCACCCAGTCTTGCTGCGGCTCGCTTCACGCGCATAACGGCGAACTCGAGCTCGCCGCAACCCTCGCCCGCCGCCAGCTCGATGCCGTGGATCTTTCCCGATACGACGCGATCATCTCCAACGCCGCCGGCTGCGGCTCTCATCTCAAACACTACGACCGCCTTCTCGCCAACGATCCCGTCTATTCCGCCCGCGCCGCAGAATGGTCGCTCAAGCTTCGCGATATTTCCGAATACCTCGTCGAAATAAATTTCCGCCATCCACGTCCGGCTTCGCAGCCCGCTTCACAGTCGAACTCCGTCTCCGAGCCGAATCACCCCGTGAACATTCTCCGTTCAGCAGTGAATGCCGGGCGCTCTTCCTCCGCTTCGTCCGCGACAACACCCATCACCTACCACGAGGCCTGCCATCTCTGCCACGGCCAGAAAATTTCCGCCCAACCCCGCGCCATCCTCCGCGCCATCCCCGGCCTCGAACTGCGCGAGTGCAACGAGCCTACATGGTGCTGCGGCAGCGCGGGCATCTACTCGATCACCCAGCCCAAAACGGCCGCGTGGCTGCGCGATCGCAAGCTCAACAACCTTCGTAAAACCGACGCGCCCATCGTCGCTGTCGCCAACCCGGGCTGCACGCTTCATCTTCAGGCGGGTGAGGCAAACGCCGCGCAACCGCTTCAGTTTGTGCACCCTATCGTCCTGCTCGCACGCGCGTACGCAGCCGAGAAATCATGACAACACTCACCGGCGGCGAGGGCGTTCCGGGATGGCTTCCGTAAACGGGAGCATATCCGCGGCAACCGCGTGCGCTGGATCACTCCGGAGTATATTCCCAAGCAACTGCCTCGCGGCGGTCCGCTGACCGAGCCCTGCCAGCGCCTGCGCTTGAAGTAATTTCGCCACGACCGTCTGCCGCTCCTGCAAATCGTCATTGAAGAGAAGCATCGTCGGCAGCGAGGTCGCGAAATAGTCGATCTTCGCCTCACACGCCTCAAATCTCCGCGCATAGGCGAGCAGATCGCGCAGCAACTTTTTCGCGGCCGCTTTTTTGCCAAGACGCTCAAGCGCGAGCGCCGAATAGTAAGTCATCTCTGAAAAGCTTCGCACGCTCATCTCCTGGAAGTCGCCTTTCGCCGCAGCAGCCGCCAGCCAGTGTTTTTTCGCCGCCTCATGATCGCCATCCGCCGCGTGTGCCTCACCCAGCCAGAAGTGAATGTCGCTCTGATTGGCGAGCAGATGCTTCGCCTCCCCGAGATTCTCCGGCGCCTGCAGAGCCTGCCGAAAGTCAGCGACTGCCTTTGCGCTGTCGCCAGCCTCCAGAGCCGCCCTTCCGAGGAGCAAATGCGTTCGCACGTGCTGCCCCAACACCTGGCCTTCACCACCTTCCCACGGCTGAAATTTGCGAGATGTCAGAACTTCCCGCGCCCTCTCCGGTTGTCCGGTCAGATTGTAGAGTGCGCATAATTCAACCGACAGATCATCGCGCTGCTCAGCGAGAGTCGGATATTTTTCCAGCTCACGCAGACGCCTGGCAGGCGTCTCTCCGATTCGCTTCCAGAGCTGATCACGCTCATAAAGCAAACGCGCATCGCGTGAGTTCGCCCGAAATGCACGCTCATAGGCCAGCCGCGCACGTGCCGGCTTTTTTGCGACGTTGAAATAACCGATGCCCAGGTTGCGCCACACGACAGCATGGGACGCATCGAGCTTCGCCGCCTTTTTCCACAACCGGATCGCCTCTTCATGTCGGCGACGATCGTAGAACAGATTGCCGAGATAGTACGGCGCGCGCGGATCACGTGGATTTCGCGATATCGCGAACTCAAGAATCGCGATCTCCTCCAACCGTGCCGGAAAACAATAGTCCGGCGCCGCCTCCGCCGCTGCAGTAAGATGACCGCGCACCACATTTTCCTTCCCTATTAAGTGCGCGCACCACGCTCGATAGTAAGATACCAGCGGAGCCGTCCCGCTCCCTGGCTCCGGGTTCGCGTCAGCGAGAACATCCAGTGCCTCGGCCACGAACCCAACGCTCACATAGTCAAGAGCCAGATCGAGACGCACCTGCATATCACAGGTGAGAGTCTCGCCGCTCAAATGCCGAGATTGCCAGTCGAGCGGATCAAGCCTCCTCGTATCGCGAAGCTGCTCCATCGCCTCGGCATCCCTGCCGAGTTTGCGCAAAACCAGCACGCGCAAATTCCGAGCCTTGAGATTGTCCGTGTTCAACCGCAGTGCGCGCTCAACATGTTCAATCGCGACCTGCCACTCCTCGCGGCAGCAATCAATCTCCGCCAGCGCCTGATAGCCCGCCGCCTGCCACGCGTGATTCCACGTCGCCTTGTAGAAAGCCGCATACGCTTCTTCGTCGCGATCGAGATAACGCAGAGTCAGTCCAAGATAGTAGTGCGGTTCACCGTCATAGGGATTCGGATTCCTCAGCGTCAGTCGCTTCACTGCTTCACGAAAATAGTTCTCCGCATCGCGGAACTCCCCGCGTCGCAGATGCCAGCGACCGAGCGCGGTCAAACAACGACTGTCGCCCGGATCGCGCCGCAACGCCTCTCGCCAATAATCCTCCGGCATGCGCGTGGCATGGCGGTACTGCTCGAGATGAAGGCCTGTGAGATAGAGTTCATCCGCGCTTGCGATCTCGCCCGGTAATAGCGGCTCGGTCGCCGCTGCAGGCACCGGCTTTTTAACATCAGCCTTCGGCTTACAGGAAATAATCTGCCTTCCCCCAGCCGTACGCACCTTCACTTCAAGCGTCGTCTCGGAAGCGCGCGCAGACAGCTTCACGTCCTCAAGCATCGGCTTTCCTGGAGCGAGATCCCGCCTCCATTCCGCGATCACAATCCCTTTCGCCTCCAATCGAACAACCGCCCCTGGCTGTGCCGAGGAAACCGATACGCCTACCCGGGCCGCCCCCTTTTTCACACGCAAACTCACCGCTGCGTCCACCGTTGCCTGCTGCGCCGGACCGATCTTCTGGATAGGATACCAAAACTGACTCCACGTCTTGGTCTCGCCGGGCATCAAAAACGAAAAATCCGGCTGATTGTCCGTGTACACGCCCGCCATCAGCTCGATGTACGGGCCATCGCTGTCCGTGAGATTCCGATCCCACGCGTAGCCGAATTCGTGATTGCCCCACGTCCACTGCTTTTTTCCCGGCGAGATGTGGTGATTCGCCACGTGAACGATGCCCGCCTCGCGCGCATGATCGTAGCCACCAAAAAAATCCTCGTCCGTCCCCATGCACATATACGAGGTCGGCACCGGAATATTGGCATACCAGCTCAGATCATTCGCCGGATAGTCTCCGCCCGGCACAAACTGCTTTGGCCGGTCATCCAGCGAAACGCCCTTCTCCGCCCGCTCCGCATAGTCCACTCCATAGTAGCGCCCCGCACACAGCGGAAATTCGCTCATCGCCCTCTTCGCGTGGTCCGCCACGTACGTCGCATCCGGTGGAAAAAACGACTGATACTGCTCGTGCACCCGCGTCGCCACATTCGCCCACCATAGAAATGTCTGCACATGCGGCGTCCGGTTGTACACGCGCGCCTTCAGCTCGATCAGCGACTTTCCGGGATGCACGCACACTCCGTGCATGCCCTTCATACGGTTCATCGGCTCGTGCTCGCCCAGCCACACCGTCACCGAACCATCCGCGTGTTTTTCGATCTCCACGTCAGCCGGCATGAAGGTCGACGGACGATGATGCTGCGGCCAGTTGAACTCCACCCCGCCCGAAATCCACGGCCCGGCGAGTCCGACCAGCGCCGGCTTGATCACGTTTTGCCGGTAGAAAAAATCGTAGCCGTTCGTCTTGTCCTGCCCGACATGAATGCGACCACCCAGCTGCGGGAGAATCATCACGCGGATAAACTCGTTCTCCAGGTGGACCGCCTCCCACGCGTGATCGGTTTTCTCCAACGCGATGCGATCCGTGAATGGAAGCGGATAAACCTTTCCGTTGCTCCCTTGATAGACGCGCTTCTCCAGAAACATCGGATTCTTGTCCGCCGGTGCAGGCAGGTAAGTAGGGAAAACGACAGTATCACGGCGAACAAGGACGGAAGACATGATCAGGGGAGTAATTTGTTCGATGCTATGCTCAAACCTACCGATCGACAATGGAGACAATCTTGAAAAACATGCACGATCTTATGGCAAAAAGCGCCGGCATTCCGGAAGGTTTTCGCGATCAACATCTCGTCGTATTGCCCGCGTCCGTCCGGAAAGCGGCCGAGAAACACCCGCTGCTCCGCGGGCTGCTCGTCACCGATACCGGCGTTTTCCCCCGCGCCGCCGAGCACCTCGTGTCCCGCCCCAGGGGCATCGCCACGTCACTGGTGATTCTTTGCACCGCCGGCCGGGGCTGGGTGGAAATTGCCGGGCAGAAATACACCGCACAACCCGGCTCGTTGCTCTGGATCCCCGCCCGCCAGCCACACGCCTACGGGGCGGACAGCGAAACACCGTGGACGATCGAATGGACGCATTTCACCGGCGAAGAATCCGACGCCTGGCGCGAGTTCCTGCAGCTCCCTCCCAACGGCGGACTCTTCACGCTCTCACCATCCACATTCGTGAATCTTCGTTTCAGCCAGATCTGGGAGTACCTCGAACGTGGTTACTCGCTCCCCAATCTCGTCGCGGCCTCAAACGCTCTTCGCACAACGTTCATCGCGCTCAGCCAGCCGGCCACTGCTTCATCCCGGCACGAACGCACAGCCGACGAACGTGTCGCCTCTTCCATTCCCTGGATGCAATCGCATCTCGCCCAATCCATCCGCCTTGAAGAACTCGCCCAGCTCGCCGGTGTTTCCGTGCCGCACTACTGCACCCTTTTCAAACGTCAGACGGGCTTCGCTCCGATCGACTGGCTCATCCGCCTGCGCATCCAGCGCGCATGCCAGCTCCTCGACACAACAAACGAGGCCATCGCCACCATTGGCGCCCGCGCCGGCTTTCCCAACCCCTTCTACTTCACACGCTGCTTTCGCCGCATCATGGGCCATCCTCCACGGGACTACCGGCGCGTCACCAAGGGATAAAATCATCTGAGGTAACTCGACGACTTCGCCGGCGTCTTTGTCGTTGCCCGGACTGCACACGCTCCCAGCTTAATCACGCCTCCTCCGGGAGTGGGCACACCTATCATCATGCGCATACCCCGTATCTTTCATCGCAAGGCGCTCGGCGCCGTCGTCGCGATGCTCACGTTCGCTCCGCGAATTTTCTCCGCCGATCCAAAACCATCCGCCTCGTCGGAAATTGTCGAACTGCCGACTCTGAACGTCACCGACGATCGTGAGCTCCCGCCTCCTGATAAATGGCGCTATACGCAGATCCCGGGCTTCGAGGTCATCTCCAACGCCTCCGATCGCAATACCACCCGTCTCCTGCGCGACTTCGGGATTTTTCAGATCGCACTCGATAAAGCCTGGCCCATGGAAAAGCGCCCCATGCCGCCCACCGCGATCATTCTTTGCGGAAAGGAAAAAACCTTCGATACTTTCGTTACCGAGGGAAAAACCGGCCCCGATCGCGTTCTTCCGAGCACCCTGCTCACCGGCAAAGAGCAATCGTTTATCCTGATCGATCTCGCTCTCAAAACCGTCACGACCAGCCAGCTCGAGGCCGACGGCAGCTCAGGCCAGATGCAACTTCAGTACGCCGTCCCCGGAGCCCGCTCCGCCGAATCCGGTGCGGCCGAAGCTGGGCTCGATGCCAGCACGGACTTCGAGGTCGATCCCTACAAACAGCTGTACCGCGAATATATCCGCCATCTCTTCGCTCAAGACGCGGCCCCTCCGCCCATCTGGCTTGAAGAGGGCGTCGCACAAATCGTGGTGAAAATGAAGGTCACCCCCAAGGATATCATCTTTGGTGAGCTCGCAGAAACAGACACCCAAGGTGTTGGTTCGATTGAGGACCCGGATTTTCCCACCGCCCTTAAACGCAGAACACTTCTGTCGTTCGATGAATTTTTCGGCGTCAAACGAGGTGATCCGCAAACCTTAAACACCATTGGGAAAAACATCTGGGCGAAACAGTGCTATGCCTTCGTCCACCTCGGTCTCTACGGCCAGAATTATCGCTACAAACCCGCCTTTGAAAAACTCGTGGCTCGAGCCAAAAAGGAGCCCGTCACCCCGGCGCTCTTCCAGGAATGTTTCGGCAAACCTTACGAAAAATTCCTCGTCGAACTCTCCGCCTACATCCAGGCGCCCGACTACAAGCACCAGCAGTACATCATCAAAGGCAAAGACCGCCTTACGCTCCCGCTCCCGGAGATGCGCGATGCCACCGAGGGTGAATCAGAGCGCATCAAGGGCGACGCCCTCCGCGTAGCCGGCAAACCCGCCGCCATCCGTCCTTCCGCGCTCGCCGCTTACATTCGCGGCGACCGCGATCCGCAGTTCCTCGCCACCTTCGGCCAGGCTGAACTCGCCGGCGGTGATCGCGAACGCGCTGGAAAACTGCTCGCCGCAGCAGCCTCCAAGGCCACCCGGCCGTCCGTTCTCCTGGACCTTGCGCAGGTTCGTTACGACGCGGCCATCGCCAAACCTGCCGGTGCAAAACGTAAATTCGGCGAGGATCAATCGTCCGGAATTCTGCGCCCGTTGATCACAGCGCGCACACTTTATCCCTCCATGCCTGAAGTCTATCGCTTGATAGCCCAGACATGGATGCAAACAGAGATACCACCCAAGCCCGAGAGTCTCGTGGTCCTCTCCGAAGGTCTGAAAATTTTTCCGCGCGACGAAGCGCTCGTGTACTACACAGCCGCCCTCAACCTCCGCCTCGGCTATCATCAGGCCGCCCTCGCCTTGGTCACTTACGGTGAAAAGATCGCCACCAGCGATACCCAGCGCGGCCAGTTCGCCCGGCTCAAGGCCCAGATCCCCCCGCCCGATAAATCTTAGTCCGAGTCATCCTTGGCGGCTCGTTCGTCCAGAAAAAAGCCCGCGCTCTTGAGAGGCGCGGGCTTTTCGTTTTCAGAAAACTTCGCCGGAGCGTCTTGGGTAACCCCCGTCGCCCCTGCTTCGAACTGAGGGCTTTCTTCTAAGGGATTCACGATCGATAGTGTGATCGACGCACTCATCGCCGAGGCCCTTCGCGAAACCAATGGCAACGTCTCCGCCGCGAGCCGCCGCACCCACTGGTGACCAGCCCCAAGCTAGCGCTCCGTCATTTGCCGCTCTTGGTTGCAGCCAACCAACCTATCCGGCGAGCCTGAGGCCCCTGAAAATCGCCTCGCAACTTTATCCACGCCAGACCCATGAGCTTAGGCGCCCTCCCGGCTCTCTGGCATGATCCGCGCATAAATACACAGTGCCCGTTTCAGCACTACACCCACACTTTTTTTGGCACTCCCCTTACCCATGATCACCTCCCTCCGATCGCTTCGAACCTTCCTTGCCACGAGCTCGCTTCTGCGAGCCAGCTCAGCTTACGCACAGATGGATCCCGGTTTTCTCGGTCATCTGAACGACCACCGCGTGCAGCGTCTCTCAGTCGGTGGATCCACCCTGCCTTGCATACAACCGCATCATCGGTCGTCGGCCTCTTTCGATTTGCTGGCGCAGCGTTGATGCCAACGTAAGTCCCCCTCCCGAGAGCGCCCTCCTATGAGCACACCCCGCGTCTCTGTTCGTCAGGCAGCGCTCAGCGCTTTCCTCCTCGTCCTCGCAATCACGCCGCAAGTTCGCCCTGCCGACCAACTGCCCACATCGGCTCATCCGGAAATCGTCGAGCTTCCCACGCTGGAAGTCACCGACACGCCTAAACTCCCTCGGCCCGACAAATGGCGCTACACGCAGATCCCCGGCTTCGAAGTCATTTCCAACGGCTCCGATTCCGAAACCCTCCGCCTCCTGCGCAACTTCGAAACCTTCCGTATCGCCCTTGACGTCGCCTGGCCGATGAAAAAATTCCCGGCACCTCCCTCTGCCCTCATCCTTTGCGGAAAAGAAACAACCTTCGATGCCTTCGTAGCCAAAGAGAAAATCGGTCCCGATCGGGCCAGTCCCACTCTCCTGCTCACCACCAGCGAACAGTCCTTCATCCTCGTCGATCTCGCCCTCAAAAAGGTCGTTACCAGCGCGTTCACTGCCGACGTCAGTTCCGGTCAGACGGACCTCCAATACGAAATTGCCGGATTCCGCACCACAGCCAGATCCGGAGGCGGCACCGGCTCGAGTCCTCTCATCTCGAACGCAATCTTCAAAATCGATCCCCACATACAACTTTACCGAGAGTACGTTCGCTACATTTTCGCGCAAGACCCCACGCCGCCTCCTGTCTGGCTGGAGGAAGGTATCGCCCAGATCGTAATGCGCATGCAGTTCACGCCGCGCTCCATCCTCATCGGCCAGCTCATCGAAAACCCCTCTTCATCGCCTTCAGCCCAATCGTTTGAAGATCGTGACTTTATCGAGGCACTTCGCCGTCGGAAGCTTCTCTCTTTCGACGATTTTTTCGGCGTCCAACGCGGCTCTGCGGTCATCGAGGAAAGCGTCATCGGCACCGATCTCTGGGCCAAACAAGCCTATGCTTTCGTCCACCTTGGACTCTATGGTCAACTCGGCCGCTACAAACCTGCCTTCGAAGCACTCGTCGCTCGCGCTCAAAAAGGTCCCGTCACTCCTGCCATCTTCGAGGAATGCTACGGCAAGCCGTACGAAAAATTCCTCGTCGAACTCGCCGCTTACATCGAATCCCCCAACTACGAGTATCAGGAACACACCATCAAGGGTAAGGATCGCCTCGACGCGTCTCCGCCCGATTTGCGCGACGCCACCGAAAGTGAATCCGAGCGCATCAAAGGCGACGCCCTCCGCGCCGCCGGTAAAACCGCCTCCGCACGCGAAACCGCCGTCGCCGCCTACATCCGTGGCGAACGCGACCCACAGTTCCTCGCCACTCTGGGACAGATAGAACTCGCCGTGGGCCATAACCAGCGTGCCGAAAAATTACTCGCCGTCGCCGCGCCAACGACCACCCGCCCGTCGGTACTCATCGATCTAGCCCAGTTGCGGTACGACTCCGCTACCGCCAGCAACGTCGGCACGGATAAAAAAATCACTGACGCGCAGGCCGCCACTATTCTTCAGCCCCTGCTCGCCGCCCGCGCACTTCAGCCGTCCACGCCTGAAGTGTACAGCCTCATGGCCCGCATCTGGGCCCAGACAAAAACCTCTCCCACCGCCGAAAACGTCGCGATGGTCACGGAGGGCCTGAAGCGCTTCCCCCGCGACGAAGCCCTCGTTTACTACACCGCCGCGCTCAACCTCCGCCTAGGCCGTCACGAGGCTGCCCGCTCACTTATCGCCTATGGCGAAAAAATCGTCGTCAACGACACTCAACGCAGCCAGTTCACCCGCCTCAAAGCCCAGCTCCCGTCCGATTCCTCCACTCTCGCCCGATAAAAAACCGGACGGGCGTCCTGCGCCGCGTCCGGTTTTTCAAACGCTCGGCCGCTTTACTTGATCTTCGCCGCCTCAGCTTCGAGCTGCGCCACGAGTTCGTTCATCTGATCGACCACCGCCTGCACGGTTTCCTTCTTGGTCAGATCCACGCCCGCCTTCTTGAGCTGCTCCATCGGGTGGTCGTTTCCGCCGGCGCGAAGCAAGGTGAGATAACGATCCGTCGCCGCCTTGCGCGCCGCCGCGTCACCCGTTGTCAGCGTCTTGATGATCTGCGCCGATGACGCGAAGCACGTCGCGTACTGATAAACATAGTAGGGCGAATTGAAGAAGTGCGGGATGCGCGACCAGGTCACGCGATAGAGTTCATCGATCTCCGCTGCGTCGCCGTAATAGTCCTTGAGGAGCTGTTTGTAGATGCCGCTCAGCACTTCAGCAGTCACCGGCTTTCCCTCCTCGACGAGCCGGTGCGCCTGCAATTCGTAATCGGCGAACATCACCTGCGTGTAGAAAGTGCCGACAATCGCATCGACCGCGTGCTGCAGCAGTACGAAACGCTCCTTCGGGTCATTCGTGGAAGCGAGAAACTGATTAAGCAGAAGTCTCTCATTGGTGGTCGATGCCACTTCCGCCACGAAGATCGTGTAGTCCGAGGTCACGAATGGCTGCGTCTCATACGAGAGCACCGTGTGCATCGCGTGTCCGGCTTCGTGAGCAAACGTGAACACCGAATCGAGCGTCTCGTTATGATTCAGCAGGAGGTAGGGCCCCACGCCGTAAACACCCGCGCAATAAGCGCCGCTGCGTTTGCCGTCGTTCTCGAACACGTCAACGCGGCCGCCCGAGACG
Source organism: Nibricoccus sp. (assembly GCA_049840895.1). GTDB lineage: Bacteria > Verrucomicrobiota > Verrucomicrobiia > Opitutales > Opitutaceae > Nibricoccus. The sequence goes on along the minus strand of JASGJB010000002.1, from coordinate 7,408 downwards.
AATTTCTTGTACTTCGCCACGTAATCGTCGCCGAGCGGAGCGACTGACTCGATCGCCAGCCGCTTCGCCTCTTCATACGGATATTTTTTCTCCACGGCGTAAATCGGGAGCGCGTTGTCGTATGGGTGATAGGTTTCGAGACCGAGCAGCTTTTTGCGCAGCCGCATGTAACGGCGGAAGGGCTCCGTGCCCGCACGCGTCGTTGCGATCAAGTTTTCAACCACCGCCTTGGGGATCGCATTGCCATCTAGCGCAGCGTCGAGCGTCGTCGGATAATTGCGGGCCTGCGCGGAAAACCAGTCGCGCTGCAGGACTCCGTTATAGATCGCAGCGTACGTGTTGATCGTGGCTTCGTAGGTCTTGTGATAGGTCTCGAACGCCTTCGCGCGATCCGCCTGGTTGCGATTCGTCTGGAGAATCTGCTGATAAGCGCCGGGCGAAAGCTTCACTTCCTTGCCATCGCTGAGCGTCACCGTCGGGAACTTGATATCGCTCGTGCTCAGCTCCTGAAACGTCGCCGTGACCGACTGGCTGAAACGCGACGAATACGAAAGCAGCCGTTCGCCTTTCTCATCGAGCACGTGCTCCTGCTGGCGGTAATTGTCGAGAATCGGAAATTTATACGGCGCGAGCGCTGGCGTCTCCGCGATCCATTTCTCCATCGTCGCCTGCGGAATCGTCAGCAGCTCGGGCGTGAACCACGAGGTCGCCGTGCCGAACTTCGCGAAGATCGCCTGCACGCGCTGGAGCTTGCCCGCGATCTCGTTGTTGCGTGTGTCCACGTCACGCTGGAGCTGCGGATAACGGAACACGCGGTACTGGAGCTGGCCGATTTCGTCGAAAAGCTTGTAGGCCTTCACGACGGCATCCGGTCCCTTCGAGAGCGTTCCCTGGAGCGCGGGAAACGCATCCATCTTCGCCTCCATGTCTTTGATGCCGGCATCCCAGGCCTCCCAGTTCGCATAGATCGGCGTGAAATCCCATTTGTACTCGGCGGGAATCTCGGCGCGATTTCGGGTCTCGGGCTTGGCGGAAACAGAAGCGGTCATGAGTGCGAAGGTAACAACAGGGAGGGTGAGCGAACAAATGTTGGGACGCATGAGTCCGCACCGTAGTGGAAACCTTCCGCGCGTCCAGCGGACAGCGCGAACATCCGTCCAAGGCGTGATTGACGCTCGCCGCTACGACAAAACATCTGCCCACATCGAGGGAGCGCAAGGTATTGAGCCACGTGATCTAAGGCCAAGCGGTCGACAACCGACTCCATCACGCGCTGATCACCGCTTGCCCATGCCCGGCGAGCTGTTCTCCTCACCGTCCGTCATGGGCAAATTTTTTGAACAGCTCACACCTGCTCACCGCGAATTCATCGCGCGGCAGAAAATTTATTTCGTCGCCACCGCGCCCGACTCCGGTCGCGTGAACGTTTCGCCCAAGGGCTACGACTCTTTCCGGGTCCTTTCACCTTCCCGCGCCGGTTATCTCGACCTCACCGGCAGCGGCTCCGAGACATCCGCCCACCTCACCCAAAACGGACGCGCCACGCTGATGTTCTGCGCCTTCGAAGGCGACCCCCTCATCCTCCGCCTCTACGGTCGCGGCCAGAGCATCCAGCCGCATCACGACGAATGGAAACAACTTCGTCCGCTCTTCGGCCCGCCGCTTGCTGGAGAACGCCAGCTCGTGATCATCGACATCGAATCCGTCCAGACCTCCTGCGGCTTCGGCGTGCCGTTTTTCGAATCCGCCGGACCGCGCACCACCCTCGTCGACTGGGCTGAAAGGAAAGGCCCTGAAGGTCTCGCCGCCTACCGCGTCGAAAAAACTCCGTCAGCATCGACGGCCTGCCCACCACGCTCGCCGCCCGATGATCCGCGCACTCGTTTTCGATTTCGACGGTCTCATCATCGACACCGAGACGCCCATCGTCGAAGCCTGGGTGGAAGTTCATGAACGCGCAGGCATCGCCTATTCGCGCGATCACGCCCTGAGCATTGTCGGCCACGCCGACGTCGCCTTCGATCCGTGGATCGCTTTCGGCCCCGACGCCGATCGGGCGGCGCTGGAAAAACAACACCGCGATCTTCGCCGCGACCGTCTCCACGCGCAGCCAATTTTGCCCGGCGTGCTCGATCTTATTTCCACCGCTCGCACAAAAGGCATCCGTCTTGGCATTGCGTCCAACTCCCCGCACTCGTGGGTGGATCGTCACCTTCAGCGCATCGGCCTCTTCGACTCCTTCGACGTCATCCGCTGTCGCGACGACGTCGCCAAAGGGAAACCCGAGCCCGAGGTCTATCTCGCCGCGCTGTCCGCCCTCGGCGCCGCGCCGCATGAAGCGGTCGCCTTTGAAGATTCGCCTCCCGGCAGCGAAGCGGCCCAGCGCGCCGGACTTTTCGTCGTTGTCGCCCCCAATCCATCGACACACCACCACGATTTCCCGCACGCCAGCCTGCGCGTGACCTCACTCGCAGAGGTCACGCTCGACGCCCTCACGGTTCACGTGAAGGCGTCAAACCCGCGGCCCGCTCAATAAACCTTCTGGGAGATCACTTTCCCATCCGCAGTAGTCACCGAAATCTCCGTGTCGCTGTCCTTGAGCACGAGTGACGTATAATCCTCGCCGAGCACGGGCGTCAGTTGACGGATATATTTTCCTTCTTCAGGCCCGACCACGTCCGCATAGCTCGCCGACGTTTTGTTGTGCTCCAGCATGTGTTGCTGCGCCGCCGCCTGGAACTGCCGGAGATTGTTCTGGATGGTTTTCTCCTGGGAATTATCCCGCACCTTTTGAAAGGCCGGGATCGCCATCGCGGACAGCATCCCGATCGTCACCGGCCCGTTCGCGCCAAACAGCACTTCTTGTTTCAACGAGCGGTACGAATACGAGCGGATCAAAATCCCTTCCGGCAGATTCGCTCGCACGCTCACCAGCGGCTTCGATGTCTCCGGCAGAAATCTTCCCCAGAAATCCCCGAGCGACGCGAGCTGCGGATTCGACTGGGTCGCGCTGTCGATCACCTTCCTGATTTCTGAAAGCAGCCGCGGCGTCACGTAACTAAGCCCGTTGCCCGACGTGCCCACGCTTGCGAGCGCTTTCTGGAAATCCGCCTGCCCGTCCAGCCCGCCGGATTTCCGGTCCAGACACTCGAACGCAAACGCACGCGTGCTCGCGACCACGAACGCGTCGCCCTCGAAAAGAAACACCGGTTTCAATGTCGTCCCGGGCATGGCTTCGTTCACCTCGAAAAAAGTCCGGCCGCCGTCGGTCACTTCGACCAGGTCATTATTGGGTTTGATGAGTTTTCGGAACACAGGAGCCATGCCGTCCAGTTTCAAGAGCGCGGAAACACCCGGAATACTCATGCCATTCGGCAGATCGACCGGCTGCTCCGTGTCGAGTCGCGCGATCAGCGTGTAGCGACCGGACAGCTGCTGGATCACTTCCTGCGGTGTCACACCCGCGGGTGTCGGCTTCTTCAGTTCGCTTTCCAGCATGTTCGCGAGCCCGTCGCCACCGATGCGAACCACGACTGCACGCAACGCCGCGTATGCGGACGGCACATCCAGCTCCGTCTCGCAGAAGAGATCCGTGCCCGCAGGTGCGAGCCGTGTGTTCGCAAACGGCTTTGCGTCTCCGCCCACAAGCGCCAGCACGCCGCGTCTGCCCCCCGACGTGTATAAAAACACACGGTTGCGAAATCCTTCGCCGTCCCGCACCGAACTGAGGCCGATCGCTTTCACGCCGGTCAATCCAAGCTCGTCGAAAATCTGGGCGTAATTCTGCTGCGCGATACCCAGCATCGGATTAACCTCCGCGACCTTGCCGGTCGCTTCCGAGAGAAAGTCCGCGAGTTTCACCACATCGCCGTCAATGTCCATGTAACCGTAGAGAACACCACCGAGTTCCAGCCGCCCATTGACGACGTCAAAGTGAGCGCTCCGTTCGGCCGCATCGACCGTGGAAACAGCGACCGGAGCCGCCGTGAGTTGAGAGTTGAACAGGCCCGCCAGTGCCAGCGCAGCCACGAGGGGAAAACGTGTCAGGATTCGCATAGACAGGCGCGGGCGTATCAGCCGCTTCATGTCCGCACAAGAGCGTTGCGCGCCCGCTCCCTTCCCTCCTTCCTCGCCGCGATGACTCCCACCCCCGCCGAGCCCGCCGTCTTCGCGTGTGAAACCCGCGGCCTTCGCAAGCGCTTCGGCGACACCAAAGCCGTGGACGGTCTCGATCTCCGCGTCGCCCGCGGCCAGCTCTACGCATTTCTCGGCCCCAACGGCGCGGGCAAGACCACCTCCATCCGCATGATCGCCGGACTGCTGCGACCCGATGGCGGTGACATTTTCATCGAGGGCATTCCGCTGCGCGAAAACCCGTCCGCCGCCAAACGTCCGCTCGCCTACGTACCCGACGATCCCGTCCTCTACGGCAAACTTCGCCCGCTCGAATACCTCGAGTTTGTCTCCGCGCTCTGGGATCTGCCCGCCGCCACCAGCCAGCCGCGCGCCGAGGAACTTCTCCAGACACTCAGTCTCTGGGAAAAGCGTGACGACTATATCGAGAGTTTCTCCCGCGGCATGAAACAGAAGATGGCTCTCTGCGCCGCCCTGATTCACCAGCCCACCGTGATGCTGCTCGACGAACCGCTCACCGGTCTCGACGCCTCCGCGGCGCGTCTCGTGAAAGACATACTCCTGGATTTCGTCCGCCGCGGCAGCGGGCTGCATGTGTTGTTCAGGCGCTTCGCCGAAACCCAGTCTGGCCGCAGCGCCCCCGAAGCCGTGAAGGCGGCCGCGTTGCGGCTGCTCCAGCGCATCGACGGCCTGCATCATGACGTCCAGTCGGTGCAGGACCGCGCCAGGCTCCTGCAGGACGAGATCGCCGCCCGTTCGGCGAGCCGCACCAACCGCCAGCTCTATGTGCTCTCGCTGCTCACGGCACTGTTCCTGCCGGCAACCTTCATCACCGGCCTGTTCGGCATCAATGTGAAGGGGCTGCCCTGGGTCGAATCGGAAGCCGGCGCCTTCTATGTCGCGCTGGCCTGCGTCTTCGCGGCCATGCTGACGCTCATCCTGCTGCGCCGCCGCGGCGTGATCGGCGATTGAACCGGCCCCGGCATCGACACCAAACCGCGCCGGGCGCGGCTGCGCACTGACGCATCGGCCCCGGCCCGCTATAACAGCGGCAAGGGAGCCTCGCTCCCACAGATCAGTCGGGAGGTTTCGCCCATGCTCCCCAATGCGACGCGCCCGTTCGATTTCGGCCTTGGCGAGACGGCCGATGCGCTCCGCGATCAGCGTCCAGCGCTTCGCTGCCGACCAGGTGGCGCCGATCGCGGCCGACGAGATCGACAAGACCGACCGCTTTCCGCGCGAGCTCTGGCCGAAGATGGGCGAGCTCGGGCTGCACGGCATCACCGTCGAGGAAGAGTATGGCGGCTCGGGCCTCGGGCTATCTCGAGCATTGATCGCGGTCGAGGAGGTAAGCCGCGCCTCGGCCGCGGTCGGCCTGTGCTACGGCGCGCATTCCAACCTCTGCGTCAACCAGATCCGCCGCAACGGCAACGAGGCGCAGAAGCGCAATTTCTGCCGAAGCTGATCTCCGGCGAGCATGTCGGCTCGCTCGCGATGAGCGAGCCGGGCGCGGGCTCCGACGTCGTGTCGATGAAGCTCCGCGCCGACAAGAAGGGCGACCGCTACGTCCTGAACGGCACCAAGATGTGGATCACCAACGGGCCGGATGCGGAGACGCTCGTCGTCTACGCCAAGACCGATCCGGATGCCGGCCCGCGCGGCATCACCGCCTTCATCATCGCGAAGGGGATGCCAAGGGTTTCAAGGCTCGCGCAGAAGCTCGACAAGCTCGGCATGCGCGGCTCCGACACCTGCGAGCTCGTGTTCGAGGATTGCGAGGTCCCGGAGGAGAACGTGCTCGGCACGCGTCGGGGGCGGCGTCAACGTCCTGATGTCGCGGCCTCGACTACGAGCGCGTCGTGCTGGCGGCCGGTCCGCTCGGCATCATGCAGGCGGCGATCGACGTGGTCGTGCCTTATGTCCACGAGCGCAAGCAGTTCGGCCAGCCGATCGGCGAGTTCCAGCTCGTGCAGGGCAAGCTCGCCGACATGTACATCACGATGAACGCCTGCAGCGCCTATGTCTACGCCGTCGCCAAGGCCTGCGACCGCGGCGAGACCACCCGCGAGGACGCCGCCGGCGCGATCCTGTATCGCGGCCGAGAAGGCGACGCAGGTCGCGCTCGACGCCATCCAGCTGCTGGGCGGCAACGGCTACATCAACGACTATCCGACCGGCCGCCTGCTGCGCGACGCCAAGCTCTACGAGATCGGCGCCGGCACCAGCGAGATCCGCCGCATGCTGATCGGGCGCGAGCTATTCAACAAGACGAAGTGAGAACCTGCCGCCGTCGATGCCCGGGCTTGACCCGGGCATCTCTGGACGAGATGGCTGCGTATCACAGGAGCGCGCCTCATCCGGTGAGAGATTCTCGGGTCTTCGCTTCGCTGCCGCCCGAGAATGACGCGAGGCTCCGATGCCCCTTTACTTCGCCTACGGCCTCAACATGGACCCGGTCGGGATGGCCGAGCGCTGCCCGAAGGCGCGGCCGCTCGGCCCGGCCCGCCTGCCGCGGCACCGCTTCATCGTCACCCGCGACGGCTATGCCTCGGTGATCCGCGATCCGCGCGAGGAGGTCCACGGCGTGCTCTGGGGATTGCTCGCTCAGTGACATGCGTGTCCTCGACAAGTTCGAGGAGCTGGCCAGCGGGCTCTATGTGAAGATCAGCCAGCCGGTGATCGTGCCGGGCGGGGCCAAGCGCGCGCTGATCTATGTCGGCCGCTCGGGCGACCCGGGGCGACCCAGGCCGGGCTACATGGAAGCTGTCATCGCCGGGGCGGAACATTCGGCCTGCCAGAGACTTACATCGCCGACTTGAATCGTTTTCTGACCAAGCCGACTTCTCGATCTGAAGAGCTTAAATCAGGATGAGAAGACGCGCTCGCTACCACCCGGTCCGGTGAAGGGCGTGCGGCCAAGGGCTCTTGGCGCCGAAGTAAGGCGCTCACGGGCGTCATGCCCGGGCTTGACCCGGGCATCTCAGGACGAGAAGGCGCCCACTCCGGCACAGATTCTCGGGTCCGCGCCAAGCGAGACCCGAGAATGACGCTCCGCTCTACGCCGCCAGCCCCTTCGCCAGCTCGCTGACCTGCTTCTCGAACAGCGCCCGATAGGCGCCGCCCTCGCGGGCCAGCAGGGTCTCGTGCGGCCCCTCCTCAACGACCCGGCCGCGATCGAAGACCAAAATCCGGTCCATGGCCCGCACCGTCGAGAGACGATGCGCAGGTGCTGTTCGGATTCTATCGTGTTTCCCTATTAACCTTAGCAATACGT
>JASGJB010000001.1:0-133684 GCA_049840895.1 Nibricoccus sp. | reverse complement strand
AAGGTTAATAGGGAAACACGATAGAATCCGAACAGCACCTCGAAAGTCGCCCGCGGCGGCGATGATCTCGGTCTTGCGGGCGTCGCCGAATTTTTCGCGTCCGGCGAGGAGCTCGGTTTTGATGACTTCGAGGAGTTTCGCTTCGGACTCGAGGATGAGGCGGAGCTCGGCGATGAGGGTCATCAGCTCGGCGTATTCGGCTTCGATCTTGCCGCGCTCGAGACCGGTGAGCTGGTAGAGGCGGAGCTCGAGGATGGCGTCGGTCTGGCGCTCGGAGAGCGGGTACTTGGCCATCAACTTCACCTTGGCTTCTTCGCGGTTGGCGGAGGAGCGGATGATTTTGACGAAGTCGTCGAGGTTATCGAGGGCGATGATGTAGCCTTCGAGGATGTGGGCGCGGTCCTCGGCCTGCTTGAGGCGGAACTTCGTGCGGCGGGTGACGACATCGCGGCGGTGCTCGATGTAGCACTCGATGAGTTCCTTGATGTTCATCTGCTTCGGCCGCTTCTTGTCGAGGGCGAGCAGGGTGACGCCGAAGGAGGATTCGAGGGCGGTCTTCTGGTAGAGCTGGTTGATGACGACCTTGGCCTGTTCGCCGCGCTTCAGCTCGATGACGACGCGGGTGTTTTCGTCGGACTCGTCGCGGATGTCGCGGATGCCGTCGATTTCCTTTTCCGTAACGAGTTCCGCGATACGCGTGACGAGCGTGGCGCGGTTAACGTTGTACGGGATCTCCGTGATGATGATTTGCTCGGAGCCGGTCTTGAGTCTCTTCGGAGTGGGCGCGGCCGCGGATGCGGACGATGCCTTTGCCGGTCTTGGATAGTGAAATGCCTTCGCGGCCGGAGATGGTACCGCCGGTGGGAAGTCGGGGCCGGTGATGATGCCACAAAGCTAGTCGACCGTGATGGTGGGGCGGTCGATGATGGCGATGGTGGCGTCGATGATCTCGCGCAGGTTGTGCGGCGGGATGTTCGTCGTCATGCCGACGGCGATGCCCGTCGAGCCGTTCATCAAGAGATTCGGCAGGGCGGCGGGGAGAACCGTGGGCTCAGTCGTGGACTCTTTGTAGTTGGGCGCGAAGTCGACGGTGTCCTCATCGATGTCGGCGAGGAGTTCCTCGGCGATGGCGTTGAGGCGGCACTCGGTATAACGATACGCAGCTGGCGGATCGCCTTCGACGGAGCCGAAGCTACCCTGCGGATCGATGAGCGGGTAACGCATGACCCAGGTCTGCGCCATGCGGACAAGGGTGTCGTACACGGAGGAGTCACCGTGCGGGTGGTAATTTTTGAGGACTTCACCGACGACACCGGCGCACTTGTCGTACGCGCGGTTGTGAAGCAGGCCTTCGCGCATCATCGCGTAGAGGATGCGGCGTTGCACGGGCTTCAGGCCGTCGCGCGCGTCGGGGAGAGCGCGTGAGACGATGACCGACATCGAATACTCGATGTAGGCCGTCTGCATGATGTCGGTGATGTTGGCGGTCGAGAGTTTCTCGTTGGCGGTGTACATGCCGGGGAAATTTTACAAGAAGGAAACGAAGGTAACTAAGAGAGAGAACGCGGACTGGAGGACCTTCGTTCTCTTCGTTGTCTTTTGTGAAGAGGTTCGAAATCAGACGTCGAGAAATTGGACATTGAGGGCGTTGTCTTCGATGAATTGGCGGCGGGGGGGGACTTCGTCGCCCATCAGAAGAGTGAACAACGCGTCGGCTTTGGCGGCGTCGGCGATGTCGACCTTCAGGAGGCGGCGTTTTTCCGGGTCCATCGTGGTTTCGAAGAGCTGCTTCGGGTTCATTTCACCGAACCTTTGTAGCGCTCGATGTTCAGGCCCTTGCGGCCGAGGCTGCGGATGTGCGTGAGCACTTCGAGGGCGGTGAGGAGCTCGGTTTTGTTTTCGCTCTTCTGACCGGCGTTTTCGGTGACGAGGTATGCACAGTTTCTCAGGAGGGCGTGAAGCGCTGGATGTCGAGGCCCGCGGAGGCGATCGCCTTGAGGAGCTTCGTCATCTCGGTGGACTCGTAGATTTCATGAAGCGTGATGCGCTTGGCCGAGAGACGGAGTTCTTGGTCGCGCCGTCCGGACTGCTGTGTGGTTGCACCGGCGTCGAGGCCGTGGGCGGCGATGAAGGCGGCGCGGGCGGTGTCGTCCTTCAGGAATTCGTGGGACTCCTTGTTGCCTTCGCGGATGCGGGCGACGTAGCGCGGGAGCGTCTGCGAATCCTTGTCGTGGAGATCCAGATACTCGCCGAGCAAAGCACCGTAGCGCGTGACGCCAGCGCCGAGTTTTTCGAGGGCGGCGAGGGATTCGACGATCTTGTCCACCTGCGCGGGGTCGAAGTTGTGGCCGTCGCTCTTGCGCGTGAGGATCACGTCCTCGGAGCCGAGCTCGAGGAGGATGCGGTTGAGCTGCTCGTCGTTGTCGACGTACTGCTCACGTTTCTTGCGCTTGATCTTATAGAGGGGCGGCTGGGCGATGTAGACGTAGCCGCGTTCGATGAGGCCTTTCATCTGGCGGTAGATGAAGGTGAGGAGGAGCGTGCGGATGTGGGAGCCGTCGACGTCGGCGTCGGTCATGATGATGACCTTGTGGTAGCGGGCCTTATCGGCGTTGAAGCCGCCGACGGTGTCGTCGCCCTCGCCGATGCCGGTGCCAACGGCGGTGATGAGCGTGCGGATTTCCTCGTTGGAGAGCACTTTGTCGAGGCGGGCTTTCTCGGTGTTAATCAACTTACCGCGTAGCGGGAGGATCGCCTGGAACATACGGTCGCGGCCCTGCTTGGCGGAACCACCGGCGGAGTCACCTTCGACGATGTAGAGTTCGGCCTTCGACGGATCGCGTTCGGAGCAGTCGGCGAGTTTGCCGGGGAAGCCGCCACCGGAGAGAGCGCCCTTGCGGAGCGGTTTCGCGGGCTTTGCGGGCGGCTTCGCGGGCGCGGGCGGGCGTTGAGGCCCTTGTCGAGGATGCGCTTCGCCATCGGAGGGATACGCATCGAAATAAAACATCAGGCCTTCGTAGGTCGCGGAGCCGACGATGGACTCCACCTCAGGCGAGAGGAGTTTCACCTTGGTCTGCGATTCGAACTTCGGGTCGCTGTGCTTGATCGAGATGACGGCGGCGAGGCCTTCGCGGACGTCGTCACCGGTAATCTGCGGGTCCTTGTCCTTCAGGAGGCCGTTGGACTTCGCGAACTGGTTGATCGCGCGGGTGAGGGCGGAGCGGAAGCCGGAGAGGTGTGTGCCGCCGTCGGGGTTATGAATCGTGTTGGTGTAGCAGAGGACCTGGTCGTTGTAGGTGTCGTTGTACTGGAAAACGACCTCGACGTGCACCTCGGCGGGTTTGTCGTCGATCTTGATTTGGAGCTCCTTGGTGAAGCGGACGGGCTTCGGGTGAACCGGGTTTTTGCCCTGGTTAAGCTGCTTCACGAACTCCTCGACGCCGTCCTTGTAGAAATAGGTCTCGGGCTTCGGATCGGCGGGACGTTCGTCGGTGAAAACGATTTCGAGGCCGGAGTTGAGGAAGGCGAGCTCGCGGAGGCGCTGGCTGATGCGGGCGCCGACGAAGACGGTGGTTTCCTTGAAGATCTCGGCGTCGGGTTTGAACGTGATGAGCGTGCCGGTGCCCTTGGTCTGGCCGATGACGGAGAGTTTTTTCACCGTCTTGCCGCGCTCGAACTTCATGTGGTGGACCTGGCTGTTGCGCGAGACCTCGACCTCGAACCACTCGGAGACGGCGTTGACGCACTTGGCGCCGACGCCGTGCGTGCCGCCGGAGAATTTGTAGCCGCCCTGGCCATACTTACCGCCGGAGTGGAGCGTGGTGAGCACCATCTCGACGCCGGGGATGCCGTACTGCGGGTGGATGTCGACCGGGATACCGCGGCCGTCGTCGCGGATGGAGATGGAGCCGTCGACGTGGATGTTGACGTCGATGCGCTTGCAGTGGTGGGCGAGATGTTCGTCGACGGAGTTGTCCAAAACCTCGGAAACGCAGTGGTGGAGAGCCCGTTCGTCGGTGCCGCCGATGTACATGCCGGGCTTTTTGCGGACGGCCTCGAGGCCTTCGAGTTTGCCCAGTTTGGAGGCGTCGTAGGTGTCGCCGGCAGGGGGAGTTTTCGGGGCGTTTTGCGGGTCGGTCTGGTCAGACATGTAAGCGTAAGAACGTTGACGAAATTAAAGGAAAAACTGCATCGGAATTCGAAGGTCTGAGCAACGGGTTTTTTCAATTTCGTCACATTGTTTTTGGCCTGTTTTTTCGCTCGGATTTTCTGCGGAGTTTTTTGTGGCTAAGTCGCTCTTGTTGTTTGGTTTTCGGGGCGCAAAAAAACCGTCGCCTTGCGGCGACGGTTTTGAAGGTGGTAGCGCTTCCGAAGCAGCTGTGTGCAGGGCCTGCCTCGGGTGTCGCTTAAAAGCCTCAAATTTTGGCCTGAAGGGCGCGTTTTTGAGTCCGGCGGCGGAGTCCGATCACGAGGCCGAGCGCGGCGGTGCCGAACAAGGCGTAGGTGGAAGGCTCGGGGACGGCGGAGCCGGTGGCGGCGAAGGAGGTGAACTCAAGCTGGCTGCCGTTGAATGCGAAGGTGCCGTCGAGACCGGCTCCGAGGTTGGTGAACTTGAAGTCGGAGGCATCGAAAGTCGTGCGGCCGTCCCAATCGATCAGCAGAAAATCGCCGATAAAGGAGCTGCCGAGGAAATCGAAGAGGAAGTCGGAGCCAGTGCCCTTAAGGAAGCTGCCGCCGATATTGAAGCGGTCGGACGTGTTGCCCGCGCCGAGTTCGAAAGCCCAGGCGTTGGCGGCGGTGCCGTTCCACGTGACATTACCGCCGGTGGAGAGTGTTCCGATGCTATTTCCGGGGGCGATGGAGCCGGAGAGGGTGATGTTGCCGGCGATGAAGCCGGAGCCGCCGAGCGAGGCGCCTGCATCGATGAAGACATTGCCAGTGCCGGTGGCCGAACCTGAGAGGTTATTCACGAGGAGCGAGCCAGCGGTGATGGTGGTGGGGCCGGTGTAAGTGTTGGCGCCGGAAAGGACGAGGGTGCCGTTGCCGCCCTTGGTCAGGCTGGTGCCGCTGATGGCGCCCGAGATCGTGGCTTTGCCGGTCGAAACGTTGAATTGCTCGAAGTTTTCGACTCCGTAGCCGTGTGAAACGCTTGCGCCGAGATTAAGCGTGTCGGTGCCGACTCCGCCATCGAGCGAGCCGGTGATGGAACCGGCGGTATAATTAAGTGTGTCGTTGCCGCCTTCGAGGCTGACGGCGCGGCCGGTGGTGCCGATGATCGTGCCGGTATTGGTGAGCGTGTCGTTGCCTTCGCCCATCTGGATCGCGGCGCCGTCACCTCGGATGAAGCGCGCGGAGCCGGTGCCGGTGTAGGAAACGCCGTTGAGCGTGCCGGTGGAGTTGGTGTCGGGCGTGCCGTTTTGGAGATTCACGATCGCAGATGGATCGGGGATTGTGCCGGTGCCGATGATTGTGCCGGCGTTGATGATGGTGTCGTTGTCGGCGGCGGTGCCGGTTTTGTTTTCGAGGCGGATGGCGAAGCCATTCTGGCCTTCGATGATGCCGCCCGCGTTGTTGGTGATCGTGGTGGCGGAGGAACCGCTGCGGTTGGCGACGGAGTCGTTGTTCACGACGATGGCGCGGTCGGAGCCGCGGATGAGGCCGTCGTTTTCGATGATGCCGCCGCCGATGGAAATCGCTTCGCTGTTGTTCGCGCGTGAGCCGCTGTCGAAGCCGCCTGCGCCGGTGGAGAGGATCTGGCCGGTGGCGTAGTTGCGGATGGTGGCGGCGCCGTCGATGTCGATGCCGTCGCCATCGCCGTTGAGCGTGGCGGCGTTGGCGCGGTCGAAGATGTTGCCTGCGCCGGCGTAGTCGCCGCGGATGAGGCCGCGGTTGTTGATGACGTAGTCGCCGGGATTGGCGGAGGTCGTGTCGGCGCCGATGCCGGAGCCGTTGCGGCCGATGATGGTGCCGCCGAGGTTGTTGTTGATGACGACGCCGGTGATCGCGCCGCCGTCGATGCCGTGGCGCGCGCCGGAGATGGTGCCGTTGTTGGTCAGCGTCGTGTTGACGCCCATGGTGATCGCGTCGCTCGCGATGTAGGTGCTGGAGGCGCCGCCGGAGGTGTTGACGCGGCCTTCGCTGCGGATGGTGCCGAAGTTGGTGAGTGTATTCGGATTGGCGGCACTCACACCGACGCCGGTGAATTTCACGGCGTCGTTTCCTTTGGAGAGGATGAGGGCGTCAGTGTTGGTGGCACTGCCGACTTGGACGTTGATGCCGCTGGTGGACGCGCCGGTGATGCGGAGCGCGGCGGCGTCGCTATCGGTGGAGAGCGGCGCTTCGGTGACGAGCGTTCCCTGGAGAGAGAACGTGACGTTGGCGGCGTTGAGGCGGATGCCGAAGGAGTCGGTCGCGCTGCGCAGCTGGTAGGTCGTGCCGGCGTTGAGGATGTAGGAGGAGTTGGCGGCGCTGACCGTGAACGATGTGGCGTTAGTGTTGTTGGTCGTCGTTCCGGGAATGACGGTCTGTGCGTGCGCGGTGAGCGGCAGGGCGGCAATGAGGGCGGCGAGCGAGGCCAGCGCGCGGGCTGAAGGACGGGAGTGTGTCGTGATGCGACGTGAGTGGGTGGTGGACATACACCACGAGCGAACAGGGCGTCACGGGGTGCACCATCGCCAAATCAACGATGGCGTGACGCGGTTGCGAACATTGCGTGACGGACGTGTGTCGTCGGCGATATCGGGCTAATCACTTAGTTTTTGAGCGGCTTGCGGGGTTTGAATTTTTCGTCGGCCATTTTTTCTTCGAGGGTGGTCCAGTGGGTGGCTTGTTTGGGGTCCGGCGAGATGCCGGGGATGCCGTCGGTGTAGAGGCGGACGAGAAGTTGGGCGGACATGTCGTTGCCGAGTTCGGCCGAGTAGGTGAGCCAGCGGAGGCCGGTCGCGATGTCGGGCGGGCCGTTGAGGCCGCCGAGGTGGTAGCGGGCGAGGCGGTAGGCGGTGTTGTTTTCGCCGTACTCGGCGGAGCGTTTGAGGTCGGCGAGGACGAGCGTGTGGAAACGCTGGGCTAGGTCGGGCGCGGGCTGGAGGTTATATTCGCCGCGGGCGAGGATGCGGATGAGGTCGTGGGCGGCGTAGGCGTTGTCCTCGGCGACGACGTTGGCGAGGAGGACGAGTCCGTTGAGCGGGTTTTTCGCGAGCTCGGCTTCGGCGGCTTTCCAGCGGACGGATTGTTTTTCGTTTTCGGCGTCGGAGAGCTCGACGGGTTTTTTATTTCGGAAGGAGGCGAACTTGGCGGCGGAGGCTTCGAGTTGTGCACGGACGGGTGCGATATCGATGCGTTGACCGAGGAGGCGGCGCGGTGGTTTGGGGAGATACTCGGCGTACTCCATGGCTTCGCGGACGGCTTCCCAGTGGAAGATTTCGCTGGCGGGGCGGTTGAGGCCTTCGGCGCGGTCGCTGGCGAGCGTACGTGCGGCGTCGACGCTGCCGATGGAGGCGGCGTAGGTGAGCCACTCGGTGGCTTTGGCCGGATCGGCGGGGACGTCGCGGCCTTGGGCGTAGCTGTCGCCTATGTAGTTTGCGGCGAAAGCGTCGCCGACCTCGGCGTCGGTCATCGTCATGCGGAAGCTGGCGGCTTGGATCTGGTCGGCGAGCGCGGCGGAGCGCGGTAGGCCGCCGTCGCCGTTGCGGATGTGGCGGCCGAGTAGTTCGAGGGCGCCGCGATCGCCGCGGCCGGCGGCGGCGAGGAAGAAGCGGAGCGCGGTGAGACCGTCGCCTTTGCGGATGCTTTCTTGTGCGGCTTCGCGGTCGCGCTCGGCGGTGGCGGTCCATTCGGCGCGGAGCGGGTCGTCTTGATTGATGCCGGGCCAGAGGGCGAGGGTGGCGAGGACGGCGTCGATTTGCGGCTGGATGGCTTTGGCGAGCGCGGCGTCGGCGAGGCGTTCCTGACGGTCGAGGTCCCAGTAGGCGATGTTGGCGAGATAGGCTTGGGCGGAGGCTTCGGCTTCGCGCTCGCTCGAGAACGTGAGGATGATGCTCCAGTCGGCGAAGGCGCCGGGTTTGCCGGAGATGGCGGCGGTGGCGGCGTCGAACTCGGCGATGAGGGCGGGGTCGAGATTCCAGCTCGGCGGGCGGTCGTTTTCGCGGGCCATGTTTTTGGCGATGCGGTCGTCGAGGAGGCGCGCGGCGGCGAGCGAACTGCCGGCCTTGGCGGCGGCGGCGAGAAGCTCGGTGGAGTCTTCAGACTGGCTGCGTGCGGCGAAGAGGGCTTTGGCGAACAACGCGCGCGGGAGACCGGCGGCTTCATCGCGGGCGCGGCGGGCTTCGGAGAGTTTTTCGAGTTTGGCGCGCTCCTCGTAGTTGCCGGGGAAACTGTACTGGTTGGCGAAGGCGTAGGGCGCGTAGGCGTCGCCTTCGCGGATGGCGCGGAGAAGAAGTTGATTCCGGAAAGGGCCGGGCTTGGTGCCGGGGGCAAAGGCGGCGTCGAGCGACGCGGCGGCTTTGGCGAGGTCGAAGTCGCGATGCGTGATGGCGAAGAAGGGCGTATCGGAGCTGGAAGTGAGGGCGGCTTTGGACTCGGCGATGACTTGAGGGGCGAGGGCGGCGGCGCGGATTTCTGCGAGGAGCTGCGGGATCGCAGAGGGCGGCGGGGCGGCGAGGTCGCGGACGGTGACGGCGTCGATCAACTTCTGGCGGAGCGCGGGGTCGTCGGGTTTGCGCGAGAGGGCGTTGGCTTCCTCGAGCGGGGCGAGGTACATGCCTGAGTCTTGTGCGTTGGGGTAGCTGAGGGTTTCGAGGGCGATGCGGGCGCGGGCGCCGAGGATGTCGTCGCGTTTCGCCCAGGTGGTGAGGGCTTCGAGCGTGAGGTCGAGGTTGTGGAGTTGGACGAAGTCTGGGGTTTTCGAATACGCGTTGAGGCCGGGCTGGATGAGTTTGAAGCGCTCCATCACGGCGAGGGCGTGGGCGGCGGGTGAACCGGCTTTTCCAGCGGCGGCGAGGACGGCGGAGAAATCGCCGTAGGCGAACTGGCGGGCGGGCACGAGTGGGACGGCGCGCTCGGCGATGAGCTCGGCGGTGATTTTGAGGAGCTCGGTGCGGGCGGGCTCGGGTGCCTGGAGGAGGGCGGGGGCGAAAGTTTCGAAATGACCGATGGTCCAGCTGCGCACGGCGTCAGCGAAGGCGGTGGGCTGGCGTACGATGAGTTCGGCGGCGATTTTGGAGACGCGCTGGCGCATGGCGGCGCGAGGTGCGTCGTTGAAGTACTGGCCGATGCTTTTGAATCGCCCACAGGTGGGCGGGGCCGAGGAGTTCGAGGGCGCGTTTCTAGTCAGGCGGCGTCGGGTGACTCGGCGAGGAGACGGGCGAGGTACCACTTGGAGAGGTCGTCGGTCTCGGCGAGTTTTTCGAGATCGCGGCGGGCTTGGGCGCGGTCGGGCGTCTGGCCGGTTTTCGCGTAGATCTCGGGATGCGTGGCGCGGAGGTAGGCGTAGAGCGCGAGGGATTGCGGGCGGATGGGATCGTCGGCCGGGCGGGAGCGGCGTGTGCGCGGATCGACGAGGGCGGCGGCGGTGTCGAGGTCGCGCGGGACGTCGAGACCGTCGATGAGGAGGATGGCGGAGTTAACGGCGGACCACTGATTCGGTGTGCTGCTGATCTTGGGCGAGCATCCATGCGAGGGCGGCGGAGGCGGAACGGGAAATTGTCGGTCGGCGGTTCTTCGCGCGGGGCGTAGTAGTCGGCGTATCGGCGGATGCTGTCCCAAACGATTTTCTTCTGACGGAGCTCGGCCTCGCGGGCGGCTTGCTCGGCGGCGGCGCGTTGCTCGGCGATCTCGCGCTGGCGCTCGCGTTCGGCGGAGGCGGCCGCTTCGCGCTTCAGGCGGCGGGCGTACTGCTGGCGAGTTTCGTTGGGGTGATCCTCGGCCCACTCGGCGTCGAGGCGCTGTTGTTCAAGCCAGTTAGCGCGGGCGGCCTTCTTCTCCTCTTCCTGCGCGCGGAGCTGCTGGACCCAGGGATTGGTATTGGGATCGAAGCGGGCGGTACCGAGCGTGCTGTTGCGCTGGCTGCGGAGGTTGTCGATCAGGGCGTCGGTGTCTTTCTCAAGGCGGCGCTGAACCTCCTGCGGCGACATGGAGTCGTAGCGTTGGGCGACGGCGGACAGGGTGAAAAGGGCGAGGGCACTGAGGGCGACGACGGCGCGGCGCGGCTGGAGACGCATTGGCCGACGCTGAGCGCGGGCGATGATGAGGGGAAGCGTCGAGTTGCCTGAATGTCACTTTGGTCTTCTTGACATATATTCCTACAAAGGAATATATCGGCGGACGATGGAGTTGATTACGATCTACGATTGCTTTTGCGATCTCACCCGGCTGCGGCTGTTGCACGTGTTGGAGGCAGGGCCGTTGTGCGTGTGTCACTTTCAGGAGATCCTAGGAGAGCCGCAGGTGAAAATTTCGAAGCATCTGGGGTATCTCAAGGCCCGTGGATTAGTGGAGGCGGAGCGCGAGGGGCAGTGGATGATTTATGCGTTGGCAAAAAAGCCTTCTCGGGAGCTGGCCGCGAATCTGGCGTGTTTGCAGGACTGCGCGCGTGAGGAAACCGTTTTCCGCAAGGATGCCGAGAGGCGTCGAAAGCTCGGAGAGAAACTCAAGGCGAGCGGTGAAGGCTGCTGCCCGTCCAAAGTCCGGTCTTCGAAGAAAGCCTGCTGTGCATGAGTAAGCGGGGGAATTTTGTGTCAACGGGCTGGCGTGAGTTTGTCGGCGAGAGCATCGGCACGGCCATCCTGGTTTTCTTCGGGTGCGGATCGGTGGCGGCGGCGGTGCTTACCGGCGCGCAGATCGGGATATTTCAGGTGGCGGTTGTCTGGGGAATCGGCATCGCGCTCGCGATCCAGCTGACGTCGGCGTTGAGCGGGGCGCATCTGAATCCGGCCGTGACACTGGCGCTGGCGTCGTCGCGAAAACTATCGTGGGCGAAGGTGCCGCGGTATGTGGGCGCGCAGTTTTTCGGAGCGATTCTGGCGACGGCGGTATTGCATGCGATTTTTGGCGGGGCGTTGCTCGAGTTTGAAGCGGCGAAGGGGATAGTGCGCGGGGAGCCCGGGAGCGAGGCGAGTGCCATGGTGTTTGCGGAGTTTTTCCCGAATCCGGGATGGAAAGCGCTGGGCGCGGCGGCGGTGACTCACGGACGTGCGTTTGCGATCGAGGCGATCGGGACGGCAGTGCTGATGCTGGCGATTCTCGGCGTGACCGATGCGCGCAATGATGGCGCGAAGGCTGTGCACGCGCCGTGGATGATCGGGCTGACGGTGACGATTTTGATTTCGCTGCTCGGACCGCTGACGATGGCGGCGTTTAATCCTGCGCGTGATTTGAGCCCGCGGATTTATGCGGCGCTGGCGGGTTGGGGGAGCTGGCCGTTTCGCGCGAATGGCTGGGGCTGGCTGACGGTGTATGTGATTGCGCCGATCATCGGCGCGCAGGCCGGCGCACTGATGCACAGGCTTGTGCTCGGGCCGGCCTATGAGCGCGTGCAGACGCAGCGTTCGCTTCGCATTTCATCATGAATGAAAAACCTATCGTTCTGATTCTTTGCACAGGAAATTCCTGCCGGAGCCACATGGCCGAAGGTATTTTGCGGGCGGCGGCGGGCGATCTGCTGGACGTGCACAGCGCGGGGTCGAAGCCGGCTGGCTACGTGCATCCGCTGGCGACCAAGGTGATGGCGGAGATCGGCATCGATATTTCGGGGCACGCATCGAAGCACATGAACGACTATCTCGCGCGGAAGGTGCGGACGGTCGTCACGGTTTGTGGGAATGCGGACCAGGCGTGCCCGATGTATCCGGGGCAGGTGTCGCGTTATCACTGGGGATTTGAAGATCCCGCGCACGCGAAAGGAACGGAGGAGCAGGTGATGGTGGAGTTCCGACGGGTGCGTGATCAGATCCGGCTCGTATTTGAGGCTTATGCGGCGGGTCTTCACGACAGTCGGCCGATTGGCCGCGAGCAATGAATCTGACCGGAGTCATCGGGGCGCGAACGCGCCGGGCATAAAAAAGGTCCTCACCATTTGGCAGAGGACCTTGGGGATGTGGCTGGATGTCTGCCAGCTTCAGCGAGAATCCATCAAGCGGCAGCTTTCACGGACGCGACTGACTGCCGGCGGCGTCTCACGACGACTGCGGTGAGTGCGAGTGCAGCGCTCACGAGGCCGTAGGTTGCTGGTTCGGGAATGGGCGTGATGGAGACGCTGACGCCTTGGTAGGTACCGGTGCCCTGTCCATAGGAGATGACCCCGTTGCTATCGATGTTCACTGCGAGAAGCGTATCGCCCAAACCCGTGGTCGGGATGTTGAACAGATTGTTATCGAGGAGACCGATGAAGAAGCCGTCGGGCGTGGGACCTGCATCGAGGTTATGGGTCAATGAAACATCGAAGCCGATGATGTTCCCGGCGATGAAGCTTTGGAAAAACTCATTGAACGCGTTCGTATCCGAAAGCGTGATCGTGCTGGCAAGCGAGCCGCTGGCTCCGCCGATGAGGGTTTCGGTTCCGAAGGGGCTGCCGCCGCCGAGGAAGCTGAAATTGCTGATGACGGCAGTGTTGTTGTTGAGTGTGAGACCGCTGTTGAGCTGGAAATCGAGCGAGAACGGGGCGTTGGCGCCGTTGGCGAACGAGGTGAGTGCGGAGGTGTCGATCGTGACGTGGAAGTTCTGCGCATAGCTTGAGGCTGTGGACAGAAGCAGTGCGGCTGCGCCGAAAGCGGCGGCCAGGAATTTGGAGCGGAGCGAGTTTTTCATGTGATGCGTTATTGGCTGGGTGACTTGTGTGGTGGAGAATCGAGCGGGCGTCTCCGAGGCTCGCGTTGCGGATGGCTGTGCGAGCCGGGAGAGTCCCTGCCGTTCTCACCTCTTCACCGGGGGAAGAGGTGAGACGGAGCGAAGGTGGTTTATGGGGTTGAAACGCTGTTCAGCACCCGTGCGACGTAGGTGATGCCGGCATTGGACGGATTGGTGAAGGCGAGGGTGATGGTCGCCGAAGCTCCCGGAGCAAGGTTGCCGCCGGTGATCAGGACGTACGGGCTGCCAAGCGGAGCATACACGCCGGTGGTTCCTGCTGGTGCGACGACAGTGGCGTTCGCACTCAGGGAATCGACGGCCAGGTAGAATGGTCCAACGAGGGCGCCGGCGTTGTTGTTGGTGATGGTGACCTGTTGCACGTACTGACCGGTGCGGCGGTCGCGGGCGACAGCGGTGCGGGTGACCGTGACATTGTCGGCGGGGGCGATCTCGTGAATGCCCACGAGCTGGCCGCCTTCCGATTGGGACGTCGTGATACCGGTGGTGTAGTGGGCCTGGTCGGACGTGAGGTACCAGGCTTCGCGAGGATTGCCCTTGAGGAGAGCGCTGCCCGTGATGAACGGTGTGATGTCGATGATGCCAGAACCTTCTTCGTCGTTCGTGAAGGGAGAGGTCGCGGCTGTCGTGATGCCGTTGGCGCGATCGCCGAAACGGGCGGGGTCGTGTTTCAGGACTTTCTTCAAGACGCCGGTAGCCGGATTGTAGTCCCAGATTTTGCCGTTGTGCGGGGCGCCGCCGACGTCCTCTTGAAGGATGAGGTGGCCGGTCTGTGCGTTGACGCACATGTTATCAAACATGTTCACCTTCTCGCCGTCGATGGTGGCGCCGTTGATGAGCAGGTCGATGGTGCCGCCCAGATCGGGATTGGTGATGTCCGTGAAGTTCAAGCGCCAGAGACGGGTGATGCCGATTTGCGCACCCAAACCATCGGAGACCTGATCGAGACGGTCGGTGGTCAGGAAGTAGAATTGCGAGGGGTTGGATGGATTCCACGCGCCGTCTTCGGGACGGGAGAAGAACGTGGATGCCGTTCCGCTCAAGGTGAACGGAGTGCCGCTGGTGATTTCCGTGACGCGCGAATTGGTATTCGCCGTTGGGATTTCGAGTGGATTGCCGGTCACGTTGACAAATTTCAGCGTACCATTCGTGAGACCGGCTTTGTCTACTTCGCTTCCGGTGGATTGCTTGGTGCCGACGTAGACAGCCAGCGCGTTGTTCATGATGCCCGTGCCGCCGTCGCTCGTGCCGATGACGATGGTTTTGTCCTGCGCAAACGGATTGGCCAGGGCGTTTTCCCAGGCGCCGACTCCAGTGAGACCCGAGCCGTTTGTCGTGAGGCTGAACTTGCCGAGAACGTAGCTCTTGCCGGCGTCGGGGCCTGTGGCGACAGAGGCGATCTGCCAGCCGGTCGAGCTGCCTTCTTCGCCATGCATGTAGATGCGAGCGGTGGAGCCGAGCCCGGAGTTGCTGTTAAAGTATGCCGAGACTGCGGGGAGGTCGCCTGAGCAGAAACGATTAAAAGCGAGCGCGGTCGGCGTGGTGTTGGATTGTTGCAGCGCGGCATTCCAGCCGAAGGTCTGCTTCATCAAGTCTTCACCGGAGATGACGGCCAGGGTGTTTTTATTGATGACGAACCGGGAGACGTACGCGCCGATGGCGCCATGAGCGCGTGTCACACCGGACGTGTTTCCGAGCTCGTGGCTCATCAGGACGGTGAAGGTGCCGTCGCCGTTATCGTAGGCCCCGAGGCCATCGGGAATTCCATCCATACCGTAGGAGCCGCCACCAATCTTTGCTACGACGTCGTCGGGCGTGGCGCCGGTATTGTCCACTGTGAGCACGGAAATCGTTTCGTAGCCGGCGGCAGTCGGCAAAAGGTATGGAGTCGAGGCGGTGCTCGGTCCCGTTGATTGAGCGAAGGCACTGCTCGCGAAGAGAGCACCGAGAGAAAGAAGCGGAATCTGGGGAGATTTTTTCATCACGGCCAAAAACTATTTGGCCGCCCACGGAGGAAGAAAGCCCTGGATTGTTAAGTTTCCGAAACGATGTTACAATTTGGATACAGACTCGATTTGCATTGAATTTGATCTGCTCATTTCGGGGGATGCGGATCGATTGAGCTGTTTTCCTGATCGTCGCTGAAACGTAACACTCTCGTCGCCGCCGTCGGTTGACACGTCTTCTTCGGGGGAAAAAACAGACGAGGGCTCCGGCTTTGGAGTTCGTCGCCACCACGGTACAACTATGATTACTTCCCGTTGCTTTCTTTCATCTGTCAGGTGCCACACTCGTCTCGTGCGCAGGTCCGGAATCCTCGCTGTGTGCGGATTTTCCATCGGGCTGTCCCCGCTCTTCGCAGAGGTTCAAGCCAATGTTTATTCGCAAAAGATTCTGGTCGCGAATCGGGCTGGATTTGAGGACGGCGCTTTCATCGACGAGCATCTGATCAATCCCTGGGGCATTGCTCTGCGTCCTCCGGGAGCCGGCGGACACTTCTGGATCAGCAATGCCGGCAGCGCGAGTTCGTCCACTTATATTGGAGACGCGCATGGCATCCCGCTTCACCAAGATGGATTGAAGGTCGTATATCTGCACGGCCCGCTGGTCTCCTATGAGGACGGCCTGGCGAATGTGACCGGGCAGGTTTATAACGCAGCAAGCGACTTCCCTAATCAGCCGGTTGAGTTTCCGGTCTCCGGTCCGGCTGATAATCTCACGAAGGAGTCGCCGGTTTCGATTGGGACGATCAGCGGTTCGGCGAAATTCGTTTTTGTTACCACGGACGGGACGATCAACGCATGGCGGTCAGGCACGGCGGCGAGCATGAATGCCGCGATTATCGTCAAAGACTATTCCGTCCACGGTGCCGACAAAGTCAGTGATCTCCGTTACACGCCGGCTTTCACGGGTGTGGCCATGTCCACCAATGCTCAGGCGAATAACCGGCTCTACGTTTCTGATTTTCAAAACAGCACGATCCGCGTGCTCGACAATCAATGGAAGGACATCACCGCAAACGTGCCGTTTGCGCGTCCGGCCGGCATGCCGGCCGACTACAGCCCTTTTAATATCCAGTTGCTGGATGGGCGTCTCTACGTCGCATTCGCCGCGCTTGATCTGAACAGCGATGAGCCTGGCACCGATGTTCCTGCACCCGGTGCCGGTCGTGTCGTCGCCTACGATCTGAACGGAAAAATCGTCCAGGAATTCGCCGACGCCGGGCGCCTCAACTCGCCGTGGGGTGTGGCCATCGCGCCGAAAAATTTCGGCGCATTCAGCGGAACGCTGCTGGTGGGGAATTTCGGGGATGGCACGATTGCGGCCTTTGACCTCACTACTGGGGCATTTCGAGATTACCTCCGGAACGCGGCGGGCGAACCCATCGTGCTCGATGGGTTGTGGGGACTCGCCTTCGGCAACGGTGTCAGTTTGGGGGATGTGGATTCCCTGTATTTCGCCGCAGGACCGAACAGTGAGCAGGACGGGATCTTCGGGCGCTTGCGGTATGCAGGACCGGCCATCGAGCAGGCGGCTCCGAAGCCAGTCGCGTCGGTTGTTGTTCACTGAGGGGTGAGGTGACGTGTCACGGTCCATCCATTTTTCTCCTCCCCGAGTGGCGTTCGCTTGTGTCGTGATCGGCCTGCTCGGGAGTTTGTTTTTCATTTCCCGAACAAAGCCGGACTTCCCGGTGGACGCGGTGCTTTCTCCGAAGCGTTCAAGTGTGCCGAGCGTTAGCGCGAGACAGGCTGAGGCCGCGTTTCCCGCGTATTCTACCGAAGCAGAGACATTGCCGCAATCTGAGCGGGCGAGCGTCGGGGGAAACTCCGCATCGGAAACAAAAATCGACAACGCGCTGCCGCCACCGCCGTCAGGAGACTACGATCTTGTGCTCTCGTCCGCGCAGATCGCGGCCCTCATCGAGGCACGCTATGGAGTATTGTTTCAGTCCTTGAAGTTACCGCCAGAACGCGTCGCGCGTCTGCGCACTTTGCTGGCCGATCGACTGCAAGCTGCGGTGGACGCGGCGAACTCTTCGATTTTCATAGGAATGGATCCCATTCGCGATCTTTCCATCATTCAGCATGCGATCGAAGAAGTTCAGGCGCCTTTCGATGACACGTTGAGAAATGAACTGGGTGAGTCGGGTTTTGCTGCTTACCGGGAGGCTGATCGCACGCTTCGTGAACGCATACTGATGCGTGATTTTGCTGGTTTGCTTGCTACTCGCGAACCGCTTCAGCCAGCACAGGAAAGTCAGTTGATGGAGATTCTAAAAAAGTCTCCTGGAGCCGAACCGCTGACAGATCTTAACCGCGTGATCTATGGTAGCGTCAACGAGCGGGCGCGGATTAGTGACCAGGCTGCGGTTGCGGCGGCGGCGGTATTGTCGAAGTCCCAGTTGGAGGCATTCCAAGAGCTTCAACGGCGCTGGCCCGGCGAGAAGTAGTTTTCGGCAGGACAGTGTTCGATGACGGTGATTTGACCGCGGTCGAAACGCTATTGCGGCCCCTGCAAGCTGCCGCCTAGGGTCCGCGCCTGTGAAGCTCTCCGTTAAAGTCGATTACGCCTGCCGTGTCCTCGCCCAGCTTGCCCGTCTGCATGGTGGCGACGAACTTGCGCACATCGAAGGGCTGGCGAAAGTCGAGGCGGTTCCGGCGAACTACCTGGTTCAAATCCTGAGCGAGTTGCGCAACGGCGGGCTTATCACGAGCCGTCGTGGCAAGCAGGGCGGTTATGCGCTGGCTCGTCCGCCGGAGGAGATTTCGCTGCTCGATATCGTCCGCGTGATCGAGGGCGAGTTGCTTGAGCTCACACCGGCGAAAGAAGGCCAGTCGGCCAAACGGGTGAATCAGGTATGGCGCGAAGTGCGCGATGCCTTTGAGAAGAAGGCGGACAGTTACACGCTGGATAAACTCACTGCAAAGAGCGGCGAGGAGATGTACTATATTTGAAGAGTGAAAAGTGAAGAGTGATGGGTGAAAGGAAGAGGGGCGCCCTAGAAAAGGGGGAGCCGTTTTAGAGAGGGTGATTTCTTGAGATGGGGAATTCGTGGTTGAGCGCGCCCGTTTGCGCCGCCAAACCATTCGGCCATGCGTCACCCGGCTCTTGATTCGCTCCTCATCCTGCAAGATCGCGACAGCAAACGACTCGGGCTGGAGGGGCAGTTAAAAGCGGTGCCGGGCGAGGTCGCGGTTGTTGAGAAAAAGATCGCGACGGAGAAGGCCGCGATTGAGACGGCCCGCACGGAGTTGAAGGAGCTGGAGACGAAAAAAAAGCTGCTGGAGACGGACATCGGCCTCACCGAGCAAAAGCTCGCGAAGTACAAGACACAGCAGTCGCTGGTCCGCAAAAATGACGAGTATCAGGCGCTCGGTCACGAAATCGAAAATACCGAGAAAGCGATCAGTGCGCTCGAGGAGCAGGAGCTCGGCATCATGTACAACATCGACGAGGCGAAGAAGCGTTTTGCCGAGGCCGAGGGGGTGTTGAAACAAAACATCGCCGGACACGAAGCGCGCATCAAAGCCCACAAGGAGCGTAAGGCCAGTCTGGGTGCGGAGCTGGCCGAAGCAAAAACGGCGCTGGCGGAGGCGCGCGGGCCGGTCGGCGAACCGGCGCTGAGAGTTTATGATCGGATCGCCATACGGCAGCAGCCGGTGATTGTGGCCTTGCGCGGCGCCAAGTGCAGCGGATGCCACCTGAAAGTTTCGAGCGAAGTCGAATCCGATGCGCGCAAAGGCGAGAAACTCGCGACCTGCGATCAATGCGGACGCATGGTGTGGTTCGATTACTGAGAGACGGGTACCGAAGTAGTTTGTAGTTGGTAATTGGTAGTTGGTGGGTGACGCCGAACGATATGGCCTCGCTAAAGGCGCGACTTGCGTCTGCGGAGATGGGCAGGCAGTTTTTTCGACCTCAGCTTCGGGGCCAGATCGTCGCTCCGAGTTCTTTGATCCCAAGGCGCGGCCTAAACGCCGCGCCCGTTTTTGAAACTTGGAGAGGAAAGTCCGGACACCACCGGGCAGGATTCCCGGCAAGAAACGTCGTCGCGCCGCAGCGGCCGGTCGCAAGACCACCGAGCGGAGTCGCTTCTGCTCAAGCCGGGGCGCTGCGGGCCACATCCCGCATCGACGGACAGTGTCACAGAGAACAAGTAGCCGGCGGTTTTCGAAAGAAGGCCGACGGTCATAGTGAAAAGGTGGGGTAAGAGCCCACCGCGCCGCCAGCGATGACGGCGGCAGGAAAAACCCAATCCGGTGCAAGGCAAAATAGGCGGCTGGGCGGCCCGTCCATCAGCCGCGGGTATGCCGCATTTCGTTTCGGCGAAACGCTGCGCAAGCAGTGAGAGAAATGACGATCACCGCGCCTTCGGGCGCGCACACGAGAATCCGGCTTACCGGCCCCGAAGCTGAGACCCTTCCGCCGGAGGCGGAAGGAATGGGCAATGATGCAGTGACCAATGACCTGTGCCGGCCGGCGGAAGGAAGCCGGAAATCCGAAGGCCGAATGACGAATGACGAAGGCTTGGGCGCGGAGCCGGACGTGTGGACTTAGTTCGCGGGTGGAATGACTTTCACGTCTTCGAGGCGCCAAGTGTCGCCGTCGCGGTACATCACGGCGGTGATGGCGTCGCCTTTTTTCACGGACGCCAAGGCGGCGGGTTCGACGGTGAACATCATCGTCATGGCTTTCATTACGCCGGGGATGGCTTCGTGTTTTACCATGAGCGCGGATTGATCGGGCATGACGTCGGTGATCACGCCTTTGAGTGGGAATTTTCGTGGGGCACTTTTTTCCGAATCAGCGGTGCCGGCGGACGTGGAGGCTGACTTCGTTGGGGATGATTTTCCGCAGTCGCAGGCACGGAGAGCGGATGTTTGCGCGACGGCGAAAGAGAGAAGCGTGGCGGCGAGGAGGGGGAATGATTTCATGGTTGAGAGATTGAGAGAAGAGCGGTGTTACCAGCGATATTCGATTCCGGCGAAGAGGCTCACGCCATCTCCGGGGAGGAATTGCGGTTGATCGACGCCGCTGGCGTTTTCGATGACGCCGGTGGTGGGTGAGTAGCGTTCGTCGGTGAGATTACGGGCGTCGATGAACCACGAGAATCCGGTGGGGCGACGCTGACCGATACGGAAACCGATGAGTGCGTAGGACTCAGCGGCGTAGGTGTTGCGGAAGTCGATATAGTTTTTTTCGGGAGACCATTCGAAGGTCGGGCCGGCGTACCAGCCGCTGGCGTGTTCCCACGTCAGTTCGGCGCGGATCAAGTGCGGCGGAAGACCGGCGAGGCGGTTGTCACCGTAGAGCGGATCGCCGTCGAAGCGGAAGTCGCCGTAGGTCCAGGCGCCGCGAAGAACAAGGCGATGCGCGGGAGTGGCGGATGCGTTCCAAGCGGTGCCGAGGAGATCGATCTCGGTGGCGAACTCGATGCCGCGGTGGGTTGTCTTGTTGGCGTTGATGGTTGCGGCGGCGGTCGACGGGTTGTTGTCGTGGTCGAGCGTGAGGAGTTCGTTTTTCAGAGCGGCGGAGTAGATCGAGAAGTCCCAGCGCACGAAGCGATGAACGCCGCGTGAGCCTAGCTCGACGGTGGTGGCGGTCTGGGCGTTGCGCGCAGTGTTGAGCGTGAGCGTTTCGCTGAAGGAGGGCGGCTCGTAACTGCCGGAAACATTGGCGAAGAGCTGGAGATCGTTTGCGTCCCAACGAAGGCCGAGCTTCGGCATGACGCGGTCGTAATCGAGTTCGTAGCTGGCGACACCGCCGGTGATTTTTTCGTTTTCGCGTTTGTTCGAAGCGGCGCTGGCGCCTGCGACGAGCGTGAAACCACGGCCGAGCGACAGCTGATTCTCTGCGAAGACTTCGATATTGGTCGCGGTTTGATCGGCTTGGGAAACGAGGGCGCCGCGCTGGCCGAGGTTGTTGATGAAGTTGGCGGCGTGCGTGAGGCCGCGTGTGAAAAGGATGCCGGCGCGAAGACGGTTGGTGCGACCGAGGAGATCACTGGTGTTCGTGACGGACGCACCGAGGAGTGCGTCGTTGGAGAGCTGGTCGACGACCTGGAAGATCGGGTGATCGAGGTCCTTGTAGGTCCACGCGGCGGAAAAATCCCAGAGCGTGGAGCCTGTGCGCACGGTGGTTTTATTCGCGACGCGCAGGAGATCGAAGTTGCGGTGTTGATCGAGTGTGATGTTACCCGCGGCGGCCTGGCGCGGGTTGGTGTCGAGTTGGGCGCGTGTGAGATTTCCCGGGAGTTCGGAGTCGGTGCGCACGGCAGTGACGTAGAAGCGAGTCTCGGCGTTGGGCGTGAGACGGAGGCCGGCGTTGCTGAAGAGACGCTGGTTTTCCTGTTCGGCGTGATCGCGGAAACCGTCCTGCGACTGGTGCGTGAAGGCCGCGTAGCCGTCGAACTGGTTGTTCGAACCGGCGATGCCGCCGGAGGCGACGGAGGCGCGGAGATAATTCCACGAGCCGGCCTCGGCGCGGGCGAAGAACGAAGGCACGTCGCGGCCGGTGCGAGAGATGTAGTCGATGGAACCGCCGAGCGTGGAGGCGCCGGTGGCGAGGGCGTTGGCGCCGCGCCAGACGTTGATGTAGCTCGCGCTGAGTGGTTCTAGCGCCTGCATGTCAAACGAACCGTCGGCGAGATTGAGCGGCACGCCGTCTTGAAGAATGCGGATGCCGCGACCGTGGAAGGTACGCTGGAGTCCGGAGCCGCGGATGGAGAGACGGGCTTCATCGGAGCCG
Source organism: Nibricoccus sp. (assembly GCA_049840895.1). Lineage (GTDB taxonomy): Bacteria > Verrucomicrobiota > Verrucomicrobiia > Opitutales > Opitutaceae > Nibricoccus. The sequence goes on along the minus strand of JASGJB010000001.1, from coordinate 112,078 downwards.
AAACGGGATTGGGCGATGACGCCGGCGGAGAGCGCGAAAGTGTCTTCGACCGTGCTGGCGCGGCCGCGGAGATAGCGCGTGGAGTCGATGACTTCGGTGCCGCCGGGGACGGTTGCAAGATCGGCGCGAGCGGTTTCGAGCGAAGGCGAAGTGAGAGCGGCGCCGCGCTCGGCGGTCACCTCGAGTTTATCGAGTGCGATGGGCGCGGGGTCGTTGGGGGCCGGTGTGGCGGCGTTGAGAGAGGCGATCAGCGTGAGGCCGAGAGCCGGGATGAGAGTTTGTGGAGATGAGGGATGGAAAAAGTTCATGGATGGATGAGGTTGAGCGGATTGCCCGGTGTCGGGACGGCGGAGCCGTTGGCCGGTGGGTGGCGTTTTCCCGTGAGCGCGTTGCGAACAGCACTGGCTGAATCGCTGCGGACGGGTGCGGGAATGCCGGATGCCGCGAAGGTGCTACGCGCGAATGAGAGCGTGCGATGAAACCGTCGGTCGACTCGCGCGCATGGCGAGCCCGGCAGGTTGCGCGGCGATCAGGCGGCGATGGCTCGCGGAGGGGGCAGCGGCGGAACGGGACGCTCGGAGGCCGGGGTTGCGCGGTCGTTAAACGACCAGGAGGCGTCGGCGGTCGCGGTTATGATCACCGGGGCGACGGCCTGAAAGACGAGAGGTGCTTTGGTGTCGAGCGAAGTACCGGCTGGGAGGGTGGTGTCGCCATATTGCTGCTGGGCGGCGGTGACGAGTTCCGCAGACACCGCACATATTATCCGGCGTGAGCGTGAGGCGGACGGCCTCGCGCAGTGGCATCGTTTTCGCGTACGCCACGATCATGCGACCCCAGGCGAAGGACTGGATCAGATGCCATTGTCCGCCGGTGGCGAGGAGCCACGCGAAAAGGATGACGACGATCTGGAAGCGACGCTTCATGTGCGGGCGTTTTGGGTGAGGCCGATGCGACGGAGGTGCAAGCCTGTGTTCCATGAGACGAACGGATTGGCGTGAAATGAACGACGACTGATGCGTTGTGTTAGGGAATGTCTCCAAATGGGTGGGTTTTTCGGTGGACACTACCCACCCGACAAAACCCTTGACTCTCCCGCGCGGGCCTGAGTTTTTGTCCGGCTTCCAATCTTTAATACGTCATGGCCAACACCAAATCTGCCATCAAAGCCGCCCGTAAAGCCGAGCGTCTCACCGTCCGCAACAAGGCGGTCAAAACCCGCCTGAAGACCCTGCACAAGAAGTTCGAGGCAGCTGTGAAGGCCAACGATGCCGCCGCAGCCAAGGCTTCCGGCATCGCTTACGCTTCGGCGATGGACAAGGCCACCAAGTCGGGCGTCGTCCACAAGAATGCCGCTTCCCGCGCCAAGTCGCACGTCGCGAAGTTCGCGCAGGCCAAGTAAGTTTTCGGATTTCCATCCATCGTTAGTCCCCCTGAGCCCCCGCCGCAGACAAAGCGGCGGGGGTTCTTTTTTATCTGCGACTGAGCGGGTCGGTGATGGGGGGGAGGATGGCCAGAGCGGGTGGATTTGGTTCAATAGTGAGGAGAATGGTTGAGCCGGGGGCGGGGGCGTGCCTTTTTCCGCGTCACTCGTGGAGCAGCCCCGCACCGAATTTTATCTCTACCGCCACGCCGACACGGCCTGGCGTGATGCGATCCGTCCCTGGCTGGAGCAGAATCGTGGCGTACTTCAGCGGAGTTATGTCGTGGTGCCGACGCGCGGACAGGCGCAGGCGTTGAAGCAGCGCTGCCTGCTCGAAGGCGTGGCGTTGCTGGGCGTGGAATTTCTTTCGCCCGGTCTGGCTCGAAAAAAGTGGGTCGCGCTTGGCGCAGGCGCGGAGATAAAACAGGCGCTTGGGCGCGAGTTGTTGATGCTCGGGCTGGAAGAGATCGTGGAGCGGCGGTTGCGAGCGCTGGCGGTGGATGCGCCGGAACGCGGGCTGGTGCGGAGTCTGCAAAGCGATCTGGAGCGGGCGCTGGATGATTTCGATGAATTGCTGAAGGCGGGTTTCGGACCGGCGGAGTTTGAACTGGAAGTGCTGCGGGAAATTTTCACGGAGCTCGTGACGTGGGTGGAATCGCTCGGGCATGAGTTTGCGCCGCGGCAAGTGACCGCGGCGGCGGTGGCGATGCAGGCGGATGATGCGCGCAAGATCGGCGGCCGCGTGCTGGTGCATGGCTTCGGGCCGGAAATGCGCGGGGAGTTTTTCAACGTGGCGACCTTTGCGCGCGGCTTTTCCGACGTGTCGGTGATCGTGCCGGAGCCGGAGTTTGAAGGGCACAAGCAGGCGGCCGGCGTGGATTGGGCGGAGTTGTGGGGAGATTTTCTCGGAGTGCCGCCAGAGGCTTTGATTGAGGAGGCGCCCGTGAAATCGTGCGAACATGCGGTCGCGGGCTGGCTCGGTGGAGACGTCGTCGTGGCGGCAGAAAAGCATCGGGTCGAAGCGGCGCGCGTGATCGTCGGGCTGACGCGTGGCGACGAGATGCGGCTGGTGGCGGAGGAGATTGTTGAACGTCTGCGTGCGGGCGCGGATGGCATCGGCGTGATTTTTCCGCGGGCGGATGCGGCGCATTTTCAACTCGCGACGCTGCTGCAGGAACGCGGCGTGGCATTTGCGGATCAGCTCGGGCTGTCGAGTCCGCCGCCGGTGGAGGTGAAACTCGCGCGGGCGTTGCTGGAGTTTTATGAGAAGGGTGCGCGACTGGAGGAGTTGCTCACGCTGTGGCCGTTGTTGAAAGCGGTCGGGCGGACGGAGCTTTCGCTAGGCGATGTCCGTGATGTGTGCGAGCGGCTCTTCGACGAAAAACAGAATCACTCGCTGGATGTTTATCAGGAGAATCTCGCTGCGTCGGAGCGCGACGCATGGCGGGAAGTAGGGAAAGTCGCGGCTCTGCTGCTGCCCGCGTGGCCGGCGGAACTGACTTTGGCGGAGGCGTTGAAACGTTTTGCGGATGTCTGGGCGAAGCTCGGTCAGCCGGAAGAGTTGCTGGAAGGGTGGGGAACGTTGAAGGCATTCGCTGGAAAAGAGACACGGGCGTTGCCGGGCAAAGTGGTGTTCTCGGCGTTGAAAGGCTTTTTGCCGGAGAAAAGTCCGGCGGCGGGAGGCGTGGGGCGAAATGGTTTTGCGCGGGTGGTGCTCACGACGCGGCGGAGGGCGGAGGGACTGCCGTGGTCGCATCTGATCTTTGTGGAGGCGAATGCCGGCGTGTGGCCGGAGCGTATCGAGGCGAGCTGCTGGCTGACCGATGAGCGACGCGCGGAGTTAAACAAGCGCGCGAAGAAAGGGCTCGGGCTTTTCACGAGTGATGAGCGCGCACATTTCGAAAAGCAGGGCGTGGCGGCGCTGGTGCGTGACACGACGGAATGCGTGGTGTTTTCGGCGGCGCTTTTCGACGAGCAGAATGCGGAACTGAAACTGGCACCGAACAGCTGCGTGGAGCGGTTGCTCTGGGCGGAGGCGCTGGCGAGTGGCGAGAAAGCGGGACTCGAGGAATTGTTCGAGCGGCGCGCGCGGACGACGGTTGCGAAACAGGCGGTCGAACCGGAGGAGACGCGACGCTGGCTGGGGATTCAGCGCGGCCGGCGTGACGCGACGCGGGCGTTTGACGAGTATTTCTTCTCGGTCGATCCGGTGCACGGACGTCCCGAAAAACTGGCGGCGCGATTGATCGAGCGCGGCATCGGAGATCCGGCCGAGTTGTGGTTTGCCGGAGTGCTTGGTGTGAGGCGCGTGGAATGGAAACCGTTTGTGCGCGCCCGGAGCAAGGCGCTGGGCCAGCTTGCGCATCGCGTGCTCGCGAAAGTGCTGGCGACGCCGCGAGTGGAGCGCGTGTTTGGCGAGATGCCGTCGCTCGACGAGGCGCGTGTGAAGCTGGCGGCGGAAATCGCGCGACTAAAAGCGGAGCGGCCGGCAGATCGTTATTGGGAGTCGTTTCACGCGGAGCTGGAGGCGATATGCGAAATTCTGCTGGAGAAAGTCATCGCTCTGGACGCAGGAAAATTTGTGGTGACGGAAGCGGATTTGCCGAAGGGTGTGACGGTGCCGGTCGGTAACGGCGGAGAGCGTTTTCCCGTTTACGGACGCGTGGATCTGCTGCGGATCGATCGCACGGATTGGGTGAATGCCAGGGTGGATGTGGTGGATTTCAAGACAGGCAAGGACGACAAGCTCTCGGCGGCGAAGATGGGGCGCGATGGGTCGTCGTTGCAGTTGGGGATTTATCTCGAGGCGATGCGTTCGGCGGGCGCGCCGCATGGGCGCGTGCATTTGTTGAAGCCGGATGCGGGTGATGGTGGATCGCTCGGGATGGAGGAGTTGCCCGAGGCGCTGGCGTGCCTGGTGCAACTGGGGCGGCATCTGGAGACGGGCGTTTATGGTGCACTGACGGCGGACTATTCGGAGTATTCGATGTTCGGATGCCCGTGGCCGCTGGCGTCGGCGCCTGTGCCGGCAAAAATTTTGAAAGAGAAGTTTGCCGTCACGTTTGGCGTGACAGCGGAAAACGCGGAGGGCGGCGATGAGTGACGTGCTGATCGATCACGAAGCGCGCGAACGATTCCGCCATGAGTGGCGGCGGAATTTCGCGGTGAGCGCGAACGCCGGCTCTGGCAAGACGACGGCGATCTCCGAGCGGCTGGCAGCGATGGCGCTGTCGGACGAGGCGTCGGCGGTGTTGCCGAAGACGGCGGTCGTGACGTTCACGAAGAAGGCGGCGCAGCAGATTGGGCAGCGTGCGCGTGCGGTGTTGCTGCGGCGGTTGACGGAGGAAGGGCGCAGCGAGCTGACTGCGTTGGATCATCTGGAGCGCGCTTTTTTTGGGACGATTCACAGCTTCTGTCTGCTGCTGGCGCGGCGCTACGGACAGACGCTGGGCATCAATTTGAATCCGGCGGTGATCGCGGCGGATGATGAACGATGCTGGGAGGAATTTCTGGAGCAGGACGCGATGATGTTTTCGTCGCTGGCGCCGGCGCAGATGGACGCGTTTTTGCGTCATGTGCCGCTCGAGGCGATTTTCGATCTCGCGAAAGACCTGGATGCGACGACGGCGCGACAGCTCGCGCAGCGGTGTCCATCCGGACCGTCGCGTGCCCCGGGGGAAGCGGTGCTGCAGGAAATCCTATCGCTGCCGCTGAAAGGAAACGGAAAGAAAAACACGGAGCTGAGTCAGGTGGCGGCGCGTGCGTGGTGGGAGAAGTGGCGGAGCGGCCGGGGATTTCTGGCGTTGTACAAACCGGCGGGCTCGGGCGCGTCGTTGAAAGAACTCGCGGATCGCTGGATGGCGCCGCTGAAGGACTGGCTCGCGGATGCGGGGGCGGCGCTGGCGGCGGAACTCGCGGAGCGGTATCGCGTTTATCGATTTGAGCGCGGCGTGCAGACCTACGCGGACCAGGTGGACGCGGCGCTGGCGGTGTTGCGCGACCGGCCGACTCTGGAGCGGATTCGCGCGGAAGGCTGGCGAGTGATTCTGGATGAGGCGCAGGACACCGATCCGCAGCAGTTCGCGGTGCTGGTGGAGATCACGCGGCCGGAAGGTGCGGAGCCGCGCGCGTGGCCGAACGCAGAAGGCTCACGGCAGGCGGATGGCCCGCGCGACGGACATTTTTGCATGGTGGGCGACGGGCAGCAGTCGATCTACGGCAGCCGCGCGGACATCCGGAATTTCATGCGGCATCTGGACGCGTTTAGACGCGATGACGGCGGAGAGCTGCTGTCGTTTCATGTGACGTTCCGCGCGCCGCATCAGGTGATCGAATTTCTGAACGCAGGTTTCCCGGCGGCGTTTGGGGAGGAACGTTCCCATAATTGGGGCCTGCCGGTCGCGGAGGGCGCGAAACCACCGTATCTGCAAGTCCCGTACGAAGCACTGGCGGCCGGGCCGAAGAACGAGGAAGGGCAGGCGGCGCGATTGACGCTCACCGTGCCGGAGACGGCGCCGAAAGGTGTGGACGCGTGGATGGCTGAGGAAGCCCGGCAGGTGGCGGCGTTTTTGAAAGCGCACGGGCCGCAGGCGCTGGGAGCGCGGCATTGGGGGGAGATTTGTTTGCTCGCGCCGCGCAACTCGTGGCTGATCACGGTGCAGAAAGTGTTTGAGGCGGCCGGCCTGAAAGTCGCGTTGCAGACGCGGAAGAATCGCAATGGAGACAATCCCGTTTACGGCTGGATGGCGGGATTAATGGCGGTGGTGTGCGATCCGGAAAACGCGTTTGAGTGGTTTGGCGTGCTGCGGGATGTTTTTGCGATCAGCGATGCGAAGCTGGCGGACGAGTTGCGCGAGCATGATGCGTTTTTATGGGAGTCGCCGGAGGAGCACGGTGCGGAGATCGCGGCGGCCTTGGAGAAGTTGCGCCCGTGGATCCTGCGCGCGGATGACGAAGGGCTGCCGCTCGGAGCGATGGCGCGCGGACTGGTTGACGTGTGCAGGCTTGAGGAGAAAGCGCGGGCACTCGATGAGAGCGGCGGGTTGTCGGATGAGCTGGCGCGTTTGCTGGCTCGGGCGGCGGAGCTCGGGCTTGAAGGTGCGGGGGCGCGCGAGTGGCTGACGGAGTTGTTGAATGACCTGGATGAAGGAAAACCGTCGGGAAAACCGGAGGAAGGCGCGGTGAATTTGCTGACGTCGCATTCCGCGAAAGGGTTGGAGTGGCCGGTCGTAATTGCGCTGGGGCTGTGGCGAAAAATCTCGAGCAAGGAAGACGCGGGGCTTCGGCTGGTGCGCGATGACGGCGGGCGGATGCGCGTGTATTTTGATGGCGCGAGTTTGTCCGACGAGACGAAGGAGTCGCGCCGACGCGAGCAGTGGCGGGAACTGACGCGCTTGATGTACGTGACTTTGACGCGGCCGAGAAGGCGGTTGATTCTGCCTTGGGCAGTTGGGTTTGGAGTCGGGCAGAAAGGCGGGGGAGTGAGCTTTGGGGAGCTTTGGGGCGATGACACGAGTTGGGGGCGCCTGCCGGAGGCCGCTGCGTCATCGGACGAAGGAGAAGTTGTCGAAGCAGTGCCTTCCAAGGAGGGTGAAGATGTCTCGGCCTTGAAGTCGGTGACGCCTGCAGAGGTGCTGCCGGCGAGTACAAATGATGACGTGGTAGCGGCGTTGGCGGTTGCTCCGATGCCGAGGCGTGTGTTGCCGCATCAGCTGGCGGAGAAGGCGGCGGACAGGGTGCGCGGTATCCGGCATGAGTCATCGGCGGAATTGGTTTCCGCTGCCCGCAGCGATGGAGACGAGGCGATCGACTACGGACTTTGGTGGCATGAAACAATGGAGTTCATGCCTTGGGGCAGAGCGTCCGCAGACGTCGCTGAGCATATTGCCGCGGCATTGAAGGCCGCTGAGCCGTTGGGTTTTGCGGAGCGAGGTGCGAAGGAGCTGGCGCTGTTGCAAGCGGGGGCGGCGTGGCTGGAGTTGAATGATGCGCGTTGGATGTGGCAGGCGGAGCTGGCGGTGTTTGCTCCGCTGGAAGCGGATGCGTGGATGGACGGCGTCGTTGATATGGTCCTACACGATCCGGTTGCGCAGGAGTTGCGGGTTCTCGACTGGAAGACGAACCGGAGACGGGCAAGTGAGCTGAGCTCGGAAATGTTGATCCGGTTGCGCGAGGAATATCGTCCGCAGCTCGCCGCGTACGGCCGGGCGATGGCCGGCTTTTTCCCTGGTTGTCAGGTCAAGTTGCTCGTTTACGCGAGTGGTCTGGGTGAATGGATCGAGGTCGGAGCGGATTAAAATGGGGCTTTACACCTCAGGGGCGGCTCCGCACGTTCTTCGGTTCTCAACATTCCTTTCATCACCATGGGCAACCTTAAGAAGAAACGTCGTCTGAAGATGTCGAAGCACAAGCGCCGCAAGCGCCTCAAAGCTAATCGGCACAAGAAGCGTACGTGGCAGAAGTAACGCGCTGAGCGCGTGGGCCCTGGCCCTTCACCACTTTACACTCTCAAAACCCGCTCCTGACCGAGCGGGTTTTTTATTGGCAAAGTGAGAAGCTGGATTTGATGCAAGCAACTGGCTAAATAATCCGTAAATAGCTTTAGACAACAGCTTACGGGTGGCTTTACACTGGCAGTCAAGACGAAGGGTAGACACCAATTGCGTTTGTTCCTCACGGCCGTGTGCCGATGAGTTCCCCCAAATTGTTGATACATTTTCCCCATTTCGTGCCGATTGAGGCCTGACTTCTAACTGTTTCGCATGCTGTTCTCCAACAAAACGCAGGGATACTTTGTCGAGGTAAACACCTACGGTGTTTTACTCGCACGTACGTCGGCCAAAAGCGGTCCGATGCTGGTGGAGGCCGTGAAGGCCTGTCCTCCATTGGACGCTGAAGGGATCGCTGCCGCGGTGAAAGAAATACAGCCAAAGCGCACCGGTTCGTACCTGCACGCGCAATGCGGCATTTATTCTCCGAAGCGGTTGGTCAGGCGGGCATCTATGGATCCAAAGCGGTACAAGGAGGAGGGCTATCTGAGCGAGGTGGTGAACTCTCAGTTCCGAATCGAAGCGGATAAATATACCCTGGCGGTTTTGAATCCTGCGAATGGCAGCGATTTCGACGTTAACAAGGCGACGGAAAAAGATGCCCTGTTTGTGGGGCTATCGAATGACGAAATTGAAGAAGCGCAGAAGCAGTTGCTCGCGCGAGGAATCTTCCCGGAAACGCTGGAAGTGGGGTCCCTGTCCACGCTCGGCGGGCTTTTGGACTATCTGGCATTCGCCAATATCAAGACTCCGACCTTGGTGCTCGAAATTGATGCGGATTCGACGCAGTCGTTTATTTTGAGCGAAGGTGGTGTGGAATCGACCCGGCCCATCCCTCAAGGGCTGAGCGCGATGATTCCGGTTGTGCAAAAGGAACTCGGACTGAAGGATGAGGAATCCGCTAAGAAGCTCTTTTATTCGAATACGTTTGATTTCACCGGCATGGGTTCGGTGCTGACGAAAAAACTTCTCAAGGAGCTGCAGTCATCAATCGGCTTCTATGAAGTGCAGACCGGGCAGTCGATTGGCCAGGTCATCTGCACGATGCTGCCGTCGAAGCTGGGGTGGCTTGAATCCGCACTGGCAAACCAACTCGGCGTGGGTCTGTTGAAAATTGATTTTGAGCCGTGGCTCAAAGCCCGCGGCATCACGCTTGATGGCAAGGCCATCGCCTCTGAAATCGACATCCGCTGGCTGGGCTTGATCAGCCTCATGCTTTCCAATTCCCATGTTATCGCTGCTGAAAAAAAATCCTGATGCATCCGGCGGTGCGGATGCCAGGCCCTGGCATCCGAATTTTCGGAATACCGTATCGCTACCTGATACTAAGGTGGTTCGTACGACTTTCTTTATTAATGCAATCGCCGCTCTTGCAGTAGCGAGCCTGCTCACGGTCGTGGGTTATCAAGAGTATAATCTCGCGGATATCCGCACGCAGGTGGCCAGTCTCGACGGGCAAATTGCCAGCGACAAAAAACCTAGCGAGGATGCGGTCGCTCTCTTCGTAAAATTTCAGGCTGAGGAGAAAAAAATCCAGGAGCTCGAATCATTTTTGAGCGGTAACAAGTTGGTCGTTTCCCGTTTTCTTACCCGGCTGAGCAAGTCGATACCTGCGAAGATATCGATTACTACAATGGATTATACCGACGCCGGCGTAAACTTGCGGGGACTGGTCGTAGGCACTCCGGAACAAGCCAGCGGAATGGTTTCCAACTACGAAAAGCAGCTCAAGGCGGACGAAGAAATCGGCAAACGTTTCGATCAGATCGCTCTTACCAATCTTTCCCGCGATTCTCAGAATGGCAGGCTGTCGTTCGGAATTACACTGCGTCTGAGTCAGGCAAAAAAGGAGGCGAAGACGCCATGAATACCAAAGATATTGCTGTGTGGCTGAAGAAGCATCCGTTTAGCGCGATTTGCGGCGGTCTCAGTGTGTTGCTTGTGGCAGTTTACTTTTTCCGCCAAGGAGACGTGCCCCAAGCGGAGGCATTGCTTGCGGAACGCACCACGGAAAGTCGCAGACTTAAATCGAACATCGCAAACGCGGCCTCTCTAAAAGAGCATGTGGCGGCTTTGGAGGACGCGAATGGCAAGGTTGCGCAACGCTTGGTTCGCGCAGCTGACTTGGCCAAAAACCAGCAGTACTTTTATAAAATTGAGGCGGACACTGGCGTAAAGCTGACCGACCTGCGTCCGGGCGGCACAGGGAATTCAGGTACTGCCAAGCCCGCTGGCGGAGCTAAGAAAATTTACTCGACCGTCCCGTATTCCTGCACCGTTCAGGGTACCTATAGCCAGCTCCTGGCCTTTCTGAGAAAACTAGAGCAAGGGGAGTATTTTCCGCGTATTCTCAATGCGACGGTGACCGTTGGTGGCGGTGCAGACGATGTCGCTGCGGCGGATCCGCTTTTAACGCTTACTATTGGTATCGAATTTTTGGGACAATCATGAAGACCCCTGCGCATTTAGTATGTAGTGTTGCTGCTTTGCTGTCGGTTACCCTGTCGCCGGCAATCGCTGTTGATGTAATCCCGCCTGCGAGGCGGATCGCCACTGTCCAGCTTGCGGGCAACATGCTGAATCCTTCGCCCTCCACGGATGTGCTCGGTACTCTTGCGAATCCATTCACCTTGAGCGGATCACGGGTGGAAGATGCCGCTGCCGACGAAAGTCAGGCTGCAGCAAACCGGGCCGCGATTATGGCATCGACTCGCACCTTGCTCGTTGCCCTTGCAGATCAGCTGGAGCCCAAGGGGACTTTTGTCGTAGGCGGCGAGGCCATTATTCTTCTCGGTCAAAAGAAGCTAAAAGTAGGCGAGACCTATCCTATTACCTTTGAAGGTGCTGTCTATGAGCTAGAGATCACCTCGATCGAGACCACCCGTTTTTCGGTTCGTTATAAAAACGAAGAAGTCACCCGACCAATTGTCATCACCAAATCAGGAAAATAATCATGAGAACACGACTGCTAGTCCCCGCCACATTGCTGGCCACCGTAGCACTTGTGCCCGCAGCGTGGGCGCAAGAGGCTGCTTCGTCTACGACCCCAACACCTGCGGCTGCGCCTGCTGAAGCCAAGGTTGCCGTCACCAAGGGCAAGGATACGCTCTCGGTTGATTTCCCCGATGAAGAAATCCGCAACGTACTTCGCAACGTTGCTGATCTTTTCGAACTCAACCTGGTGATTCCAGATACCCTTCAGGGTAAAACCTCGATCAAGCTTCGTGATGTCACCTGGCGCCAGATCTTTCAGGTCGTGCTCAATCCAGTTGGCTACACTTATATTGAAGATGGTAACATCATCAAGGTGATCACCGCTGAGTCGCTCAATATGGAGCCACTCTCGACTGAGGTCTTCATTCTTAACTACGCCAAAGCGTCCGACGTTAAGCCCAGCCTTGATCAGATGGTCGACCCCAAGACTGGCGGAAAAATCGTTGTCGATGCGCGCAGCAACGCGCTCATCGTGTCTGAGCGCTCTTCCGCTATTCAGCGCATTCGTCCAATCATCCAGAACCTGGACCGCGCAACGGATCAGGTCATGATCGAAACTAAATTCATCGAAGTGAGCGACAGCGCCACCAAGGATCTCGGTGTCGATTGGTCCGTTCTGAAGGCATACAAAGTCGGTAGCGACGGCGAAGCTTACAGATCCGAATATAAAGCTGAAAACAGCCGGGCTTCAAAAGCCACCTACAAAGAGGACGGTCTTGATGTGGATTTCATGAATAATGGCTATGCTCGGGCCGGACAGCTCGGTTACGGTGGCGTGGTCGGACCCAATGGCCCTGAAGTCACCAATGGTAAGGTCTCGGGCATCGGCCCGATGTCTACCATCGAGAACGCCTTCACGAACAATGTTGGTCGTATTGCCACCTCCGTGTTCAGCGCGCAGCAGTTCCAGCTGACCCTGAGCGCCCTCCAGGCAGGAGGCGGTTCGAAGCTCGTCTCCAATCCAACCGTGGTTACCCTCAATAATACCGAGGCCTCCATCAATGTCGGTCAGGAGTATCCGATTCCTAACTATACCTACAATCAGGAGCGCGGAGCGTTCGAAGTCAGCGGCTTTACCTACAAGCCAATCGGCGTGATTCTTAAAGTCACTCCGCAGGTCAATGCCGCGGGTTTCATCAAGCTTACCGTCGAACCTGAAGTCAGCAGCCGCGATGAATCGAAAGATGTTCAGTTCGGCGATGCGAAGATCCCGGTTGTCGCCGTTCGCAAAACCAAGACGCAGGTCACCCTCAAGGATGGTTTCACTCTCGGCATCGGTGGTCTCCTTGATTCGACCACGACCAACAGCCAGACGAAGGTTCCGTTGCTCGGAGACATTCCCGGCCTGGGTCGTCTGTTCCGGTCGGACAGCAATTCCAAGCGTCAGCAGAACATGCTGGTCTTTATCACCGCCCGCACTGTGAAGCCTGATGGCGGCACTGTTGGTGAGATCTTCGATCCGCGCATGGTTCGCGAGATGAAGCTGACCCAGGATGAACTGCCTGGCTTCCGCGATGGATCTGATCCATTCGCTCAACCGCCTGCTCCGGAGAATCCGAAGGATAAGAAGAAAAAGAAGTAATTACTTCTGTAGACCCTCTCTCAAGGCGCGACCTTCTACAGGTCGCGCCTTTTTTTCTGATGGTAATTTTGCGCGATCAGGCGGTTGTTCATTGAATCAATACCAACCGACCAAGTGGCCTTGCACAGCCTTCACGCAAATTACGCCCAGATTTTTCGCGGCGTGAGCTGCAAAGCAGGGGAGAAGCGAGCGAGCTGGGTTGAAGCTGGCGAAGCGCACGACATAAAACCAAAGGGAACCGGCGAAGATCGCTCCCGTGCTGAACCAGCCCTTCGGTGTAAACGTCCAAGCCAGTTTTCCGTCCTCCCAATTCCAGAGGTGCTGATGCAGCGCCGCAAAAAGCACCGAAGCTCCGACTACGCCGGTCCACAAAGCGATTTTACCCCGTTTGTCTATCACGAGAAAACCGCGAAAAATAATCTCCTCCACCACGGCGGCCGTTAATGTGCAGAGCGCAAACAGTGCAGTCATGTTCGACTGCTCGTCGGCGACCCCCAGTTTGATTTCGCCCCACGTTTCGGCTGCGAGGAGTGCGATGGCTCCGATGATGCCTATCAACACGGCACCTGCGCTTGCAGTTGTCGCGCCGGGCAGGGCGCGGGGATTTGGCTGGCCGCTCACGAATGCCCGCCGGTCGTCGAGCCAGAGTTTGAGTACGAAAACACCGGCGCCGAGCATGAGTAGTTGGTAAAGGGGGTTGTCTTTCATGGCTTGAATATAGGTTAGCCATTCCGATCTTCGCCCGTAGCTTCAAGCCCAACTATGGCCGCCAGTATTCCTGCCTCTCCCGAACGGACCCCGTGGCCGGCGATTTCGCCGCCGTCTTTACCTTGCTGCAGCCACACATGGCCCGGCTCGATGCCTACATTCGCTCTCAGCTGGATGGATTTGAGCCCGAGATCCGCGCCATGGCGGATTATTGCATCGATACCTCGGGGAAACGAATCCGGCCGGCGCTCGTGTTTTTGAGCGGGGCCCGCGCAGGCACGGTTCCTTCGGACGATCTTATTCGCGTGGCCGCTGTTGTGGAACTTGTTCACCTTGCGACTCTTGTTCACGACGATATCATGGATGAGGCGGACCTGCGCCGGAATCGTCGCACGGCTTCACGTGAATATGGGGCTGAAGCTGCAGTACTTCTGGGTGACGCGCTTTTCTCGCACGCGCTCAATCTGGCCACGCAGTTCCCGACAACTGAAGTCTGCGCAGCCGTTTCAGAGTCCACTCGGAAGGTCTGTGCAGGCGAAATCATCCAGACGCTGCGACGGGGTTCGACCAATATCTCGCATGCCGACTATCGGCGCGGTGATCGATCTGAAAACCGCCGAGCTTTTCCGGGTCTCGTGCTTTCTGGAAGCCGGCTTGCGGGTTATCCGCAGGACTTTGTCGATGCAGCGACCCGCTTCGGGCGCCATCTTGGCATTGCTTACCAGATCTATGATGATCTCGCGGACTTCTTCGGTGACGAAAAGCGTATTGGCAAAACCCTGGGTACCGACTTGGCGAGCGGGAAAATCACATTGCCACTGCTCGATCTGATGGAACAGCTCCCTGAGGATGATCGAGCTCAACTTGTTGAGGAGATTCTCAAGCGCCGCCCTCCGCAACTCGCGTTGCGAATCGCGCAAATGAACCGCTTTGGCGTCTTTGCGCGGGTGGCCGAAGCGATTCATGCTGAACTACGTCTTGGCGAGGACGCGCTGGCCCCGCACGCCGGTTTGGAGCCGGTGGCATTGTTGCTTCGCCTTGGACAGGTTTTACGCGCCCAAGTGACAGCATTGTCCGGGGCGGTGGTCGCCTGACCTTCGCGATGGATTGGGCGAGTTCGTCGAGGCCCAAAAATCGAAAATGCGGTTGCTTGCTCAAGCGACCCGGTCATTTTGCGACCCATGTCAGTAGGCCTTAAATCGCTCGCCAAACCGCTTGTTGGATCGACCGAGCGGCAGCACGAGGCCGATTCCGACTGGCAGATTGTCCAGGAGGTTCAGGCGGGGGATGTCGCCGCCTTCGATCGCTTGCTGGTGAAATACCGGGAGCGTGTTTATGGCGTGGTCTATAACATGACTGCCAATCGCGAAGATGCCGCCGACCTTACGCAGGATTCGTTCATCAAGGCCTTTCAGTCGATCAACCGTTTCCAAGGCCAGTCCTCCTTTTTTACCTGGCTGTACCGCATTGCGGTGAATTCGACGCTCACGCATTTGCGCAAGGCCCGTCTGCGCTCTTTCTTCAGCTTCGAAAAGATTCACGAAGAGGATAAATCAGCCGAAATAATCAACCAGCTGACCGACAAAAGGGGGGCCGATCGCGAGCTCTTCGTGAAGGAACTCCAAGAAAAATTGAACGAGGCGATGCTCAAATTGTCTATCAAGCATCGTACTGTGGTTACTTTATTTGAAGTAGATGGTCTGAGTCATGAAGAGATCGCCGAGGTCATGGACTGTTCGGTGGGTACGGTGCGTTCGCGTCTGCATTACGCCAAACAACTCCTCCAAGCCGAGCTTCAGAGCTATACCCGATCATGATCGAACGTCAGCGCCCGCAATCTAAAGTTTCACTTGAGGATCTGCTTCGTCTGAAACGCGCCGAACGGCCCGATCCCGCATTTTGGGCCGAGTTTGAAAGTCAGCTTCGCCGCAAGCAGCTGGCCGCCATAGTGGACAAACGCCCTTGGTGGCGCCGTCTATCGACCGCGAGTCTGGCAAAAATTTCCATTCCAGTCGGAGCGACTGCAGTGGTTGCATTCACACTCGTGACGGTCCGTGAAAACCATTCGCCAGCGTCTGACTCGGCGGGTGTTGGTACGGTTGCAGTTAGTTCACCATCTTCTCTGACAGCGCCTCAGACTGCTTCCGCTGCAGACGAAGGTGCAGCCTCGAGCAACGCCATTGAGCAGGCGCCGGTGTCCATTGCGACGAATGTCTCCACGTCAGCGCAGTCAACAGCGCTTAGCTCCACCGCCGCCTCACCTTCGGAAGAAAGCAGTGAAAAGGCTTTGGCGCTTCAAACTGCACCTGAGCCTTCGTTGGCTCAGGTGATTCTGGGTCTTGAAGGTACCACTGAAAACGACGCCCGTCCTCAGTACCAAACGTCGGAGAGTCCTCTTCTGGCCTCGTTGGATATATTAGGTGGCGTTCAGACACAGCGGCTTTCCTCGTTGGAATCCACCAGTCCGCTTTCGCAGGTTTCGCTCCCGCGTGATGATCGTCGGGCTCGATTGCTTGCTTCCGTTGATTCCCAGGAGCGCGGTGACATGGTGGCTGGAAACTCCCGGGTTGCCCGTTCCCGTGAGCGCATTGCCAACCGGCTCGCCGAGCAGTCACTCTATGACTCGATCAGCCGTCTCGGGCTAAACGGAGATAGCGTTTCGATTAAGTTCTGACGCTTTTCAGCCAACTCATAATTTCCAGCCCGGCCTCCCGCCGGGCTTTTTATGCCTAGAGCCCGGTTAACGCTTTCCTCAGGGGCTCTAGATCGGCGTCGGTTTGCGCCAAGGTCTGAAAATTTTTATCCAACGTGATCGCTCGTTTCACGCGTTTCTGCGCGGCGGAAAGATTTCCCAACTGGCAGGCGTAACATCCCAGGTTGAATTGAATGGTCGCGTTGTCCGCGTGCTGTCCTTCGGCCTCCAGCAACACTTTTTCGGCGGCTTCCAGGGAAGTGGACCGACGTTCTCCGTAGGCCCACATGATCCACCAGCAGGGATCGTCCGGATGACGCTGAGCCAGCGTCCGGCAGGCGTGGGCGAGTTTTTTCCATGAGCCGAGCTCTTGGCTGAGTGCGGCTTCTTCCGCGATGACATCCGTTTCCCCGGCATGTTTTTCAGGCACTAGCGTCAGCTCACGCTGGGCCTCCTTGAGCAGACCCAGTTCACGATAGCCGCGGGCGTGACTGACTCGCCATTTCCAATTCATCGGGGAGGCATTCGCAGTGTGTCAGGCTTTGGGTGGCGCGCCAAAGTGCGCGGCGTGCGCTGCGTACGCCGAGGTGTCGGCGAGCATCGCGTCGATGGTTGCGGTCAGGGGCGCAAGTGCGACGAGCCCGGAAAAAACCGCACGGTCTCCGATGGGGTCTTGCAGAAGGAATGTCGGGCGCTGCGTGACCTTGAGCGTGTGAAATTCGTCCGTGCTGATCTGCACGCGGGCGGCGACTTCGGCCGTTTCAGCGCGTACGCGCAGTTGCACGGGATCGATCCCGCACGCGCCTGAAACTACCGCGATAGCCTCGGTGAGCTGCCCGATTTTCTTCCCTTCGCGCATGGCCGCGGTCGTGAGCGCGAGTCGCGCGCGATCATCGGTTATGCCGAAATCTTTGGCTGCCTCCGCCACCAGGTTGGGCGCCCGATAGTCGCCACGCAGCTCCTGCTCGAACCAGCCTGAGTTGAGCATGAAAGGCGATCGCATGACAGTGCCGCTTCTCTGATAGAACCAATTGCACTGTTCGCGGCTCGCCGGGAAATCGCCGGGATTCATGAGCGCGATCTTCCACTCGAAATCCACACGGCCCGCGTAGCGCTGTTTCAGCTCGGTCCAAGTAGGCTCCGCCCAAAAACACCATGAGGAAACGACTTCGAGGTAGTAGGTGATTTTCATCCGATCCGGCTAGTGGAGCGTGACTCAGAGGTGTACGGGATTTTGCGCTCTTCTATTTGTTGAGAAGCTTGTCCAATTGCTTGCCCGCCTTGTCGAAGAGACCTTTCTCCGCGGCTTTCTTTGCGCCGACTTGGGCGACTTGCGTGGTGATTTCTTTCAGGACCGCCATGGACAGTTGTTGAGGCGTAAGCCCGCCTTCGCGTGTGCCGAGATTTTCCATGACCAACGAAGGAATTTCGACCGGCACGCTCGTGCCACCGCCAGCGACAATGACCTTGGCGTTTACGAGGCGGAAGCTCTTTACCTCCAGTTTGACTTCTTTGCCTGGTTCGGCGGGCTTGGATTCGCCGGAGGGTTGGGGTTGTGGCGTTGTGCTGCCCGACTCGGATGACTTTTGGATATTCTTCAGCAGGTCCTGCAGATTGCTCGTGGTGATCTTGGTCTCGAAAGTGATCTCGGGCTGATCGATGACGATGCTGTTGATCACGATGTGATCCTTCGTGAGCGAGCCCGGCTCCAGATCGATGGAGATTTCCCCGAGGTAAAATGCGCGTGGGGTCGTCCATCCGGCGGGGTTGCCCACCGTCAGGCCTTTGAGTGTGCCCTTGCCTGAGAACGGCGAGATCTTGGCGTCTTCGAGCACGACGCTGGTCTGTGTGATCTGCGGGCCGGCGTGGTTCACGCCTTTCTTCACGATCGAACCGAGCGTGAAGGCGACGATCAGGATCGCAACGACCGCGAGCGCGACAAGGGAGCCGACGATGTAGAGGACGATTTTCATGGAGCTATTGGGTTGAGAAAGTGTGCAGACACGGAGCTTAGCGTCCAGTGCGCGCGCGTTTTCTTGGTTTTGTAATTTCGCTTGTCACCCGCGTCCTCGGGCGAAGCCTCTCAACCAAAGTTAAAAATCTCCACATGGCCCAAGGTTATACCGAAGCGAACATCAAGACCCTTTCCCCGCTCGAACACATTCGTCTGCGGCCCGGCATGTACATCGGTCGTCTCGGCAACGGCGCGCATCCTGAGGACGGCATCTACGTTCTGCTGAAGGAGACCATCGATAACTGCATCGACGAGTACACGATGGGCTTCGGCAAAAAAATCGAGATCGACATCACTGACCGCTCGGTGCGCGTACGCGATTTCGGCCGCGGCATCCCGCTCGGAAAACTCGTCGAATGCGTTTCGATCATTAACACCGGCGCCAAGTACGACAGCGAGACCTTCAAGAAAGCCATCGGACTCAACGGCGTCGGCCAGAAAGCCGTCAACGCACTTGCATTCGAATACCGCGCGCAAGCGTTTCGCGAGGACAAGACCCGCACGGTCGAATTCGTGCAGGGGAAAATCAAAAAGGACGGCAAGATCGTCTCCGCCACCAACGGCGAAAAGAACGGCACGCTGATCGAGTTCACGCCCGACGAAGCACTCTTTGGAAAAGATTTCCGGTTCCGCCCCGAGTTCGTCGAGGAGATGCTGTGGAATTACGCATACCTCAACCGTGGCCTCACGCTCACACTCAACGGCAAGGCCTTCAAATCTGAGAACGGCCTCAAGGATCTTCTCGCGAAGAAACTCACCGGCGAGCCGCTCTATCCGCTCGTTCACATCGAGGCTGAGGACATCGAGATTGCGATGACCCACGGCGCGCACTACGGCGAAGAGTACTACTCGTTCGTCAACGGCCAGCATACCACGATGGGCGGCACGCACCTCGCGGCATTCCGTGAAGGTCTCGTCACCACGATCCGCAATTTCTTCAAGAAAGACTACGACGCCGCCGACATCCGCCAGTCGATCGTCGCCGCCGTTTCCGTCCGCGTGATGGAGCCGGTCTTCGAATCGCAGACGAAAACCAAGCTCGGCTCCAACGACATCGGCCCAGGCGGCCCGTCGATCCGTCTCTTCATCGGCAACTTCCTCCAGCAGCAGCTCGACAACTGGCTGCACCGCAATCCCGAGTCTGCGCAGGCGCTCAAAAACAAGATCGAGGATAGCGAGCGCGAACGCAAAGAACTCGCCGGCATCCGCAATCTCGCCCGTGAACGCGCGAAGAAAGCGTCGCTGCACAACCGCAAGCTCCGCGACTGCCGCGTGCACCTCGACACGAAGGACAAGCGCGCCGAGGAAAGTACACTCTTCATCGTAGAGGGTGACTCCGCCGCCGGTTCGCTCACGGCGTGTCGCGACGTGCAGACACAGGCCGTCTTTGCACTCAAAGGAAAGCCGCTCAACACCTACGGCCTCACCAAAAAAGTCATCTACGAGAACGAGGAATTTCACCTCCTTCAAAGTGCGCTCAACATCGAGGACGGCATCGACGGTCTGCGCTATAACCGCGTGATCATCGCGACCGACGCCGACGTCGATGGCATGCACATCCGTCTGCTGCTGCTCTCGTTCTTCCTGCAATTTTTCCCAGAGCTCATCACCAACGGGCACGTCTTCATCCTCGAGACGCCGCTCTTCCGCGTGCGTAACAAGAAGCGCACGATCTACTGCTACGACGAAGAGGAGAAACAAAAAGCCGTTGCCGAACTTGGCGCCACGCACGAAATCACGCGCTTCAAAGGACTCGGCGAAATCTCCGCCAACGAGTTCAAGGACTTCATCGGCGAAAATATCCGCGCCGACAAAGTGACGCTCGAGCATCTCCACAACAGTGCCGAGCTGCTCTCGTTTTTCATGGGCAAGAATACCCCGGCGCGTCAGGACTTCATCATCGAAAACCTCCGCGTCGAAAAAGACCTCGTCGAAGCCTGAGCGCGTTTTCGACTTCGTTTCGCAGCAAAATTTCCCGGTTAAAACTCTTTCTCGTTAGATGCCTAAGAAAACTCCCAAGAAACCCGACGATCAGTCCGAGCTTCCTCTTTCCGGCGATGCGCCTGAAACGACCGCGTCGCCTGCGAGCGAAGCGCCGGCGGTCGCTCCGGTTGCTGCGAACGCCGCCGCCGGCTCGGTTCCTCCACCGCCCGCCGACGGCGCGCCCACGGTCCAAGGCAACAACGACAACGCCCCGTTGGCGAAGGCCTACCGCAGCTGGTTTCTCGAGTACGCGAGCTACGTCATTCTAGACCGCGCCGTTCCGCATATCGACGACGGCCTGAAGCCCGTGCAGCGCCGCATCCTCCACACGCTGTGGGAAATGGACGACGGTCGTTTTAACAAGGTCGCCAACATCGTCGGCGCAGCGATGCGCTATCACCCGCACGGTGACGCCTCGATCGGCGCGGCGCTCGTTAACATCGCGCAGCGCGGCCTGCTCATCGAGCCTCAGGGCAACTTCGGTAATCTCTTCACGGGCGACGGTGCGGCCGCCTCTCGTTACATCGAAGCGCGCCTCACGCCCTTTGCACGTGAAGTCGTCTTCAACCCGAAGACCACGACCTGGCAGCTCAGCTACGACGGCCGCAATCGTGAGCCGGTCACGCTGCCGGTGAAATTCCCGCTCGTTCTTGCCGAAGGTGCCGAGGGTATCGCGGTCGGGCTCGCGACAAAAATTCTCCCGCACAATTTCAACGATCTGTGCCGCGCCTCGATCAATCATCTCCAAGGAAAACGTTTTCGGATCTTCCCGGATTTCCCGACCGCGGGTATCGCCGATTTCTCCGAGTACAACGACGGCGAGCGCGGTGGCAAAGTGAAGGTCCGCGCCAAGATCGAACAGCGCAGCAAATATCTTCTGGCGATCACCGAGCTGCCCTACGGCACGACGACGACCTCGCTCATCGAGTCGATCCTCGCCGCCAACGCGAAGGGGAAGATCAAGGTTAAGCACGTGGACGACAACACGGCCGATGCGGTCGAAATCCTCGTTCACCTCCCGCAGGGCAGCGATCCGGACAAGATCACGCAGCAGCTCTACGTGTTCACCGACTGCCAGGTGTCGATCTCGCCCGCCGCGTGCATCATCGAGAACGACAAGCCGCTCTTCCTCGGCGTCTCCGAAATTCTTCGTCGCAGCACCGACAAGACCGTCGCATTGCTCAAACAGGAGCTGGAGATCCGCCTCGGCGAGCTTGACCAGCAATGGCACTGGGACTCGCTCGAACGCATTTTCATCGAAGAGCGTATCTACCGCCGCATCGAAAAATCCGAAACGTGGGAAAACGTGCTCTCCGAGATCCGCGATGGCTTGAAGCCGTTCGTGAGAAATCTCCGTCGCGAAGTGACCGACGACGACATCACGCGCCTCACCGAAATTAAGATCAAACGCATCTCGAAGTATAACCGCTTCCAGGCCGACGAGCAGATCAAGAAACTCGAGGGTGAGATGAAAGAGGTGAAGCACCACCTCAAGCATCTCACCGAGTACGCGATCAAATGGTTCGAGACGCTCCAGGAGAAATACGGAAAGGGTCACAAGCGCCGCACGACTTACGACGAAATCGAGCAGATCAGCGCCGCCGCGGTCGTTTCGGCGAACCAGCGCCTCTACGTGAACAAGGAAGAAGGCTTCATAGGCCTCAACTGGCGCCAGCACGAGTTTGTCACCGAGTGCACGATTCTCGATGACGTGCTGTGCTTCATGGCCGACGGCACGATGAAGGTCGCCCGCGTGGCCGACAAAGTTTTCATGGGCCGCGACATCATCCACGTCGCGCTGCTGCCGAAGGACGGCGACACGTCGTTCTACACGATGATCTATCAGGACAAAGAAAGCGGCAAAGCCTTCGCCAAACGCTTCCAGCTCGGCGGCGTGACGCGCGAGAAACTTTATCCGCTCGCTCCGAGCGAAGGTTCGAAGGTCGTCTTCTTCGACGTCGCGAAGAACGAGGCGGCGATGCCGAAGTCCGTCGAAGTCGAACTCAGTCCGCGCTGCAGTGCTCGCAAGAAAGAGTTTTCATTCGATCTGAAAGAGCTCTCCGTCGGTGGTCGCGCCGCGAAGGGCATCACGGTCACCGAATATCCGGTGAAGCGTGTGCGGACGAGCTAAGGTTCTTCTTGTAGGAGCGGCTTTATGCCGCGATCCACTCCCGGTCTGTTTTCGAGATCAGGCAATCGCGGCGTAAAGCCGCTCCTACAGCGCGAGTCACCGCGAATCCGGCTTTGACGCCGCTGGCCTGTGCCCGCCACTCTGGTGGTGTGAGTGATATCGTCCCATCTTCCTTCCTGACCACGCTGCGCTGGCTCGCCGCGAACGCGCGCTTTCCTGCCAGCCGTCTTCCGGAGAAGGCCGAGACGCTTCTGCTCATCACTGCGGCCGCGCAGCATGAAGAAGCGCTCGCCAATGCGAACCAGTCCGGCCTGTTTCACATCAAGACGCGTGACGGTGCCAAGGATTCCGCTCAGCGGGCGCATGCGATGCGCCGGTCGCTGGTCCACTTCAAGTGCGACAATAGCGCCAAGGTTTAAGGCGAGCTGCGGGTTCTCCATTTGAGATGTCTGGAGAACGTTTGGAAAAGTCTTTTGACGGCTTGCCAACAGTCGTCATCTCGCAACCCCTTTGGCGATTCATGAAAACCCGCTGGCGTTTCACCGGTCTTTTCCTCGCGTCGTTTGTTATCGCTTTGCCAGCACATGCGGTGATCGACCGCGTCATCGACAAAACATTCGAAACAAAAACCGGCGTTGCGGTGATCCGGGGAGACACATTTTCGGGCGGCGTAACAGTGACGACCTCCGACGATCCACACATCCGCGTCCTAGTACGCCAAACAGTCGAAGCCGTGGATGAGAAAGCGGCCGAGAAGCTCCTCGCCAGTCTCGAGGTGAAACTAGACCAGTCGCCCGACGGGACCGTTGCCCTCAAAATCAGTCCGCGTCGCGCCGTGCGCTGGACGTGGCAAAACTGGTCGCCCGCCGCGCTCGCCATCGAGATCAGCGCCCCGCGGAGCTGCCAGTTGGAACTTCACACCGGCGAGGGCGACATCACGGTGGGCGGTGTGAAAGGAAAAGTGGGTGCGCGTACGGCGGCCGGGGCCATTTTTATCGGAGAGGTCGAAGGAGAAGTCGTCGCGACCAACACGCTTGGTGACATCTCCATCACCGCATGCACGGGACCGCTCAAGCTTCTCGCGAAAAACGGCAACGTGCTCGTAGGCCGGAGTGGGGCGCGGGCTGATTTGTCAGCGGTCGACGGGGTTATCGAGGTGCAGGCCGCACGCGGACCGGTCGTGGCTCGTGGCAACCGTACGGATATCAAAGTGAATTTCGTTCATCCGCTCACGGAGCCATCCGACTTGAATGCCGATGGTGGCGATGTGACTGCGGGCTTCGATCCGCGCAGTGCTGCGACGCTCAACGCCCGCGCCTCGAAATTTGGCAGCGTGCGTGTGCGCGATCTCGAAATCGTAGCGACCAAGGGAAAGCCCGGGGATTCATCTCTCACCGGCACGCTCAATGGTGGCGGGCCGCTCATCAAGATACGCGCGAGTGGCGGCCAGGTGCGGTTGACCGCGGTGCCTTCGCTCTAAGTTTCCGAAGATCACATCGCGGCGTAAAACCGCTCCTACAATTTATCATGAACACGACCGACGCTTTCTCCGAACTCAATGCGCGTCTCCGCCGCGCCCAACTGCTCGACTCCATCGGGCAGCTCCTCGGTTGGGATGAGCAGGTGAATCTGCCGGCCGACAGCGCGGCTCAGCGCGCCGCGCAGCATGCCGCTCTTGCGGAAACCACCCACGCTGCTCTCAGCGATCCGCGGATTGGCGAGCTTCTCGTTTTGCTGGAGGGGCAGGTGAAAACGCTTCCGCCCGACCAGCAGATCGTCGTCCGTTGGGCGCGTCATGACTACGACCGCGCCACGAAACTGCCTGCGGAGTTTGTTCGCGAAAAAGCCGAGCAAGGCAGCCGCGGTTACCACGCCTGGGCCGAGGCCAAGAAGAAAGCCGATTTCGCGAGCTACGCCCCCGTGCTCGAAAAGAATCTCGAGCTGGCGAAACGCGAGGCGGGTTATCTCGGGAAGAGCGCAGCGCCGTATGACTACATGATCGACAAGCACGATCCGGGCATGACAGCGGCCGTGATTGAAAAGCTCTTCGACGAACTCAAAGCGGGACTCGTCCCCTTTGTCCGCGAGATCACCGGCTCCTCGGTAAAAGCACGCACCGATTTGATGCGCGGATTTCCGGTCGAGCAGCAGCGGTCATTTCTCCGCGAAGTAACGGAGAGAATTGGCTTCAATTACGAACGCGGCCGCATCGACGTGTCGCTGCATCCTTTCTGTTCCGGCACAGGCGCGGATATTCGCATGACGACGCGCTTCGACGCGGACAACCCGCTCGATTCGCTCTTCAGCTCGATTCACGAAACGGGCCACGGGCTCTACGAACAGGGCCTGTCGGGCGATCAACATCACACGGCACTCGGACAGGCGGCGGGCATGGGCGTGCATGAATCGCAGAGCCGGCTTTGGGAGAACCAGGTCGCGCGCAGCCATGGGTTCTGGAGTTTCTTTGAGCCGAAATTCCGCGCAGCGTTTTCGGAGCAGTTGAAGGCTGTTTCTTCGGACGAGCTCTATCTCGCGATCAACGCGGTTGAACCGACATTGATCCGCGTCGATGCCGACGAAGTGACGTACAATCTGCACATCGTGCTTCGCTTCGAGCTGGAGAAAAAGCTCTTTGCCGGAACGCTTGCCGTGCGCGATCTGCCGAAGGCTTGGAACGAATCGTCACACGCGTTGCTGGGACTGACTCCTTCGAATGATCGCGAAGGCGTGTTGCAGGACGTGCACTGGAGCGACGGTGCCTTTGGTTATTTCCCGAGTTACTGTATCGGCAACATGATGGCCGCGCAGCTCTGGTATCGTGCGCTGAGTCTGCGGCCGGAGCTCGAGAAGGATTTTGCGCGTGGCGACTTCACCTGGCTGCTCGGCTGGCTGCGCCAGACGATCCACGCGCAAGGAAAACGCCTCGATACACTGGGGCTGGTGCGTCATGCGACCGGCGAGGAGCTGTCGCCGAAATATCTCTTGCGATATCTGCGTGAACGTTACGGTGCGCTGTATTTGCGCTGAGAATGAACGCTCAATAGCGCTTCGGGAAAGACGGTGTGCTGTTTGCGTTCGTGAATCGATGCGCTG
Organism: Nibricoccus sp.; assembly: GCA_049840895.1. Lineage (GTDB taxonomy): Bacteria > Verrucomicrobiota > Verrucomicrobiia > Opitutales > Opitutaceae > Nibricoccus. Next base: position 86,913 of record JASGJB010000001.1, on the reverse strand, counting down.
ACTTGGCGGCATGTCTCGGCCGATTTTTTGTTTTGGTGAAGTCCTGTGGGATATTCTTCCTCACGGACGCTTTCTGGGCGGCGCGCCGCTGAACGTGGCTTATCACCTGCGCCGGCTGGGGAATGATGCGCGTTTGATTTCTGCGGTGGGACGCGACGAAACCGGTGGAGAGGCGTTGACGCGGATCGAGGCGGCGGGGGTTGATCCCTCGTTGATCAGCCAGCACCCGTCGTTGCCGACAGGATCGGTGACGGCGACACTCGATACGGCCGGGCAGGCGAGTTATGAGATTCATCATCCCGTGGCGTGGGACGAGATTGCGGCTCATCCGAAAATGACAGCACCTTTAAAACCAGCAGCGATCGTCTTTGGATCGCTGGCGCTACGGGGGGAGGCGAACAGGGATCGTTTGAGCGAGTGGCTGGCGTTGGAACCAAAGATTCGTTTGTGCGATTTAAATTTGCGCCCGCCGTACGACGATGTGCGCGCGCTCGATCGCTGGGTGCGCGGCTGCACGATATTGAAGGTGAACGAGGATGAGGCGCGAAAACTTTCTCCCGAGACGCTGGACGCGGCCGAGACCGAGGCGCATGCGGCGCATCTGGCGGTGCACTATGCGTGCGAGAATGTGTGTGTGACGCTCGGCGAAAAGGGCGCGCTGCTGTGGCGGCAGGGCGAAGTGTTTCGAGCGGAGTCACCGCGGGTGACGGTGCGCGACACGATCGGCGCGGGTGACGCGTTTACTGCGGCGTTGCTCGACGGAGTGATCCGTGGCGGGACGAATATCGATTGGGCTGCAGTGTTGAGGCGAGCGTGTGTGCTCGGAGCGTTTGTCGCTGGCAAAGATGGCGCCCAGCCGGTCTACGACCCAACGGAAGTCCCGGGTTTGAGAGCGTCTGCGTGAGCGATGTTTTGTTTGGCGTTTGGAGATTTGGCGTTTGGAGTTTCCGGCTTTCGCCATGGCTCTCATCGATACGCACACGCATCTGGAATCGTTCGCGCACAAAGGCGTGCTGGCAGAAACGCTCGCGCGGGCGAAGGACTCAGGTGTGACGGCGATGATCACGATCGGGACGTCGCCGGACGACTGGCGGCTTTATCAGAAGATCGCGCGTGAGAATGCGGGCTTTGTGCACTACACGGTGGGCGTTCATCCCTGTTCAGTCGATGGGACTTGGCCGGATGCGGTGGCTCAAATCGAGGAGTTCTGGAGTCAATTTTCGGAGCCGCCGCCGGTTGCGCTCGGAGAATGCGGACTGGACCGTTTTCATCTTCCGAAGGATGACACGGTGGAGGCGGATAAGATCTTTCGCTGGCAGCGCGCGGCGTTTGCGGCGCAGTTGTTGATCGCGGAGAAACTGAAATGCCCGCTGGTGGTGCATTCTCGCGGTGCGTTCCGTGAGTGCGTGGAAATGATCGATGCGAGCGGTGTCGATTGGGCGAAGGTTGTTTTTCACTGCTTCACGGAAGGCGAAGCCGAGATGGCCGAGCTGACGAAGCGGGGCGGCGTTGGATCGTTCACGGGAATCCTGACGTACAAGACGGCCGAGACGATTCGGGCGGCGGCGAAGGCGCAGGGGCTTTCGCGGTTCATGCTGGAGACGGACGCGCCGTATCTGACGCCGATGCCGCATCGCGGGAAACCGAACGAGCCGGCCTTCGTGAAGCATACGGCGGAATTTGCGGCGCAGGTTTTCGGTGTGAGCTACGAGGAGCTGGCGAAGGTCAGTTCGGAGAATGCGCAGAGGTTTTTTAGAATCTGACCTCTGCACGGACGAGATCGCGGAGGCACTGAAGGGCGGAGACGCGGAACTGATTTTGGAAACAAAAAACCACGGATTGGTTTCCGTGGTTCAGCGCTTTCGCGTTTCCGCGATTGGATCGATAGCCTGTGTCTCAGGCCTCGTCGAATTTGCGGGCGAAGAGTTGTTCGAGCTCGGTGAGCATCTGCGTGGCGTCGTCGCCGGTGGCGAGGAACTTCACCTTCGAACCTTTGCCGGCGGCGAGCATCATGAGGCCCATGATGCTTTTGCCGTTCACCTGTTCGTCGTCTTTTTCGACGAAAACGTCGGCCTTAAATTTATTGGTGATACGAACGATCATCGCGGCGGGGCGGGCGTGGATGCCCATTTTGTTTTGGACCACCAACTCTTTGGAAAGAGGTTTTCCCGCTGTCGTGACGTCGTTTTTATCCATTCGATTTAGGTTCGCGCATGCTCGTTTCGGGCGCCCTCGGCTTGCAACTCCAAAAACCTGCCACAACCGTCCAAGTCCATGCCCCAGACCGCCATCATCGTTCCCTGCCGGCTCGAATCGACGCGTTTTCCGCGCAAGCTTCTTCATGTGATCAAAGGCAAGCCGCTGCTTTTGTGGGTGGCGGAACGCATCGCAAAAGAGGCCCCGGAGTTCCCGCTGTTTTTTGCAGTCGATGACGCCTTGCTGGCGGCGCCGCTGGAGAAAGCAGGGTTCAAAGCCATCCCGACCAGCGTGGCTCATCAGAGCGGCACCGATCGGATCGCGGAGGCCAACAAGATCGTCGGTGCCCGGCACGTGATCAATGTGCAGGCGGACGAGCCGCTCGTCTCGGGTGGCCAACTACGGGAGCTGGCAAAGCTGATCGCCGGACCGGTCGCGATGGCGACGCTGGCTACGCCGTTCACGACGGCGGTGGACTTTGCGAATCCGAACCAGGTCAAAGTGATCCTGCGCAACGATGGGCGGGCGCTTTATTTTTCGCGGTCATCGATGCCTTATGCGCGCGATTTTGCGGGCAAAGTGGACGATGCATGGGTGAAGGCTAATGGCTGTCTGCGCCATCTCGGGCTCTACGCGTACAAGGCGGAGTTGCTGGAAAAGTTTGCGAGCCTGCCTGTGGGCAGGCTGGAACGGATCGAAAAACTGGAGCAGCTGCGCGTGCTGGAGAACGGGTTCGATATCGCCGTGGGTGCAACGACGGATCCGACCATTGGCGTTGATACACCCGAGGACGCCGTGAAGTTTGAGGCGGCTCTCGGATGAGCCGGATTTCTTCCCGGCTTATATTTTCCTGCGGCTCACGCTGGTAACCCAGATGATTTCACAGGCACCGCCGTCCTCGTCGTCACGAGTGAGGGATGTGCGCCACACGCCGCCGTCAGGACTGTTAACTTCCACGAGATAGCCTTCCAAGGTGGCGACCTCGTGGCGTTTGATGGCCAGTAGCTGATCGCGGACTTTGTCGTCGGCGGGCAGGCAATGGTTGTTGGAGGCGCTGCGCGTGATTTGTTCGGGCTCGAGCGGGAGTTCGCAGCCATTGCCGGAGTAGACGAGGAAGCGTCCGCGCTGGGTGATTTTGAGTTCGTTCAGCACGCCTGCGATGCTCATCGAACCCCAACCAAGCCCGAGATCGATGGGGCAGATCGAAGACATCGCGTCGAAACGGTAGCGCTCGCGGTGCAAAACCACGCCGGAAATCTGATAGCGGGCGAGTGGTTTGATCGTGAAACCCTGGTGTCTGAACGGAGCAGGCAGGTTTGCCGTCGTCTGGACCGGAGCCTTAGCCGCGGGCATGCCTTTCCAGCGGGCGGGTGTGTCCCGAATGAAAAAGAACCAGACGGCGGCTCCGAGGATGAGGACGATCAGGCTTTTTTTCACGATGGGGTGGTGAGATGGTGGAGGTGCCCGGGAAAATTCAGCTCGCGACGAGCTCGGTGGCGCGTGGCGCGCGGGAGGACTTCGGCTGGCTCGGGCCGGAGGCCTTGCCGGCTTTTTTCCTGGGAGCGGATGAACCTTGCACGAGTGTCTTGAGGTGGCTGGCGATGGAATCGAGCTGGATGGCCTGCGCGCTGAGTTCCTGGGCGGCGGCTGCGGCCTCCTGCGACTGGGAAGCGTTGGACTGGGTGACCTTGTCCATCTGGATAACGGCAGTATTAATCTGGCCGATACCCTGGGTCTGCTGCTCGCTGGCGCCGGCGATCTCGGTGGCGAGGCTGGTGAGCTGGTTGATCTTGCCGCGGATGTCCTCGAAGCCGGTGGCAACCTGGCCGCAGATGTCGACGCCGCGATTGGCGCGTTGCAGGGCGTCGCCGATCTGTTCGGAGGATTCGCGGGCAGCGACGGTGGAACGCTGGGCGAGGGCGCGGACTTCATCGGCGACGACTGCGAAACCGGCGCCGGCTTCACCGGCCCGGGCGGCTTCGACGGCGGCGTTGAGGGCGAGAATGTTGGTCTGGAATGCGATTTCGTCGATGGTCTTGACGATGCGCGCGACGCTGTCGCTCGAGGTCTTGATGGCGTTCATGGCGGAGACCATGTCTTCCATTTGTTGCGCGCCGGTATCGGCTGAGCTGCGGGCGGAAGTTGCGAGCTCGCTGGCGGTGGTGGCGCCCTCGGCATTGCGCTTGGTCATGCTGGCGAGTTCCTCGAGCGAGGCACTGGTTTCTTCTAGAGAGGCGGCCTGTTCGCTGGCGGCCTCGGCGAGGGACTGGCTGGTGGAGGAAATTTGGGAGACGGACGAACTGGTCTGGGCGGCACCTTCCACGAGTTGTCCGGCGATCAGCTGGATGGGCTTGGCGATGTTGCGGGCGATGAGAAGAACGACGCCAAGAACGAGGACGAGCGCGGCGGCGCCGATACGGATGGCGATCGTGTGGACGGCGCGAGCCTCCTCGAGGACTTTGGATTCAGGGATGTTGGCGGTGACGTTCCACGGCGCCCGGTTTTCGCCGATGAAGATCGGGACGCCGATGTGAAAGGCGGTTTCTTTGAATTCTGGGGGAAAAACTGGTGAGGGAAAAGCCTTCGCCTTTGGCGATGCCCGCGAGAAGAGGCTCGAGCCAGGGATCCGTTTTGATGACGGGCTGATTGAGCCGGGCGGCGTCGGGATGGGAGACGTAGGTGCCTTTTTGCGAAATGAGCGTGGTATAACCCTCATCGAAAATTTTCGATGCGGTGAGTTTGGCGAGATGTATGAGATCGAGATCGACGCCGACGGCGCCGACGACCTTGTCACCGACGTGCACGGGGACGACGAGCGATGTCATGAGGATTTTTTTGCCGCCGACCTCGTAGGGGTAGGGCTCGAGGACGGTTTCGCGATTGGAATCGCGGGCGAGAAGGTAGTAGTCGCCCGCGCCTGGAGTGGCGTAGTCATTGAGCGCTTCGAGACCGATGCCTTTTTCCTGTTGGTAGAAATAGGGTACAAACCGGCCGGTGGCATCGTGACCTGGACGACCGACAAAATCGGCATCGCGGTTGTCGAGCGCGTTTGGCTCCCAGCAGGTCCAGAGGGCGAAGATCGCGGGATTGGACTCGAGCGTACTGCGGAGCATACGCTGGATGGCTTCGCGCGACAGGGCGTGTTCAGATGCCTGTGTTCCTTCAAGGGAATGGGCGAGCGTGCGTGGAACGGCGAACGCCCGTTCCAAGATGCGTGAGACCTCCAGCGCCCGTGCGGAGGAAAGCTCGCGCGCGTAGGCGATGCCTTGTTGCCGGGCGAGGGTTTCGTTGCGCCAGGCGATGAAACCGATGGTCAGCGCGAGGCCGAAGACGACAACGGTGCCGATGCCGAGGAGCATTTTGGATTTGAGGCTGAGCGTGCGCATAAGGACACCGTCCGCCGGTAGGGAACGGTTCCACCACATCGACACCCGGAAGAGCCGAATTAAGTGCACGTTGCACTGGCCCCTGTTACGAATGCGCGAAAAAGCCCGGTGCTTGGGAGCAACCGGGCTTATAAAGAAGAGCGACGGTATTCTGACTACTCAGATTTTCCCCGCTTTGCGGGCTTCGACCATCTTGTAGAAGTCGACGAAGAGCGGATCGGCATCGTTCGGGCCGGGGGCGGCTTCGGGGTGGTACTGGACCGAGAAGATCGGGAGCTTCGTGTGACGGAGTCCTTCGACGGTGCCGTCGTTGAGGTTGAGCTCGGTGACTTTTGCGCCGCCTTTTTCGAGGGACTTGGGATCCGTGGCAAAACCGTGGTTTTGGGCGGTGATGGAGACTTTGCCGGTCTCGAGGTTTTTCACGGGCTGGTTGCCGCCGCGGTGGCCGAACTTGAGTTTATAGGTCGTGCCGCCGAGCGCGTGCGTGAGCATCTGGTGGCCGAGGCAGATGCCGAAGATCGGGTAATCGGGCACGAGGCCGGTGACGGTCTTGTGGATGTACGGAAGCGCGGACGGATCGCCGGGACCGTTGGAGAGGAAGACGGCGTCGGGTTTGTGCTCCTTGACCTGCTCGGCGGTGTAGGTGGCGGGGAAAACCTGAACGTCGAAGCCGTGGCGGATGAGCTTGCGGAAAATCGTGTGCTTGGCGCCGAAGTCGAAGGCGGCGACCCGGAATTTCTTCGTGGGAATACCGGGAGCGTTCATCGTGGTGCCGATGGGGAAATACGGAGCGTTGTGATTCGCCACGTCGTCACTGCGCCAGATGAAAGGTTCTTTGACGGAGACTTCCTTCACGTAATCGGAGCCGGCCATGTCCTGCCAGCTGCGGGCCTTGGCGATGGCGTCGGCGTCGGAAATCGGGAGTGTGCTGAGGCAGCACTTCATGGCGCCGTCGACGCGGAGCTTTTTGGTGAGGGCGCGGGTGTCGATTTCGCTGAGGCCGGGGATGCCGTACTTTTTGAAATAGGCGTCGAGCGAGGACTGGCTGCGCCAGTTGCTGACGACGGGGGAGAGTTCGCGGACGATGAAGCCGGAGCACTTCGGTGCGTTGGCTTCGGAATCTTCGTCGTTGATGCCGTAGTTGCCGATCTGGGGCGCCGTCATGGTGACGATCTGGCCGAAGTAGGAAGGATCGGTGATGATCTCCTGATAGCCGGTCATCGACGTGTTGAAAACGCATTCGCCGGCGATGGTGGCGTCGGCTCCGAACGCGAGGCCGCGGAAAATGGAACCGTCTTCGAGGGCGAGAACTCCTTGCTTGGGCGTGGACATTAAAGCCGAACGAAAAGACCTGAACCGGTCCCTGCCAAGCGGTTTTCTGAGATTATGCGGGATTGTGACGGCGGGTGGTCGAAGGAGGGTCCATTCAGCCGGCCGGACGGAGCGTGAGCCATCCGTAAGCAGCTGAATAGACAGCGCATTGCGTCAGAAGCAAACCGTAGCCGAGGCGGAGGAGTGGAGTGGTGAGCGCGGATTGGACGCGGAGCCAAGGGAGAACGGCAAGGCGGCCGGCCCAGAAAAGTCCGCTGAGGGCGCAGAGGACGCGTGCGAGGGGCTGGCCGGTGATGAGGTCAGGGGCGAAGAAAAGGCTGACGAGGCCGAGGGCGGCGATGGTGGCGCCGATGGAGATGTTTTGGGCAATGGCGAATCGGCGGTGGATCGGCGGGAGCGCGGCGAGGTTTTTATCCCAGTCGGGCGGGATGGGCGTGAAGCAGGCGAGGGTGAGCGTCACGAGATGGAAAACGCCGGCAGTGCGCAGGCCAAGGATCCAGAGGTCGGGGGACATGGGGTGCGATCAGAGACCGTGAATGACCCATGATCAATGACCAGTGACTAATGGGAAGGCCGGAGGTCTCGCGAAGGGTGCGAGGGAGGGGAAGGATCGGAGATTTTTTAGACAGGATTGCGGGATTAACAGGATGGAAGCGGGGAATACGCCGCTCAACTGTTTGAGGTGGAGGATGCCTGTCGGAAGCGTGGGAACGGGATAGCTGACAGACCGTTGTCAGCAAACTCTCGTAGGATACCAGACATGCACTCATCTGATCACCTGCCGCTTCTTGAAAGCATTCCGGTTGGTACCGTCCTCTCAGCGGAGCGGGGGAAGCTGCTGCCGCCAAGTCAGCGGTTGCATCTGATCGTTCTCGGGGTGCGCGACATCGCGAAATCCGCGGCGTTTTATGAAGCGCTGGGCTGGAAACGGTCGCCGACCGGGCATGATGGATTCGTGAAGTTCAACCTCGGCGGATATGCGCTGTGTCTGCTCCCGTATGCGGATCTGGCGAAAGACGTGGGCGCAGATCCGGCGGCGGCCGTGGGATTCAGCGGCGTTGCCTTCGTACACCTAGTGAAATCGCTTGGAGAAGTTGCTCTGGTTCTCGAGCGAGCGGTGGCTGCGGGCGGGACTTTGGTGAAGCCAGCAACGCGGACGCCTTGGGGCGTGGCTGGGTATTTCAGAGATCCTGACGGTTATCTCTTCGAGGTCGATTACGAGCAGTGCTGGGTCTTCGACGAGGAGGGGCGGTTGGTTGTGGACTCGTTGAACTGACGCAGGCGGGCGCGGCGATTATTTAAGAGTTACCTTTGCTTCGAGAGCGATGGCGTTTGAAGCGCCGCCGATGTGGATGGTGAAATCGCCGGGGTCGGCTTTCCAGGCGTGGGTGGTCACGTCCCAGAAGGAGAAATCTTTTGGGACCAGGCGGATGCGGGCGATGCGGGATTCGCCGGGTTGCAGGGTGAGGCGGGTGAAGCCGCGGAGTTCTTTTGGGGGGCGCGGGACGGACGGGGCGTTGGCGGTGAGGTAGAGTTGGGCGGTTTCGGTGGCGGCGACTTGCCCGGTGTTGGTGACGGTGAATTCGACGCTGATGCGGCCGTCGGGGAGGCGGAGTTTGTCCGGCGTGATCGTGAGTTTGCTGTATTCGAAAGTTGTGTACGTGAGGCCGTGGCCGAAGGGGAAGAGTGGGGCGATTTTTTTGGATTCGTACCAGCGGTAGCCCACGAAGATGCCTTCGTCGTAGCGGATGCGGTTGATTGGGCGGGACATGTCGTTGTCGTGGTCCCAGCCGGTGTAGAGTTGTTCGCCGGGCGGGAGGTAGTTGGCGCCGGGGGAGTCGGTAAACTCGCGTTCGATGGTGAAGGGGAGTTTGCCGGAGGGCCCGGTGTCGCCGCAGAGGATTTCGGCGAGGGCACGGTTGCCGTTCTGGCCGGGGTACCAGGCGTAGACGATGGCGGCGGCGCGGTCGGCCCAGGCGGTCATGCGGATGCCGGAGCCGGTGTTGACGAGAACGATGGTGCGCGGATTGAGCGAGGTGGCGCGGAGGACGCGTTGTTCCTCGGCGTCGGGCAGCGCGAAGGGGCGGTCCCAGCCTTCGCTGTCGTGTGTGCCGGTGCTGAGGAGGACGGTGTCGGCGGAGCGGAGGTCGGCGTCGGTGGGGTTTTCGAGGACGGTGAGCGAGTCGCCGTAGATGGCGGTGAGGGCGTCGCGGAGCTGGATGTGGTTGTAGCCTTCGACTTCGGCGGAGCCGCCGCCGCGGGCGAGGGTGTCGGTGAAGAGGCCGGTGAGCAGGATTTTTTTCGCGGTGCCGCGGCGGAGTGGGAGGGTGGTGTCGCGGTTGGTGAGGAGGACGATGCTTTCGCGGGCGGTCTGGAGGGCGATTTGTTCGTGCTCAGGGAATTTTTCCGCGAACCAGGGCTCGTGGACGGGGCGGTCGTGGAGGCCCATGGCGATCTGCGTGCGGAGGATGTTGCGGACCATGCGGTCGATCTGGGCTTCAGTGACGCGGCCGGATTTGAGGAGTCGGGGAGTGTCGGCCTGGAGGAATTTTTCGCCGGGCATCTCGAGGTCCTGGCCCGAGGCGATGATTTTTTCGGCGTCCCAGACGGACCACCAGTCGGTCATGACGAGCCACTGATAGCCGAGAGTTTCGCGTAACAGTTTTTCAATGACGGCGCGGCTCTGGCCGGCCCACTCGCCGTTGACCTGGTTGTAGGCGGTCATGATGGCCATGGCACCGGCGTCGATGCCGGCCTTGAAGGCGGGGAGGTAGATCTCGTGCATGGTGCGCTCGTCGAGGACGGAGTCGGACGTGCGGCGGTGGTGGTCGGTGTTGTTGGCGAGAAAATGTTTGAGCGTGGGGATGGTGCCGGTCTCGAGGACGCCGAGGACGTAGCGCTCGGTGAGTTGCGCGGCGAGGAAGGGGTCTTCTCCGAAGTATTCGAAGTTCCGGCCGCACTGGCTGTGGCGGTAGATGTTCACGCCGGGGCCGAGGAGGATCGCGACGTTGGCGGCGCGGCATTCCTCGCCGATGGCGCGGGCGTAGCGGTGGGCGAGCGCGGGATTCCAGGTGGCGGCGAGGGCGATGGGCGCGGGGAAGGCGACGGAGCGGTCGAGCGGGAGGCCGAGGTTGCGGCGGAGGTTCACGCCGCCGGAGGCGTCGGACATGAGGAGTTCGGGGATGCCGTGGTGGGGAAAGCCCTTGATGAAGAAACCGCGGTGGCCGGAGATGAGCTGGATTTTTTCGTCGAGCGTGAGCTTCGCGAGCAGGGCGTCGGCGCGGGTGGTGGCGTCTTCGAAGGAAACGGGCGGGCGGAAGGAAGGCTCGGAGGGCACGGCGGGGAAGAGTGAAGGGTGAAAGGGGAAGCGTGAAAGCCGGAGGACGGAGGCGGGACGGCGAAATGACCAGTGACCAATGACCAGTGTCGGAGGGGAGGCGGTAGTGGGTAATTTGTAATTAGTAGTTGGGGCGGACGCGGGCGTGGGGCAATGCGGGTGGGGCTCTCTCGGTTGAGGAGAAGTCTCGCGAAGGAGCGAAGGGCGCGAGGGCGGGGCCAAAAAACGACTAAGGCGTGCTCGGTGGTAAACCGGCACGCCTTGGTTGCGATCACCTGATCGCTATGGGCTCGGGAAGAAACCCGTGGATGACGACTACTTCGATTTCTCGAGAGAGTTGTTACAGGATTATTCGAACGCTTTGCCGAACCATGCCTGGAATTTTTCGCCGAGGACCGGAACTGGTTTTTGCTGTCCGTTGACGGCGGCGATCAACCCCACGGCCCAAAAGGCGATGAGGCCGACCCAAATGACGAAACCGAGAAGTGCGCTGAGAACGGGGATATGCACCAGGCCGGAGACGAAGCCCACGGGAAACAATGCGAGGCAGGCGATAATGAGGCCGAGCGACTGGCGGAGGTGATAGGCACCGAGCCGGGTCTTGTTGTTGCCGTGGATAACGATGGCGACGATGAAACCGATGAGAGTCAGGTAGCTCAGGATGGCTACGGTTTTGTCTTCGGTGGCGACCGCGCTGGAGGCGGTGTTCGAGTGAGTGGCGGACGTGGCTGTGTTCATGGAGGAGAGAGTGGTCTGACGGTAGATTGTCGTTGGTAATGGGTCGTTGCGCGCAGGCGGTGGCCTTGGGCCGCTGGTGAGGGCGGCGTAGGTCATGCGACGCGTTGAGGGCACCGCGCGGTGCTTTTAGCGGGCTCCGGTTTCGGCTTCGGGGAGCGAGCGCAGGTAGGCCCAGATGGCCTTCAGCTCGGTGTCGGTCATCTGACCGATCGCGGCGGGCATGAGCGGGTGAAGCTCGGAGCCGTCGGGACGTTTATGCGTGCGAAGCGTGGCGAGGAATTGTTCTTCGTTCCAACCGGGCAGGCGGCTCGAGGCGTGAGGCGTGAGGTTGGCGGTGGATGGCCAGTCGGGCGGAGCGCCAGGGATGCGACCGCCGGAGAGATTTGGCCCGTGGCAGCCCGTGCAGCTGGCGGCGAGATATTTGCCGTATTCGGCGGTGGGTGACGCGGCGACGGAGGCGGGGCGATGGGCGTTGTGGTCGATTTCCTCGGCGGCGAGCTGGACCTGGCCGGCGACCATAAGGGCGCGGATGGCGGGTCCGGGCTGAAGCGGGCCGCGCTCGCGATCGACTGCGGGCAGCGTTTTCAAATAGGCGATGATGGCGCCGAGGTCTTCATCGCTGAACGTGGTGTACTCGGCGGAAGGCATCATCAGGAGGGCGCGGCCATCGCGGGCGAGGCCGTGGCGGATGGCGCGTACGTAATCCAGATCGTTGAAATCGGAGGCAAGGCCACCGCGGCCCCGGGTGATGTTGGGGCCGTAGAGTTTTCCAGCGGCAGGATCGTCGACGACTTTGGCGCCGCCGAAGTCGGCTCCGTGGCAGTCGGCGCAGGAGCGGGTGGTGACGATGTGTTTGCCGCGAGCGATGGCAGTGGCGTCGCTCGGAACGGAAATGGGACGGACCTCGACGTTGTGCGTGCGGCGGAGGCGGTAGTTGGTGGTCGCGTAGACACCGCCCACGGCCAGGGCGAGGACGCCGATCAGGCAGGCGAGGACGATGAGCGGGATTTTGACAAACTTGCGGCGGAACATGGCTGGAAAGGAAAAGCGGAAGAGAGGCCGGCTGCCGGAAGAAGGCACCGGATGAAAGAGCGGCTAAGCGGACCGTGTTTTAGCCGAGGCTGATGATCAGGGCGGCGGCGATGGCGGAAAGGAGCAGGCCGCAGAGGACGACGCCCACGGCTTGCGTGAGGTTGAGGTCGGACGGGCGTTCGGGAAAAGCGTGGGAAACGTGAACCTGGTCACGGTTGAAGGAAGTGAGGGACGGAGTCATGGCGGAGGCGTTTGAGAGTTGATGAGGCCCATCTTGGGCTTCTGTGGAGTAAGATACGGTGATCTTAGCAGCTGTTTCACGCGGCGGTATTAGCCGTCCGGCTAAGCCAGCGGTCCGGCCAAAAAAATTGCCTCTCCCGCGGGGGACTGTGCAGGCTCGCAGCTCGCATGGAAACCAGTCCGGCCCCCTCTGATTCTTCAGCGCCCAGCAATCCCCCGATGTCGGTGGGCGAACGTGAGGAGCGCCGGCGGGCGGATCGTGAGCTTCGCGAGTCGGAGTTAAGGTTTCGCGGACTCTTTGAGCAGACGCCGGTGAGCATGCAGCGATTCCGGCCGGATGGGGTTTCGCTCAAAGTGAACCGGGCTTACGAAAAGCTGTTTCATCTGACCGACGAGCAACTGGAGGCGGCGAAATTCAATCTGCTTCAGGACCGGCAGATCTCGGAGACGGGGCTGCTGCCGATCTTCAAGCGGGCGTTTGCGGGCGAGCCGGTGCGTACGCCGCCGACGCCGTTCATTCCGAATGTGGCGGTGGCGGGCGGGCGGGCGGAGGCGCGCTACATCCGCGGGCATTTTTTCCCGATTCGCGACAGTCTCGGCGAGATCCGCGAGATCATCGCTATGCACGAGGATGTGACCGAGCTCATGAATGCGCAGCTGGCGCTCAAGGAGCTCAATCAGGAATTGGAGGCGAAGATCGTGGAGCGCACGCGGGCGTTCAGCGAGAGTGAGCAACGGCTTCGCGCGATTCTGGAAACGCAGACGGAACTCGTGGGCCGCTACACGCCGGCGGGAATCACGACGTACGTGAACCCCGCGTATGAGCGCGTCTATGGCGTGCGTGCGCTTGAGTATGTCGGGAAAAACTGGATCGAGCAGGCGTCGCCGGATCTGGCGGCAAAGGTGCGCGCGGAAATCGCGGAGCTCACTCCCGAGAATCCCGGATTTGAATTTTTGCACCGGAAAGTCGCACCGGATGACGGACGCGTGACGCACGAGCACTGGGTGAACCGCGGGATCTTCGACGAAGCGGGAAAACTCGTGGAGATCCAGGCGGCGGGCCGTGACGTGACGGAGTTGATGGAGGCGGAGCGGCGTTTCCAGGAGTCGGAGGCGCGGTTTCAGCGGTTGTTTGAAGATTCACCCGCGGGCGTTGTTCTGCTCGAGGGCGTGACCATGGTGGCCGTGAATCCGGCGGGGCTGAAATTGATCGGCCTCTCGACGCCGAAGGACGCGGTAGGAAGATCGTTGCTGGAGTTTTCGCCTGAATTCCAGCCGGGCGGAATTCCCTCGGTGCAAGCGGCGGCGGAGATGGCAAAACTGAGACAGACGCAGGGTAACTCCCGTTTTGAGTGGGTGTGCCGAAATTTGGCGGGCGCCGAGCTAACCATCGAGGCGTTCAGTTCCACGGTGGAGATTGGCGGACGTACGCTCGCACAGGTGATCCTTCACGATATCAGCGAGCGGAAACGCGCGGAGCAGGAGCTGCGCAACTCGCTCGAGCGCGAGCGCGAGCTGAGCCAGCTGAAGTCGAACTTCATCAGCATGGTGTCGCACGAGTACCGAAATCCGCTCGGCATCATCCTGTCCTCGACGGAACTACTGAAACGTTATCACGACCGGCTGACGCCGGCGGAGCGGATGGAGTCGATCCTGGATATCGAAGTCGCGACGCGCCGCATGGCGGGGATGATCGACAATCTGCTTCTGATGGGCAAAGCGGACGCCGGCAAATTGGCATTGTCCACGAAGCTGGTCGACCTGGTGGAGCTGTCGCAGGTGATCATCAATGAAGCGATTTCAGCGGGCAGCGAGGACCGGAAGATTCGTTTCGAGCACCGAGGCATCGATTCATTCGCGACTGCGGACGAGCAATTACTACGGCTGATTCTCGGCAATCTCCTGACGAATGCGCTGAAGTATTCCCCGCCGGATCGTGCGCCGAGCCTGACGCTGACGCGCGTGGGGCGGCACGCGGTTTTCGCGATCCACGACGACGGCATTGGTATTCCCGAGGAGGACCGGCCGGCGCTGTTTCAGGCGTTTCGACGGGCGAGAAATGTCGGACTCGTTAACGGAACGGGGCTCGGACTGTACATCGTGAAGCATTGCGTGGATTTGCACGAAGGCACCATCGAGCTTGAAAGCGCCGTGGGTAAAGGCACCACAGTGACGATCAATCTACCCATGTTCCCCGCACTCACCGAACTCGCTTCATCGATTGGCGGTCAAAAAGGAGACGCGACGTGAAAAAAGTCCTGGTCGTCGACGACGAGTCCATCATGCGCCGCAATCTCGGGAAGATTTTGCGGCTGGAAAATTTCGAGGTGCACGAGGCCGGCGACGGCAAGGCGGCGGTGGAGCTGGCGCGCACGCAGCTGCCTGACCTGATCCTCTGCGATATCTCAATGCCGGAGATGGACGGACACTCGGTGCTGAAGGCGTTGCGGGAGATTCCGCACACCGCGCGGATTCCCTTTATTTTTCTGACGGCCCGCGGCGAGCACAGCGACGTGCGGAGCGGGATGACGCTCGGTGCGGATGATTATCTGATCAAGCCGGTGGGCGTAGCAGATCTGCTGCAGGCGATCGGCGCACGACTCAGCCGCATTGCGGATCACAACGGCTCAAACATCGCGAAGGCGGAGCCGAAGCCGGAGATGCTGCAATCACTCGGGCTCACGCCGCGCGAGGCGGAGATTTTGTTCTGGGTGAGCCAGGGAAAGAGCAACCCGGAGGTTTGCACGATCCTCGAGATGAAGCTCTTCACGGTGAAGAAACACCTGGAGAATATTTATATGAAGCTCGGCGTGGAGAATCGCACGGCGGCGAGTGCGATGGCGCTGGAGAAGCTGGGGTGAGGGATGTTCTTCCGAGAGAGTGAAAATAAGGCGCCACATCACAGGTGTCTTGGGTAACACCTTGAGCGCCTTCACCAGCCGTTACTCGGATTACGACGGGTATTGGCTGTTCGGGTTTTTGGTCACGCGTGGTGAGCGATTCACTTTCGATCTGACTGGTGATATTCAGACAGAGATAGGTGATCCAATTGTCTCAGCTGCGTTCTACAGAGTACGCAGCCTCTTTTACCAGCAGCTTGAAAAAGCTAAGATACCGATGGGTTTAATTTCTTCTGCCAGTGTTTTCTTAGAGAAGAACCAAGTGGCCAAGTTGGGTCCGGTGAATCATCAGGCAGTTCTCGGGCAGGATGTGATTATTTCTGCGCGGGGAGTATCGGATTTAGGGACGGTGTATACGTCCACTAAGATCATTTTCGTTGCGCGGCATGATCCGGAAATTGAGCTGAGAAGTGTGCGAAGGTGAATGAGTTTTACTGAGTCACTTCAATAGGCCGCCGCGCGAGGACTTTGGCGCCCTGACCGCTCATGTAGCGGATTTCGGCGGGGCCGGGTTTGGCGGGGGCTTTGATGTTTACCGGCGTGCCGCGGTGGGTGTCGGCGTATTGGGCGTATTCGCCGTCGCGGGTGCCTTGGACGACGATGGTGAGGTAGTCGCCTTTGTTGTTGGGGCCGGCCCATTGAATGGAGACGAGTGAGCCTGCGGCCGCTTGCGCGGGGGCGTTTAACTCGATCTCGGCGGCGACGACTTTGATCGTGCGTCGGGCGAGGATTGTTTTGCCCTGCGCGGCGGCGTAGCGGATCTCGTAGGTGCCGGGTTCGATCGGCGCGGTGACGGTGAGCGGTGAGCCGTTGGAGGCGTCGGTGTAATTCTGGTAGGTACCGGTGGCGGCGGAGGGCGGGACGATGGTGAGGTAGTCGCCGCGAGTGTTGAGGCCGGTCCAGGTGATGGCGACGGGCGTGCCGGCGATGACTTCGGCCGGGGCCGTTATTGTTGTTTCAGGTGAGGTGATCGTGATGAGGCGGCGGGCGAGGATTTTGCGGCCTTGTCCGGTGACGTAGCGGATTTCGGCGGGGCCGGCGGCGGCGGGCGCGGTGATGGTCGCGGGAGAACCTTTTCCGGTCTGAGTGTAGTGGGCGTAGGCGTCGTCGCGGGCGTCGGGTGGGACGATGGTCAGGAAGTCACCGGGATTGTCGGGGCCGGTCCAGGTGACGGTGACGGGTGTGTTCAAGGTGGCTTCGGCGGGAGCGGTGAGCGTGGCCGTGGCGGGGGTGACTAGAATCGGGGCACGGCCGAGAATTTTTTTGGAGCGGATGGCGACGTAGCGGACTTCGTAGTCGCCGGACTCAACCGGTGCGGTGAGTTCGAGGGATGGACCGTGTTTGGTGTCGGCGTAGGTTTCGTAGGCGGTCACGGGGGCGTCGATACGCGCGAGGGCGAGGTAGTCGCCTTTGTTATCAGGGCCTGTCCACGAGGCGGTAAAGGGAGTGCCGGCGACGATCTTGGCGGGGAGCTGGATTGTGGCGGGCGTGAGGATTTCGGCGGGCTCAGGCGCGGAGACGGTCGGAGTGGACGGTGCGGGTGGTGTTGCGACGGAGGGCGCAGAGGGTGCGGCTGGAGGCGGGGGCGGCTCTGGTGTTGGCGCAGGCGTGCGTTTGCAGCGGCCGAACAGGAACAGGAGAAGTGCGAGCAGAAGGAACAGCAGGACGATGATGATCGTGCGCTTGCGGTTGTTGGAAGAGTCGGGAGTGGACATGTGCGGAGCCGGAGAAGCGGAAGGTGGACAGGATGGCAGGAGGGACAGGATGGGTGGCGGAATTTATCGCGGAGACGCGGAGAGGGCCACGCTCTAAGGAGCGCGGCTACGATGGAGGAGTGGGAGGCGGGCGATGATTTTGGCGGTTTGGGAGCCGCGCTTTTATCGGAAACGGAGGCCGCGTTTTAAGTAACGCGGCTACGCTCCGGCGTTACTTGATGCCGACGACCATGGAATCGGGGCCAACGAGATGCTGGACGTAGGTGAAGCGGAAACCGGCTTCTTCCATCCATTTCATGCAATCGGCGCCGGTGTAGTCGAAGCCGCCGGGAGTCTCGATGAGCATGTTGAGGCTCATGAGGAGGCCGAAGCTGTTGTTACGGCGATCGTCGTCGATGATGGAGTCGTAGGCGATGAAGGCGCCTCCGACCGGAAGGGCTTCGTAGGCGGCTTTGACGAGATGCTTTTTCTGCGCGAGATCCCAGTCGTGGAGGATGTGGCCCATGGTGATGACGTCGGCCTTGGGCAGCGGCTGTTGGAAGAAGTCGCCAGGGATGAAACGCACGCGGTCGACGAGACCGAGCTGGCGGACGTAGTCTTGGAAGATCGGGCCGGCTTGCGGGAGGTCGAAGCCGATGGCGTTGAGATGCGGGTTGGCGAGTGCGATCTGGGCGGCGAGATCGCCTTGGGCGGTGCCGATGTCGGCGATGGTGCGGTATTTCGACCACGGGAAATTTTCCGCGATGGCGAGGTTGGCGCCGCGGCTCACGCCGGTCATGGCGGAGAGGAATTGTTTCAGGCGGAGCGGATCGGCGTAGAGTTCGTGGAAGAAATTGGCGCCGCCGTTTTTCACCTCGTTCTGCGGGAGTCCGGTGCGCAGGCCGTCGGTGAGGCCGTCCCAGAATTTGTAGAGACGGGCGTTGAGCATTTCGAGGATGCCGCCGATGTAGGATGGCTTGGCTTTGTCCAGGAAGAGCTCGGTGTCGGGGGAATTCGCGTACACGCCGTTTTCGCGCTCGAGAAAACCGAAGGAGACCAAGGCGTCGAAGAAGTCACGGGCGGAACGAGGATGAAGACCGAGACGCTGGCGGAGGGTTTCGGCATCGGCGGGACGGCCGGCGAGGTGGGTGAACACCTCGAGTTCGACGGCGCTGAGGAGGGTTTTCGATGACCAGAATCCGGAGCCGACCTGCATGATGTGGGCGGGCGAAGGCGGCGGAATGGGAGCGACAAACGCGGTGAGCGGCGAAGACGTGTCCTGGAGCGAAGCAGCGGTGGCGGTGACTGAAGGGCTGACGGGGGCGGTGGTGAGCGTGTTCATGGATTTCGGCGAATACTTCTCTGGATCGTAGCAGACGTTTCAGCCGGGGGTATTAGGCGAAGGGCGAAGCCCGTGCGGCCCTGCCGCATGGGAATGACCAGTGACCAATGATCAATGACCAATGGTCGGCGACTGGCACGGCGGGTGTCTCGTTGTGCGCGGGTGCGATATGCTGCAGGCTTTACGCTACAAAAAGGAATTTTGGCTGCCGTTTGACAGCGGTAGTTAGGGGCCTAACTTCCGCGCACAACATCATGGCTTACACTGAAGACCGCTCCACCTGGTTCGAAGGGCAGGGGCTTTGGCAGCACGTTCCGGAGTCCGACTGGAAGGATTGGACGTGGCAGCTCAAGAACCGGATCACGACGATCGACCAGCTGGAGAAGTACATGGTGCTCACCACTGAGGAGCGGCGCGGCATCGCGTTTGCGGGACACAAGCTGGCGCTGGCGATCACGCCCTATTTTTTCAACCTGATCGATCGCAACGATCCGAACTGCCCGATCCGGCTGCAGCTTATCCCGCGTGAGGGGGAGTCGATCACGAGCAAGGAGGAAATGCTGGATTCGCTGGGCGAGGATGAGCACTCGCCGGTGCCGGGACTGGTGCACCGCTATCCGGACCGCGTGCTGTTTCTGGTGACGGACCGCTGTGCGTCTTATTGCCGGTACTGCACGCGCAGCCGGTTGGTGAGCAATGCGCAGGACTATAATTTCCACCCCGAGTACGAGCAGGGTCTGCGTTACATTGAGTCGCATCCGGAGATCCGTGACGTGCTGCTGTCCGGCGGCGATCCCTTGCTCCTGTCGGACAAGAAACTGGAACACCTGATCAGCCGGTTGCGGGCGATCAAGCATGTGGAGTTTATCCGCATCGGATCGCGCATCCCGGTGTTCCTGCCGCAACGCATCACGCCGGCGCTGTGCGAGATTTTCAAAAAGTACGGGCCGATCTGGATGAGCATCCACGTGAATCATCCCAAGGAGGCGACGGCAGAACTGAAGGACGCGTGCGAGCGGCTGTCGTTTGCGGGCGTTCCGCTTGGCAATCAATCGGTGCTGCTGCGCGGCGTAAATGACGACGCTGAAGTCATGAAGGCGCTCGTGCATCGCCTGCTGCGGATGCGTGTGCGGCCGTATTATCTTTATCAGATGGATCTGATTACCGGTGGCTCGCACTTCAAAGTCGATGTGCGCAAGGGCATCGAGATCATCCAGGCGTTGCGCGGGCATACGACGGGTTACGCGGTGCCTCAGTATGTGATCGATGCGCCCGGTGGCGGCGGCAAGGTGCCGATCAATCCGGAGTACGTGGAAAAAATCACGGACGACGAAATTGTTTTCCACAATTACGAGGGAAAGCAGTTCCGGTATCCTCTTAAAAACACCCCTGTCGCAATCGGTGGCGAACCGATCGGCGTGCCGGCGAAAGCCGGGGCTCATGATGAGGTCGCCGGAGCGTGTGATATCTAAATCGGCGCGGAGCCCGTGGTGTACAAGCGGTTGTACTACACGGGCGGCCTTGGTTGCCGGGAATTTCACCTGAGGGAGCTCCGGGAAATCTCCGACATCCCGTGTGGGCGTCGCCGCTTTTTCAGCGTATTTTGTGACGACGACGTACGCGGATTTAGCAAAAAATTACCGCGAGAATTTTTGAGCGAATTTGAAAACACCGCGTCTATCTCCGCGTAGTCAGTATCGTTCCTAGGGGATCGATACTTGTTTGTAGTTCTTACGGTTTGCTTGGTGTTAGGTCATGCTGGCCGCCCTGGTACGGGGCGGCCTTCATGTTTTTAGCGCCCGGAGATTCACCTCTGTTGAGCGGTGTGGCGGGTCAGCGGGTTGGAAACTTTCCCTTGCGTGAACGGTGTGTGGGCGTTTTGACGGACTTTGCCTGTAGGGGTGTCCTCCGTCGGAGGGCTGAGATGATCGCACGATCGGCGATCGGACCCTTCGAACCTGAACGGATCATTCCGGCGAAGGAAAACAGCAGGCGAAGTCTCACGGCTTCGCGTCTTTTTCCGGAGAACCGTTTCGGGTGGCACTTCAAGTCCATGAAACCAACGAACGCCTCCTCGATCATTCCTCTCGCCGTATTCGCGGCCTTAATTCCGGCTGCATTGCCGGCGCAAACACCGTCGTCTGGGGGAGAACCCTCAGGAAGTGCGGCGCCCGAGGTGGTGCTGGCGCCGGTGCGCGTGACGGCGGATATCTGGGAGTCTCCACTCGACCGGATCTCGGCAAGCGTGAGTGTGTTCAACGAGCAGGCGCTGCGTTCGAACGGCGTAAGCCACTTTGGTGACCTTGTGGATCAAACGCCGAATCTCACGTGGACGGGCGGCACCTCGCGTCCGCGTTATTTCCAGATTCGCGGCATCGGCGAAAACTCCCAGTACGAAGGCGAGACGCCGGATTCAACGGTGCGCTTCCTGGTCGATGATCTCGATTTCACCGGACTGGGCACGCTCGGCAGCACCTTTGATGTGAAGCAAGTCGAGGTGTTGCGCGGCTCGCAGGCGGGGGCCTTTGGCGCGAACGCGGCTGGCGGTGTGGTGCGGTTGGTGACAAACGAGCCGACGCCGTTCTGGACGGGGCAGGTCGAAGGACAGGCGGGCGATGACTCGCTTCTGTCGGGTGGGTTCGCGGTGGGCGGACCCTTGATCAAAGGATCACCCGAAAAGCTGATGATGCGCCTGGCGGTGCAGCAGTCGGACAGCGACGGCTTCCGGCACAATCGTACCTTGAATGCCGATACGAATGCACGAGACGAGTTCACGGCTCGCCTGCGGCTGACGTTCAACCCCGGACCAGCCTGGCGCTGGGAAGCCTCGGGACTCTACTCGGACGTGGACAATGGCTTCGACGATTTCGCCTTGGATAACAACGGCTATTACACGTACAGCAACCGCCCGGGCCGTGACGAGCAGAGCTCGCTGGCGGGCAGCCTGCGCGGAACTTACACGGGATCTCCCCACGTGCGTTTCACGACGATCACCTCCGGCTCGTGGGTGGACTCGGTTTACAGCTATGATGATGACTGGACGGCGGCTTCTTACGAAGGCTTCAGCGACTTGAGGCGCGAACGCGATGGCTTCAGCCAGGAGCTGAGGCTCGATTCTGCAGTTACGAAGGAAGCGCTGGGCTGGATCGATCGCTGGACGCTCGGCGTTTATTTTTCCGGCGTGGATGAAGCCAGCAAGTACACGAACGAAGACCCGGGTAATCTCCGCGGGCTGGCGACCGATTACCGTTCGCGGAACGTCGCGGTGTTTGGCCAGATCTCGCACGACTTCACGGCGCATACGCGCGCCATTCTCGGGCTTCGTGCGGAGCAGGTGGATATTTCCGGCGACGGTCTCAAGACACGCTATCGCAAGACGCCGAATACCTACGACACGCCGGTGCGGATCGCGCCGTCATTTGATGACACGCTGTTCGGTGGAAAACTGACGCTGGAGCATGACCTGACCGCCAACCACGTGGTTTTCGCGTCGGTGACGCGTGGTTACAAAGCGGGCGGCGTGAACATCGATGCCCGCATCAATCCCGCCGTTGATCCGCTGACGTACGAGACGGAGTATCTCTGGACGTACGAGGCCGGGCTGCGCGGCAGCTGGTTCAAGCAACGCCTCACGGGAGAAGTGACCTTGTTCGACATCGAGCGTGACGACACGCAGGTGCGCGACTCGGCAGGTTTTGGCGGCAGCTACCGGTTCTTCACGGACAATGCGGAGACTGCGTACGTGCGCGGTCTCGAGGCGGCGAGCCGCTTTGCGATCACCTCGCATTGGTCGGTGAATGGTTCTCTCTCGCTGATGGATTCCGAGCTGGATGTTTTCAAACTGTCGAGCGGTGCGACCGCCGGCGGCCGTACGCTGGCGAACACGCCGGACTACGGCTACACTCTGGCGACAAGCTACCGGCCGGAGCAGGGTGTGTTTGGCAGCGTCGAGCTGGTGGGCCGTGCGAAATTCTACGACTCCAACAACCAGAATGAAGCGCGCCGGCCATTCAATGTGTTCAATGCGAGTATCGGCTACGCGTGGCGCGAGTGGACGCTGACGGTCTGGGTCCGCAACGCCTTCGACAAGGAGTACGACAAACGGGTGTTTTTCTTCGGCAACGAAGACCCGGACTATATCGAGACGCGCTACGAATCCCGCGCTGATCCGCGGCAGGTTGGCGTGACCGCGCTGTACCGCTTCTAAGTGGGAGGCGTCCGGTCGATTGACCGGACCAGCCTGCTCCGCCCGCGAATACTGCGGACGGAGCGTGGGTTGGGCGTTCTGGCGGGAAGCAAAATCCCCGCCTTTTATGAGCGTGAAAACAGAGTTGATTCGGCCGGGAGCGCCCGCCACGTTCCCCGGCTCAGTTTGGGGACTCATAGCTCAGTTGGTTAGAGCACGTGCTTCACACGCACGGGGTCACAGGTTCGAGTCCTGTTGGGTCCACCATTTTGAGAGGGAGACGAGGCTGCTTGTGCGCGAGTCCGAGAAAGGGCCAATGCGCCGAGTCATTTCCAAAGCAAAGTCTCCGGGAGCCCCCAGTGCTTCGACCGGAATTTCTCCCATGCATTTTCTTTTGACGATCCATGAACCGTCCGGAGAAAGACGGTCTAACTTGGATAGACAGATGAACGCCATCCCCAGCGAAAATTCCCAACCAGAGATTCAGACGGATCCGACCGGCTATTCGAGGCTGGCTGCCCATTTAAAGGCGAAATTTCCCCATGCCACCTCCGAGGATGTTTACCGAGCCGTGAAGGTCGTGGCTGAAACAGAAAAGACCGTTTCCCTGCCTCGAGCCGCTCAATCGACAGTTTTTAAGCGTGGATGTTAAACGTGGATGAGGGTTTTCGGGGAACTGCCGGCCTTAGAAGCTCCCGGCGCGGATGCGGGTGGCGAATTCCGGATCGGTGTCCGCTGCCTTTGCGCGGGCGTTGATGTGGCTGCGTGTCTGGAGTTCGGCAAAGGGCACGGACGTGTCCAACGAGCCGGTTTCGTAGAGGAGCTCGTCCAGGTAGCCGTTCACCAAGATGCGCCAGTCCCAAGGGATCTTTTTGAAATAGGGGAAGGTGTGCTGGTGGATGCTGGTCGTGCAGTTGTCGGTCGCCGCGTTGTACCATTCCGGCTTTTCCTTGAGGCGGTTGATCCGCGCGAGGTAGTCGAGGAGGACCTTCCGTGATTTCGCCAGGTCGGAGTGCAGCCGGTAGATGTAGACTTCTTCGCCGACGCGGTAGTTGGTGCGGAGTCTCACGAGATCGCGCTCGTCGGCCATGACATAGGTGATCTCGTACTGGCGGAAGAATCCGGCGATGGCAGAGTAGGACTCTCCTTGTTCCATGCGGGTCTCGATCGAGAAGCAGAGATGATTTCCGTCCGCGAAACCGAAGCTCAGCATCGTGTGCGC
The DNA here is from genome assembly GCA_049840895.1 of Nibricoccus sp. Lineage (GTDB taxonomy): Bacteria > Verrucomicrobiota > Verrucomicrobiia > Opitutales > Opitutaceae > Nibricoccus. Next base: position 63,308 of record JASGJB010000001.1, on the reverse strand, counting down.
AATCGCAGGGGAGCCCCAGTGCACGAGGAACAGGTCCACCGATTCCAGTTTGAATAGATCGAAAACGCGGTCGTAGTGGCGGACGGTGTAGTCGGTTTCGGTGCGGTAATCGCAGTTGCGGATGTTGTGGACGGACAGACGGTCGCCGACGATTTCCGCGTAGGGCAGCACGACGACGTCGGGCCGCCAGTTGCGCTGGTTGGAAGGCGGAATGAGGAGAAACCAGGCGAGGATCACGAACCAGGCTGCTAGGAAAATCAGCCGGGCCCTCCAAGTGGGCCGCGCCCACACAAACACGGCGATCGTGCCCAAGGCGAAGGCGATGGCCCCAAAGTTTCGCAGCCACGCCCAAGGCAGGTTGGAGTAGTGGATCGCTCCCATGGCCCAGGCGGTGAGTCCAAACCAAAGAACGCCGGCGAAAATTTTGGCGGCGATACGAAGCAGGCGACGAAAGCGGCCGGTAGGAGTCGGTGCCGTCATGGTGTGGTGTGACGCTGGATCAGAGGCGTTGGCGAAGATCAGGGAGTTTTCGCAGCGGGCAGCGATTTCAGGTGTTCGTAGAGGATACGGCGGACTTCCTCGATCGTAGCGGGCTTGTCCTGGCAGGAGTGGGACGTCCGCACGATGAATTCGGAGACCACGTAATCCACGTGTGCGCTTTTGTACCTCACGACACCGTCACCGCCTTCTTCGATGTCGCCGTCTCCATCGACGGCGATGATCGAGTGGCCGGTGACGCCCGGGGCGATGGGGATGTCAGCCAGTCTCAGCATCAATGGATTGTTGGGAGACATCCCATCGAGGCTGGTGGAGGAATTTTGCAGTTCTTCCGGCAGCTGGAGCTTTTCCTTTACCCGCGCGACCTCCTTGCCGCGGTCGATTAAGTTGCCCGGCAAGGTAACCAGCCAGCTGGATACCTTCACCATGAAGCCACCGATATGATAGCTGCCGCGGTGGGGAGTGCTGATAAAAACAACCCTCTTCACAAAGGGCAGGGCGGTGAACTGGAGATATTTTTCAAGCAATGCCTGCTCCTCGGGAGAAAACTTCACCTGCTCTCCACCATTGGGATTATAGACACGCATCAGCGAGTCGCCGGTGTCCGTGGCGGTCAGCTTCGTGAGCAAACCGCCCTGGCTGTGACCGATCACCACCATTTGTCTGAGAGCCGGATCTTTCCCCTCGGGATCGAGCTCCTGCAATTTTGCTTCCAGAGATTCGCGAAGTTTGACGGCGGAATAGACGACGGGGTTGCCGCTGTTGTAGACGAAGTGCCAGATCTGGAAGCGCTTTCCGATCACCGGGTCTGCCGACAACGTATTGACCATCTCGGCCCACCAGATCGGGCTGCTGAAGGTGCCGTGCACCAGCACAACCGGGATGGCGCCGGGCTTGTAGGGACGCAGCAGGTAGACGTCGCTTTTGACCTCTTCCTCACCTGAGAGAAACTGACGCCGCCCGAGACCCCAGACCCATTCCTGATTGAGCCCGTACGCGATGGGGATGGTCGTGTCGGCGGCGAGAGGCACGGTCCGGTTGCCCACTTGGAAGTTGTCGGTTTCGAAGGTGGAGTAGACCTCCAACTGCGCCCGGCAATGCGTGCCGATATTCGCCAGCCCGCCCTCCACGCGAAGCAGGACCGTGGCCGGCTGGGAGGTGCCTCCCTTGCCGTCTGCGTTGGCCTTGCTTACGGCCACCAGAGGTGCACCCAAGCCCGACCGGCGGTTGCGCACGCTCAATCCTTTCACCAGAAACTTGTCGGCGACCACAAAGTGATCCGCCTGGGCGAGGGTCTTGGAAAATTCAGACGGGTGGTATTCTATTTCAATTTCCCCCCAAGGCAGTTGTCGGACGCCACGTTGAAACGTGGCCAACGTTTGGGTGCTCGGTGGTTTTGTCAGAGCCCAGGCCAGGCCGAAGTTGTAGAGATCGCACGCGAGGATGAAGCGATCATCGAACTGGCCGGGCAGACTTTCCGGCGGACCGTCGAAGAGGAAGAGCCAGGAGTAGATGACGGAGGCCAGGTAGTAGTCGCGGGCCTGGGTTTCGACGGTGGGGTCCCTGTCCTTACGCAGTTTTTCACCAGTGTGGTAGCTAAGCTCCGCGAGGGCGAACAACAGATCGTGCTCACCGCTTTCGACTGCTTTCCGGTGGATGAACTTGAGCGTCGCACCGGGCGATTTGGTAAACTCCTTGGTCTGGTCAAAGCGGCGGAGGACGATCTGCGTCGTGTAACTGAGTTGATCGCTATTCAGGACATTGTCGTGGGACTGCGCGTAAACCGTGCGAGGCGTGCTGAGATCGGCGCCCATCGGATTCGTGCACCCGGCCAGCAGTGCGAGTCCCAAGCCGGCCACCAGTGCGACCCATTCAGGCACGCAGCTATGGGGTGTCATCTGGATCATGCGGATATCGCTCCCCGAAACTCCGACGGTGCACGACGGAAAAAAGGATGAAGAATTACGGATATCTTTAGGGATTTTCCGCAGATGGAGCGGCGAAAAGAGGGCGACCTCGTGAAAATCAATACGCGAGGCCCTTCCCTGCGAACGACCTGCTTGGTGGATCACCGGGCGGCCTTTACCTTGAGCAAAGGCTGGTCGCTTCGCTTACACTGACTGGCCCCAAGGACGCACGTGCGTTCCGTTTTGTGGGGTGGATCACTCGTTTTGGCCCTGGGGAGTATAAGTGGTAAATGCCTGTTATATTGGATAATAGGCGAATTCGGGCACGAGACTGAAACTTTTACTCGAAATAGGGGTAATACTGGATATCACTCTCTCAGTTCTTTCTCACTTCCGTCATCATCCGATGGCGGTTCTGAACAGCCGAAGTTGGCAGTCGACGGAGGCTCTTAAACAATAGGAGGCACTTAACATGCTCGCCTTTGTAATCGGTACGTTTGTGGTCCTCGGACTCCTTGAATTGGTCCGGGTCGCCTACAAAGCGTAACCACCAAATAAATAAGCAAGTAATACACGCCCCGGCCGGGTTTTCCTGGCCGGGGTTTTACTTTTTCAGGGGCCGAACCCCGGTGTGTGTCTGCGAATCAGGCCCGCGCGCGTTTACGGAGGCCGTCCAAAGAAACAGCCGCGATGATGATTACGCCGGTGACGATTTCCTGAACCCAGTTTGGCATATCCAGCTTCGTGCAGCCGTTGTTGACGGTTGTCATCATGAATGCGCCGATGAGCGTACCGAGGATCGTACCGGAGCCTCCGGAAAGGCTGGCTCCGCCGATCACCACCGCCGCGATGATGTTCAACTCCAGGCCGATCGCGGTCGTGGGATCACCACCAGTCAGATAAGAGAACTGAAACAGGCCGGCTAGCCCGGCAAACGCGGCGCCGAGCGTGTAGATGTAGAGTTTTGTTCGTTCGACGCGGATGCCGCAAAGGCGCGCGGTCGCTTCGCTGGAGCCGATGGCGAAGATGTGGCGGCCGAATTTCGTGTAGCGCAACATGAGTGAGACCAGAACGGCGAATCCGAGCAGCAGCCAGACGCCTCCAGGCAGTCCGTTGGGCTGGAGTCGCATCAATCCATTGAGCCAGGTCTCGTCGGGATAAACCGGCTGTTCGTGGGCCAGTCCTTTGGCGTCGCCTCTTAGAATGCTCATCATGCCCAGCGTCACAATAAAGGGCATCGCGCGAAGGCGGGTGATCAACAAACCGGAGACGAATCCGCAAAAAGCTCCCGCCGCGACTCCCGCCGCCGCGGCTGCCAATGGGGACCAGCCGTGCTGGAGGAGGAGCGCGATAATAACCGACGACTTGGCGATGATGGATCCGAACGAAAGGTCCACGCCACCTGAAATAATGATGAGCGTCATGCCGATCGCACCGATCCCGACCACGGCGGTTTGCTGCAGCATGATCGACGTATTGCTCCAGGACACGAACCGGTCAAAGGCCAGCGCGGCGAATAGTGAGTAGACTGCGATGAGGCCCAGGAAAGGCCCTGCTTTGATCAGCAATCGGCGCGCATTCAGCGCTGAAGGGGAACGGGAGGAGTCGTCGGACATGAAGGGGATCGAGGAGAATGACCAGTGACCAATGAACAATGACCAGTGCGGAGGGCGGAAATAAATCCGAAGGCCGAAGGTCGAATGACGAATGTGTCGGAGGCGATTGGTAAGTGGGCGGGAGAGTTAAGCGGGATTGAGGTGCCGTGGCGGTGACAGAGCACCGCCCTCCATTTCGGTTTAGCTGCGGCCGGTGGCTTCGAGCATGATTTGGTGGGCGTCGGTTTGGGCGACGGGTTTGGCTTCACCGAGGACGCCGCGGCACATGACGGCGATGCGGTCGCAGATGCCCAGGAGCTCCGGCAGATAACTGCTCACGACGAGGACGGCTTTGCCGGCGCAGGCGAGTTCGTCGATCTGGCGGTAGATCGTGGCCTTGGCGCCGATGTCGATGCCGCGGGTGGGCTCATCGAGGAGGAGGACGTCGACGTCGTGGTGGAGCAGGCGGCCGATGGCGATTTTCTGCTGGTTGCCGCCGGAGAGCGCGCCGGCGGGCTGGCCGGGGGAGTGGCATTTGATGCCGAGTTTTTCGATCCAGCGGCGGGCGTCGTCGGCGAGGCGCGACGGGTTCACGAAGGTGTTGAGACGCGTGAGCGTCATGTTGTCAGCGATAGAGAGATCGAGCGCGAGACCTTCGAGTTTCCGGTCTTCGCTGACGAGGCCGATGTTTTGTTTCCAGCGCTCGTCGGGCGTGGCGCGGCCACTGTAAGTGCCGACGCGGATTTCGCCGGAGCGGACTTTATCGAGGCCGAAGAGGAGGCGGAGGAGTTCGGTGCGTCCGGCGCCGATGAGGCCGGCGATGCCGAGGACTTCGCCGGCGCGGAGTTCGAGTGAGACGCTGGACGGTTTCGAGGAGCCGGCGACGTCGCGGAGGGAAAGGATGACATCACCCGTTGTGCGCAGGGTGCGCGGGTAGAGTTCGTGGACGTCGCGGCCGACCATCATGGCGACGATATCGTTATCGGTGAGATCGGCGACGCGGCCTTCGCCGACGCTGCGGCCATCGCGGAGAACGGTGATGCGGTCGCAGACGGCGCGGACTTCCTCGAGGAAGTGGGAGATGTAGATGATAGCGAGGCCCTGGCCCTTGAGCTGGCGGATGAGGGCGAAGAGGCGCTCGATGTCTTTTTGCGTGAGCGAGCTGGTGGGTTCGTCGAGGACGAGGATGCGTGCGCCGACGACGACGGCGCGGCCGATTTCGATGAGCTGGCGCTCGGCGGGAGAAAGTTCGCTGACGATGGTTTCGGTTGAAAGGTGTTCGAGTCCGACGGTAGTGAGGGCTTTGTTCGCGAGGGCGCGGGTTTCGCGCCAGTTCATGAAGCCGCCGCGGCCGGGCTCGATGCCGAGGACGATATTTTCGGCGACGGAAAGGTGCGGTGCGAGGGCGAGCTCCTGGTAGATCATCGCGATGCCGGCTTCGCGAGAGTCGAGCGGAGTGCGCGGGTGGAACGGTTTTCCAACGAGCGTGAGGGTTCCGGCGTCGGGCGTATGGACGCCGGAGAGCACTTTCATGAGTGTGCTTTTGCCGGCGCCGTTTTCGCCGACGAGGGCGAGGACCTCACCGGCGCTTGCGGTGAGGCTGACGCCGGCGAGCGCGCGCGTGGGGCCGAAGTTTTTTTCGACGCCTTCCATGCGGAGGAGGTCGGCGGTCGAACTGACGGCGGAGGCGGACGGCATGGATGGACGCTGGAGGGCGCGCGGAGTTTTTTAAGGAATAGGCCCTATAGGTCTTATGGGACGTATAGGACCTATATCAGAGGGAGTTTTTTATTCGCCGCCGAGGATGGCTTTGACGGCGGGGGAATCGAGATTGGCCTTGGTGACGAGCTCGCAGCCGGTGTCGACGCGTTGCTCGAATTTTTCGCCGCGGATGACGGCGACGGCGGTCTTCACGGAGAGGTAGCCCATCTTGTACGGGTTTTGGGCGACGATGGCGTTGACGTCGCCTTTCTTGAGCGCGGCGAGAAGAGGCGTGGAGGAATCGAAGCCGACGAATTTTTTCTTACCGGCGAGGCCGTTCTGGCGGAGGGCGAGGAGCATGCCTTGGGAGGAAGGATCGTTGGGGCAGAAGATGCCGTCGGCTTCGCGGATCTTGTCGATGAGGTTCATGGCGGCGTCCTGTGCGCTGCTGATGCTGGGGCCGGCGTAGCGGTTGCTGACGGTGACCTCGATGCCCGGGTATTTCTTCATGACGCTGAGGAAACCCTCTTCGCGTTCGTTGGTGCTGGCGGAACCTTCGATGTAGCGGAGAAGGACGACCTTGCCCTTGCCTTCGAGGAGACGGGCGAGTTCTTCGCCGCCGATTTCTCCGCCTTTGCGGTTGTCGGTCGCGACAAACGAGGCGAACTCCTTGCCGGCTTCGCCTTTGAGGGCGGAGTCCATGATGATGACGGGGATCTTCGCGTCACCGGCGCTGCGCACGGGCGTGACCAAGGCGGTGGCGTCGAGCGGCGCGAGGACGATGCCGGAGACTTTGGAGCCGACGAATTGCTGGACGACGGCGATCTGCTGGGCGCGGTCGTTTTCGGAGATGGGGCCGCGCCAGTTGATCTGCACACCGGTCTCTTCGGCGGCTTTACGCGCGCCGGCTTCGACGGTTTTCCAGAAGGGGTGTGTGGTGCCCTTCGGGATGACAGCGAGAGTGATGGTATCGGCGGCAAAAGTGGCGGTGGAAAGCGCGAGGGCTAGCAGGGCGGACAGGGATTTTTTCATATTGGGGAAATTTTTCTTACAGGAGGAAACGAAGAGAACAGAGAAAGGCAGAGGGAAGAGGATAGGTCTTATAGGTCGTATGGGACTTATAGGACCTAGGGAAGGCGGAGATGTTTAGACTTCGATCATCGCTTTGAGGACGGCGGGGTTGCCGGAGATGTCCTTCGGGAAAATCGTGGGGACGTCGGCGAGTTTGAGGCGGTGGGTGATCCAGGGCTGGGTATTTACTTTGCCGGCTTCGACGAGGGCGATGATGTCGCGGAAGGTGCCTGGGAGGGCGTTGCGGCTGCCCATGACGGTGAGCTCGCGGCGGTGGAAATTCGGGTCGTTGAAGGTGACGTCGCCTTGGAAGAGTCCGACGAACACGATGCGGCCACCGTGTGCGGGCAGGTCGAAGGTGCCCATCATCGATTTGGGATTTCCCGTGGCGTCGATGACGCAGGTGGGGAGATCGCCGCCGCCGATTTTCTTGAGGTCATCGATCGCGGACGGGCCGGCGGTGACGGTGTGTTTCACGCCGAGTTGATCGCGGCAGAAGGCGAGGCGGGATTCGGCGACGTCCATGACGATGAGCGTGGCACCGGTGACGAGGACGAACTGGATGACGCTGAGGCCGATGGGGCCGGCGCCGATGACGAGGACGACGTCGTCCTTCTTGATGTCGGCACGTTCGACGGCGTGGGCGCCGATGGCGAGCGTTTCGACGAGGGCGAGCTGGTCGTAGTTGAGCGAGGTGGCCTTGTGGAGCTTACGCGCGGGGATGGCGACGAGCGGGCGCATGCCGCCGTCGATGTGGACGCCCATGACCTTGAGGTCGGTGCAGCAATTCGGTTTGCCGCGGCGGCAGGCGATGCACTTGCCGCAGTTGATGTACGGCTCGACGGAGCAGCGGTCGCCGGCTTTGAGGCCGTGCGGTTCAGAACCGGGATCGACGATCTCGACGCCGAGTTCGTGGCCGAGGACGCGCGGGTAGTTGAAGAAGGGTTGCTTGCCGGCGAAGGCGTGGAGGTCGGTACCGCAAACGCCGATACGGTGGACGCGGACGAGGGCTTCGCCGGAGACGAGTTTGGGCTCGGGGGCGTCGTGGGTGGCGGAGAACTGGCCGGGTTTTTCGAGGGAAATCTGGAGCATGGTTGATGCGAAAGGTGTGTGCGGAGCTTAGCCGATGACGACGTCGCGGTTTTCGGGGCGGCCGCGGGTGAAGTTGTGGTTTTTGATCGGGCGGAGGATATCGAGGACACGGCCCATGAGCTCGAAGTCGATGGGCTCCTCGAGCGCGGCGACGTTCTTGCGGATGTTTTCGGGGCTGGCAGTGCCGACGAGAGTGGTCGCGATCTGCGGATGATGTGTGGCGAACTGGATCGCGAGCTTGGCGATGTCGGCGCCGACGGCTTTGCAGTACTCGGTCGCGCGGCGGGCGGTGTCGATCATCAGCTTGGGCGCGGGATGCCATGAGGGGACGCCGCGTTCGGAGAGGAGGCCCATGCCGGTGGGGGACGCGTTGATGATGCCGACGCCTTTTTGTTGGAAGTACGGGATGAGCGATTCGAGGGCGGTGTCGTTGAGTTCGTAGCGGCAGAAGGAGAGGATGGTGTCGACGACGCCGGGGCCGACGCGGTCGAGGATGCCGGTGAAGACTTTGAGCGGGAGGCCGGTGATGCCGATATGGCCGATGCGGCCTTCGTCGCGGAGCTTCACGAGCTCGGGGAGCGTTTCGTTCACAATCTGGCCGAGGTCGACGAACTCGATGTCGTGACACTGGAGCAGGTCGACGTACTCGACGCCGAGACGGCGGCAGCTTTCGTCGAGGCTGGAGCGGACGCGGGCAGCCGAGAAATCGAAGATGCCGTCGCCGTACTGGCCGACCTTGGTGGCGAGGTGGTAGCGGTCGCGTTTGATTTCGCGGAGCGCCTTGCCGAGGACGATTTCAGAGCGTGTGGCGCCGTAATAGGGCGACGTGTCGATGAAGTTGATGCCGAGATCCAGCGCGGTGTGAACCGTGCGGACGCCTTCGTTGTCATCTGTCGCGCGGAAGACGCCGCCGAGCGGGGACGCGCCGTAGCTGAGCACGGAAACTTCGAGGCCGGTCTGACCGAGGGGACGGTATTGCATGGCGTAAAGGGCGGAGAGGATAGGCCGAAAATTGGCGGCTGTGAATGCCTGCTTTTGGGCAAAGCCTGTCAATCATTGACCCGGAGCCGTGCAACAATGCGCGCGACAAGAGTTGGTCTGTCCGGAGCAACAAAGGTTGCGTTGGCGGGCTCCGGCTCCGTGATCGAATTTCACCCAATCGAATCCCCCGATGACCTTTGTGACCTTGATGGCTGATCTGCTTTTCTTTCGTTCGAAGCGCTGCGTCTGCACGGCGTTTCTCCTCTGTGCGATGATTGTCGCGGGAAATCTCGGTGCGGAGGATTCGCCGAAAAAATTGCGCATCGTTCTGGTCGGCGACTCGACGGTGACGGATGGCGCGGGTTGGGGAAGCGGCTTTAAATTGTACCTCAAAGACGGTGTTGAGTGCATCAACACCTCGCAAGGAGGCCGGAGCTCGAAGAGCTTCATCGATGAAGGGCGGCTGGAGAAGGCGATTGGAGCGAAAGGTGATTTTTATTTGATCCAGTTCGGGCACAACGATCAGCCGGGAAAAGGTCCGACGCGTGAGACCGATCCGGTGACGACCTATCCGCAGTATATGGCCCGCTACATCGATGCGGTGCGGGCGATTGGCGCCCAGCCGATCTTGGTGACGTCGCTCGTCCGGCGGAATTTCGATCCGGCGAATCCAGGAAAAATCGTGACGACGCTGACACCTTACGTGGAAGCCGTGAAAAAGCTCGGTGCGGAAAAAAACGTGCCGGTGATCGAGCTGCATGCGCGGAGTCTGGCGCTGTGCGAGCAACTGGGTCCGAAGGAGACGTCGAAATTTGATCCGGTGAAGGACGGCAAAGCGGACACGACGCATCTGGAGGCGCGGGGATCGGCGGTGTTCGCAGGGTTGATCGTAGAGGATCTGCGCAAGGCGGTGCCGGCGCTGGCAGTGGCGTTTAAGGACGGACCGATCACGTTGCCTGCGGCGAATGTAACATCGGTGGCGGCCACCAAAGGAAGCGTGAAGGCGGATGCGATCGTGTCGGCGGACAATTCCGGCACGCACCTCACCGTTTCCGCGGCTGTGGCGGCGGCACCGGAAAACGGGACGAAGCCCTTCGTGATCCTGATCAAGCCCGGCGTGTACAAAGAGCACGTGCACGTGCCGAAGAATAAACCGTTCATTAAGTTTATCGGCGAAGCCGGAGAAACGGCCGCGACGGTGATCACGAACGATGTGAATCTGAAGTCGGTGGATGCGAAGGGAAACAAAGTGCAGACGCGCGACAGCGCGACGGTGCTGGTGCAAGGCGCGGATTTCTCCGCGGAAGGCGTGACGTTCGAAAACACCACGACGCGTGAGCAGAAAGTGCAGGCGCTCGCGATTTACGTGGAAGCGGATCGCGCGGTGTTTCGCGGCTGTCGTTTTCTCGGCTGGCAGGACACGGTGCGGGTGGAAAAAGGCCGGCAGTATTTCCGCGACTCTTTCATCAGCGGGCATGTGGATTTCATCTATGGAAGCGGCGTGGCGGTGTTTGATCGGTGCGAAATCCACTGTCGTGCGGATGGCTACATCACGGCGGCCTCGACCGACGAGAAGGCTCCGTGGGGTTATGCGTTCTTTGACTGCCGGGTGACTGCCGGGCCGGCAGTGGATAAAGGCGTTTATCTTGGTCGCCCGTGGCGTCCGCATGCGGCGGTGGCGTTTGTGCGCACGGAGTTGCCGAAGCAGATTCGTGCTGAGGGCTGGCACAATTGGGACAACGCCGAGAACGAGAAGACTGCACGCTATCGTGAATTCAAGAACACAGGGCCCGGTGCAAAAGCGGACAAGCGCGTGAGCTGGGCGAGGGAGCTTACTGACGCCGAAGCGCAGCAATGCACCCCGGAAAGCATCCTGCGTGGAAACGACGGATGGAATCCGGTCACGACGGTTTCTTCAAAGTGAAGACGATGAAAACGAATCTGCGTTTGCGGAGCTTTGGCGGGATTTTTCAGTGGGCCGCAGTCGCACTGGCAGCGTGCGTTATGGCTAAGGCGGCTGAGGATGCGCCACGAGTGATTCCGCTCTGGCCGGAAGGTGTGCCGGGGCTGCGTGCGGATGCCGCGCCGGAGCAGATCGTGAACAATCGCGTGGTGGCCGTGCATTATCCGTCGCTCACAGTTTATGCGCCGCCGAAGGACAAGGCCAACGGCACGGCGGTGATTTTCTGCCCGGGCGGCGGTTATGTGCGACTGGCGATTGGCGAGAAGGGCGGCTACGAAACGCAGCGGATGGTGAGCGAAGGGGTGACGGTTTTCATTTTGAAATACCGGATGGTCGAGTATGGGCATCCGGCGCCGTTGCGGGATGTCCTGAGGGCAATCCGGCTGGTGCGCTCGCAAGCCGCCGAGCTTGGTGTGAAGCCGGATCGCATCGGATTGCTTGGGCAGTCGGCTGGCGGACATCTGGCGGCGTGTGCGGGATTGTTGTGGGATTCGTCGGAAGGAAAAACGGGAGCGCCTCTCGATGCAGTAAGCGCGCGTCCGGATTTTGTGACGCTGGTTTATCCGGTGATCACGCTGGCGGATCCGTTCGCGCACAAAGGCTCGCGTGAAGCATTGCTGGGAAAAGAGCCGAAGCCGGAATTGATCGACGCGCTTTCGCTGGAGAAACAGGCGAGGAAAGACGTGCCGCCCTTCTTCATTGCTGCGACGATGGCGGATAAATCGGTGCCGGTTCAAAATTCACTGAGACTCTACGACGCGTTGCTTGCCGAAAAAGTCCCGACGGAGATGCACATCTACGCGCAAGGTTCGCACGGCAACAGTCTCGATCCGCAGTATGGTCCGACGGCGTTGTGGCCGGAACGCATGATCGAGTGGATGCGTTTCAACGGCTGGCTGGCGAAGTGAGTTCAGGCGCGCGCGGCGAGAAATGCGGACGGTGAGACGCCGTGGATGCGTTTGAACGTGCGTGAGAATTGAAACGGATCTGTGCGCAGATCGGCGGCGATTTCACGCACAAGACGCCCGGTGGAGTGGAGGCGTTCGGCGGCCCACTGCATTTGCAGGCGCTGGAGATAGCGGTAGGGAGTCTCGCCCTGGAAACGTTGGAAAAGGCGGCAGAGATAGGCTTCGTCCACGTGGCAGGCGGCCGCGGTGGATTGAAGCGTGGCGAGCGCGAGGAAGTGCTGCTCGATATGTGCACGGCAGCGTTCGAACGTGGCCATGGCGCGGCGTGCGGCGGGTGAGTTCGGTTGATTGGCGCGGGTGGCGGCGAGCAGGAGAAGTTCGAGCTGGAGCGCGCAACTGCGGGCGGTGTGACGGTCGTAGAACGCACCGAAGCGAACGAGCGCGTCGAAGGCGTTGTGGACGTCGACGGTTGTGCCGAGACGGATGAGCGTGCCCGGCTTCAGACCGCTTTCGCGGAGCAATGTGTCGGTGCGGTTGCCGGCAAAGTTGACGAAGTATTTTTTCAGCGGAGCAGTCGCATCGGTGCGGATGCGGTGGCTGATGGCAGGGCCGTAGGTGAAGAGCGTGCCGGGGGAGAGTTCGTGGCGTTTGCCGTTGAGGACAAGTTCGCCGCGACCGGCGGCGACGAACTCAATGGAAGGAAATGGAAACGTTTTCCGATCGATTGTGTAGTCGGGTGCACATTCCTCCCAGCCTCCGCACACGACGGTCAGGCCGGTTGCGGTGCGAGGTTTGAGATTGAGATAGAAGCGGCGCGCATCGGTGACCTGTGCGGAAACGAATGCCGGAGGCTCGGGCGCAGGGCGCGGTTTCGACATAGCGCTTTGCTCAAAGGCGGTACCATTCAATGGCGGTACCGCCGAGGATGCGGGCCCGTTCGGAGTCGGAGAGTTTCGTGGTGAATGAATCGATGGTCTCATGCCAGCGGGCGTATTCGGAACTCACCAGACATGGCGGCCAGTCGGAGCCGAACATGAGGCGTTGCGGGCCGAAGGCTTTCAGGACGATGTCGAAGTACGGGCGAATTTGTTCGGGCGTCCATGGGGCGAAGCCGGGGATTTCGGTGACGACGCCGGAGAATTTGCAGGCGACATTTTCACGGCGGGCGAGGTCGCTGATCTGCTTCATCCAGATCACATCGGGAGGACCTTGGACGACGGGTTTGGCGATATGGTCGAGGACGAAGACTTGATTGGGATGACGATCAACGAAGCGCGTGGCTTCCTCGAGCTGATTGGCGAAAATCAAGATATCGTAGACGAGTTTGCGTGCGGTGACCTCGCGGATGCCGTCGTTGAAGGCGGGATTATCCAGAAAACCGGCGGGCTGGCCTTGGACGACGTGGCGGACGCCCTTGAGCCGTGGATGGGCGGCGAAACGGTCGAGTTCGGTGGCGGCGGATTTTTCGGCGAGCGGGACCCAGCCGACGACACCTTTGATGAATGAGTTTTTATCGGCGAGTTCGAGAAGCCACCGCGTTTCCTCGGTGGTCATGCGCGCCTGAACAGAGATGACGCCATCGATGCCGCGGGCTTTGATTTCGGGCGCGAGATCGGCGGGGAGATAGTCGCGGCGGATGCGTGCCATGGCGTCGGAGATCCAGCCGAAATCATCGGTGTTGTAGCGCCAGAAATGGTGGTGCGAGTCGATCTTCATGGAAATTGTGCGTGAGCGTGCGGCTGATCGGAAGCGGGCCAAGGGAGAAAGTGGCGTGATGGGATCTTTGCACATCGCCTTGTTTGCGGAAAAAAGCGGCTGCAAATCGCGTTGGAGCGTGGGAATGCGGGCGACCCAAAAGAAGATTGCCTGCTGTGGGCGGGAGGTAGTTTCGGTGCGATGCGGCGGGCTGGCACGTGGGTTGCGCTTAAGTTGGGAAAATAACGCCGCCAGTGGCCAGCGCTTTGCGGACAACGGAAACCCTCAACTTAGAACCGCCATGTCCAAACTCGAAACTCTCAACGATCTTTTCATGGAAGAACTCCGTGACCTTTATCATGCCGAGCAGCAGCTCTTGAAGTCGCTGCCGGAGATGGAAGAGGCGGCGCACAGTGCGGAGTTGAAAATAGCATTCAATGAGCACCGCCTTCAGACGGAAATACACGTGCAACGTCTGGAGACGATCTTTGAACTTCTGAATGTTCCGGCCAAGGGGAAGACCTGCAAAGCGATGAAAGGTCTGCTCGCCGAGGCGAAGGAGCACATCAAAGAAAAAGCCGCTTCGGCTGTGAAGGATGCGTCGATCATCGCTGCAGCACAGCGCGTCGAGCATTATGAAATCGCTGGCTACGGCACGGCGCGGACATTCGCAGCCACGCTTGGCTACACCCAGGCGGAGGACCTCCTTCAGCAGACGCTTAACGAAGAAGGCGCGGCCGATCATCGGCTCACGCATCTTGCGCAAGGACTCAACCTCGAGGCCATGGTGGCCGCGGATGGATTTCAAGAACGTGGCTGACCGACCTTCAAAAGCCGAACGAACGGGTGTGAGTGACAACCCGTTTATCGCTCATCTCATCAATTCTTTCTCCCAACTCCCCATGAGTATCATGAAATCCGACAGCCATCCGATTCAGCACGAAGAAATAGCCGCGCGTTCGCACGAACTCTGGCAAAAAGCTGGTTCGCCCGATGGGCGCGATCTCGAGTTCTGGCTCGGTGCGGAGGCTGAGCTTCGACGCGAGCGCGAAGATGTGAAGCAGACGCAACGGGGAGAGATCAACGCTCCTGCGCGTTCGACGCCGGGTGGAAACGAGAAAGCTGGTGACAAAACCGGAAGGACGTTTCCGAAGGATGAAAGCGCAGTGAAGCCAGCATCGAAGACGCGGCGTGTTTCGACACCAGTGAAGTAACAACCCTTTTCCTAATTCCGTCGGGCTTTCGATTGTATCCCGAAAGCTTGGTACGGTGTGTGTGGGCCGCTCCTGCCCTGAAGTGATAATCAGCAGGAGCGGCCTTTCGCGTTTGCCGGGAGCTGGATCAGGCGGCCGAAGGATTGAGCAATTGACCGCACTCATCTGCGACATCCTGTGATGGCGATGCGGTTGCTGATCGTGGACAGATACGGGCATGTGCAGCGCTCAGCGCACCGACCAGAGCCACGAGATCTGCCCGCGACGGATCTCCGAACAGCGCGATCTGAATCCAGTTTCTCTCCAGTAAGTGACGGCTCCTGAAGTTGAGCAGATATCCGCAGCGCTCGAGCTCTTCACCCAGACGCTTACTGGAAACGTTTTGTCCGAGCGCAATCGTCACGGCATCGGGACTTGCGACGGCGTCGGCAACGATGGGCTCGAAGCCGTGATTATGAAGGGCGTCGCGCAGCCACGCGGCATTTTCCCGGATCCTTGTCATACGGTCGGGCGTTGCGGTCCTAAGCGCCGCATCGAGTGCGGCGATGAGATTGGAGGAGTGCGTGTGTGGTGTGCTCGCATGCGCGGCCCAGTGGCCGAGATCCAGGTAGCTAGGGATTCGTCCGGGTTGAGGTGTGGGCTCGTCGTGATGAAACACCAGTGCGAGGCCCGGATAGGCGCCGAGTCCCTTGCCACTCGCGCCGCTTGCGAGATGGACGCCGCGCAGATCAACCGGTTGCGAACCTATGGTGCTGATGCAATCGAGGCAGAGCCGAAGGTGGAATTTTGCTGCGAGCGTTTTCAGTTCGGGAAGTGGGTTGAGCATGCCGGTCGACGTTTCGTGATGCACCGCCCACAACCAGCTGCCGCGAGGGAGACGGGCTGCGCGCTCCTCGATGCGCTGCAAGTCGAGTGGAGTTCCCCAGGGGAACGATAGGGTCTCGAAACACAATTGAGCGCGTGCGGACTCGGCGGCGAGGCGTTCGCCGAATTCACCATTTGAAAGCACGAAGCCGGCGCACGGACGAAGGGATAGTTGCGCAGCCACGATCGCAGTCGCGAGCGAACCGGAGCCGGGCGCGATTTGCACGTGACGCGCGCCGGTGAGATCGCGGAGCCGGCTACGCACGCGCTCCATTTGGGCGAGAAATTCAGGGCTCCGATGAGAGCGCGGAGGTGCAGCGAAGGCGTCGTCGACCGCGGGCGTGGTTTGCACGGGGCCGGTGAGGAAGTTCCGGGGACGCGGAGAGGCCGGGCGATCTTGCCGGAAGCGATTCAAGGAGGGACTGCGCGCCGCGATGCGATCAAAGGCCTCGATCGTCAGATACATAGGTTGAAAGGACGCCGCGGCTGTGCCGACAAGCGGGCCGAACGCGGTGAAGCCGAGATGGCGGTAGAGTTTTAGCTGCCGGGTTGTTGCAGAAACCACGGCGAGATCGTGGCCAGCGTCGCGGCAGTAGTTGACCACGTAGGAAAAGAGCGCCGCAAACACCGCGGTGCTGCGGAACGCCGGCTCGACGGCGAGCAGGCGCGCTTCGATGGCGCGATGGCCTTGAGGAAGAAGTCCGTCGAGGCCTTCGACTTTCGCATCGAGCGAAAAGGGCCGGCGGGCGCGTAGCGCGATCATCCCGACGAGCTGACGGCCACGCAGTGCGACGAGGTAGGTGTTTTCCGAATGAAAACGATCCACGAGGCGTCCATTGGGGCGGCGCCCGTGCTGGGGGATTTCTTCGACGAAGGTGCGGTGGTTCAGCCGATGAATGGCTTCGAACTCCCAGGACTCGGTCGCGATTTTCAGCTGAAGCCCGGACGATGGAGAAAAGTCCCCGGCGGAGGAAGTTGGGTGAGAAACAGGGGGCTGGTCTCCGAGTTCTTCGAGCAAGTCGTGGCGGTGCGGAAAAATCAGAATTCCGGCGATGATGCCGAGCAGCGCGACGCACGGGCCGTCGTAGCCGAGCGATGCGGCGACGACTGGCATCGCAGCGTAGGCGATCATGGCGCTCACGGTTGACCGGCGGGTGAGAGCGAGGAACAGGGCGCACGCGCCGAGCAGCAGTCCGGCGAGAGCGGGGTCGAAAAATACGAGTGCGCCCAGCGAGGTGGCGACGCCTTTGCCGCCGCGAAAGCCCAGGTTCACGGGCCAGTTGTGGCCGGCGATCACGGCGGCGATCGCGAGTAACTGGGGGAAGGTGTCGAGCCCGACGAAGCGGGCGCCGAGGATGACCAGGGAGCCCTTGAGCGCATCGCCAAGCAGCGTGACGCCGAAGCCGGGGGGGCCGAGCACGCGCCCGACGTTGGTTGCCCCGGCGTTGCCGCTGCCCTGCGTGCGAATATCGCGACCGGTCCGCCATCGCACGAAGAGGTAACCAGTGTTGATGCAGCCGAGTGCATAAGCCGCGAGCAAGCAGGGCACCCAGGAAAGCGTGAGCGTCATGCTTCAGCGTATCCTCAATGCGGCTTCATGCGTTAGTCGAAAAAATCAATGCGCATCATCGTCTGAAGCGATGCGAGTGAAAGGCGTCCGGCTTGCACACCTCCGCGTGCATGCTAAGCCGTGCGGAGATGAACATCCATCACCTCGAGCTATTCTATTTCGTGGCTCGATATGGCGGCATCAGCCGGGCGGTGCGCCACATGCCCTACGGCATTCAACAGCCGACGGTGAGCGCGCAGGTGAAGCTCCTCGAGGAAGACCTCGGCGTACGGTTGTTCGAGCGGAAACCGTTCAAGCTGACGCCGGAAGGGCAGGAACTGCTGGAGTTCGTGCGGCCGTTTTTCGACAACCTTCCCGCCGTCGGCGTCAGGCTGCGCAAACTTCAGAGCCCGCAGCTGCGCATCGGGGCGGCGGAGATTGTGCTGCGCGATCACCTGCCCGCGGTGATTCAGCAGCTGAAGCAGTCGCATCCGGGACTGCGTCTTGGGTTGCGCTCCGGATTTCAGCCGGAGTTGGAAGCGTGGTTGCAGGACCGGCAGATCGACCTCGCGATCATTCCGTTGCGCGGCCGTCTGCCGGCGAGAACGCAGAGTGTGAAACTTCTTCGTCTCCCGCTCGTGCTTTTGGTGCACAAAAAATCCCGCATCCGCAGTGCCGAAGAGTTGTGGGCACGAGGGCGGATCGACGAACCGTTGATCGGGTTGCCAGCGAGCGAGAGCATCAGTTCGCATTTCCAGCGGGGACTGAAGAAGCGCGGCGTGGAATGGCCGGTCACCGTGGAGGCGAGCTCCATGGCGTTGATCACCCAATACGTGGCCAATGGTTATGGGGCGGGCGTCAATGTGGCCGTGCCTGACATCGTGCGGCACCCGCTGGTGCGCGTGCTGCCGCTCGTGGGATTTGATCAACTGGAGCTGGCGGCGGTCTGGCAGGGTAAACCGACGCCGCTTATCCGGGCGCTGGTGGACGGGGTGAAGGACTATGTGAAAACGACGTGGGGTGCGGATGCCGCGCTGGCGGATGACTAGTGGAGGAAGCGGGGTGAGGGCACCCCGCCTGCAATTGGAAAAGTAGCCGTGTCATTTAAGACGCGGCGTTGGCATGCCGACGTGTTTCCGCGTCTTAAGTGACGCGGCTACGGAGAATAGTCAGTTGTCCTTGAGCTGGGCTTTTGCGACGGCGGCGTCGGCCGGATTGTCGGGGATGCGCATGCCGTAGAAACTGCGGTACACGAAAACCAGGCCCACGAGCAGGATTGCTCCGCCCAAGGCGTACTTGGCGGAGGTGTTGGTCATCTTCACGGCGATCTCGACGGCGAGCAGGCCGAAGAGCGTGGTGAATTTGATGACGGGATTGAGCGAGACCGACGATGTGTCCTTGAACGGATCACCGACGGTGTCGCCGACGACGGTGGCGGCGTGGAGAGGCGTGTGTTTTTGCTTCAGTTCCACCTCGACGATTTTCTTGGCGTTGTCCCACGCGCCGCCGGCGTTCGCCATGAAGATTGCCTGGAAGAGGCCGAAGAACGCCATGCCGATCAGATAGCCGATGAAGAAGAATGCGTTGAAGAATGGCAGCGCGAGGGCGAAGCAGAAGATGACGATGAAAATGTTCACCATGCCGCGTTGCGCGTACTGCGTGCAGATTCGGACAACTTCCTTAGAGGCGTCGATCGATGCGGTGGCGGCATCGAGCTTCATGTTGTCCTTGATGTAGACGACCGCGCGATAGGCGCCGGTCACGACGGCCTGGGTGCTTGCTCCGGTAAACCAGTAGATGACGGAGCCTCCCATGAGCAGGCCGAGGAGCGACTCGGGATGCACGAGAGAAAGTTTCTCGATCACGCCGCCGTAGGTTTTCTCCAGCATGAGGATGATGCCGAAGACCATCGTGGTGGCGCCGACGACGGCGGTGCCGATGAGCACGGGCTTGGCGGTGGCCTTGAAGGTGTTGCCAGCGCCGTCGCCTTTTTCGAGCTGGAGTTTCGCGTTTTCGAAATCAGGCGAGAAACCGAAGTCTTTTTTGATTTCGTCGGCGATGCCGGCGCGGGCCTCGATCTGGCTGAGTTCGTAGACGGACTGCGCGTTGTCGGTGACGGGGCCGAAGCTGTCCACGGCGATGGTGACCGGGCCCATGCCGAGGAATCCGAAGGCGACGAGACCGAATGCAAAGATCGGCGCCGCGAAAGCGAAGGCCGGCGGCATGATTGCGATGATGGCGGGATTTTGGGAAAAGTAATACGCGCCCGCCATGAGACCGAGAATGACGAGTCCCTTCCAGAAGGCGGAAAAATTGCCGGCGACGAGACCGGAGAGAATGTTGAGCGACGCGCCGCCTTGGCGGGAGGAGACTACGATCTCTTTCACGTGGCGGGATTCGGTGCTCGTGAAAACCTTGGTGAATTCAGGAATGATCGCGCCGGCAATGGTGCCGAGGGAGATGATGAACGACAGCACCCACCACAAGCCGTCGTGTCCTGCGAGTTCGCCGAGGAGAAGATAGCTGGCGCCGAATGTCACCACGACCGACACGGCGGAGGTGAGCCAGACGAGATTGGTGAGTGGTTGCTCGAGGTTGAAGTCCTTCGAGCCGCCGTAGAGCACGCGGCTCATGAGTTCATTCATCACGTAGGACGCGAGCGACGTGATGACCATGAGGATGCGCATGGCGAAGAGCCAGATGATGAGCGTGCCGCAAAGCACGGGTGAGGCGACGAGCGCGAGCGCGAGAAACGCGATGAGTGCGACGCCGGTGACACCGTAGGTTTCAAAACCGTCGGCGGTGGGACCGACGGAGTCGCCGGCGTTGTCACCGGTGCAGTCGGCGATCACGCCGGGATTGCGCGGGTCGTCCTCCGGAAGATTGAAGACGATCTTCATGAGATCGGCGCCGATGTCGGCGATCTTGGTGAAGATGCCGCCGCAGATGCGGAGGGCGGAGGCGCCGAGGGATTCACCGATGGCGAAGCCGACGAAGCACGGACCGGCGAGTTCACGCGGGAGAAACGCGAGAATGCAGATCATGAAGAACAGCTCGATGGAGACGAGCAGCAGACCGACGCTCATGCCCGAGCGGAGCGGAATGCCGAGCGTGCGGAGCGGGTTTCCCTGAAGCGCGGAAAACGCGGTGCGGGAGTTGGCGACGGTATTGATACGAATGCCGAACCAGGCGACCCCGTAACTGCCGAGAATGCCGAGGATCGAGGCGCCGAGAATAAGGAGCACGTGCGGCAACGGCGTGTGCTCGAGCCCGGCGAAGTAGTAGGCGATGCAGACGGCGATCAGACCCCAGAGGCCGATGAGAAATTTTCCCTGCTGCCAGAGGTAGGTTTTGCAGGTTTCCCAGATGATACCGGAGACGCCGCCCATCGAGGCGTGGACGGGCAGATTTTTGGTCTGCACATATTGCCAGAGTCCGAAGGCGCAACCGAGGGCGCAAACAACAAGCCCGGCCATCAAGAGGGCCGGGCCGGAGAGATTGCCGCCGAAGAGCTGAAACGACACGGCGTCGAGATCCGGTATCTGGATATTCGCTTCGCTGGCCTTGGCTGAGGAAACAAAAACGGCTGACGCCGTCGCGATGACTGACACCCGGGCGGGTTTCGAAAACATCATACGCAATGAGGGGTTAAGGGGGCGGGCGTACGATGAGAAATGAGACGGTCGGTCGCGAGGCTTTGTTTCGGGGTTTGAGTGGACGGTAAGAGTTGCGCTCAGACGCCACGAGTGCCGGATGCCGCCGGCATTCGTGGCATGCGCGCAGTCAAGTTTCGAGAGCGGCGAGGGTGGATGCGGCGCCGTTTTTCAGGATGGAGTTGAGTTGTGCAGCGACGGCAACGGCGAGACCTGGGATGGCGGTGAGATCTTCGTGCCAGAGGGCGCGTTGGGTGAGAAGCGTGGTGGTGAGTTTTGCCACGGCTGCAGGAGAACCGTCGCAGGACATCCACGCGGCTTGGATGGTTTCGAGCACGGCGGGGCTGTCTTTGATGAGGTATTCCTCTTTGCCGCGTTTTCCGACGAGAGCGCCGTCGCGAAGCTCGGTGCCGCGGTAGAACGCGAACAAGGCGGCGAGCGAGAAGGTCAGGCGTTTCGGCAAAGTGCCGCGACGGGCCTGGTATTCCTTGAGCGACGGGAGAACCCGGGCGGCGAACTTGCTGACGGAGTTGAGCGCGATGCTCAGCAGGAAGTGTTTCACGAACGGGTTTGCGAAACGTTCACACACCGCGGAGGCGAAGGCATCCAGCTCCGCGCGTGGAAGATCGAGCGTCGGAATAATTTCTTCGCTGAGGCCGCGGCGGAGGTAAGCCGAGAACGTGGCGTCATCCATGCATTCCTTCACGGTGTTTTTGCCGGCGAGATAGGCGGCGAGGACGGTCATGGTATGTGCTCCATTGAGGATGCGGACCTTGCGGTCGCGGTAGGGATTCACGTTGTCGGTCCAGACGACGTTGAGGCCGACACGATCGAAGGGCAGTTCCCTGGCTAGCGACGCAGGACCCTCGATGATCCAGGCATGGAACAGTTCACCGGTGTCGAGGAGCTGGTCTTCGTAGCCGAGCTTTTGCGCGAACGTGGCGGCTTCTTCCTTCGGGTAACCGGTGACGATGCGGTCGACGAGCGTATTGCAGAACACATTGTGGCGCTCGATCCAGTGGATGAACGAAAGCGGCAAGTGCCAGGCGCGGGCGGTTTGGAGGACGCAGCGGCGGAGTGCATCGCCGTTGCGCTCGATGAGTTCGCACGGAAGCATCACGAAGCCCTTGGCGGGATCACCTTTGAACGTGCGGTAGCGCTCGTACATGAGCGCGGTGAGTTTTCCGGGGAACGAGCGTGGAGGACTGTCGGTGGACAAGTCGGAGGAGTCGCAGGCGATGCCGGCTTCAGTCGTGTTGGAGACGATGTAGCGGAGCGCCCCGTTGTGTGCGCACTGAAGGAAGCCCGTGAAGTTGTCGTAGGGATTAATGCTGCGGCTGACGCAGGTGATGAGCTCCTTTTCCTCGACGACCCTGCCGTTTTGCATGCCGCGAAGGGCGAGCGTGTAGAGGCCGTTCTGGGCGTTGAGCTGGGGAACCTGCCCGCTGGCGAGCGGCTGTACGATGACGACGGAGCCGTTGAAAAGCCGTGCGGTATTCATCCGGTGCACCATCCAGTCCACGAACCCGCGGAGGAAATTGCCCTCGCCGAACTGGAGAACCTTCTCCGTGAGTTGGCGGCGGGGCTCGACCTTGAGATCGGCCGGGAATTCAGCGGAGCTGGCGAGCAGCTCGTTGTTGAGCGGGAGGAGTGTTGCGGAGCTCATAGTATGGATTTGAAACCACTGGTGAACACCAGGGATCACGAGTGGTGAACAGGACGCGGGAGGATTTTTGTGTATCGATTAAAGGGTGACGCCATCTTTCCAGATGGATATTTCGCGGTAGCCGTTGATTTCGTTGCGGGTAAGTCGACGCGTGGAGGCTAGATCGAGGATGAACTGCCAGAGTTGGTCGGCGAGGTCGTCGGCACTGGCCGAGCCGTCGGCGAGAGCGCCTGCGTTGAAGTCGATCCACTGTGGCTTGCGCGCGACGAGGTCGGAGTTGGTGGATATTTTCACGGTTGGGACGGGAAAGCCCATGGGTGTGCCGCGGCCGGTGGTGAAAAGAATCAAGTGCGCGCCGGCGATGGTCATCGCGGTGGAGGAGACGCCGTCGTTGCCCGGGGCGTTGAGGAGGGCGATGCCGCCGAGGCCAGCGCTTGCGCGCTGGCCATAGGCGAGGACCTGGCGGACCGGTGCACGGCCGCCTTTTTGCACGCAGCCGAGCGATTTCTCGGCGAGCGTAGTAATGCCGCCGGCTTTGTTTCCGGGAGAGGGATTTTCGTCGATGGGCTCGTTGTAGCGCTCTGAAGTAGCCGCGGAAGTCGTTTACGAGATCGATGACGCCGTTGAAGGTTTTCTCGTCGGTCGTGCGCTCGAGAAGCACGCGTTCGGCGCCGAACATCTCGGGGACTTCCGTCAGGAGCACGGTGCCTCCTGCGTCGGTGAGTTTGTCCGCGATGCGGCCGACGAGCGGATTGCCGGTGACGCCGCTGAAGCCGTCCGAGCCGCCGCACTTCATGCCGATGACGAGCTCGGAAACGGGGATGGGCTCGGGCTTGAATCGACCGGCGTAGGCGGCGAGTTCGCGAAGGGCCGTGAGGCCGGCCTCGTGCTCGTCTCCTACTTCCTGGGCGTTGAAGTAGCGGATGCGTTCGCTCTCTTGCGGGCCGAGCTGCTCGAGGAAGAGCTTCATCTGGTTGTTCTCACAACCAAGGCCGAGGATGAGGACGGCGGCGGCGTTGGGGTGATTCACCAGGCCGGCGAGGACTTTTTGCGTGTGGTGGAGATCGTCGCCGAGCTGTGAACAGCCGAACGGGTGCGTGAATGCATGGACGCCATCGATGCCGGAGCCGGGTGTGGCGAGTTCGCGATGCGCGGCGGTGGCGAGGCGCTCGGCGGTATGATTGACGCAGCCGACCGTGTTGACGATCCAGAGTTCGTTACGCGTGGCGGCACGACCGTCGGCGCGGCGGTAACCGGTGAACGTGGCTGAAGGTGCTTGGGCCGATATGCGGGCTCTCGAAGCAAAGCGGCCCGTTTGGTCACTTCGGCGAAGCGGAGATCGGAAAGCCGGGCTTCGAGTGCGCTGCGAAGATTGTGTGAGTGAACGTGGCTGCCGGCAGCAATGGACTGAGAGGCGACTCCAATCGGGTAGCCGTATTTGATAACGGATTCGCCAGGTTCAATTTTGCGGAGGGCGATTTTATGGCCGGCCGGGACGTCTTCGGGTAGAATCAGACCATATGCGGATATGCCGGCGGTGAGGGGGCGCAGGGCGACAAAGACGTTGTCGGCTGGATTGATCCGGAGCATCGCGTTCGGGCTGGGAGCAAGTGAGGTGGTCATCGAATAATCGGGCTGTGGTCGGATCGTGACTGTGGGAGGTTGGCGCGTCCAACTCGCGATGGTTCAGTGGGAAAGATAGGATTTCGGCTGAGGATGTGTGAAAGATAAACTTATTCTGAGCCTAACTTGGGAAAGATTAACTGATTCTGTGATGTCGGCTGGGCGGAAGCGGAGTTGGGACAGGATTAACGGGATGAACGGGATTTTGGCGGAGTTAGTGGAGGGGAGAGGAGGCTGGACGTGATGATGGTCGGAGATGGGCGCGAAAAAGCGCCGGGCTTTTTGGGCGCCGGCGCTTTGGTTTTCGGAGTGAGGAGGCCACGCTCTAAGGAGCGCGGCTACGGAGGCGCGGACCAGAGGTCTGGCCCTACGAGGAGCTCAGTCGAGTTTGCTGAGGTTGACCCAGGCGCGCTTGGCGGATGATTCGAGGCCGGCTTCGGCGAGTTGGACGCCTTTGGCGCCTTCGAGGAGGCTCCAGCGGAAGGGTTCGTTGTTCACGACGTGCTTCAGGAAGAGCTCCCACTGGATCTTGAACGCGTTGTCGAAGTTCTGCGTACTCGGGGACCTTTCTGCCAGCCTTCGAAGAAATTGATCGGCTGGGCGATGTCGGGGTTCCAGACGGGGCGCGGGGTGTTTTCGGCGCGTTGCGTCCAGAAGTCGCGGAGTGCCGGCGACGGCGGAGCCTTTGGTGCCGTCGACCTGAAGCGTGAGGAGGTCGTCGCGGCGGACGCGGACGGTCCACGAGGAGTTGAAATGGAGAATGATGCCTGGTCGGTCTCGAACGTGGCGTAGGCGGAGTCGTCGGCGGTGCACTTGTAGCGGTTTGCCCTGCTTCGTCGATGCGCTCGTCGATGTGCGTGGCGCGCGAGGCAGGAGACGGACTTCACGTTGCCGAAGAGATTGTCGATGACGTAGCGCCAGTGACAGAGCATATCGATGATCATGCCGCCGCCGTCTTCCTTGCGGTAGTTCCACGACGGGCGCTGGGCGGGCTGTAGGTCGCCTTCGAATACCCAGTAGCCGAACTCGCCGCGGACGGAGAGGATTTTTCCGAAGAAGCCGGAGTCGATGAGCATCTTGAGCTTCATGAGGCCGGGGAGCCAGAGCTTGTCCTGGACGACGCCGTTCTTGAGGCCGGCGGCTTTAGCGTTCGTTGTAGAGGGCGAGCGAGGTCGGGATGTCGATGGCGGTGGGCTTTTCGCAGTAGATGGCTTTCTTCGCGGCGATGGCCTTTGCGCGACGCCTTCGGCGCGACGGTCGGTCGTTTGCGAGTCGAAGTAGATCTGGTTGAAGGGATCTTTCGAGCGCGGCATCGAGGTCGGTGGTGACGCGGGTGACGCCGTTGGCCTTGGCGAGTGCCTGGAGTTTATCGAGGTTGCGGCCGACGAGGATGGGGTCGGGCATGATGACGTCGCCGTTGGCGAGCTTGACGCCGCCCTGTTTGCGGATGGCGCAGATGGAGCGGATCAGGTGCTGATTCGTGCCCATGCGTCCAGTGACGCCGTTCATGATGATGCCGATTGTGTGTTCTTTCATGGTGTTTAAAAAGTAGCGAGTAGCGGGTAGTGAGTAGCGAGTAGACGGAAAGCGGAGCTGCGCTTATGAGTGCTGGAGGTAGGCGGATTTGATGTTCTCCAGGAACTCGGTGACTGGTCTTGGGACCAGAGGCGGTTGGAGAAGATTTCGACTTCGTTGAAGCCTTTGAAACCGGCTTCCTCGACCCAGCCACGGATCTGGCGGATGGGGATGCAGCCTTCGCCCATGAGGCCGCGGTCGTTGAGGAAATCGATGGTCGGCGTGCGCCAGTCGCAGATGTGAAAGGCGAAGAGCGAGCCTTCGCGTCCGCTGGCTTTAATCTCGGCCTCGAGGTTGTCGTCCCACCAGAGGTGATACACGTCGGCGGCGATGCCGACGAAGGGCGGATTTGAGCTGGTTACAGATAGCGCGCGCCTGGCCCATCGTGTTCACGGCGGAGCGGTCGTTGGCGTACATCGGGTGGAGCGGCTCGATGGCGAGCTTCACGCCAGCGGCCTGCGCGTGCGGGAGGACGGCGGCGATGCCGTCGGTGATTTGTTTACGCGATTCGACGAGCGATTGTCCGGGGACGGCACCCACGACGAGGACGATCATGGGCGCGCCGAGGGCGGCGGCTTCGTCGATGCAGCGGCGGTTTTCGTCGATGGCTTTGCCGCGGTCGGCCTGGGCGAGCGCGGGGAAGAATCCGCCGCGGCAGAGAGAGACGATGCTCAGGCCGTGGTCACGGATGAGTTTGCCGGAGTCGGCGATGTTGCGGCCTTCGAGCGCCTGGCGCCAGACGGTGATGCCTTTGACGCCGGCGGCGGCGTAGTTGCGCACGGCGTCGTCGAGCGCCCACGGTTTTGTGGTGATGGTGTGGACGCAGAGTTTGGAAATGTCGGTGAGCGGCGCGGCGGGCATTGGGCGGAAAGTAGCGAGTAGTGAGTAGCGGGTAGCGAGTAGGTCGGAGGCGGCGCGTTGCGCGCCGCTCGGAGAACTCAGTAGCCGAAGAAGGTGTAGTATTTGCCCTCGGCCATGCGCTGGATGAGGAGAGCGAGTTCGCGGGCGTGGTAGTCGCCCCACATGCAGGCTTCGCCACACGGGACCTTCTGGCCTTTCGGAACGTGGTCCCAGCCGTTCGGGCGGTGGTAGACGGAGTGGAGGAGGAGGCCTTGGTGCTTGGTGTCGCCGGAAGTGTAGGTTTCGCTGAAGAGCGTCTTGGCGACGTTGAGGCCGGCGGTGAGGTAGCGGGCGCCGTCTTTGGCCTGCTTATTCGCTTTGAGGTAATTGCCGAGGCGGATGATGCCTTGGGCGGAGATGGCGGCGGCGGAGCTGTCGACGGGCTCGTGCGGGTTGAAAGGCTCGGCGTCGCGGTCGAGATAGTCGCCCATGAAGGCGAGGCCGGGGGCGCCGGTATCCCAATACGGAATACCGTCGGTCGGCGTGTGCGCGAGGTAGAAGTCGGCGGTGGCGCGGGCGGATTCGAGGAAGCGGGCGAGGATGGCTTTCTTGCCGCCGAAGGCCTTGAACTCGGACTCGGGTAGCGTGCTGAGGAATTCGAGTTGCTCGGCGTAGCCGCAGAGGATCCAGGCCTGGCCGCGCGTCCAGGTACTGAAGGGCGAGTAGCCTTGTTGAGAGCTAGGGCAGCGGTAGGAGCCGTCGTTGAGGTTGAAGATGGATTCGTGGGCGACGCGTCCGCGGAGGTCGTAGGAATCGCGGCCTTTGCCGAAGTAGACGTTGTAGCGGGCGGTGGTTTCAGCGTGCTGGAAGATGCGGCCGAGGAGATTAATTTTGCGGTCGCGTTCGCCCATCAGGCTGTGGCCGAGCTGGTGCGAGAGGGCGAGGGCGCGGAGCGAGCGGATGGTGTCGGCGAAGAGCGAGTGCGGGCCGTTGAAGGAGTAGATGTAGCCCTGGTTGTCGGGGAGATCGGTCCAGCGCGCGGCTTGAATGGCGCCGGTGATCTTGAGGGCGAGTTCGTAGAAATTGATGTCGCCTTCGGAGGCTTTGAGGAGGCCGGCCTTCGCGAGGAAGTAGAGGTTGCCGTAGGTGGAGACGTTGTTGAAGCCGTGGTCGTGGACGCCGATGTGGCTCACGTGGCTGGCCATGTACTTGAGCGTGCCTTCCTGGCCGATCGCGAGGGCCTTCTTGTCACCAGTTGCGCGCATACTGGAGGATGGCGGAGCCGAACTGGAAGCCCTGGGTCCACTCGGTCCAGCCGCGCGAGGTGTACTTGCCGGCGATGGTGAAGACGGGCGTGCCCTTGGAGGAGTCCCAGTCTTTCTGGAGGGCGAAGATTTTTTTGGCGGAGACGTCCCAGAGGCGGTTGATGTCGGACGTGAGGGACTTGGGGGTGATGGAGGGATCGAGGCGGATCATGGAAGAAGACGGAAAGGTGAAGAGTGAATGGTGAAAGAAGGAGTTAATCAGAGGCGGCGGAGGTGGAAGCCGCCGTCGATGGGGATGACGGCGCCGGTGGAGAAGGGGAGGTCTCCCGCGATGATGGCGCGGACGGCGCGGCCGACGTCTTCGCCGGTGCCCCAGCGTTTTTGGGGGACGAGGCCGTCTTCGAGGAGTTTGTCGTATTTGCCTTTAACGCCGGCGGTCATGTCGGTCGCCATGATGCCGGGGCGAAGTTCGACGACCTGGATGTTGTCGGCGGCGAGACGGGTGGCCCAGAGCTGGGCGGCCATGGCGAGGCCGGCTTTGGAGATGCAGTAGTCGCCGCGATTCACCGAAGCGGTGTTGGCGGAGATGGAGGTGACGTAGATGATTTTGAAACCGGTCGGGAGCACGGGCGTTTGTTTACCGGAGAGCCAATGCTGGACGACGGACTGCGTGAGGAAGTACGGGCCTTGGAGATTGGTGCGGATGAGTTCTTCGAAGGATTCTTCGGATGCTTCGGTGATGTCGGCGCGGACTTTGGGGGCGATGCCGGCGTTGTTCACGAGGGTGTCGATGCGGCCGAGATTTTGGATGGTTTCGGCGACGAGGCGGGTGCGATCGGCTTTGGAACTGATGTCGGCCTGGACGGGGAGAAATTTTTGCGCGGGCGACTTGGCGGCTTGCTGGCAGAGCCCGACGGTTTCCTCGGCGGCGGCGCGGTTGCCGGCGTAGTTGATGGCGACGGAGCAGCCTTCGGCGGCGAGCTGGATCGCGACGCCGCGACCGAGACCGCGGCCGGCGCCGGTGACGAGGACGACGGGAATGGGAGACTGCGCGTTAGACATGGGGTATGTTTATAGCGGAAAGAGCTTGAGAGGGGTGAGGATTTTGTCGTGGCAGGTTAGGACAATTTCGACTTCGGTCTTGTCCGATTTATGCGTCGTTTTCGTTCCCTGTTGATCGACAAGGCCGATATCCGGCTGCCGGGATTGCATGTGCTTACATTTGCTTTGCACCGGCATTTGCGGGAACACGCGTCGGTCGAGCCGCACAAACATGTGTGGAGTCAGGCGATTTTATACCTGAGCGGGAATGGACGTCAGGTGCTTGCGGGGAGCGAGGCGCGGGTGGAGCCGGGGACACTCGTGTTGTTGCCGCCGGGGGTGTCGCATGCGTTTTCGCGTGGTGAGGGGCGGGCTCCGCTGTGCGTGATGATCGATTTTCGATTGAAGGGCGCGCGTCGGCGAGAGGCGGTGGTGTGTTCGCTGAATCGCTCGGAGCTGGCGCAGGTGAAGCAACAGCTCGGGCAGTTGATGAAGTTGCCGGGCGGGAAGGGTGGACAGAATGCGCTGCATTGGGAGGGTGCGGTCGCTGTGTTGCAGGTCTTGATCACCGCGTTGCGGTCGGCGGGGTGGCTGGAGCGCGTGCAAACGGTTGGAGGCGGGAAGAGCACGAGTGCGATTCACGGAATGCTTGCGAAGGTGGATCACGAGAGTCCGCTCGGGCAGGTGGTGGAGAAGAGCGGCTATCAGCGGGATCATTTGAACCGGCTCGTGAAAAAGGAGACCGGGCTGACGCTCGGGCAGTTTCGCGCGCAGCAGCGGCTCACGAAGGCGAAGGAATTACTTGGGCAGGGCGTGCAGGTCGCGGCGGTGGCGACGGCGGTGGGGCTGCCCGATCAGAGTTATTTCGCGCGTTGGTTTCGACGGCAGACGGGGCAGGTTCCGAGTGTCTGGGGGAGGGGGCGCGTGGGGTGACGGTGGTCCATCGCGCTACGCAAAGGATCGCGATAATGAGTGATCAGTTACCGTGGCCCGGGCCTGTCGCGAGAGACGCTGGTGCTAGTGTGGACGAGGCTTCCACGCCGTGCATGCCGCTGAAATCAATGCGAGGTACGACGGCGAAACGTTTTTGGAGGCGGCAGATCAAAAGGAAGAGTTTGAAGCGCCATTTGACAGGCCAGAGCATGCGTGAGTCGCCTGCGACGATGGAATTGACTGCGCGGTCGAGACCGAGCGGTGGCGTTGCGCAGAGAAAAACCGAGAAGGCGTCGTTGTCGTAGAAGCAGGTGATGAGGTCCTTGAAGACCTTTGCGCGTTTCTTGATCCGCTTTGAATAGCTCGTGCGCTCGGCTTGTGTGAGTCCGCGATTTTCTCGCTGCGCGTTGGTGATCAAGCGCACGGCATCGCGGGCGGAGTTCATGCCGACGTAGACGCCAGAGGAGAAAATCGGGTCGAAGAAACCGCCGGCGTCGCCGATCATGACCATGCGATCGGTGGCGAGCTCTTGCCGGAAGTAGGAGTAGTCGCTCGTGACGTGGAACTCCATCGAGGCGCGCGCGCCTTGCATGAGTTCGCGGAGTTTGGGCGAGCTGGCGACGGCGTGGTTGAAAATTTCCTCCGGCGTGCCTTTGCCCCGGCGCATGGATTCGACAGTGGTGACAAGGCCGACGGACGTGTGCGCTTCGTCGATCGGGATGAGCCAGAACCATCCATCCGCCAGACGCACGATGACCGTGTGACCCGCAGCCATGCCGGACGGACGGAAAACGTTTTCAAAATGGCTGTAGATCGCGACGCGTTTGGGGAACGGCGACGGATCGAGAGGCTTTTTCGCCTCGAAAGGGAAATGGTTTTCGCGCCCACCCGCGTCGAGCACCCAGCGGGCGGTGCGCTCCTCGGTGGATTTGTCCGCATGTTCAATCGTGACGCGGAGACCGCCTTCGACAGGCGTGACTGCGCGGACTGTGGCGGGTTGCTTGATCTCGGTGCCGACATCGCGTGCGTGATCGAGAAGCAGAGCGTCGAATTTTCCACGACCGACCTGAAACGTCTGATCGAGCCCGCGAACGATTCCTTCGGAGAAAACGATTTCCTTGGTCGCGAGGCCGTTGGCGAGGTGGAAGATGGCGCCCGATTTTTTGATGAAGCCGGCGCGCTCGACCTTGGGCCAGGCTCCGGTTTCGCGCATGATTTCGTTGCCGTGGGGAAGGAGCGATTCGCCGATGTGGAAACGCGGAAACGGCAGGCGCTCGACGAGGCACACGTTGAAGCCTTGCTGGCGGGCGTAGGCTGCGGCGGTGCTGCCGGATGGTCCACCGCCAATGATAAGAACGTCGTGGTCGAATTGGCTCATGAGTCGGAGTGCGCGCGAATCGGAAAATGAAAAAACGGTGACGTTACTTGGCGGCCGGGGCCGCGGGTTTCACGGCGGTGTATTCGCTGAATAGACCGGCGAGGGCGACACGTTTGACCTGCTCGAAACCGACACGGTTTAGGCTGGCGAGGATTTGCTCGGGCGGGACGAAGGCGTCCATCGTTTCCCAATAATAGACCATCATCTCTTTCGCCACGGCACTGCGAGTGAAGAGCCGGGTGAGCCCGGGGTAGATATTTTTGAAGTACACGCGGAAGAGCCAGGCGCGGAAACCCTTTTGAGGTTTAGTGACTTCGAGAAGGAGTACTTTGCCGCCGGGTTTGAGCGCGCGGAAGTATTCACCGAAGGCCACGTCGAGATCGCCGACGTGGCGGAGTGCGTAACCCATGGTGAGAAAATCGAACTGGTTGCTCTCGACGGGCAGGGCATCGGCGCGGCCGATCAGCAGGGTGGCGTCAGGCACTTTGGCGGAGACATGGGACAACATACCGCGGCTGGGATCCACGCATGTGATGTCCTTGCCGCCGCCTAGCACGCGCGAAGCGGCCTCAGCGACGAGGCCGGTGCCGCTGGCGACATCGAGAACCTTCATACCGGGTTTGAGGCCATTTTTCTGCTGGGCCCATTTGCGATAAAATTTTCCGGAGCCGAGAAACCCCCAGCCTACGGTGCGGTCGTAGTATTTCGATCCGGCGTCGAAGAGCTTCTCAACGTATTCAGGTTTCTCGGCGTCGGTCTGGTAGCGTTGAGCAATCGGGGCGTGTGGTTGCATAAAAGGATGAGTAGAGCGCGCGCGTGCGGCGGATGGAACGGGCGCTGTTTCCGCATGGCAACACCGCGCTCTGCCATGAATGGAACTGATCGGGCGTGGTTATTCGCACAAATGTTACGGATTTTAGAATGAATATTCTCGCCTGTTGGGACGACGGTTGTTCTGGTGTTTTTCAGAGTTGGCATACGCTAATTTGCTTTCGAAGAACCCTGGATTTGTTCTTTGAATTTTCATCCATACCCTGATCGCACTGTTTGTGCGCGTGGTGGATGATCTTTTCGGCCGGTGCTCCGCTGCGAGCGGCTCCGGTCGTTGCCCTGAGACTTAGATTTTGGCCGTCGGGATTTTCCCGCCGGTCAGACTGTCTGCGCATCTGCGGCCATTCCGGCCGGTGGTGTCAGGCCGATAACCAAACGAAAGAAACCTAGATCTCCGCTCTGCACGCGGAGTTTATACCATGAACAAAGTCAGCAAGCTCGCAGTCATCGTCGGTCTCACCGCGTTCCTTGGCACCTCTGGCCTTTTCGCCAGCGCCACGGAATTCGAACGGGCTTACGTGAAATCATTCGAAGGCCGCACGGATATCCCCGTGCCCGTCGCCGTGGTTTCGCCACAGTCGGTTTCCGGTCTCACCGGACAGGTGAATGTTGAGTTCGTCGTCAGTGAAACGGGCAAACCCACCCGCATCACGGTCAAATCCAGCACGGACGAAGCCCTCGTCGATTCCGTGTTGGCGGCCGTGGTCCAGTGGAAGTTTGCCCCGGCGAAGGTCAACGGTGTGCCCGTGGCTAGAACGGTAGTGGTGCCCGTCCGCTTTCAGGCGGCGGACAGCCTCCTCGCCAGCTACTGAGCATCCGAGTACTGATTGGTTAGAGATTAATGTGGAAAGCGACCAAGGCCGCCACCTGTGCCCACGGGTGGCGGCCTTTTTAATCTGGCGATACTTTTGCAGGCGTCCGTGAGGAGTAAATGATGCCCAGTCGTGGTGTGTGTGGAAAATTTCCTGAAACACCCGCGTTTAGGTTCGGATAAGCCCTGCGTCGCCTCTCTGTGCCCACACATCCCGGGGAGCACGGCATTCAGTTCCTCTTACCCATGCCTTCTCCCGATTCCAAAGGGGCGTCGTCCGCCGCGCGCAGCCCGGACCAGCCGCCTACGCCTCCAAGACGCATCATCATCGTCAAATGGGACATGCTCACAGCGGATGTCCTCGGGCGTCTGGCGCGCGACGCCTTTCCATCTGCCGAGGTCACCCTCTGCCGCACGGGTGCCGACACCTTGGATACGCTGCGCCGGAGGCCCGCCGCTTTGGGGCTTTTCGGGCTTACGTTGCCAGACATCGATGGGCTCGATCTGCTCGCGTTGGTAGCCGACGAACATCTGGTCGCGCGGCGAATGATCGTGACCGGGCGACGCGACGAGTACTCGCGTCAGGCGTTGCGTGTTGCGCGCGTTCAGGGCGTTTTCGATACCTCCGTGGAGGACAGTGCTTCTCTGGTGGCAGCGATCCGGCAGGTGGGCGCCGGGGGGGAGTATTTCAGTGCCGCAAAGGATGTTCAGGTGCCCGTTCAATCGTCGAAATCAGATGTGAACGTGCATACGCTGACCTTTATCGAGCAGCAGGTGTTTGCGATCATGCTTGAAGGGCTCGACGACGAAACCATTGCAAAGCGACTGGGCATGAGCGGGCAGGTCGTGGGGTCACACCGGGCGAGCATCCTGCGAAAACTACACGTGCAAACAATCGACCAGCTTCCGGCGTTCATCCGGCGCAGCAGCAATCCGTGGAAATAGTTTCCTCCGTTCGCGCCCGCGGAAGGTGGTGCTCCGCATGCCTGCGCGCTGGTTAGCTCCGGGCTTCCCGTGCGGCATTTTTGGAGTAGGGTGGGCGCATCATGACGCTCACGCCCGAACAATTCGCCGCCACTCTCGACTCCACCAACCTGCGCCTCGATGCCACGGCGGCGGAGATCATTAATCTTTGCCGCGAAGCGCAGACGCACCGGTTTGCCTGCGTGATGATTTACCCGGCCAGTGTACCGCTTGCCGGGCAGGTATTGGCAGGCACGGGCGTTCGGATCGGTACGGTGATTGGTTTTCCGAGCGGACGTTTTACGACGGCGGCCAAGGCGGCCGAGATCGACGCGATGGCAAGGTCAGGCGCGCATGAAGTGGATATCGTGATGAACTACGCTGCGCTGCGGGACGGTCGTGAGACCGATGTCGCGGTGGAACTCACAGAACTCACCCGCCGTGCGCACGGTCATGGTCAGCTTGTGAAAGTGATCACGGAGAATTGTTACCTCAACGAAGCGCAGATTCTCGCGGCGCTGCGGCTTTGCGAAGATGCCGGCGTGGATTTCATCAAAACGTCGACAGGCTTCGGCAGCGCGGGTGCGAAACTGGAGCACATCAAACTCTGGGCCGGGAATCGCCGCGGGCCGATCAAGATCAAGGCGGCAGGAGGCATCAAAACGCTGCCTGACTCCCTCGCGTTGCTCGCTGCCGGTGCGGAACGCCTCGGAACCTCCAGCGCCGGTGCGTTGCTTGCCGAGTATCGCGGTGAAAAATCGGCGCCAGCGGCCTCGGGTGCTTATTAATCGATCAGCCTTGGTCGGACGGTTCGCGTGCCGTGCCGGTGTTCATGAACGGATTTATTGAGGCTTTTTTCTCGGCCGGAGCTTCTTGTCTCGCTGGACTGCGTTGAGCATGGCCATCCGCCGAAAATTCCAACGAGCAAAGCAACAGGTGTGTGTTAGTGGCGCGCTTTTCCTGGCGGCATTTTTTACCTCGTGCGCCCATCCTCCCGAGGCGACGCGAACGCAAATTGCCACGATTACGGTTGCAGCGATCGACGAATCCAGCGGTCTCGCCTATTCGCACCGCACGCCGGATTTGCTCTGGACCCACAACGATAGCGATGGCGAGCCGGTGCTCTATGCGATCGGCCTCGATGGCAAACTTCGTGGCTCTGTCCGCCTGGAAGGCATGAAGAATATCGACTGGGAGGACATGGCGTCTTTTGAGCTGGATGGTCGTGCGTGGCTGATCGTTGGCGACATCGGCGAAAACATTAACCGCAAGATCAAAGCCGCGCTTTATGTTGTGCCTGAACCAGCCGCTTCGGAGCTTTCGCCGGACCGAGAGACGGTGTTGCCGGTCGCGTGGACAATTCCTGTGAGTTATCCGGACGGGCCGCATGACACGGAATCGCTCGCGGTCGATGTGCGCGAACAACGCGTGTACCTGCTGCGGAAACGTGAAGAGCAAAAAACGCTCTTTTCCCTTCCTCTTCGCCCGGTGACGCCTGGTATTCCGGCGCCGGAAGCGCAGAAACAGGGGGTTGTTGCCCACATTCCGCAGCCCAACTCAGAACAGCGGGCGGTGCCTATAGCCACCGGACGTTACCGCGCGAATCCCACGGGTATGGCCATCGCGGTGGACGGGCGGCGGGCGGCGGTGCTCACGTACGGCGACGTGCTTTTATTCGAGCGCAAGCCTGGCGAAACTTGGGCGAGGGCATTCTCACGCAAACCGGTTATTCTTCCTCCCCACGGACTTGAGCAGGCCGAGGCGATTTGCTTCTCACTGGACGGACGATTCCTCTTTGTCACGGAAGACAAAGCGAACTCACCTTTGCTTCGCTACGAACTGGCCCCAAGTTCCCCATGAGATTTTTCCCCTCCCGCTCAGTGTTTTCTTCCCGCCGTGCCGCGGCCATTTTGCTGATGATCGCTGGGATATGGCTGCCAGCGACAGCGGTCGCCGGCGACAAGGAGGACGTGCGCGCGGCCGATCTGCGTCGTATCAGCGCGTTGATGCACGGAGATCGCGCCGGGCTTGAGGCGGTGCTGGCCGATGAGCTGACCTACGGGCATGCCGATGGCAGGTTTCAGACGAAAACTGAACTTCTCGCTGCACTGACGGCGGGAGTGGCCAGCTATCAATCGTATGATGGGCCGCCACCGTCTGTGCGTATCCAGGAAAATGTGGCGCTTCTCTCCGGCATCGCCGAGATCGAGGCGACTGCCCGTGGGACAAAAGGGAAACTGTGGCTGCGCTATCTCGCTGTTTATGTGAAGCGTGACGGTGCCTGGTTGCTTGTGGCCTATCAGTCGACCCGGCTTGAGCAGCCACCCGCCGGTCTGCGCTGAATAGTCGGAGAGGGGATGACTTGGCCGGCAGGGCGGTGCGTGTCTGCCCGGCTGGTTCGCATCATTGAAAGGAATTTAACGCGTTCCGGGCCGAACCGTCCGAGATAGAGAGTGTCACGCGCGCGTCGGTTGTACTACCTTCGCATCACCCTCCTGCCGCCCGCCTCGTCCGCTACTACCATGTGCCCCGTCAATCTTCGCGCGAACACCGCTCGCGCTGCTTTGAGCGTAGCGCTTGCCGCGCTGCTTTTCCGGCCACGTCTTCCGCGATCCTCGATCGCGATAACAATCAGCTGAGTGACGTCTGGCAGCTTCACTACGGGACGGGGAATGTCTCTGCCACCGCCGACACCGACCGCGACGGCTTTACCAATCTTGAGGAAAGTGCGGCCGGCACCAACCCGCTCGACCCCAGTTCACGTCCGGTGATGAATATGCAGTCGAGCGCGGGTCAGGTGCAGATCAAGTGGATCAATCCTGGCGACAAGCAGTACACGGTCCTCACCTCGCCGACGCTCGGTGCGGGCGCTGTCTGGACAACTGCAGGCGTTTTCACCGGCGGGGCGGGACAGATGACCGCGGCGTTTAACGCCGGCTCCACGTCCGGCGGATTTTTCAAGGTGCAGATCGACGACGTCGATACGGATGGCGACGGGCTCTTTGACTGGGATGAGCGCCGTCTCGGATTAAACCCGGCCAATAAAAATACTGACGGCTACGGCAGCACCACCATCACGGATTTCTATCGCGCAAATCAGGCGCTGCTTCTCGCAACCGACACGAACCTCGCCAACGACAACTCTGTCACCGTTGCCGCGCTCGACCCGTACATGTCGGAAAACTGGGCTGATCCGGGGGTCGTCGTTTTCCGCCGCAGCGGCGGAACCAATGCCCTCCCGCTTACCCAGATCACCGTCAATTACACCATCGGTGGCACCGCCACGGCGGGAGTCGATTATCAGGGGCCGGCCAGCGGCACTGTTACCTTCGGCGTCGGCGTCGGCGAAGTCTTGATGAATTTTACCCCTGTGGCGGATTCCGATGTGGAGAGTGCAGAGACGATCACCGTCACGTTGCAGAGCGGCACTGGCTACATTCTCGGTACCGCGCCCGCCGGTGCGCCTTCTCCGACAGTCGCGACAATCAATCTCGCCGATGCCGCGCTCGGCGCGATCTCTGACGAAGAGGCGGCGCGCTTCCTGGCACAGGCGACCTTTGGTCCCACGGAAGGCGAAATCGCGCGCGTCAAGCAACTCGGGTTTTCCGGATGGATTGATGATCAATTCACCCGCGCTGCAAATTATCATCTGCCCTTGGTGCAGACCTGGCAGGACGAGTATCAGGCGCTTGCGACTCCGGGCAGCGCGTCATCAGCGGATCGCTCTGAAGTCTGGTGGCGCCGTGCGATGGCCACCGACAGCGCGTCTGATCCGCTTCGCCAACGTGTCGCCCATGCCCTCAGCCAGATCTGCATTATTTCCGATCGCGTGGAATCTCTCGACGGCAATCCACGCGGCATGGCGGCCTACCATGACCGTCTCCTCGAAAATACCTTCGGAAACTACCGCGATCTTTTGAAGGCAGTGACGCTCCATCCGACGATGGGCATCTATCTGAGTCATCTGCGCAATCAGAAGGCCAATCCGTCCCGCAATATCTACCCGGATGAAAACTACGCGCGCGAGATCATGCAGCTCTTCTCGATCGGCCTCTGGGAACTCAATCCCGACGGGACGCGCAAAGTCGACGGCTCCGGGCAGTTCATCAACACCTACGACAATAACACGATTGCGAATTTCGCACGTGTTTTCACGGGCCTGAGCTACGGCAAGAAATACACGAGCTCCACGAATTTTACGGTTATCGACACCACGGGATTCAACGATGGAAACGCGTTGATGTGGGAGTCGATGAGGGGATTTGACGCTTATCACGATCTCGCGACCAAGACTCTGCTTAATGGAGAAGTACTTCCTGCGCGCACGGCCAGCGCGGGTAATCTGGGCACGGCGACGATGGCCGACGTCGACGCCGCGATGGGCAACCTCGTAAACCACAACAACACAGGCCCATTCATCGCGCGTCTGCTTATCCAGCGCCTCGTCACCTCCAATCCGACCAATGCCTACATCGGTCGTGTTGCCGCGGCTTTTGCCAACAACGGTTCCGGTGTGCGTGGAGACATGAAGGCCGTGATCAAAGCGATCCTGCTCGATACGGAGGCGCGTTCGCTCTCGCTGCTCGCCGATCCGGATCAAGGCCTCCAGCGGGAACCTTATCTGCGCTACGTCGCACTTACCCGGGCGTTGGGCACGGTTCCCGCCGACGGTCGCTATCGAGGCTTTCGCAACATCGACAGCGATTTTCTCCAGCGTCCTTACAGCTCGCCCAGCGTGTTCAATTTCTACTCGCCGGACTATCAGCCGCTGGGTGTTTTGAAAAATGCAGGACTGGTCGGCCCTGAGTTCCAGATCACCAATGGCGTTACCGGCATCACCTCGCCGAACCGGTTCTACAACTCGATCCACAATACCACGACTCTCCGGCTGAATGTCTCTGCCGCGACTACGATCGACGGCCTCACCGCCATGCCGACGTGGGACACGGTGATCGACACCGCACCGTGGATCGACGACGCCACGAACAATCCCGAATCCTTGGTGGCGCGTCTTGATCGCATTCTGGCTGCCGGTGAACTCTCGCCCAACAGCCTGCGGATCATCAACCGCGCAGTGCGTCGCATCGACGATCCGTTGGGGACGACCGATCCCACCACGCGCACCACGCGGGCCGTCAACCGCCTGCGTCTGGCTGCCTATCTCGTCGCGATCTCCCCCGAAGCGTGCGTGCTCAAATAAAAACTACGCACGTTCATCTCCACCCCGGTTTCCCCTTTCAGCCATGAGCAAATCCATCAATCGCCGCCAGTTCATTGGCCAGGCCAGCTGCGCTGCCGTCGGCAGCACGTCGATCCTCTCCACGCTGCTCAATCTCCGTCTCGCGGGCAGCGCCGCCGCCCAGACTATCTCCGCCGCTCCCAATGCTGACGACTACCGCGCTCTCGTATGCCTGTTCTTCGCGGGCGGGCAGGACTCCTATAATATGCTCATGCCTTGCGGCGGCGAACACGCCGCATACGTAACCACGCGCGGTGGTCTGCATGATGACGTTGCCAATCCCGGCGGGCTTGCGCTGACCCAAGGTGAGATTCTTTCCCTTGGGAATTCCGGGATGTTGCTGGGCCTGCATCCAAGCATGACCGGTCTCCGCGATCTTTATACGCAGGGCAAACTCGCGATGATTGCCAACGTAGGTACGCTCAACGAGCGCATCACCAAGACGCAGTACAATACCTCGGGCGTTAAATTGCCGCGTGGTCTCTATTCGCACTCGGACCAGACGCAGCAATGGCACACCTCGGTTGCCACCGAAACCAGGGGCATCGGCTGGGCCGGCCTCGCGGCCGATTTGCTTCATTCGATGCACAACGATGGGCGCATCTCGATGAACACGTCGCTTTCGGGCAACAACGTCTGGCAGAGTGGCAACACGCTTTTCCCGTATAGTGTGAGCTCGTCGGGCGCAGTCGCATTGAGCGACTACAACAATGCCACGTTGGGTGACACGAGCCGCACGGCCAGTCGTACCGCGGCGGTGAACAGCCTGCTCGGGCTTCAGTATCAGAATCTCCTCGAGAGCACATTCTCGACGAACATGCGCGACTCGATCGACGCAGGCCTTTTCTTCAGCGCTTCGGTGAACAGCGCGGCGATCACCACGCTGTTTCCCGGAGACACCGGCTATACTGGCACTCCTGCCGGTTACACGCTGGCGAACGATCCCGCGCGTTCCCTGGCCGCACAGCTCAAGATGGTCGCCCGCACCGTGAACGCGCGTCAGGCGCTCGGGCTCAAACGGCAGACGTTCTTCGTCAACTACGGCGGCTGGGATCATCATGACGAAGTCATCGATACGCAGGCCAAGATGCTGGATGTCGTCAGCCGCTGCCTGGTTTGTTTCTATGCCGCGCTCGAAGAAATTGGCGCGCAAAACCAGGTCACGCTTTTCACCGCCTCCGACTTTGGTCGCACGTTGACGTCGAACGGCAATGGCTCGGATCACGCATGGGGTGGCAACCACTTTGTGCTTGGTGGAGCGGTCAATGGTGGCCTCGTCTATGGCGCATATCCCGATCTTTCGCTCACGGGAAATTCTATCGTGACGAGCCGCGGAGTCACGATCCCGTCATTGTCGGTCGATGAGTATTTCGCCGAGATGGCGCTCTGGCTCGGAGTGTCGCCAGGCAATCTCAGTGCGGTGCTGCCGCGCATCGGGAACTTCTACACGCCAGGCTTGGCGCGCCCCGTGGGATTCATGCAGGCATAGCGCTGCGGTTGCTTTTCCCCACTAGACCTCCGTCTGTTTTCATGCCCCGCAAAGTTGTTTCGGCCGCCGTGGTCATCGCATTGCTGCTCTCGATTGCGGCCGTGCTCGTGTTGCTTCGCCCGAGGAAGTCCATGGCGCGAAAGCGCGGATCGGCGCCAGTCGTCCAACTTGAAGGTTCCGCCGCGCCGGATCTCGGACCGGCTTCGCTTCCGATTGCAGACCCAAGCGCCTATGCGGAGTTGAACTCCGACAAGACCACGGCGCTTCAAGATGTGCGCATCGTCGAAGGTCTCGTGCAAAATATGCAGCAATCATTCAAGACGACGGTGATCCCGCCGCTGGGCTTCAACGAAGAAATCACTCGAGCACTCACGGGCCGCAATCCGCTCGAGCTGGCGTTTATTCCATCGAACCATCCCGCGATCAACGCGCGTGGGTTGCTCTGCGACCGCTGGGGCACTCCGTTTCATTTTCACCCGATGGCGAATGACCGGATCGACGTGCGCTCGGCCGGACCCGACAAAAAACTATTCACGTCCGATGACGTCGTGAGTGCAGCGTCACCGGCGAAATCCCCGGCGACGCCGGAACCCGAGACATGATCGGGTCGGGCTGCCGTGACGTTTGGCGTTTTAAGCCCCGTTCAGCGCTTGCTGGCAGACGTGTTGTTACGGTGGCGCTCACGAGCGCATTCCCATGCGTCGGTATCGATCCCGAACAGCCAGTAAATCGGGCAGAACGCGCAGGCGGCGCTCAGGATGGGAATGAGTCCGAGCAGGCCCCACAAGCCGAGGCCATTAACGCTTAGAAACAAGATGACACAGCCGAGAAGAAAACGAATCCCGGCGTCATAGGAG
This sequence comes from Nibricoccus sp., assembly GCA_049840895.1. GTDB lineage: Bacteria > Verrucomicrobiota > Verrucomicrobiia > Opitutales > Opitutaceae > Nibricoccus. The sequence goes on along the minus strand of JASGJB010000001.1, from coordinate 22,106 downwards.
CCTACGTTGGTTTTCATGGGTGGAATGGGTTGGGGAAAGGCTACTCCTGCAGGCGCATTTTCGCTGTGCATGCCTTGGCGGAAGCAGGTCATATTCTGACGGCGAATGGAGGGCCGCCTTTGCCTTGGTTCTCGCCTCCGGGCGTCGCGCGGGTTTGGTTGGCTGACCTATGAGTCAACCGAGTTCATCCCGCGCTCCGATCACGTCCGAATCAGCCTGCCCGTGTGGCAGCGGTCAGAAATATGCAGCCTGCTGCGAGCCGATCATCAAGCGGCAGCGCGTGGCGGCGACGGCCGAGCAGGTGATGCGTTCCCGTTTCACCGCGCACGTGATTCACGACTGGAAATATCTTCACGAAACCTACCTGCCTACTTCGAAACAGCCTTTTGATGCGGCAGCGGAGGAGTCCGGCGAACCGATGCAGTGGACGCGCTTGGTGGTCCACTCGCACGAGCCCGAGGTGAAGCCGGACATGTCTTACGTCGATTTCACCGCCTACTACAACGAAGGCGGCCGCGAGCAAGCGATGCACGAGAAGTCTGAATTTTTGAAGGTGAACGGCGCCTGGCTTTTCAACCGCCCGGTCCGTCAAGGTCCTGCGCCGGTGAAGACGGCAGTCAAAGTCGGTCGCAACGACCCTTGCCCGTGCGGCAGCGGGAAAAAGTACAAGCAGTGCTGTCTGGCGAAAGCCTGAACGGTCGTCTGATTTACGAAGGCAGGTAGCGTTCGACGTTACCTGCCTGGAAGTCAGCGCTTCCAGGTGAGTTGCCAGCGTGTGGCGTTCCCGGCGGAAATGTTTTGGGGCGTTGCAACCTTTCGCGCCGCGTTGGGTTTATCAGGAGTATGAACTCCTGGTTTCCTTTTTCACGCGGTATCATGATGGCGGGGCTGGCGCTGGCGGCGCTGCCCCTCGCTGAGGCGAAGATCGAGCGGGTGGTGGAGAAAACTTTCACGGTTGCATCCGACGGGATCCTGAAAATCGAAACTTCCGGCGGAAATGTCCGGGTCCGTTCGGAGCCGGGCGCGACCAGCGTGAAAATCGTGGCGACGAAACGATTCGACACCGATTCCGAAACGACGGCCGACGAACTCGAAAAAGGCATCGTGCTGACGTTCGATCAATCCGGCTCGAGCGTGACTGCGAAGGCGAAATACGAGAGGTCGGCGAAATCGTGGTGGAGTTTCAACAAACGCAATGACGCGCGCATCGACTTTGTCGCTTTCGTGCCTGCGGAATTTTCCGCGGAGATAAAAACGTCGGGCGGCAACATCCAGATCGGCGATCTGGGCGGCCGGGTGGAGGTGGATACCAGCGGCGGCAACGTGGAGATCGGCAAAGTGAAGGGTCCGCTGGATTGCCATACGTCGGGCGGAAATATCACCGTCAGCGAAGCACTGGCGGGGACGAAGCTGGAGACGTCTGGCGGCAATATTCGCGTCGGTCGTGTGATCGGGACCGCTGATGTTTCGACATCGGGCGGTAACATCAGCGTCGAGCACGTGGAGGGGAAATTATCCGCGAAAACTTCGGGCGGAAACGTGCGTGCATCGTTCGCGGGCAACTTTACCGGGGACTGCGTGCTCGATACCTCGGGCGGAAACGTGGAGGCGAAAGTGGACAGCAAAGCCGCGTTTCAACTCGATGCCCACACACACGGAGGAAAGGTCCGGATGGAAGGCATTCAAGTGCTGGTCTCCAACGCCACTGAGAAAAACCGGCTGCGCGGCTCTGTGAATGGCGGCGGACCTAAACTTGAGCTGCGCTCGAGCGGCGGCGATCTGACGATCAAAGGACTCTAGTAGTCCGACGCGATCGGCGCGACTCAGCGTCCGTACTTTCGCTGGGTATGCGTCTTCGCGGCAGCGTCGAGGCGGGCGCGTTCTTCGGACGTGAGGCTGCCCATGCCTGAGCGGGCGATCTTGTCGAGGAGTGCGTCCATTTCCGCCGTGGTCGTATCGCGAACAGGGCGCGCGGCGGAGGAAGATGTTCTGCTGGGCGTACCTTTTGAAGATTGGGCGCCACCGGGCAGGACTTCGAACTTTGGCTGACGTTTAGGAAGTCGGAAGGACGGGAGCGTGAGGCGACCTTGCTGGAAGCGCACATAGGCGTAGGCGAAACCATTGGTGGCCAGGATCGATGCGAGCCAGAAAAGGTTCTGACTCGCGAGCGCCATCAGGACGTAAATTCCGACTAGGATCGCGGCGATCCATTTTGCGAGCACTGAAAAGCAAATGGAGACGTTGGGATAGTAGGTCGCGAATGCGGTGAACACAGCGAGCGCGCCTGCCTCTCCCCTGAGGCTGGTTGGCGTGAGAAAACCGCTGAGTGTGTAAACTATCGCTGGCAACAGATAGATGCAGGCGAAGAAATTAAGGAAAGAACGGCCGCCGACGACTTTCTCCACTTCGCGCCCGAAGCGGAAGATGATGAGCATATCGAAGGCGAATGAGATGCTCGGAATGTTTACCAAACCATAGGTGACCATACGCCATACCTCGCCTGCCAGCACGAGAGGACTCTCAAGAGTGAGCCAGTTGAGAAGCCGGCCTTGTCCAACGGCCATGACGAGCGAGGAGACGACCATCGACACCGCGAAAACGATCACGACCAAGTAGGCGGCGTAGATCGGATGACCCCGGAACCAGGTCACAGGCTGTTTTTCGTCGTAGGTGTCATATCCGTTCATGGTGTCGACTGGGTAAAAGGCTGTTCAGGGAGGCGTGGCATGCAAGCGGACAGAGCTGGATTTGCCGCCTGCGTGAGCTGGACGCGGGACGCAGGGAATTGGTGCGCGGCGGATGGGATTTGTTCGAGTATTTGCTTCATTCATCTTCGGCCGTGACGTCGCTCGATTTCCTGCTCAGGTTAACGAAATGGACTACGCGAAATTAAAAGGAATGGATTCAGCGAGCGACCTCGCGCGGAATGGAAAATTCATTTTCGCGATCAAGCTTCTCGAGCGGCTCAATCCCGAGATCACACGTGAAGATGCCAAGGCGGCTGTCGATTCCCTCGGCTACGGCAAGGCGGCGAAACCGCAGCGCCCGGTGCGTTGAGGAAACACGGAGCGGGCAGGGTACGGAAGCGGGAGGGGGCTTTTGGGATTGATGGCGAGTAGCCGCGTTCGTGAGAACGTGGCATTAGGCGTGAAGGGAAGTGGGGAGTAGATCTGAGGAGATTGGGATGGGGTGGCTTACGTTAGCGTCAAGCGACGCACTCGTTGAGGGCGTGGCGGGAGCGCGTTCCCCTGCTTGACTGACATGTACCCCGCATCAGGCTCGCGTGTGTCGCCTCCCCCAGCGACTGGCTCCCAGCAACGCCATCGTCCCGCGTCGTTACCCCATCGCCCCATGAACCCCGCTGCTTCTTTTTCAGATATTACCCAGATACTTCATGCTGTCGGCCGTGGCGAGGCGTGCGCCTCCGAGGAGCTTTTGCCGCTCGTGTATAACGAGTTGCGGCGTCATGCCAGCGCACGTATGGCGCACGAGCAGGCCGGGCAGACCTTGCAGCCGACGGCGCTCGTGCACGAGGCCTGGTTGCGGATTTTCGACGGCGGGGAAAGCCGCTGGCAGAACCGCGCGCATTTTTTCGGCGCTGCGGCCGAGGCGATGCGGCGCATCCTGATCGAGAATGCGCGGAAAAAATCCCGTCTCAAGCGTGGCGGCAATCAGCGCCTGCTCGACGTGGACCAGATCGAGATCGCCGAGACGACGCCCGAGGAAAAGGTGCTGCTGATCGATGACGCAGTGGAGCAGTTGCAGGCGCAGGATCCGGAAAAGGCGCGCGTCGTGGTCCTGAAATTTTTCGGAGGACTCACCAACCAGCAGGTGGCCGAGAGCCTCGATGTAACCGAGCGCACGGTGGAGCGCCATTGGGCGTATGCGAAGGCCTGGTTGTTTCAGGCAATCCGCGCGCAGAAGTGACGCGCGAGAGATGACCGCATGAAGAGTGCCGCCGCCCAACGCGAGGAAGACCTCTTCGAGGCCGCGCGTGAACGTCGGACGAGGGCGGAGCGGAAGGCGTTCCTTGATCGCGCGTGCGTGAACGAACCGGAGTTGCGGACGCGAATTGAAGCGCTGCTCGCCGCCGGAGACGAAGCGGAGCCGTTTTTCGAAGAGGGCGGCGCGCTTATCCGTTCGAAACTGCCGGGCGAAGAGGCGATCGGGACGAAGATCGGGCGCTACAAACTCGTGCAGAAAATCGGGGAGGGCGGCTGCGGCGTTGTTTATCTCGCGGAGCAGGAGGAGCCGGTGCGGCGCAGCGTCGCGTTGAAGATCATCAAGCTCGGCATGGAGACCAAGAGCGTGATCGCGCGCTTCGAGGCCGAACGGCAGGCGCTCGCGATGATGGACCATCCCAACATCGCGCGCGTGTTCGACGCAGGTGCCACGGACCGCGGACCTCCGTATTTTGTGATGGAGCTGGTGAGGGGTGTGAAGATCACTGACTACTGCGATCAGAACCGTCTCGGCGTCGCGGAGCGGTTGGATTTATTCATCCAGATCTGCCACGCGATCCAGCACGCGCATCAAAAGGGAATCATCCACGGCGACATCAAGCCCTCGAACGTGCTCGTCGAGGAACACGACGGCGAGGCGGTGCCCAAGGTGATCGATTTCGGCATCTCGAAGGCGACCGAGGCGCGGCTTACCGATAAACTGTTCACAACGTACGCGCAGCTCATCGGGACGCCGACTTACATGAGCCCCGAGCAAGCGCAGATGGGCGGCGTGGATATCGATACGCGCAGCGATATCTACAGCCTGGGCGTGCTGCTCTACGAGTTACTCACGGGCCGCACACCGTTTGACCCCAAGGAACTGGCGGCATCGGGTCTTGATGAGATGCGGAAAACGCTTCGCGAACGGGAACCGGCGCGGGCGTCGGCGCGATTAAATGCGCTGCCTTTGTCCGAACTGATCAAAGCGGCGTCGGCGCGAATGACCGATCCGGCGAGGCTGGTGTCTTCGCTGCGCGGAGATCTCGACTGGATTGCGATGAAAGCGATGGAGAAGGATCGCACGCGACGCTACGAGACCGCCAACGGCGTGGCGATGGATGTGCACCGGCATCTCCACAACGAACCGGTCGTGGCTTGTCCTCCGAGCTGGGCGTACCGGTTGCAAAAACTGGTGAGGCGCAATCGCGTCGTCTTTATCGCGGGCGGGGCTGTGGCCGTGGCGCTCGTTGTGGGCATGAGCACTTCGACATGGCTCTTTTTGAAAGAACGCGAAGCGCATAAGCGCGCCCTTCTGGCGGAGCAGCAGCAGGCACGGCTCCGTCTAGAGGCGGAGACGCGTGAGAAAATCACGCAGGCGGCGTTGCTTGTGAGCCAGGAGCGCTTTGCCGAGGCGGATGCGATGTTGAAGGAGATCACGCTCGGCCAGCCAACCCTGGAAGGCGCGGCTGTCATCCGCGCGGTCGGTGAGTGGCATGCGATTGAAGACAGGTGGAGCCAGGCTGCTGCGCGTTTTTCCCTGTTGCTGAACATCGATGCGCTGGAAGGCATCGATGTCATCACGCTGGATTATCTGCGTTGCGGACCTGCGCTGCTGGAGGCGGGCGACCATGCGGGCTACCGGCGTTTTCGCGAACAGGCGGTGGCACGTTTCGCGCATGTGGTTTCACCGTTCTCCGATCGCATCGTGAAGATAAGTTTGCTCGGCCCGACCGATGCCGCGGCCCTGGCCGCGCTTGCACCGATGGTGTCGGAAACCACGCGTGCGTACGACGATGCGGTCAAGGCGGGTGATGTGTTTCAGGCGGCGTGGCGCGCGATGGCCCTGGCATTGCTCGAGTACCGCAAAGGCAATCACTCCGCGGCGATTGAGTGGGCGGAGCGCAGCATGGCGGCCTCCGACCAGAACGCGTCGCGAACGATGGCGTCGGGGGCGATCATGGCGATGGCGCATTTCCACACGGGCGAGCGGGGATTGGCTCAAGCTGACCTGGCGGCCGCCCGCGAGTTGATGGAGACGCGTTTGAGGAACGGTCTGGATCGCGGGCGTGGTTCGCCGGTGCAGGGCTTCTGGTTCGACTACGCGTTTGCGCGGATACTTCTGCGCGAGGCGGCGGGCGTGGTGGCCGCGAAGTGAGTCAAAGCGGAGGACCGGTTTATTTGCGCAACCGAAGGAGACGTTCTCCGGCGGCGTGGAGTGTTGCGGGCTTTTTGGCGAAATTGAGGCGGACGTAGCGATTTTCCGGCGTTGGGAAAAAACTGGAGCCGGGCACGGGGGCGACGCCGATGTCCTTGGTCATCCAGTGCGCGCACTCGATGTCGCTGGCGAAACCGAGCGGAGAAACATCGAGCATCACAAAGTACGCGCCTTCGGGGCGTGTGTAACTCAGGCCGGTTTTGTTGAGGTAACTGCAGAGGATGTCGCGTTGCGCGGAGTATTCAGCGGCGAGACCATCGTAGTAGCTCGCGGGGAAATTGAGTGCGGTGACGACAGCGTGCTGAAGCGGAGCGGCGGCGCCGACGGTGAGGAAATCGTGGACTTTGCGCGCTTGCGCGATGATCGATGCCGGGGCGTGGACGTAGCCGAGGCGCCAGCCGGTGATCGAAAATGTTTTCGAGAGTGATGAGCACGCGAGCGTGCGCGCGGCCATGCCGGGCAGCGTGGCGAAGTGGATGTGTTTTCGTCCGTCGAAAACGATGTGTTCGTAGACTTCGTCGGTGATGACAAACGTGTCGAACTCCTCCGCGAGCGCGGCGATCTGGAGCAGTTCCTCGCGGGTGAAAACGCGTCCGCAGGGATTCGAGGGATTGCAGAGAATGAAGGCCTTCAGACCGCGCGCGAACGCGGCGCGAAGTTCGGCTGGATCGAAGCGATAGTGCGGTGGATGCAGCGGAACGTGGATGGGTGTCGCGCCCGTGAGGATGGCGTCGGCGTTGTAGTTTTCGTAGAACGGCGAGAAGAGCCCGACGCGGTCGCCGGGATCGCAGACGGTCATCATGGCGACCATCATGGCCTCGGTCGCGCCGCAGGTGACGACGAGTTCACGGAGCGGATCGACGGCGAGGCCGGTGAAGCGTGTGAGTTTGGCGGCGAGTGCGTCGCGCAGTTCGGGCGATCCCCAGGTGATGGCGTATTGGTGGCGTCCGGCGTCCATCGCGTCTTTCGCGGCCTGGACGAGCGCGGGCGGTGGATCGCAGTCGGGGAAGCCTTGGGAGAGATTGATAGCACCATGCTGCTGCGCGACGCGCGTCATCTCGCGGATGAGCGATTCGGTGAAGACGGCGGTGCGGCGGGAGGTGGCGGGCATGGGGAGGATCGAAGAGTGAAAGGAGAAAATTGAAAGACGGCGTGTCGCGAGTAGAGAGTCGAAAAATCAGGATGGTGGTGATTGGCGAGCGGCTGGATGCAGTCCGAAATGCTGGGTGAAAACGGTGGCAAAGGAAAATCCGGCGACCTGCCAGAACCACACACTCGTGATCAGGAAGCCCACGCCGAAAGCTAGTAAACCGGTCAATGATACTAGCAGAGCAGCGAAGGCGATGGCCCACGCATGCCAGTAAGCCCGGCCTCCCTGGAATACTCGGCGCAATGCCCTGAACGGATCAAACACTTCGCGTGGATCGAGCGTGTAGCAGTAGTGCGACATGAATCCTGGTACGGCAATGGTCGCCAGCAGCCATAGCACGGCTGCGGCAACGTGCCATGCGGTTGATTTGTTCTGGTACGCGAAAAATTCGCAGATCACAGCGGGGGCGTGGTATTCGACCATCCCGAGAAATGTGACTAGTCCGTGTTTGAAAAGAGACGGATAGTTATTCCACGCGGGCCACGCGGACTGGCTGTGCTGCATGCGATGAGTCATCGCGATGCGGTGGCCCATGTTGAGAATCCATCCGACGACGGGAATCAGCAGGAGAAGTCCTCCTTGGAGGACTTCTTTGCGGGCGAGCGATGACTGGAGTGGAAAAAGAAACGCCGTGCGCAAACGAAGCGGTGTGGTGAGGGCGATTTTTTGCCGGCAGTCATTCACGGATTTGTGTGTCGCGTATGCGGGGTGCTCCGGCGCGTTGCGGAAACGCTTTCTACTTTTCAGCTGTGTTTTTGAGACGTGCCAGCTCCACTTCGCCCAGCGGCGCGGCGCGTTTGATGCGCAGGCTTTCGGCGAAGTCCCGGGCGAAGTCGCGGTTGTGGCGTTTGTTGATGAAGGCGACGATGATCATCGCGATCAACGCACCGAGGGAGGCCATGGCCATGTCTTTGTGGGCATCCCAGACATCTCCTTGCGTGCCGAGGTAGGCTTCGCCGAGATCACCACCGAAGGTCACGGCGGCGATCCATTCAAAAAGTTCGAAAAGCATCGAGGTGCTCATCGTCAGATCGAGCGGAAGAAAATAGCCCCAGAAGCCACGGACGTTGGCGATACGGACGAACATTTCCCGGATCGGGTAGGCGAGGAGGAAGCCGTAGAGAAAGTGGACGGCGCGATCGAAGTGGTTGCGCTTGAGTCCGAGCAGATCGTTGAGCGAGGTGCCGAAGAGAGAGCGGGTCCAGTCGTTGTAGGGGACTTCGGCGTATGTCCAGTGGGCGCCGAGTTCATGGAAACAGAGGAAGAGAACGATCAGCGTGTAGCTGACGAGCGAGAGCGGGAAGTAGCGGAAAGTGGCCGCTAGAAAAACGGTGAAGACGAGGACGAGGACGTTTTCCAGCATCCAATCATGCGGATAGTGCGCGCCTATGCCGGAGCGGGCGATCACGGCGCCGAGCAGGACGGCGAGAGTGACGAGATAGCGAGTGCGGAAACGAGGGGCGCCGGTTGAGGGTAATATAGAAGCCGGAACTGGGGTTTGCACGTTGGGAGCTTGTCTGAGGAGCGCGTTATAAAGCCGACTGCTTGTATCTCATGCGACCGGAAACGGAAAGCGCCGGGTAATTGCCGGCGGCTGCAGAGAGCCATCGGCGGGCGTATCGGGGCATGTGTGATCCCGATGGTTCGCGCGTGTGTGGCGCCGATATCAATGGGTTCCTGTAGGATTCTGACACGAGGAGATCCTCACGCGCCGACTATCGTTTAGCGCATCTGCATCGGTGCACGCGCATAGCTGTGAGCAGCGTGAGTACTCCGAGAAACCAGACGCTAGGTGCTCCGCCGCCGCCTCCACCACCGCCGGCTCCACCCGGGGCAGCGGGCGTGGACGGCGTGCTGCCACCGCCATCTGTGCCGGGACTGGGCGTGGTGACTGGTGTTGGGTTGAGCGTGGTGACGGTGCCGTCGGTTGCGATCTTACGGATTGCTGCGTTGCCGGTGTCGGCGACGTAGAGTGTGCCGTCGGGCGAGCGTGCGATGTCGGCCGGTTGCCGGAACCAGGAATTCAGGGCGGTGCCGTCGCGCATACCTTCGATACCGGACATGCCGGCAATGGTGGAAACGACGCCTGCCGGCGTGATTTTGCGGATGAGCGCGTTGCCGGTGTCGGCGACGTAAATGTTGCCTGTGCTGTCGACTGTGAGGCCGGCGGGCGAACGGAAGGCAGCGTCGTAGTTGGTGCCGTCGAAATCCCCGGGCGTTTCTGGCAGACCGGCGATTGTGCTCACGGAGACTGCGGGAGTGAGGGTGATCTTGCGGATCGTGTGGTTGGCGGTATCGGCGACGTAGAGGTCGCCTGCGGCGTCGATGGCGATATCGGACGGTTCATTGAACCGTGCGATGCTGCCGATGCCGTCAGCGATACCGTGGAGTCCTGGCGAACCGGCGATGGTGGTGACCACGCCGCTTGAGGTGATCTTGCGAATCGTGTGGCTTGTAGAGTCGGTGACGAAGGTATTGCCGGAACTGTCGCGCGCGACACCGCGCGGGCCGGCGAACCAGCCGTTGGCTCCGGTGCCGTCTTGGTGCGTGCGATGACTGGAGGCGCCGGCGAGGGAGGCAACAGATCCGGCGGTGGTGATCGTGCGTACGAGGCCGTTGCTGGTGTCGGCCACGGAGAATCCGCCGGCGTTGAAGGCGAGGCCGCGGGGCTCGTTGAAGCGGGCGGCTTCTCCGGTGCCGTTGATTTCACCGGTCAAACCAGCGCTGCCGGCGAAGGGGGATACTTCGGTACCCGCAAGTTTCTGAATGGTGTGAGCGGAGGCGTCGGAGATGTAGAGACTTCCCGCGGCATCGAAGGCGAGGCTGACGGGGCGGGGGAACTGAACGGGCGTGACGGTGAGCGTGAACGCGTTGCTGGTGACGGAGCCTAGCGAGTTGGTGGCGCTGTAGCGGTAGCGGTAACCGTTCATTCCCGAGGTAGCGCCGATGACGGTGAGTTTTTCGCCGGTGGCTCCGCTGTAGCCGGTGCCGTTGGCGATGTTGGTCCAGGTGGCCCCGTTATCGGTTGAAACCTGCCATTGGTAGCTCGTGGCAGGATTGCCGCTCGCGTCTGTGGCGAACGTGGTGTCGCGGCCGTTGGTGACAGACTGGTTTACGGGCTGCGTCGAGATTGTGGGCGCCCAGGCCACGGTGAAGGTGCCGGTGCTGGTCGCGATGCCGTCGAAGGTGGCGAGTTTGACGGTGCCGGCGGACAGGGCGCTATTCGCGGGGACGATGGCGCTGATCTGCGTGGCGCTGTTGATAGTGAAGCTGGCCGTCTCAATGCCATTGAAAAGGACCTGGGATGTGTTGGCGAGGTTGGTACCGGTGATCGTGATCGAAGTGCCTGGTGTGAGCGCAACGGGAGTGAAACTGGTCACGGTGGGGCCAGGAGGAGGGTCGAGGCGGATGTCTCCGGAGGCGATGAAGAGCGCGTGGTTACTGCCGGCAGACACGGACACGACGTTGGCGGCAACCCGGCCGGGTGTGCCTGAACTGTAGGAGGCGGTGGTGCGGCCGAGCTGGCCGTAGTTGTTGTTCCCGAGGCTCCAGAGCTCGTCACTGGATTTGGTGTAGAGGGTGAAATAACCGCCGCCGGCGAATTGTTTCACGTCGGAGGCCATCTGGATGGCGGTGGTGATGGCGCCGCCGGTGGTCCCGCCGAGTTGGTACTGATCATTGTTCCCGAGGCCCCAGAGGGTGTTGTCCGATTTGAGGTAGAGGGAGTGATAGCCGCCGGCTGCGGCGGCTATGACGCCGGTCGCAAGTGTGTTGGGGGTGAGGACCGCTGTGCTGTAGCTGGGCGGCCCATACACATAGGGGCCACTTTGCCCGTAGTAGCTTTCGCCGGAGGCGAGAAGGGTGCCGTCTTTCTTGAGATAGAGGACGTGGCTGTTGCCGCCGGACAGGCTGGCGATGTTGCTGCCTATCTGGGTGAAGATTTGTACATCGTTCAAAGAGCCGTTGCCGAAGCGGCCTGAGTTGTCGCCGGAGGCCCATACGGTGTCATCGGCTTTTATGATCAGGGTGGAGTCGGCGATGGCGGCGATTTGACGGGCGGAGATTCCGAGGTTGAGGAAGGACGGGGTGATGGTCGCTGCAGGAGCGCCGGGCATCTGGTAGTTGGAATTGTTGCCTGCCCCGTAGACAGCGCCTCCGGATTTGGAGACGAGGACATGGATGCTGCCAGCCGCGACCTGGTTCACGCCGCTGGCTATTTTTTGCCAGCCGGTGGGACTGGAGGCGTAGGCCGTGGTTTTGGTGCCGGCTGTACCGGTGGTGGCAAATAGCGAGCCGTCGGTGCCGAGCAGATAGCTGCCTGCTTCGCAGGCGGCGACCGCCTCGATATTGGATGCGAGATGAATGGGGCGCGTTTGTCCGTTGGACGGACCAGTCCCGAGCTGGCCGTAAAGAGTGCTGCCCATGCCGTAGGCGGTGCCGTCTGTGGAAACGAAAAGACTGTAGGAACCCGAGGTGGCAGCCGAGGAAACCAAGGAGGCGACGAGGATGGGAGAGGATCGGGTTGCGCTGGAGCCGTCGCCGAGTGCGCCGTCGGGGTTGTCGCCTTTGCCATAGAGCGTCCCATCAGTCTTGATGAAGAGGAGTCGGAATTCGTTGAGAGCAGCGGATTGGACACCGCTGGCAACAAGGACGGGCGTGTTGATCGGAGAGCTGGAGCCGAACATGTAGTAACTGTTTTGTCCCATGCCGCGAAGGTCCCCGCCGGAGGTGACATAGATGCTGGCGTTCACACCCGCGGTGATCGACGCGACGCCCGTGGCGACCTGTTGAGGGGTGGAGGCGTTGGTGTAATTGCCGGTGCCGAGCTGGCCCACGTTGTTGTATCCGGTGGCCCAGAGCGTCCCGTCGGTTTTAAGAATCAAGGTGTGAACGTTTCCGCAGGAGACGGCTTTGACGCCGCCCGACAGAATCTGGGTGGGTGTGTAGGCAACCGCGAGAGTGGTCCCCAGTCCGAGACGGCCGCCGTTATTGCTGCCCACGCCCCAGAGGGAGCCGTCGGTTTTGACGAAGGCGCTGTGGCTGGTGCCGATACTCATGGAGGCCACACCGGTTGCGATCTGCCGGGGTGTGGAAATGCCGGAGTAGGAGGCGGAGCCGCTGCCGAGTTCCCCGGAGTATTCTTCGCCGCAGCCCCAAAGAGTACCATCTGCCTTCAGGAAGAGCATGTGGTTGCCAAATGCAGACACGGCAGTGACCTGGGTCGCGATCTGCACCGGCGTGAAGCTGGCATTGTAATTGCCGGTGCCGAGTTGGCCGGAGCTGCCGGATCCCATGCCCAGAAGTGTGCCGTCGGTTTTGAGAAAATAGGAGGTGTAGGTGCCGGCGGAAACCGCCTTGATGCCCGTGAGAACGGGGCGGGGAAAATAATTGAGAAGTTGTTTGGTTCCGAGCTGGTTGTTGTCGGTGATCCCCATGCCCCAGGCTTCGCGAACCGGGACGTTGGCGCCGGCTTGGGTGAGAGTGTGCGTGAACCCGCTCACGTTGATGGTCGCGGTGCGAGAGGCATTGCTGGCGTTGGGGGCGACTGTGATCTCGATTTCCTTGCTCAAGTATCCGCTGGTCTGGCTCAGCGATATCCAGCGGGCGGAGCTGGACGCGGTCCAGGGGCCGTTGGCAGTGATGGCGAGGGAGTAGGCAATGCGGGCGGCACCGACCGATTTGGAGAGAGGAAGGACATTGAGCGCTTCGCCGGATGTGCGTGAAAGCACGCTGACCGTGGCGGGGTTACTTGTGACTGAGCCGGCAATGTTCGTAGCGGTCACCGTATAGATTCCGGACTGGCTGGTCTGGATGTTGGCGATGGTGAGCGATGCGGACGTGTTGCCTGGCAGGTTTACGCCGTTGAGTTTCCACTGATAGGTCGGAGCAGGCAGGCCTGTCGCGAAAGTGGACAGGATCAGCGTGTTCTCGGCATAGACGCGCGTGGATGCCGGCTGGCGCGTGATGATTGGCATCGCGGCCGGGATGACTGTGAGCGTGGCTTCGCGGCTCGAGGTGGAGCCAGTGGCATTGGTGGCGACGAGGATGTATTTGCCGGCGTGAGAGGGCTGGATGCTGGAGATACTGTAGTAGCTGCTCGTGGCCCCGGCGATGGGCTGGCCGTTTTTGTACCACTGGTAGGTTACGTTGCCCGAGGCGGTAAAATAGGCCTGCCAATAGCTGAGAGAAAGGCCCTCGATCACATTAAAGTCGGCGAGGTTCGTACTGACGACCGGCAGGGGCGGCATGGAGACGGTCAGGACACTGGTGGTAGTGAAGGTGCTGCCGCCGACGTTGGTGGCTTTCAGACGATACGCTCCTGAGTGAGTTAGAGCCAGTGGAGCAATGGTGAGGTATGTCGAATTGGCACCGCTGATGCCGTTGCCGTTAACCAAAGCGACGCCGTCTTTTTCCCACTGATAGGTGATGGTGCCTATGCCAGAGGCGTAGGCGCTGAAGTTAGTGCTGGCGCCGACAAGGCCGGATGCGGTGGCTGCCGGGGAATAGCTGAACGTTGGCGGAGGGGGTGGGCTGATCGTCAGGACGGCAGGGTTGCTAGTGACGGAGCCGCCGAGATTGCTGATGCGAACACGGTATGTGCCAGCGTCGGTCGCGACGGGATTGGTGATACTGAGGTAGGACGATTGAACGCTGCTAATGCGGCTGGATGCCACAAGGTCCACGCCGTCCTTGGTCCATTGATACCGGAGGGTGCCCATGCCGCTGGCGGAGACGTTGAATGACGTTTGGTACTCGCCTTCGTAGGCGGTATGGGTGGCGGGATGGGTGGTGATGACAGGGGCCGCTTGCGGCGCTCCGATGGTGCCAGTGATCGTGTACTGGCCCAGACTGCCGTAATCGGAGTAGCCGTCGCTCAGCGGGTTTCCGCGTCCGACGCCTTCAATCTTGATGTAGTAGGTGCCGGCGGAGAGGCCGACCTCGGCAGATGCCGAGAGTTCATAGGGATCGGCGCTGACGAGGATGTTACCGGCGCTGTCCTGGACTTCCAGGCGGATGTCGAGGTTGGGGGACGGACTGGGCGAACTCGCGGTCAACGTGAGCGAGCATGCAGGGACGGTGAACGAGAAGAAATCGATGTCGCTGGTGGTTGAGATGAGTCCGTTTGCAGAGAGGGTGGTCGACGTGGTCGTGGCCGCAGCAGCCGTGGCGCGGGTGTCCCCGACGTCGTCCGCGATGTAGCCAAAGCCGTTTTCAGCTCCGGCAATGATGGCGAGGTCGTCCTCCGTGTTGTTGGTGCTGGCGTACTCACCTTTGCTCCATTGGATGACGTTCTGATAGTAGGGCGCGCCCATGATGGGGCCCCAGTTGCTGTGACCGCCGTAGTAGGGATCGGCGGGAGATATACGTCCGTCGTGTTTGAGGCCGAGGGTATGACCTAACTCGTGTGAAACGATCAGCGCGGTGCTGGAGACATCCTGGTAATTTTGTTCAAACGCCCAGCACGGTACGGTGGAGGTGAAGTCATCGTCGCCGCGGGCGAAGCTGTCGAGGTATGCGACGCCGCCGGCCTGGCCGCTATTGTACCAGTTGGATGTGGGTGTGATGATGCATCGCATGCGTTTGCCGGGGGGCGCGTTGTTGTAGCGGGTGACATCCGTGGTGATGTCGATGTCGAAGGGGGCGTAGTCTTCCGCGACGCGTTTCCAGACATCGGTGATCTGGGTGTTGGAGAGCAGGCTGGGTGCTGCGGTGATTGAGTTGCCGCCGTTCCAGTCCGGGTCGGTCACGACCTCGCCGTCGAAATCGAGATAGAGGACGGCGGTGGCGGAAGGGCGGCTGCTGTGAATTGGCGGAGCTTCCTCAGGAAGGCGGCTGGCGGTCGCTGTGCTCTCGCCTGAAGCGCCGGCGGGTGAGAACTGGATGTCTGCGCGAGGGAGGGGATCGCAGATGATGGAGGAAAGGGCGTTTTCCTTGAGCAAGCTCTGTCCGGCGGGTCCGGGTTCCACCGTGTAGGCAAGATGGGCTTCGGGAAGGAGAATGCGACCGGAGAGTGTGCTGTCTGCGAGCACGACGGAGAAGCTCGCGCCCGGTTGATTTTCGATGGAGCCAGCGACACGGAGTACACCGGAGGCCGAGCGTTTGGTGTAGGTGACGCGGCCGTTGACGAGTGTGTTGTGAAGAAGCGGAAGAGAAACGAGATCTCCCCTTTTTAAATCAGGCAGACATTGCAGGGCCTGGCTGATGTCGATGGCGATGGCTGGGGAGGAAATGGCCAACCCGGGCGTGGGCGAAAGTGTTGACGATGCCACCCTGACGACTGCTCCGGGACTCCAGAGGATTGGAGAGGCATTTACTGCTCCGGCGGAAACAGAACTGGCGGGCGTCGTGGCCGGAGCTGCAGGCGCTGTGGAGGTCGGTATCGCAGCGACGGGGGTAATTTGTGAAGGGCCGGTTTGGGGACTGTGAATTAGCCAGTAGAAACCTATGCCCAAGAGGGCAGCGGCAGCCGACAAGATGACCCGAAGAAGAAAACGACGCATGTGAAGGCAGGAGTAAGCAGCGAGTAGACTCGCTCGCTCTGCGACGAATGGCCGGGGAATTTCTTACATAGAAATGGTCGCCGACGATCTCTCCGCCACAGACGAAATAGCCTGCACGCCGTTGAAGTTGAAGACGGCCACTGGTTACCGTCCACAGTCAGGCGGCGGCAAGGTGTTTTTGCAGGCGTAAAAAACTCAGCTGGAGCTCTGCGCTTTAAGAAGCCGTGAAAGACAGGTGATCTGAGCTACTTTTTCTCCGCGTCGCGGCGGGCCTTCCACTCGACGTCGGCCTTCTTGAGGTCGTGGCCCTGCTTGGAGAGGTAGTTGTTTATGCGTCCCTTGTACTTTCCGAAGATCTCCGACTTTTCGTCCATGCTGGTTCCGGAGACCGCCTCGTCGCGTGCCTCTGTGAGCCAGGTGTGGATCTGCTTTTTCTGTTCCTCGGTGAGCGTGGGATTCTGCTGGAGATAAGCTCCGTAGGTCACCTGAAGTTTGTTCACGGTGATCTTGTCTTTGACGATGTCGACCTGGGCGGGCGTCAGGTCCTTCGCGAGATCGGCGAGGAAGGCGTCGGTGATTTCGCGACGCTTGGCGTAGATGGCTGCGATCTCGGGTTTCGCGGCTTCGGTGTCCTTGGATTTTTTGAGCTCCTTCAGCCTGGCTTCGTTGGACTCCTGCCAGGCGGCGAGTGTCTTGTATTGGGCGATGATGCGCTGCTGGACGCGGGTGGCCTTGGTGGAATCTCCGAGCTCCAGTGCGGCGACCATCGGGGCGGTGCGCTTTTCCAGAACCTGGGTGTACTCGGCGTCTTTTTTGGCAGCGGCATCCGAGGCGGGTGCACTGGTGTTGTCAGCAGCGATAGCTGAGACGGAGCCGGCGAGAAGCAGTGAGGTGAGCAGGCCTGTGGTGAGGAAACGAGAGGAGTTCATAATAAATGGGAGAGGGTAGTGTTTAGAAAATCAGCGGAGGCGCTTGAGCTGGCCGTCGAGAATGTAGGTGACGCCGGCGGTCGTCGCGATGTCCTCTTTGAAGCGGCCGAAACGGATGCGGCAGGGCTGGCCGAGCAGGGAGCGGACGATGACGCGCGTAAGGCTGCCGTCCTGCCACTCGAGATCGATCTCGAAGCCGCCGCGGGCGCGGAGGCCGGAAATGCTGCCGGTAGGCCAGGCCTTGGGAAGCGCGGGGAGCAGGTCGAGGATGCGGAGGGATTTGTCGCTCGAGGTGAAGTCGTGGCTTTGTAGCAGCATCTCGGCGACGCCGGCCGTGGCGCCAAAGTTGCCGTCGATCTGGAACGGGCCGCAGAGATCGAAGAGATTGGGCAGCGTGCGCTTCTGGAGAAGACCGGCGAGCTGGCTGAAGGCGTAGTCGCCGTCGCCGACGCGCGCCCACAGTGGAATGCGCCAGGCGAAGCTCCAGCCGGTCGAGCCCGCGCCGCGCCATGCGAGGAGTTTTTTTGCCGCGTCATAGACTGCGGGAGTAACGGGAGTGATGTCGGTGCCCGGATAAAGCGCCCAGAGCGGTGACATGTGACGATGATTGTTGTCCGGCACGTCGACGTCATCGAGCCACTCCTGGAGCTGGCCGTGTTTGCCGATCTGGTTGGGGGCGAGTTGCGCGTAGAGGACGGCAATTTTCTCCGCGAATTCCGCATCGTTGTTGAGGATGGCCGCGGCCTCGATGACGGAACGGAAGAGCGCGCGGATGAGTTGTTGATCCATTGTCGGGCCGCTGGTGAGCGTGCCCTGCTCGGGCGAGAACGACGGGGTGCTGACGAGCCAGCCGGTCTTCGGATCCTTGACGAGGAAGTCGGCGAAAAATTGTGCGGCCTCTTTCATCGCGGGGTAGGCGCGCTTTGCGAGGAACGTGCGGTCGCCTGTGAAAAGATAGTGCTCCCACAAATGCTGGCAGAGCCAGGCTCCGCCGGTGGGCCAGACACCGTCGATGTTGTTCACGGGGGCGGTTGCACGCCAGAGATCGGTGTTGTGATGAAGCACCCAACCGCTCGCGCCGTAGTAGGCCTTGGCGGTGCGACGGCCGCTGACCACGACATCGTCGATCAAGTCGAACATCGGTTGGTGGCATTCGCTGAGATTGGTGAGCTCGGCGGGCCAGTAGTTCATCTCGAAATTGATGTTCGTCGTGAATTTGCCCTCCCAAGGCGGATTCATCTCCTCGTTCCAGACGCCCTGGAGATTGGCTGGCTGGGAACCGGGACGGCTGCTCCCGATGAGCAGATAGCGTCCGTACTGAAAATGCAGGGCTGCGAGAGCGGGGTCGCTTGCGAGACCGTTCTCTTTGAGACGGCGCTGACGTTGATCGGTCGGAAGAGCGGCGGCATCGGTCGAACCGAGGTTGATCGAAACGCGGCCGAAGAGTTCGAGATAGTCGGCCTGATGCGCGCTGAGCAACGAAGCGAACGACTGGGTTTCCAGGCGCGCAAGATAGGCCGCGCAACGTTCGGCGGGATCGGCGGAGATGTCTTCGTAGTTTTTGAAGCTCGTGGCAGCGACGAGGACCAGCAGTGCGCTGTCAGCGTTTTTAACGACGATCTTGTTGTCGGAGGCTTCGGTGGAACCGCCGCTGGCGACGAGACGGACCCGTGATTCGAAGCGCAGGCCGTCCGAGGCAATCTGGCCGGCCAGGGCGAGCGTGTCGGCGCCGACGAGGCGTGTGGTGGCGGATTTGTGAGGGCTGTCGGAGCGCAGAGTGAAGTTGATGCTGCCGGGTTTGTCCGCAGTTAGTCGGATGACGATTGCCTGGGCGGGATAGCTGGCGAACACCTCGCGGGTGTAAGTGGTTTCGCCAAGGCGGTAGCGGGTGAGGGCGACTCCAGTGTTGAGATCGAGTTCACGACGGTAGTTGGTGGCCAGCTGGTGGCCGGAAAAACTCAGCCGCAGGTCGCCGAAAGGCTGATACGCTTTTTGCCGCACAGGATCGCCGAGGAAGTTGGCTTTGGCGATGGCGTGGGCTTCCTTGGAATTATTGGCGGCGATCGCCTGACGGATGGCAGGCAGATACTGCACCGCGTTGGGACGCGCGTAGTCGTGTGGTTTGCCGGTCCAGAGCGTGTCCTCGTTGTACTGGATGCGTTCCTCGGCGGGATTGCCGAAAACCATGGCCCCCATGCGGCCGTTGCCGATGGGCAGCGCCTCAGTCCATTTTCCGGCCGGCTGCTCGTACCAGAGAACGAGGGGAGTGGGCGCGGCAACGACGCGAGAAGCGGCGAGCGACGCCAGAGCGCAAAGGAGAAGAGCGGCGATTTTTTTTTGGAAGGAAAACATGGGCGATCGTATGGCTGGCTATCGGTGTGGCGCCGCCGCCGGGAAGGAGCGCGTGTATTATTGTACGAGGAGATTGATGGTTCGCGTCAAAGAATCGCCCTCCGCATCGGTGACCGTGAAGGCGAAGCTCGCCAGACCGCTGAAACCGGATGCAGGCGTGAAGCGGGCTGTCTTGCCATCGGCTAGAATGACGACGGTGCCGTTTTGAGCGCCTGCGGCGGTGAAGACGGGTTTTTCTGTGAAGCCTTCGGTCAGCGGAGCGAGGACGAGATCGAAAGGTTGATCAACACCGATGGCTGTGCGCGGAGTGGCCATCCAGGCGAGATAGTCTTCCAGATCCGTGAAGCCGTTGCCGTCGCGGTCGGCGTTGGCGTCGCTATAGTTGCCGGCGGGTGACGAAGGATTGGTGCCATGGAGTTTTTCCCACCAGTCGGGCAGCCCGTCGTGATCGGTATCCCAGGTTTCCGAGCGGCGAACCTCGGGATAGTTTTCCCAGCCGCCGACGTCATCCTGGGTGTCGGGCATGCCGGCGAGGCCGGTCTTGCTGCCCTTGTAGGTGTACGTGCCCTTGAGCGTTTCGCCGATCACCCGGCGATCGTGATCGTCAAGCTGTGGAGCGTTGGCGCCGACGTCCGAGAGGACGACCTTGTAGGCGGCGCGTGCGGATTGAGTGGTGACGTAGGACGGGAAGAAGGGCTGGTCGACGTAGACTTCGTACGTGGGCATTTTTGCGCCGCGTTCCGTGCTGACCATGCGGCCTTTCTTCTGGGATTTCTCGTCGAATTTGCCGGGCATGACATTTCCTGCGAAGTAGTAGCGCTGAGTTCCCGGGAAGCCGCCGTACTGGGCATTGAGAGCGTAGAAGAAATCGGTCGAGGCGCCGGGTTTGTAGTAATTGTTCACGAAGTTGACCTCGTGAGCGCCGCCGTCGGTGGCACGGTGGCCCCAGTTATAGACGACATTGTTGGTGAGATCCAGGCGGCCCGTGAACTGCCCTCCGGCGCCGAGGCCTCCGGCGAGCGACCAGTTGCGGCCGTAGTTATGGGCCAGAAGATTGTGGTGGAAGCTGCCGGTATCACCGCCGATGGAGGCGGCGTAGCCATGGGGCTTGCCGGGCTCGTAGTTTTTGTGGCCGGCGGCGTTGAGTGCCTCGGAGATGAGTGTGCGCTGGAGGGTGATGTTTTTCGCGCCGCGGGAGCTGAAGGCCTCGTCGATGGTCCAGCTGATGGAGCAGTGGTCAAAGATGGCGTTGTCGGAGCCGGCCATGCCCATGCCGTCGAGTGTGATGCCCGCGATATTGCCGGGGCGGACGCGAATGTGGCGGATGATGGCGTCGTTGGCGCCGAGCAAACCGAGATTGTATTTGCGGATGGTGATGCCTTTGCCGGGTGCGGTCTGGCCGGCGATGGTGATAAACGGGTTTCGTACGGGGAGCTTGCTCTCGAGCGTGATGAGACCGGAGACGGCAAAGACGACGGTGCGCGGACCGTCGGCCTCGACGGCGGCGCGGAGGGATCCAGGACCGGAGTCGTTGAGGTTGGTGACCTCGATCACGCGACCGCCACGCCCACCGATGGCAAAGCGACCATAGCCCTCGGCGCCAGGGAAGGCGGTGCGGCGTGGTTGAAACGACCAGACATCGCCCGGCGTGACGACGCCTTGTGCATCGGATTCGTCGATACGCCAGAAGTAAGTCTGGAGCGGGCTGAGCGCACCAGGCGCAAAGGAAAGCGTGGAAACCGGACCGCGATATTCGGGGGATTTTGGCGTCGCGGTCGCGACGGAATCGCGGTCGGTACCGAAGTAGACGTGATGCGTTGCGGCTGACTCAGGTGATTTCCAGGAAAGTGTGAGCGGCGCGGAGTCGGCGTCGGCGTGGTAGTCACCGTGAGCGGGCGAAGGCTGGCGGGCACGTTTTGCGGGATCGGAGACATCGAGCTCGAAACCGTTGAGAATGACGTTGCGGCGTTTTGCAGATGGGTCTGCTGCTGCCGATGAAGGCTGAAAGACAATGACAACGTCTTTGCCTGGGCTGGCGGTGAACGTCAGAAAGGCGAAAGCGGCGGATTCATCGGTCGCATTGCGGGAGGGAAGGAGCCCGGAAACCTCAGCTGTTCCGTCGACGGTGATGTCGATTTTTCCATCGGGGGCCTTGGAGTCATTTTCGGAAATGTTGTGATAGCTGACGAGACTATGCGGGCCCGGAGACAGGCCGCTGATGCGGAGTTCGATCGCGCCGCCTGCGTCGCCATTGTCCACAGTGACACCATCCACGGCCATGCGGCTTCCGGGAATCGCGCCGGACTTCCACCATGTGCTGGTGAGCCCCTTGCCGACACTGCCATGGCGCGCGAGCGTGAAGCGTATTCCCGAGAATTCCTGTTGGTCGGATTCGCCGTTTTTGAGCGCCCATTGCGTGAAGTTGGGAGCGATGGAGTCACTGCGACCGGGAATACTGAAATCGACTTTGAGCGGAGCGGCGGAATGAGCGGACGCTGCGATCAAAAACGCGGGGAGCGCTGATTTTAGAAGGAGGTAGCGGTGAGAGCACATGGTGAGGCGACTGGGAAAGGGGAAATGAAGGTTCCGATAAATGGACAGAGCATAACGCGTCGTAGCTTATCGAAAGATTATGAGCAGTTGGGCGGGTCAGGCGGGTGAGTTGAGCACGAAACAATTCAGTGGACGGAGGACTACTGAAGGCGCCGGATATTTTCAGCGGCGCCGGAATGTTTTGGATTCAGGCGAAGGCATTCGGCGAAATGCGCCGCGCTTGTGCGTAGTTTCCCTTCTGGGCGTAAATGATCGCGAGTTCGTTGTGTAATTCCGCGAGCGGCGGGGCGCCGGCTTTAATGAGCAGCTCGTATTGCGGGATGGCCTTGTCGAGTTCGCCGAGCTGGAGGAGGGTGTTAGCCAGAACGTAGCGAGTTTGGTGGGCGTCGGGGGCGAGACGCAGGGCTGCTTCGTAGTGGGAAACGGCCTCCTCGGGTTCGCCCGATTTGAGCAAAACCTCGG